>NZ_JBYLHS010000001.1:0-1428184 GCF_057748275.1 Planococcus sp. VCh962
TGTACGGGTGAAGAGAAGCTTTATCTGAGTCCCATCATGGACCTTTATAACGGCGAGATCGTTGGCGTGAGCATGGCAAAACGGCCGACCCTCGACTTTGTCCTGGAATCACTGCACCAAGCCCTGCCAGTTATCGAGAAGCAGGCGGCCTACCGGACCACCATCCACTCCGACCAAGGTTGGCATTACCAGCACCCCGCCTGGGTGAAGGCATTGAAGGGGCGACGGATCTTCCAAAGCATGTCCCGGAAAGGGACCTGTGCCGACAATGCGGCCATGGAGAATTTCTTCGGCCTCCTGAAGCAGGAGATGTATTACGGAGAAGCGTTGGTCTCCTACGAAGAATTGAAGAAGCGGATCGAACGGTACATCGACTACTATAACAATGAACGCATCAAACAAAAATTGGCCGGCATGAGCCCGGTGCAATACCGGACGCATGCCAGCCAATTAGCTGCATAACGAAAACTCTAACTTTAAGGGGTCACTACCGTATTGGTTTCTTTTTATTTAGCTAAAAGACCTCTGGGAAATCCAATGATGGCAAGAGGAGTTCAGCTTCGGCCATTTAAAGGAATAGCCGGTGTAAAATTCACTCAAAGTCTTTATTGATTGATCGCTTTATAACCCGCCATATTGATTGGATCTTTTGGCGAAGAGTAAGGCGGGGCATAGCTCAATTCCAGAGCTTGCAGATCATCAATCGTTAATCCTGCATAAATAGCTGTAACAAGGACATCAATCCTTTTATCGACACCTTTTCCGCCAATGCATTGTGCTCCAAGAATTTTCCGGCTTACTGAATCGAAATGAATTTTGAGCAATATTTTGGCATGGTCGGGGTAATAACCTGCGTTTGAATTGCCGCGGTGAATGACGGTTTTATAGGAGATGCCTTTATTTTTGATTGTCCGTTCATTCAACCCCGTCATTGCCACAGTCTGTGAAAATATTTTAACGACAGAAGTGCCAAGCAACCCTTTCTTAGGAATAGCGTTGCCAATCAGATATTGCGCGATAAGGAAGGCTTGCCTATGGGCTGGCCAGGCAAGGGGCACCCGTTTAGGATCGCCTGTCACCATATCTGCGTTCTCTGTAGCATCACCAAGCGCAAAAATAGAGGAGTCTGCTGTCTGCATAAACTCATTTGTCAAAATGCCACCCGTATTGCCAACAGGAAGCCCGGCTTTCTCAGCTAGTTCGGTATTGGGTTTTATTCCAATGCTCATAATGATAAAATCTGCCTGCAAACGCGTACCATTAGACAGCTCCACGGAGCTGGAATCGGCTTTTGTAATGACCGTATCTTTGTATAATTGCACATCATTGGCCAGGAGTTCGGCTTCTATCAATTGAGATACGTCAGAATCCAAAATCGACATGACCTGGCCTGATCTATGTACCAGCTGAACTTTGAGGCCTAAAGCCTTTAAATTTTCAGCCATTTCCAAGCCGATAAAACCGGCGCCTGAAATTACACAGCTGGAAGGATTGTGCTTTTCAATGTATTGGCTGATATTCAGCATATCATCGTAACTCCGCAGCACAAATACTTTGGCAGTCTCCAGCCCATCAATTTCAGGAATCATAGCTGAACCGCCTGGCGCTAAGATCAAGGTATCGTAGGATTCGGTGTATTGTTCTTCAGAACTTAAATCCCGCACAAGCAGCTGTTTTTTATCACGATGGATTTTCAGCACTTCATGTTTCAGGAATACATTGATATTACGTTTTTCTTTGAATTGCTGAGGATCTGTCATAAGCAGAGAAGAAGGATCTTCAATGACATTTCCAATTACATAAGGAGTACCGCAAGCAGCATACGACATCGTTGAGTCACGGTCAAAAACCGTAATTTCAGCATTTTTGTCGTAGAACCGAATTTGGCCAGCTACTGTAGCGCCTCCTCCAACTGCTCCTACAATGACAATTTTGCTCATGAAAATCACCTCAACCTTTTATTTTGTCCAAGAAAAACACTGCTAAAGTTCCGGGTCCGGTATGAGCGGCAATGACGGAACCAATCATATAAATATCAACTTGTTTAGGATGGAGGTTTTCTTCAATTTCGTTCTTTAGCAGCTGGGCGTATTCCAAGTCGTCTCCATGGCTGATAGAAACCGTCTGTTCGCTCCAGTCGGTACCACGTTCCTGCATCAGCTCAACCAGTCGCTTTAATACTTTTTTCCGCCCGCGCAATTTTTCAATGGGCACCAGTTTTCCTTCTTCTACATGAAGCAGCGGTTTGATGTTCAGCAATCCCCCCACGAAGGCGCTTCCCTTGGAAATGCGGCCCCCTTTTGCCATATAGTCCAAGTCTTCGACTGTAAAAAGACTTTGCATGTGCTCGGCCATAAAGCGGGTCTTTTCAATAATGTCATTTAAAGAATAGCCGGCAGAGCGAAGTCGGGCTGCTTCTTTTACAAGCATGCCATATCCAAGCGAAGCAGCTTTGGAATCCAGAATGGTTAGCTTCAAATCGGGATATTCTTCTCTCACTTGGTCTGCCACCATGACCGCGGTACTGTATGTACCCGATAATTCGGAAGAAAAAGAGATGTAATATCCTTCCTCGCCATCTTTAGCCAATTGCTCAAAAGCTTTCAGCACTTCCTCCGGCGAGACTTGGGAAGTTTTCGGATGAATATTTGAACGTATGGCGTCATACACTTTTTTTGAATCAATGGCCCGAATATCATCGAAATCTTTGTCCCCGATATGGACACGCAGCGGGAATAAAACAACGTTTTCATCTTGGAAAAACTGTTTCGGCAAATCAGATGCACTGTCAGCAAAAATTCTCATGTGAAACCTCCTTTTTCTATTTTAGTTTTAAGCGGTCAATAAGCAGCTCAGCAATGCCATCTTCATTATTCGTCAAAGTGATTTCATTCGCGATGTTTTTCAGGGAATCAATGGCATTTCCCATTGCCACTCCTGTTCCTGCAAATTCAATCATTTCCAAATCATTATCTTCATCTCCGAAAGCAATGATATTTTCACGGGAAATGCCAAGGGATTTTGATACGCGATCTAGGCCGACCGCTTTGTTCATGCCGCTTTTTACAATTTCAATTACATGCCAAGGCGCGCCCCATCTGCGATGATCGATCACTTCGGCATGGACTTCATTCAAATGGTCGTGAATGAGACCAACTTTTTCATAAGGCGCATGGATCAGCAAAGAAGTTGGATCCACTTTCAAGTAATTCCGCAAGTCTCCGGTTGTGATAGCTGGGTCTCCAAACTTAAATATATCCATCAATTTCTCATCATGGTGATGAACGTATACGTCGTCAAGCACTTCTGCAACAATATTATGGAAATTAAAATCATGCATCGATTCCACTACTTCATGAACAACGTCCAATGAAATTGGGGTGTGGTGAATGCCCCAATTATTATCTGTCGGATGGTGGACAAAAGCGCCGTTGAAATTGACAATAGGCGTAGTCAGACCCAATTCTTTATAATAAGGTTCGCTTGAACGATAAGGGCGGCCGGTAGCAATCATTACTTGGTGTCCTGCCATCTGTGCTTTTCTTAATGTTAGTTTGGTTTTTTCTGAAATGACTTTCTGGTCGGTTAATAGCGTCCCGTCTAAATCCAGGACAATTAAATGCTGTTTCATGATATTCCGTCTCCTTTCTCTCTCTAGGTATAGTGTAGCGATAATAGAAGCGTTTCGTCAAAAAAACTTAATGAACTATTCCAGGTCCGCTACACAAAGCAGCCCGAGAGTTTCGCTTTATTTGCTGACTTTCTTGAACATTGATACGATGTATATAAAGGAAGTGAAGTGAATGATAGCAGAACGCGAAATATGGAACCAAATCCCGTTGCTCCATGTATTTCCGGATGGGAAAAAAGATGAAAGACTGCCAACTGTAGTATTTTTTCACGGCCATATGAGCGCAAAAGAACATAATCTACATTACGCTTATCAATTGGCCGAGAAAGGGATGCGTGTGCTATTGCCGGACGCACTTTTGCATGGCGAGCGAAATGAAGGACTTGATGAAGTCCAAATGAGTTTACGATTTTGGGAAATCGTCTTGACTTCAATTGAAGAATTGGCATACATACATGAAAGAATCCATGAAAAACAATTAGCTAAAGATGAAATCGGTGTTGGCGGCACATCAATGGGTGGAATAACAACACTTGGTGCTTTAACAGTGTATCCTTGGATCAAAGCGGCGGCGGTTATGATGGGAGCAGCGAATTACGTTCAATTGGCAAAAGCCCAGATGGCTCAATTTGAATCTAAAGGATTTAAATTGCCGATCACTGCTGAAGAACGAAAACAGATGCTGGCTACGCTTGAGCGATTTGATGCAACGAAAAACAAAGGGATTCTCAATAAACGCCCAATCTTCTTTTGGCATGGGGAGCAGGATACAACCGTACCATTCAGCCCGACATACAGTTTTTTCAAAGCGTTAAAAGATGAATATGAAGAAGTGCCGGAGCATCTACATTTCATGAATGAAAGAGAGGCCGGACACGCTGTAAGCCGTCCGGGGATGCTTGCAGCCACCGATTGGCTCGCCCGTCATGTTGCACAGTAAGCAGGGAAATTTCATTTCCAATGAAAGTTTGTTAAGATAAAAAGAGCAGAAAAAGGAGGGATTCTTTTGGATCAAGATATGAGAGACAGCATCATGGGTGCTTTGGAAAATGTCATTGACCCGGAACTGGGGGTTGATATTGTAAACTTGGGCCTTGTCTATGATGTTGATATGTCAGAAGAAGGCTTTACAGTGGTAACAATGACCTTAACTTCGATGGGTTGCCCAATGGGTCCGCAAATCGTGGATATGGTTAAACATGCTTTATACGAATTGCCGGAAGTGAGCGAAGTCGATGTGAAAATTGTCTGGCAGCCGGTATGGGGAAAAGACAAAATGTCGCGTTACGCGAAAATGGCACTCGGTGTACGTTAATGAAGAAAGCTCAAGGAATCAACAAATTCCTTGAGCTTTTTTTATTGCTTATCATTTGCCATTTTAGTGAGGATTTCATATAATTTAATTAGTCAATAAAGGTCAAACTCTTGAAGGAGTGAAAAAGATGGTTCAATTTGCAAACCAAGAACGAAAATCACCGCTGGAACAGTATGGGCGGAATATGGTGGAGCAAGCAAAGAGCGGGAAAATGGATCCTGTCATTGGCAGAGACCAGGAGATCCGCAACGTAATCCGCATATTATCACGTAAAACAAAAAACAATCCAGTCCTGATTGGTGAACCCGGCGTTGGTAAAACGGCAATCGTAGAGGGGTTAGCACAGCGTATTGTCCGAAATGACGTTCCAGAAGGGTTAAAAGATCGGACCATATACGAACTCGATATGAGTGCATTGATTGCTGGTGCCAAGTACCGGGGAGAATTTGAAGAACGGCTAAAAAGTGTCTTAAAACAAGTTAAAGACAGTAATGGACAAATTATTTTATTCATAGATGAAATTCATACAATTGTAGGGGCAGGAAGAACAGAAGGCGCTATGGATGCCGGCAATATGCTGAAGCCAATGCTGGCACGCGGAGAACTTTACTGTATCGGTGCCACTACATTGGATGAGTACCGGATGAACATCGAAAAAGATCCAGCGCTGGAACGCCGTTTTCAGCAGGTAATGGTCCGTGAACCTTCAGTTGAAGATACGGTTTCCATTTTGAGAGGGCTGAAAGAACGTTTTGAATTGCATCACGGGGTTCGCATTCATGACCGTGCTATTGTAGCTGCGGCGGCTATGTCGGACCGTTATATAACCGAACGCTTTTTGCCGGACAAAGCGATCGATTTGATCGATGAAGCATGTGCCATGATCCGCACGGAAATCGATTCAATGCCGCAGGAGCTTGATGAAGTGACACGGCGCTTGATGCAATTGGAAATTGAAGAACAAGCCTTGATGAAAGAAAAAGACACAGCAAGCCAAAATCGTTTGGAGACATTGCGCAAAGAAATTGCCGAGTTGAAAGAATCCTCTGGTGGTATGCAGCAGCAATGGAAAGCGGAAAAAGAATCATTGAAAAAAATCCAGGAAAAACGCGAGAAGCTGGATCAATACCGCAGACAGCTGGAAGATGCAGAGAACAAATACGATTTGAATGCAGCTGCCGTATTGCGCCACGGAAAAATCCCGGAACTTGAAAAAGAACTGGCAGCTCTTGAAAGCGATCTGAAAAAAGACGGGGCAGCTCGGCTATTGCGTGAAGAAGTGACAGACGATGAGATTGCAGGAATTGTTGCCAGATGGACGGGAATTCCAGTGACAAAACTAGTGGAAGGCGAGCGCGAGAAACTATTGCGACTCGGCGATACCTTAAGAGAACGCGTAATAGGACAGGACCGCGCGGTTGAACTAGTGACGGAAGCCGTATGGCGAGCACGTGCAGGCATCAAAGATGAGCACAAGCCAATCGGTTCTTTCATCTTCCTTGGACCGACCGGGGTCGGTAAAACGGAGTTGGCGAAATCGCTTGCCGCAAACCTTTTTGATTCGGAAGACCACTTTATCCGGATTGATATGTCGGAGTATATGGAAAAGCATAGCGTTTCCCGACTCGTTGGAGCTCCTCCTGGCTATATCGGCTACGAGGAAGGCGGCCAATTGACAGAAGCGGTCAGACGCAACCCTTATTCCGTTGTGCTGCTTGATGAAATTGAAAAAGCGCACCCCGATGTTGCGAATATTTTGCTGCAGATCTTGGATGATGGACGCATCACGGACAGCCAAGGACGGCTTGTCAATTTTTCGAATACGGTTGTCATCATGACTTCGAATATCGGATCTGCTTACATCGGTGCTGAAAATACCGAGCATGATATTGAAGATATTGTCATGTTAGAGTTGCGTAAACACTTTAAACCGGAACTGCTGAACCGTATTGATGATATCGTCATTTTCCATGCACTGAACAATAGCCATTTCTATGGAATTGCCAAGAAAATGCTGGCTGAACTGGCGAACCGCATGAAACAGCAGCAGCTCGAGCTTGCTGTGGATGATTCAGTCATTGATTACATTATTGAAGCGGGAACCGATCCGGTATTCGGCGCACGGCCATTAAAACGGTTTATTCAACGGGAAATTGAAACGAAAATAGCGCGTGAGTTGATCAAAGGTGATATAGAGCCAAATACTGTTTTGCATTTGGAGATGGACGGCTCAAACTTAATCATCAACAAAAAAGAAGCGTAATCCGGATTCCGGATTACGCTTCTTTTCATTATTAATGTTTTTCAGGTGACGGTTCATCCGGAATAATCGATGAAATTACGAAAATCAGGATAGAAACTCCAATAGAAATATAAACGCCCATCATAAAGTCGAAAGGTACGTTTTGGACAGCACTTACAACATAGTTCAATAACGAAATTAATAAAAATGACCACAGGAATGTTCCAATATATTGCATCAGTTTCACCTCAACATAAAATATCTTCTTTTATCATATCATACCGATTCGCGGACAGAAAGAAAGTTTGTCTTTTTTAAATATTATTTGTCGGAACTATGTCAGTTAGTTGAAAAAAATATTGAAAAGGCGTATTATTATTACCAGGTACTAATAATTGATGTTAATTGAAAAGAGGGACCAATAATGAACGCAGGAATAATCGGCATTGGCAGATGTCTGCCTGAAGATAAGCTTACGAATTTCGATTTGGAAAAGCGCATGGATACTTCAGATGAGTGGATCCGTACCATGACTGGAATCGAAGAACGCCGGATTGCCAAAGACGATCAGGATACCTCTCACATGGCTCTTGCAGCAGCAAAACAAGCCATTGAAGATGCTGGAATCGATCCCGCAGAAATTGGTATGATTTTGGTAGCGACAGTGACACCGGATCAGCCTTTTCCTTCAATGGCATGTACAATCCAGCAAGAGTTGGGAGCAGTAAATGCTGCAGCTATGGATTTGTCGGCAGCTTGTGCAGGATTTATGTACGGCCTCGTTACTGCTAAACAATTTATTGATTCTGATGTTTATAAATATGTATTGGTTATCGGTGTAGAAAAATTATCGAAAATCACTGACTGGGAAGACCGTAACACTGCTGTTCTTTTCGGAGACGGAGCGGGAGCTGCTGTTCTTGGAAAAGTATCGGAAGGACGGGGAATTCTTTCCTTTGAATTGGGAGCAGACGGCACCGGCGGCAAACATCTGTACCAAGATGAATATCTCATCATGAATGGCCGTGAAGTGTTCAAATTTGCAGTCCGCCAGATGGGTGAATCTGCGGTCAATGTTATTGAAAAAGCGGGACTGAAAAAAGAAGATGTGGATTTCCTGATTCCACACCAAGCAAATATCCGCATTATGGAAGCATCCAGAACCCGTTTGGAACTTCCGATTGAAAAAATGTCCAAGACAATCCACAAATACGGCAATACCTCTGCAGCCTCTATTCCGATTTCATTAGTTGAAGACGTGGAAGAAGGAAGAATCAAAGAGGACGATGTAATAGTGATGGTCGGTTTTGGCGGCGGATTGACATGGGGCGCTGTAGCAATGAGATGGGGCAAATAACTGTTTATGCGAAAGGAAGAAGATAGAATGGCAAATCGTCGAGTAGTGATTACAGGAGTAGGGGCTGTAACCCCTTTAGGCAATAATATTGAAACTACATGGGAATCTTTAAAGGCCGGTAAATCCGGAGTCGGCCCGCTGACAAGATTAGATGCTGATCAATACCCGGCAAAAGTAGCAGCGGAAGTTAAAGACTTTTCCATCGAAGACTATGTTGAGAAAAAAGAAGCACGGAAAATGGATCGCTTTACACATTACGCTTTAGCAGCTTCCATCATGGCGATGAAAGATGCAGGGCTGGAACTTGATGAAAAAACCGCGCTTCGCACGGGCGTTTGGATCGGTTCTGGAATCGGCGGGATGGAAACGATTGAAAATCAATTGGAAGTATTGAACAATCGCGGTGTACGGCGAGTCAGCCCATTTTTTGTACCGATGATCATTCCCGATATGGCATCCGGACAAGTTTCCATTTACTTTGGAGCAAAAGGGATCAACTCATGTTCCGTAACGGCTTGTGCATCGGGCACCAATTCAATTGGCGATGCGTTTAAAGTCATTCAGCGCGGAGATGCAGATGCAATGATTTCTGGTGGAGCGGAAGCCCCTATTACGAGATTATCTGTTGCTGGCTTTACTGCCAATACGGCATTAACTACAAACGGAGATGTATCCACAGCGTCACGTCCTTTTGACAAAAACCGCGATGGCTTTGTTATTGGAGAAGGAGCGGGCATCGTTATTTTAGAGGAATACGAACATGCCAAAGCCCGAGGTGCCAAAATCTATGCTGAACTAGTAGGCTATGGTTCTACAGGAGATGCCCATCACATTACGGCTCCAGCTCCAGGCGGAGAAGGGGCAGCGCGCGCAATGGCTCAAGCTCTTGAAGATGGCGGAGTTGAAACAACGGAAATTGGCTATATTAATGCCCATGGTACAAGTACACCATACAACGATCTTTTTGAAACGATGGCTGTTAAAACCGTATTTGGAGACCATGCTTACAACCTAGGAATGAGCTCTACCAAATCGATGACAGGGCATTTGCTGGGAGCCGCCGGCGGAGTAGAAGCTATTTTCACAGCTCTGGCTTTGAAAGAAGGAATTATGCCTCCAACGATCAACTATGAAACACCTGATGAAGAATGCGATTTGGATTACGTTGCAAATGAAGCCCGTAAAGCGGACTTTACGTATGCTATGAGCAATTCACTCGGTTTTGGCGGACATAACGCTTCCTTGGTCTTTAAAAAAATAGAAGAGTAATTCAAATGAAATTCAACCACCAGGCTAATTCAGCCTGGTGGTTTTTTACTGATTAAGGAAATATATATATAAAACTGAAATTCTATATATATACTCTTACCTTTGTGGAACAAGACTTTATACCCTCTTTTAATTTTTGGAATAGTAAAATGATTTCTAAAATTACGAAAAATGTATTGATTACGTAATGTTTATGTAATAAACTTTATTCAACATAAGTTATCAGAATAAAAACAATTACGAGGTGTTCACATGTCAATTCATCATTCATCCAATAAGACGGCACCGCTTCTTCAAGTAAAAAATCTTCAAACTGGTTTTAAAATAGACGGAGAATTTTATAACGCTGTCGAAGGCGTTTCATTTGATGTAAACCGAAAACAGATTGTTGGTATTGTAGGGGAATCAGGTTGCGGAAAAAGCGTAATGTCTCTATCTATTATGCAATTGTTGCCACCAGGGGTTGGCAAAATCCGTGGTGGGGAGATAGCGTTTGAAGGAGAAAATATTTCAAATCTTTCGGATAAAAAAATGAATAAACTTCGCGGAAAAGAAATTTCGATGATTTTTCAAGAACCAATGACTTCGTTGAATCCCGTATTTACTATTGGCTATCAGATTGAAGAAGTTATTTTAAACCATGAAAATATTACAAAAAAAGAAGCGCGCATACGCTCAATTGCTTTATTGAAAAGTGTAGGCATCCCAAGAGCTGACAAAATCGTGAATGAGTATCCACATCAGTTGTCAGGAGGGATGCGGCAGCGGGTCATGATTGCGATGGCGATTGCCTGCCAGCCCAAATTACTGATTGCAGACGAACCAACGACGGCTCTTGACGTGACAGTGCAAGCTCAAATTCTGGAATTGCTGAAAGGTATCCAGGAAACAAATGACATGTCCATTATCCTGATTACTCATGATCTCGGCGTAGTAGCGGAAATCTGTGATGAAGTCCTTGTCATGTATGCTGGAAAAATCGCAGAACGGGCTTCAGTTGATGAGCTCTTTAATAATCCAAAGCATCCATACACGGACTTATTAATGAAAGCGGTTCCAAAAATGGATGAAGATGTGGAAAAGCTGGCAACAATAGAGGGTTTGGTTCCTTCTATCACCAATATGCCTCAAGTGGGATGCCGGTTCTCAAACCGGTGTCCAAAAGCTATGCCGGAATGTATGACTGTAACGCCGCAACTTCGAGAAGTGGCACCAGGGCATGAAACAGCTTGCCTTCTTTACGATGCAAGCTGGCCGGCAGGACAAAAACCACAAAAAGAAGGGGCTACCGTTATATGACTACAAGAGATTTCATACAAGAAAGAATTGATAGTTTAGAAAGCCGTGAGGTCCTGCTGGAAGTCCAAAATCTTAAAACCTATTATCCGGTAACAGGCGGCTTTTTTAAAAGAGTCATTGGCAATGTCAAAGCTGTCGATGATGTATCTTTCACCATCAGAAAAGGGGAAACGCTAGGACTCGTCGGTGAATCCGGTTGTGGAAAATCAACGACCGGCCGAACAATTCTGCGGCTACTGAAACCGACAGATGGCAAAATCCTTTTTGAAGGAAAAGATATTACGAAAGTGACCGGGGCAAAGCTTCAAAAAGCACGCCGGGATTTTCAAATGGTTTTTCAAGACCCATATGCATCCCTGAACCCGATGCAAATGGTTGGAGATATTATTGCCGAGCCGATTCTCAATTATGAAAAACGCAATAAAAAAGAATTGGAGAAGGAAATTAAATCATTATTGACTCGCGTTGGACTGCCGGAGGAGGCATATTACAAATATGCCCATGAATTTTCCGGTGGCCAGCGTCAGCGTATCGGTATAGCGAGAGCTCTTGCGCTGAACCCTAAACTGATTGTGGCTGATGAACCGGTTTCGGCGTTGGATGTTTCGGTCCAGTCACAGGTATTGAATCTGCTGAAAGATCTGCAGAAGGAATTCGATTTAACTTATCTGTTTATTGCGCATGATCTTAGCGTAGTGAAACACATGAGCGATCGAATCGGTGTGATGTATTTGGGCAATCTCGTTGAGGTTGCTTCAAATAGAGATTTATACAGAGAACCGCTGCACCCGTATACACAGGCGCTGATTTCCGCGATTCCGGAACCTAGTACGGCGATCAAGAAAGAGCGGATTGTGTTGCAGGGAGATGTGCCGAGTCCACAAAATCCGCCATCCGGATGCCCTTTCCATACACGATGTCCGATGGCAATGGATATCTGCTCGAAAGAGAAGCCTCCATTAAAAGAAGTGCGTCCGGGGCATCACGTCGCGTGTGTTCTGTATTAAATCAAAAAAATATTAGGGGGAAAAAGCATGCAAAACAAGAAGGTCTTCTGGCTATTCGCAATGATTCTAGTCTTAGCAGCATTTTTAGCGGCTTGCGGCGGGGATGATGGCGATGCCTCAAAAGATGATTCATCGAAAGACGACAGCAAGGATTCAGCAACAGCTGAAGGAGAACCGCAAAAAGGCGGTACGATGGTCTATGGTATCGACGCCCCGCCGGAAGGATTATTTAACGCAGCGTTTTATGGCATAGCTACAGATGCAGAAGTCATCGACCTTTTTGATGAGCCCTTGATTTCGTACAATGAAAAACTTGAGCCGGAACCGAACGTAGCTTCTTGGACCACTGAAGACAATAAAGTATTCAATTTCAAGTTCAAAGAAGGCGTGAAATGGCATAACGGCGAAGAACTGACAGTCAATGACTGGGTATTCGCTTTTGAAACGATTGCAAGTCCGGACTATGACGGACCTCGCTATTCAAACGTTCAAACAATTGAAGGGGCAGAGGCTTTCCGCAATGGAGAAGCTGAAGCGATTTCCGGAGTAGAAGTGGTGAACGATTACGAAATAAACATCACTTTTGACCAAGCGCGCGTTAACAACTTGACGAACCTTTGGTCTTATCCACTTCCAGAATCGGTGCTTGGAGATGTTCCAGTCGCTGAGATGTCTGCATCGGAATGGGTACGGACAACACCAATCGGAATCGGGCCATTCAAAGTGGAAAAAATCGTCCCAGGTGAATCAGTTGAGCTATCCAGATTCGATGAATACTGGAATGGCGATGTGAATTTGGATAAAATCGTTGTTCGCGTAATCGACAACTCTTCAGTAGTTGGTGCATTGCAAAACGGCGATGTTGATATGATTTCACTTCAGCCGGTTTCGGGACCGGAAGTAGAGCCATTGGAAAACGTGGACATCATTACGTATCCTGGCCTTTCTTATTACTATGTAGGATTTAAGCTTGGCAAATTCGATAATGCAAAACAAACAATTTCTGAAGAACTTCCGAAATACCAAAGCAAAGAACTTCGCCAAGCGATGATGTATGCTATCAACCGCCAGGAATGGGCTGACGCTTTCTTCTTCGGTTATGCAAAAGTTGTTAATAAGCCGGTTCCTACTGCACACTGGAATGCGGCTGATGACAGTGAATTGAACACTTATGACTACGATCCGGAAAAAGCAAAAGAGCTCCTTGATGCTGCCGGATATGCAGACAAAAATGGCGATGGTTTCCGTGAAGATCCAAACGGCGATGAATTCGTTGTAAAGTTCTCTCACTATGCAACAGGAAACCCGACATTCGAATCACGTGCACAAGCAATCACTCAATATTGGGAAGAAGTAGGCATCAAATCAGAACTGGAAATGGTAGAAGTCAACTTGTACTATGAAATGATTGAAAAAGATGATCCTTCTATTGAAACTTTCTTTGGCGGCTGGTCTACAGGATCCGATCCAGATCCATCGGCTACATGGAAAGCAAATCAATTATGGAACTATACTCGCTACAATAATCCAGAAGCAGACAAGCTGCTTGATGATGCTTTAAATATCGATATCGTTGGTACGGACCAGCAAAAACGTGCTGATTTGTATGTTGAATGGCAGAAGATTGTAAATGAAGAAGTCCCGATGCTATACATTGCAGAACTTGAAGAAATTGTAGCTTTAAACAAGCGTGTAGGCGGAACGGAATATGATGTATCAGGTTCGAATAGCCCGGCAAAATGGTTTGTAAAAGAATAAGGGTTCAGCAGCACATTCAACGATGGGCAGAAAAAGCCCATCGTTGAATAATTATTTAAAGGCTCTTATGCACGGTAAGGGAAGCTTGTCGAAAAGCAGTTCTTACCGTGCCGGAGAGCTCAACTGAGAATATGAACGACAAGGAGAGTATATATGCTGAAATACACATTTAGAAGACTGCTTGGAATGATTCCTATGCTCATCCTTATTTCCGTTGTAGTGTTTGCTTTAGCAAAACTCATGCCGGGAGATTCGCTGAGCGGCGAAATCGATCCGCTCAATACAAATCCAGAGTACATTGCAGAAATGAGGGAAAAGCTGGGCTATAATGATCCGTTGCCTGTGCAATATTTTAATTGGATTACGGACTTTGTCCAAGGGGACTTTGGCAAATCAACTCGTTTTAAAGTGCCGGTTGCAGACGTCATCATGGAAAAACTTCCGAATACCCTTTTTCTTGGAGTAATATCGCTAGTGATCACCTATATACTGGCTTTTATCATGGGAATGTATTCGGGGCGCAAACCATATACCATTGGTGACAATGCGATAGCTGGACTCAATTATGTGATGTTGGCAATCCCGTCTTTTGTTGCGGCGGTTTTTGCTATTTACTTTTTCTCCTTCCATTTAAACTGGTTCCCATTCGGGGGTTCGGTGGATATTCTGGTTGAAGAGGGCTCGCTTGAATATTGGCTTAGCAGGCTTCATCATGTGTTGCTTCCAGCCCTTGTCCTTGGAGCATTGAGCACGGCTTCCTATACCCAATTTCTTCGCAATGATATTATCGAAAACTCGCGCAAAGATTTTGTGCGTACGGCTCGTGCCAAAGGGACGCCGATGAAAAAGATTTACAACGTGCATATTCTGCGGAACTCCATCATTCCACTGGTAACTTTTTTGGGATTTGACTTCGCAGCCTTAATCGGAGGCGCTATTATTACAGAAACTATTTTTACTTATCCGGGGATCGGCCAATTATTCCTTGATTCGGTCACCAACCAGGATTATCCGACTTTAATGGCATTAACGATGCTGTTGTCCTTTTTAACATTAGCAGGAAATTTATTGGCAGATATATTATACGGCATCGTGGATCCACGAATCCGTTTGGATTAAGGAGGAGCAGTTATGGCATCATCAACAACTATTGCACAGCAGAAGAAGCCGGAAAGAAGCTTGTCTCCATGGCAGATTGCACGGAAAAAATTTTTACGGAATAAATTAGCAATGATTAGCACCGGCTTTATTGTTTTAGTTACTCTCATGTCTTTATTGGCGCCGTTCTTAGCACCATACCTTTCTCCTAATCCAGATATATCAAGAGTAAATATTGGCTCAATGAACATTGAGCCAAATAGTGAGCACCTGATGGGAACAGATAAGAGCGGCAGAGACGTCCTGACTCGTTTGTTTTACGGAGGACGAGTATCATTATTAGTCGGCTTTAGCGCTACCTTAATGGTCATCACATTGGGGACGCTTGTTGGATCTATAGCTGGCTTTTTTGGCGGGATTGTAGATAGTATTTTAATGAGGTTTACCGATTTTGTCTTAAACTTCCCATTCTTGGTCTTCGTTATTGTATTAAATACCGTTTTATATGGACTCGTAGATGGTTTATGGGTATTAATCATTGTCATTGGAGCTCTCAGTTGGGGAGGAGTTGCCAGATTGGTGCGAAGTAAAGTACTGGCAGAAAAAGAGAATGAATATATACTGGCGGCTTTATCGATTGGCTGTTCACCTTGGAAAGTCATTCGCAAACATCTCTTGCCAAATGTCATGTCCACAATCATCGTCCAGGCTACATTGATTTTTGCCAGTATGATTGTAGTTGAATCGGCATTAAGCTATTTAGGTTTTGGTGTGCCGCAGACTACACCAAGCTGGGGCAATATGTTGTCGTCTGCTAATGAACCTGATGTTTTGCAAGGCAAACCATGGATATGGATGCCTCCGGCTCTGATTATCACCTTAACAATTTTATCCATCAATTTTATTGGCGAAGGATTGAAGGATGCTTTGAATCCTAAATCATTAAGATGATAGTAGAGGCTGCAATTTTGCAGCCTTTTTTATGTGGTTTAAATCCGTAGGTTATCTACTAAGATTTTTATAATTAGAGAGTATTTAAATTTTTTTGATATAAAAATGATAATGAAGATAAAAAACGCTATTAATTTGTGTATTAAAACAGTATAATTCTAAATATACATAATATTCTGAAAATAATTTAGGGAGGTATTCAAGTGTCGAGCATGAAAAGGTTCTGGTTAGTCGTTTTGCTTCTTTTGGCTGGGATTGTGCTAGGTTCATGCAATGGGGAAGGTGAAAACAATACGCCAGCACCGGAAGGGAATAATGAAAAAGAAGAAGGGGCAGCAGGGGAAATGGATGCAGAACAAGTACTCAATATAATGGAAAGTGCAGAAATTCCCACCATGGATTCAGCGATTGCGGAAGACATAGTTGCTTTTACTATTTTGAACAACGTCAATGAAGGTTTGTTCCGTCTAAATAAAGAAAACATAGCGGAACCGGCAATGGCGGAAGGCGAACCGGAAATCAGCGAAGACGGCCTGACGTACACCTTCAAATTGCGGGATGCCAATTGGTCGGACGGTACGCCGGTGACCGCGCAGGATTTCGTATTCGCCTGGCAACGGGCAGTCGACCCGGCAACCGGGTCGCCTTACGGCCCTTACATGATGGCGGGCACCATCAAAAATGCGGCGGCAATTGCGGAAGGCAAGATGGACAAAGCGGAACTTGGCGTGGAAGCGCCGGACGACAAAACGCTGGTGGTGACTTTGGAACGTCCGGTCCCTTATTTCCTCTCGCTGATGTCGTTCGGGACCTTCCTACCGCAGAAAGAAGCTTATGTCACGGAGAAAGGCGGCTCTTATGCCACTAATTCAGATAATATTTTATACAACGGACCGTTCATGTTGACTAACTGGGACGGCACGGGCCTGACATGGTCAATGGAAAAGAATCCGGAGTATTGGGACGCAGAAACGGTTAAGCTTCAGACCGTCAATGTGGACGTCGTAAAAGAGGTAAGTACAGGAGTAAATCTTTACACTTCAGGCAAGAAAGACAGTGTGCTTCTTTCTGGGGAATATGCCATGCAGCATGCTGACGATCCTGACTTAATAAAAAATTTAACACCGGCTATTTTTTACTTTAAATATAACCAGGAACGTAACGGAGAAAAGACCCCACTCGCCAATTTAAATATACGGAAAGCAATTTCTATGGCTTTCAATAAACAGGACATGGTCGATACCGTAATGGCAGATGGCTCTCTTCCAGCGAATTACCTGGTACCGGCTGAATTCACATTTGATGAAGATAAGAAAGACTTCAGGGAAATCAATGGAGATATGAATGAGTACAATACAGAAGAAGCAAAAGAACTTTGGACGACTGGTTTAGAAGAAGAAGGGCTCTCAGACTTAAGTGTTGAGTTATTAATTGATGATTCAAGTGATAGTAAAAATTTAGGGGCTTATATTAAATCACAGCTTGAAGAAAACCTTAGTGGAATTACAGTCAATATAAAATCGGTGCCTTTTTCTGTACGCTTGGAACTCGATGGATCGCAAGATTACGATATACAAATTTCAGGCTGGGGCCCAGACTACCAGGATCCCATGACTTTCATCGATTTGTTCGTGACTGGTTCATCTCATAACAATATGGGATACACTAATCCGGAATTTGATGCATTGGTGGACTCTGCCAAAGCCGAGTTGACACAAGACCCAGCGGCTCGCTGGGAGGCGATGGCACAGGCAGAACGGATATTGATCGAGGAAGATGCAGCAATCGGGCCAATTTTCCAAGAAGGAACGATGTCTCTTCAAAAGCCTTACGTGAAAGATATAATCAGACAGCCGTTTGGCGGTGAATTTAGTTACAAATGGACGTATATATCCGGGAAAGAATAAAAGTTCATCAATGAAAAAGCTGCTTTGATAGCAGCTTTTTTTTATGCGTGGTTGTTTTAAAAATTCATCTCAATTGGCAAAAAGAGAAATAGCTGAATTTGTTTCCATAATGAAAAATGTTTTTTGTTATTAAATAAATCAAATAAATACTATACATTATAAAAAGAAGTTGTATAATTTAATAAATAAACTTTTCGGAAAATTAAGGGGGAGGACTTAGTGAATCGCAAGAAGATATACTGGTTACTCTGTACGATTTTAAGTTTCAGTTTCTTTTTAGCTGCCTGCAGTGGCAATAGCGACAATACGGCTCCGGAAAATGCAGAAGAAAATACTGAAGGAGTAGCTACAGGAGAATTAGATTCAGTACAGGAATTAAATTTGATGGCAAGCGCTGAAATCCCCACTATGGATTCGGCACTTGCGGAAGACGCGGTAGCTTTCAATATTTTGAACAATGTCAATGAAGGGCTGTACCGCCTGAATCAGGAAAACGTGGCTGAGCCTGCGATGGCTGAAGGCGAACCTGAAATCAGCGAAGACGGATTAACGTACACATTTAAATTGCGGGATGCCAATTGGTCAGATGGTACGCCGGTGACCGCGCAAGATTTCGTATTCGCCTGGCAACGGGCAGTCGACCCGGCAACCGGGTCGCCTTACGGCCCTTACATGATGGCGGGCACCATCAAAAATGCGGCGGCAATTGCGGAAGGCAAGATGGACAAAGCGGAACTTGGCGTGGAAGCGCCGGACGACAAAACGCTGGTGGTGACTTTGGAACGCCCGGTCCCTTATTTTCTCTCACTGATGTCGTTCGGCACCTTCCTGCCGCAGAAAGAGGCGTTCGTCACTGAAAAAGGGGGAGCTTACGCTTCAAATTCCGACAATGTCCTGTACAATGGTCCTTTTATGCTGACCAATTGGGATGGTACAGGTCTGACATGGTCGATGGAAAAGAACCCGGAGTACTGGGATGCAGAAACCGTTAAACTCGAGACAATTAACGTGGATGTGGTGAAAGATGCGGGTACTGGACTGAATCTCTATAATTCGGGAGAAAAAGATCGTACAAGTCTCTCCGGGGAATTTGCGATGCAATACGCTGATGATCCTGAAGTAGTACGGGAATTAGAGCCAAGCATTTTTTACATGAAGTTTAATCAGCAACGCAATGGCCAGCCGACTGTTCTGGCAAATGAAAATATCCGTAGAGCCATCTCAATGGCTTTTAATAAACAGGATTTAGTAGATGTCGTATTGGCGAACGGATCACTTCCAGCGAATTTCTTGGTGCCGACTGAATTTACATTCGATGAGAATCAGAAAGATTTTCGGGATGTTAATGGCGATATGAACGAGTACAATGCAGATGAAGCGAAAAAACTATGGGCTCAAGGCATGGAAGAAGAGGGGTTAACTGAAGTTACGATTGAATATCTTGGAGATGACACTGAACTCTCTAAAAAGATGAATGAATATATGAAAGCCCAGCTGGAAGAAAATCTTGAAGGTTTAACCATTCAAATTAAGACAGTTCCATTCAATGTCCGTTTGGAATTGGATGAAGCTCAAGATTATGAAATCCAGAACTCTGGCTGGGGTCCTGATTACCAGGATCCAATGACATTCATCGATTTGTTTGTCACCGGTTCTCCTCAGAATAAAATGGGATACTCTAATCCGGAATTTGATGCATTAGTGGAATCTGCCAAAGGAGAATTGGCACAAGACATCCCGGCTCGCTGGGATGCGATGGCACAGGCAGAACGGATATTAATTGAAGAAGATGCAGCAATCGCACCTATCTATCAGCGCGGCGCGATGGTACTGCAAAAACCTTATGTCAATGACATTGTTACACATCCGTTCGGTGGAGATTACGGCTATAAATGGACATATATCTCCGGAAAGCAGTAGCCGTAAGAAGTTCTGGGAATTTTTTATAAAGACAAAAAGAAAAGGCTACAGATGCTGTAGCCTTTTCTTTATTTGCGTTTACGGCCTAAGCCCATCGCATTTTCCATTTTCTTTAACGTCTTATTGGCCAAATAATTAGCTTTTTCGGCGCCTTCATCCAAAATACGGTCAAGTTCTTCTGAATTTAAGAGTTCCTGATAGCGTTCTTGAATAGGAGCAAGATGGTCGGTTACCGCTTTTGCAACCGATGCTTTGAAATCGCCATAGCCGGAGCCTTCATATTTAGAGACAAGCGATTCAATGCTTTCGTCTGTAAGAGCCGCTTCGATAGTCAATAAATTGGAAATGCCGGGTTTGTTTACAGGATCAAATTTCACAATGCCTTCTGAATCTGTTACTGCGCTTTTAATTTTCTTTTCGATTGTCTTTAAATCATCCAGCAGTGTGACAATCGCTTTTTTATTGGTATCCGACTTGCTCATTTTTTTCGTTGGATCTTGAAGTGACATGATGCGGGCACCATTTTTCGGAATACGAATTTCCGGAATCTTGAATACTTCATTAAAACGTTTATTAAAGCGTTCTGCCAAATCACGGGTCAATTCAATATGCTGCTTCTGATCATCTCCGACCGGTACGACATCGGTTTGATAAAGGAGAATGTCCGCTGCCATCAAAGGTGGATAAGTCAAAAGGCCGGACGACACCGAAGTGTTTTTTGCAGATTTATCTTTGTATTGCGTCATGCGCTCAAGTTCACCAATAGTAGAAATGCATTGCATCATCCAACCGGCTTGGGCATGTGCCGGAACTTCCGATTGTATGAATAGAGTAACTTTCTCCGGATCAATACCGACAGCAAGATATAAAGCTGCAAGAGCTTTAATATTTTTTCTTAGCTCCAGCCGATCTTGGGGCATGGTAATGGCATGCTGGTCCACGATACAAAAAATACAGTCAAACTCATCCTGCAGATCGGTAAATTGCTTGAATGCACCGATATAATTTCCTAAAGTAACGGTACCAGTAGGTTGTACGCCTGAAAAGATTTTTTTCATCTAAATTCCTCCTCAATATAAAAAAACACAGCACACATCCCAAAAAAAGGGACGAATGATGTGTTTTTCCGCGGTACCACCCTAGTTGCCGTCACCGGCCACTCTTCTTCATAACGTGAAGATCACGGAACCGGCTACTTGTTTGTTCACCGGTTCAGCTCAAAAGCCCATTCAATGTTATCCTCCATCTGTTTTCACCAGCCACAGACTCTCTATATAGAAGGAACAGCATTTACTCTTCTTTTTCATCGCTCATTTTCTATTCGTTAATTATAATACAAAAAAGTTTTTAGAAGCAAGATTTATAGCTGATAAATAACAAGTGAAATTCCCATACCCAGTAAAGTGACACCGCCAATGATCAACAGCGGAGCGCTTGAAACAGCGAAGATTTCAGAAGGTGAACGCATTTCGTCATCTTCTAAAGTAGATTTTCCCTTAAAGACTTTTCTCATGCTCATTGTAAATATATCAAATACTCCTGTACGTATGACAAAAACCCATAAGCCTATAAAAAACAAGACTCCACCATAAATGAAAGAATTGTTTACATAAGATAATAGAGAGAAAGGCTCGCTCCGCAACACCATGGTCAGAAGAATTAAGACTTGGATAAAAATTATACCAAGAATTGTTTTTTTCATTTTTACACCCCTGTTCTTAATTATTGTAGAAGAAATAATAAAAAAAATCAAAATCTATAATAAAAAATTTGTTAAAAAATCCTTATAAAACCAATATTCATGCTTTTCTTCGTAATATAACTGTCATATCATTGTTATAAAGTTGTAACTAGTCAAAAAAAAGTGCTGTACAACTAAAAAAGATTATGTATAATAAACAGTGTACCAATTTTTCAGAAAATTTAAGGGGGTCACGTAAGTGAAGAACAGCAAGTTATTTTGGCTATTGGGCCTGGTTCTAGTTCTTAGTGCCTTCCTAGCGGCATGTGGCGGCGGGGAAGATACTGCAACTGAACCAACAGACAAAGAGGGCAATACAGAAAAAACTGATGAAAAAGCATCAGGGGATTTAGATTCAGTGCAAGAGTTGAATTTAATGGAAACTGCAGAAATTCCAACAATGGATTCAGCACTTGCTGAAGACGCTGTAGCTTTCAACATTATGAACAATGTAAACGAAGGTTTGTACCGCTTGAACCAAGAAAACATTGCAGAACCGGCTATGGCTGAAGGCGAACCTGAAGTCAGCGAAGACGGATTAACTTACACTTTCAAATTGCGTGATGCTAACTGGTCAGATGGTACACCTGTTACAGCACAGGACTTCGTATTCTCATGGCAGCGTGCTGTTGATCCAGCTACCGGATCACCTTACGGCCCTTACATGATGGCTGGCACTATCAAAAACGCTGCAGCAATTGCAGAAGGCAAGATGGACAAAGCTGAACTTGGTGTAGAAGCGAAAGATGAAAAAACTCTAGTGGTAACACTTGAGCGTCCTGTTCCATACTTCATGTCATTAATGGCATTTGGAACATTCCTTCCACAGAAAGAAGCGTTTGTCACTGAAAAAGGCGAAGCTTATGCTTCTAACTCTGACAATCTTCTTTACAACGGACCTTTCGTTTTGACTAAATGGGATGGCACTGGCCTAACATGGTCAATGGAAAAGAACCCGGAGTACTGGGATGCAGAAACAGTTAAACTTGATAAAATCAACGTAGACGTGGTTAAAGAGGCGGGAACTGGGCTTAACCTTTATAATTCAGGTGAAAAAGACCGTGCAAGCCTTTCTGGTGAGTATGCATTACAATATGCTGACAATGCAGAAGTTGTTAAAGAATTAGAGCCGACTGTATTCTATTTGAAATTTAACCAAGAACGCAATGGAGAAAAAACTCCATTAGAAAACATAAATATCCGTAAAGCGATTTCTATGGCTTACAATAAACAAGATTTGGTAGATGTTGTGTTGGCTAACGGATCACTTCCAGCTGATTTCTTAGTACCGACTGAATTTACTTTTGATGAAGAGAAAAAAGACTTCCGTGAAGTAAACGGAAAAATGAACGAATTTAATGCTGAAGAAGCTAAAAAATACTGGGAAACTGGTTTGAAAGAGCTAGGCGTTACAGAAGTTACTCTTGAATTGCTTGGTGGAGATACTGAGCTTTCTAAGAAAATGGACGAGTACTTAAAATCTCAACTTGAAGGAAACCTTGAAGGATTGACTGTCAACCTAAAAGCGGTTCCATTCGCGGTACGTCTAGAACTTGATGAGAAACAAGATTACGATATCCAAAACTCTGGCTGGGGTCCTGACTATCAAGATCCGATGACATTCCTCGACTTGTTCGTAACAGGCTCTGCTCAGAACAAAATGAGTTACTCTAACCCTGAATTCGACAAATTGATTGAACAAGCTAAAGGCGAATTGTCTCTAGATCCTGCAGCTCGCTGGGAAGCTATGGCAAAAGCAGAGAAAATTTTGGTTGAAGAAGATGCTACTATTTCTGGGATCTTCCAACGTAGTGTAATGTCACTTCAAAAACCGTATGTTCATGACATCGTTGTTCACCCATTCGGTGGAGATTATGGTTACAAGTGGGCTTACATTTCCGGCAAAGAATAATCTAATACACTGGCCACTGTGAAAAACAAATAGAAAGAGAGTATATCGCTTGTATTTGGACGATATACTCTCTTTTCTAATGAAGGAAAATTCACGGAAAATTAAACATTTTCTGCTAACTTTCGAAAAAAACAAGCCTTAAATTTATTATTGAAACAAGAGTCTTGTGTAATATAGAAGTATTCATTTTGGAGGTGCAACATGGCACGATACATCGGCAAACGATTAATTTATATGGTAATCACGTTAGCGTTGATTGCTACTTTCACATTTTTCTTAATGAAAATTTTACCAGGTTCCCCTATCGCTTCCGCAGATAAATTATCTCCAGAACAAAGGGCAGTGGTTGAAGAAGCTTACGGATTAAATGACCCTCTCCCGGTCCAGTATTTTAACTATATGTTCGGCTTAGTGCAAGGGGATTTAGGAATTTCGATTAACCAGTTCAAAGGTGCACCGGTAACTGATTTAATACTCAGCCGTATGGGACCTTCTGCGCAAATCGGTTTCCAAGGGATGCTGATTGGAACTGTGATTGGCATTCTGCTTGGAATGATAGCTGCTCTGCGGCAAAACACCTGGATCGACTACAGCAGTACGCTCGTAGCTATAATCGGAATATCCATTCCTTCTTTTGTATTTGCTTCACTGCTTCAATATTGGTTCGGGCTTAAATTGGAATGGTTCCCGGTAGCATTGTGGAAAGACGGATTTATGTCGAGTGTCCTGCCATCAATCGCATTGGCAATGTTCCCGCTTGCAACAGCGGCACGCTTTATCCGTACAGAAATGATTGAAGTCTTAGGTTCAGATTATATAACATTAGCGAAAGCCAAAGGGGCAAGCGGCTCGGAGATTGCATTCAAACATGCTTTCCGGAATGCTTTGATTCCTTTGATCACTGTACTTGGGCCAATGACAGTAGGGATTTTGACTGGATCACTTGTGGTGGAACAAATCTTTGCGATTCCAGGAATTGGAGAACAATTCGTTAAATCCATCATGGTAAATGATTTCGCGATTATTATGGGCACCACTATTTTCTTCTCGGTCTTCCTTATCGTCGTTATTTTAATCGTAGATATTCTTTATGGCATCATCGATCCTCGGATTCGTCTTTCAGGAGGTAAAAGTTAATGACCCAAAATCTAGAAAAATTACCCAAAGGTTCGTTCGAACGAATCACGGTGGATACAAAACAAGCGGAACGCATCTCTAAACCAAGTGTCAGCTTCTGGCAAGATGCCTGGTATAGATTGCGCAAAAACAAAGGAGCCATTTTCAGCTTGGTGCTGTTCCTCTTAATCGCAATCATGTCATTTGTGGGACCGGCAATCAGTCCGTATGAACCAAATGCACAGACTATTACGCATGCGAACTTACCGCCGAAAATACCTGTCATTGAAAATTTTGGGATTTTTGATGGCGTAGGGACTTTAGGTGGAAAAGAAGTTGACTTGTATGAAATGAAAAATGTTGAAGTCAACTATTGGTTCGGGACCGACGGACTAGGGCGAGATATGTTTTCCCGCCTATGGAAAGGGACTCAAGTTTCTTTATTCATTGCGTTTGTAGCGGCAGCGATTGATATGATAATCGGTGTCATCTATGGCGGGATTTCTGGTTATTTCGGCGGCCGCGTGGATGATTTTATGCAGCGTATCGTAGAAATACTGACCGGTATCCCAAACCTTGTCGTCGTAATTTTGTTCATTATGATAATGGATCCCGGAATTCTAGCTATCATCATTGCATTAACAATAACCGGTTGGACAGGAATGTCACGAGTCGTGCGCGGGCAGGTCCTTAAATACAAGAACCAGGAGTTTGTACTTGCTTCCAGGACTCTTGGGGCAAGCGATTCCCGCATTATTTGGAAACATTTGATGCCTAACGTCCTTGGCATAATCATTATCAATACGATGTTCACTATCCCAAGCGCCATTTTCTTTGAAGCGTTCTTGAGCTTTATCGGTTTAGGTCTTCAAGCACCGGATGCGTCACTTGGAACATTGATTAACGACGGTTACAAATTGCTTCAATATCAGCCGCATATTTTAGCATTCCCGGCTATCTTGTTGAGCTTGATTATGATTTGCTTTAACTTGATCGGTGATGGCCTTCGCGATGCGCTTGATCCTAAGATGAAAGATTAAGGAGGAAAGTCACAAATGGAGAAAATTTTACAAGTAAAAGACCTTGAGCTTTCCTTTAATACTTTTGGTGGGGAAGTTAAAGCTATCCGAGGCGTCAATTTTGATTTATATAAAGGTGAGACATTAGCAATTGTCGGGGAATCAGGTTCCGGTAAATCCGTTACCACAAAATCCATCATGCGTCTGCTGCCGGAACATTCGGCTGAATTCAAGAATGGTGAAATCTTGTTTGGCGGACGTGATTTAACCAAGCTTTCGGATAAAGAGATGCAGAAGATCCGCGGGAAAGATATTTCAATGATTTTTCAGGATCCGATGACTTCTTTGAATCCGACAATGCCAATTGGTCGGCAAATTACAGAACCGATTTTAAAGCACCAAAAAATCAGTAAAGCAGAAGCGAAAAAAGTGGCCATCGACTTATTGCGTTTAGTTGGTATGCCGAAACCTGAACTTCGAATGAAACAATATCCGCACCAATTTTCCGGCGGACAGCGTCAGCGAATTGTTATTGCCATTTCACTTGCCTGCAATCCTCAAATTTTAATCGCTGACGAGCCGACAACAGCGCTTGATGTAACAATCCAGGCTCAGATATTAGAACTGATGAAAGACCTGCAAAAGAAAATTGATACATCCATTATCTTTATTACACATGACCTTGGAGTTGTAGCGAACGTTGCAGACCGTGTAGCTGTTATGTACGGCGGCAAAATTGTGGAAATTGGCACTGTGGATGAAATTTTCTACAATCCTCAGCATCCGTATACATGGGGATTGTTAAGTTCTATGCCATCTCTAGATACTTCTGAGGCGAAATTATATGCTATACCAGGAACTCCGCCAGATTTAATTGCACCTCCGAAAGGAGATGCTTTTGCCTTGCGCAGCGAGTATGCTTTACAAATTGACATGGAGCAAAATCCTCCATTTTTTAAAGTGAGTGATACTCATTCTGCTGCTACATGGTTATTGCATCCGGATGCACCGCAAGTTGAGCCTCCTGCAACAGTAATCGAGCGGATGAAGAAGTTCCCGGGCAGTAGATATTACGAAGGGGGAGCGGTATGATGGTAGAAAAATTATTAGAAATCAAGAACTTAAAACAGCATTTTAATGTTGGTAAAGCAAATGAAGTGAAAGCAGTCGATGACATCAGTTTCGATATTTACAGAGGCGAGACGCTGGGCTTAGTTGGAGAATCGGGATGTGGGAAATCCACTACCGGCCGCTCCATCATCCGGTTATATGATGCAACTTCAGGCGATGTTTTTTATGAAGGTGAAAACGTCCATGGCAAGAAATCGAAAAAAGAATTGAAAAAATTTAATCGGAAGATGCAAATGATTTTCCAGGATCCATATGCATCATTAAATCCTCGTATGAAAGTAATGGATATTATTGCAGAAGGCATCGATATCCATGGCTTGGCAAAAAATGCAGCTGACCGCAAGAAAATGGTTTTCGATTTGCTGGAAACTGTTGGCTTGAATAAAGAGCATGCTAACCGCTATCCACATGAATTTTCAGGTGGCCAGCGCCAGCGCCTTGGAATCGCCCGGGCATTGGCTGTAGATCCGGACTTTATCATTGCTGATGAACCGATTTCTGCATTAGATGTATCTATACAAGCACAAGTAGTTAATTTATTGAAAGAATTACAGGAAGAAAAAGGATTGACGTACCTGTTCATCGCCCATGATTTGTCCATGGTTAAATACATCTCGGATCGGATTGGCGTTATGTATTTTGGAAAGCTGGTGGAATTGGCGCCTGCGGAAGATCTATATAATAATCCCATGCACCCATATACCCAGTCTTTGTTGTCGGCTATTCCGCTTCCGGATCCGAATTACGAACGCAATCGCGTACGTAAGTCATATAATCCTGCTATGCATAATTACACAGCAGGCGATGATGTTCAGATGAGAGAGATTACTCCAGGGCATTTTGTCCAATGTTCAGTACAAGAATTCGAAACTTTAAAAGCATCTGTATCTGAGAGAGCTTCCGTCTCGGTGAAATAAAAATGACAAAGCGATGCCAAAACGGCATCGCTTTTTCTTTCAAATTTTGATAAAAATGTTAAAATGAAGAAAGATTAGGAAGAGGGGGGTAAGGCTGGATGAAAACGAAGAAATGGACAGCAGTTTGTGCTTTACTGCTAAGCACATTAGCGGTAACACCTGTGTTCGCAGCAGAAGACGAGTCGAAGACACCGGACTTTGTTTCCCGTACATACAATATCAACAATATTGATGCAGAAATGCTGGCATCATCAAAACTCCTGGCTTTTGATTCAGGACTAGCTTTTGAATACCCTGATGCAGTCAGAGGCATTTTTGTCACAGCCCATTCCGCAGGCGGAGACCGTTTTGAAAAACTTGTGGATTTGGTTGATACTACTGATTTGAACGCCATGGTAATCGACATTAAAGAAGACTTCGGATATTTAACTTATATGCCCCAAGAAGAAAGTTCTTTAGCCGCGCTAAAAATTGGTCAGCCTTATATGAAAGATCCACGGGCAGTACTGGAAAGATTAGAAGAAAAACAAATATATCCAATAGCTCGAGTCGTCGTTTTTAAAGACTCTGTTCTGGCAAATAAGCGGCCGGAGTTATCGTTTGTGGATGGAAACCAAGTTTGGAAAAATGGACGTGGTGAATCTTTTGTAAATCCATTCTTAAAAGAAGTTTGGGACCATAATGTTCAAATTGCCATTGAAGCGGCCAAATTGGGCTTTAAGGAAATTCAATTTGATTACGTACGCTTCCCTGAAGGATTTGAAAATAGAGCAGACACGCTGAAGTATTCTATGGGGGAATATGCTGATTCCGATCTTGATCCCGTACAACGGCGAGTAGAAGCAGTTACAGACTTTGTCGCCTATGCTCGAGAACAATTAAAGCCATATGGCGTGCAAGTGTCTGTTGATATTTTTGGCTATGCGGCAACCTTGCCGGAAGCACCGGGTATTGGACAGAACTTCTCGAAAATCTCTGAAAATGTTGATGTAATTTCTTCAATGATTTATCCAAGCCACTGGACCTCTTATTTCGGTATTGCCAAGCCAGATTTAGAACCTTATAAGCTGGTAACGGAATATGCCAAAGTTGAAAACAATAAATTGGCAGAACTTAAAACTCCGCCAACTTCACGACCGTGGCTACAGGACTTTACTGCATCTTATTTAGGCGCAGGAAACTACCAAAAATACGGAAAAGAAGAAGTTGAAGCACAAATTAAGGCGTTGAATGAAAATGGAATTGACGAATTCTTATTATGGAATGCTGGAAATACTTATTCACCAGGAGTAGACTATACACCTTAATAATTGCGAAAAACCCCAATCTAAGGATTGGGGTTTTTTCAGCTTGTTGAGGAAGTTAAAGTTTCTATTAGTGATCATCCCTTAACCGATATTCCGCTACACAGCTTCGAAACAAGTAAGTGCGTTGCAACGCACTTACTTGTTTCGAAAATAGCGCAGCGGTGGTTTTTCATGCAACGAAGCTAGCAAAGCAATGCAGAGACAAGGAGCATATGTTTTCAGCGACAAAGTGCGCCATCAAGCAAAGAGGTTTAGGCCGCACCCCGCGGAAAGCTTCCACCATGGAGTGAAATGAGAAAAGGCTATCGAAAGTTTCTCGACAGCCTGTAGAAAAACCAATCAAAAGGTTTGGTTTATTTCTGCAACTAATTCCTTTTTCAAACGTATTATATTCAAGAAAGAGGGAAATGATTTTCAAAAAGAAAATGTAATTGAGAATAAAAAAAATTATAAAGAGGGTTTAAAAGTCTCTTATAGGGGTAAAATTAATTATACAAATGAATAAGGAAATTATATAAAATTATAGCTAAAATGTGACGTATATGAAGCTTTAATAATAAAATTCAGCAGAATCTCTATTCATTTTAAAGCAAGTATTGTATAATGAATGTAAAGCTTCTACATTATAGTGATTCTAATTTGATAATTAAATGAAGTAACCTGAATCCGAAAGGAAGTGCTCTACTATGATGGTAACATTATTTACTTCTCCAAGCTGCACCTCTTGCCGAAAAGCAAAAGCGTGGTTGGAAGAACATGAAATTCCATATACAGAACGCAATATTTTCTCTGAGCCTTTAACAATCAGTGAGATTAAAGAAATCTTGCGAATGACAGAAGATGGCACAGACGAAATTATTTCGACTCGCTCTAAAATTTTCCAAAAACTAAATGTGGATGTAGAAAGCTTACCTCTACAGCGTCTATATGAATTAATTCAGGAATACCCTGGTTTGCTACGCCGTCCGATTATAATGGACGAGAAGCGCTTACAGGTCGGATACAACGAAGATGAAATTCGCCGCTTCCTACCTCGTAAAGTAAGAGCATATCAATTGCTTGAAGCACAGCGTATGGTAAACTAAAAAAGTTTTTAAGCTGTCCGGTCTTTATGACAATTCATAATGGATCTAGGGCAGCTTTTCTTTATTCTTAAATAGTTGCATAAATCAGTATAATGAACTAAACTCTAAGATACTTAATGCTGATGCGAGCGTTAGGCATATACTTTCTCATCCCTAGTAAAAAAGGATATAATTAAGGCAGTACCACAGCACGGTATAGAAGGACGATCCTCTTAGTCCATTTCGAAAGGAGAGGTGTAAAATGGAGATAGAAAGAATCAATGATAACACAGTTAAATTTTACATTTCCTATCTTGATGTTGAAGAACGTGGCTTTAGCCGTGACGAAATTTGGTTTAACAGAGATAAAAGTGAAGAACTTTTTTGGGAAATGATGGATGAAGTAAATGAAGAAGCAGATTTTGTCATGGAAGGGCCGCTTTGGATTCAAGTCCAAGCAATGGATAAAGGACTCGAAGTGACAGTTACTCGTGCTCAACTTACAAAAGATGGGCAAAAACTTGATTTGCCTGATGATATAGAAGAACGCCGTAAGATGTTTGGCAGTGACGATTCAGCTGCGACGGAATTTGATGAATTCGAACCTATTTTTGATGAGCCAGACTTGAAAAAATTAGAGTATACTTTTGTTTTCTCAGAAGTTGATGAATTGCTTCCGATAGCACGCCGTTTGATGTATGTACCTATTGAATCGGCCCTTTATCATTTTGAAAACAAATACTATCTATATGTAAGTTTTGATGAGATCTTACACTCAGAAAGTGATGTGAAAGATAATATCAGCATATTTACAGAATATTTGCAGGTATCTCCGGTTACGATTCATCGTCTGGAAGAGTACGGTAAGCAAATTTTTAAAGAAGATGCATTATCAAATGTATTACACTATTTCGGTTAAGGCCTCCGCTTTGGAGGTCTTTTTTGTATGAATTTTTATCAATTGTCACTTAGATGATGACGAACGTAATTGGTGTAAAACTATAAAGTAAAGACATGCAAAGCATCCTCCTATTTTCAACAGAATTTTATTAAATCATCTCTTGCCTAAGCCATAAAACTCTCTTACAATCAAAAAAAGGAGAGTGAATGCTATATTAGTAGCCAAGACTTTAGACAATCAATTAATTTATTTGAATCCGCTTGATAGCCGAAATGAACTTCTTGATTTAAGAGAAAGAGAGCAGTTTTTTTGTCCCGGTTGCGGCCAGCTGCTGTTGTTGAAAGTCGGTCATATAAAAATCCCCCATTTCTCCCATAAAACCCTTTCTGAATGCTCTTCATCCAGTGAACCCGAATCCCCTCTCCATTTAAACGGCAAGTACCTGCTGCATCAATTTTTCGTACAAAAAAATCATCAGGCAGAACTTGAAAAGTATTTTCCTCAAATCAAACAGCGAGCAGATCTGCTGATTGATAATAAATTCGCAATTGAGTTTCAATGCAGCCACATTCCCGTTCAGCAAATCAAAATGCGCTCTGCTGGATATAAATCGTTGGGGATAATGCCTTTTTGGTTTTTTTCTGTAGAAGTTCCGCTCTTTGAAGGCATCCGAATAATCAAATTAAAGTCCTTTGAACTAGCGATGCTCCAGCAACAGAAAAATTATAAATTCGCATTAGCTTTTAATCCCGTTAACAATCGGTTTTATTATTACTCCAATTTATTTCATATTAGCGGGAACCGATGGATAGCCAAAGTGAAGTCTTTAGCTGCGGAAAAACAGACATTTCCTTTTGCTGTACCGAGAAGAGTTACTAAAGCGGAATTTTCCAAAATTTATTTCTTGGCTTTTGAAGAGAGGCAGCGCTTTGTCCGGAATCAGCATTTTGTGAAAAACCGTTTTCAAAATCTTTTCTGGCGTTTGATTTATGAACTTCAATTGGATGCTAACAAACTGCCGTTAACCATAGGCATACTTTTGGCTGGAAACCATCTGATGGCTCAGTGTGCTGTTATTTGGCAACTGCAAGTGTTGCAGGCTGATTTGAAAGGGATAACTTTGAAAGAGCTTCTTCGCTCAGGAAAAATAAAGTTAACAGCCGAAGCTTCTGAGGAAGAAGTTTACGAGTTATTAGAACAATACTTAATGATCTATTCTTACCTGAAAAAACAGGAGAGCAATGAAGAAGTTCTTTTAGAGCTTTTGTATGATAACTATTGCAAAAACGTATGAAAATTGAGAAAATAATACGTAGTTCGACTCCCGAAAGAGTAGGGCAAAGGAGGAATTGGAGTGGCAGATAAACTATTGTTAAGAGAAGAAGTTCCTACAGAAATGACATGGAAATTGGAAGAAATTTTTGAGTCTGATGAAGCTTGGGAACAGGAATTTAAAAAAGTGACAGAATTGGGCGAGAAAGCCGGTTCTTATCAAGGCAAACTTCAAGATGGTGCAGAAGCTCTTTATGAGGTTCTGGTATATAAAGATGAATTATTGCAGCGATTACAGAAACTATATACGTATTCGCACATGCGTTATGACCAAGACACCACCAATTCGACTTATCAAGCGATGGATAGCCGAATCAAGTCATTATACGCAAAAGTTTCAACTGGCTTGTCTTTTTTAACACCTGAAATCCTCAGTTTGGAAGAAACCGTGCTGAATAGCTATATCGAAAACCATGAAGGGCTGCAGCTGTATAAGCATGCATTGGAAGAATTGAATAGTGTCCGCCCTCATGTTCTGCCTGCTGAACAGGAAGCATTGCTTGCACAATTATCAGAAGTTGTCAGTTCTTCTTCCAATACATTTGGCATGCTGAATAATGCCGATTTGGAGTTTCCGGAAATCGAGAACGAAGACGGTGAAATGGTACAGATCACGCATGGCAATTACAGCCGTTTCCTTGAAAGTACAGATCGTCGAGTAAGGGAAGATGCGTTTAAAGCGGTGTATGCCACATACGGGAAATTCCGTAATACGTTCGCTTCAACTTTATCGGGAAATATTAAACGCGACAATGTAAATGCACGTATCCGGAAATATGAATCAGCCCGTCAAGCAGCCTTGTCTGATGATCATATTCCTGAAAGCGTTTATGATAATTTAGTGGAAACTGTAAACAATAATCTTCATTTGCTTCACCGTTATGCAGCGCTTCGCAAAGAAGTGCTTGGTGTGGATCAAGTCCATATGTGGGATATGTATACACCGCTTGTTAAAGAGGTGAAAATGGAAATCCCTTATGAAAAAGCGACAGAAACCATGCTCTCTGGCCTTGGAGCATTAGGAGAAGAGTATGTAGGGATTGTAGAGCAAGGCATCAATAACAGATGGGTGGACGTCAAAGAGAACAAAGGCAAGCGAAGTGGAGCGTATTCGTCAGGGGCTTATGGCACCAACCCATATATTTTGATGAATTGGCAGGACAACGTGGACAATTTGTTTACATTAGCTCACGAGTTTGGCCATAGCGTCCATAGTTATTACACCCGTTCTTCTCAGCCTTACGTTTACGGAGACTACTCAATTTTTGTGGCAGAAGTGGCTTCAACTACTAACGAGGCCTTGCTGAATGAACACATGGTTAAAACTACAGAAGATGACCAGGAACGCATATACTTATTGAACCATTGGCTGGACGGTTTCCGGGGAACTGTCTTCAGGCAGACGATGTTTGCTGAGTTTGAACACTTGATCCATCAGATGGATCAAGACGGCGAAGCACTGACTGCAGACCGCTTAACTGAAGTATATTATGACTTGAACAAAAAGTACTTCGGGGAAGAGGTAGCTGTAGATGAAGAAATTGGAATGGAATGGGCACGCATTCCACACTTCTACTATAACTATTATGTGTTCCAATACGCGACTGGCTTAAGTGCTGCAACAGCCTTAAGCAAAGGGATTTTAGAAGAAGGGCAACCCGCTGTTGACCGATACATCAACGAATTTTTGAAAGCGGGAAGCTCGGATTATCCGATTGAAGTGCTTAAGAAAGCGGGCGTGGATATGACTTCTCCAGAGCCTGTAGCAGAAGCATGCAAAGTTTTTGAAGAGAAACTAAATGAACTAGAGAAGTTGCTTTTAAAGAAATGAAAATAAAAAATGCGGACTGCCAGGATATTTGGCAGTCCGCTTTTTTTATTTTCCTAATATAGCAAAGTGCTTTCAGTTTGCTGTCCATTGTAATGTCAATATGACAAATTTGTGAAATCCTTTGTGAATTATTGCATTAACTATTATTTCATGATAAAGTTAGGTTGTGAAATAAATCACATACAAACATACACCCCTTTGTTTGAGCGTGAACATTTCTCCCATCCCCTTTGTGTAATATGGAAAGGCGCCTTCCGGACGTGGAAGGCGCCTTTCGCTGTTTTATAAAGAAAAGTGGAAGCGCCTGTTCAGCTCCGACGGGCGTAAGCCGATTTGGCGAAGCGGCATATCTACAGCCGCACAGCCGAAGTGGATTACGACCCAAGGAGTTAGGCGCTGCAACTAGACAGGAAAAGCGGAAATGGCCGTTAAGATTCGACAGGGATAAGGCGAACCAGAGAAATGGCGCTCTTTGCCACGCAGCTGGGTTAACTTATGCCCCGAGAATCTGGCGATTGCAGCTAAGACAAAGAAAAGCGGAAGCTCCTGTCCAACTCCGACAAGCGCTGGAGGGCTTGCCGGAAATGGCATTCTTAGCCATTAACGGAAAGGCCGTAGCGACCTCGAAGAGCTAGGCGCTGCAGCCGGATAAAGAAAAGCGGAAGCGCCTGTAATAGACACAGCTAGATTACAATTGCATATAAATAAAAAGCCTTTCGCATATGCGAAAGGCTATTTTAAAGTCCATAAAGTTTGATCGGGCAAATTGATGCGTTCCAATTTTTGCTGTAGTACTTGCTTTTTTAATTCGCGTTCAGCTGTTTGTTCAGAAATATTATATATAGAAGCAATTTCTCTAGTTGCCAAAGTAGAGTACTTTAAGAATAATTCATTTAATGATGGCGGCGATTGACGATTTAATCGCTCTTCTCCCAGCATTTCTTGCAGAATCGTTTGATAGACATCATAAGAATATAGTCCGGATACTTTAACACCTTCATCTTCAATGCATTCATTGAAAAAAACAATACTCGGCACTTCGTCAATTTCCATTTCACGAGTGATATGCAAGTCGCATTGAAATGCTTTTGCGGTATGAACAGAATGAAAATCACGTTTGAATTCTTCATGGTCCAAATCGGATTCTTCTGCAATTTCTAAAAGAATAGTGTAAGAAGAAACGTCTTTTGTCCTGAGCATCAAGTATTCCTGCAATTTATGCAAGAAACGGTTTCCAGCACGCTTTCCTTGCAGTTCGGCTGCTTTTACGGCAACTGATGCCAGAACAGGATGCGAAAGACTGTTTGTATCAATATTGACGGTCTTGCTTATTTTGTTCAAATTAAATAATTTAGTGCTTAACACAAAGCGCATGGAAAAATAATGTCCGTATTCGATTTGGAGCTTGCGAATAATTCCTTGCAGTTCCCAGCATTCTGGATTTAAAGGGTCAAAAAAAACATACAGTTCCATTGGCTTCAGCGTTTTTTCTTGCTTTTCTGTCTCTTGAGCCAGGTCCAGATTGTTCATTCTAACTCCTCCTCGCTATCTTGCTCATTCACCATATGATGAGCAGTCAAAACAAGCCGTTGATAAAAGACTTCTCGGAATTTCCCATCCAATCCAACTTCATCCATTGCTTCACTCATGCATTCGAGCCAGGCTTGTGCGCGATCTGGAGTTATAGGAAAAGGATGATGCCGTGCTCTAAGACGCGGATGCCCGTGTTCTTCAGAATATAAATTAGGTCCACCTAAATATTGAGTCATAAATTGTTTCTGCTTTCTAGCAGTTTCAGTCAGATCCTGTGGGAATATAGGCTGCAGCTTTGGATGCTTTGCCACTCGTGCGTAAAATGCATCGATTAACTGTGACAAGCGTTCCGCACCAATTTCTTCGTACGGAATTATTGGTTTTCCAGTCATCATTGTGTCTCCTTTGCTTTAGCTGTAAATTCATTTTAACAACGGAGTGAGAATTTCTCAAACAAATCGACTGAATGCGATGGGAATGAAAGAATTTTCATCTAAAAAAGTTACATTTTGAATTAGATTCCAGATTTAACCGCTTTCATGAACCGGGCTATTTTTTTATCCGCCGGGCGGACTGGAATATGCTGCAGCTGCAAGAACTCCAGAAATTGCTGTTCGCCAAGTTTAGCATCCTGTACTTCAAATTCCACTTCATAGTCCACGGTATCCTTATATTCTGAGTGGTCAAGAACCAGTAAGCCGTCCTTATAGTCAAGCTCAATTCGGTGTGTCGTCAGTTTTCCAATCATCATTAATTGAGATGGCTCTACTTGCAATTTTTGAAGAGCGGCATAAACTTCAGCCGCTTCGAATGAATGCCCTGTGAGCAAAGCTTCCGCTTGCTGCGCGTTTAATGAATCGGTAATTTCATAATTTCCTTCAAGTGCCGGAATTTTTAAAGTGCACTCATAGCTGTCTTGTTTTTTCCTTATGCGAAGTGCGCATTTGGCTTCTTTTAAGTTGAAATCCGCTGTGTCAAAATAATAATTTTCCTGAGTTTTTGCGTCATCCGGATTTAAATGGAAATGCAGGAGAAGTTGTTTATATTCTTCTCGGGTCAGCATGTTTTTAAATTCAATTTCAAGTTCTTTTGTCATGAATACACCTCTCTGTTATTTTTATTATCGGATAATCTCCGCCAAACTGCAACGAATGGCAGAGCTGTGTTAAAATATGGCTATATAACAGGCAGAAGGGAAGTACTTTTATTGCGCAAATTAGTTGAAGTGAAAGAAGGTTTAATCACAGAAAAACATGTTCAATTCAAAATTGAGGCAATGGAACCGTTTGAAGCGGTTGAAGCCGCTGGAAAAATGATTACTGACAGTGATGAATGTGCGTTTGTTTATTTAGTAGATACTGGAACTGAATATATTTATGTTCATTTCAAAGAACATACTTGGGCGAGTTTAGCGAATGCCTTGCAAAGAAACGATGTTCCATTGCTTCAATGGGGTGAACAAATCATGCCGCTGGCTGGCTTTCACGAGGAATTGTGGATGCTGATAGAGAATATAGAAGGTAACGACAACTACGGATCAGAATTTCGTACTGCGGTAGAAGAAGCTTTTCATGAGGCACTTGCTTCAAGGACGTAAAGAGAAGTAAGGGGGACACAATATGGGTCAATGGGATCGCTTTTTAGCACCATATAAGCAAGCAGTAGATGAATTAAAAATTAAATTTAAAGGGATGCGCCAGCAGTTTGAAACAGATAATACGAATTCTCCGATTGAGTTTGTCACCGGAAGAGTGAAACCATTAGCAAGCATTTATGATAAAACGCTTGAAAAAGGAATTCCGTTTGAGCCTTCAGATGAACTGGCCCACCAGCTGCAGGATATTGCGGGTCTCCGAATGATGTGCCAATTCGTAGGAGACATAGAAACAGTTGTAGCCTTGCTAAGACAGCGAAATGATTTGCGGATCGTGGAAGAGAAGGATTATATTTCCCACGAGAAGCAAAGCGGTTACCGGTCATATCATGTGATTGTTGAATACCCGGTCCAGACGATCAAAGGGGAAAAGCTGATATTGGCAGAAATTCAGATCCGCACCTTGGCTATGAATTTTTGGGCATCCATTGAACATTCACTCAACTACAAATATAAAGGGGTTTTCCCTGCAGAAATTAAGAAGCGGCTGCAACGGGCTGCGGAAGCTGCATTTCAGCTTGATGAGGAAATGTCGCAAATAAGAGATGAAATCCAAGAAGCTCAAGCGTATTTCAGTGAATTTAAAGAATCGCCAAGTACGCATTTTCCAAATGAAAGGGAAGGAGGCACATCGCCGCGATGAAATTTTTTATACAATCCAGAAGTGATGAACTTTCAAATGAATTAATGGGAACAGCACGTGATTATTTGCAGGATTTTGGCATGGAATGGGATGAGCAGTCGCCGGATGTCGTGCTATCAATTGGCGGGGATGGAACGTTTCTTCACGCTTTCCATAAATATCGGGACCAGTTGTCATCCGTTGCTTTTGTAGGAATACATACTGGCCATCTCGGATTTTACGCAGACTGGAAACCGATCGAAATTGAAAAGCTGGTGCTTTCTATAGCGAAGAAAGAATATGAGGTAATTGAGTATCCTTTATTGGAAGCAAGCATTCATTACCGCAACAAAGAGGTGCCAGCTGTCTATCTGGCGTTAAATGAATCAACTGTTAAATCACCAGATGTAACACTGGTCATGGATGTCTTTTTAAACGAAAGCCATTTCGAAACTTTTAGAGGTGATGGATTGTGCATGTCCACGCCATCAGGCAGTACGGCTTACAATAAAGCGCTAGGCGGAGCGATTATCCATCCTTCTCTTCAAGCTATGCAACTGACAGAGATGGCCTCGATCAATAACCGGGTTTTTCGGACAGTCGGTTCACCGCTTGTATTGCCCTCACATCACCGTTGTGCTCTCCGCCCGGTGAAAGCCGTAGATTTTATGGTCACTGTGGATCATTTGCAACTGCTCCATAAAGATGTAAAATCGATTGAGTATAGAGTCGCAACACAAAAAGTCCGTTTTGCCCGGTTCCGGAACCATCCTTTTTGGAAAAGGGTTCATGATTCATTCATCGATAGTGAGGTATAAATGTGAAACAATTCAAGCCATTTCAGTTAACATATATCGCTAAGAAATCTGGTGTTCTGCGGGAAGCATTAAGCGATTGGGGAATTTCCAAAAGGACTTTGGCTTCTGTCAAATACAGCGGCGGCCAAATTTTAGTAAATGGCAATAAGGTAACGGTCCGGCATGTCTTGGAAAAAGATGATGCCGTGACCGTTATTTTTCCGAATGAAGAATTGGGAGAAGGGCTCATTGCAGAGACTGGCCCTTTAAATATTGTCTATGAAGATCAAGCTTTGCTGATTGTGGATAAACCTCCGCTGCAAAACACCATTCCTTCGCGTGAGCATCCCAGTGGAAGCCTTGCTAATATTGTAGCCATGCACTTTAAAGAAAATGGAATCCCGGCGACACTTCATATAGCGACCCGCCTTGACCGTGATACTTCAGGACTTGTCTGCATAGCAAAAAACCGCCATATTCATCATATGCTTTCTATGCAGCAGCAAGAAAAGAAGATGATACGGCGGTACGATGCATTAGTGCACGGCAAACTTGCTGAAAAGAACTTTAAAATCACTGAGCCGATTGGCCGGAAAGAAAGCAGCATCATCGAAAGGGAAGTGCGTGAGGATGGCCAATTTGCAGAAACGGAAGTTGAAGTATTGAAGGAATTTGACGTGTTTTCCTATGTCCGGCTTCAGCTGAATACAGGGAGAACCCATCAAATCCGGGTTCACCTATCTCACATTGGCCATCCGCTGCTTGGTGATGATTTATATGGTGGAAAGAGGGATAGCATTCCCCGTCAAGCTCTCCATTGCAAATCAGTGGAATTAGTTCATCCTGTTACAGGAGAAAAGCTGTTTTTCACTTCCGCTTTGAATAAAGATATGGAAGAACTGATTTACGTAAACCGATGAAAATGATCGGGTTGATAAGGCTGATGAGAAGCGACCGAAACAAGTTGTTTCTCAGGAAAGCGGAATGCTGTCAGTGCCCCTCCGAAAACGCAGCCGGTATCAATATTGGCGGTTTGGTTGATTAAATAAGGCTGTTCAGTAGGCGTATGCCCATAGACAATCCATTTGGAACCATTATAGGACTTTGCCCAATTTTTTCTGATTGGCCTACCGTTAACATCAAATCTTCCTGTTATATCGCCGTATAAAACGAAAACAGCAATCTTTTTGCTGAGTGGCTTGCCAATCATATCGGCTTTGATTCCAGCATGGGCGACAATCAATTCTTCGTCCAGTTCCTGATATATGGGCAGTTTCTCGTAAAAGCGGCGGTAACGGGATCTGAATTCCTGTTGTTCTTTTTTAGGAAGTGTTCTCCATTCAGCAAGTGTGGTCTCCAAACCATTGTTTACTTGTACATTATTGCCTTTAAAATACCGATAAAGTTTGTTGCAATGATTTCCTGGGGAATAGAAGAGAATGCCCCGGTCCTGCATTTTAAACAAAAGCTGCAGCACTTCGAGTGATTTCGGCCCTCGGTCCATAGCATCTCCGACGAAAACGAGTTGCCGCCCTTCGGGATGTATATAAATTTCTTTCTCATTTTTATAGCCGAGTTTGCCAAGCAATTCCAGCAATTCATCAAAGCAGCCATGAATATCGCCAATAATATCGTATTTCACAAAAATCACCTCTTAAATCTTGATTATCTCTATACATAGTGTAACGTAAGGATTGGAATTACAGGTCCCTAAACATTCGAAAGGAGGGAGTTTACATGATGGAAGAAAAAGTAGTGCACGACCAAGAACTGAACGAGGAGTTATTGCTCGAATTATTGCAACGTGGAGACTTAGAAAGTTTCCGGGAAGAATTTTTGGCACATCATCCATATGACCAAGCAACATTTTTTGCGAAAGCTGAGCATGAAATCCGCCAGCAACTGTATCAGTATCTCTCTCCTAAAGAAATGGCCAACACATTTGAAGCCATTGAATTAGACGACGATGAATACGAAGATTTATTCAAAGAAATGAACGTCCATTACGCAGCGGACCTGCTTTCTGCTATGTACACAGACGATGCCGTAGACATTCTCAATAAATTGAATAAAGATCAGGTGGCTACTTACTTAACTATCATGGACAAAGATTCTGCACGGCAAATCAAGGATTTGCTGCATTACGAAGAGTACACAGCTGGATCTATCATGACGACCGAGTTCGTATCTATCCCTGAAAACTCTACTGTCCGTTCGGCGATGAATATTCTTCGGAATGCAGCACCCAATGCAGAGACTATTTATTATGTTTTTGTAGTTGACGAAGATAAAAGACTTTCTGGAATTGTTACTTTGCGTGATTTGATTATTTCGGATGAAGATACATTAATCAAGTCGATTATGAATGAACGTGTAGTCAGTGTGTCAGTAGGTGAGGATCAGGAAGAAGTGGCCCGGATGATCAAGGATTATGATTTTCTGGCAATGCCTGTAGTGGATTTTCAAAATCATTTACTTGGAATTATTACAGTAGATGACATCATCGATGTTTTGGATGAAGAAGCATCGGACGATTATTCAAAATTGGCCGCCGTATCGGATATGGATAATTTTGATAGAGGGCCTTTCACTGCCGCAAAAAAACGGTTGCCATGGTTAATTTTACTGACTTTTCTTGGTATGCTGACCGCCAATTTGATGGGCATGTTTGAAGCGACCCTTGACCAGGTTGCGTTATTAGCTGTATTCATACCTTTAATAGCCGGTATGGCTGGAAACAGTGGCACTCAAGCGCTCGCTGTAGCAGTTCGGGGAATTGCCACGGGTGATATCGAAGAAGAAAGCAAAGTGAAATTGTTGTTCAGAGAAGCTGGGACCGGTTTAATAACTGGAATTGTATGCGGCATTGTAGTCGTTGGACTGGTGTATTTTTGGAAAGGAGAGCTGTTGATCGGTCTTCTTGTGGGCACAGCGGTTATGGGCTCCATCTTTGTCGCCACATTGGCTGGGTCATTTATTCCTCTGCTAATCCATCGATTGAAAATTGATCCTGCAGTAGCTTCTGGACCATTTATCACTACCTTAAACGATATCATTTCCATCCTGATTTATTTGGGACTGGCAACAACTTTTTTAAATAGCCTATAAGAGAAGTGCGAATTGCACTTTTCTTTTTTATGGAGTATTATTAGTACCAGGTAATAATAATAGGTATAGGAGGAATTTTGGATGTCAATATCTTTAGCAGGAAAAACTTACGTCGTCATGGGCGTAGCCAATAAACGCAGCATTGCTTGGGGAATTGCACAGTCACTGGATCAATCCGGTGCACGCTTGATTTTTACATATGCCGGAGAACGTTTTGAAAAGCCGGTACGCGATTTGGTGGCTACATTGGACGGCAACCACGAATTGATTTTGCCTTGTGATGTAACAAGCGATGAAAGCGTAGAAAACTGCTTCACAACCATCAAAGAAGAAGTAGGAACGATCCATGGCCTTGCTCATTGCATCGCTTTTGCAAAGACAGAAGAACTGGCAGGAAACTTCTATGATACATCACGCGACGGCTTCTTACTGGCGCAAAATATCAGCTCGTATTCATTGACGGTCATAGCAAAATACGCCAAGCCTCTAATGACAGAAGGAGGAAGCATTGTCGCTTTGACGTATATCGGTGGTGAGCGTGTAATGCCTAACTATAATGTCATGGGAGTGGCTAAAGCTTCACTTGAAATGTCGGTGCGCTATTTAGCGGCTGATCTCGGTAAACACGGAATTCGTGTAAATGCGATTTCTTCTGGGCCAATCCGTACTTTATCAGCAAAAGGCATCAGCGGTTTCAACACGATTCTTCATGAAATTGAAGAAAAAGCACCGCTTCGCCGCAATACTACTCCAGAAGAAGTAGGAGATACGGCTGCATTCCTGTTTAGCGATATGTCCCGTGGGATTACAGGCGAGACCATCCACGTAGATAGCGGCTATCACATTCTTTAATACTAGTACCATCTAGAAAAGCAGGACTCTTTGTGAGTCCTGCTTTTTTATAGACTATCGAGAAACCTTATGCTTACCTTTCATTTCGCTCTAGGCGGACGCTTTCCGCGGAGCGTGGCCTAAGCCTCCTCGCTCGCTTACGCTCTCTGCGGGGTCTCAGGCTCACGCTGCTTCCGCAGGAGTCGCCGCCTTTCTCTGCATTCAACTTCGTTTAATCACCTTTTGTGATTCTCTGAAACAGTGCTTGTTTGAGAAAACTCTCTTTTGTTGCTTCCTGTTCTCCAGATAAGGAGTAAAGACTTGCCCACGCAGGCGTCGGTCAATGTCTTGCCTGTGGGGCAGCCCAAGCGATGAGACGGCCTAGACCCTGCAACATCCTTTCATGTCTTGAAGCTAGCGCAGCGATGAAGCGGATTGGCGGAATTTCAATAAAATGTTTAAAACTAAAATGAATTTCAACTTTCTTACTCAAATGTAAAAAACAGGACTCTTTGTGAGTCCTGTTTTTTTTATATGATCTTTTTCTCCATTGCCCGGTGAGGTACACCGGCATCCAGGAATTCTGGAGAATTTACGGAGTAGTCCATTTTTTCGTAGAAAGGAACAGCATAGGATTGGGCATTTAATTTTAAAGTGAATAATCCGGCTTTTTGTGCATATTGCTCCATTTCGTTCATCATCAATAGGCCGACATGTTGGCCGCGGTATTCCGGAAGAACACACACGCGCTCAATTTTTCCGATGCCCATTTCGAGTTCTCGTATACGGGCTGCAGCTATTGGCTGTTCCAGTTCGTAGGCAACAAAATGAACGGCTGTATCATCGAACTCATCTAATTCGATGTGCAATGGTATTCCTTGTTCTTCGACGAACACTTTTCGTCTTACATCATATGCTTGCTCTTTTTCAATAGGTTTTTCTGCTATTTTCACCTTAATCACTTACTGGTCATCTCCTGATAAACGAAAAGTATCATAAACGGTCCATGAACCATCTTCTAATTGATAAAGCAAATGAATACGGTCAATTGTTTCTTCATGGTCAATGCCTACCATTTTCAATTGGCCAAAAATATCTGCATGTTCGGAATCAGACATTTTTTGAGCAATCGTTACATGCGGCACATACGAATATTTCGGCTGGCTGCTAAAGAAATCTTTATGCAAGTCTTCGTGAAGAGATAAGATTTCAGGATTTGGGTCAATTTTAAAATAGAGTGTATTTGTTAAAGGCGCAAAAGTACTGACGCGAGTTGCGTGAAGCTGAAAAGGTTTGTGGCGCTTCACAATTTCAGTTAATTCTTTTACCATGTCTTTAATTTGATTTTCATCAACCTCAAACGCATCTTTTAACGTCATATGCGGTGTAATCAATTCATAATGGGGATCATAACGTTTGCGATAAGAGTTTGCAACGTCCTGAAGTTTTTTAGATGGGAATGCGACAACACCGAATTTCATAAAAAGCCCTCCTAGTCTGTAGTAATACTTCAATATTTATTATACCAAAAAAACATGAAAGCCGTGAATTGACAGTTATAAACCGAAGTTCTGCAGCAAAGCCCTTTTTAAGTCAGGTTGCCAATGCTTCCATGTATGGTCTCCTTCAAATTCTTCATAAAAGATAGAAAACCCTTTATTTTTCAGTAATTTGTTTAATTTTCGATTAGGTTCCAGAAAGTCTGCGGTTTCTCCGGACATTAACTTTACAGCAGTTTCGCCTTTTCCAATTACATGGTAAACCGTAAATGCATTAGCTGAATTAAACGCATCTACCGTTTCCATCAATTCATCGCTTACTTTAGGAGACTGCAGAATTACGCGGCCAAAGATGTTTGGATATTTTAATGCGGCGCTGAGTGATACGGTGGCTGCTAGTGAGTCTCCGATTAAAGCACGTCCCATTCCGACTTGATAAGTTGGGTAATTTTCATCCAAATAAGGCACCAGTTCGTGCGCTAAAAAGCGTAAGTATGCGCCATGCTTTTCACCGGTCGGCTCGTACTTGCTGCTGCGGTCTTTCACATTTTTATATGGAACACCAACGAATATAATGTTTTCAATTTCGTTGTTTTCCAATAATTCATCCGCAATACGCGGCACACGGCCCAGCTGGAAATAGTCTTTGCCGTCAGATGCAATAATCAAAGTATATTTATATAGTGGTGAAAAATTAGCTGGAAGGTAAACCAACAGTTGTATATCTTCCTGCAATTCCTTACTGTAAATGGATAAATCCTGTACCGTTCCTCTGTTCATCAATAGACCTCCTAGTGCTTTCTGTACGAAAATTGTAACATATTCATCGGTAGAGGTATAATGGGCAAGAAAGCTAAAGACATTATGGAAGGGGATATGACTTATGGATGGAGGGAAATTCCGTGTACATTCGGAAGAAATAACAAAAGCGACTCTTGAAGCATTGGAGCGCAGAGGTGTGAAAAGTGAAGAAATCGCAAAAATTGTATTGGAAATGCAATTGCCTTATAACGATGGGCTAACAATTGACCATTGTATTGAGTCAGTGGAAAGTGTTCTTAGGAAACGTGAAATGCAGCATGCATTACTAGTAGGAATTGAATTGGACGAACTGGCAGAACAAGGGAAGTTGTCGCATCCGCTCCAGCAGATTGTTGGTTCGGATGAAGGGTTGTTCGGAGTTGATGAAATGATTGGACTTGGTGCTGTTTTAACATATGGCAGTATTGCGGTTACTACTTTTGGTCATTTAGATAAAAACAAAGTCGGGATTATCCGGAAATTGGATACGAAAATCGGCGGAGGAGTCCATACTTTCCTAGATGATCTTGTAGCCAGTGTAGCGGCATGTGCATCTGCGCGCATAGCTCATCGCACGAGAGATTTAGAGGAAAAAGGAATGACGTTTGAAGATGTGGCTCCGAAAGACACAGCCCCTGAAACTCATGTGGAAGGCGCAGAAACATAAAAGGGTTCGTTTTTCTCATAATTTTTGGAAAATTCAGATGGTAAACAAGTCTAAAGGCATGTTATGATGAAGTTGCAATATTCAAAAAAGGGGGAATTTATTTTATGGCAAACAAAAAATTGGGAGTGTTCGCTGCAATTACATTAGCTGGGTCGATTTTTCTGGCAGGATGCGGAGGAGACACAGCAACTGACAGCGGAGAAGGAGGAGAAGGCGGGGGTTCTGCAGATCCTGAATTTCTTAGCATCTTAACAGGCGGAACCACTGGTACTTATTATCCATTAGGTGGAGCAATGGCAACCATTATAGAAAACGAGACGGGAATTGATACGACTGCTGAATCTTCTCAGGCTTCTGCGGCTAATATGACAGCACTTGCTGATGGCGGTGCCCAGATTGCTTTTGTCCAAACGGATACGGCATATTATGCAGCGGAAGGTACAAATATGTTTGAAGGTGAAGTAATTGATACGGTATCTGCAATTGGCGCGCTTTATCCTGAAACAGTCCAATTGGTGACTACTGCGAATGCCGGTATTGCTTCTTTTGAAGATTTAAAAGGGAAAAAAGTCTCGGTCGGTGCACCAGGATCCGGTACGTATATCAATGCAGAACAGCTGCTTGAAATCCATGGCATGACGATGAAAGACATTGAAGCACAGAACCTGGATTTTGCTGAATCCCAGGAAAGTTTGCAAGCAGGGCAAATCGATGCTGCATTCATTACCGCTGGGACACCTACAGGGGCTGTTGAAAGTTTAAGTGCGACTGCCGATGTTAGAATCGTCCCTGTGGCAGAAGACAAGGCTAAGGAACTGATTGAAAAATATCCTTATTATACGAACGATACAATTAAATCAGGAACATACGGGTTAACAGAAGATGTTCCGACTGTTTCTGTACTGGCGATGCTGGTAGTACAAAATGAGCTTTCTGAAGATCTAGTTTATGACATCACAAAAGCGATTTATGAAAACACCGATCAAATCCAACATGCAAAAGCAGAGTTCATTAAAGCAGAAACTGCTCTGGAAGGCATCGGAATCGATGTACATCCAGGTGCACAAAAGTATTTTGATGAAGTGAACAAATAATATCTGACTAAGTGACGATAAAGCGAAAGCTTTATCGTCGTTATTTATTTTTTCGTAAGAGGAGCGAGCATATGCAATGGAACCAAAACCGGTGCAGCCATTTCTACTCGTATTAACGGTCCTTATATTATTCTGTACAGCTGCAATCGTTCCTGTTAACAAAAATTACATCTTTATTGACAATGAAACCGGGCATATTGCTTTACGTTTGCCTGTTAAAGATACGAATTTTCAAATCAAGTATACTCATTCCGTCCATTTATCAGAGGTACTGGAAAGTTATCAAGTGCTTCCTGATAATCGCTTGAGAATAGTTCAACTGGAATATGAAGATTTTAATATTGGGATGCCTTCTAATGCAGGAGAAGGGGAAACTTTTGTCGAAAAAGACGGAAAATATATTATTGCCGGCATGAAAAGAGAAGTGCCTGATTTCAGAATTTTTATTGGCGATGTGGATGCTGGCCTTTCTTTTTTGAGCAATGGTCAGGAGTACGATTTAAAGAAAATCCTAAAACGCGGCCAATCATACACATTTCAAGTCAAGCGACTATCTCTTATCCAACAATTAAGAGGAGTGAACATCGATGAGCCATGAGCTGCCCCCAGAAGAGAAAGAGAAATTGAAACTGCCTCCAGAAGAGGAAACCTATATTTCTGAAGAAAAACAAAAAGAAATTTTACAAAAATACGATCCTGAATCAAATACACGCGATTTAATGGGAATTGCTAAACATATTGTATTTTATGGGTTATTGGCATTTTCACTGTTTCAGCTCTATACCGCCATCAACGGGCAGTTTACAGCATATTTGCAGAGGTCGATTCACTTAGGCTTTGCCTTGTCGTTAATCTTTCTTTTGTTTCCTGCCTTTAAGAAAAAAGGAGATCGGCGCAAAGTACCTTTTTATGATTATATTTTATCTTTGCTGTCAATCGTAGTTGGAGCTTACTGGCCGTTAATGTATGATGATTTGGTATTCCGGATCGGCCGAGTGACAGATTTGGATTTGTTTGTCGGAATACTTGCTATCCTGCTGACTTTAGAAGCAACTCGCCGGGCTGTTGGATTGCCTATTACAATTATCTCTTCAGTATTTTTATCGTATACCTTTTTTGGTCCTTATTTCCCCGGATTTTTAAGGCACCGAGGACAGGATCTGGAGTCCGTCATCCAGTTGATGTTCTATACTACTGACGGAATTTTAGGAACGCCTCTAGCTGTTTCAGCAACGTTCATTTTTGTTTATTTATTGTTTGGCGCATTTTTGGTGAAGACGGGAGTCGGGGAATATTTTAATGATTTATCCGTATCTCTTGCCGGTCATTTAATTGGAGGACCAGCAAAAGTTGCGATTTTCTCCAGCGCTCTGCAAGGAACCATTTCAGGAAGTTCTGTGGCCAACGTTGTAACGTCTGGGGCATACACAATTCCAATGATGAAAAAGCTTGGCTATAACAAAGAATTCGCAGGGGCCGTGGAAGCAACGTCTTCCACAGGTGGCCAAATTATGCCGCCTATTATGGGAGCAGCCGCTTTCTTAATGGTGGAATTTATCGGGGGCATCAGTTACTGGGATATTGCTAAAGCTGCTGCTATTCCTGCAATTCTGTATTTTTCAGGTGTTTGGATCATGACGCATTTTGAAGCGAAACGGGTTGGCCTCCGTGGCCTTTCGAAAGAAGAAATGCCTGACCGTAAAGAGGTATTGAAGAAAATACATCTTTTGCTTCCAATTTTAATTATAATTGTCTTCTTGATGATCGGAGTTCCGACCATGCACGCTGCATTGTATGGTATTCTTGCTACGATCTTAGTCAGTGCCATCAATAAAGAAACACGGTTAAGTTTTAAGGATATGGTCCATGCTTTAGTGGACGGCGCGCGAACCGCTCTTGCTGTAGGTGCTGCCACAGCTGCAGCGGGCATTATCGTAGGAGTAGTGGTGAAGACCGGTTTGGGATTAAGCTTGGCAAACGGGCTGATTTCAGCGTCAGGAGGCAGCATCTTATTGACTTTATTCTTTACTATGCTCGCTGCAATTGTTCTCGGAATGGGTTCTCCGACAACAGCAAACTATGTAATCACGTCCACAATTGCTGCCCCTGCCATAATTACCTTATTAATGCTTGACGAACCTGCAGGAGCTGCCGTACCGATGGTTGTCGCGATTTCTGCCCATCTCTTCGTATTCTATTTTGGGATTATCGCCGATATTACGCCGCCGGTTGCACTAGCTGCATTCGCAGCATCCGGCATTTCCGGTGGAGAGCCGATTCGGACTGGCATAATTTCTGCTAAATTGGCGGCCGCTGCCTTTATTATTCCGTATATGTTTGTATTGTCTCCAACGCTGTTAATGATTGATACGACCTGGCCGGAATTGACTTGGGTAGTCCTTACGGCTTTTGCCGGGATGATAGCAGTAGGGGCCGGACTGATCGGATATTGGTACCGGAAACTCAATTGGATTGAACGGATTATCGCTTTGGTTACTGGTTTAGCGTTAATTTATCCGGAAGGCTTGTATTCATATATAGGTGTGGTAGTGTTTATTATCCTGTTTGCCATTCAATGGATGTCCAGGGAAAAGAAAGTTTCGCATACCTCAGCAGCATAATTCAAAAACCCCGGAGAGAAGCATCAAGCTTCTCTCCGGGGTTTTTGAAAAATAAAAAAGCTGCTGCCCGAAGGCAACAGCTTTTTCTCTGCAAACTTTGTTCCTAAAGTTTACAACGGGTTTGGCACCCTATGATTCCTACTGGGCTCGAACCAGCGACCTCTACCCTGTCAAGGTAGCGCTCTCCCAGCTGAGCTAAGGAATCGAGGTAAACGATGCTATAACAACGCTTAAGTTACTTCTACCTAAGTTATTATATACGTTCGACATGTACACTACAATAGTTTTATGAAAAATATTTAAAATAATAATCAGTGGATAGAAGCACTGAAAATTTGGAATGAGGAATTAGAGCAATAAACTGTTTCTTTTAGATTTAATTTTTAATCTTTAATTTATCAGTTATTGAATGACTGTAACAAATGACAAGGAAAATATAGTACAATAACGAGCAGAAGAAACTATCTAACCAAGCTTATTCCCTGATAAGGGACATTGATTGTCATGTCTTGAAACTGGTTCATCAATAGATAAAAGCCCCATCAATGTTTAAAGGCAAAACTTAATAATTTTATGTTGAAAATGCTGGGATACGGTGGACATATATTGAAAAATGATGGGGCTTTTAACCATAAAAATTTTAAAAAAGGAAGGAGTTGGACTGTTCTGAAAAAAGAAATCAGTTCTATTTATTATATTCGTATTATGGCCATGCTGATGGTGGTCCTTGTTCATACTACCGCTCAGATCTTCCATTTGTTTGAACCTTTTACATATCAACATCAGTTCTATCATTTCATTAATCGGATAATCCGGGTAGAATCCTCTCTGTTCATTATGCTGGTCGGCATTGTATTTTTCTATAACTATCGGACACGCGTATTGACAAAGGATGTCTTTAAGTCCTACTTTAAAAAACGGGTAACCTATATTATTATCCCTTATCTCGTTTGGTCGATTTTCTATGAATTCTTTAATGTCTATCTTGGCGCCAGAACATTGAATCTTGGAGAAGTCTGGCACCGGTTATTGAATGGGGAAAGTCATTACCAGCTCTGGTTTATTTATCTAATTGTACAATTTTATCTTATTTTCCCGATAATCCTTGTTATAGTTCGTCATTCCAAGTTTCTGCAAAAGTACTTATGGCTTATCGGTTTTTTGATTGAATTTATCTTTTTTGTATTGAATATGGAATACCGCTTAACTTCGACGCACTTTTTCTTGAACTATTTTGCAGCGTTCTCATTGGGTGCCTGGATCGGCATTCATTATGAAACGGTATCCGCTAAAATTACCAGCCGGAAAATCCTATTGGCTGGCGCCGGTTCACTTCTATGCGGAATAATTTTCATTTCAATCCATTACCGTAATCTGTTCGGGGAAAGGGTCGAGATTCCGATTGCCTATTACCGCTTGATCGGAATCGTCTACTTGACACTGGGGGCGCTCTTCTTCTTTTATATTTCCGAGAAGTTTGCTGCCTTCTTCAGCAAAAAAACAACCACCAATCTGAAGTATGTAGCCTCTTATTCCTTCGGCTATTATTTGGTGCATCCTTTTATTCTGTATTATGTGATGCTGTTCTTTTCGACAAAAGGAACAGGCCTATCTTGGCATATCATGATTTGGCTTCAATTCGTACTAGCAGTCGTATTCTGCTATCTTTTCATTTGGTTTTTCCACCGCTTTGTTCCGTTTGCCGGTTTTGCTTTCGGGAAATTGCCAAAAGATGCACCGCTTTTTTGGAAAGCAGGCATCAAAGAACAGGGCTTGAATCACCGGAAGCGTGTCGAAACTCCAGATGCTTAATTCCGCTAGATTCAAGCTTTACACTCACCGAATTCCCATCAGCTCTGGGAATTCGGTTTTTCATACGCTTAGAAGAGAATATAAAATGAAAAAAATTAAACAAAGGCATATCTTACCCAAGAGCTTTTTGAAAAAATATAGAGTTGCCATGCTCGAATGCTCAACGAAAGGTTTTCTATTTTAGATTTATTCTTCGATACGTTTATAGGAAATCATTTTTTGACAACTTTTTTATTCTTGAGCTGATCTGAAAATATAAAAACACCCCATTCTTCTGAAATTTAACAGAAGTAACAAAGTGTTAAGGTCGAACTTTCAGGTCTACAGGATTGAAACGCTACTTAAATTGATTGTATCTATCAACGGTTTGTAGTTAAACTGTATTAAAATTACTATTTATCTTGTCAAAACAGCGGTCTCCAGCTGGGTTCAGAAAACTTGTTTCCCATGAAAAGCATAACTTTATAGTGCCCCGCTAAAAAGTCGATCATCTATTCGGAAAGAAAAATGCTCCATTCGGTTTGTGCTTTGCCTTGAATCAATGACCAGCACTCAATGGCGATAGCTTTGCCTTCAAATGGCTGAAACTCCATTGAAAGGCGGGCGAACATCGGACCCCAAAATGGAGGGGCAATGTTGTTGATGATTGTGGAATGCGGCACCCAGTGTTCGGGCATATAAAATTTCTTTTGTCCAGTGAATTCACGCGTTGAAAGATTTAACGCTTCATGCAGCTGAGCCAGCGGTTTTGTATAAACGGGAGAAGCAAAAAAACAACCTTGCTGTTTGAAAAATCCAAGAGATGCAAACGATAAAGAGAGCTGCTCAGTATGACTAGCCCAATGTTCAATTGCTTTTTTCAGTTCGATCGGATTAGTTTGGTTGAATGACTGCAGCGTTATATGCGGCGGTAAAGCGACTTCCTGCTTTAAGCTTGCGGCATGTGCCTGCTGTTGGAACTGTTCTATGATATTGGACGCGTGGTAGTCGAGCCGTAGAACGATGACTTGCATAAAAGGCCTCCTCCGTTATCTTCCTGTGCTTCTAAATCCTGCATCCCGTGCTTCTTGTTCTGTACAAAACCATTCCTCAGGATTGGTTTGTTCATATGAACCTTCATCAGGCAGATGATAGATTTTATCCCCGCTGCGGTTAATATTTCCTTTGATCCGGCACTTGCTGTCATTAGAATTTTGTGTGCTATGCCCGCTTACCTCACCATAAGCATCTGCATCAAATCCGCGGTCGGTCGAATAATTTTCGAATTCCCAAATACCGATGCCAGCATTTTTTGCAGCTTTTTCAGCTTCTTCAAATTCATCCAGATAGCGGGTGTTTGGGGGATACACGTAGGCAACACGGGCAAGTCCGGCTTCAAGCATTAGTTCCTGCACGTTTTCTCCATCTACATAAATATAGGCGAGCATTCGTCCGTAGTCATCAAAGCGGTCGCCTACATCAAATTCAATAGACACATTGCCTGATTCGATGAGCCGTTTATTTTCGGCGGTGGCTTCGCTGCCAAGCGGCTGTTTTCCAAGTCTTGGATGGTTCGTTTCGGGAGTATCAATCAGCAGATAACGAACCGTTTCTTCTTTTCCTTCATACATGATTTTAATGGTATCGCCGTCAATAACTGAGGTGACTTCTACGTCAATGCGGTCCTTAGTTCCAGCTGTATCGGTGGAATCCAGCATTCCACACCCTGTAAGCAATAATAATGCTGTTAATAAGCCAAAAATTCTCTTCATATTGATCCCTGCTTCCATTTTTTCATTATATTTACTACTTGGGCAGCTTGCAACCAAAACTGTTGGCACATCTGCAGGAACGAATGCCGGATCCTTGTTATTCAGCGCTGTTTTTATATAGAGGAACTGTGCAAAAGAATCCAGACATGACAAAACGCCTTCTCAATGAATCATTGAACAAGGCGTTTTTTATGTACTGCAGCGACTATATTCAGCTAGTAAGTACCTCAATTAAGCATGTGACTCCAGGTCGATTTGAGATTCGTCAAAATATAGAAATGACTCTTTTTCCATATCGTCCAATTTGTCTTTGTTTAATCCCACTTCCAGTTCTCCAGAAAAAATCGGTTCCCACCAGTTTGTTTGTTTGTTCATCGTAAATTCCTCCTCCAATGGCATTGTAATTGTTTGACTATTCTATACCCCTAAAGGTTACACTTATAAACAGAAAGAAGTAAAATAAGCCTTTAGCCTTGCAGAAAAGAGGGATAGGATGATCTCAATCGGCATTATTGGAGCAGGTATAGTAGGGGAACGCATCATTAAGCAAATTCAGCAAGACGGCAAAATAGTGATCAAGGGAGTCTTTGATGTACAGCAGGATCGGCTTCAATATCTTCATGAAACATATGGGGTCCCGATCGTTGATTCGCTCGATTCGATTCTTCATTCTAATATTGATTGGCTGTATATCGGTACACCACCAGCGTCACATTCAGAAATTGCCAACCGCGCTGCAAGTGCCGGAATACATGTGTTAAGTGAAAAGCCTTTGGCACATAACGCAGCAGACGGAGAAGAAATGGTAGCAGCTGTTGAAAAAAGCCGCGTACGGACTGCAATGCATTTTCCTTTAATGTACTCTCCGGCTGTCCATGACATGGTCAAGCGAATCCGCAGTGGCGATATCGGTAAAATAACGCGAATTGAATTGCAGACTTTTTTCCCGGATTGGCCGCGGGCTTGGCAGCAAAATCCATGGATTGCCTCAAGAAGCCAAGGCGGCTTTGTTCGTGAAGTATTTCCGCATTATTTGCAGCTGTTGAACCGGGTATTTGGGGACCTGAGCATTGTATCGCATCAAATCAGTTATCCGGAACAAGAGGACAAATGCGAAACCGGCATCGTAGCCCATGGATTGACTATCCGCAATATTCCTTTTTTAATCTCAGGCCTCAGCGGAATCGGCCAAAAAGAGTTGTTGCAATTTAAGGTTTATGGTGATGACGGTGTATTGACACTTGAGAATTGGTCGAATCTATACGTAGAGTGGAAATACGAAGAGCGGAAACAAATCACAGACTTTGTGGAAGTACCGACTTTATTTGATGCCATGCGCTCCCAGTCGACTTTTCTAGTCACTTTTGAAGAAGGCTTGGTTGTTCAGCGGCATATTGATCATTTACTTCAGAAAAATTGATTGCCGGAACTGATAACGGGTAAAGAACTAAAATGATCGTATTAACGAGGAGGTTCCAATAATGGAAGTTACGTCCGCAAGCGTCGAAAAGATGATTGAACAACAGCATGACTTTTTTTATACCGGTGCCACAAAAAACGCCAGTTTCCGCAAAGCACAGCTCCAGCGGTTAAAGCAAGCCATTGTAGAATACGAGAAAGATATTACGCAAGCGTTGAAAAAAGATTTGGGCAAGAGCGAATTTGAGGCTTATACGACAGAAGTAGGATTTGTTCTCGACAGCATCGGTTTTATGACGAAGCATCTGGAGGAATGGATGGAGCCCGAACAAGTGAAGACGCCGCTGCATTTTCAGCCTGCAAAAAGTTTTGTGCTGCGGGAACCTTACGGCTCTGTATTGATCATCGGACCGTTCAATTATCCTTTTCAATTGATCATGGAACCGTTGATTGGTGCCATTATCGGCGGCAACTGCGCTGTTATTAAACCGTCTGAGACTACCCCCAATGTCACACGGGTGATTCGACAGCTGATTGAAAAAACGTTTCCAGCCTATTATATACAAGTGGTGGAAGGTGAAAGGGAAGAAGTGACTGCGCTTATCCACGCACCGTTCGATTATATTTTCTTTACCGGCAGCGTTAATGTCGGCAAAGTCATCATGAAAGCAGCTTCTGAGCGTTTGACTCCCATCACATTGGAGCTGGGAGGGAAAAGCCCGGCAATTGTCGACCAAACTGCCAACCTGGATTTGGCGGCGAAACGAATTGCTTGGGGGAAATTGATGAATACAGGACAAACTTGTGTCGCTCCGGATTATGTATGTGTGCATGAGTCCGTGAAAGAAGAGTTTATGAAAAAGCTGGTCAAAGCTATCCAAAGCTTTTATGGCAAAAATGCACATGAAAGTCCGGATTATGGCCGCATCGTTTCATTGCAGCACTTTGACCGGTTGGCTTCAATCATTGAAAAGGAATCCCCCCATATCGTAACAGGCGGCAAGATGAACCGGGATGAGCGCTATATCGAACCGGTTGTCCTTGAGAATATCCAATGGAATAGCCCTTCCATGGAAGAAGAACTATTTGGTCCGATTCTTCCGGTCGTTACATATACTGACCTTCCGGCATTATTGCGCCATATCCGAAAAATGCCAAAGCCACTATCGGCGTATATGTTTTCAGAAAATGAACGGGCCATCAACTTTTTCCTGGAAGAACTGCCGTTCGGCGGGGGATGCATCAATGACACGGTATCCCATGTTGGCAGCCCATATCTGCCGTTTGGCGGTATCGGAACTTCCGGCATCAATTCTTATCATGGAAAAGCAAGTTTTGAAACATTTACGCATACCAAATCAATATTGAAAAAATCCACTAAATTTTCGACTAATATCCTGTTTCCGCCTTATGGAAACAGAGTCAAGTTAGTCAGAACGGTATTGAAGTAAGCGGCCTGCGGGTCGCTTTTTTCTTTATGTTTGCTAGAATAATCAGTAAGAGGTGACGGAAATGGCAGAACGCATTCTGATAGTAGAAGATGAAAAGAATATTGCGCGTGTACTGGAGCTTGAACTTACATACGAAGGCTATAAAACAGGAGTTGCCCATACCGGGTCGGAAGGCCTTATTCAATTCCGGGAAAATGACTGGGATTTGATTTTGCTTGATTTAATGCTACCGGAAATCCACGGATTGGACGTATTGAAGCGCATTCGTTCTTCAGATTCCACGGTGCCGGTCATTTTATTGACCGCAAAAAATGATGTCAAAGATAAAGTAGCCGGCCTCGATTTAGGGGCTAATGACTATGTAACGAAACCATTTGAAATCGAAGAGCTGCTGGCACGCATTCGTGCTTGTCTGCGATTGTCTGCCGGAAACGGCCATTCCGAAGTGCGCCGTTTCGAGGATTTAGAACTGAATGAAACGACAAGGGAAGTGTCCAGAAATGGGCGTTCTATTGAGCTGACGCCGCGCGAGTTTGATTTGCTGTTGTATCTAATGCAGCATCCACACCAAGTACTCAGCAGGGAACAAGTGCTTAACGCAGTGTGGGGCTATGATTACTACGGGGACACAAATGTCATTGATGTATATATCCGTTATTTGCGAAAAAAAGTGGATGCTGGGGAAGCTGCCACTTATATTCAAACCGTAAGAGGCGTTGGTTATGTTTTGAAGGAGCATATAAATGAAGCTGAAAAATAAAATCCATATTTGGACAACCTTGCTGATGCTGATCATTTTGCTGGTGCTCATGACAGTGATTTATTTTTCATTCAGCCGTTTAACGTATTCATCGGAAGTCAGCCAGCTGCGTACCGAAGCCAGGGTGGTCGTGACAAAGTTGAATGAAACTTCGACAGAAGATCCTTCGACGGTGCTTCGGGGGTACGTGCCAGTTAATGGTTCAATCCAAGTCAATCGGAATGGAGCGAAACTGATTCGAACAATACAGGACCCTTCTGTCACCAGCGAGCTACCTACAGACTTGCCGGAAGCTTCAGGCACCATAGAAGTAGAAGGTGAGCATTTTGCTTATGTGACCACTCCTGTCATTTGGACAGACGGAGAAGTGGCAAATTTAACGATTGCTCAATCAATGAGGGAAGTAACTGGAAATCTTCAGACGCTGCGTCTTGTTCTGATTACGGTGACAGTGCTTGCCATGATTCCAGTCGTGATTTCGAGCATCGTTCTTGGCAGGATCATTACGAAGCCGATCACCGATTTGACCAGCACGATGACTCGTATTCAGCGCAACGGCAAATTCGAGAAATTACAGATCACTGAAGAGACAAATGATGAAATCGGTCAAATGGGCCAAACATTTAACGAAATGATGACTCTTCTAGAAGAAAACTACACAAAGCAGGAAGAGTTCGTATCGAATGCATCCCATGAACTGAAGACGCCTTTGACGGTGATCGGCAGCTACGCAAAATTGCTGCAGCGGCAAGGGATGCAAGATGAAAAAATTGCGGATGAAGGGCTTACCGCAATCCGAAACGAAACGGACCGCATGAAAGCTTTGATCGAGCAATTATTGCATATTGCGCGGCAAAGCGATTCGCAGCTTGAATATTCGAAAGTAAACATCGTGGAAGTGCTAAAGCAAACAACTACGGCTCTGACGACTTCGTATAACCGGGAGTTTCATTTGCAAGCAAGCGAACCGGATATTTTAGTAACGACAGATCTTGCGAAGCTCAAGCAGCTATTGTATATTCTGCTCGACAATGCACGGAAATACAGCAGCGATCGTATTGAAGTGGTGGCTAAAAACGAAGGGCGCTCCATCATTCAAATTCGCGACTACGGCATCGGTATCCCGAAAGAATCTCTGCCATTTATATTTGATCGCTTCTACCGGGTGGATAAAGCGAGAAGCCGTGAAACTGGGGGCTCGGGCCTCGGGTTATCGCTTGCCAGGCAATTGGCTGATTCGCTGGGCATTGAATTGGAAATCGAAAGCATTGAACAGATGGGGACAACTGTTTCGATTATTTTCTCATCGGATTTTAATGTTGACACGGTACAATCAAGCCAGGAGGGATCATGATGAGAAAATGGATGCTTATGGCAGCAGGAACCATCTTGCTTGGCATTATTGTCATCGCCTATCTCTTGAACCCGTTCATCGGCAATGAAAGCATCAGTGCTGCTGAAGCAGAGCAGTTGGTACTGGAAATGTACGGGGGAAAGGCAGTCGGGACAACTGAATCTGAAGACAGCTTTGCAGTAGACTTTGATAAAGCAGATGGCCTTTATACCGCGATCGTCAACAAAGAGACAGGCCAAGTGGAATCGATGAAACTCATCGAGAAAAAGGAACAGGCAGCTGAACTGACAGAAGAGCAGGCAGCAGCGGCTGCGTTAAAAGAAGTTGATGGGACCTTGGAAGAAGTCACTTACTCAAAAGAGAAGCGTGAATATGAAGTGGAAATAAAAGATGGTGAAAATATCGCAATAGTGCTCATAGCTTCCAAGACAGGTGAAGTTCGAAAAATCACCACAAACCCGGCTGTTGAAGCGGACAGCAAACCGGCTCCAGAGCCTAAACCGAACCCGGTGATTTCAAAAGATGAAGCAATCACTATTGCGAAACAGACACTTGACGGGGAAGTGCAGGAAGTCGAATTTGTGGAAACCGAAGAAGGCGGCTATTATTTAGTGGAAATTGAAAACGAAGATACAGAACAGGAAGTGACTGTCCAAATTCATGCAATTCGCGGTGAAACCTTGACCGTGGAGTGGGATGATTGAATCATTAGAATTCTTAATGAATTTCTCATCAAATTCTCATAAATCCCTCATCGTCTTCTCAGAAGCGGGGGCTATAGTAAAGATATAACAAATGAGGAGGAGAAATTAACATGAAAAAATTCGTTTACATCCCCGTAATTGCAGGAGCATTAACATTCGGAGGCATTGTACTGGCCAATACAGATTTGAACCCGGCTGGAAACACAGAAACCAATTCAAGCAATTCCAATGTTAAGAGCAGCAACCAGCAAACAAATCAGCAGGCTCCAAAGCTGACATTCGAAGAGGCATCTGCCAAAGCGTTGGAAATTGCTAACGGTACTATCACGGATATTGAACTGGAGAGAGAAGGCAATAGATCGGTTTATGAAGTGGATGTGACACACGAAGGCTATGAATACGATTTGAAATTTGATGCCAACACGGGTGAAGTACTGGAACAAAAACGTGAAAGAGAAGATAACGATGACGATGATGATTCGGATGATATCGTATCAACTGAAGGTTTGATCAGTTCTGAAGAAGCGACAGCGGCAGCCCTTGCTGTTGCAAATGGAACTGTGAAAGACATGAAATTGGATAATGAAGATGGTGTAGCCCAATACGAATTTGAGATTGAAAATGGAGCAACTGAACACGAAGTGACAGTCAATGCGAAGGACGGTTCAATCATCAAACAGGAAACCGATGAAGACAATGACGACGATGACAACAACGATGATGATTAAGCTGAAAAGTGTTGAAGCTAAATGAAAAGCATAAAACAGGAGCCTAAAGGCTCCTGTTTTATGCTTTCGGCAGCAGTACTGTGGCAGTGGTCCCGACGCCTTCTTCACTTTCAATTTCAAGGCTGCCGCCATGTTCCCGGATGATTTTCTGTGAAATAATTAGGCCGAGGCCGGTTCCTTCAGATTTAGTGGTGTAAAAAGGTTCAAAAATTTGCGACAGAACTTCACGCGTGATGCCACTCCCGCTGTCTCTCAATCGTAAGGAGACAAAACCATCATCAAAATTTTCCACTGTAATGGTGATTTGTCCATGCTGTCCAATCGCCTCGATTGAATTTTTCAGAAGATTGATGAGGACTTGCTTAAGACGATGATCTTCCCCAAGAACATAGAAGTCATCTTTCTCCCACTGATTCGTAAGGTGGATCCCATGCGAATTCAACTCTGGCCCGAATAGAATAATAATGTCGTCTATTGTTTGGCGCAAACTGATTTTCTTAGGCGATGAAGCCTGGGGCTTAGCTAAAACCAGAAATTCACCGATGATAAGATTGATGCGTTCTAACTCAGAGTGAATCAATTTGGTGTAATCCTTATATGGATAGCTGGGATCTTCCTGCATCATTTGCACAAATCCCGAAATAACAGTCATTGGATTACGGATCTCGTGTGCCACGCCCGCTGCGATTTCTCCGGCTAATTTCAATTTTTCCGCTTGAACAATCAACTTCTCTGCTTCTTTTTGATAGGAAATGTCACGGGAAATGACAGAGGTGGCTACAACATTTCCAAATTCATCGGTAATCGGTGATAAAGTGATTTGTGCATAAAAGAGGCTTCCGTCTTTTTTTGCATCCACTGTTTCGAGCAAGGAAAAACTTTCCCCTTGTTGAACTTGAAAGGTGCGGATATTGGCTTCCTCGATTCTTTCAAGCGGTACGAGATCGAGGCTCTGTCCGATGCATTCCTCTGAAGTCCAGCCATATAATTCTTCAAAAGCCGGATTGATGGCGATAATTTTATTATTTGTATCAAATACTGCAATTGCATCTTTAGCCGTCTCAAAAAATAGCTGAAGATAACCATCTTTTGAAATCAATGCTTTTTCCATTGATTCGTTTTTTTGTTCCAGCAGGGACCATATACGGCTGAAATAGATAGAATGGAGTATAGTCAAACTTAGCACACACATTATAAATACAAAGAGTGACAAATGGATATAGGAAAGTGATGCTCTAGCGCTTAACTCGTCAAAAACCAAAGCCAGTAAAAGTGTTTCTATGGCAGTTAAAACACCAAGGAAAATAATAGGCAGTGTATCGTAATATAAAGCGGAAGCGATAACAGGGATAACAAAATAAATGACTGTAATAGCTGATAATGATTCGAAATTTAAGATGAATACGTTAATGTTCATTAAAAGAAGAACAAGTATTTGAATAATGCGCTCATTCACCTTTTTATATTGAAGAATTAAAAGAATAATATAAGACAATATCCCAAACAAAGGAGAGTAAATTGCGACATGGAAATTGACAGCTGCAGGGAGAAGTAAATGCAAAATACTGGCACTGCCGAATAAATGGATAAATAATTTGTTTCTGTTTTGATTGGTCGTAGAACGATCCATAATTCACCTCAATCTAGGGGACTAGTTACAATATTACTATATTATGCCCTGTCCGAACATGGTTCATTTTGTTATGATAAATAAATCAGGGAGGCGTTATACATGTCATTTGAATGGAATAAACAAGAAACGCTGGAACTATTGCAAGAACTAGTCGAAATTCCCAGTCCTTCAGGCTATACAATGGCAATCATGAATACCATCAAAAAGCACTTTGACCGATGGGAAATCGATTATAAAACAACTAAAAAAGGTGCCGTAATAGCTACCATCCAGGGCAAAAACCAAAACCAGCATAAGTTATTGACTGCTCATGTGGATACTCTCGGAGCGATGGTCAAGGAAATTAAACCGAGCGGACGCTTGAAATTATCCCTTGTGGGCGGCTTTAAATTCAATGCAATCGAAGGTGAGAACTGCCTGATACATAAAGCGGATGGAACAATGATAACGGGCACTATTTTAATGCATCAAACAACCGTCCATGTCTATAAAGATGCCGGAACGGCAGATCGTGACGAAAATAACATGGAAGTCCGGCTGGATGAACAAGTATTTTCCGCTGAGGAAGTTCGTGCTCTCGGTATTGAAGTGGGGGATTTCGTATCGTTTGATCCACGCTTTGTGGCAACGGATTCCGGATACATCAAATCGCGCCACCTTGATGATAAAGCCAGTACAGCGTTATTGCTGCAGCTAGTAAAACAATTGAATGCTTCGAACAAAGAATTGCCGCATACCACACATTTTTACATATCTAATAACGAGGAAATCGGATATGGAGGCAACTCCAATATCCCGGAACAAACAGCGGAATACATAGCTGTTGACATGGGAGCGATCGGAGACGGCCAGGCTTCGGATGAATATACTGTATCCATTTGTGCGAAAGATTCTAGTGGACCGTATCATTATGGCTTAACGCGCCATTTGATTGATTTGGCAAAAAAGAATAAAATTGAGTATAAGATGGATATTTATCCGTATTACAGTTCAGATGCTTCGGCGGCAATCGGAGCTGGGCTTGACGTCAAACATGCTTTGTTCGGCCCAGGAATTGAAGCATCTCATTCCTATGAACGGACCCATATCGATTCGCTGAATGCCGCGGCAGCATTGCTTGAAGCATATGTAATGTCACCGCTAGTTACAGAGTAGGAGGATTTTCATGAACACAAAACAATTAATCGAAAATGTTCCTTTTAATAGATTAATCGGCACTTTGCCTGAAACCATCGAACATATTACAATGGATTCACGTGAAGTCAGAAAAGGATCTTTATTTATTTGCATTAAAGGATATACCGTGGACGGCCACGATTTTGCGGCGCAGGCAGCCGTGCAAGGAGCTGTACTGATCGTTTCAGAACAGCCCTTGGAAATTGAAAACACCGCAATTCTCATAGTAGAAGATACAGACCGCGCACTCGGGTTGCTTGCTGCGAAATTCTACGGCTACCCGTCAAAGGATCTGCAAATGATTGGCGTGACAGGCACCAATGGAAAAACAAGCGTGTCAGGAATGCTGCATTCGATGCTGATGGAACTTGGTGAATCATCGGCCCTGACAGGGACCATCGGTTTCAATTTGAACGGTGAATTGCACCAATCTTCCAACACGACGAGCGATGCGCTGACTACTCAAAGAATGATTGCCCAAGCGAAAGAAACCGGATGCTCACATATGACCATGGAAGTCTCTTCTCATGGTTTGATTTTAGGCCGGTTGGCTGGAGTGGAATTCAATACGGCGATTTTCACCAATTTAACGCATGACCATCTGGATTTCCATGGCACCATGGAAGAATACGGGCATGCCAAAGGTTTGCTATTTTCGCAGCTTGGGCAAAACCTGCGAGAAAAAAAGCAGGCGGTTTTAAATGCTGACGATCCTTGGTCGAAGCAATATGCCGATATGACGCCTCATCCTGTTTATACGTACGGGATAAAAGAAGATGCCCAGTTTAAGGCCAAAGCTATACAAATGGATAACCAAGGAACAAAATTCACTTTGCAATGTCCGCAAGGCGAGTATGCTGTTTCGATGAAATTGTTGGGCCATTTTAATGTGTCAAACGCTTTAGCAGCGATTACTGCGCTATATGCAGAAGGTTTTCCAATTGAAGATGTGATTGCCGCACTATCACGGATTGCACCGGTTGAAGGGCGCATGCAAAAAGTTGAAATGGATGCTCCCATTTCCATTTTCATCGACTATGCCCATACCCCCGACGCCATTGAAAAAGCCATCGACGCGGTTGCTGATTTTAAGACAAACCGTATTATTTTCCTTGTAGGCACAGGAGGAAATCGGGATAAAACAAAGCGTCCAATCATGGCTGAAAAAGCATCGGTTGCCGATTATGTGGTCTTGACAACAGATGATCCACGCTATGAGGAATACGACAGCATTTTGAATGACTTGCAGACCGGTATGGCCCATAGGAATTTTGCTTGCATTGGCGACCGTAGCGAAGCGGTAAAACATGCAGTTGCCCAGGCAGAACCGGGGGATATCATCATTTTGGCAGGGAAAGGACATGAAGATTACCAAATTATCGGTTCCACCAAGTATCCGCATAGCGACAAAGAAATCGCGATTCAGGAAACATTGAAAAAATTCCGTTAAAAAGAAGCCCTCCCGGCTTCTTTTTTTGAGGACAGCGTTTAAATTCCTTGTCTTTTTCAGCCCTCTTCTCTAATATAAACAGAGTAGAATTAAAGGAGCGTATAAGAATGTCAACCCAATTAAAAAATGAAATTCAAAATAGAAGAACCTTTGCGATCATTTCCCACCCGGATGCAGGGAAAACGACGCTGACAGAAAAATTGCTATTATTTGGAGGAGCGATCCGCGACGCTGGAACAGTAAAAGGCAAGAAAAGCGGGAAATTTGCAACTTCCGACTGGATGGAAATCGAAAAGCAAAGAGGGATTTCCGTTACTTCCTCTGTCATGCAATTTGATTATGATGGGCACCGCGTCAATATTCTGGATACACCCGGACACCAAGATTTCAGTGAAGACACTTACCGCACATTAATGGCGGTAGACAGCGCTGTCATGATCATCGATGTGGCGAAAGGTATTGAAGCCCAAACAGTCAAATTGTTTAAAGTTTGTAAAATGCGCGGCATTCCGATTTTTACTTTCATTAATAAAATGGACCGCCAAGGGAAAGAACCGCTTGAATTGATGGAAGAATTGGAAGAAGTCCTCGGCATCCAATCTTATGCAATGAACTGGCCAATTGGGATGGGAAAAGAGTTTTTAGGAATTTACGACCGCTTTAACAACCGGGTGGAACCTTTCCGTACAGGAAGCAGACAATTCCTCGAATTGGATGAAGATGGTCAACTGGCTGAAGAACATGAAATGATGAAAACATCTTATTATACTCAAGCGATGGAAGACATCGAATTGTTGAATGAAGCAGGAAATGATTTCTCCATTGAGCAAGTGAGAAAAGGAGAGCTCACTCCTGTGTTTTTTGGAAGTGCACTTGCAAACTTTGGTGTTGAAACTTTCCTGGAAACGTATTTGCAATTTGCACCGCCGCCGCAATCACGCGAGACGCAGGAAAAAGAAGAAATTAATCCGGTCGATATGCCATTTTCAGGCTTTATCTTTAAAATCCAGGCGAATATGAATCCTGCCCACAGGGACCGCATCGCATTTGTCCGCATCGTCTCAGGTAAATTTGAGCGTGGCATGAACGTAACACTGGCTCGTACGGGCAAGTCTATTAAATTGAGCCAGACTACTCAATTTTTGGCGGATGATCGGGAAACCGTCAGCGAAGCAGTTGCAGGTGATATTATCGGTCTCCATGATGTCGGGAATTACCAAATCGGAGACACCATTACGAGCGGCAAGAAATTTCAGTTTGAAAATCTTCCGCAGTTTACGCCGGAGCTATTCGTTAAAGTGACAGCCAAAAACGTCATGAAACAAAAACATTTCCATAAAGGGATTCTTCAACTTGTGCAAGAAGGCGCCATTCAATACTACAAGACGCTGCACTTGGAAGAAGTCATTTTAGGTGCTGTCGGACAGCTTCAATTTGAAGTGTTTGAACACCGGATGAAAAACGAATACAATGTCGACGTGGTTATGGAACCGGTCGGCAATAAAATTGCCCGTTGGATTGAAAATGAAGAAGAGATTAAGGAATCCATGTCAAGCGGCCGTTCATTGCTAGTAAAAGACCGTTATGACAATTATGTTTTCTTATTTGAAAATGAATTTGCTACCCGCTGGTTCCAGGACAAAAATCCTGAAATTCGTTTATACAGTTTATTATAAAAAGGACCTGCTTTTGCAGGTTCTTTTTTTGGACAAAATAATTTTAATCTTTAGTAAATGCTATGACTAAAATTTGCGGTTCCCTATAATTTTTTTTATGATAAAAGGACGAAGCAGAGGGCAGCTTTTATAGATGGGATTCACTTGTTAAAGAGGGATAGAGAGAGGGTAGGAAACAGATGAAATTAAGCGATTTTTCGATAAAGAGGCCAGTATTTACTACTGTCATCATGTTTTTGATCATAATTCTTGGAGCAGTGTCTTTTTTTAAAATTCCGATCACCCTTATTCCTGAATTAAACCCGCCGATTGGTGTAGTGGTAACCAGTTATCCAGGAGCGAGTCCGACCGAAGTAAGTGAAAAAGTGACAAGACCTCTCGAAGCAAATTTGTCTACATTGCCAGGGCTCGATTCCCTTCAATCATCATCTGAAGAAGGTTCAAATTTTATCTTGCTTGAATTTGACTGGTCAACAGATATAAATGATGTCCAGACGGATATTATGCAGCGGATTGACCAAACCATCATCCCGGATGATTCGAACCAGCCGCAATTCTTTAAGTTCGATCCATCGCAATTTCCAGTTATTCAATTAGCGGTCAGAGCTACTGAATCCGGAGAAGACGTTCGAGTGTTAGCCGAAGAGCTGGAAACAGAACTGCTTCAAACAGAAGGGGTAGCAAGTGTTAATATTTCAGGATCTTTGGTGGAAGAAATACAAATTTCGTTGAATCAGACAGAACTAGAAGAAAGAGGCTTGCAGCAGTCTGATATTGTTCAATCTATCCAAGCGAATAATATTTCCATGCCTGGAGAGCCGATCGATACAGAAAATGGGCGCCATTTAACTACTCGGGTAGTCAGTACATTAACCAGCGCTGATGAAATCCGTGATTTGGTCATAACTGTGAATCCTCTAAACGGCGAAAGTGTCACAATTGGCGATGTAGCGGAAGTGGCAGTCGGTGAACAAGAGACAAATAGCGATACAAGAGCCAATGAAGAGCCTGCGGTCTTGCTTTCCGCTTTACAAGAGTCGAAAGCGAACACAGCTGACGTATCAGAAGCCTTTAAAGCTAAACTGGATGAATTGCTGGCAGAAGAGCGTTTCGCAGGGGTTGAAGCTGATGTTTTATTTGATCAAGGTGACTATGTTCGCTTGGCTGTTGGGAATATTGGGCAAACCCTTATTTTCGGAGGCCTGTTTGCCATGGCCGTGTTATTTTTCTTTCTGCGAGGCATAAAAAGCCCGATTATAATTGGTATTGCGATTCCCTATTCGGTCATTGTTACTTTTGTTTTAATGTACTTTGCTGATTTCGCTTTAAATATTATGACGTTGGGCGCGCTGGCATTGGGCATTGGAATGCTTGTGGATAATGCCATTGTCGTAATTGAAAATATTGAGCGTCATTTGGGCATGGGAAAAACTCCGCACCAGGCAGCGTCAGAAGGAACGAAAGAAGTGGCAGGAGCCATTACTGCTTCCACCTTAACGACGGTGGCGGTATTTGTTCCAGTAGCATTTATTACAGGGCTGATTGGACAGATTTTCTTTGAATTTGCCGTTACCATCTCATTCAGTTTATTTGCCAGCCTTTCTGTTGCGTTAACCGTGATTCCAATGCTTGCTTCGAGAATGCTGGAAAAGCCAAAAGGTGATATTGAAGCAAGAACACGACGTTCAAAGAGGCTCAAAAATTTCCAGAGATCGGTTGCCTGGGCATTGGCTCATCGACTGATTGTGCTGTTAACAGCTTTAGTTTTCTTAGTTGTAGGGATGTTCGGTGTTTATCAGGTTGGAACGGAATTCCTTCCAGCGACGGATGAAGGGTTTGTAACAGTTTCCGTTGGCTTGGATTATGGTTCATCATTAGCAGCTACAGATGAAGTGGTGAATCAAATAGAAGAAGAACTGAAAAAAGAAGAAGATGTAGAAGTATTTGTCAGTTTAGTTGGAAGCACGCAGCAAGGCCAGGCACAAGGCACGACGGAAACCAATACAGCAGAATTATATGTGAAATTGGTGCCACTGGATGAACGGGACCGATCTGTTTTTGAATTTGTAGATGATGTCCAGCCGCGGGTTCTTGAAACGATTGGTAACCGGGCAGAAGTCAATTTCAATTTACAGACTGCTGCTGGTTCATCTCCGAATACTTTGAACTTTACTGTGACCGACACAGATAAGGAAAGGCTTGATGATACTGTTACAAACATCAGTGCGGCGCTTCGAAAACTTCCAGAAGTAACTGAGTTGACGAATGACAGGGATGAAACAATCGAAGAAATTCAAATGCAAATCAATAAACAAGCTGCAACTGAATTCGGTTTTGCTCCTGCTCAGATTGCCCAGACGGTAAATAATTTGACTCGGGGTGTTTTTGCTACTCAAGTCATTGCTGAAAATAATGAAGTGCTAAGTGTGTTTGTTAAACTAGGAGAACAGTTCAGAGACAGCGAGGAAAAACTAGAAGCATTGAAGTTAAGAACACCGGCTGGACAGTTTGTAAATCTGGAAGAACTTGCGGATATAGAAGTCTCTGAAGGCCCGGTGGACATTAAACGAGTAGACCAGGCAGACAGCGTCGCCTTTACCTTGCAGCATAAATCGGATGTGACGCTCGGAGATATGTCCGATAAGGTAGATAAAGTACTGGAAGAGCTGAATTTGGATAAAGACACACAAATAACTTTCGGCGGTGATCGTGAACTATTCGACAATGCCATTGACGATATGCTTTTAGCAGTCGCATTAGCAGTGGTTCTTGTTTATATCGTTATGGCGGCGCAGTTTGAATCATTCAAGTATCCATTTGTCATTATGTTTACTGTACCATTGATGGTCATTGGGGTATCGATCGCCTTATTCTTCACGCAAACCCCAATCAGCATTACGGCAGTAATCGGGATATTGGTTCTTGTCGGGATTGTGGTCAATAACGGTATTGTCCTGGTTGATTACATCAACCAGCGAAAAGCGGCAGGAATGGATTCATATGAGGCTATCATGACTTCTGTCCGTGACCGCTTGCGCCCGATATTAATGACGGCTTTAACGACGATACTTGGATTAATCCCGTTAGCATTGGGTCTAGGAGAAGGAACGGAAATCAACCAGCCAATGGGGATTGTTGTGATTGGAGGCATGATTAGTTCTACTTTCTTGTCGCTGTATATTGTACCGATTGTTTATAGCCTGTTTGATCGTGAAACAAGAAATATGAATCGTAAAAAAGTCAGAGCTTAATTTAGAGGTTCTTCTTTTTCACCGTTTTACCAATCAGCGATGTTTAATAGTATCCACTGAGTTGGTTTCTCTTTCTATTGCACTTCCATAATTCCCGTAACAGGGGAATGGAAGTGTAATTTTTTATGAAAATACATTTTTAAAAGGTATAAGTTGGAATATTATGTATAATAGAAGGGGAGGGGTGGATGTCATGAAAGAAATTGTTTTTACCGGTTTTCCAGGATTTATCGCGAGCCAGCTGATCCGTAAATCTGTTGGAGACAATGTCAGCGTTTCGGCTATTGTTCTTCCAGCTGAACGGCCAAAAGCTGAACAACAAGCAGCAATTATTCAGCAAGAAACAGGCTGTAAACCGATACATATCATTGAAGGAGATATTACTAAGCCGAATTTAGCTTTAAATCAGCAACAAATAACGCATTTAAAGTCTAAAAAGGTGATTTTTTGGCATTTGGCTGCTATTTATGATTTAGCTGTCCCGCGTGAACTTGCTTGGAAAGTTAATGTAGAAGGCACCGAAAACGTTAATGACTTTATTCGCACAATGCCGAATCTAGAACGCTATATGTATTTCAGCACCGCTTATGTTGCTGGTGCACGAGAAGGCATTCTTTATGAAGATGAATTGATTCGTCCGGAAAAATTTAAAAATTTCTATGAAGAGACAAAATTCGAAGCTGAACTCCTAGTTGAAAAACTAAAAAGTGAAGTGCCATTGACAATTATCCGCCCGGGGATTGTGAGAGGCCATTCAGAGACGGGGGAAACCGTAAAGTTTGATGGCCCCTACTTTTTCCTCAATTTAATTGACCGGGCTAGCCGGCTTCCATTTATCCCCTATGTCGGGCGTTCTACAGCTTTTATCAATGTTGTGCCTATTGACTATATTATTGATGCTTCCATCTATTTGAGTGGATTGCCTCAAGCAGAAGGAGAAACTGTTCACTTGACTGATCCCAATCCTCATCCTGTTGAAGAAGTGTATCGCAGAATGGTGTTTGAAATGACTGGAAAAATACCAAAAGCGCGATTGCCACATAAAATGGCTAGAATGTCTTTGGGAGTTCTACCAGTACGCAAGATGCTTGGTGTAGAAGCAGAGACATTAGACTATTTAACATGGAACGCTTCTTTTGATGCAAGCAAGGCACAGCAGTTGCTGAAAGGCAGCGGCATTCAATGTGCTGACTTTTTGGCAACATTGCCTTCGATGGTAGAGTTCTATCAGTTTCATAAAAAGGATAAAAAATACCATATCGCCATACGCTAATCTTTTACAAGCTCAAGAATTATGGTATAATAATTTTACAACTTCATACACTTTGACTTTCAGTCAGAGGGGAGTAGCTGTAGGGAAACCTATTTCATAATCGTCAATACATGGTTAGTAACCATCGGTTATGATAGTGAATTTATTTGCTTAGCGAGACCTTTGCCTTTTTTTAGGCAAGGGTCTTTTTTGCTGGCAAAATATAGGAGGAGAAAGAATGGAAGCAATATTGTTAGAGTATGCCTGGGTCTTATTGGTACTGGTAGGACTTGAAGGACTACTGGCTGCGGATAACGCGGTCGTTATGGCTGTAATGGTTAAACATTTACCAAAAGAACAGCAGAAAAAAGCTTTATTTTATGGATTACTAGGTGCTTTCGTATTCCGTTTTGCAGCATTATTCATGATTACGCTGCTTGTTGATATTTGGCAGATCCAAGCGCTTGGAGCGGCTTACTTATTGTTCATCGCGATAAAAAACATCTATGATCAGAGAAAAGGCGATAGCGATCATGTCATTGATGTTGATAAAGCACCTAAGCAAGGTTCTGGTTTCTGGATGACGGTATTAAAAGTCGAGTTAGCGGATATCGCGTTTGCCATCGACTCTATGCTTGCTGCTGTAGCTCTTGCAGTAACGTTGCCTCATTTGGACCTGTTCGGTGTTAGCGAAATCGGCGGCATCAATGCTGGGCAATTCGCTGTTATGTTGGCGGGTGGACTGATTGGTGTTATCATCATGCGATTCGCTGCACATAAATTTGTTCAAGTTCTTGAAAAGTACCCGCAATTGGAAACTGCCGCATTTGTTATTGTCGGATGGGTAGGGGTTAAATTGCTTGTCATGACTTTATCACACGAAAATCTTGGCATTTTGCCGCACGATTTCCCTCACTCGACGCCTTGGACGATTGTGTTCTGGACGGTATTGATCGGAATTGTTGTTGTGGGAGTCTTGACTGGTATCAAAAAGAACAAAGAAGAAAATGCATAATTTATAAAGTCTCCTTAGGGAGGCTTTTTTTATAATAAAAATTAGAATACCGACATAAAACAAATCAGCTAGACGAATAATTACAAAGTACCAGCCAATTGCCCTTTTCTTTTACAAATTCTGCCGTTACAATCAAAAGTGGTGTCAGAAAGAAAAGAGGTGAGCAGCATGCTAATAGCAGCTTTAACAGGTTTATTCGGACGTAGTGAGAAATTTTCAGCTGAAGAATTGGCTTTACAAGCACAGAAGGGCAATGAGGAAGCACTGAATAATTTGCTCTCTGCTTATTCCCCTTTTATGAAAAAAACGGCAGCGCAAGTATGCAAACGGTTCATCGATGATCATGATGACGAATACAGCATTGCCCTTTCCGCCTTTCATGAAGCTATACAGGACTTTGAACGAGGAAAAAATGCTTCGTTTTTAACCTTTGCCCATATGATAATAAGAAGAAGAATTATTGATTTTATCCGAAAAGAAAACCGGCGCTCTGAATTTAGCCATGATTTTACTTCTACAGCAAGCGGCGAAGAGGAATCACATAAATGGATTGAAGATTCTGCTGCCATTAATCGGTTCAGTTTGGAGCAGCAGACCCAAATCAGGCGTGAAGAAATTGCTCAATATGAAGACATGCTTTCAGAATTTGATTTAAGTTTTCAAATATTGGTTAAAGTCTCGCCTTCTCATGAAGATGCTCGGAAGTCAGCTGTACAGATTGCCCAACTTGTGGCTGAGACAGAAGAATATATGGAATACCTTCAAAATAAAAAAAAGTTGCCCATTAAGGAAATTGAAAAAATGGTTCGGGTTTCAAGGAAAACGATCGAACGAAACCGGAAATACATAATCGCTGTCATTCTTTTGCTCAACAGCGACTTGCATTACTTAAAAGACTATTTAAAGGAGCGGTTACTTTGATGAATATGCAAAAAGGAATATGTGTGGAGTCAAAAGGAAGCCGCTCTATTTATATGTTGAAGAATGGACAGTTCCTCATGGGCAAGCCGGTTGATTCAGCTATAGACCTAGGAGAAGAAGGATATTTTTATCCGCAAATCAGCAAAACTAAAGCACATTGGAAGCCGGTATGGGCACCGTTTATAGCTGCCGTTGCTGTTTTGTTCTTATTTTTGTCTGTACTTCTTCCTTCCGAAGAAGCTTTTGCTTATGTTCAAGTTGAAGTCAATCCAGCTATGGAGCTGGGAGTGGATGAAGATTTCGATGTCATTTCAATTCGTAGCTTAAATGCCGATGGACTGGATTTGATCGATCAGCTGGGAGAATGGAAAAATCAGTCATTGAACGAAATTTTGAAACGGGTTATTTCCCTGTCGTTGAATGATGCGACCGAAGAAGTGACCATTACGACTGTTTCTGCCAGTCAAGATGAAAATTCAGTTTTGCCCGTTGAAAAAATCGTCATGGCAGCTACTACTGATTTGGTGAAAGATAATGTTGAAGTCCACTTGAAAAAAGCGACGCGTGAACAATGGCAGCAATCGATAAAAGACAGCGTACCCGTCGGACAGAAAGTCGACAAATCAATACCTATTAAACCTCTAGAAGAACAAACGCCAGCTGACAAATCAAAAGCGGATGATGAAAAAGATATCAAAGTTAAATCTGAGGTAAAAAAGCTGCCAGATGAAGCAAAGAAAGAAGCGGAGCCTTCCAACGAAAAAAAGAAAGAAGACACACCAGGACAAAAAATGAAAGAGATATCGCCAGAGCATCAAAAGCGAACAAATTCTCCTGAACAGCAAAAGAAACTAATTCCACCTCCGCAGGAAAAGAACTTTGCTCCTCCTGGCCAAGAAAAGAAAGGAAGAGTACCAGGACAGGAAATAAAAGAAGTTGCTCCTAAGCAGGAGAAGGAAAAAGCTCCAAAAGCGGCGCCAAAAGCGGCACCAAAAGCCAAAGAAGAGGAAAAAACAATTCCTCCAAGCAAAGACCTGAAAAAAACAGAGCCTAAGTCAGAAAAGAAAAATGGGGCACCAGGACAATTGAAAAAAGAAAAAGCACCAAAGGCAGAAAAGAAAAATAACGGGACATCCAATCAAGAAAAGCAAAATGACGTTCCTTCTTCCGAAAACAAGAATGAATCTCCATCACAGAAAAATAAAAAAGTGGAAAAAGAGTAGAAGACTTTTTTCTGCTCTTTTTTTGCTGTATAAAAGCAGTAAATTTAATTTTTGCCACTTTCTTTTTCTACTTTCTTTTCATAGAATAAGAAGAGAATAATAGGCAGAAAGGAATTAAACCGATATGAATAGTTCATTTCAAAAAATCCGGAATCTTACACCTGCCCAGGCAATCGTTTCGTATTATTTCGTAGCGATTGCTTTTTCCTTTTTGCTGCTTCGTCTACCGGGAGTGCATCGACCCGGAGTCGAAATGTCCATAATCGACAGCTTATTTACTGCAGTGAGTGCGGTTAGTGTCACAGGGTTAACCGTTGTCAATATTGCAGAAACCTATTCTGTTTTCGGCATTATCATGATTATGTTTATCTTGCAGCTCGGAGGAATTGGAATTATGTCGTTAGGGACTTTTTTCTGGCTGCTGGTTGGTAAACGCATCGGCTTGCGGGAACGGCAATTAATTATGGTAGACCACAATCAATTCAATATGTCTGGCGTTGTTAAGCTGATTCGTGAAATCATCAAAATTCTCTTGATGATTGAATTGATCGGAGCCATTATCTTTACTTTATACTTTACTCAGTATTTTGATACATTTACTGAAGCTTTATTGCAAGGAATTTTCGCTTCAGTCAGTGCGACCACAAATGGAGGATTTGATATTACAGGGGAGTCCTTAAATCCTTTTTTCAATGATTACTTTGTGCAAAGCATCAATATGATCCTGATCATTTTAGGTGCCATCGGTTTTCCTGTTTTGATCGAAGTAAAAGAATTTTTATCAAATAGAAATAAAAACTTCCGATTTTCTTTGTTCACTAAAATTACGACATCGACCTTCGGAATTTTATTGGTGGTCGGGACCTTGGTTTTATTGGCTTTTGAATCGCTGAATGCGTTCAAAGGATATAATTGGCACGAAACATTGTTTGCTGCAATGTTCCATTCCGTGTCTTCCCGTTCTGGTGGGCTCACGACAATGGATATTACAGAGTTTAGTGAAGCGACTAATATCTTTATGAGTGCATTGATGTTTATTGGGGCTTCACCAAGCTCTGTTGGAGGAGGAATCCGGACAACGACTTTCGCCATCGCCGTGCTGTTTTTGATTAATTTCGCAAGAGGGAAGAACAGCATCCAGATATTCAAACGGGAAATTGAACTGATTGATGTTTTCCGGTCTTACGCCGTTATCATTTTGGCTTGTTTCATGGTGCTTATTACCACTATGGCCCTGATCATTTCAGAACCACATGCTTCAGCTGTAGAAATCATTTTCGAAATCACTTCTGCGTTTGGAACTTGTGGGATGTCCCTCGGAATAACCGATGACTTGTCCAGTTTTGGAAAGATAGTCATCATGGCGCTGATGTTTATCGGAAGGGTAGGGCTCATTTCTTTCCTATTTACGATTGGCGGGAAAACCGATCAAACCAAATTCCATTATCCGAAAGAACGAGTGATAATTGGGTAATCATGGAATAATAGCTTAATAACCGTGCTTTTTTCCTATGAAACGACTATAATTATTATAATAGATTTTTAAATTGGAAATGAGTGGATCTTATGAACGAAGATGTCAAGCAGTCTTTAAAACTATTTATTGTTTTATCGCGGGCACATAAAGCTATTACGGAACAAACCAATCAGTTTTTTCAAGCACATGGAGTTAATCCTACCGAATTTGCTGTCATGGAATTGCTGTACCATAAAGGAAAGCAGCCTTTGCAAAAAATAGGCGGAAAAATTTTGCTGGCTAGCGGCTCCATTACTTATGTCATTGATAAATTGGAGCAGCGCGGCTATATTAACAGAGTCAATTGCCCAACCGACCGACGGGTGACGTACGCAGAAATTTCGGAAGAAGGAAAAGCATTCATGAGCCAGATTTTTCCGGAACACGAAAAAAACCTGCATGAATTGACGACTGCTTTGTCAAAAGAAGAAAAAGACCAAGCTATTGAGTTAATGAAAAAACTCGGTTTGTCGATCAAGGACTTATCCTATTAAGCTAATGAAAAAAGCCATCTTTTTTAGATGGCTTTTTTCATTTCATTTATTCTGTTTTTTCAATGGTTTGTCCCATGGCAATAAAATCAGCAGTAGCGTTAACCGCCGTATTATCAAAAATCGTCAGACGGACAATTTGATTTTCTTTTTCAAAAACAATTCCCGTCACTTTTCCTTCAGTGCTCGGTATTTCGTAGCTCGAGGAATTGATAATCTCTTCCCCTTCAAGTGCTGGTCCTTCTGCAATTTCCGATTCCGCATTAATAGCCGTTAGCGTTTCTTTCAGCTGTGTTTCTGCTTGTGAAAAATCATTTACGTCGGGAGCGAATGTTTCAATCCGCATAAAGACCGAAGAGTTATCAGACAAATAAAGAGAATCTTTTCCCGGCTCTTCAGATGTTAATTCATAACCTTTTAATACGGATATTTCATAAGGTTGTTCATCACTTTGAGTCAATGTTCCTTCGGCTTCTGCCTGGTTTGGTTCTGTTGTTTCCTCGCTTGCTGTTTCTTTAGTGGTTTCTTCTACTACGGTTTCTTCTGCAACGGTTTCTTCCGCAGCCTCGTTAGTTGAAACGTTAGTTGATTCCTTGCTGGATTCTGAAGTCCCGCAAGCTGCAAGTGCTGCACTGATTGTTACTATACATCCAATAAATAATAAACTTTTTTTCATAATTATTCCTCCCTTTCCTATAGTTGACGTATGAGAATGAAAAACGTTTCAAGCTAAACAGATAAAGGCATAACTAAAAATAGCAGGACGAGCATAACTAAATGGGCGATGATCAATAGAGGCATACTTTTTTTCCATTCATATAAAAATCCTAAAATGATTCCTGTGACCATACCAGCCAGCATCCCAGGAACAAAATCACCGAAGCCAAGAGCCAACCCGAATAATAAGGCTGAAATCAGCACTGAAAAAGACATAGAGAAATACTGTTTTAATTTTTGCTGGACGAAACCTCTCCAGAAAATTTCTTCTCCAGGCACGATGATGAACATCAGGAGCAAAAAATGCCAAATCGATGTTGGAGCGAAAGTTGATAAGAATGAAGAAGTGGAAGCTACGAAATTAAACGGAAGCAACTTGAAAAATTGAAATCCGCCTGCAATGATTGCATAGATGAGAGTGCCATATCCAAGCCCGTAGATTAATGACTTCCATGTTGCCATTTCATCGAAGATTTTAATTGAAATTACGGCAAACGACATGAGTACCAATAAAGCGAATGTATACATATACCAAAAAATAGCGGTGTCTTGAAATGCTAAACTGTATAAAGCAAATGCGATAGGAATTAGCAGTAAAAGTTGATGTTTCTTAAAAAGATTTAACATGGATAATCCTCCTAAATAATAAAAGCCGATCTTCAGTGGAACCAGAGCGGCTTGGCAAAAGGTGTTCAACTTCTTTTGATGTTGTATACTGTTAATTATCAGCTTTCAGCTGAACAGGCATTGGCTATGAGGTCCAGCGCTGCTTAGTCAGTTGGGCGATTCCATCATATATTATACCAGAAGCGGCAAAGTGAAAAGAAGGATAAAGGAGAATATTGTATGGCGAACTATGAAGAATTACTTGAACAATTAAAGCAAGGAGAAATTTCTTCTTTGAAGATCCAAAAAGAAGATTTCTTGGATTTTAGAGATATCCTGATAAAACGTGAGGACTTTAAACACTTTCGGGGAGCCGCCTTTCATCATGGCGTGACAATCTATACTTACACAAAAGAGCCATCCAAGTAAGTAAAATAGCAGAGTTTAAAATAGAAAGAATCCGATTATAAATGAAAATCTTTTTTAATGGAAACTGAAAAATAAAAGAAATTTATTTGAAAGAAAATGTTTAAGCCTTTCAAAAGAAGGGCATAATATATCTGAACACAGCAACATTCTCATTTCCCCCTTTTGTGGTCGGTCCGAATAGCGGATCGGCTTCTTTTTTTACCTTCTTTTATTGTCCTTAAAATATTTATTGCAGAATCTGAAACAAAAGATAGTTGCAGAACGCTCCTTTAAATGAAGAATTTCTTAATTTCAGTGATTTAGCAGAAAAATTTTGCTAAACTGAATACATAGAAAAAGGAGTGATTACATATGAAGCTGGGATTTATAGGCACGGGCGTCATGGGGAACAGTTTGGTGAAACACCTGCTGAAGGCAGGACATGAAGTAACTATTTATACGCGCACAGCTAAAAAAGCTGAAAATCTTGTAGCCGCAGGCGCCAGTTTGGTGCAATCTCCTAAACAAGTTGCTGAAATATCAGAAGTGCTTTTTACAATGGTGGGATATCCGTCTGATGTGGAAGAAGTATATTTTGGAGAGCAAGGGATATTGAAGCATGCTCCACAAAACACGATATTGATTGATTTGACCACTTCCAAACCTAATCTTGCAAAACGCATTTTTGAAGAAGCAAAACAACGTGGATTAAAAGCTTTAGACGCTCCTGTATCCGGTGGAGATATCGGTGCGCAAAAAGGCGCTCTGTCAATTATGGTGGGGGGAGAAGAAGAAGTATTTCAAAAAGTTTTGCCGCTTCTTGAGCTGATGGGGGAAAATATCATTTACCAAGGCCCAGCAGGTTCAGGACAGCATACCAAGATGTGCAACCAAATCAATATTGCTTCCAATATGATCGGGGTTTGCGAATCGCTTGTATATGCTAAAAAAGCTGGACTCGATCCGGAACAAGTCTTAAAATCCATTTCATCCGGAGCAGCAGGCTCTTGGTCATTGTCCAATCTTGCACCGCGCATGATTGCAGAAGACTTTGCACCCGGTTTTTACATTAAGCATTTTATCAAAGACATGAAAATTGCGGCAGAAGAAGCTGAGCTGATGGGGTTAAACTTGCCAGGATTGCGTTTATCGCTCAGCATGTATGAAAAACTGGCTGATGAAGGATATAGCGAAAATGGTACCCAAGCGTTGATCAAGTTATTTTAAAATAAAAAACCGGAGTCCTTGTTAGGTCTCCGGTTAATAACATCAATCAAAATATGATTTTTTTGGTGAATAAAACCGATCAATTTTGCGCGGTTTGTAAGATTTTTCAAAAGGAGATGCTGCAGTTTCTTTTTTTTGTGGCTGAAGTCCAGTGAATTCACTCAATATTTCTTTTGCCATTTTCAAGTTCATCCTGCTGGGCGGGTTACGGTACGTTTCATCTAATTGGCCTAAATGTTCAAGCTGTTCAAAGTCTTCTTTTTTCGGCAACATGTGAAAATAATAGCTTTCGCATTTTACAAGTACTGAAGATTGTTGTTGGCTTTTCCGGGGGTTTTTACTGAAGTGAAGTCCGATTTTTTGAGCGCGGTTTTGATTGATCATCAACAATAGTGCCTCTTTTTTTAATGCATATAAGTATTGGTTGTCCGGGGCGGTTTTCGCATGTCTATTGACCGTGAAAATAGCTTGGGCAATATCCGTGTCGTTTTTATTACTTGGCATGAAGTCATTCCTTTCTATAACAAATTTTTATGGATAATGTCTACTAATCATATCAAAAAATGCTGCCAGTGTATACTGATGCGGTATGGCTTTAAGGGATTTTTAAAGATAGAGGATGGGGAAATATTTTCGAAAGGGGATAGGGATATGTTGAAAGATAAGACAATCATTGTTACTGGGGGTTCAAGTGGAATGGGGCTTCATATGGCTGAGAAATTTGCGGCTGAAGGAGCAAATGTGGTCATCACTGGCCGCGACATGGAAAGATTGAATGCTGCGGTGTTGACGATTGCAGCTCAGCATGGATCAGTTGAAGTTTTCCAGATGGATGTACGGGAGCCGGAACACGCCAAAGCCATGGTGAATTTTGCACATGATAAGTTTGGGCGAATCGATGGACTCGTCAATAATGCAGCTGGAAACTTTATCGTCCATGCAGAAAAATTATCACCGAATGGCTGGAGATCTGTAATCGATATCGTATTGAATGGCACCTTTTTCTGTTCTCATGCAGTCGGCAATTATTGGATTGAAAAAGGCATTAAAGGCAGCATCATCAATATGCTCGCAACCTATGCTTGGAATGCCGGGGCAGGAGTGGCCCACTCTGCAGCTGCAAAAGCAGGCGTTATGTCATTGACCCGTACGTTAGCTGTTGAATGGGGTACTCAATATGGTATCCGGGTGAATGGAATTGCGCCTGGACCGATTGAACGTACGGGAGGCGCAGAAAAATTATGGGAATCCGAAAAAGCCGCAAAAAGAACGCTGGAGTCGATTCCGCTCGGACGTCTCGGAAAACCTGAAGAAGTTGCTGAACTGGCAGCGTTTATGATGTCGGATAAAGCTTCTTACATGAATGGAGAAATTGTAACACTTGATGGCGGGCAATGGCTAAACAAATTTCCATTTTGAGGAGATTTGGAAATACAATTAAATAGTTTCATTAAACAGGTTATGTTATGATGTAACCGAAGACAGGATGACTCGTTTATGATGCAAAAGGAGTAGAGTATATGATTTCATTACCCAGCCGAGATTTTCTCGATACCCCCATTGAAGAATATATAATTTCATCTGAAAAAGTAGCACATGTACAGGTCAATAATAGTGCAGAACATGCATTGCTTGTATTAACGAAAACAGGTTATTCTGCAATCCCCGTGTTGGATTCGAAATATCGATTTTGCGGATTGATTAATGCCCAACGTATAACCGATGCCATTCTTGGACTCGAACACATTGAATATGAACGTTTGCCGGAAATCCGAGTAGAAGATATCATGCAAACCGATTTCCCATTGATCCATATTTCCGAACGATTCCAAAGGGCCTTGGATTTATTGATTGACCAGAATTTTTTATGTGTGGTTGATGATGACGCAATGTTCATGGGCATACTTACTCGACGTGTCATACTTAAACAATTAAAAAAGCAAATTTATCAATTGAAAAAATAAAGTGCCTAATATAAGTTGAACTAATGAACTAAGCTTTGCCAATTTCGCAAAACAGCTGGGAAGACATGATCGAGGGTTGTGAGGCCGTTGGCTTGGCGGCTAAATGGCGCAGGTGAAATAGTCTTTGCTTTTTGCCTTATCCATAACGGCTCAAGCGGTGTATTAACGAATCATTCTATAGTTCAGCTTATGTAAATTCATGCGGTGGATATCTTTCCCACTGCGCTTTTAAAGCCGGTTAAATTTAAACGTAAAAAAAGGTCTCATTGTGAGGCCTTTTTTCTGTCAATCGAAAGAAGGTCGGGAAATGAAAAAAACAAACAGGCCACTCGTGCTGGCCTCAGTTATGCTCGCCATGTTCATCGGTGCGGTAGAAGCGACCATCGTCTCAACAGCCATGCCGAGCATTTCAGCAGACCTCGGAGGATTTTCAAAGTACAGCTGGGTCTTTTCAGCTTATTTATTGATGAGTACAGTCACGGTGTTATTATACGGCAAGCTGTCGGATATTTTTGGCCGAAAACCCATTTTTGCTTTTGGTATTATTTTATTTTTAATCGGTTCATTATTATGTGGGTTAGCAGGCTCAATGGAACAGCTGATTTTTTACCGTTTCATCCAGGGAATCGGAGCAGGAGCAGTCTTGCCGATCGCCACAACAATTGTAGGAGACATCTATACGGCTGAAGAACGGGGAAAAATCCAAGGCTATTTGTCCAGTGTATGGGGAATATCGGCTGTAACCGGGCCTGCAATCGGCGGATTTCTGGTTGCCACAATTGGCTGGGAATATGTATTCTGGGTGAATATTCCTTTAGGTATTCTAGCGCTTGCGGGCGTATTGATCTTTCTCGTGGAACCTAAAAAATCAGTAAAACCATCCATAGATTATATGGGCGCTTTTCTGCTGACCGTTTCTCTGACGAGCTTTCTGTACTGGCTTGTGGAAGGCGGAGTAGGATTTGCTTGGAACTCGTTGCCATCTTATTCGCTGTCATTCGGTGCCGCTGCCGTTTTTGTTATTTTTGTTCTGGTTGAGAGAAAAGCGAAAGATCCAATGATGCCTTTTGAAATATGGAAAAATAAATCGATCTTATACGCCAATCTAGTTTCGTTATTCACCGGAATGATTTTAATCTCTGTCTCGAGCTATTTGCCAACGTATGTAACTGGTGTTATGGAACAGCCGGCTACAATAGCCGGTTTTACATTGACGGCGATGTCAATCGGCTGGCCGATTGCCGCCTTTTTCTCAGGCCGTCTGCTAATCAAAATCGGTTATTTCAGAACTTCGCTTGCAGGAGGGATTTTCCTGGTGATTGGGACCGTGCTGTTTGTGTTAATGCGCCCTGAATTTGGGCCATTGTGGGCAGCAATGTCCAGCTTTATGATTGGAGTCGGCATGGGTTTAACTTCTACGGCGTTTATTGTATCCATCCAAGCTGCGGTTTCCTATGAGCAGCGCGGTACGGCGACGGCTTCCAATATGTTTATGCGCAATCTGGGCAGCACAATTGGCGTGGCATTGCTTGGCAGTCTTCTTAACTCAACATTGTTAAGTTATTTCCATGACAATGAACAGAATTATAACTTGAATTCAGTCAATGGGATGCTGACTGAAGAAAGCCGGGAAGCACTCCCGGTCGAAGTGCTCCACTTTTTGCAGGAAGGCCTTTCACAAGCTTTGCAGAATGTGTATGGATTAACAGCTGTCTTTGCTGTAATCAGTTTTGTTCTAATATTTGGCTTGCCGAGAAAAAAGGGGATGAGCGAACGTGGCTAATGAAGAATTGATTCTTAAAGTGCTGGCAGAAGAAGGCAATATGCGAAAAGCGGCCGAACGTCTTTTCTTATCACAGCCGGCATTGTCCCAGCGTCTGCAATCTATTGAAAAAGAATGGGGCCAGCAATTATTTATCCGTTCCCAGAAAGGGCTGACGCCAACACCCGCAGGGGAACTGGTCATCAATTACTCAAAAGAAATGATCCAGCGAAAAGAAGAAGTTTTTGAAGTGCTCCATACATTGACTTCAAAAGTCCACGGCACGCTGAAGATTGCCTGTGCAACAATCATTGGCCAAAACTGGTTGCCGAAAGTGCTGAAAGATTTTGTTACGCTTTATCCAGAAGCTAAAATCCAGTTGATCACGGGATGGAGTTCAGAAATTGCCCGGGCCTTGTATGAAGGAGAGGCACATATCGGGATTGTCAGAGGGCATACTGACTGGAAAGGGCCGAAGATGCACTTGTTTCGGGACACGCTATATTTAGTAGACAAGGAAATCCAATCATTGGACCAGGTTGAAAAAACAGAGCGCCCGTTTATCCAATTTAAAAGTGATTCCAATTATTACGAAGAAATCCAGCAATGGTGGCAGAGGCATTTTCTATCAAACCCGAAACGGCAAATTACCGTTGATCAGATTGAGACTTGCAAGCAAATGGCTATCAACGGCATCGGCTATGCCATTTTGCCTTCAATTACATTGAGCGGAATAGAAGGTGTCCATATGATGCCGCTCTCGAGCAGTGCAGAAGAATTGGAATTGACTCGGGATACGTGGCTGATTGGTTATGAATCTGCGTTTCAATTGCGTCAAGTGGAAGCCTTTGTCGATATTGTCAAAAAACATGCCGCTTTATTAAGCTAAAGTGCTGAATTTTCATGCTATATCCGTTATAATTACAACATAACTTATAGAAAGAGGTTTTTATTGATGAAACAAATGGATGCAAATGAAATTATCTCGTACATACAAAATGCAAAAAAATCAACACCGGTAAAAGTTTACGTTAAAGGCCAAGGAGTCGCTTCATTGGATTTTGGTGAAGGCTCGAAGGTATTCGGAGAAGGAAACAGTGCAACTGTATTCGGCGAATGGGCTGAGGTTCAGAAAGCTTTAGAAACACACGCTTCTGTGATTGAAGATTCTGTGGTTGAAAACGACCGCCGAAATTCAGCGATTCCGCTTTTGGACATGAAAAATATCAATAGCCGGATTGAGCCTGGGGCTTTTATCCGTGAAAACGTAGAAATCGGCAATAATTGTGTCATCATGATGGGTGCTGTTATCAATATCGGAGCAGTTATCGGAGATGGCACGATGATTGATATGGGTGTGGTCCTTGGCGGCCGTGCGACTGTCGGAAAGAACTGCCATATCGGTGCAGGAGCCGTGCTTGCTGGCGTAATTGAGCCTGCATCTGCAACTCCAGTTATCATCGAAGACGATGTCATGATCGGTGCTAATGCCGTTGTACTGGAAGGCGTTCGTGTAGGAAAAGGTGCAGTTGTTGCAGCTGGCGCGATCGTTATCGAAGATGTTCCTGAAAACTCAGTGGTAGGTGGAACTCCAGCGCGTGTATTAAAATTGATGGATGAAAAGACACGCTCAAAAACAGAAATCAAACAAGAACTGCGCCAGCTGTAAGCGGGTTTTGATGATGGATTTGATTAAACTCAGAAGAGACTTGCATGAAATTCCAGAAATCGGTTTTCAGGAGTGGAAGACACAAGCTTATCTGAAGGCATACATTGATACGCTTTCTCAAGATCGCTTGGAAGTGTTGGAATGGAAAACAGGGCTCGCTGTAAAAGTGCGGGGGACAGCGCCAGCCAAAACGATTGGTTGGCGTACAGATATTGACGGTTTGCCGATTACAGAAGAAACCGGATTGCCGTTCCAGTCGGGACATCCAGGATATATGCACGCCTGTGGACACGATATCCATATGGCAATTGCACTTGGATTATTGACCCGGCTGATTGAAGAGCCTATTGCAGATGATGCAGTGATCTTGTTCCAGCCTGCAGAAGAAGGGCCTGGCGGAGCTTTGCCATTTCGGGAATGGCTGAAAAATGACCAACCGGCATTTTTGCCGGACCAGATTTATGCGCTGCATATTTCACCGGAGCTTCCGGTAGGAACAGTTGCCACAAAACCTGGATTGCTGTTTGCCAACACTTCTGAACTTTTCATCGATTTGCATGGCAAAGGCGGTCATGCAGCTTTTCCTCATTTGACGGAAGATATGGCAGTTGCTGCCGCATCGCTTTTGATGCAGCTTCAGACTATTGTCAGCCGCAACGTTAATCCAATGGATTCTGCAGTATTGACTGTCGGCAAACTGAGCGCAGGAACTGTCCAGAATATTATTGCGGAACATGCGCGTCTCGAAGGAACCATCCGTACATTGAATCTCGAATCGATGCACAAAGTGAAAAAACGCATTGAAGCGATATGCCGTGCTGTTGAAGAAGGCTACAATTGCCAAGTATTGATTGATTACGGCTCCAGCTATTTAGAAGTTAACAACGATGGAAAGCTGGCAGAACAATTGCTTCGTTTTGCTGAAGGTTATAAAGGCGTTGAGGCAGTTCGAAGCGAAGCAGCAATGACGGGAGAAGACTTTGGATATTTTACTGAAGAACTGCCGGGTGTCATGTTTTGGGCTGGTGTCAATTCTCCATTCGGTTTGCATCATTCCAAACTGAATCCGGACGAAGCGATTCTTGAAATCATGCCGAATTTTATACACGATTTTTTCAGAACATGTTAGAGAGCAGGCAGCCGCGAGTTGCCTGCTCTTTTTTTATATGTAGAAGGAACTATTTTATCCGTGCAACGTACTACTTAATAGAGAGAAGAATAGGGGGTTCGTTATGTTTAAACGATTAATGGCATTTAGCATATTAGCTTGTGCCCTGTTTTTATTTTTTATGCCGCTGACTTCACTGGCCGCACCCGAAATGACCATAAAAGCGGATGCGGGGCTGCAAAATAAAGTGAAGTATGAAAAAGGTTTGCCTGTTCAATTTACGATCAGCAATGAAGGGTCCGATTTTTCTGGCGACCTCGTATTAAGTTATAGCGAAACATACAGTCTTGGAGCCGGCTTATCGGTTCCGGTTGATCTAGCCGCAGGTGAAACGAAAACCATCCAAGTTGCTGTGCCGGGTTTGTCCGATATGATGTCGATGGGCGGACCGTCAATGCAAACCATCTTTTTATATGAAGGAGGATGGGAAGAAGGGAAATCCATAAACTTCAAAGGTTCTAAAACCTTAAGTCCTGGGTTCTTTTCGCCTTCTTCATTGTTTATTGCCACACTGACGAACAACTCAGACCGGCTTTTGCAATTAAATCAAATTTCTCCTTCAGGCAGTGATTCGACGCAAGTTTTCCATTTAAAGCAGATGAATCAATTTGCATTGCCAACGGAAGCGCTGGCGTGGGAAACGGTCGATTATTTACTAATAGATGAATTTTCCTATGGCGATTTGCCAGAAGCGGTGCAGCAAGCCGTGTTGCAATGGGTACAGCAAGGAGGCCATGTAGTAGTAGGATCTACAGAAAATATTTCTGCAACCATGGGAAACCTCAGTGAATTTTTGCCGTTGGAGCTTGGCTCACCAAGTGAAGCAACACTGCCATCATTAACAGCGCCAATTCCTGTCTTTGAAGCATCAATAAAAGACAGTGCCGAGCCGCTCATTGAAGAGAAGGGGCAAGTGTTTGCGGCGAGCCAGCAAGTGGGTGCTGGAACTATCACCCAAACAAGTTTTTCATTGGGAGATAAAACGGTCACATCCCAAAAAGCTTATGTAGAGCTTGCAGCCAGCTTTTTCCCGCCCGTCTCTGGCTCTAATATGATGAACCAGGGCGAATCGATCAAGGAAATCATGTCTTATGAAGTGGGGGAAGTCAACGAGCTGTTTGAAAGCTTTGCGGTTTCTAAAACCTTGATCATGGGAGTCGTAATTATTTATATTATTTTAATCATTCCTGTCCTTTATATAATTTTGAAAAAGAGAGATAAGCGGGAGTACGCTTGGGTTATTATTCCGGTAGCTGCTTTGCTTACATCAATCGGCTTATTCGCGATAGGCGCCAAAGACCGAATAGCCAATCCTCAAATTCAGCAAACCGGTTTTTTTGAAGTTGATCAAGACAGTGGTTTGAATGGCTATTACATGAATACTTTATTATCAAACCGAGGCGGGGATTACCGCTTTGCCGCTCCATCCGGCACAACCATGACATACCGGCTGGACTCTCAGTTCGGTGAAAGTTCGCCTCAGCAATTCGCAATTCTAGAGCAGCAGGCGACCAAAAATAATTTGACTATGAGGGATATGCGCTATTGGTCTGTCGGTTCAGTTCTTGGGGAATCGTATATTGAAAATACGGGGAATTTTGCAATCGATCTAGCCGTTGAAGATAAAACCATTACGGGAACCATTCAAAATGATTTTCCGTTCGCTATTGAAGACGTTTCGATTTGGACCGGCACCCGGTTGATGGCACTGGGGGATTTAAGCCCAGGAGAGCAGTTGAAAGTCAACCAACCCGTTCAGTCGGACATCCTGCCAGCGGCTTCGCCAATTGGATCCACTTATGCTTATCAGCCAATCGCCAACAAAGAGGAATTAAAGAAAGCAAGAAAACAAACTATTTTGTCAGTATCGTATAATAAGTTAAAAAACAGTGAAAGTTCTCCTTATGTGATTGCTTATACGAACGATGCAATCGTTCCCATCACTTTGGAAGCCCAGCGACCAACCGTATCCGCTGTGCATTTGATCGCCCAGCCATTCAAGCCAGACATGAACTTGAAGGGAGAAGTCAATTTAAATGCAGATACATTCAATTTGAAAGTCAGTGGATTAAACGGATCTTCTTATTTTGATAATGTTTCTACAGATCCTTTCCTCTATTATTTTGACAATGGCAAGTATGAAGTAACTTACCAAATTACAGATGCAGTGGATCTGAAAAGAACCACGTGGAACGAGTTGGTGGTCACTACCGCCAAACAAAATCTGGGTGTATCCATCTATAACGTCAAAACGGGCAAACCTGAAGAAATTGTGAATAACCAGCAGGCCATTACTGAAGCCTTAAGCAATTATATTTCTCCGGAAGGGAATATCAAGTTCATGCTTGAGACCAATGCCGCAAATACCCAGCCAGAAGTGACCTTGCCAAAAATCAAGTTGAAAGGTGTAGTGGCTCCATGATAGAAACCATTGGATTAACCAAAAAATACGGCTCTTTTTACGCCTTGCAGGATTTGAATCTGACGGTGGAGGATGGGACTGTATTCGGCTTTGTAGGGGCCAACGGTGCCGGAAAATCAACGACGTTTTCGATTTTGGCAACGCTGCTGCAACCTACCGCAGGCGATGCCTTTATCAACGGATTGAGCATCACTAAGAATGCGCAGGAAGTAAGAAAACAAATTGGTTATATGCCCGATTTTTTTGGGGTTTATGATCAGCTGAAAGCAAATGAATACTTGGATTTTTATGGCGCCAGTTATGGATTAATGCCAAAAGAACGGGACAAACTCATCCCACAATTACTGGAACTTGTCAATTTGAGCCATAAACGCTATGAATACGTTGATTTACTGTCACGAGGGATGAAACAGCGCTTATGTCTCGCACGGGCATTGATTCATGATCCGAAAGTTTTAATATTGGATGAACCAGCTTCCGGACTGGACCCGCGTGCCCGAGTGGAGATGCGGGAGATTTTGAAAGAGTTGAAATTGATGGGCAAAACCATTCTGATCTCTTCCCATATCCTGCCGGAACTTGCGGAAATGTGTGATAGCATTGGGGTAATTGATACAGGCAAATTGATTGCTCAGGGTTCGGTCAGTGAAATCCAGGCACAGCTGCAAAGCGAAAAAGTACTTCGGGTAAAAGTGGCTGGATTAACAGCGCCAATTGTCAAATTTTTCGAAAATGATCCGTTTGTTTCCCAGATTGCTGAAAAGCCGGAACAAAATATGATTGAATTCTTATACCGGGGAAGCGAAAAAGACCAGATGGTTTTGTTGCACAAAGCGGTCACTCAGCAATTGCCAATTTTATCGTTCGCAGAAGAAGAAACCGATCTGGAAGATGTCTTTATGGCGATTACGAAAGGAGCCGAGACACCATGAAAGCACTGTTAGCCAACCCGGTATTGATCAAGGAGATCAAATTGCGGTTCCGCAATCTGAAAAGTTTTACCGGCATTCTGTTTTACTTGGTCGCCATGAGCGTTTTTGTTTTCGGTTTCATCTTCCTGACAACTACCTTGACTGGCAGCGGATTTTTCCGTCCGGATGAAAGTTTTATGTTGTTCACCATGATGACTTATATTCAGTTGGGATTGATTTTGTTCATCACTCCTGGGCTGACAGCTGGCACAATCAGCACTGAACGGGAAAAGCAGACCTTAAATATCTTGCTGACAACGGCACAGACGTCTTTTCAGATTATTTTCGGGAAAATGACTTCTTCCATTGCATTCTTGCTGCTTATGATCGTTTCAGGGCTGCCTATTTATAGCCTTGTGTTTCTTTACGGAGGAGTTTCACCAAGCCAGCTTGCCATCATTTTCCTTTTTTACTTTTTGACTTTATTGACAATCGGCAGCATCGGAGTCATGTATTCGACTTTGCTCCGGAAAACCATTGTTTCAATGATTGCCACATACGGCACAATGATATTCTTAACCGCAGCAACCGGATTTTTTATGATCATTTCGATGCAAATTTCCCAGTTCGGCAGTGCAGTTCCGACAGTTCCCACTTTTTCTCCGCTCACTTATTTTTGGGCGAGCATTAATCCTGCGGTAGTCTTGTTCACTTTACTGCAGCCGGCCTATGCAACGGAACTCCAAAACATGACCGCTGTGCAGTTGCCATTATGGCTTGGCTATGCAGTGTTTTATTCACTTTTTACAGCACTTGCCCTATTCTTGGCAGTAAAACGTTTACGCGTCAATATGACTAAATACAAATAAGGAGGGATTTTCATGAACAACCGTGATATTGCGAATTACGTAAAAAAAGCCGGCAGACGCCTGAAAAGGGTCCATATAAGCCGGGCGCTTCAACTAGCGGTCTTTATCGGATTAGCTTCTGCTGTGATGCTTCTAGTTCTGTCCCGGTTGTTCGTGCTTCCTTATTATGAATTTTATGCATATGCTGCCGGAGCATTGTCGCTGATTGCTTGGCTGGCTTTGTCGCTGCGGAAGATGCCAAATCAACATCAGGCCGTTGAAGAACTCGACAGGTTCACCCCACATAACCAGCTGCTAACTGTCTGGCAGACTGAAGAAGAAAATAATCTTACAGCCGCCCTAACAAATAAAACAGCGAAGATGATTCCAGCAAGTTATTCATTGTTTAAAAAAGAACCTCGAAAATGGCTCAGTAAAAAATGGCTATTGGGTTCATTAATGAATGCCTTGCTAATAAGCTTACTGTTGCTGTTTCCCAGCACTTCGCAGCAGCAGGCGAAAGAAATTGAAACGGAACTGGAATTGATTGATGAAATCAAAAAAGAAGTTGCAAAAATTGAGAAAGAAGCGGAAACGGATACGCTGAAAAAAGAAATGCAGGAATTGCAGGAAAAGATTGAAGTCAGTAAAACTGCAGAAGACGCGCTAAAAGAAGTTGTGAAAAAGCAAAAAGAGTTAAACTTGCAAGAGCAGCAACTGGCTGAAGAAGGAACAGAAAAAGCGAATATGGAAAGTGAAGATCGCGGAAAAGCGTCAGATCAATTAGCTGAACAGGCAGGGGAAACGCAAACCGCTTTAAGCAATATGGGAAAACCGGTGAATTTTCCGCTTCAGCAGACAATAGCAAATAATCAGGCGGAAAATGCTTCAGAAAACTCTGCAGCTCAAGCTGGACAAGGAAATGGTTCTACATCTTCTTCCAGTGAAACTGGCAATAGCGAAGGAACTAACCAAGGCCAGGGACAAGGCCAGGGACAAGGACAGGGACAGGGACAAGGACAAGGACAAGGACAAGGACAGGGACAAGGACAAGGACAAGGCCAGGGACAGGGACAGGGACAAGGCCAGGGACAGGGCCAGGGTCAAGGACAAGGGCAAGGCCAGAATCAAGGGCAAGGCCAGGATCAAGGGCAAGGCCAGGGTCAAGGGCAAGGCCAGGGTCAAGGACAAGGACAAGGACAAGGTCAAAATGGCCAAGGTGCAGGAACTGGACAAGGCAATCGTGAATTGCTGACCGTTCCGTCCCGGATAGGAGGGACAGGGGAAACTGAGATAGATAGCGGAGGGCTCGGTGAAGGAGAAGCACGTGAGGAACAGGAAGCCCTAGTGCCAGCCGAACGGGGTACAGTGCGCCCATATTCGGATGTTGTGGGCAGATATTCAGAATCTTATTTTTCCAGTGCAGATAAGCTGGAATTGCCGCCAGATTTGCAGAAAGTAGTCGAGCAATACTTTTCTTCAATCGAGTCAGAACAATAGAAAGCAGGGATTACATGACGTATAGACCGGAACAATTTACTGAAATGAGCGGACGCTTGCAAGAAGTGCGTGAGGAAATCGGACATTTTATTGTAGGACAGGACGAAGCAATCGAATTTTCTCTTTATTCCGTTTTGGCAGATGGACATGCCTTGCTGGAAGGTTTGCCAGGGCTCGGAAAAACGATGCTGATCCGTACGATATCAGATGTGCTGGATTTGTCTTTTTCCAGGATTCAGTTTACGCCAGATTTGATGCCAACTGATATTACAGGAACGAGCCTGATTGAACGTGATGCAGAAGGCAAACAGCAATTTACGTTCAGAGAAGGGCCGATTTTCCATCAGATGGTGCTTGCCGATGAAATAAACCGCGCAACCCCAAAAACACAGAGCGCGTTGCTGGAAGCGATGGGAGAAAAGACGGTAACAATCTTAGGTGATACCAAAACGATGGCCCGGCCGTTTTTTGTGCTGGCAACTCAGAACCCCATTGAAATGGAAGGCACATATCCGTTGCCGGAAGCCCAAATGGACCGTTTTCTCTGCAAAATCCTCATTTCCTATCCAAATCGTGCAGAGCTTGCTGAAATCAGCAGAAGAACAACGGGGTCAGAAACCATTCAGCTTGAAAAAAAGATGGATACTGCAGCTTTGATCGAGGCACAGCAGATGGTGAAAGCGGTATTGATTGCTGAAGATATTTTAATGGTCGCTGTGGATATAATCCAAAACACGCACCCGGTACAATCCGAATTTGAACCAATCCAGCAATTTGTCCAATATGGCAGTGGTCCTCGCGGTCTTCAGAGCTTGATTCGTCTGGCTAAAGCCCGGGCTTTGATGGAAGGCAGATATCATGTGTCTATTGGAGATTTAAAGCATGTGGCAAAACCGGTTCTGCGCCATCGCCTTTTACTGAATTATGAAGGGGAAGCAACAGGAGCTAGCCCGGATGAGTTGATTGATCTAGTGGTCAGCGGTGCCGGAAGAGGCGTTCTGAAATGACATCATTGCAATTGCCGGCAGACTGGATTACACGAATCGGGCGTTTTTCGATAGCAACAAAATCGAAAATACGGGGCCATCATAAAGGATCTCATCGTTCTGCGCGCTTCGGCTCTTCGCTGGATTTTTCCGATTTCCGGGAATATCATCCCGGAGATGATGTCCGGCATGTCGACTGGAATGTCTATGCCCGGACAGAGCGGGTCTATATCAAGCGCTATTTGGATGAACAGGAGATGCGTGTCCACATCCTGATGGACAGCTCTAAATCAATGGCCGCCAAATGGCTATTTGCACAGCAGCTGGCTTTCACACTCGGACTCATGGTACTGAGCCGCGATGACCGGTTGACCGTTTCGGCTGGCGACACAACTAATGCACCTTTTAGAAGAAAAGGGAAAGCGGCGCGGAAATTATATGAACATTTTATTTCAGGTTTGCCGATGCCGGAAAAAAAGTCTTTCGCAAGAGATGCCAGTTTTTATGCAGCTAAAGATTCGACGGTATTGTTCGTAATTTCAGATGGCTTAGAGCCTCTTGACGAATGGCAAACTTTCTTTCAGCAGGTTCCCAGATTTTCGCACGATATACGCTTTTTGCATTTAACGACTGAAGAAGAAAGAGCTCCGGATTATAGTGGGGATATTCGGCTTATTGATAATGAAACAGGACAAAATGTCAATGTAACGATGACTCATCAGGCTTTACAGGCATATAGCCAAAAACGAGAGCTGCATACGGAAGGCTTGAAAGCTTTATGCGCCAAGCATGGTGTGCAATATTTGGAGATTCGAATTGAAGATGGAATCCAGCACGTATTGTTTCAACAACTTGCTCGGAAAAAATGGATTGAATGAGGTGAAGCGGCATGGGAATTACAAACTGGGGATGGATTTCGACGGTCATTATGCCGCTTGCAGTCATTTTGTATTATTTTTTCCGAAAAAAATATAAAGACCAGCCGATTTCCTCCACACTGTTTTGGCAGGAATCAATGAAGGAAATCCAGGCTTCCCCTTATCTTAAAAAACTTCAGCATCACCTGCTTTTTTATCTGCAATTAGCGGCTCTGCTGCTGTGTGTCTTCGGATTGATGCAGCCTTATATAAACTCAGATACATTAAAAGGCAACGAATTTATATTCGTTGTCGATACTTCAGCCACGATGCTTGCTGGCAGTCCAAGTACTTTTGATAAACAAAAAGAAAAAATGCTGGAACTCCTGGACCAGACCGGCGGGAAGCCGGTTACGATTGTTCAAACCGGCCAGAGTCCCGAAGTGATTGCCAGAGAACAGCGGAATATGGAAATGCTGGAACAAGCAATACAACAATTAGAGATAACATATGAGAATGCACATATGGAACAAACTTTGCTTTTTGCAGAAACCTTGGTCGATAACGAATCAACCGTGATTCATGTCTTTACTGATGCACTTGACCGGAAAGTTCTGGCAAACAAAACGGATTTAGCTTATGAAGTCCATGGAATGGAAGGCCAATTGCGCAATGTATCGATTCAACAGTTCGGATTAACTCAAACTGAAAAAGGCATGAAGGCGATTGTGCAAGTGATCAATGAAAGCGAAGACAGCGTTGCAGGGATCATTCGATTATCGAATGGAGAATTTGAAAAAGAAGCGACCTTTGAATTACAAGGGAACGAAGAAGTTCTTGTGCCTTTTGAAGATTTGCCTAAAGAAAATATGTGGACAGCCGCATTGGAGATCGATGATGATTATTCGATCGATAATGAAATGGCAATGTACGTTCAGCAGCCGATCAATTCGGTCTTTATTGATTCCAGTCTTCATGAACTAATAGCCAGCGGCTTTAATTCACTGGATATGCAAGTGACATCGGTAGCCCCAGAACAATTGGGACAGCAGGAAGGTGCGCCGATTGTCACCAATCAAACAGAGTTGGCTAGAAACGGTGCACCCATTTTGCTGATTGGAAGAAACGATGCAACTGCCGTCGAAGTGGCTGGGAAAGTTGAAACAGACGAACATCCGTTGTTCACATATGCGCCTCTGGATGATGTCTATGTTTCTCATCTCTATCCAGGATTCGAGTCATTTGAAACGATTGCAACAATAGATGGTAAACCATTTATCCAATTGTCTCCGGAAGGAGATATCGCAGTACTCGCTGACATTCAGTCGACCGACTGGCCACTAAGCCCCTCATTTCCCCTGTTTTTATGGAGTGCCGCCAATGAATTGGCAGGCAGCAAGAGTTTCTTGGGGTTTTTCCAGCCAAATGAATACCGTTCGGTAACCCTCGCCTCAAGTTCCGGAGAATGGGAAATATTTAAAAATGGGGAGTATATGCATTCTTATCTTGAAGGAGAAGGACCATTTATAGCGCCGGCAGAACCGGGAATTTATGACGTCACGGGAGACAGTCAAAATTTAAAAATGATTGTTCAGCTGAGCAAGGAAGAAAAAGCAATTGTGGAAGGGACGGAGTACAAAATCGGGCAAGCTGCCAGTGAAGAAGAGACTGTCCGCTTTTCCGTAGTAGCATCCATTTTAATTTTTATATTAATTTTGCTTCTGGTGGAATGGGAGGTGTACCGACGTGGAATTGCGCTTAGATAATCCGCTGTGGCTATGGCTGCTGATTCCTGCGCTTGCCTATTTTGCCATGATCGGCTATCGGAATTATAAAAAATACTCAAATCAGTACCGGCTGGTGTATATACTTCGCATTGCTGCAGTGCTTCTGGTAATTTTCGCTCTTGCAGCCCCGGGAATTTACCGGCCAGCTGCAGAAGAGCAAATCATTTTCTTAGTGGACCGATCGGCTTCGATGGAAGGTTCGGAAGATGGCATTGCTAAAGCGGTCGATGCAGCGATGGCAGGCAAAAAAGATTCGCAAAGTGTCGGGGTGTATACGTTTGCAGAAGATTTTCAAACCTTATTGCCCGTTTCTAAAGAATTGCGGCCATTGCCGCAAGACAAGACGCTTAATGAAAGCCGCCATACGAATATCGCCCGTGCTCTCGAACTCGCCGCTAACAGCGGCGACACCGATATAGCTACCCGTTTAATCGTATTGACCGACGGCAATGAAACACAGGATTCAGCGCTCGAAAGCTTGAACCGTCTTGAAGGAGACCGCATTCAAATCGATGTGCTGCCTATTGAGCAAGAAGGCCGGAATGATGCAGGGATACTTAGTTTCAAAACTCCGGCAAATGCCTTTTTAGGGGAATCACAAGTTTTTTCAGTGCAAATCGAATCTGATAGAGAAGCGGCAGGGCAACTGGTTTTCTCGAAAAACGACAAAGAACTTGACCGGCAAAGCATTTCCTTGGTGGAAGGCGAAAATTTGTTTTCATATGCATATCCGGCCAAAGAAGAAGGGCTGGCAAAGTATGAAGCAAGGCTAGAACTTGAGAACGATGCATTTCTTGAAAACAATGCTTTAATCAGCATCACTGAAGTCGAAGGAAGCCCGGAATTGCTTGTCGTAAATGGCAGTGAGGCTAGCCCCATTCCCGGGTTGCTGGATACAGAAAACATACGGGTGACCAATCTGTCAGCCAGTGACTTGCCGGCTAATTTATCATCTATCCTGCAATACGATGCCATTATATTTGATAACGTATCCGGCACCACAGTCGGAGGCCAGCAAATGGCCGTCATTGAACAAGCCGTCCAGCAATTTGGAATGGGATTCATGATGGTAGGCGGCGATCAGAGCTTTGGCCTCGGGGGTTATTTCAAGTCACCGATCGAGCGGATCTTGCCTGTGGAAATGGAAGTCAAGGGCAAACATGAATTGCCTTCATTAGGGTTGGTGATTGTTATGGACCGGTCAGGAAGCATGGCTGGCACAAAAATGGAATTGGCTAAAGAAGCGGCAGCCCGCTCTGTAGAGTTATTGCGGGAAGATGATACCGTAGGGGTCATTGCGTTTGATGATCGACCTTGGCAAATTGTTCCGACTGAAAAGCTGGAAAATCCAAAAGATGCAGCTGATAAAATCCTTTCTGTCACACCAGGTGGAGGAACGGAAATTTATGGTTCTCTAGAAGAAGCCTATAGCCAATTAGAAGATCTCGAACTGCAGCGAAAGCATATTATTCTTTTGACGGACGGGCAATCATCTACTCAAAATGATTATGATAGCCTGATCGAAAGCGGCAAAGGGAATAATATAACCTTGTCGACGGTTTCCATCGGCAATGATGCCGATAAAAACCTATTGGAATCTCTAGCGGTAACGGGCAACGGCCGTTATTACGATGTTACGGACGCTACAACAATTCCTGCTATCTTGTCGAGGGAAACCATTATGATGTCACGCACTTATATTGTTGATGAACCATTTCAACCGGCTGTCTACGATAGCCACTGGAACAACTTGTTTAAGGAGGGCGTTCCGAAAATGAATGCCTATATCGCCACCACTCCTAAAAGCACGGCTGCAGTAGCGCTCGAAAGTGAAGAAGAAGATCCAGTACTGGCGACCTGGAACTATGGACTCGGCAAAACGGTTGCCTATACATCTGGAAGTGGAGCTTGGAGCGGGGATTTCCAGGCCTGGAAAAACTGGCCGGCTTTTTGGAACCGAACCGTTTCTGAATTGCTGCCATCTTATACTGAAATTCCGTTTTCTGTGACCGCACAACAGCAAGGCGTCTATTCGGTTGAAGATCCTTCCCGAAGTTCAGCGATAATCGATGTTACTGTGGTAGATGAGACAGGCAATGAAGTTCCGATTAAAACAGAACCGGTAGCTCCAGGGAAAGTGGAAGTAACAATGGATGCTGATCCAGGGTTGGTGTTTTTCAGCATTTCCAACGAAAACGGAGCATCTTATAAAACTGGCCTGACAGTGCCATACGGCGATGAATTTAAAATCAGTGCTCCTAATCTGCCGATGCTGACAACTCTCGCTGAGAGAAGCGGAGGACAGGTTTTGGGATCATTGGATACGGCAATGCGCGATGTGCCATATGAGAGCGGGACGCAGCAGCCCATTCAGCAAATACTGCTGCTGCTCGCCATGCTGCTTTTTTTCACAGACATCACGATCCGCCGCTTTGGCTTAAAGCGGCTTGCAAGAAAGCATAAGCCTGCAGATCCATCTGCAGAAGCCCACCAAACGATCGGCCAATTAATAAAAGCGAAAAAGAGAAATTAATCTCTTTTTCGCTTTTTCTTTTTTATCGAGACTTCCGAGGCTTGCCACGGCTGTACTTTTCTTATCAGCTTCGGCTAGTAGCCAGTAATTGCTGTTTTCTCATGGACCATGTATTGGCAATAAAGAAGCAAGTGATCAAAATGGCAGTTCCAAAAATATAAGGGAAGCTCATATCAATATCAAATAGGATTCCCGCCAGGGCGGGTCCTACCATATTGCCTAAACTCATATAAGCATTGTTCATTCCAGCTGCATAACCTTGATCTTTCCCTGCGAGCTTTGATATCAAAGTATTGATAGCAGGCCGCAGCAGGGAGGCCGCAGTAAAGAATACCGTTGCGACCAGCAAAATCGTCCAAAATGTGCTGACGAATAAAATACCGATCATGGCGGCAGCGGATACTAGTAAGTTCACCAGAATGACTTTCATTTCACCAAAGCGCTTAAACAGCCGGTTGATGACAAAGGTCTGGACGATTACGCCGACAAAACCGCCGATTGTTATTAGTACAGAAATTTCTTTAGGCGTAAATTGGAATTTTTTGTCCACGTACAATGCAATAGTGGACTGGAAGTTGGCAAGGCCAAAAGCGAAAATAAGCATCACAAGCAACATGACGAAATAGGGGGTATAGACAGACCTTTTCATCTGCTGCAACAAGTTTTCATTTTTGGCAGGGACGGCAGGGATGGTCGGTGCAACATTCGGCAAGGCGATAAGCGAAATGGCAGCAGCTAAAATTGCGACGATCGTTGCGACGTAGAAAGGGAATTGGAGGCTGACTTCAGCTAAAAACCCACCGAACCCTGGACCCACCATAAAACCTAGCGACATGGAAGCGCCCAGCAAGCCCATCCCTTTTCCGCGTTCTTCAAATGTCGTAATATCTGCCACAAAAGCCATCATCGGAGGAATAAGAAATGCTGCTCCAAGTCCGCTGAAAAAACGGGCGACATACAATATCCATAAATGGGAAGCCAGTCCGAACACTAATTGTGACAAGCCAAAAATAACCAAGCCGAAGATGATCAGTTTTTTTCGGCCATATTTATCTGACAATTGGCCAGATAACGGTGAAAAAAGAAATTGGGCGAATGCAAAGGTAGCAACCAGCGTCCCGAGCGCTTGCCCTGCGACGCCAAATGTATCCAAGTATTCTGGCATAATAGGAATTATGAGACCGATTCCGCTCATGGCAATAAACATATTGAACATCAATACATATAAAGCAAATTTATGTGACTTTGCGGCCATATATTGTCCTTCTTTCATCAATATTTCGTGTGTCTAAAAGTTTATCACAAAGATCATGAAATACAATACCCGTTGAGCAAAGAAAAAAACAGGCAGTTCATGCCTGCCCGTTAATTTTCCATATCCATTTTAAATTCCAAGAAAAGCTCATTGTAGATGCCAAGCATTTCAAGTCCGAGGTTTTCGTAGACTTCCAGCCGTTCACGCAACTCTTCAGTGGGATAAAAGCGCTCATCCCCTGTAACTTCCGGATCCATCAGTTCAACAGCAGCTTGGTTGGGAGTGGAATAGCCGACATACTCCGTATTTTGAGCTGCAACTTCTGCATCCAGCATGAAGTTGATGAAAGCATGTGCGCCATCAACATTACTCGATGTTTTGGGGATGACCATATTGTCGAACCAAAGATTGGAGCCTTCTTCTGGAACGGAGAAATCGATGTTTTCATTGACGAACATCATATCGGCCGCTTGGCCAGACCAGGTCAAGGCTACAGCCGCTTCTTCACGCCGCATCATCTCTACGATTTCATCGCCGATGACCGCTTTGATATTCGGACCCAGTGTCTTCAGCTTATCGGTGGCTTCACGGAGTTCCGCAACATCACGCGAATTCAGCGAATAACCCAAACTGTTCAGCCCCATGCCAATGACTTCCCGGGCGCCATCCACGATAATGACTTCCTGCTTTAGGCTGGGATCCCATAGATCGTCCCAGCTCTCAAAAGTTTGTCCATCCAAAAGAGTAGGATTAAAGGCAATGCCTACAGTTCCCCAGAAATAAGGAATTGAAAATTCATTGCCAGGATCAAAAGGCAAGTCAAGGAAATAAGGGTCGATGTTTTTTAAGTTTGGAATTTTCTCTTGGTCAATCGAAATTAACAAATCATTTTCTTTCATTTTTTCAATGGCATATTCGGAAGGCATCGCAACATCATAAGAAGTGCCGCCTTGCTCGATTTTTGTCATCATCGCTTCATTTGAATCGAAGGTTTCGTATACAACATTAATATTTGTTTCTTCTTCAAACTGCTTCAGCAGTTCCGGATCAATATATTCACCCCAGTTATAGACGGTTATCGATCCGCCGCCACTAGCTGCGGAGCTTTTCTCTAACGATGAAACTGCATAGAACAGCAAGCCGCAAACAACGAGAATTGCTGCGCTTATTTGAATGATGCTCTTCATATTACTGGCCTCCTGTTCCGACGGTGCGCACCCGTTGATTAAAGAAGTAATAACCGATGACTAGCCCGAGTGTCACAATAAAGATCAGGGCAGACAAGGCATTGATGGTAAGGGTAATTCCGGCTCGCGCCATGGAATAGATTTCTACAGATAGCGTAGAAAAGCCGTTGCCTGTTACAAAAAACGTCACAGCAAAATCGTCCAGCGAATAGGTTAATGCCAGGAAAAAGCCTGCAAATATTCCAGGTTTAATATAAGGGATGATGACACGCGTTAAAATATCACGCTTTGATGCCCCTAAATCCGCGGCAGCATCAATCAAAGAAAAACTCATTTCCTGCAATTTCGGCAGCACCATAATCACCACAATCGGAATGCTGAAAGCAATATGGGAAATCAGCACTGATGCAAAACCAAGTTTGACACCTACCATTGTGAAAAGGATCAAAAACGATGCCCCAATGATGACATCCGGACTGACGATCAGGATGTTGTTGAGCGATAAGACCGCATTCCGCATTTTCCGGTTCCGCAAAAATACAATGCCGATGGCTCCGAGCACCCCGATAGCTGTGGAAATCAAAGACGAAAGCAAAGCCACAATGATGGTATTCAACAAAATGATGATCAAGCGGGTGTCATTGAACACAGCCGCATAATGCTCCCATGTAAAGCCGTCAAAGCTCGACATGGTTCCGCCGCTATTGAATGAGTAAAATATCAAATAGAAGATGGGGGCATACAGGATAAAGAAGACACCTGCCAGATAAAGGCGAGCCGGTTTACTTAGTTTTCCCATTTACAGCGCCTCCTTTATCTTTCTGGCCCGTCGCCATCATAATAATAAACATGAATAAGATTAAAAATACCGCAATGGTGGATCCCATCCCCCAATTCTGGGTAACGAGGAATTGCTGTTCAATTGCGGTTCCAAGCGTAATAACTTTGTTGCCGGCAATTAAACGTGTAATTACAAATAGCGACAAGGCTGGAATAAAGACGGCTTGTATCCCAGATTTCACCCCGTTGATTGCTAAAGGGAAAATGACTTTTCTGAATGTCATCCAGGAAGATGCTCCCAAGTCACGTGATGCATCGATCAAAGCCGGGTTCAGGCGGTCCAGTGAGTTGAATATCGGCAAAATCATAAAAGGAATGAAAATATAAACCGATACAAAAACAAAACTGAAATCTGTAAACAAAATCTGTTGCTTTCCGATTCCAAGGGCGCTCAGTAATTTATTGGCCGGTCCATTTAATCCAAAGATGCCGATATAGGCATAGGTTTTCAAAAGCAAATTAATCCAAGATGGAATAATAATGAGCAAAAGCCATAATTGCTTGTGTTTGGTTTTGGTCAGCCAATAAGCTGTCGGATATGCAACCAAAATGGAAAACAAGGTAATAAGGAAGGCATACCAGAATGAACTTAATGTCAGTTCCAAATAAACTGATGAAAAAAAGTTTTGATAATTACCGAGTGTAAATTTGCCTTCCAAGTCAAAAAAAGAATAATAGCCAATAAGGACAATAGGGGCAATGACAAAAAATGCAATCCATAGATAATAAGGGATCATGTAGAAAGGGCGTGCTGCATTACTTTTCATAGACAGTTTCCCCGTACGCTTCAAGGCGGGCGTCAAATGCATCTTCTGTTTCATTCAAGCGCATAACGTGAATCGCTTCCGGATCAAAATCCAAGCCAATGCGTGAACCGACTTCGGCTTTCTTAGTGGAATGCACCAGCCATTCATTGCCGGCTTCGTCCAGCGTAGAAATTTCATAATGGACTCCCCTGAATAACTGCGTATCGACTGTAACGGCCATTTTGCCTTGTTCAACAGCAGTTATTTCCAAGTCTTCCGGCCGGATAACAACTTCTACGTTTTCATTCGGATTTAGTCCTGCATCTACGCATTCGAATTCCTTATTGGCGAAACGAACACGGTAATCAGCAATCATCTCGCCTGATACGATATTCGATTCCCCGATAAAGTCAGCGACGAAACGGTTGATCGGTTCATCGTAAATGTCCATCGGCGTCCCGCTTTGCTGGATTTCTCCAGCATTCATGACAAAGATTTCATCGGACATAGCAAGTGCCTCTTCTTGATCGTGAGTCACAAAGACAAACGTCTTGCCAAGCCGCTGCTGCAGTTCCCGCAACTCATACTGCATTTCCGTCCGCAGTTTCAAATCAAGGGCAGACAAAGGCTCGTCGAGCAGGATCACCTCCGGGTCATTGACAATTGCACGGGCAATGGCCACGCGCTGGCGCTGGCCGCCGGACATTTCCTGGATTTCCCGGTTTTCATAGCCTTTTAAGTTGACGAATTCCAGTGCTTCTTTGACGCGCCGGTCGATTTCGGCTTTTTTCAGTTTTTTGATCCGCAATCCGAATGCAATATTTTCATAGACATTCAAATGAGGGAACAAAGCATAATCTTGAAAAACAGTGTTTACTTGCCGCTCGTTTGCTGGCAAGTGGTTTACTTTTTTTCCTTCAATATAGATATCACCCGAAGTCGGCGTGATAAAGCCTGCAATTAGCCGTAAAATAGTTGTTTTTCCACATCCGGAAGGACCAAGCAAAGTATAGAATTTTCCTTTTTCCAGTTCAAAGCTGATATTGCTGAGCACGCTGCCGGCGCCTTCGTATTGCTGGGTCACATTATCAAAACGGATGATCGGTGAGTGTGACATATGATACCTCCTGTTATAAATAAGATTGTGTCGTAACAATAATCATTTCGGATTTTCCTGAAAAGGCATTGATTAATTGATGATGATCAGAGGCTTCATAATATATAGAATCCCCGGCTTTCGCTATATGTTCCTGGTCGCCTAATACTAAGCGCACTTTTCCTTCCAATACATAAATGAAGGTCTCGGCAAGTGATGGCTCAAACCGCTTGAATTGGCCTTTTTCATATAGGGTTAAGTAAACCGGTTCCATTTCTTTTTTATTTGAAGTAGAGATAAGCCAATCAATTTCAAACCCTAAGGTCTCATCTGTATGGATTATATGTTCTTCTGGCGTAAAGATGACTTTTTTCTCTTCATCAGAGTCGTCAAAAAATTCTTTTGGGGTAGTGCCCAGCACTTCCAGCAGGGAAAAGAGCGTTTCAATAGAAGGTGAATTTAAATCTCTTTCCAATTGGGAGATAAATCCTTTGCTGAGGTCGGTGCGTTCTCCCAGTTCTTCCTGGGTTAAGCCGTTTTTTAAACGGAGCCGTTTTATCTTGGTTCCGATCTGCATAAGATTTCACCTCATTCTTTTAGTATAAGTAAACAACCAGAAAATAAAGTTTAGTTAAAATAGATATTTTGTTTACTATTAACATCTTTTATTATACAAAAAGTCTGCTATTATTCAAGTTATAAAACAAATTGAAATTAAAGAAACAAATCTATTGCTTTTTACTAGGAGTATTTACTATTATAAAGAAATGGTAAAAAAGCTTTAATGAGTGGAAGAATATTTCAGTTCAATATATAAAACGATTTAATAGCCCGACCAATCTTGTGGGAGTGATAAAAGTGAACGGCAAAATGAATTTTTTCTTAGATCCTAAAAATCGGGTAATCCAAAAGCCCTCAATCATGAATTATAAACAGGATCAGCAAGGTCTTTATTTAGTGGCAAACAAAAAATTCATCAATTGGATGGATGTGCATACGTATTGCCATAAATGCTTGTCTGGATTAACATTTGATGATGAATTTGACGCAAGCTACTGTTCTGATTGCAATGAATGGCGCGAAGAAAAATGCAGTGACGACAGCTGCGAGTATTGTGAGAAAAGACCAAGAAGGCCATTAGACCCCCGCAGATGAGCGGGGGTTTTTTATAGAATTTATACATTGGCGAAGAGTATGATAAACTAATGCCAATTAGAGAATTTGGGGGATGAATATGAAAAAGGAATTTGTAGTCATCGGCCTCGGGCGCTTCGGAGGCAGCATTGTACGCGAACTGATCGAACAAGACGCCGATGTCATGGCAATTGATAAAGATACGGAACGTGTAGATGAATATGCTTCTATTGCCACACAGGCGATTGTGGCTGATACAACAGATGAAGCGGTTTTGAAATCGCTTGGTATCCGGAATTTTGAACATGTTATTGTGGCAATCGGCGAGAACATCCAGGCAAGCATTCTGACAACATTGATGCTGAAAGAAATTGGCGTGAAAAAAATCACTGTCAAAGCACAAAATGATTATCACGCCAAAGTGCTGAACAAAATTGGAGCAGACCAAGTTGTGCATCCAGAACGCGATATGGGTATCCGGATTGCCCACAATATGCTGTCAAATAATGTCCTCGATTATTTGGAGCTGTCAGACCAGCATTCTATTGCAGAAATCCAAGCCAATGATAAATTGGCAGGGCGGACATTGATTGGATTAGATATCCGTGCAAAATATGGCATCAACATTGTTGCAATCAAGAGAGATGGGGAAATTTTAGTATCGCCGCAGGCAGATATGGAGATTGAATTGAAAGACGTCTTGATCATAATTGGTTCCGACGCAGATATTAATCGTTTTGAGAAGAAAGTGCTTAATTGACCTAAGGCATTACCATATGAAAGCCCACCTGTTTTCAGCAGCACCTGATAACAGGCGGGCTTTTTTATTAGGCAATAATAAGGAAAAGAGAAGGGTCTTTCAGTTTAAAGCTTATTAGCTGAAAAAAAGATTTTCGGTTTATTAATAACCCAAGAATTTATGGCAAATTAAAAAGGAAGTTCCGGAATACCGGAACTTCCTTTTGATTATAATAGGTTGCATTGTTTTTATACTTCCATGATGATTGGCAAAATCATTGGGCGCCGTTTTGTCTTTTCATATAAATAAGGTCCAAGAACATCGGATATTTCACTTTTCAACTCGGCCCATTCCGTGTTTTTACCATGGATTTTTTTATTCAGATGGCGGTTCAGCATTTGCTGAGCTTCATAAATCATTGTGCCGGATTCACGCATGTAAACAAAACCGCGTGAAATAATATCCGGACCAGAGACCATCTTATTTTTTTCCATATCGACACTGACGACAACAATCACTAAACCTTCTTCAGAAAGAACGCGACGGTCGCGAAGTACAATGTTTCCGATATCTCCAATACCACTTCCATCGATATAAACGTCACCGGAAGGAATGCGGCCGGCAACTGTTGCTTCATCCTGGCTCAAAGCTAGCACATCGCCATTTTCCATGATGAACGTATTTTCTTCAGGAACATCACAGTCCACTGCCAATTGTGCATGCATTTTCTGCATCCGGTATTCACCGTGGATAGGCATAAAGAATTTCGGTTTGATCAAACGAAGCATCAATTTGTTTTCAGGCTGTGAACCGTGTCCAGAAGTATGGACATTATTAAAGGAGCCATGGATAACATCTGCTCCTGCACGGAACAGCAGATTGATGGTACGGTTCACGCTGCTCGTATTGCCCGGAATTGGGGAAGAAGAGAAAACGACCGTATCGTTTGGCTGTATCTGAATTTGACGGTGTGTACCGTTAGCGATCCGCGATAGGGCAGCCATCGGTTCACCTTGTGAACCTGTGCAAAGAATCAGTACTTCGTTTGCAGGCAAGCGATTCAATGTTTGGGTATCAACAAATGCGTCTTCTGGTGCGTTAATGTAACCAAGTTCACGGCCGATTGTCATAGCATTATCCATGCTGCGTCCGAAAACAGCGATTTTGCGACCTTGAGCAACAGCTTCATCCGTTACTTGTTGTAAACGGTAAATATTGGAAGCGAATGTGGCGAAAATTAAGCGGCCATCCACTTTTCTCATGATATCTTTGATCGACTCGCCAACTTTGCGCTCAGACATCGTGAAGTTTGGCACTTCGGCATTGGTACTGTCCGACAATAAACATAATACGCCTTCACTGCCGATTTGCGCCATTTTCAAGAGGTTGGCAGGTTCTCCAACCGGAGTGAAATCGAATTTGAAATCTCCAGTATGCACTATACTTCCGGGCGGCGTTTTAACAACTACACCGAAAGCGTCAGGAATACTGTGGGTGGTACGGAAAAAGCTGACCGAAGTTTTTCGGAATTTGATAACATCCTCTTCTTCGATCTCAATCATTTTGGTTTGGCGAAGCAAACCGTGTTCTTCTAACTTTTTGCGCAATAAGCCCAAAGCGAGCTTGCCGCCGTAAACCGGAATATTGATCTTTTTCAAAAGATAAGGAATTCCGCCAATATGGTCTTCGTGGCCGTGAGTGATAAAAAGGCCTTTGATTTTATCCATATTTTTTACTAGGTAAGTATAATCCGGAATTACATAATCGATTCCGAGCAAATCGTCTTCCGGAAATTTGATGCCGGCATCTATCAGGATAATTTCATCCTGGAATTGGACACCATACGTGTTTTTGCCGATTTCGCCTAGTCCGCCGAGGGCGAAGACAGCAGTTTGGTCATTCTTTACAAATTTCATGGTTAGTCCAAACTCTCAACTTCGAAATTCTCGCTGGCTTGTTCATAAGCAAGGTGATTTCCTTCAAGCAGCTGAATAAATTCGATATTATAATTGCGGTCTTTAAGGTGGAATCTGACTTCTCGCTCGGATGATGCTTCAACATAGAGGCTCTTAGTGTTTTCGCGAACTGGTACCTCTGCACGGTTTTCTTGGTATAATACTTTAAAAATCATTATTTGCTCTCCTTTTGCACGTTCAATTAAAATCACTTTCTTTATATTATCATGACACTGTTTTAAAATAAAGAATAGCCCTTCTATTTATTAAGAAGGGCTAAACCGATTATGCAATTTTCTTTTTGTTCATGATGCCGTTTAGCTGTCTAAGAAGTTTTCTTCGCATACGTTTCAGTTTCAGCATGGCTATCTCACTCCTTGAGTGCATTATACTGTATTTTCTGATAAATGTAAAGAGATAGGTCATTTGAGGCAAAAAATTATAGAATGGAGAATGATGTATGAGTAAATTATTGTTATTGGATATTGATGGAACATTGATGAATTCAAAAAAAGAAATACCAGCGAGCGCTAAAGAAGCGCTTATTCAAGCACGGGCAAATGGGCATGAATTGGCAATTGCTACTGGCAGAGGGCCATTTATGATAAAAAGGGTCTTGAAAGAGTTGAACATTGATACCTTTATAACGTTTAACGGTCAGTATGTCGTCCATAAAGGAGATTTGATACATAAAGAGGCATTGGACACCGATACGCTTTCTGACATTGTCGAATACGCTGAGCAGCGGGATCACCCCATTGTGTTTTTGACGGATGAGCGAATGGTTTCCACTATTGATTACCATCCGGACATCGATGAAGGCATTAAAAGCTTAAAGTTTCCACACCCGGCGATGATTGAAGATTTCCACCTGACACATGAAATTTATCAGGCTTTATTATTTTGCGAAGAAGAGGAACAAAAACAATACCATGAGATGTTTAAGAATATGCAGTTCATCCGTTGGCATCGCGTATCATGCGATATTATACCGGAAGGCGGAAGCAAAGCGAGTGGCATTAAGCATTTAATCCAGGCGACGGGACATGCCATAGAAGATACGATCGCTTTCGGAGATGGGCTTAACGATTTAGAGATGATGGAAATCGCTGGCGTAAGTGTTTCTATGGGCAACGGCCATGAACGCACAAAAGAATTGGCTACGCACGTAACCGATCACGTGGATGAAGACGGTCTGGCAAAAGCATTCAGCCATCTGGGATTGATTTAAAGAAAGAGACTCGGGATTATTCTCCCGAGTCTCTTTCTATTGGTGTCGCATTTTCAATTTCAGCAAATGGATTTTGCGGATTGATATGATCGAAGAACATGATGCCGTTCAAGTGGTCCAGTTCATGTTGAAAGGCAATGGCAGGCAGACCTTTCAAACGCATTTTGTATTCTTTGCCTTCAATGTCGAATGCTTTGATGGTGACGCGTGCATACCGGGGAACATATCCAGGAATGGCACGATCGACAGACAGGCATCCTTCGCCAGAAACTAAATAGGCGCGTTCAACTGAATGGCTGACAATTTTCGGATTGATGGCAATCAAGCTCAGGTTTTCACCGGAATTTTCATCGAAATGCAATGCGAAAATCCGCTTCGGCATATTTACTTGAGGAGCGGCAATTCCAACTCCTGGACGCAAATCATATTTTTTAATCATTTCTTCGTCTTGGCTATTTATTACATACTCCAAAAGGTCTTCCGCCAGCTTTCGGTCTTCTTCTGAAAGCGGCAGAGCAACTTCCTCAGAACGCATTCTAAGAGTCGGATGACCTTCGCGTATAATGTCTTTCATCAGTATCAAGAGTATTCATCCTTTCATTAAAACCACTGTATGTAAGTATAACGCAAGTGAGCCAATCCGGAAAAGAAAAAACCCATTAAAGCCAGTTGTGTTTTTTAAAATCACCGATTATAGTTGATTTAAGTCTTAAGGAGGGTTTTGTGTGAAGAAAACAGTATTAGCCGCCGCCTTTTCAAGTGCATTGATCTTAAGTGCTTGTTCAGGCCCGACAGCAAGTGAGCAGCTGGACTCTGTGCTGAAAGACACGTTCGATGCAGAAAAGACATATCAGGAAACACAAGAGGATATGGAAGAGCTGGAAAAAAGCGAACAGCAATTATTTGAATCCACTATGGCCTTGACTCAAGAACAGCAAGATAAAGTGGAAAGCCAAGTGGAAGAAGCGCTCGCTTCTGCTGAAGAAAGGCTGGAGCTTCTCACAGCTGAAAAAGAATCGATGGGCGAGGCTCAAGAAAACTTTAAGAAGCTTGATACTGTAATTGAAGAAGCGGATAACGCACAGATCAAAGAGGAGCTGGAATCATTAAAAGCGATAATGGAAGAACGCTATAATGCCCACGATGAGTTCACGGCAGCTTATGAAACTCTAAACAGCCTTCAGCAGGAATTATACACAATGCTCACAAACGAAGATGCGCAACTTCCGGAACTTCAAGCAAAAGCGATGGAAGTCAATGAACAAAATACAGCGGTGCAGGAAGCTGTCGCAGTCTTTAACGAAAAAACAGAGCAGTTCAATGAATTGAAAAACCGGACTATAGAAAATCTGGAAAAAGAAGAGCAATAAAAGCGGCCTGACAGGCCGCTTTTTTCTGTGCTATAAAAGAAAAGGGAAAACGCTGCTGTTTTATAATACAGAGTCAGTAAAGTCACTAATACAGTTTTTAAAACGTGGAATATCAGTTTTTTTGAAAGCGCTTGATAATTATAGCTTCTCTATGATTGACCGAGCAATTCAAGTGACGTATACTTAGGAAGAATGTGCAATTGTGTTACTAATTGAATATGATAATTTTAATACAGATAAAGGAGAGTTGCTTTTATGGCTGCGAAAAAATCACAGCAGTTCGATCCAGTGGAAACGCTTAACGCAATCGAAGAAAAGTTTGAAATGGTTCAAGTTTTAAATGAAGAAGGCGTCATTGTCAATGAAGAGGCAGACCCGAAACTATCAGATGAGGAACTTCAGGAATTAATGAGCCGGATGGTTTATACACGCATTCTTGATCAGCGTTCTATTTCATTGAACCGCCAAGGCCGTTTAGGATTTTATGCACCTACAGCAGGGCAGGAAGCATCACAGCTTGCTTCACATTTCGCCCTTGAAAAAGACGATTTCATCTTGCCAGGATACCGCGATGTCCCTCAATTGATCTGGCATGGTTGGCCGCTTCATCAGGCATTCTTGTTCTCTCGTGGACATTTCATGGGGAACCAAATGCCAGAAGGACTTAATATTTTACCGCCGCAAATCATCATCGGTGCTCAATATATTCAGGCAGCCGGAGTAGCATTAGGCATGCAAAAACGCAAAAAGCAATCTGTAGCGATTACGTATACAGGTGATGGCGGTTCTTCACAAGGAGATTTCTATGAAGGGATCAACTTTGCAGGAGCATTCCGTGCACCAGCTATTTTCATCGTTCAGAATAACCAATATGCAATCTCGACACCACGCGAATTGCAGACTTCTGCTAAAACAATTGCTCAAAAAGCTGTAGCTGCCGGGATTCCGGGAGTATTTGTAGATGGTATGGATCCGTTGGCTGTTTATGCAGTAACACGTGATGCACGCGAACGGGCGATTAGAGGCGAAGGTCCGACATTGATCGAAACACTTTGCTACCGTTATGGTCCACATACAATGGCAGGAGATGACCCGACGCGTTACCGTACATCTGACATCGACAGCGAATGGGAAAAGAAAGATCCATTAGTCCGTTTCCGTAAATACTTGGAAGCAAAAGGATTATGGAATGAAGAAAAAGAAAACGAAGTAATTGAACGTGCAAAAGATGAAATCAAAGCGGCGATTAAAAAAGCGGACAGCGCGCCGAAGCAAACAGTTACCAACTTACTTGAAATCATGTATGAAGATGTACCGTTTAACGTGCAAGAACAGCTAGAAATCTACAAAGCGAAGGAGTCGAAGTAAGCGATGGCACAAATGACTATGGTTCAAGCAATTACGGACGCTCTCAGATTGGAATTGCAAAACGATGAGAACGTTCTGATTTTCGGAGAAGACGTCGGGAATAACGGCGGGGTTTTCCGCGCAACAGAAGGTTTGCAAAAAGAATTCGGTGAAGACCGCGTATTTGATACACCTCTTGCAGAATCCGGAATTGGCGGTTTGGCAATCGGTTTAGCATTACAGGGTTACCGTCCGATTCCTGAAATCCAGTTTTTTGGTTTCGTTTACGAAGTAATGGATTCAATCAGCGGACAGCTTGCTCGTATGCGTTTCCGCAGCGGCGGCAGCTTGAATGCACCAGTTACAATCCGTTCTCCATTCGGCGGCGGCGTTCATACACCTGAAATGCACGCTGATTCTTTAGAGTTATTGATGACTTCACAGCCAGGTTTGAAAGTGGTTGTACCATCGACTCCATATGATGCAAAAGGGTTATTGATTTCTTCAATCCGTGACAATGATCCGGTTATTTTCCTTGAGCATTTGAAACTTTACCGTTCTGGCCGCCAGGAAGTTCCGGAGGAATCATACACAATTCCACTAGGCAAAGCGGATATCAAGCGTGAAGGGAAAGATATTTCCATCATCGCTTATGGCGCAATGGTTCAGGAAAGCTTGAAAGCTGCAGAAGAACTTGAAAAAGAAGGATATTCGGCAGAAGTGATTGACCTTCGCACCATCCAGCCATTGGATATCGAAACACTTGTAGCATCAGTTGAAAAGACAGGCCGTGCAATGGTCGTTCAAGAAGCGCAAAAGCAAGCAGGGATTGCTGCTAATGTGGTAGCTGAAATCATGGATCGTGCAATCTTAAGTCTGGAAGCACCAGTGCTTCGCGTAACTGCGCCAGATTCTATTTTCCCGTTCTCGCAAGCTGAGCAAGTTTGGCTACCGAACTCGAAGGATATAGTAGAAACAGCGAAAAAAGTTCTAACGTTCTAATAGTTATGTAAAAGGAAGGGTGAAAATAATGGCTTTTGAATTTCGTTTACCGGATATCGGAGAAGGTATCCATGAAGGTGAAATCGTAAAATGGTTCGTCAAAGTAGGAGATACAATCGAAGAAGACGATATTCTTTTTGAAGTGCAAAACGACAAAGCGGTTGTTGAAATGCCTTCACCAGTAACAGGTACTATCCAGGAAATCCTCGTTGAAGAAGGAACAGTTGCTGTAGTTGGAGATGTATTGGTTCTTATCGATGCACCAGATGCTGAAGATATCCAATTTAAAGGCAGCCATTCCGGCCAGGACAGCAACACGACTCAAGTGGAAGAAAAAACGGAAGAACTTGTACAGTCCAGTACTGCTGAATCCAGCCAAAAGATTGACAGAGAACCTGTTAAAGCTGAACAGCCTGAAGGGGCGACAGGAGCAGGGGCACAACCTCAAACTGCTGAAGGGGATCCGAATGCACGTGTTATCGCGATGCCGTCTGTCCGTAAATTTGCGCGCGACAAAGATGTCGACATCACACAAGTTTCAGGTTCTGGCAATAACGGCCGTATCTTAAAAGAAGATGTAGAATCATTCTTGAGCGGTGACCAGCAAACTGCTGCGGCGCCTGCTGCAGAAGAAACAGCACAAGCAGCTCCGCAAAAAGAAGCGCAAGAAGCAGCACCGAAAGCGGCGCCTGTATTGGAAGGCGACTTCCCGGAAACACGCGAGAAAATGTCTGGCATGCGCAGAGCGATTGCAAAAGCGATGGTCCATTCGAAACACACTGCTCCACATGTAACCTTGATGGACGAAGTGGATGTTACAGAACTTGTTGCTCACCGCAAAAAGTTCAAAGACATTGCAGCCGAAAAAGAAATCAAACTAACTTACTTGCCGTATGTGGTGAAAGCGCTAGTGAGCACTTTGCGTGAATTCCCGGCATTGAATACATCGTTTGATGATGAAACAAGCGAAGTAATCCAGAAGCATTACTACAATATCGGAATTGCTGCAGATACAGAGAAAGGCCTTCTTGTGCCAGTCATCAAGAACGCTGACCGTAAGTCTGTCTTTGCCATTTCGGATGAAATCAATAAACTTGCTACTAAAGCCCGTGACGGAAAATTGAGCCCTGCTGAAATGAAAGGCGCTTCTTGTTCAATCACAAATATCGGGTCTGCAGGCGGACAATGGTTCACTCCGGTCATCAACCATCCGGAAGTTGCCATCCTTGGAATCGGCCGTATTGCTGAAAAACCGGTAATTAAAAATGGTGAAATTGTGGCAGCACCTGTGTTAGCATTATCTTTGAGCTTCGATCACAGAATGATTGATGGAGCAACAGCACAGCATGCGTTAAATCACATTAAGCGTTTATTAAGTCAACCTGAATTACTATTAATGGAGGCGTAAAACTTATGGTAGTAGGAGATTTTCCAATCGAAACAGACACGCTCGTCATCGGTTCAGGCCCTGGTGGATATGTAGCAGCTATCCGCGCAGCACAAACTGGACAAAAAGTAACAATCGTTGAGAAAGAATACATCGGAGGCGTTTGCTTAAACGTGGGATGTATCCCTTCAAAAGCCCTGATTTCTGTAGGGCACCGTTTTGAAGAAGCGCAGCACTCAGATGCTATGGGAGTTGTCGCTAAAGAAGTTTCCCTTAACTTTGAAAAAGCGCAGGAATTCAAAAACGGCGTTGTGAACAAATTGACTGGCGGCGTTGAATCATTGCTTAAAGGCAATAAAGTGGAAATCGTCCGCGGTGAAGCTTATTTTGTCGATGACACTTCAATCCGTGTGATCAATGAAAACTCAGCACAAACTTATAAATTTAAAAACGCTATCATCGCTACAGGTTCTCGTCCTGTAGAAATTCCGACATTTAAATTTACAAAACGTGTAATCAACTCAACTGGAGCGTTAAACCTTCAGGAAGTACCTGGAAAATTAGTCGTTATCGGCGGCGGATATATCGGTACTGAGCTTGGAACAGCGTATGCAAACATGGGTTCATCTGTAACCATCCTTGAAGGCGCACCTGATATTCTTGCTGGATTTGAAAAGCAAATGACAGCTATCGTTAAAAAAGGCTTGAAGAAAAAAGGCGTCGAAGTGATTACTAAAGCGTCTGCTATAGGCGTTGAAGAATCAGAAAATGGTGTTACTGTAACATACGAAGCAGGCGGCGAAGAAAAAACGGTCGAAGCGGATTATGTTCTTGTAACAGTTGGACGCCGTCCGAATACAGACGAAATGGGTCTTGAAGAACTTGGCCTTAAAATGTCTGAACGCGGTTTGATCGAAGTAGACAAACAATGCCGTACAAGCATCTCTAACATCTATGCAATCGGTGATGTTGTCGCTGGACTTCAATTGGCGCACAAAGCTTCTTACGAAGGCAAAATCGCTGCAGAAGCGATTGCTGGAGAAAAATCTGTTGTTGATTACTTGGCAATTCCAGCTGTATGCTTTACCGATCCAGAACTTGCAAGCGTCGGTTTAACCGAAGAGCAAGCTAAAAATGAAGGATTTGAAATTACAGCAGCTAAATTCCCATTTGGGGCAAACGGCCGTGCATTGTCATTAAATGCAGCTGACGGTTTCGTGAAACTTGTTTCACGCAAATCAGACGGGTTGCTTCTTGGCGCTCACATCGTGGGTGCAGGGGCTTCTGATATGATTGCTGAGTTAGGGCTTGCAATCGAAGCAGGAATGACTGTGGAAGATATTGCAATGACAATCCATGCTCACCCGACTTTAGCTGAAATTACTATGGAAGCTGCGGAAGTAGCGCTTGGAACACCAATCCACATCATTAAGTAAACTGAAAAGGAGTCCGCATTTTAATGTGGACTCCTTTTTTCTTTTGACCAATTATGGTAAAATTTGTCCGGTAGAGAAAGGGCGGCAGGTGATAATGGTATGATACATAAAAAGTGGTTTTTATTGGCAGCAGGACTCGCCTTGATGGCAGCTTGCAGTGACGAAAATACAAATACTGGCGGCAGTGACAAAGCTGCAGAAACAGAAGAAGCTGCTCCAGCAGCACCTGACAAAACCGAAGAAGAGCAGAAAACCGAGAAAGCTGAAGAACCGGTTGAGGAACCAGAAAAAGAACCCATAGAGTTGGCTGCGGAGCCCAAGTACAGGCTTAATCCACAAAATTGGAGCTTGGAACCGATTGGGGAGGCACCCGCTGAAGCGGTGTTAATTACCATTGACGATGCGCCGGATGATCATTCGGTCGAAATGGCATCTATTTTAAAAGAGAAAAATGTTCCAGCCATATTCTTTGTTAATGACCATTTCCTAGATACAGATGAAGAAAAAGCGAATTTGAAAAAAATTCATGAGATGGGTTTTGCTATTGGCAATCATACTTCTACTCATGCCAATTTAAAAACCATCGGAGAAGAACAGCAGCGTGAAGAAATTTTATCGCTGAGTGAGACCGTTGAGCAAATTATTGGGGAAAAACCTAAGTTTTTTAGAGCCCCCAATGGTTCTAATACAGACTTCAGCAAGTCGCTGACGGCTCAGGAAGGAATGCTATTGATGAACTGGTCATATGGCTATGATTGGGAGAAGCAATACATGGATCCTGTTGCATTGGCCGACATTATGGTCAATACGGAATTTTTAAGAAATGGTTCTAATCTGTTGATGCATGACCGTGAATGGACCGCAAAAGCGCTGCCGGAAATTATCGAAGGCTTACAGGCAAAAGGTTACTCATTCATCAATCCAGAAGAAATCGAAGGCGTAAATCAATAAAAAACGGCCAGGAAGCAATGAACAATGCTTCCTGGCCGTTATTTCATTTAACGTATTGCTTGTTGTTCTTTAATGACTCGAAGCTTTTTCAATGTATCGTCTTCCGGACCTTGAACTGGAAGGCCGGCTTTGATATTCATATCGATATAAGCGATATTTTCCTGCGTAATGATTTCGCCAGGGATGAAAATCGGAATGCCGGGCGGATAGACCATAATAAATTCAGCTGAAATGCGTCCGACTGCATCTTCGATGGAAATCACTTCTGTGGTTGCATAAAAAGCATCTCTAGGGGTCATAGCAAGGCGCGGGATATCCGGTAAGAGGACGACAGGCTCGATTACTGCTGCATCGCTCTCATAGGCTTTACTCATCCGTTGAAGCGCATTAATCAGGAGATTTAGTTCTTTTCGCGTATCACCAATTGTCACCAAGCAAAGAATATTATATAAATCCGACAGCTCAACTTCAATATTGGCATTTTCCCTTAACCATTCTTCTGCTTGATGACCAGTAATGCCAAGATTTTTGACACTGATCAGCAGTTTCGTTGGATCCATATCATAAGTTGCCGATGTATTCAAAATCTCTTTGCCAACACAATACAAATGTGGAATTTTATTGATCCGCTTCCGTGCATCCTGTGACAGCCGAATAGCTTGGTCAATCAGGTCAAAGCCATGAATGGCTAATTGCCTGCGCGCAGTATCAAGTGAAGCAAGGATTGGATAAGAAGTTGAAGTAGTTGTCAACATGGAAAGTGTCGACTGGACACGTTTTGAAGATACCAGCCCTTCACGAACGTTTAATACAGAACTTTGCGTCATAGAGCCGCCTAGCTTGTGGACGGATGTAGCAGCCATATCGGCTCCAGCTGCCATAGCCGATACCGGCAATGATTGATGGAAGTGAATATGAACCCCGTGTGCTTCATCTACTAAAACCGGTATGTTTCGGCCATGAGCAATATCAACGATCCGTTTCAAGTCAGCTGCTACACCAAAATAAGTCGGATTGATGACAAGTACGGCTTTAGCATCGGGATATTCAATCAACGCTTTTTCTACTGCTTCTGCGGATATTCCATGGGAAATTCCCAATTCCCTATCTACTTCCGGATGGATGAAGATAGGGATGGCACCGGCAAAAACAATAGCTGACATAATTGATTTATGGACATTTCGTGGAACAAGAATTTTGTCATTCGGGCCGACAACACTTAAAATCATGGTCATTATGGCGCCGCTTGTCCCTTGAACAGAGAAAAATGTGTAATCCGCGCCAAAAGCCTGCGCTGCTAATTCCTGTGCTTGTTTAATGGCACCTTTTGGCGAATGGAGATCATCCAAAGGAGCAATATTGATCAAATCGATCGATAATACATTATCGCCTACAAATTCCCGGAAAGCAGGATCTACGCCTTGCCCTTTTTTATGTCCAGGAATATGGAACTGAATTGGGTGCCGATTGCGATGCTTTAGAAGCGCATCGAATAACGGAGTTTCTAATTGAGACAATGGTAACCCACCTCACTTTATAAAATGAAAACAAACTGAATTATAGCATGTTGTACAAAGCTATACTATAAAAATAAAAGGATTTTAGCATGTTCTAGCGAATACAGAAAATAAAAGGGAGGGAATCATGCACATGAATTTTTCTACAAGAATAACCGAATTATTAGGGACGCGTCTTCCAATAGTACAGGGTGGGCTGGCATATCTGGCATATGCAGAGCTCGCAGCAGCTGTTTCCAATGCTGGAGGACTTGGGCAGATTACGGCGATGAGTTTGTCATCTCCAGAATTGCTTAGAGAAGAGATACGTAAAGTTCGGCAATTGACGGATCAGCCTTTCGGCGTTAATTTTGCAATCGGTGAGCACGGCAGACCGTTCGCGCATATGCTTGATGTGGCAATTGAAGAAGAGGTGCCGGTAGTTTCTATGACAGGAGGGAATCCAACTCCGATTTTTGAACAATTAAAAGGAACGCCTATCAAGAAACTGGTGCTCGTTGCTGCGAGGCGCCAAGCCCAAAAAGCAGAAGAGCTGGGAGCGGATGCAGTGATGGTGGTCGGCCATGAAGGCGGCGGGCATTTGGGAAGGGATGATATCGGTACGATGGTGCTGATTCCCCAAGTGGTTGATGCTGTTTCCATTCCGGTCATCGCATCAGGCGGCATCGGGGATGGGAGAGGGTGGATGGCTGCGCATGCACTGGGAGCAGAAGGAATTGAAATGGGTACCCGTTTTATTGCGACTAAAGAATGTGTCCATGCTTCAGAAGAATATAAAAAGGCCTTGGTTGACAGCACCGAAAGCGATACGGTTATAATTAAGAAAAGCATCGGCGCTCCGGCCCGTACCCTCAAAAACAGCTGGACCAATAAAATCCTGGAAATTGAATCAGTAACCCCAAGTTATGAAGCATTGCGTGACTACGTCAGTGGCAACGCAAACAAAAGGTATATTTATGACGGGAAATTGACTGAAGGATTTGGATGGGCGGGCCAAGTGACAGGCTTGATCAAAGATGTGCCAACTGTTCAGGAGCTAATGGACCGGATGGTCAAGGAAGCGGTCGAGATTCGGACAAGATGGGCAATTACACCATGAAAGTAGGGATTAATAATGGATTATTCTTATCCGTTTTCAATCGACTGGACAACAGACGAAATAATTGATGTAGTGACATTTTTTGAAGGGATTGAATTGGCGTACGAAAAAGGCATCAAGCGTGATAATATGATGGCCCGATATCGCCGCTTCAAAGAAATCGTACCATCTATTGCAGAAGAAAAGACGTATTTCCGGGAATTTGAAGAAGAAAGCGGCTATGCCAGCTTTCCGGTGATCAAAGAAATGAAAGTTAGAAATGATAATGATTTAATTAGAGTTCAAAAGAAATAAAAATAGCTCGCTTCAAATTTTAGAATCTAAAAATGCCACAGCTTATCGCTGTGGCATTTTTTCTTTCTGTAAGAGTGTTTTATAAATCGGCAAGAGAGCCGCGAATGTTTCTTCTGCAAATTCTTTGAAATCTTCTTCACTAAGATTGGCTGCGCGCTCTTTTGGAAGGTGGCGTCCAATGACCAGTTCACCTTTTTTAACATCTCGCAAGCGTATAACCAGCTTGTTCAACTCATCATCTGACATTTCTTCCAGTGGTGTCGCTTCAGGTTTCATATGGTCGCCTGAAACCATGAAATCTCCAGGCAATGCACTGAGGACATTATCATCGATTAGATTTTGAGCCATAGCGCTTTTTCCTGGAGCTTCATAAATGACAGCCAAAATAATGAAAACATGGCTGTTCCACAATCCGATTTGAAAATGGGGTACTGCTTTGTAGCCTCTTTTATATGGAGCAAAAGCAACCCAGCTGTCGTTTGGCGGATTTACAGTGCGCCGCATATGTTTGGCTACGTGAGGGAAAAACTCATCTCCAGTCACTGCTGAAAAAAATGAGGAATAGAATTTGCCCAATTCTTCAAATTTTGGACGGACGCGTTCCGTCAGCATCTCCATGCGCTCTTGCAGCCCGGGAGTTTCAAACACTTCAAAATCTTGTTCATTCCAAAAAGACGTCAATTTTATTTCCTCCTTTGTCTATTTCACAGGTTTCATTTTAACGAAGTTTGGGAAGAAAGAATATAAATAAGTTTTTCCTAAAACGCCATTTGACTCTTGATTTTTACAGCATTTATATTTATAATTATCTGAATTATCGAAATGCGAAGGGAAAGGGGTGCTCATTATGAAACAGATGATTCAAATCATTCGCAAAGCAGAGATAGAGAAAGAATATATTAATGTGTTGAAACTTGAACTTGACTATGAACTTGCTTCTTTGTATAGTGCCATGCAAGAAAAAAATGGCCATGAAGCTGATAAAAGCAAAAAACGGCTACATGAAATATATGTAGAACTGGAGGCACTTCATGCGCTTTGACAAATCTATCACTTAAAGGCACCTACTGGGATAAGACAGTAGGTGCCTTTTTCGTTATAATAGATAGAAATAGGGAGGCGGAAAACATGGAAATGCATGCAATGGATCGATATATAAAATCTTTGATTAAAGAAGCAGGACATAAAATCCGGAATTCTTTTATTAGCGATATCACAATTGAAACAAAATCCGACGCAAATGATTTAGTAACAAATATTGATAAAGAAATTGAGCAATTTTTTATTGAACGAATAAGAAAGGATTACCCGGGCCACCGGATTTTCGGTGAAGAAGGATTTGGGGACACCATCAATGATCTGTCGGGTGTCGTCTGGATGCTTGACCCCATTGATGGCACGATGAATTTTGTACACCAAAAGCGCAATTTTGCGATTTCCCTCGGAGTCTACGAGGACGGAAAAGGAAAACTGGGATACATATACGACGTCGTAAATGATGATTTATATCATGCGGTTCAAGGTGGAGGCGCTTATTATAATGATGAAAAGCTGAAATCATTGGCTGAAACTTCTATTGAGGAATCGATAGTAGCCATCAATGCCACGTGGCTTGCGCCAAATAAATACATTGATCATGAAGCGGCAATCGATCTGGTGCGGGCAGTCCGTGGTACGCGTTCGTATGGTTCAGCAGCACTGGAACTGGCATTTTTAGCAAGCGGACGCATTGATGCCTATGTATCAATGCGGCTTTCCCCGTGGGATATTGCTGGAGGAGCCATCATTGCAGGGGAAGTTGGAGCAGTGACAACGACATTTGCAGGCCAGCCTGCAAACTTGCTTAAACAAGATACTTTTATTGCTGCCAATCCTTCGATACACAATCGTATGCTATCTGACTATATTCGGTTAAAATAAAAGAGGATGCGACATGTCGCACCCTCTTTCTACCTGTTTAAAGTAATCCGGCTTCCCGCATTTCTTTTTTCTTTTTAAAGCCCATTCCCATAATTCCGCAAAGAAGCAATATCGCCAAAAGGATCAGAGGGATGCTGCGCAAGCCAACTGCTATTCCAATGCCAGCCATTGACAAAAGTGCCGCCAGTGAATAAAATACGAAAATCCATTTTATGTTTTTCAAAATTTTTTCCTCCTGCGCTGTTTGCTTGAAATAAAGTCTTAGGGTTTTTTCCCTATATGTGCTATACTAACACAGTTATGGACATGAAAAAAGAATATTGGAGTGAAAGTATGACTAACTTACGAAATGATTTAAGAAACATTGCTATTATTGCCCACGTTGACCATGGTAAAACAACTTTGGTGGACCAACTGCTACAGCAGTCAGGGATTTTCCGTTCAAATGAACACGTTGAAGAACGTGCGATGGACTCGAACGATATCGAAAGAGAACGCGGAATTACCATTCTTGCGAAAAATACTGCAATTCAATATAAAGACGCTAAAATCAACATTTTGGATACACCGGGACACGCTGACTTTGGCGGAGAAGTGGAACGTATCATGAAAATGGTTGATGGTGTTTTGCTTGTAGTAGATGCTTATGAAGGCTGTATGCCGCAAACTCGCTTTGTTTTGAAAAAGGCATTGGAGCAAAACTTGAAACCAATCGTTGTTGTAAACAAAATTGACCGCGATTTCGCTCGTCCGGAAGAAGTGGTTGACGAAGTAATCGAATTGTTCATCGAACTTGAAGCTAACGACGAGCAGCTTGAATTCCCGGTTGTTTTTGCCTCAGGTATGAACGGTACTGCAAGCCTTTCATCTGATCCTGCAGATCAAGAAGAAAACATGCAGGTTATTTATGATGCCATTATGGAACACGTGCCAGCGCCAATCGATAACAGAGATGAGCCACTTCAATTCCAGGTTGCACTTCTTGATTACAGCGACTACGTAGGCCGTATCGGAATCGGACGCGTATTCCGCGGAACAATCGAAGTGGGACAATCGGTTGCCCTTATGAAATTAGACGGTTCTGTCAAGAACTTCCGTGTTACGAAAATCCACGGGTTCATGGGTCTGAAACGGGTTGAAATCCAAAAAGCTGAAGCTGGCGATTTGATTGCCATCTCTGGTATGGAAGACATCAACGTAGGTGAGACGGTTTGTCCGGCTGACCATCAGGAAGCATTGCCGATTCTTCGCATTGACGAACCGACTTTGCAAATGACTTTCTTAGTCAACAATAGCCCGTTTGCCGGTAAAGAAGGTAAATGGATCACTTCACGCAAAATCCAGGAACGTTTGGACGCACAATTACAAACGGATGTATCGTTGCGTGTAGAAAATACAGATTCTCCTGATGCTTGGATCGTTTCCGGCCGCGGCGAATTGCATTTGTCTATCTTGATTGAGAACATGCGCCGTGAAGGATTCGAACTTCAAGTATCTAAACCAGAAGTAATTGTACGCATGGTTGACGGCGTTCGCTGCGAACCGGTTGAACGTGTACAAGTTGACGTGCCTGAAGAATACACTGGAGCAATCATTGAATCACTGGGTGAGCGCAAAGGTGAAATGCTGGATATGGTGAATAACGGAAGTGGACAAGTTCGCTTAGTATTCAACGTTCCTGCACGAGGATTGATCGGTTATACAACTGAATTCCTGACACAGACGCGCGGATACGGAATCATCAACCACACATTCGACAGCTACCAGCCAGTCGCTTCAGGGCGCGTTGGCGGACGCCGTCAAGGTGTATTGGTTTCCATGGAGCGCGGAAAAGTTTCAACTTATGGCTTGATGGGCATCGAAGACCGCGGAACTGCATTTGTTGAAGTTGGCGCTGAGATTTACGAAGGCATGATTGTCGGCGAACATAACCGCGACAGCGATTTGACAGTAAATATTGTTAAAATCAAAGCGGCGACAAACATCCGTTCAGCAAACAAGGACCAGACAACTACTTTGAAAAAAGCTCGTCTGATGAGTCTTGAAGAAGCACTTGAGTATTTGGCAGATGATGAGTATTGTGAAATCACTCCTCAAAACATCCGTTTGCGCAAAAAAATTCTTGATAAAAACGAACGTGAGCGCATGGCTAAGAAAAAGAAAGTTGCCATTGAAGAATAATCAATTTAGGAAGGGTGTATAATCTGTGGGCGACGAACAAGCTTTTGTCTATGACAGTATGTATCCCGTAGCTCGAGTCTTATATGAAAATCTGCCGAACTATACAATAGCGGGATACGCGCTCTTTGCCGTCATCTTCTTATTGTCGGCATTTGTCTATAAACTGGGTTTTGCAAAAAAACTATCATTCGGGAAAAATGCGGTCATCGGATTATTCCTTCTTGTCGGCGGTTTAGGGCTAACATTTTTAGCCTTCTTCCTGCCGGTCGTTGAAGGTTTGGTCATTGCCGCGCTAATCCTAATTCTTTATAAAATCCGCTTATGGCGCGAAAAACGCGAAAACGCTGCATCTCATTGAGATGCAGCGTTTTTGCGTTCAAATGTTTTATAAAGAATCGGCAATGCCAAAGCATAGGTCAAATGCGCAAACATCCAGTAAATGATCGCACCGGCATCGGTTAACGCCGGCACGTCTTCACGCACTGCAAGTGCGGCGAGCGGGAAATAGAGCAGGAAAAACGGTATACACATGGCAAGGCTGAACAAAACCAGCTGGCCAAATGTATAAGCTCTCCGTTTAGCAAGATAAACATAAACAATGCTAATCAGCAACGATATAACAAGATGGAATCCGAATTCAACGGGCTCAGACCAATCCACTTTGCCAATCAAGGGGACAAAATCCACATTCAGCAAAAGCGTATAAACGCGTTCACCTGTAACTGACTGAATCCATTTTAATAAAATTCCCAAAAGCAAGCCGCTCCAAAACCCAATCCATATGCCTTTTAGCAGCTTCATCAGAAGTCGTCCTCAATTCTGCGAGAGCTTCTATAAAAACGGAAAGACCCGGTTGCGATTCTTTCTTTCGTGCGTTCGGTAATTCGATCGTGGCAAGCTTTGCACATATGAGTATGAATTGGCCGGTTTCGTAATCTTTTTGCTTCGAGTGTATCATCGACCAGTTCTTCGATGGTGTCGCAGATTACACATTGTACGCGCATAGCTGTTCACTCCTATTCGACTCGGATTGCAGATACATCAGTAATTGGATTTTCCTGATTGGATCCATCAGGATGTAAAACATGGACTGGCCCGTCTTCTTTTAACGGTTTTCCATTTTCACTGAATTTGAAAATCAGTTCTTTTGCTTCGCCGATTGGAAAAGCGAATTCACCCTGAGCAGTTTCAAATACCACTGTCTTCGCATCTTCTTCGGGCTCTGCATTTTTGAGGAAAGGAGCGAATATGATTCCAAAAGTGCCGGTAATCATCTCATTCTTTTCTTGCCGGTTATACCTTTTCTCTGTTTTAAGAGTCTGGGGAACGGTGGCACCTTCCATGATCTCGCGTGACCAATGTTCGCCCATGCCGCGTTTATATTCCTCAGTTTCATCTACGATTTTTCGGTCTTCAAGAAAATAAGTTTCTAAATCTATTCTGCGGTCATCAAAAATCCAAACGGTTGGATCTAAAACAATATTAAATTTCACTTTTCCTTTAAATGGTACAATAAATTCCATTACGAACCCTCCATCAAATAATCGATCTTCTTTCAGTATACCTTTTCCAGGCAAATTGCTAAAGGGATTAATTCTAGCCTGTGCAGAGGCTTGCATTTTTAACCCATTGAAGATACACTTTAAACAGGCTAATAGAGGTAAGAGAAACTTCAATTAGAGGGTTTTTCATCCCCGCTGATTGTTAGTTGATCCAATCGTACTTTTAAGGTCTGTAGATTTCCCGCTTGAATCAGAGGGAAACCTTACCGGCCATTGAAGCGGATAAATATCAATAAATGGGGGAGTCCTCATGGAACATACAGAAGAACAAACTTACCAGGCGAAAGCTTTGGAACTCCTCAAAGCGGATGCGGAAAAAATTGAGCAATTGATTAAAGTTCAGATGGATAATTTGACTTTGCCTTCTTGCCCTTTATATGAAGAAGTGCTCGATACACAAATGTTCGGACTTTCACGTGAAATCGATTTTGCTGTCAAGCTTGGGTTAATCGAACGTGAAACTGGAAAAAATTTAATGGATACGCTGGAAAAGAAACTTTCCATCTTACACGAAGCGTATACAAATAAGTGACTTAAAACTCAAACGCACTTTGTTTGAGTTTTTTTACTAATCTACTAAATCGAGGTATAAAAATGAAACAATACATCAGAAGATACGCTAAACATTTCGACTATCCCTTATTTTTTGTTTACATCTCATTAGCAGTGTTCGGCTTGATTATGATTTACAGCGCGAGCATGGCCTGGTCGGTGAATTACTATGACGATGAACCGGACCGTTTTTACATACAGCAATTGATCAACCTTTCTTTGGCTTTTCCGGTGTTCGCAATTGCCGCTATTTTCCCATACAAACATTTCGGCAAGAAATGGATGATGATGACGGTGCTGGCCGTAATATTTTTAGGCTTGCTGTTAGTGCACATCATTGGATACGAAGCAGGAGGCGCCAGAAGCTGGATTGACATAGGCTTTGTTAATATACAGCCATCAGAAGTCGCTAAAGTAGGGATCATTTTCTATTTGGCAGGTGTTTTCTCCAATAAATACAAAAAAGGCAATATCAATAAATTAAATGAATCCATTGCGCCTCCTGTCATTATCCTGACTCTGGTTCTGCTTTCCGTTTTCTTCGAGCCGGATCTGGGATCAATGATGATCATTGGTGCGGTTGGCTTGTCCGTAATGGCAGCGAGCGGCATCAGTTTTAAATTTTTTGCCAAGATGGCCGGCTGGGTCATAGCAGCTTGTGCAATTTTTATTGTTCCAATCATGCTTTTTGCATCCGATATGATTTTTACAGAAAAACGCCTAGGGCGCCTGGATGCCTTTTTTAACCCGTTTTCGGATGAGCTTGGATTTGGGCTGCAAATCGTCAATGGCTACCTTGCAATCGGCTCTGGTGGGCTTAGTGGGCTGGGTCTTGGCCAATCGATTCAAAAACTTGGCTACCTTCCAGAACCGCATACAGATTTCATCATGTCTGTCATAGCGGAAGAACTGGGTGTGTTGGGAGTACTTTTTGTTCTTGGAGGATTGGCTTTCATCGTATTGCGTGGTCTTTCGATTGCAATGACGACAAAAGATCCCCTTGCCCGTATGCTGGCAACAGGGGTTTCCAGTATGATCGGGATACAAGCCTTCGTAAATTTAGGAGGCTTGAGCGGCCTTATTCCCTTAACCGGAGTTACATTACCATTTATAAGCTATGGCGGAACGTCGGTAATTTTGTTATCGTTAGCTATGGGAGTATTAATGAATGTTTCCATGTTCCACAAATTTGAAAAATCGAAAAAGTAAAGGGTGTGCTGCGGTGTGAAAACGATTAGCAAAATTTTAGTGGCAAACCGCGGAGAAATCGCAATTCGGGTTTTCCGCGCTTGTACAGAACTGAAAATTCCAACGGTTGCAATTTATTCACAGGAAGACAGTGGTTCCTATCATCGCTACAAAGCGGATGAATCTTATTTAGTCGGCAAAGGCAAGAAGCCGATTGATGCGTACTTGGATATTGAAGACATTATACGCATTGCAAAAGATTCTGGGGTAGACGCCATTCATCCAGGTTACGGTTTTTTATCTGAAAACGTCCATTTCGCCCGTCGATGCGAAGAAGAAGGGATTATCTTTATTGGTCCAACTTCCCGGCATCTTGACATGTTCGGCGATAAAGTGAAAGCGCGGGAGCAGGCCATAGCGGCTAATATCCCGGTTATTCCAGGAACTGATGGGCCAGTTGAATCTTTGGAGGAAGTAGAAGAATTCAGCAAAACAGCAGGGTTCCCGCTAATGATTAAAGCATCTCTTGGCGGAGGCGGGCGCGGAATGCGCATAGTCAGAACGGAAGAAGAACTGGCATCAGCGTATGAACGCGCAAAATCCGAAGCAAAAGCTGCTTTCGGATCAGACGAAATGTATGTTGAAAAATTTGTGGACAAACCAAAACATATTGAAGTGCAGATCCTCGGAGATGTGGAAGGCAACGTCATCCACCTTTATGAGCGGGATTGCTCGATACAGCGGCGGCACCAGAAAGTGGTGGAAATCGCGCCATCGAATTCAATCAGCAATGAACTGAGAAATCAGATTTGCGATGCGGCAGTTAAGCTTATGAAAAATATAAATTACATAAATGCCGGTACTGTAGAATTCTTAGTTGCTAACGATGAGTTTTATTTCATTGAAGTAAACCCTCGAATCCAAGTTGAACACACAATCACTGAGATGGTGACGGGCATCGATATTGTCCATGCCCAAATCAAAATTGCGCAAGGTCTTTCAGTCCACAGCGAAGAGATCGGAATTCCGGCACAACAGGATATTCCATTGAATGGTTTTGCCATCCAGTCACGAGTGACAACAGAAGATCCTTTGAACGACTTCATGCCGGATACAGGGAAATTGATGGTTTATCGGTCAGGTGGCGGTTTCGGAGTTCGCCTGGATGCTGGAAACGGTTTCCAAGGAGCGGTTATTACACCTTTCTACGACTCGCTATTAGTAAAAGTTTCAACATGGGGCAATACGTTTAAGGAAGCGTCGGCGAAAATGGACCGGAACTTGCAAGAATTCCGGATTCGCGGAATTAAAACGAATATCCCATTTTTAGAGAATGTAGTCCGTCATAAAAATTTCATCAATGGCGAATTTGACACAAGTTTTATCGATTCAACGCCTGAATTGTTCATCTTCCCGGTGCGTAAAGACCGGGGGACAAAACTATTGACTTATATCGGAAATATTACAGTCAATGGATTCCCGGGTATTGAAAAGAAAAAGAAACCAATCCATACAGCTCCAAGAAAACCGCAAGTGGATTTATCCGCACCGGCACCAAGCGGAACAAAACAAATATTGGATCAGCATGGCCCTGAAGGCTTAACTCAATGGATTCATGACCAGAAAGAAGTCTTGCTGACAGATACTACTTTCCGTGACGCCCATCAATCATTATTGGCAACACGTGTGCGTTCACATGATATGTTCGCTATTGCGAATGAGACTGCCCGGTTGCAGCCTGATCTGTTCTCCATGGAAATGTGGGGAGGCGCGACATTTGATGTATCTTACCGTTTCTTAAAAGAAGATCCATGGCAGCGGTTGATCAAGCTTCGCGAACAGGTGCCGAATGTTTTGTTCCAAATGCTATTCCGCGGCGCAAATGCGGTGGGGTATAAAAACTATCCGGATAATGTGATTCGTGAATTTGTCCGCAAATCAGCGGATGCCGGCATTGATGTATTCCGGATTTTTGATAGCTTAAACTGGATCAAAGGCATGGAAGTGGCAATAGATGAAGTCCGCCAGAGCGGGAAAGTGGCAGAAGCGGCTATTTGTTATACAGGAGATATTTTAGATCCGAGCCGAGATAAATATACAGTCGACTATTACAAACAAATGGCAAAAGAATTAGAAGCTTCAGGAGCCCATATTTTAGCTATCAAGGATATGGCAGGATTATTGAAGCCTGAAGCGGCATACCGGTTAGTTTCTGAGTTGAAAGACACGGTTTCACTGCCTATTCATCTTCATACCCATGATACAAGCGGCAATGGCATTTATTTATACGCAAAAGCTATTGAGGCAGGCGTAGACATCGTTGATACAGCTTTAGGAACGATGGCGGGATTAACTTCTCAGCCGAGTGCAAACTCGCTTTATTATGCAATGAAAGGAAGCAAGCGGGAAGTTAGAACTGATATCGAGTCGATTGAAAAATTGTCCCACTATTGGGAAGACGTCCGCAAGTACTACAGCGATTTCGAAAGCGGCATGAACAGCCCGCATTCTGAAATTTATGTCCATGAAATGCCAGGCGGCCAGTACAGCAATTTGCAGCAGCAAGCCAAAGCAGTAGGCCTGGGCTTACGTTGGGAAGAAGTGAAAAATATGTATTCCCGCGTCAACTTGTTATTTGGAGATGTTGTAAAAGTAACACCTTCGTCTAAAGTTGTAGGGGATATGGCGTTGTTTATGGTGCAAAACGATTTGGACGAGGAAAGCGTCATTACGCGTGGGCAAACAATTGACTTCCCTGAATCAGTTATCGAATTCTTCGAAGGATACATTGGACAGCCGCATGGCGGATTCCCTGAAGAACTTCAAAAGGTAGTGTTAAAAGGACGCCAGGCAATTACTGTCCGGCCAGGAGAATTATTAGAGCCCGCTGATTTTGACGAAATCAAGAAAACTTTATTCGAGAAATTGGAACGGCCGGTAACAAGCCAGGAAATTTTAGCATACGCGCTTTATCCAAAAGTATTTGAAGAGTACACCGCTACCAATCAGCAGTTCGGCAATGTATCTGTTTTAGATACTTTGACATTCCTCTATGGAATGAGACTTGGTGAAGAAATAGAAGTAGAAATTGAAAAAGGGAAAACCTTGATGATCAAGATGGTGTCAATCGGAGAACCTCAAAAAGACGGACACCGGACAATTTACTTTGAGCTGAATGGTCAGCCGCGTGAAGTCAATATTCAAGATATGACCGTTGAAGCTGATGCTTTGGCAAGACCGAAAGCGGATCTGAAAAACGAATCGCATATTGCTGCGACTATGCCGGGAACTGTACTGAAAGTGGTAGCCGAAGTCGGTGCCAAAGTGCAGCGCGGAGAACATTTATTGGTTACAGAAGCCATGAAAATGGAAACAACAGTGCAAGCGCCGTTTAATGGCATAGTAAAAGAAATACATGTAGGTGCCAATGAAGGAATATCTACTGGCGACCTCTTGATAGAAATGGAAAGAGTATAAAAAACAGCCGGCGCATAAAATGCGCCGGCTGTTTTTTTATTTATTGCTGAATCTGCTGCGTGAAACGAGCAGGATCATGTAACATAATAATCCGAAAAGCAGAGAAATTAACAGGGAATGAAGAAGTGCTACAGCTAGATTCAATTTAGTCAAGACAACCAGCATTCCGGTAGTGGCTTGGAGCAATACGATAATAAAGGCGATGATCCATCCCCAATAAATGACGCGCTGGTCCTTGTAATTTTTAAAAGCGTGCCAGGCAATATAAGCCAACCATATTACAATCAAGCCTGCCGCAGCACGGTGTCCCATTTGAACCCATTCATACATATTGTTCGGAAGGGCGAACTGATCGTTACGGCACAACGGCCAATCTGCACAGATCAAACTGGATTCTGTATGGCGCACAAGGGCACCCGTATAGACCACAATATAAGAATACAAAGTAACGCCAATGGTATGCATTTTTAACTTCTTACCGATTATGAGACGGTCTGCATCAAATTTCCGGTCTACCTCAAAAACAAGCAAAGTTAATAATAATACAGATGCAAAAGAAATGAGGGAAATCCCGAAGTGGAGCGCAAGAATAAAGTCACCTTGACCCCATAATACTTGGGCAGCGCCAATCAATGCTTGAAGAATTAAAAAAAAGACCGCCAGGAAGGCTAAGAATTTGGTTTCACGGATATGGCCATATTTGATCCAAGCCCAGACAGCTAAGATTACGATTAAAATCCCGACCGATCCTGTAACAAGCCGATGCGAAAATTCGATGAGGACTTCAGCAGTAATGTCATCAGGAATCAATTCGCCATTGCAGCTTGGCCACGACCGGCCACAGCCCATGCCGCTGTCCGTTTTGGTGACAAGAGCACCGCCAAGCAGGATTAAAAGCATTCCGACGGTTGCTGCTACTGCAAACCATTTTATATATTTACCTTGATGCAAGAATGTCACCTACTTTTTCTTGTTAAAACTTTTTAAAACGTCCGTTGCCTGCATACTCGATAATATCTAAAGTCACAACAAAACACAACGGAAAATGAGGAATAGCGGAAACTTTCAAGATTTAGACATAATCCAGCGAGCTTCACAAACTGTTCAAAAACAAATTTTTTTCTATCTTAAAATAACGAGAGTACTCATGTATGATTGAAAGAGCATATATCTGAGACAAATTACATGAAAATCAACGCTTTTATCGGTTAATTTCAGTTTGAAGTAGAAAAACGGCTGGAATTTAGATATAGTAATGGTTAGCGGAATATGCTTACAACTTTGAAAGGAGGGGGTTATATGTCAAACAGCCGGTCTTTGTCTGCGGAAACTCATGAAACGGCGGAGCCTACCACATTTCTTAAAGATTTTCTCGCATTAATCAAAATCGGAATTGTAAATTCTAATTTAATTACTGTGTTTACTGGACTGTGGCTAGCGTTCCAATTTTCCGACAGGCATTTCCTGCAGGAGATGGACATTCTCGTCTATACTTTGGTCGGTTCTGCATTTATCATAGCTGGTTCAGCTGCGATGAATAACTATATTGACACAGATATCGATCCATTAATGGCGAGCAAGAGAGCACGTCCAACTGTTACAGGAAGATTTAAGCCGTCTGCTGTCTTAGCACTCGCTACGACTTTCATCGTGATAGGCGAAATATTATTGTTCTCTGCATCTGTTTCTGCTGGCGTTTTAGGAATCGCGGGAATCTTGGCTTATGTAGTCCTCTATTCCATGTGGTCTAAGAGAAGGCATGTCAGCAACACAATAGTGGGGAGCATATCGGGAGCAATCCCGCCGCTAATCGGTTGGGCAGCGGTTGAACCTACGCTCGGTTGGGGCGCATGGGCACTGTTCTTGATTATGTTTATATGGCAGCCGCCACATTTTTATGCATTGGCTATGAAGCGCACTGAAGAGTACCGTGCAGCCGGCATTCCAATGCTTCCAGTGGTCAAAGGCTTCCACCGCACAAAGAAATCTATGCTTGCATGGGTTTTGCTGCTGTTCCCTCTGCCATTCCTGTTAATGGATCTCGGAATAAGCTTCATCATCTTGGCCACATTGCTCAATATCGGTTGGTTGGTTCTTGCCATTCGAGGGTTCAGTGTGAAAGATGATTTGAAATGGGCAAAGACAATGTTCATCTATTCGTTGAATTACATGACCATTCTATTTGTGTCGATGATTATTTTTGCCGTCTTTGTCTAGTTTCCAACAGTGCAGAAAAATTTTAAAAATGAGAGCGGGGTATGAAAAGCTATGATTAAAGGGCTCAAAAAATGGCGCCTTTTTGCATTGATGACTGCATTAGTTGTCTTTCTTGCAGGGTGTGGTAGAGCAGAAATCTCTACATTGATACCGGCCGGTAAAGTAGCGCAAGATCAATTCAACCTATTGATTTTGTCTACCGCAGTAATGACTTTTGTCATTCTTGTTGTAACGGTTATCTATATTTTGGCAATTGTTAAGTTTAGACGTTCTAAACTTGGGGACGATCTTATCCCGGAACAAGTTGAAGGAAGCGCAAAACTTGAATTTTTATGGACTTCTATTCCAATCGTTTTGCTTTTAATTCTTGCTGTTCCAACCGTTTATTCCACTTTTGATTTAGCGGACGTTTCTTCTATGGATGTTCAGGCTGAAGATGGGGATGGCATGACCAACTTAACAGTCAATGTAACAGCAAAATTATACTGGTGGGAATTTGAATACCCAGAACAAGGAATTGTTACTGCTCAAGAATTAGTCGTTCCGACAAATGAAAGAGTTTACTTCAACCTGATTTCTGCAGATGTAAAACATTCATTCTGGATTCCATCCATCGGTGGGAAACTGGATGCAAACCCTGAAAACGTAAACACATTCTACTTAGAGTTTGACCAAGCGTCTTCTGAACTTGAAGATGGCGTCTTCTATGGTAAATGTGCTGAGCTTTGCGGCCCTTCCCATGCGTTAATGGACTTCAAAGTGAAAACAATGGAACGTGCAGAGTTTGATTCATGGGTAGCAGCTATGCAAGAAGAAGCGACTCCTGCTGAAGGTGCACTTGCACAACAAGGAGAACAGCTTTTCGGTGCTGATGGCGCTGGCTGTATCGCTTGTCACGCAGTTTCAGGTTCTGGCGCAGGCGGAGTAATGCAAGGGCCGAACGTAGCAACATTCGGAGACCGCAACCGTGTGGCTGGCTTCATGGAACATAACGAAGAAAATCTTAAAAAATGGATTGCAGATCCACAACAATACAAACCGGGCAACTTAATGCCTGATCCAGAATCTTTGAACGACGGAAAACCATTTACAGAGCAAGAGCTTGATGCACTTGCTGCTTACTTGATGTCTTTATCCGTTGAAGAGTAAAAGAATCGGAGCTTAAAAAAGGGAGGTTTACATTGTGAGTTCTATTGCTCAAAAAAGGGGCTTCGGTGCTGCCATTTGGGACTACTTGACAACAGTAGACCATAAAAAAATCGCACATCTTTATCTCGCATCAGGAGGAATATTCTTCTTGATCGGTGGTATAGAAGCGTTGTTGATCCGAATCCAGTTGATGAAAGCCGGAAATGATTTCCTCAGTGCTGGAACATATAATGAAGTGTTGACAATGCACGGGACAACAATGATTTTCTTGGCAGCGATGCCAATATTGCTCGCGTTTATGAATGCCATCATGCCTTTGCAGATTGGCGCCCGTGACGTAGCATTCCCGTTCTTGAATTCACTTGGATTCTGGTTATTCTTCTTTGGTGGAATCTTCCTGAACCTTTCCTGGTTCATGGGCGGTGCACCAGATGCAGGCTGGACGAACTATGCGTCTCTCGCGCTCGCGTCAGAAGGCCATGGTATTGACTTTTATGCACTTGGATTAACGATTTCCGGTTTCGGTACGTTGATCGCAGGTATTAACTTCTTGGTTACAATCATCAATATGAGAGCACCGGGCATGACTTACATGAGAATGCCACTGTTCACTTGGACAACTTTTGTAGCTTCAGCATTAATCTTGCTGGCGTTCCCTCCATTAACAGTCGGTCTTTTCTTTATGGTATTTGACCGCATGTTTGGAGCCAACTTCTTTGATGTAGCTTTGGGAGGAAACACAATCATCTGGGAACATTTATTCTGGATTTTTGGACACCCTGAAGTATACATTCTGATTTTGCCGGCTTTCGGTATTTTCTCTGAAATCTTTGCGATTTTCTCACGCAAGCGTCTATTTGGATATACTGCGCTTGTCTTTGCAACAATCCTGATTGGTTTCTATGGTTTCATGGTTTGGGCTCACCACATGTTTACAGTTGGTTTAGGACCTACAGCTAACGCAGTTTTCGCATTAGCGACTATGATTATCGCAGTTCCAACAGGAGTGAAAATCTTCAACTGGCTATTGACCATTTGGGGAGGCAGCATCTCTTTCACCACGCCAATGCTATATGCGATCGGATTTATTCCGTCATTCGTAGCAGGCGGAGTAACAGGAGTCATGCAGGCAATTGCTCCTTTGGATTATCAATTGCACGATTCCTACTTTATCGTGGCGCATTTCCACTACGTTATCGTCGGTGGAGTAGTACTTGCGATTTTCGCAGGCACACATCTATGGTGGCCAAAAATGTTTGGTACAATGCTTAGCGAAAAACTAGGTAAAATCACTTTCTGGTTCTTCTTTATCGGGTTCCATTTAACATTCTTTATCCAGCATTTCCTAGGTCTGATGGGTATGCCACGCCGCGTATTCACATTTGGATCTGACCAAGGCTGGGACTTGTTCAATGCAATCAGTTCTGTAGGTGCTTTGTTTATGGCTATCGGTGTTATTGTACTTCTAGTCAACGTTGTCATTACTAGCGTTAAAAACGAACGTGTCGGCAATGACCCATGGGAAGATGGCCGTACACTGGAGTGGGCAATACCATCACCGCCGCCTTTCTATAACTTTGCACAAACTCCTTTAGTGCGTGGACTTGATACGTACTGGATCGAGAAAATGGAAGGCAATAAAGAAGGCATGATCTATGCTGAGCCTTTAGAAGAGATTCACATGCCAAACGGCTCGTTTATTCCGGTAGTTATGTCATTCGGTATGTTCGTTGCTTCATTTGGTGCCTTGTATCACCTTGATGGCGACAAAGCTTGGACACTTCCGGTTATCGTCTTAGGATTATTGATAACTTTCGGTTCAATGCTGCTTCGTTCATTGAAAGATGATCTTGGATTCCATATTTCTAAAGAAGATTTGATCAAAGATGTTAAAGGGGGTAGCATGGATGGATCTAAATAAAAAATATACCCCGCAGACGTGGCCTGATCACCCTGAAACAGCTACTATGGAAGGTAAAAATAAATTTATCGGTTTCTGGCTTCTTCTGGCCGCTGAAACTGTAACGTTCGCATCTTTATTTGCTACCTATTTAGCATTGAAAGACAAAGGACCAAGCGGAATGGAAATTACGGCTTCCGGGCTGTTTGAACTTCCTCTTGTGTTTGCAATGACAATGATACTTTTAACATCATCTTTGACAAGTGTTTATGCAATGTACCATATGAAAAACCATAACTTTAAAGCGATGCAGGCATGGCTCATGGTAACAGTTATACTGGGCGCAACATTCCTTGGCTTAGAAATTTATGAGTTTAATCATTATGTTCATTTAGGCTTTGGCTATACGCACAGTGCTTTCAGTTCTGCGTTTTATACCTTAGTCGGAACGCATGGAGCTCACGTTTTATTCGGCTTAAGCTGGTTTATTGCATTGATGGTCCGCAACTCGAAACGCGGTTTAAACACATACAATGCGCCTAAGTTCTATCTTGCTGCATTATACTGGCATTTTATCGACGTAGTATGGGTATTCATCTTTACTGTCGTCTATTTGATGGGAGTGATCGGTTAATATGGCTCACGATACGCACACGCATGTTCGAACACAAGCAGAATATGAATATGTTCGCCGCCAACGCGCTAGAGAGATGCGCAATCATCTGACGTCATTTGCAATCATGATCTTCTTGACATTGATTTCATTTACGGCAGTAGCAGCTGATTTTTCACCATATTTGATCACGCCAATTATTCTTTTATTGGCAGCTGTTCAAGTAGTGCTTCAGCTTTATCACTTTATGCATATGAGCAATAAAGGCCATGGCATGGTCGCGTTCTTTATGTTCAGCGGAATGTTTGTAGCTTTTATCACGATTCTTGCATTAGTAACAATCGTTTGGTGGTAATAAAATGGAAACCCCGTTTGCCTTTTGGCAAGCGGGGTTTTTGTCTTTAGGGAAGATGCTGTTTTGGCAAATGAAAAAAGGTTCGTTGTATTTGTATGGTCCTGTTATGCTGAGCAGAGGTCCATCTTGGTGCATCAGATTTGTTGAGGACGGCTGAGGCGGCCCTTAACAGCTAAGTCCTCGACACTTGTTTGGAAAAGTACAAGGTGCGTAAGCTTTTCTTTCCTCAATTGTCATAGTTCGTTCATTGATATACCAACGGGCGCACTATATAATGGGGGTACTTAAGAAAAAGGAGGTATGCTGGCATGCCGATCAGTATATTCGGATTTCAGGCATTATGGAGTCCGGTTTACTTGGGAGTCCTCGTTTTAATTACGGCCTTATATTTTCTAGTAACTATAAAATGGAGAGACAAATTTAAAGATAGCGAGCCTTTAAAAATGAAGGAAGCTGTTTTGTTTGTATCAGGCATGGCGTTATTGTATGTAATAAAAGGTTCGCCGGTTGATTTGCTTGGACATATTATTTTTACGATGCATATGGTTCAGATGGCGTTTTTGCTACTGCTTGTACCGCCATTAATCATTATGGGTATCCCAACTTGGTTATGGAGAAAATTTATTGATATACCGGCCGTAAAACCCTTATTTATGTTCTTTACAAAGCCGATGCTGGCTTTGATCTTGTTCGGGATGGTATTTTCGTTTTACCATATACCAATGGTTTTTGATTTTGTGAAATCTAGTTCTTTGCTGCACGCTTCGGTCAATGTAGTGCTGTTTGTTTCAGCGATATTCTATTGGTGGCCGGTTGTCAATAATTTAGAAGGCGCTCATAAATTCCATGGTTTAAAGAAGCTTGCTTATTTATTCGGATTGAGCGTGCTGATGACTCCTGCTTGTGCGTTAATCATCTTCAGCAGTACTCCTTTTTATGCTACTTATTCAAATGGAGAAGCTTGGCTGCAGGCAATGGCTTTATGTGTTCCGATGGGAACTCTTTCCCAGCTTAATTTATCGGGGCCGGAACTATTTACAACCATGTCTACTGTAGAAGATCAGCGGACTGGAGGCATTGCCATGAAGGTATTGCAAGAACTCGTTTTCACCGTATTTTTATGGATGGTTTTCTATGAATGGTTGAAAAACGAAAATGATAATGCTGATGAAATCACAGCAAAAACTATACAAGATAGAAAGAATATGGCTTTTCATCGACACAATGCTTAATGAAGTTAAAGGAGATCCTATTAAATGAATTTGCCCCTATTACCGACGATCAGTACATTTTTTATCGTATTAAGTGCAGTGCTTGTGGCAATTGGCTGGTATTTGATTCGCCGCCGCAATATTGAAGCACATAAAAAAGTTATGCTTGGAGCAGGTGCTGCTGCATTAACGTTCTTTATCATTTACATGTCCCGCACCATATTTGTCGGTAATACCGCTTTCGGAGGACCTGATGAATACAAACTGATCTATACCATTTTCCTGATCTTTCACATATGCCTAGCGACTACAGGCGGAGTTATGGGCTTGATTACGATTTGGCTTGGATTGAAAAACCGTTTAGAGAAACATAGAAAGTTCGGGCCAGTCACGAGTGTGATTTGGTTTTTCACAGCAATCACTGGTGTCATTGTTTATCTTTTGCTTTATGTTATTTATGAGGGAGGACATACAACATCTGTCTTCAAAGCAATACTTGGTGGATAAAAATAGAACCTGAAAAGGTTCTTTTTTTATCTCACAAAGCATATCAATAATAATGCGGAAGATGTCCAGTCATGACATTTAACGAATTAGAAGAAAATAAAAAACCGCAGTTCAATGTGAACTGCGGTACTTTTATGCTTTGATTTCAAATGCGGAAATTTCAGTTCGGATGGCTTTTAATACTTCCGCGCATGATTTCACTAGATGCTCCGGAAAATGCTCGTCTTCGCCGTATTCCACACCATGTGGGTAATAATGCTTGCCAAGTACAGGCTTCATCAATTTTACTACTGCATCGCTGGCATCAATATCGCCGGCAAGTGCATAGCCGAATACCCGCAAATAATAAGTGCCTTCGCGGACAATGAATTTGCGGTCGTATGTAACGCGCTCGTAGTCCCACTGGCCTTCTTTAGTTAAGCCATGACGGCTCATAATGTCATCAAGTAAAGTAAAGTCTACCTGAATGTTCTCTAGTCCTGTATTTTCAAAATACATAGGATCTCCTCCTCTATATCAAACTGACTAAATGCTTCTTTAATAATAGATGAAAAAACGGGTTGTTGCAATGGCTAGATTGTGTCAGAATGCAGACGACTGTTATAATTATGAATATAGAACTTTTAAGGAGCTGTTCGATTGAAAGACTTATTGCGAATTATGATTTTTCTATCGATTATTCTAATCGTATTTTTTTATTTTGATTCTTCTATAGAAGAAAATGAGATTTTAGAGGCTCCGCAAACACAAGACCCGCTGCCTGACCCGGACTTAGTGGAAAATCCACTTGATGTAGAACGCCCTTTGGAAGGACTGTCCACTTATGTGGGAAATACAACCGAAGAATGGCTGCAAGACTACGGGAAACCTGCCCGCATTGAACCCTCTGCCTTTGGCTATGAGTGGTGGGTCTATGACGCATCTTATTCCAACTATATAATGGCTGGGGTTAAAGAAGGCAATATTGTACAGGTTTATACAGCAGGGGCAGCAACGAATGCTGCGCCGTATAAAATCGGACAAACTTTAGATGATTTGTATCGCTTCACAATTATCGAAAATGAAGTTACCGTAAAGTACGGAAACAGCATTTATACATTTAGTTTGAGTGCTGATGATGTAAATAAACGGCTGCTCATTAGTTTTGATGAAGTATATGCCCAACTTTATATAGATGAAGAAGACCGTACATTAGAAGCGGTCCGCTTTATGGATGCTGAAACACTGGTAAGGCATCAGCCTTATGACATGATGTTTTCTGGAGATTTACTGCCGGTTATCACTCCGTCATCGAACTTGCAGCAAGCTATCGATGACGCAAATGCTAAGCAGATAATTGACCTTACCAATGTTTACCGATTACACCACCAAAAAAATCCGTTGTCTGTAAATCCATCAGTCAATATGCTGGCTAAAGAACATAGTCAAAATACGGCCAAGAAAAACTTCTCTTCCGAAGAAGAAATCGAACTTAAAAGCTTGAACGAACGCTTGACTGCCGCAAATATTGTATTTGAAGAGGCGGCAGAGAATACAGCGACTCAGTATTTTGACGCTGCCGAAGCTGTTCATGGGTGGATCAATTCCCCGAGCCATCGAGAGACATTATTGTCCAGCCGCTTTAATCAAATCGGAGTAGGCGTTTACGGTAAATATTACACTCAAAACTTCTTGAGGCAAGAATCCACGAACGCAGAGAAGCAATAAGGCATTATTGCTTTTTTGGAACGATGAAAAATGATCCGGTTGCTGTTGCTATATGCTTGCCGTCCTGCTGAACGATATTGCCTTCCACTACCATCGTATGGCTGCCTTGTCTGATCAACTTGGCGTCTGCTTGAATCACTTCTTCGACAGAAACAGAAAGATAGTGGATCGTTATATTTGTAGTGACTGCGGCATAGCCATCCGGGCATTTGCTGTTTGCTAGCGTCCCCATTGCTGTATCCAGCAATACGGCTAGAATACCCCCGTGCGGGATGTCAATATTATTGTGGATAAAAGGAGTATTAGGTATACTTACAACGCTGGAATGTTCGTCTGTGTCACGTTTCATGTTCAAGCTGGCACTCAAATATGTATTAAATTCTCCGTGTTGTTTTTTTTCAAAGTTTTCAAGGAAATCACTTAATATTTTGAGATCTTCCAAGGAGCTATTATCGACAATGCGCTGAAATTGCTTAGATAGATTTTTCATCGAATCATTCCTTTCAATATGTATGAAAATGGGAGTATTTCTGCTATGATGAAACCGTAGAGGAGGAATGCTATATGTTTATGACCTATGAATGGGTTCAAATCACTGACTCCGCAGAAGAGTTGAGCGAAATGATTTTACAATCAGAGCAGGTTGAGCAATACCGAAAAGCTTATCATGCTGTTTATAATAATAAAGATCTTGCTGAAGAAATTTATGCCTTCAGCAGATTAAAAGAACAATACGAAGAAGTTCAAAGGTTTGGCAAGTACCATCCGGAATATAGCCGGGTGATGAAACAGATCCGCGTGGATAAACGGCGCCTTGATTTAAATGAACAAGTGGCAGAATTGCGGCTGGCTGAAAATGAACTTCAGGATCTAATGGATCAAGTCAGCTTCATTCTTGGTAGGTCCGTATCTGAGGCAGTAAAAATACCGTCAAGCAATCCTTTCTTTTCTTCTGAATCTTCTTGCGGCGGAAGCTGCGGAACAGGCGGAGGCTGCTCGTGCTCAGCTTGAAAAGAAAAGCGGAAATGGCCGCTTAGATTCGACAGGCATAAGACAGACTGGCGAAGTGGCGTTTTGTGCCACACAGCCGGTATGGCTTATGACCCGAGAATCTGGCCATTGCAGCTGGACAAGAAAAGCGGAAGCGCCTGTCCAGCTCCGACAGGCGTAAGACGGTTTGGCGAAGCGGCATGTTTTCAGCCGCACAGCCGAATGGGCTTACGACCCGAGGAGCTAGGCGCTGCAGCTGGACAAGAAAAGCGGAGCCACCTTATAAACTATATGAAAAAATGTGCAACGATTTCGTTGCACATTTTTTATTGCTCTTGATTTTCCAATTCACGGATGACAGAAATAGCGATATCCGGTCGATCAGTAACGATTCCTTGTGCACCAGCCGCAATCAAGGCACTCATTTCTTCTGGAGTATCAATGGTCCAATAATGGACGGGAATATTCAGATTCGATAGAAATGCAACAAACCGAGGGGAATCTAGCCGGAACATCGATGAACGAACCGGAATTTGAAAAACATCCGCACGCGGGTTATACAAATGGCCAAATTGGCTGTTATAAGCGGTATACGCTTTTTTCACTTCATTTTGACCAGCTCCGATGGCAACCCGGTTTTGGGCATAAAGATTGAAACGGTCGATTTGTTCATCGAAAAAACTGGTGACCACTACACGATCATGCACTCCAAGAGAATCGATCAACCTCCATAACTTGGAGGGAACCAAACTGCCTTCATAAGTTTCAGGAGAGTCCTTCATGTCGATATTGATGTACATGTGTGGAAATGCTTCGAACAAATCCCGAAGCAACACCACTTTCTCACCTTTGCCCCGGTAGGAATGATTGCCCTTTTGATCGAGAAAGTGATAGCCTAAATCAAATTTCTGCAAATCATTAAGCGTCATCTCAGCGATGCGTCCAGCGCCATCTGTCGTCCGGTCAAGGTACTCGTCGTGAAAAACGAGAATTTCCTCGTCTTTAGTCAAACGAATATCAATTTCAAATCCATGGACTCCAAGTTCCGCTGATTTTGAAAATGCAGCCATCGTATTTTCTGGAGCAATGGCACTGCCGCCACGGTGAGCAAGGACAATGGGGTGGTCATAGTCCAGAACTTCTTTCCCCGGTCTTAATTGAGGATTTACGAGCGCTTTAGAGCCAGCCCAAGCCGCTGCGCCAACCGCAACTGCTGCAAGCCCGATTTTTGTCTTTTTTCCCATACGAATGGATTACCCCCTCAATAATATAACTAAAGTTATTATAGCGAATTCCGAAATTTAATGTTAGTTTTATCCTGTTTAATCACGAGTTGATTGCTTCAAACCTGGAAGCCGTCTGTTGAAGAAAAACATAGCAACACTATATGAGCAAAGAGCCATGTCATTCAGCTTTGGCCAAAGTTTCGTTCTCTCTGGTTGCGGCTTTTTTCTTTCCTATGGTATTCTAGAAATTAAGAAAAGAGGGATAGTTATGCGTGATCGCCAGGGCCTCATTGTTTATGTGCATCATTTAAAACAAGCCAAATCGCTAAGAAAATATGGGCATGTTCATTTTATTTCACGTAGACTGAAATATGTCGTTCTTTATATGGACCAAGAAGTTATTGAAACTACAAAATCTAAATTATCAAAACTGCCATACGTCAAACAAGTTCTTGAATCACAGCGGCCATTTTTGAAAACCGAATATGAAAATGCAAAGCCGGATAAGGCCAAAGAATACGATTATAAAATCGGTCTATAACTATTGCATAGGCGGGATATAATGGTTTAATCTAAGAATCGCTATCAGATGGCTAAAGTAAAATTTCTTTTCAGCATAGGCAGAAGAATGTTTTACATCCATTTTAATGGGGTGATGGCCTAGCTGCCTGATGGTTTCTTCAAATAGGCCGAGCCTTTTTGAGTTTTCCGGTATTCCTTCCCGGCATATGTAAATTGGCATGAATCCGCCTTCTTCGGCTGGTTCAAATGCTGCTGCAACAGAAAGCACCGGCTGGCCTCCTTCGGTTGTAGAAACAAATATAAAACCATGTTTGAAACGGTTTGAATTTGTGGTGATCAGTTCACGGAGTTCATATAAGTCTCCGTAGCCTTCTCCTAATTCGATAAATCGCTGAATCATTGGGTCACGTCCTTTCCATTTAATATTTTACCACTTTATAAGTTGAACTAAAGAATTTTCTTATTTATATCGCTTCGGTTGCTTTGGGTAAGGCAGGGACGATTGCTCTGCAATAAGCCAAATAGAGCACTCGACTTTTAATACACGGACGCATAGAGGTTCAACATGCGGTAACATATAATTGACTTTTGCATTATAGAAATGGCGCAAAACAAGGAAGAAGCCCATGGCAGTTGATGCGGCCAATGTCTTCGCAGCTGTTCTGTGGAATATCGGTAAGTAAAGACTATTAGTTCCATTTAGCATAAATTTAGTAAATAAGAGGCGATTGAATGCGTGTTGTAGCAGGAACAGTAAAAGGGATCCCGCTTAAAGCGGTTCCAGGCTTATCAACAAGGCCAACGACAGACAAAGTTAAGGAATCTATTTTTAATATGATTGGCCCTTTTTTCGATGGCGGCAATGCCTTGGATTTATTTGCAGGCAGCGGGGGATTAGGCATTGAAGCTTTGAGCAGAGGCATTGATAAAGTGATTTTCGTTGACAAAGATCGCAAAGCGATTGAAACGATCCGGATGAACCTGGAAAAAACCAGGCTTACGGATCAAGCGGAAGTATATAAAATAGATGCTGAACGGGCACTTAAAGCAATGAAAAAGAACAATCTGCAAGCACGCTTAATGTTTTTGGATCCGCCTTACCATATGGAAAAAGCATATGAACTCATGGATAAAGCAGCAGAACTTGGAATCATGACGGAGGATTCCATCGTAATATGTGAACACGCCAAAGAAGTAGAGCTTGGCGACCGTACGGCTTTTTTTGAGCGGTTCAAAAAAGAATTATATGGTGCCACCGTCATTTCAATTTATCGATTTCAAGGGGAAGAGGGAGAAGAATTTGAGTAAGATTGCAGTCGTGCCAGGTAGTTTTGACCCCATTACATTGGGGCACCTTGATATAATCAAAAGAGCTTCAACCATCTTTGATGAAGTTAAAGTAGTGGTCATGAACAACTCATCAAAAAAACCGCTTTTTAATGTGGAAGAACGCCATGAGTTGATTGCCAAAGTCACTGATTCAATACCCAATGTAGAAGTGGACTCATTTTCTGGCCTGCTTATTGATTATGCAAGTGAAGTGAAAGCAAATGCCATCATTCGAGGACTTCGGGCAGTTTCAGATTTTGAGTATGAAATGCAGATCACTTCTATGAATAGATTTTTGAATGAGGATATTGAAACTTTGTTCATGATATCAAACAACCAGTATTCATTTTTAAGCTCAAGCATTGTAAAAGAAGTTGCGAAATACGGTGGGAATATCAGTGAATTAGTGCCAAGTGCAGTGGAAGAGGCATTAAAGCAGAAATTCAAATAAGTCACGTTTAACGTGGCTTTTTGTTATTGGCTGCCAATTCGGAAAGGAGCAGCAAATGAAAAATAATAAGCTGATTGTGTTAGTAATAGTTGCTGCATTAGCTGTTTTTTTATCAACCTATCAAATGAATTTATATATTACTCGTCCGGGTGGAGCCTATGAGCTAAGCCCGTTAGTGAATGTTGACGGTGGAGATGACGATGACCAAGGCACTTTAAGTTTGATGACTGTTTCTATGCTGAATGCTACGCCGACTTTGTATCTTTTTGCGCAATTCCAGGACGGTTATAAGATATTGCAACCGGAAGAAGTACGCAGTCCACATGAAAGTGACGAAGAGTATAATGTCCGGCAACTTAAACTGATGTCTGATTCTCAAGTAAATGCACTGCAAGTCGCTTTTGAAAAAGCGGAGCTGCCTTATGAAATTGAAAATAACGGTGTTTTTGTTATGAATGTACTTCCGGGCGGAGCCGCTGATGAAGTTTTGGCTCCAGGGGATCAAGTGCTGTCGATTGACGGTAATAAATTTGAAGCCCAGAACGAATTTGTAGATTATCTTTCCAGCAAAAAGGAAGGGGATAAGGTGGAACTGACCTTCGAAAGAGAAGGGCGGAAAATCACTGAAACGATTGAATTAGCACCTCTTCCGACAGACCCGGAGCGAATCGGGTTAGGGATCACTTTCGTAGAAAATAAAGAAATAAAGACAACGCCTGATGTGAAAATCGATTCAGACAATATTGGTGGGCCTTCTGCAGGGCTAATGTTCACACTTGAAATTCTAAACCAATTGCTTGAGGAAGATATTACAAAAGGTTATAACATAGCGGGGACCGGAACTATGGCAGGAACAGGGGAAGTAGGAAGAATTGGCGGCATTGACCAAAAAGTGATCGCTGCCGACAATGAAGGAATTGATATTTTCTTCGCTCCAGCAGATGAAACGGAAAGTGCTTCAGCTTCTAATTTTGAGGTAGCTAAAGAAACAGCTGAAAATATAGGTACCGAAATGAAAATTGTTCCAGTTAAGACCATTGACGATGCCATTGACTATTTGGAAGAGCTTCAGCCAAAATAAAGCGGAGGCGTAGTAAATTCTTTTTTTAGATTTTTTGCTCCCATTCCGAGCAAATACATGGTACTGGCATGAATATCGAGTTTCCCCATCGGGTCCGTTAAATCAGCGGCACGGCTGATGAGTGGAAGCCCGATATTCTTTTTTTGCTGATTCAAATACTGCTTGCCGGTCTCAGACATTCCAAGCAAACGCAAATAAGAAGGTTTCTGGAAAGAACGAAGCTGTTCCCAGGTGAAACCGGTATAAATATGCGTTAGCATCCGCTGAACACGTGTACGGGTGAAGCGCTTCGATTTGATGCGGTTGATAAATGCTTCAAATTCATATTCTTTTACAGCTGCCTCATAAATCAAGTTCTCAATGCCCTCGGTCACTTCAGAGAATTGCTTTAACTTTGCTGGACGTTCTCTCAGAATGCTATAGCGCAGCATCGGATAAAATTGCTCCCAACTGCCGAATGTTTGGTATTGCCGGTTAAATTCCTGCAAGGCGCGGATTGAAGATTCAGGCATGTAACTCGCTATTTCCTCTAAGGAGCTTCCTTCAAAAAATGCTTGCCGTATACCTGTGGCACTGGCAATGGTCAATTCTTTATCAATTGGATCATGATAATTTGCAGCAATACGCTGAATCGTATAGGGGTGGATGGAAGAACCCATTTTATTAGCGTTTTCTATGTAATGGTAGCCCAGGATGTTGTTTGGCTGGGTTAAGTCGGCATATCCGGTGCCGTCCCCAATCAAGGCATTGTAAGCCGAATTTAATGCTTTTGGGTAGCTGATGCCGGTTTGGACAGCCTCATGGATTTTTTGTTCATACAGCTGCCGCCGGTTATTCAAAAGTTCATACGTTCGAAGAAAAGGATGAATAGTGCCTTGTTCGCTGCCGAAACAAAAAGATTCGCAGCCGATGGCAGTGAGTAAAGTGATGGCGCCTCTTGCAAAGTCAGATGCTTGAGCCGTGGCGTAGACATATGGAAGTTCGATGACGATATCAATGCCGTTTAACAGTGCCATTTCTGTGCGGCTCCACTTGTCGGCGAAAGCAGGTTCACCCCGCTGGAGAAATTGGCCGCTCATAACAGCAATCATGACATCAGCGCCGGATTCATTTTTCGATTGTTCCGCATGATAAAGGTGCCCATTATGGAAAGGATTGTACTCAACAACGATGCCTGTAGCTTTCAATTCTATCGCTCCTTTGGTAAACTTTAATAACAGTATACCGATGTTAGGATTGCTCTGACAAGATTTTATCTTGACATCCTTTTCTGTGCATTATATAATCAACTTTGTTGTCTTAGAGGTGATACTTATGAAAATGGCGATTCAACAGCTTCAAAAGCATCGCAAAGACGGAATGCCAATTGACGAAATCGTCCATTTGGATGCGGTGAAAAAACGCAATAGCGATATTCGCGAAATTTCGCCTGTACACGTCACAGGACACTGTACGATTGGTTCACAACAAATTACGTGCCAGCTTCATCTCAAAGGGATGCTTACGCTACCTTGTGCACGAACTTGGGAAGACGTTGAATTTCCTATTGACATCAAATCGGTTGAAATTTTCTCATGGTCCGAAAAAGACCGGGATACGAAAGACGATAATGTTCACATGGTTGCCACTGAAACAATTGATCTTCAGCCGGTACTGGAAGAACTGATTTTGTTGGAGATACCGATACAAGTGTTCAAGGAGGACTCTGAAGAAACCGTTATTACTGGCGGCAACGACTGGTCCTATTCAACTGATGAGCAAGTGGAAGCCGAGAAAGAAGATGCACAACCAAAACCGGATCCAAGACTTGCTGATTTAGCCAAGTATTTTGATCAGTCAGATGAATAGAATCATTGTAAGGAGGTGTCACCAATGGCTGTACCAGCTAGAAGAACGTCCAAAACCGTTAAAAGAAAACGCCGTACGCATTTCAAATTGTCAGTGCCGGGCATGGTAACTTGCCCAAGCTGTGGCGAAATGAAATTGGCTCACCGCGTCTGCAAAGAATGCGGTTCATACAAAGGGAAAGAAGTAGTAGCAAGCAAATAAAACAGTATTTGCTGCGAAAAGGCTATTGAGAGGCCATGGCTCTCGATAGCCTTTTTCTCTATCCAAAAATAAGGAGTGGTAAGATGTCATATAAAATTGAAATGACAGAAGGGATCATGACTTTTACGATAGACCGTCCAGAAATCCGAAATGCCATCAATGATGAAGTCATGGAGGGACTGGAAGAACTAGTAAAGAAAGTACATAATTCGAATCCACAATTTGTAATCATCACCGCAACAGGAAGCCAAGCATTTTGTTCAGGAGGTGATTTATCGGTTTTTCATGAATTAAGAACTGAGGAACAGGCTTACCCTATGTTGAAACGGATGAGCGAAGTGCTGTATTCCGTTAAGACTTTGCCAGTGCCGGTAATTGCCCTGGTAAATGGAGCGGCTGTAGGCGGGGGCTGTGAAATTGCTACAGCTTGCGATTACAGGCTGGTAAGACAGCATGCAAAATGCGGATTTATCCAAGGAACGCTTGCAATGACGAGCGGTTGGGGTGGAGGCACTTATTTGTTTGAAGCGTTGCAGCATGACCGTGCAATGAAAATGCTCAGCGATGCTAAAGCGTATACTGCAGAACAGCTATTTGAAATTGGCTGGGCAACAAAAGTGATCAACAACCAGGACGATATTGAGGAATTTCTCCAATACATGAAAAAAATCCGGCCGGAAGTCCATCGCGCTTATAAAGATATCGCCATCAGAAAGTGGCAGGCAAGTGATCTCAAAGGCCGCGTAGAAGCTGAAGTGAGGCGCTGTGCCGAGCTATGGGCTGAAGATGCACATCATGAAGCAGTACTATTATTTATGAATAAAAAGAAATAAAGAGGAACCTCACTCATAGAAAAATTCCATCTCTTCAAAGCAGAATATGAATCATCAAAAAGACATCTTTCTAGTTTTGGAAGCTGTCTTTTTATATTTATAACCATATTTATATCGAATAAGAAATAAAAGGGAAAATAGTTATATCTAACTAGAGTACACACCAAAACCTTCGAATATAATAAAAAAGCAAGAAATTGAGAAAGGGAGTTAGTTGAGTGTTTAAAAATATTACGAAATGGTTAATGGTGTTCTTATTGCTATGCTTTCTTTTACCGGAAAAGCCATTTGCTGCAGGAACATCTTTTAAGGATGTATCTAGTTTTAAAGCTGAAATTGATTATTTAACCAATAAGGAAATCATTTTTGGTTTTCCAGACGGAACTTTCCGTCCAAACGAACCAATTTTACGTCTTCAAGCAGTACAGATGCTGATCAGAGAAATAAAACCTGTAATGGAGACGGTTCCTAATCCAGGATTTAAAGATATCAAGCCAGGCGATCGAGGTTATGAAGATGTAGCAAAAGCAGTTGCGCTTGGAATTATTTCAGGAAAAGGGAATCAAATTTTTGACCCTAGAGGAAAATTGACTAGAGCGGAAATGGCTATTATCTTATCAAGAGCATATGAGCTTGGAGGAATCTATCCTAAGGGTTTTAAAGATGTATCACCATCTTCAAAAGCTTATTGGCATATCTCGGCAATGGCAGCCAATAATATAACAGTTGGCTATCCCGATGGTAATTTTAAGCCTTTACAAACAATCGACCGTGCGCAATTTTCCGCATTTCTAACTAGAGTGCTCGAGCCTTCATTCCAACCTGATAATCCAGCAGTAGCGGACACGTATTTAGAAGCTTTAGTAGATTTTACTATAGTAGATTATGTTGCAGACCCAGTAAAGCCGATTCTTTATCTGCTAGATGGCAATTCCAACGAAGTAGTTTCTCTTAACTATAATACTTATGAAACAAAAGCATTAAAAATGCCATTGCCAATTGAACGGTTGGCGTTTGCAGGAAACAAACTTTACCTGACTCAGTCGAAGGGGAAACATAGCCCATATTGGTTTGAAAGCGATCAAGAAGGCGCGTATGCTATTGTAAATGCGGATACAATGCAACTTGAAAAAACAATCAATATCGATATTGATCCGTATGACATAGAAGCCGACGATAACGGTTTTGTTTACATTACACCTGGTTCCGGCCAATTTGCCAATCTTGTCGGATACAAAGGTACAACAGGTGAAATTATCAGCAAAAGATTTATTAATGCAGCTTCATTGATGGATATGCATCCAAATCAAAACAAACTCTACACCATTACTACTGAATCTTCTCCAAGGACTATTACGGCTCATGCAATTCTTAATGGCGAACTTAAGAGTGAACAACGTGCGCCTTATCATGGGACCTATCCATTGGAAAAAGACATTACAGTTTCGCCGGATGGAAAATTTATTTTTAATAGTACGGGCAATGTTTTCCGGTCATCGGCAACCAATAGTGTCGATATGATTTATCATGGCAAATTGGATCGTCCATATAATTCGATTGCTTTTGACACAGAATTTGGAGAAGTATATACAGCGAATAAGAAAAATTATATCCAGGCTTATGATTATGCAACTTTGAATTCAATTGGGCAGTTAGAGTCTTATGGAGCAATTGATCATATGATTTATAACCAGCATGAAAATGTTTTAATTATTTTGTCTAAAGTGAAACTTGGAGAATCGACTGTTAACTTTACTGGGATTGAAAAAATCCATTTTGGCGCTGAAGAATGATCACCACACTTTAAAGTTTAGAATGCTCTATTAAAGCACCTGCAAGGAATACTGACTTTCAGTAATGCCTTTGCAGGTGTTTTTCATTTAAGAATTAGGCAAATGAATAATCTGCAAGGAAAATTTTTTTAGGAATAGTTGAAATCGCTTACAAAAGTCGTATATGCTAGAGGAGGGAGAAAAACACAGGGGGTATTTCTTATATGAATAAAATCCTAATTGCGAACCGGGGCGAAATTGCACGGCGGATTATCCGCACCTGCAACCGGCTCGGCATCGAAACGGTTGCTATCCACTCTGAGGCTGATGGGGATCTTCCTTATGTAAGTGAGGCAACCGAAGCTGTTTTAATCGGACCGAATCCGGTCGTACAATCGTATTTGCAAGTAGACAAGATTATTGAAGCGGCAAAAGCGCATGGTGCAGAGGCCATCCATCCTGGATATGGGCTGCTGTCCGAAAATGCGGAGTTTGCCCGAAAAGTGGAAGAAGCAGGATTGACCTTTATCGGCCCATCCGCGGATATCATGGAAAAAATGGGCGATAAAATCGAATCTCGCCGGACAATGATTCAAGCTGGTGTGCCGGTAGTGCCTGGAACAGAGCAAGGGGTAGCGGCACTTGAGGAAGCTTTGGCAGAAGCGGAAACAATCGGTTATCCGGTCATGCTGAAAGCCAGCGCTGGCGGCGGAGGCATCGGCATGGTGCGTTGTGATAGTGAGCAAGCGCTCAGTCAGCAATTCGTTTCTGTTAAAAACCGGGCCAAAGCCTATTTCGGCGATGATGTTGTATTTTTAGAAAAATTTGTTCCAAACGCCCGGCATATTGAAGTACAGATATTTGGCGATCGTCATGGCAATCTTGTGCATTTGTTTGAGCGGAACTGTTCTGTACAACGGAGAAACCAAAAAGTCATTGAAGAATCACCATCGCCTCATTTGCCGCAGGAAGCACGTATCCGTTTGTGTGAAGCGGCTTTAAAGGCAGGCAGAGCGGTCGGTTATACAAATGCAGGGACCGTTGAGTTTATCGTAGATGAAAACAATGAGTTTTACTTTTTAGAGATGAATACCCGGTTGCAAGTGGAACATCCAGTCACAGAACAAGTAACCGGTTTCGATTTGGTTGAATGGCAGATAAATGTTGCCAAAGGGAAAAAGCTGCCTTTACAGGAAAACATCCAATCCACAGGACATGCAATTGAATACCGGATATATGCAGAAGATCCAAAAACGTTCTTTCCATCGCCTGGGACACTTCAAATGATTGAATGGGGAACCGGTGCCCGGATTGAATCCGGTTATGAACAAGGCAATACAGTCACGCCATTTTATGATCCGATGATTTCAAAAGTGATCATTACAGGCAGTGACCGGATAGATGCACTAAGGAAATCACAGAATTTTTTCAATCATGCTACAATAGTGGGAGTAAAAACCAATATTCCATTATTTAAAGAGTTTATTGACTCCCAGGAATTTGTAAGCGGAGAATACGCAACATCTGTATTGCCGACATGGCTCGAAAAGACAAAGGAGGAACAAGGATTATGAAAGAATTGAAAGCATCAATGGCAGGAACAGTATTAAACGTTTTGGTTACAGAAGGCGAAGCGGTAAGTGCAGGACAAGCAGTTGTCACAATCGAATCGATGAAAATGGAAATTCCGATTGAAGCCGAAATCAGCGGTACAGTCGAGAAAATTCATGTCGAGGTCGGCGGATTCGTCAATGAAGAAGAGACATTGATTACACTTGGGGAATAAGAAAGTTTTTATGCAAAGGGGACAGCGAAAATGACAAAAACGAGTGAAACAACCGGCTATAATGAACGCTTGGAACAGAAACTCGCGACGATTTTTGCGGGAGGACATCCCAAATATCACGAAAAAATGAAGGAAAGCAATAAATTATTCGTCCGTGACCGGCTGAAGCTCTTATTTGACGATGAGCATTATGCGGAAGACGGACGCTTTGCCAATGTAGAGGCTGGAGATTTACCGGCTGATGGCGTTGTTACAGCAATAGGTAAAGTGAACGGCCAAACAGTTTGTGTAATGGCCAATGACTCCACCGTCAAAGCGGGGTCTTGGGGCTCGCGCACAGTTGAAAAAATTATCCGTATTCAAGAAACAGCCGAGAAAATGCAAGTGCCTATGCTGTATTTGGTGGACTCGGCGGGAGCTAGAATTACGGACCAGCTTGATATGTTTCCAAACCGTAGGGGTGCGGGGCGGATTTTTCATAATCAAGTAAGAATGTCCGGTATGGTGCCGCAAATTTGTTTATTGTTCGGACCATCTGCAGCAGGAGGCGCCTACATACCAGCGTTCTGTGATATTGTCATCATGGTTGATGGCAATGCGTCAATGTATCTCGGATCGCCGCGCATGGCCGAAAAAGTAATAGGTGAAAAAGTGACGCTCGAAGAAATGGGCGGTGCACGCATGCATTGTACAGTCAGCGGTGTCGGTGATGTCCTCGTTTTCAGTGAAGAAGAAGCTATTTCAGAAGCCCGCCGCTATTTGGCCAATTTCCCGGCAAACTTTGCTTTGAAACCGGAAAAAATTGAAGCCAAGGCAGCAAAAGCTGGACGGACATTAGAAGCGATTATTCCTGAAAACCAGAATGCGCCATTTGATATGTATGAATTGATTGACCAATTGGTGGACGAAGGCAGCTTTTTTGACATCAAAAAGCTGTTCGCTGGAGAATTGATTACTGGAATTGCACGCATCGATGGTCAAGTAGTTGGAATTTTAGCTAACCAGCCAAAAGTGAAAGGCGGCGTGCTGTTCGGTGATTCTGCTGATAAGGGCGCGAAATTCATCAATCTTTGTGACGCTTTCTCAATTCCATTATTGTTCCTGGCGGATGTTCCAGGCTTCATGATCGGCACGAAAGTGGAACGTGCTGGCATCATCCGGCACGGCGCCAAGTTTATCGCTGCCATGAGTTCGGCTACTGTGCCAAAAATTTCGGTCATAGTCCGTAAAGCATACGGTGCCGGCCTCTATGCAATGGCAGGGCCTGCTTTCGAACCGGATGTCTGCATCGCACTGCCTACAGCGCAAATCGCTGTAATGGGACCTGAAGCGGCAGTTAACGCGGTTTATTCGAATAAAATCGAAGCCATTGAGGACCCGAAAGAACGGCTGAAGTATGTGCAGGAAAAACATCAGGAATACAAAGAAGAAATTGACATCTATAAATTGGCTTCCGAGCTGATCATTGATGAAATTGTAGCTCCTCATCAATTGCGGGAAGTGTTATCGCAGCGTCTAGCATTTTATGAAACAAAAGATTTGCCGATGCCATATCGAAAACATCCGGTTTATCCTGTATAATAATACTAAGTATGGAAGTCTGCCTTTATATGGCAGGCTTCTTTTTTTAGAAAAATATTGTTTAGAATAAGGAGGATAACCATGAAATTTGTCATAGTCGGAGCAGGTGCTGTCGGAATGCTGCTTGCGTGTCTGCTTGAAGAGGCCGGGGCAAAAGTGCAACTATTGACACGCCGCAGTGAACAAGCCAAAAATATCAATGAGACTGGAATCATTAAAGGAGCAAGAAAGCACCAAGTGGAGGCATTTACAGATTGGAATAAAATCGATCCTGAAGCGTACATTTTACTGGCGGTAAAATATGATGCTTTGGAACAGATTTTGCCTTATATAAAAGAATATAGCCGTAAAAATCCGCTAGTGTTTCTGCAGAATGGCATGCTGCACCTTCAATTTGTCCAAGATATGAGCCAATCGGATATTGCGGCAGGCAGTGTAGAACATGGAGCTCTTAAAATTAGCGATAATGAAATTAAACATACAGGAAACGGCAAGATTAAATTGGCTCTTCTAAAAGGCGAGAAACAAAAATTTCTTCCACTTCTCCAATTAAACGAAGTCAATATGGAATGGCACGAAAATGCTGATCAGCTGCTGTTCCGAAAAGTCCTGCTTAACGGCATCATCAATCCACTGACAGCTTTAATGTCTATTAAAAACGGCGAACTTTTAACGAATCCATATGCCTACGAACTGATGAAAGATGTTTATACAGAGTTATACCGGGCTTTCCCGGAAATCGAAACACTTCTTCCTTTTGAAGAAGTTACCGCTCTTTGTGCTGCCACCGCACAAAATTCCTCTTCAATGCTGATGGATAAAATGGCGGACAGAAAGATGGAGCTCGACACCATTTTGCTGTACCTATTAAATCGGTCACGCATTGAGCTTCCTTTGCTAAAAGCTTTTTATCACTTATTAAAATCAACAGAGGTTTGATCTATGGACATCGTATACTTGATAGGGGCCGCTTTTATTTTTCTTCCGTTTATACTATTTGTTTTAGCTATATTGCTTACTAGAAAAAAGCTGGGCTTAAAATCTATCGGATTTGCCGCTGACTTAACCACTTTTCTGCTGTTTATCTCTGTACCGATAGCGGTTTCAGTGATATGGCAATATGAAATCGCATCATTCATTTACATAGTGGCAATTTTAATTGCTATTACTGTTCTGACTATCGAGTGGAAAAAATCAAAAGAAATTGAAATCGGCAAGTTTTTCCGTAAAACATGGCGTGTTTATTTTTTAGTTTTAAGCCTTGCGTACTTCCTTCTGTTGATTGCCGGTACGGCGATTACAATCATCCGATTTTTTGAATCGTAGGCGTATTTTTTTCCAACTTCGTTTGCGTTTGATATAGTAGAACTGAATGTAAAGGGAAAAGGGGACAATTTTTCATGAAGTTAGAGGAACAATATATAGCGCCGGCGAGCAAACTTATGGATGATTACATAAACAAAAAGACGAAAATACTGCAGTATTTTTCATACGAACCAAGCATTGAGGAGTTCAGCAAGCGTTTAAAAGATGTTCAACAGCATAAAGTTGATCGGACCGGATTAGCGGCAATTTTACGGAAGTATATGGAGCCGAACGGCATCTCTGAAAAAGCAGCAAACCACTTAACCGACTTTGAGAACGGTGCACCAGTTGTTGTGACAGGCCAGCAGGCAGGATTGCTGACAGGCCCGCTTTATACGGTGCATAAAGCGATTTCAGTAATTGTGCTGGCAAAGCAGGCTACTGAACAATTAAAAACTAAAGTTGTCCCCATCTTCTGGATTGCCGGTGAAGATCATGATTTAGCGGAAATCAGCCATCTATACAGGGAAGTAAACAGTAGATTGGATAAGCTGAATTTCCCGCATGCAGAATACGGGAAAAATTCAGCTTCATCTGCAATACTCAATAAAGTGAAAATGCAATCATACTTGGAAGAATATTTCAGAAGCTTACCGGAAACGGAATATTCAAAAGCGCTTCATCAAATGGTTTTTTCATTTCTTGAACAATCAGAGTCTTTTACTGATTTTTTTGCGGCTTTGCTCAATTATTTCTTCAAAGAAGAAGGGCTTTTGTATATCGATGCGGCTAATCCGGAGCTTCGAAAATATGAATCCCCTTATTTTATACAAATGATTGAAAAATCCGAAGAAATTGCAGAAGCGGTTTTAGCATCAGAACAAAATTTAGTGGAGGCCGGCTATTCAGCAGTGATAGAAGCGGAACCCGAAGCCGCCAATTTATTTATCACGGTGAACGGCGAACGGATCCTGCTTCAGCGTGATGGCCAAAAATTCATTGGCAATGAAGGTGCTGTATCGTTTACTTCTGAAGAATTGCTTGAAATCGCTAAGAATTCTCCTGAGAGGCTAAGCAATAATGTAGTGACCCGGCCGTTGATGCAAGAAATGGTTTTTCCGGTTCTAGCATTTGTCGGAGGACCCGGTGAAATTGCTTATTGGGCTGCACTGAAAGGCGCCTTTAAAGTAATGGACATGGATATGCCCATTGTTATGCCGCGATTGGGAATGACTTTAGTAAACCGGCAAGTTCAAACCCTTCTTGAAAAATACAAACTGACTTTTTCAGAAGTCTTTACTGAACTTAAAGTAGCGGAACTGCGTAACACGTTAATGGAATCCATCAGGGAAAGAGAAGCTGAAAGCATGATTGAAGAACTGCAGCAGCAGCTGGAAACCAAATACATTGAAATAAAAGAGAGTTTTGCAGCAATAAGTGGAGGTTTGGTGCCGCTCGTAGAAAAAAATCTTCAGTTTCATTTGAAACAGCTTCAGTTTTTGAAGCATAAAATGGAAGATGAAGTTGTTTTGCAGAACAGTACACAGTTTAACCATTATGGGTTGATTGAGATGGAACTGCGTCCGGATTCAAATTTCCAGGAACGTGTTTTTAGTCCGTTTCCTTATATGAATGTTTACGGTTTAGATCTTGTACACGATTTGTTGAAGCTGGATTTTAAATATGACAAAAACCACAAAATAATCTATCTGTAACAGGAAAAAGTCTGCCTCGGCAGGCTTTTTTTTGTCTCAAGAAGTGTCTATGAGATTAAATTCTGTAACATACATGAAATATTTCAAAAACAAGTGGTGAGAAGTGGGGGATTGTGGTACATTAAAGACATTAAGTGGGGTGACAGGTATGTTCATGGGAGAATATCAACATAGCGTTGATGCAAAGGGACGTTTAATCGTACCTGCAAAGTTTCGCGAACAACTTGGCGAAAATTTTGTTATTACCCGTGGCCTGGATCAATGCTTATTTGGTTATACAATGGATGAATGGCAAAAGATTGAAGAAAAGCTGAAAGAGCTGCCAGTCACTAAAAAAGACGCACGTGCATTTACACGGTTCTTTTTTTCGGGTGCCTCTGAAGTGGAACTCGATAAACAAGGACGCGTCAATATTCCATCAACATTGTTATCATATGCGAAACTTGAAAAAGAATGCGTGATTCTCGGTGTGTCAAATCGATTTGAAATATGGTCGAAAGATGCATGGGAAGAGTATTTCACAGCATCTGAAGATTCATTTAATGATATTGCAGAGAATTTAGCAGACTTTGATTTCTAAAAACTGAATGGGGGGAATGGATTGTTCAACCACACCACGGTTTTACTGCGGGAGACTGTCGATGGACTGAACATTCGTCCTGACGGCATCTATGTAGATTGTACGCTCGGTGGAGCGGGGCATAGCGAATACTTGGTAAAACAATTGTCAGATGAAGGCCATCTGTATTGTTTTGACCAAGATGCCACAGCAATTGCTCATGCGCAAGTAAAACTGAAAGATTACTTACACAGAATCACTTTTATTCACGCAAATTTTAAATTCATCAAAGAAGAGTTAGAAATGCAAGGAATTGAAAAAGTTGACGGCATACTTTATGACCTCGGAGTTTCTTCTCCTCAGCTTGACACACCGGAAAGAGGATTCAGCTACCACAATGATGCTCCATTAGACATGCGGATGGACCAATCTGCAGAGTTAAGCGCATATCACGTTGTAAACGAGTGGCCATTTGAAGAACTGGTTCGTATTTTTTACAGATATGGCGAAGAGAAATTTTCTAAGCAAATTGCTCGGAAAATAGAAGCAGCTAGAGAAAATGCGCCAATTGAAACTACCGGCCAGTTGGTAGACCTTATAAAAGACGGCATTCCAGCTTTTGCAAGACGGAAAGGCGGCCATCCGGCAAAACGCATATTCCAGGCGATCCGGATTGCAGTCAACGATGAACTTGGTGCAGCGGAGGTTTCGTTGCAGCATGCGCTTGATTTACTTGCTGTTGGCGGGAGAGTCAGCGTTATCACTTTCCACTCATTGGAAGACCGGCTATGCAAAACGATTTTTAAGGAATCGTCTTCGATGCCGGAACTGCCTCCAAACCTGCCGGTAATACCAGCAGGCATGGAACCGAAATTTAAACTTATAACGAGAAAACCGATTCTTCCTTCTGAAGAAGAACTAGAACAGAACAATCGATCACGGTCAGCAAAATTGCGGATTGTAGAAAAAATTAGAGAATAAAGGGCGTGTTCAAATGGCGTTACATGCAAGAAAGGAAGCATACATACAACAGCCGGCCGTTCCTCAAAATCCGGGCCGGCAACCGGTAAGAAGAAAAAAACTTATTACAAAAGGCGAGAAAGTCCTTTACTTGTCTTTCTTGACTGCATTTGTCTTGTGTGCACTATTGGTGCTTCAAAACCAATCAGTAATCCAGGCATCTACACAAGAAATTCAAACAATTGAACATTCAATCGACGAAAAAATGAAACAAAATACAGATTTGTCTGTACAAGTAAAAGAACTGTCTTCATATGAGCGCATTTGGGCAAAAGCGAAAGAAAAAGGCCTAAAATTAGATGAGCAAAATGTAAAGGTGGTAGTGCCAGGACAATGAAAAAAAAGTTTCGATTTCAATGGGGAGCCTTTCTGCTGTTTTTAGTTTTTGCAGGGCTCTTTTTCATTTTAACGGTCAGAATAGTCACTATTCAGGCAACGGGAACCGTTGAAGGCCAAGAATTAGCAGCTAAAGCCGCGGCAAAATACCATCAAGAAGAAGTACTTAAAGCTGAACGTGGAAAAATCTTGGATCGCAATGGAGATGTGATTGCGGAAGATACATTGACATATAAAGTGGTTGCCGTTTTAGATGAGTCAGCTACTCAAAATGCCAGTAATCCACGGCACGTGACAGATGTGGAAAAAACCGCAGAAGCACTTGCTCAGCATATAGAAATGCCGGAAGAAGAAATTTTAAGCATTTTAAAGCAAGGTGTTGAAAAAGATCGGTATCAAGTTGAATTTGGAGTAGCTGGCCGGGAAATCAGCCATACTCAAATGCTGGAAATGAAAGATGAGAAAATTCCAGGCATTCTTTTTGTCAAAGATTTAAAACGTTTATATCCTAACGGAATCTTTGCCTCTCATTTAGTGGGCTTTGCTATGAAAGAAGAAGCAGACGATGGGCAAATGGTTACAAAAGGGAAAATGGGACTTGAAGCGATTCATGATGAGGTGTTAACTGGAAAGAACGGCAAAATGGAGTTTTCTACAGATAAATGGGGATTTTTGCTGCCTAATAGCGAATCTGCAGTAACTCCAGCTGTGGACGGTTCGAATGTTCAGCTGACATTGGATAGAACGCTTCAAAATTTCCTGGAAGATGCAATGACAAATGTACAAGAAGAATATGATCCAACCCGGATGATTGCAGTTATTGCAGATCCGGATACTGGTGAAATTCTTGCCATGTCACAGCGTCCCACATTTAATCCGAATACACGCGCGGGCCTTTCGGATAATTGGCTCAATGAAAGTATAGAATTGACGATTGAACCCGGATCACCGATGAAGATGTTTACACTAGCTTCTGCGATTGAAGAAGGCAAATGGGACCCGAATGCTTATTACAATTCAGGGAAATATACCTTGCTTGATACCACAATCGGGGACTATAACAGTGGAAGAGGCTGGGGTAGCATAACATTTTTAGAAGGTTTCCAACGTTCTTCTAATGTATCAATGGCTTATTTGCTGGAACGGGTTGGCCCTAAAACATTCATGACCTATATCGATGCCTTCGGTTTTGGCAAAAAAACCGGCATTGATTTGCCGAATGAGGCGTCGGGTAAAATTTTGAATGAATATCCGATTAATAGATTGACCACTTCTTATGGTCAAGGATCTACAGTAACACCGATTCAGATGATCCAAGCAGCATCAGCGATTGCCAATGAGGGCGTCATGATGAAGCCTTATGTGATCGATCAGATTAAAAACCCGGATAGCGGGGAAGTCACTGTAAAAAGCAAACCGGAAGAAGCAGGACAGCCTATATCAGCTGAGACTGCAAAAGAAGTCCGGAAAATTCTAGCGTCTACCGTTACATCAGAACATGGCTCAGGACGGCCGTTTGCTTTACAGGATTATACAGTTGCTGGTAAAACAGGAACTGCCCAAGTACCTGGAAAAGATGGTCGCTATGTCAACCAAGGGAAAAATGGTTACTTGTATTCTTTCCTTGGAATGGCTCCAGCTGAAGACCCTGAATTGCTTGTTTATATCGGAGTTCAACAGCCTAAATTACCTGCAAGTGAATACGGCTCTGCACCGGTAGCCAAAATTTTTACGTCTGTAATGGAGAACGGGTTAAAGCATTTGAATATTAAACCTAAAAATACAGAATCTGTTAAGACCGTTACATTGGAAGACTATGCAGGTAAATCTTCTTCAGAGATAGCTGAGGAATTAACAGAAAAAGGCTTGAACGTAGTGGTGACAGGTGAAGTTGCAGAAGTGACAGGCCAATTTCCTGAAGCTGGAGAAACAATAGTAGACGGCAGGACTGTAATATTGAAAACAGAAGGGCCTGCAATTTTGCCTGATTTTACAGGCTGGTCGAAGCGGGATTTGCTTGCTTACCAGTCGCTCAGCGGATTGACTTTGGAATTAGCTGGACAAGGGTATGCGGTAAGCCAAAGTTTATCGAAAGGCTCCAAAGTTACAGCTAGTGATCCGGTTGTTGTCCAGCTTCAGACTCCCGAGAATTTTTCTAAAGTTAAGATGACGGATGGGCCGGAAGGAATACCGGATGAAGGCCAAGCCGCTGCTGAAGAAGGCGCTGCGGCTGACACTGAAGAAAGTTCTGGGGAAGAAGACAATGCCAGCGATTCAGCAGAAGAGGAAATAGTTGAAGAAGAAACAATCGAAGAACCAGTTGAAGAAACAATAAAGGAAGAAACAATCGAAGAACCGGCTGAAGAAACAATTGAAGAAGAAACAGCTGAATAATTTTTGCTTAAAGGAGCTCTATTATAATGGACGCAAATTTGTTGCTTGGTTTTGGAATCGCTTTTTTATTGACTGTAGTACTTATGCCAATTTTTATCCCTTTGTTGAGAAGGATGAAATTTGGACAGAGTATCCGTGAAGAAGGACCCGAATCCCATATGAAAAAAACGGGAACTCCCACTATGGGTGGTCTCGTCTACTTAATCGCTATAATCGTGACTGTTTTATTGGTTGCGTTGTTTACGGAAGGAATAACAGCAGAAATCATGATTCTTTTGCTGGTCCTTTTCGGATTTGGTTTAATCGGCTTTTTGGATGATTTTATCAAAGTGGTACTGAAGCGGAATTTAGGCTTAACATCACTTCAAAAATTAATCGCTCAAATTGTCATTGCCGTCATTTCATTCTTATTGCTGAATAGCATTGAATTTGATACGGCTGTCACAATTCCATTTACAACTCTTTCAATCGAGTTATCTTTTGTTTATGTATTGTTCTTGATTTTCTGGCTTGTCGGGTTTTCCAACGCGGTCAATTTGACGGATGGCCTTGATGGATTGGTCGCTGGAACAGCATCTATCGCCTTTGCTGCATTTGGCATATTGGCCATCATCCAAGAACAAACAGGAATAGCTTTATTCACATTTTCAGTAGCTGGTGCATTGCTTGGGTTCCTGGTATTCAATAAATACCCGGCAAAAGTTTTCATGGGCGATACAGGATCATTGGCACTTGGCGGAGCACTTGCGATGGTTTCGATATTATTGAAACAAGAATTACTGCTTCTCATAATCGGGCTGGTCTTCGTTATTGAAACCTTATCCGTAATCTTACAAGTCGGCAGCTTTAAATTGAGAAAGAAACGAATTTTCAAAATGAGCCCGATTCACCACCATTTCGAATTGAGCGGTTGGTCAGAATGGAAAGTCGTAACTGTCTTTTGGACAGTCGGGCTTATCGCTGCAGCTATGGCTGCTGCTTTGGAGGTAATGTAAATGAATCAAGTGCAAGAACTTCACCATAAAAAAGTGTTGGTGCTCGGGCTCGCAAAAAGCGGGTTCACAGCTGCTCGCATTCTCAACCAATTGGGGGCTTTCGTGACTGTCAACGATTCCAAACCTTTTGAGGAAAATCCGGAAGCGCAGGAACTGCTGAACAAAGGCGTCACCGTAATCTGCGGCAGACATCCAGAAGACCTGCTCGATGAAGGTTTTGAGCTAGTAGTAAAAAACCCCGGAATTCCCTATAACAATATAATTATTCAATCAGCTATGGAAAAAGGCATCCCGATTTGGACAGAAATTGAGCTAGCTTACTTGATTAGTGAGGCGCCTTTTATCGGTATTACCGGATCAAACGGCAAAACCACTACGACAACTTTATTGTTCCATATGCTGAACCAAGATAAGAAAAAACCGTTGATAGCAGGAAATATCGGAACAGTAGCAGCCGGTGTAGCGGAAAAAGCGACACCGGAAAATGTCATTGTTACCGAATTATCTTCTTTCCAATTAAAAGGGACAGAAACATTCCGTCCGCATATAGCGGTTATTACTAACCTTTACGAAGCCCATCTTGACTATCATGGCTCGATTGACGATTACAGAGCCTCGAAGATGAAAATAGCGCAAAACCAGACTAAAGACGATTACTTTATCTATAATGCCGATCAACCTGCTCTCGCTGCATTTGCTGCCAAGTGCCAAGCTCAGTTAATTCCTTTCACTTTAAAAGGAAAAACAAAGGAGAGCATTAGTGCGGACGGCGAATTTGTATATTGGCAAGGGGAAAAATTGATTGAGCGGTCGAAAATCATGCTTGGCGGCCAGCATAACCTTGAAAATATTTTAGCTGCAACTGCTGCGGCACTGCTTTGGGGTGGAACAAAGGAAACTATTATCCGGGTTCTGACGTCCTTCACAGGAGTAAAGCACCGTTCCCAATTTATTGTCTCCTGGAAAGGCCGGAAGTTTTATAACGATTCAAAAGCTACCAACGCATTAGCTACTAAGAGCGCTCTGGAAGCGTTTCCTGGCCAAATTGTACTGCTTGCCGGCGGATTGGAGCGCAATCATTCTTTAGAAGAGCTGCGTCCTTACATGAATCGCGTCAAAGCTCTAATCACGTTTGGTGAAACAGCTGACAGGTTTGCTGATTTCGCTGAGGACTGCGGCGTTCCTGCAATTGCAAAAGCAGGCGACATGCAAGATGCAGTTGAAAAAGCGGTAGGGAATTCTGAAAGTGGAGACACGATTTTATTGTCTCCTGCTTGTGCAAGCTGGGATCAATACGACAGTTTCGAAATTCGTGGAGATGCATTTATCGAAGCAGTCCAGCGGGTAACGGAAGCGTACGAATAAAGGGGAAGGAGCAGCAAGTATGGACAAAGTGATTGATATTGAAGAACGTATCCCGACGCTTCGTGAGCGGCGGAAAAAAAGAACCAATCGCAAGTTCGTGGCGTTGCTGTTCATTTTTCTTGTTTTACTGGGCGTTCTCATTTATAGCCAAACGAAATACAGCAAAATCCAGGAAATAACTGTTACTGGAGCTGAGCTGTATGGGGAAGAAGAGTATGAGCGATTAAGCGAATTATCGATTGGAGATTCTATGTGGTCATTTAGTGAAAGAGAAATTGAAAAGAACTTAAATGACCTGGAATGGGTTGAAAAGTCTTCAGTCAATAAGAAGTGGCTGACTGGAGTAGAAATTGACATTCAAGAATTTGAAGGCATTGGTTATCTGGACAAAGGCAATAGCTACCAAATGATTTTATCTAATGGCTTTGCTTTAGAAAAACCGGTTGAAGTAGTTGAAGGGCCGATTTTTTCTAATTTTGACGATGCCAAAACCAGAATGAAACTGGTCTCTCAGCTAACTGACATCAACCCGGTAGTTCATAACTTGATTTCCCAAATCATTTTAACTCCGAGTGAGGAGAAAACTGCGTTTGTTACTTTGTATATGAATGATGGAAACGAAGTAAGGGGGATTTTAAGCTCGCTTGCTGAAAAACTGAATTATTATCCTTCAGTCGTCGCTCAATTGAAAGAGGGACAAAAAGGCGTTATTGATATGGAAGTCGGAATTTTCTTCCGTTCCTATGATGATGTATATGGTCCTCGGAAGGGCGGTGCTGAAAATGAAGAACCCCCAGAGTCCGAAACGGATTAACAAAGCGAGCATCAGTAAATCGATTATTTTTTCTTTGGTGTTCCTTGTGCTAGGCTTTATCTTGGCATATTCCTATAGCCTTTCGAAAGCTGAACAAGCAGCTGGAAATTTCACGGGCGGGGCTTTTTTTGAGGAAGAAGAACGTTTCCGGGGCGAATTAATTGAACAGCAGGAACGCAACAAATCATTGCGTGAGGAATTAGCAGAAAAACAAACAGCTGTCCAGGAATATGAGAAATCATTTTCAGACGGAGAAAACCGTTTTGCCGATTATGCAGAGGAAGCGGAAGCGTTGCGGCGTTATATTGGGGCTTTGCCAGTTGAAGGAAGCGGACTGAAAGTTACGCTCCAAGACGGTGAGTACGACCCCAATTCAGTTAATCCAAATGATTATATTGTGCATGAGAGCCATGTTTTTCAAGTGATCAATGAATTATACATTTCCGGCGCGCAGGCAATTTCAATCAATGGCCAGCGGATACATGGGAATTCATATATTGTTTGTACCGGTCCCGTCATCACGGTTGACGGCGTGCAATATCCAGCGCCTTTCACGATTGAGGCCATCGGAAAGCCGGAAGTTCTGGAATCGTCTATTAGGCTTTCAGGCGGAGTCATGGACCAGCTTGTCAATGACAACGTTATTGTAACGTTAGATGCCGGGCAAAGAATTTCAATGCCGGCATTGCTGTCAGAATCATAATGAGGGGGAGCTGGATGAAAAAGAAAATCTCTTCCCGATTTTCAATTATCTTATTCGTCATCGGTTTGATGGCGGCGATTCAATATAATACGATCAACGAGCCAGATTCCCGCGATACGCGAGATGTCTGGGAGATCAGGCAAGAGCTTTCACAGGAAAAGCAGCTCCATTCGGAGTTGCTGTCTGAGATTGGGACAGTTGATGATACTCTATCAAAATATGAGGATGCATCAAACGAAAGCCCAGAGCAAGCTTTAAAAGAAACGGTCAAGGATCTGCAGAGTTTGGCGGGCCTCACTGAAATAACTGGCCCGGGGTTAGAAGTAACTATAGAACCTTCTCCAGAAGCAGTCGCTTTAGGATTGAATATCGAAGACATTGCACCTGATCTGCTGATTCGCCTTGTTAATGAAATCAATCGTTATAATGGATTATATGTTTCGATTGATGGCAATCGGGTGATCAACACAACTGCAATTCGAGATATCAATGGAGCGACCACCGTTAATACCGTCCCAATTCAAACCCCGCCGTTCAATATTAAAATTGTTTCAAAATCAAAAGAAGACTCGGAAAAGCTGTATAATCATTTAATGTCATCCCGTATTTTAGATGATTTTTACATCGATAATTTATCGGTTATCGTTTCTGAACCGGTAGATGCATTGACAGTAGAAGCATATGGAAAAGAAATCGAGTATCATTATTTAGAGGAAGCGGAAGGAGAATAGCGATGTGGTTGCCTATATTGGGTTTAATACTTGGGATTTCACTGGGACTTCTGACTGATATCCAGATTCCACCAGAATACGCGAATTATTTATCGATCGCTGTACTCGCTTCCTTGGATACTTTATTCGGAGGAATCCGCGCCCATCTGCAGCAAGTGTACGATGATAAAGTTTTTGTATCAGGTTTCTTCTTTAACATTGTGCTTGCAGCCGGGCTCGCTTTTATAGGCGTGCATTTGGGTGTTGATTTATATTTAGCTGCAATCTTCGCGTTCGGCGTTCGTCTGTTCCAAAATATCGCCGTTATCCGCCGGATTATTTTAACCAAATGGTCCGAAAAAAAAGAACTGCAGGAGTCGCATGGATGAGTTCAAGGAAAATTTTCAAAGTTACCCCGTTTTACTTAGACAAGGTGTACAATTTACAATAGAATGTAAGTAACAGCAGTTTAATAAGGAGGTGCCACGAATTGAGTCAATCAGAATTATATGTAAGCCTAGATATCGGTTCGTCATCCGTTAAAGTTTTAATCGGAGAAATGGCCAACAAGTCGTTGCATGTCATCGGCGTAGGAAATGTAAAATCAAATGGAATTAAAAAAGGTGCGATTGTTGATATAGATGCTACAGTTCAATCTATAAAAAAAGCGGTTGACCAAGCAGAACGCATGATTGGTAAATCGATACATGAAGTGGTTCTGGGAATCCCGGCAAATAAAGCTTCGCTTCATCCTGTTAAAGGCGTTGTGGCAGTGAACAGCGAGAACAGGGAGATTACAGATGAGGATTTGGATCGCGTGCTGGAAGCCGCACAAGTCATTTCAATCCCACCTGAACGGGAACTGGTCAATATCATTCCGCAACAATATATTGTAGACCACTTGGACGAAATCAAAGATCCGCGAGGTATGATTGGGATTCGTCTTGAGATGGATGGTACAATGGTGACAACATCAAAAACCATTTTGCATAATGTATTGAGATGTGTAGAACGTGCAGGCCTTCAAATCAGAGACATCTACGTTCAGCCGCTAGTTGCTGGATATGTGGCTTTGACAGAAGATGAGAAAAACCACGGTACCGCTTGCATAGATATCGGTGGCGGATCTACATCTATAGCAATTTTCCAAAATGGCCATTTGACTGCTTCTTCAGTTATTCCTGTAGGCGGTGACCATGTTACAAAAGATTTGTCGATTGTCTTAAAAACGCCGACTGAACAAGCTGAGAAAATCAAACTTGAATATGGGCATGCCTTCTATGATGATGCATCTGAAGATGAATTGTTCGAAGTTCCGGTTATTGGATCGGATACAAAAGAGCAATATAGCCAAAAATACATATCTGAAATAATCGGAGTTCGCCTGGAAGAACTTTTCGAATTGATTTTAGATGAGCTTTACCGGCTTGGAGTCCAAGACCTTCCAGGAGGTATCGTTTTAACTGGTGGTATGGCTAAGCTGGAAGGATTGCCAGAATTAGCACGGCATATTCTCCAAACGCGTGTCCGCTTGTTTGTGCCGGAATATATCGGCGTGCGTGAGCCTCAATATACAACCGCTGTAGGCCTTATCCAATATGCCTACATGGAAGATATGTTCTATGGCAACGTAGGAAGTGGAGCCGCTTTATCCGAATCTGTTAAGATTGAACAAGAACAGCAGCAGCAACAGCAACCTAAAAAACAAAGACAACCAAAGCAAAATGGTGAAGGCGTCGTCACAAAAGCCAAAAAAATGTTCGATAGATTCTTTGAATAAAATCAACGTTGCATTATGCTTAATATAAAAGCTGAGCAATATTAGGAGGAAAAAGAATGTTGGAATTTGACACAACAGTTGATGCACTAGCAGTTATTAAAGTGATCGGTGTTGGCGGCGGAGGAAACAACGCGGTAAACCGTATGATCGAACACGGTGTCCAAGGCGTGGAATTCATTGCTGTAAACACAGATGCACAAGCATTAAATCTTTCTCAAGCTGAAGTCCGACTTCAAATTGGCGGCAAACTGACTCGTGGACTTGGAGCAGGCGCTAATCCGGAAGTCGGCAAAAAAGCTGCTGAAGAAAGTAAAGAGCAGATTGAAGAAGCTCTTCGCGGAGCAGATATGGTATTTGTTACTGCAGGTATGGGAGGCGGAACTGGTACAGGGGCCGCACCTGTCATCGCAGGAATCGCAAAAGAACTTGGCGCTTTGACTGTAGGGGTAGTAACTCGCCCATTCACGTTTGAAGGCCGTAAACGCGCTACACAAGCAATCAGCGGCATCAGCACGATGAAAGAATCAGTTGATACGCTAATCGTTATTCCAAATGATCGTTTGCTTGAAATTGTTGACAAGAGCACGCCTATGCTTGAAGCATTCCGTGAAGCAGACAATGTTCTTCGCCAAGGGGTTCAAGGGATTTCAGACTTGATCGCTGTACCGGGTCTTATCAACCTTGACTTTGCCGATGTTAAAACAATCATGTCCAATAAAGGATCGGCTTTAATGGGGATCGGTGTTTCATCTGGCGAAAACCGTGCATCAGAAGCTGCGAAAAAAGCGGTATCAAGCCCATTGCTTGAAGTTTCTGTTGACGGAGCAAAAGGCGTATTGATGAATATTACAGGTGGTTCTAATCTAAGCCTTTACGAAGTTCAAGAAGCTGCTGATATTGTAGCATCTGCTTCAGACGAAGATGTGAATATGATCTTTGGATCTGTCATCAACGACAATTTAAAAGATGAAATTGTGGTAACTGTTATTGCAACAGGCTTTAATGAAGAATTATTGCAGCCGAGAACGCCAAGAGGATCAGGTCTGAACTCAAGCCGAGTGCAGTCAATCCAGCAGCAAACTCCGCCGCCATCTCTTCGTGAAGCACGCCGTGAAGAACAGCGCCGCGAGGAACCGACATATCCTGCTTATCAGCAAGAGCCTGTACGTCAGGAAAAACAATCGGATGATGCATTAGACATCCCAACATTCTTGCGCAACAGACAAAAAAGAAGATAATCGAAACAGCTGCCTGAGGGCAGCTGTTTTTTTGTCTATTTTAGGTTTTATGGATCTTATGATAAATTGCAGATAAGTTGAAAAAGGAGTGTTCCCGAAACGGTTCGATTTCCTTTCCTTTCCTTTCCTTTCCTTTCCTTTCCTTTATCCTAGATTTCAGCAATTCTTAAGAAGAATTAGGGCCCTGATTCCCAAAAGACAAGAAAATGCCATCAAAGTTGCCTAAAATGCTTTCCTAAATAGGGCTTTATTGATAAAAAATCTGTTACTTGGTACAATAAGTTGAACATCTATAGAAAAGTTGTGAATACATGAAAGCCATTAAACCAGTGTATGAAGAAATCAAGAATCAGTTAAATAATATCCGGCCGGACATACAGATAATTGCAGTCACTAAACAAGTAAGTATTGAACGCACGGAAGAGGCAATTGCTGCAGGAATCCGCCATCTTGGGGAAAATCGTCCGGAAGGTCTGTTGAATAAGCGGAAGTCGATTGAAGCAGATGTGAACTGGCATTACATCGGTAATTTACAGACTAGAAAAGTCAAAGAGGTTATTGATCAAATTGATTATCTGCATTCTTTAGACCGGATGAGCTTAGCGAAAGAAATTCAAAAACGTGCTGCTCATCAAGTGAAATGTTTTGTACAAGTAAATGTTTCTAAAGAGGAATCTAAAAGTGGCTTGTCTGCTGAAGAGACTCTTGACTTTATTAAATCACTGAAAGCCTTCGACAAAATTCAAGTAATCGGATTAATGACGATGGCGCCAAACACGACAGACGAAAGCGAAATCCGCCAAGTATTCAGAGGATTAAAAGCGCTACAACTTGAAATTGCTGCTGAAGGATTGAACCATGCCCCTTGTACCGAATGTTCTATGGGAATGTCAAACGATTATGTAATTGCAGCGCAAGAAGGAGCAACTTTTGTGCGCATAGGAACTGCATTAGTTGGGTCAGAAAGTGAGGCAATGTGATGAGCATTAAAAACAAATTTAAAAACTTCTTTTACTTGGAAGAATTCGAAGAAGAGGAGCCGCCAGCCGAACAGCCAAAACAGCAAGCAGCTCCACGCTACGAAAAGGCAGCAACTGTTCAATCGGAGGTTCGTAAACAACCAAAGGATCGGAGACAAAAGACAGTGGAAACAAGTGCCCCTAATTTAATCAGCCTGCAGAGTGCTGTCAAATCTTCAAAAATGATTTTAGCTGAACCGAGAGTTTATGCAGAAGCTCAGGATATTGCTGAGAATTTAAAAAATAAACGTGCCGTTGTTGTTAATTTACAGCGCATTGAAAAAGACCAAGGCTTGCGGATCATCGATTTTCTTAGCGGAACCGTGTACGCGCTTGGAGGAGATATCCAACGCATCGGAACGGACATCTTTCTTTGCGTACCGGATACTGTTGAAGTAGACGGTGCAATTTCCGACTATTATTATGACGATGAACAATAAAAGAGGTGGATGAACAACCAATGATTGCCCTATTGAATTTAATCTTAATGGCTATAAACATTTACTCGTTTATTTTAATAGCTAGCATTTTGATGAGCTGGCTGCCTAATGCGAGAGAGTCAAGTATCGGCCAAATGCTTTCACGCATAACGGATCCTTACCTCGATATTTTCAGGAGGTTTATCCCTCCACTTGGAATGATCGACTTTTCTCCGATCGTCGCAATTTTCGCTTTGAATCTCGCGAGCCGCGGCATTGTCGTTCTGTTTTCTTATTTCATCTAATGACCTCACGTTAAGTGAGGTTTTTTGCTTGAAGCCCATTTAATTTCGCAAAGGAGCCATTCCTATGGATTCATTATTTCAGCATTTTAGAAAAGATGAGCAACCGTTCATTGAACAAGTTGCTGGTTGGATGATAGATGTCGAAGACCGTTATACACCGAAACTGACGGATTTTTTAGATCCCCGCCAGCGATTTATCGTGACTTCTGTAATCGGGGGTTCGAATGACATCCAGATGGCCACATCGGGATTATTTGAAGACGCCGAAAGGCAGCGTGTTTTGTTGTATCCATCTTATTATGAAGTTCAGAAAGAGGATTTTCAGATTACTGTTTATGAATTGAAGTATCCCACCAAATTTGTGACCCTCCAGCATCCGGATATATTGGGTTCCATGATGTCGATTGGGTTGGATCGCAGCAAGTTCGGCGATATCCGGATCAATGGCCAGCAAATTCAAATTGCTGTAGCGGATGAAGTCAGTTCCTATTTGCAGGCGAATTTCATAACAGCTGCAAAAGTGAAAGTGCATTTGGAAGAGGTAAATTCCGAAAGCGATTTTATAAATGTGTCGGAAGAATGGACAGAAGAAAGCCATACGGTCAGCTCCTTGCGCCTCGATACCGTCATTAGTTCCGTTTACAATATTTCGCGCCAAAAAGCCTCTTCCTTGATTACTGGAGGCAAAGTGAAAGTGAATTGGACCGTTCAGGAACAGCCATCGTTTGAATTGAATGAATCGGATATGATATCATCTCGTGGGTATGGACGTGTAAAGATGGTGGAAATCGAAGGCCGTACGAAAAAGGATAAAATCCGTCTGCTGATCGGCCGATTGGAGAATAACAAGTAGGCCGTTTGAAAAAATGCAAAATATTACTGATATTTACTGCTATGGACTGTATAATGTAAAGAAACGAAGATAATTAAGGAGAGGTGCCCTAAATGCCATTATCCCCGCTGGATATACATAATAAAGAGTTTAGCAGAGGATTTAGAGGATACCAGGAAGACGAAGTTAATGAATTCCTGGATCAAATCATCAAAGATTACGAAATACTGTTGAAAGAAAAGAAAGAATTAGAGGATCGTTTAATACAGACGGACGAACGTGTCGGCCACTTTACGACAATTGAATCCACTTTGCAAAAGTCGATTGTTGTGGCGCAGGAAGCTGCAGAAGAAGTTCGCCGCAATTCACAAAAAGAAGCGAAACTTATCATTCGGGAAGCTGAAAAAAATGCCGATCGCATTGTCAATGAATCCTTGACGAAAGCTCGCCGCATTGCAATGGAAATTGATGAGTTGAAGAAGCAGTCAAAAGTATTCCGCAACCGTTTCAGAATGCTTGTTGAAGCTCAATTGGACTTGATCGATACAGATGATTGGGAAACATTGATGGAGTATGATATCGATACAACCAATCTAGATAAACTGGAAGAAAAGAAAGAAGTTTACTGAGCTTGACGCATGAACTTCTAACTTCTATAATTACGTCATATCTTAAAAAGCGTTGACGGAGACAGTACTCTTTACAATTCGACAAAGCGAGCCAGGGGCAGTGGGAGCCTGGTGAAGAATGTTTTGAGGAAAATCACTCTTGAGCAGAATTGGTGAACCGATTAAGTATCCAATTCCGTTTCCACCACGTTACGGTGTTCGAGTGGCAGCAATAAGCTGCAACAAGGGTGGTACCGCGAGTTTAGCTTCTCGTCCCTTTCCAGGGATGGGAGGCTTTTTATTATGTCTACAGGAGGAATTAGAATGGAATACAAAGATACGTTATTGATGCCGAAAACAGATTTTCCGATGCGCGGCAATTTGCCGAACCGGGAACCGGAAATGCAGAAAAAATGGGAAGAAATGAACATTTACCAAAAATCGCTGGAGCGTACGAAAGGCCGTCCTTTCTTCATTCTTCACGATGGACCTCCTTATGCCAACGGCGACTTGCATATGGGTCACGCCCTTAACAAAGTGTTAAAAGATATGATCGTCCGTTCACGTTCGATGATGGGATTCCATGCACCTTACGTGCCAGGCTGGGATACACATGGTTTGCCAATCGAGCAAGCATTGACGAATAAAGGTGTAAACCGCAAAGAGATGTCTCTTGCCGAGTTCCGCAAGCTATGTGAAGAATATGCATACGAACAAATCGACAACCAGCGCGAGCAATTTAAACGGATTGGTGTCCGGGGTGATTGGGAAAATCCTTATGTGACCTTGAAACCTTCCTACGAGGCCCGCCAGATTGAAGTATTCGGCAAAATGGCGAACAAGGGCTATATCTATAAAGGGTTGAAACCGGTTTACTGGTCTCCGTCAAGTGAATCTTCACTGGCAGAAGCGGAAATCGAGTATCAGGATAAGAAATCTCCTTCTATCTATGTATCGTTCGAAGTCGTTGACGGCAAAGGCGTTTTAGCAGAAGGGACGAAAGTTCTGATCTGGACAACTACTCCGTGGACAATTCCGGCGAACCTTGGAATCACAGCACATGCTGATTTCAATTATGTTGAAGTATCTGTGAACGGTTCATCGTATATGGTGGCACAAGATTTATTAGAAGTAGTGGCAAAAGAAGTTGAGTGGACAGATTATGAAGTTGTACGCGAATTCAAAGGGGCACAGTTAGAGCATATCCTGACAAAACACCCGCTTTATGACCGTACGTCATTGATGATGCTCGGTGAACACGTCACGACCGATTCCGGTACCGGATTTGTCCATACAGCTCCAGGACACGGGGAAGATGACTTTTTGGTCGGCAAGAAATACGGCTTGGACGTTCTTTGCCCTGTTGATGAAAAAGGCGTAATGACAGCAGAAGCTCCAGGATTCGAAGGGCAGTTCTATGATAAGGCCAATAAATCCATCACTGAAGCGTTGGACGAAGCGGGTGCTCTTGAACATCTGGAGTTCATCACACACTCTTATCCACATGACTGGCGGACGAAAAAACCGGTTATCTACCGTGCGACGGCTCAATGGTTCGTATCAATCGAGGCGTTCCGTGATCAGATCTTAAAAGCGATCAACGAAACAAGCTTTACACCTGCATGGGGCGAGACACGTCTCTTCAATATGCTGCGTGACCGCGGTGACTGGAATATTTCCCGTCAACGTGTATGGGGTGTGCCAATTCCAGTATTCTATGCTGAAAATGGCGATCCAATCATCACAAAAGAAACGATTTCCCATATCGCTGACTTGTTCCGTGAACATGGCTCAAATGTTTGGTTTGAACGCACGGCAGCAGAACTATTGCCACCAGGATTCACGCATCCAAGCAGCCCGAATGGAATTTTCATCAAAGAAACGGACATCATGGACGTTTGGTTCGATTCAGGTTCGTCTCACCAAGGAGTCCTCGAAGAACGCGAAGATCTTCAGTACCCGGCGGATTTGTATTTGGAAGGCTCTGACCAATACCGCGGCTGGTTTAACTCTTCATTGACGACAAGCGTCGCTATCAATGGCATCGCTCCTTATAAAGGTGTCTTGAGCCACGGATTCACATTGGACGGCAATGGCCGCAAAATGAGTAAATCACTCGGTAACGTCATCGTTCCCGCGAAAGTCATGAACCAGATGGGTGCAGATATCCTTCGCCTATGGGTAGCGTCTGTTGACTATACCGCTGACGTGCGCGTGTCGGACGATAACTTTAAGCAAGTTTCTGAAGTTTATCGTAAAATCCGCAACACCTTGAAATTCCTTCACGGCAACTTGGCGGATTTCAATGAAAAAGAGCACCGCGTAGCATTTGAAGATATGCGTGAAATGGATCAGTACATGGTCATGAAATTGCAGAAAATGATTGAGACGGCGCGCAAAGGTTATGAAACGTACGACTTCTCATCAATTTACCATGCATTAAACGGATATTGCGCAAACGATTTGAGCTCCTTCTATTTGGATGTCGCAAAAGATGTTGTTTATATCGAAGCAGCGAATCATCCGCATCGCCGCGCTATGCAGACCGTTATGTTCGATTCATTGATGGCAATCTTGAAATTAGCTACACCGATCATTCCGCATACGACTGATGAAATGTGGGGCTACCTAGGTTTCGTGGATGAAGAAAGCGTTCAGCTAACTGATTTCCCAGAAAGTGAAATGAACCCGGCATTTGCAGATCTTGAAGTGAAATGGGCGAACTTCATGGACGTCCGTGATGATGTACTAAAAGCGCTTGAAGAAGCCCGTGCAGCGAAAACTATCGGGAAATCGCTTGAAGCGAAAGTGACTGTTTATGGCACAGAAGAAGTAAATAACTTGCTTTCTTCTGTAGACGAAAACGTGTCTCAATTATTCATCGTGTCTCAATATGAATTCGGTGGTTCTGTTGAACAAGCACCAGAACATGCTTTGAAATTGAACAAAGTGGCAGTGATGGTTGAAAAAGCGTCAGGCGAAAAATGTGAACGCTGCTGGACAATCTCTGAAGAAATCGGCAAAAACGAATCACATCCGGCATTATGCCCGCGCTGTGCAAGCGTCGTCGAAAAACAATACGTATAATACAATCAAAGAGGCTGTCCTGTATGTTATTGAAAAATGACAATAGGGCAGCCTCTTTTTCTTATATTGAAAATGTTATATCCGTTCTATTCGCGTCAGGCGGACGCTTTGCGACGAAGCTAGCGCAGCGGAGGTTTTTCATGTGCCGAAACGATGTAAAAAGTTGACTTCTTTAGTTCAACTTATAAGACCGATATTTATTGAGAAAATTTAATATATCTCTTTTTATAATTCCCACTTGAAAGACATTTCAGGCAGTTTCCTTTTTTAAGTCGGTATGTGGTAAAATAAACTGACTGATGAATTGACGGGGGAAACACATGTTTATACTTTATTATGGGATTGCGCTGCTGATCGTTATACTGGATCAGTGGACCAAATGGCTGGTAGTAAAAAATATGGAACTGGGTGAACGGATCTCTGTTATGGACCCGTATCTCGGATGGCTTTCGCACCGGAACCGCGGAGCTGCCTGGGGGATGCTGGAAGGACAGATGTGGCTGTTCGCTATTATCACAGTGGCTGTCATAGCCGGGATTGTTTGGTATTTTCATAAGCACGCAACCGGAAAACCGCTGTTCCAATTAAGTTTGATGGTGCTGCTCGGCGGGGCAATCGGCAATTTTATCGACCGGATGCTACGCGGGGAAGTCGTGGACTTTGTGGATGTGCTGATTCCTGTCATCAATTATGATTTTCCGATTTTTAACGTGGCGGATGCTGCGTTGACAGTGGGTGTTGTGCTGATGATCATATTTATCATCATTGACGAAAAACAAGAAAAGAAAAAGGTGTCTTAATGGAAATTGAAGATTTGACAATAGAAATAACGGAAGAAATGGCTGGCGTGCGGATTGACAAAGCCGTATCGTCAATCGACGAAGACTGGTCCCGCTCGCAAATTGCCAATTGGGTAAAAGACGGTGCCGTGAAAGTCAACGGTGAAACAGTTAAACCAAATTACAAAGTGCGTCTGGATGACATCATCATTGTGTCACCGCCGCTTTTGGAAGAACTTGACGTAATACCAGAAGATTTGAACCTGGAAATCGTCTATGAAGATGCAGACGTTCTAGTAGTGAACAAGCCAAGAGGAATGGTAGTCCACCCAGCTCCAGGACATGCTAAAGGCACTCTTGTTAATGGACTTATGTTCCATTGCAAAGATTTATCGGGCATTAATGGCATTGCGCGTCCAGGAATCGTCCACCGTATCGACAAAGATACATCGGGTCTATTAATGGTCGCCAAAAATGATATGGCGCATACTTCTTTAGTTGACCAATTGGTGAAAAAGACGGTTACCAGAAAATATATGGCGCTTGTACATGGACATATTCCACATGACAAAGGCACAATAGATGCGCCGATTGGCCGGGATGTAAAAGACCGCCAGAAAATGGCTGTCATTGACAAGGGCAAACACGCCATTACGCATTTCCGTGTACTGGAGCGTTTTGGCAATTATACATTGGTTGAATGCCGCTTGGAGACAGGCCGTACCCACCAGATTCGTGTCCATATGAAATATATCGGTTTCCCGTTAGTTGGCGATCCGAAGTACGGACCGAAGAAAACGATGGACATTGGCGGACAGGCACTGCATGCTGAAGTCATCGGCTTCAATCACCCAAGATCTGGTGAATACCTTGAATTTTCGGCTGATGCGCCGGTGGAATTCGCTGAGCTTTTAGAATCTCTTCGAGAGAAAGATTGACAAAGCGGCAACCTGTTCTTTATACTTAAAAAAACAAATCGAATAAGCAACACCTTTAAAAACGGTCCAGAGAGGCCGAGAAGGTATTTACGCTGGCTGGGAGACTGTCTTCCATGCTTAATTTTTCTGCGCATCTAACCTCTTGCCTCTCAGGCAAGAGGTTTTTTATTTGGAAAAGGAGTGGAGTCCATGGCAGAAAAAGCAGATATTTTGGATGAAAAAGCGATAGCGCGGGCCATTACCCGAATCGCCCATGAAATTATCGAACGCAATAAAGGAATTGACGATTGCATATTGGTGGGCATCAAAACTAGAGGAGCATTTATTGCGAAGCGCCTCGCTGAAAAGATAGAGCACATTGAAGGCAAACCGATTTTAACCGGGGAACTGGACATTACGCTTTACCGGGATGACTTGAGTGTCAAGAATAAAAATCAGGAGCCGCTTGTCCAGCAAGTGGACATCTCGCATAATATTTCAAATAAAAAAGTGGTATTGGTGGATGATGTCCTGTATACAGGTAGAACGGTCAGAGCTGCCATGGATGCTGTCATGGATCTTGGCCGCCCGGCTCAAATTCAGCTGGCTGTCCTGATTGACCGGGGCCACCGGGAATTGCCGATACGGGCGGATTTTGTCGGAAAGAACATCCCGACATCGAGCAGTGAACGCATCGTGGTTCAGATGGAAGAAAGTGACGGCAGCGACCGTGTAGCGATACACGAATAGAAATGGAGAGAACTTACAGTGAATGAAGCAGTATTGGATGTACAAGATCAACCGAAAACGGTCCAATGGATTTCATTGAGCCTCCAGCATATGTTCGCCATGTTCGGCGCGACGATTCTCGTACCGAAATTGGTCGGCTTGAGCCCGGCGATTGCCTTACTCACAAGTGGGATCGCAACTATTATTTTCATCCTCATCACTCAGTTTAAGGTACCGGCTTATCTCGGTTCATCTTTCGCCTTTATCGTCCCGATCACCATTGCGACAGAAACCGGCGGCATCGGTTCAGCAATGATCGGCGCGATGTTTGTGTCGCTCGTCTATGCCATCGTTGCATTGATCATCTGGAAGACCGGTTACCGTTGGTTGATGGAACTGCTGCCGCCGATTGTAGTGGGGCCGGTCATTATCGTCATCGGGCTGGCATTGTCAGGAACTGCGGTTGACATGGCCATGAACATAACGGTGGACGGCGTGAGTCAGTATAGCATGAAACATTTCTCAGCAGCACTTGTGACTTTGATTACTGCCATCATCTGTAATATTTACTTTAAGAATATCATCTCTCTGATGCCAATCTTGATCGGCATCATCGCTGGGTACCTTTACTCAGCGGCAATCGGAATTATTGACTATGCACCAATTGATCAAGCAACATGGTTCCAAGTGCCGGACTTTCTGATTCCAGGAATCGACTACAGCTTTACGGTTACACCAACGCTGCTGTTCGTCATGGTGCCAATCGCGATTGTTACCATCTCTGAACACATCGGCCACCAGCTGGTTCTTGGAAAAATAGTTGAACGAAACTACATAAAAGATCCCGGGCTTCACCGCTCGATTCTTGGAGACGGCTTGGGCACATTGATTTCATCTTTTGTCGGTGGACCACCAAAAACGACTTACGGCGAAAATATCGGTGTCCTTGCCATCACGCGCGTGTTCAGCATCTACGTCATCATCGGCGCCGCAGTGTTTGCCATCTTGTTCTCTTTTTTCGGGAAATTGATGGCAGTCATCGAAACGATACCGACAGCGGTTTTAGGCGGCATCTCCATCCTGCTGTTCGGAATCATTGCATCATCCGGCCTGCGCATGCTGGTTGACAACCGCATCAATTTTGGAGACAAACGCAACCTGGTCATCTCTTCGGTTATCCTGGTTATCGGCATCGGCGGAGCGAAAATCCAGTTTAGCGAATCGTTCTCAATTGAAGGAATGGCGCTGGCAGCCATCGTAGGCGTTTTGCTGAATCTGATCTTGCCAGGACGCAATAAAGACGAAATTGATCACGGAACTGAATAATCACCTTTTAATGAATGTCCAGAGAGGCATGGAAAGGGTTGAAGCAAAGGCGAACTATGCCTTTATTTCCTCACACCTTCCTGCCTTCAGGAAGGTGTTTTTTTATCCTGTTTAACGCTCAATAAGACTTCCACTCCTTAAAGTAGGAGATTAACTGATCATAACAATCCGGTTGGATCAACTAATCTTCAGTGGGGAGGAAGACCCCCACTGAATAAAGTTTCACTTAATGAAAGGAAGGGATCCACTTGCCAAACGTACTGACAATGAACAACTTGAAAAATTCAACCATCATGAAATTGCTGAAACGGGCAGGAGAATTCGAAAACGGCGAGCAGCAGCCATTGGCAGGAACCATCGTCAATTTGTTTTATGAGCCGAGCACACGGACCAAAATGAGTTTTGAAATGGCTGAACACCGGATGGGATTAACAGTACTGCCTTTTGAAACTGCATTTTCAAGTGTCCAAAAAGGAGAAACTTTGTATGACACCGTCAAAACCTTTGAATCGATCGGCGTGGACGGCGTTGTCATCCGCCATGAAGAAGAAGCTTATTATGAAGAGCTCAAAGGATGCAATGTCGCCATTATTAATGGAGGGGACGGTTCTGGTCAGCATCCGACACAGTCATTGCTGGACTTGTATACGATCCACCAGGAGTTCGGCCGGTTTGAAGGCATCCATGTAACAATTGTCGGTGATATCGCCCATAGCCGGGTCGCAAAATCAAATGCGGCAGCATTGGAACAGCTGGGTGCTAAAGTTTCGTTCGTCTGTCCGGAAGAATGGAGCGGCGGTTACAAGACGTCGCAAAACCTGGATGAATTTCTCGCAGATACGGATGTGGTCATGATGCTGCGCGTCCAGCACGAACGCCATGCAGTATCCGCCTTGTTTTCTAAAGAAAATTACCATGCACTATACGGCCTGACCGTTGAGCGGGAACGGAAAATGAAAGACACGGCAATTATCATGCATCCTGCTCCAATCAATAGAGGAGTTGAAATTGCGGACTGCTTAGTGGAATGCGAACGCTCGCGGATATTTAAACAAATGGCAAACGGAGTTTTCGTCCGCATGGCTGTACTCGAATATGCATTGAAAGGGAGAGATTGAGAATGGATTTAATGATTAAAAATGTGAAGATGCTGGCAAACGGAGAACTGACAGAGACGGACGTGCGGGTAGCACAAGGAAAGATTGAGGAAATCGGAGTTGGCTTGAAAACAAACGGAGAAAATGAAATAGACGGCAAAGGCCGGATGATCGCACCAGGATTTGTAGATGTTCATGTGCATTTGCGTGAACCAGGCGGCGAGCAAAAGGAAACAATCGAAAGCGGGACGAAATCTGCAGCCAAAGGCGGCTATACGACAATCTGTGCGATGCCGAATACACGTCCAGTGCCGGATTCGAAAGAAAATCTGCAGCATGTCAACGCTTTGATTGAGAATAATGCGCTTATCCGAGTTTTGCCGTATGCTTCCATCACCATCCGGGAAGCCGGAAAAGAACGTACGAACTTGCAGGAACTTAAAGAAAACGGCGCTTTCGCTTTCACTGATGACGGAGTCGGCATACAGCAGGCGGGAATGATGTACGAAACGATGCTGGACGCTGCCAAAATCGATATGCCGGTTGTGGCGCATTGTGAAGACAATAGCCTGATATATGACGGCGTCATGCACGAAGGCAGAAGAAGCAGCGAACTTGGCTTGAAAGGAATTCCATCAATCGCTGAATCGGTGCATATTGCCCGAGACATTCTGCTCGCAGAAGCGGCAGGCGCCCATTATCACGTATGCCACGTTTCAACCAAAGAATCGGTCCGGGTTATCCGCGATGCAAAACGTGCAGGTATCCGCGTGACTGCAGAAGTGACGCCGCACCATTTGCTGCTGAGTGAAGACGATATCCCGGCAGACGACGCCAACTGGAAAATGAACCCGCCGCTTCGTGCCAAAGAAGATTTAGAAGCGCTGCACGAAGGTCTGCTTGACGGCACGCTGGACTTTATCGCCACTGACCATGCACCGCACACTTTGGAAGAAAAAACGAATGGCATGGAAACAGCGCCATTTGGCATCGTTGGATTTGAAACGGCGTTTCCGCTCTTGTATACAAAGTTTGTCGAAACCGGTAAATGGTCGCTGCAGCAATTGATCGACTGGCTGACTATAAAACCGAGTGAAACTTTCGGGCTGCCTTACGGAAAAATGAAAGTGGGCACAACAGCCGACCTGGTGCTGCTGGACCTGGAAAAAGAACAGCCGATCAATGTTGATGAATTTTTAACTAAAGGAAGAAATAGTCCATTCGGTGGCTGGAACTGCACAGGATGGCCGGCAATGACAATCTACGGTGGACAAATCGTTTGGCAGGAGGAGACAAAATAATGAAACGGTATTTAATCTTAGAAGACGGTACGGTATTTGAAGGTACGGCATTCGGCAGCGACAAAGCATCAGCCGGTGAAGTGGTGTTCAACACGAGCATGACAGGATACCAGGAAATACTATCAGATCCATCATACTGCGGACAGATCGTCACCATGACGTATCCATTGATCGGTAACTACGGCATCAATAGCGACGATTTTGAATCGATCCAGCCTGCGGTCAAGGGCATGGTGGTCCGTGAAATTGCGGAATACCCTTCCAACTTCCGCTGCAACTCAACGCTTGATGAGTTGTTCCGCATGAAAAACATTCCAGGAATTGCTGAAATCGATACCCGTAAACTGACGCGGCTGATCCGTTCAAAAGGCTCCATTAAAGGCATGTTGACTGCAGCAGGCGAAGAAGTGAATGTCGATGAAGTGGTAGCGGTGCTTCAAGGAACGCACTTGCCCCACAACCAAGTGGCGCAAGTTTCAACAGCAAGGCCTTATCCGAGTCCAGGCCGCGGCAAACGAGTGGTGCTGATTGATTATGGAATGAAACATGGCATCTTGCGCGAATTGAACAAGCGGGATTGCGACGTCATTGTGGTGCCTTATAATACGACTTCACAAGAAATTATGGCTTGGGGCCCGGACGGTGTCATGTTGTCAAACGGCCCTGGAGACCCGAAAGACGTAGAGCAATGTGTCGATGTGGTCCGGGAATTGCTCGGCCAAGTGCCGATTTTCGGCATCTGTCTGGGCCACCAATTATTCGCCCGCGCTTGCGGAGCTGAAACGTTTAAACTGAAATTCGGCCATCGTGGAGGCAACCATCCGGTAAAGGACTTGACGACCGGAAGAGTGGAAATCACTTCACAGAATCATGGCTATGCAGTGGATGAAGACACTTTGCAAGGCACACGCTTGAAAGTGACCCATAGAGCGATTAACGACGGCACCAATGAAGGGCTTGCCCATTTGGACTATCCGGCATTCACCGTACAATACCATCCGGAATCATCACCTGGTCCGGAAGATTCCAACTATCTGTTCGACCGTTTTATCGACATTATGAGCGCGACTCGAAAGGAGCAGCAATATGCCTAAAAGACAAGATATTCAAAGTATACTCGTAATCGGATCCGGTCCCATTGTAATCGGACAAGCTGCAGAATTTGACTATGCCGGAACGCAAGCCTGCCTGGCTTTGAAAGAAGAAGGCTACCGCGTCATTCTGATCAACTCCAACCCGGCAACCATTATGACCGATACCGAAATTGCCGATAAAGTATATATCGAACCGATTACACTCGAATTTGTCAGCCGCATTCTCCGCAAAGAGCGCCCGGATGCTTTGCTTCCGACACTCGGCGGACAGACTGGACTGAATATGGCGATTGAGTTGGATGAGTCCGGAATTCTGGAAGAACTGGATATTGAAATTTTAGGGACGAAATTGGATGCCATCCATAAAGCGGAAGACCGCGATTTGTTCCGTACATTGATGAACGAACTCGGTGAACCGGTTCCGGATTCCGATATCATCCACAATATGGAAGAAGCAAAAGCATTTGTTGCACGAATCGGTTATCCGGTAATTGTGCGCCCCGCATTTACGCTAGGCGGCACTGGCGGGGGAATTTGCCATAACGACGAAGATTTGCAAGAAATTGTTACAAGTGGCTTGAAATACAGCCCGGTAACGCAATGCCTTCTTGAAAAATCGATTGCCGGCTTTAAGGAAGTTGAATACGAAGTGATGCGGGACGCCAACGATACGGCAATTGTGGTCTGCAATATGGAAAACATTGACCCGGTCGGCATCCATACAGGAGACTCGATCGTGGTTGCGCCTAGCCAAACTTTATCGGATCGTGAATACCAGATGCTGCGCAATGTGTCGCTGAAAATCATCCGGGCTTTGAAAATCGAAGGCGGCTGCAACGTCCAGCTTGCACTGGACCCAGATAGCTTTAATTACTACATCATCGAAGTAAATCCGCGAGTCAGCCGTTCATCGGCATTGGCATCGAAAGCAACAGGCTACCCGATTGCCAAACTGGCTGCCAAAATTGCGGTTGGATTGACACTGGATGAAATGATCAATCCAGTAACCGGACGCACATATGCGTCATTTGAGCCGGCGCTTGACTATGTCGTTGCGAAGATTCCACGCTGGCCGTTTGATAAATTTGAATCAGCGAAACGGAATTTAGGCACTCAAATGAAAGCGACCGGGGAAGTAATGGCAATGGGCCGTTCTTTTGAAGAAGCCATCCTTAAAGCGGTACGGTCTCTTGAAACAGGGCAATTCCATCTGGATTTGAAAAATGCTGATGGCATGAGCGATGAGTGGATTCAAAAACGCATTTGCCGTGCAGGCGATGAGCGCTTGTTCTTTGTCGGAGAAGCACTGCGCCGCGGTGTGACGATTGAAACCATTCATGAATGGAGCCAGATCGATCTTTTCTTCCTGATGAAGTTCCAGAATATCGTCCAGTACGAAAAAGTATTAAGCGAAAATCGTTTTGATTATACAACAGCGAAAAAAGCGAAACGCATGGGCTTTGCAGACAAAACAATCGCGAAATTATGGAATACATCAGAACAGGAAGTCTATAACTGGCGCAAAGAACAGAAGCTGATGCCGGTCTACAAAATGGTCGACACGTGTGCAGCGGAATTCGAGTCGGAAACGCCGTATTTCTACGGCACCTATGAAGATGAAAATGAATCGATCCGCACGGACAAGGAAAGCATCATAGTTCTAGGGTCGGGCCCGATCCGGATTGGACAAGGCGTCGAATTTGACTATGCAACCGTGCATTCCGTATGGGCAATCAAAGAAGCGGGATACGAAGCGATCATCATCAATAACAACCCGGAAACAGTGTCGACAGACTTCTCGATTTCGGACAAATTATACTTTGAGCCTTTGACCGTAGAAGACGTCATGCACATTGTAGAAATCGAACAGCCGAAAGGCGTAGTGGTTCAGTTTGGTGGACAGACTGCCATCAACTTGGCTGACAAGCTGGAACAAAACGGGGTGAAAATTCTCGGTACGTCTTTGGAAGACTTGGACCGTGCGGAAAACCGCAATAAATTTGAAGCAGCATTGCATGAAATCGGCATTCCGCAGCCGCTTGGCAAAACAGCGGTGTCATCAGAAGAAGCGGTTGTCATCGCCAATCATATCGGCTATCCGGTACTTGTCCGCCCTTCATACGTTTTAGGCGGGCGCGCAATGGAAATCGTCTATAACGAAACGGATCTGCGCCATTATATGGAGCATGCTGTGGAAGCGAGTCCGGAACATCCGGTTCTTGTCGACCGTTATCTGACAGGAATTGAAATTGAAGTTGATGCGATTTCAGACGGAGAAAATGTATTGATACCAGGAATCATGGAACATATCGAGCGTGCAGGAGTCCACTCTGGAGACTCAATTGCGGTTTATCCGACACAAAACATCTCACAGGACCTGCTCGATACCTTAGTGGATTACACGACTCGCCTGGCAAAAGGCTTGAATATTGTCGGTTTGCTGAATATCCAGTACGTCATCTCAAAAGGTGAAGTGTTCGTCATCGAAGTCAATCCGCGCTCGAGCCGGACGGTGCCTTTCATGAGTAAAATCACAGCCATTCCAATGGCTAATATCGCTATGAAAGCGATTCTTGGGCACAGTATCACCGATCAAGGCTTCACGCCTGGGCTTGCACCGCTTTCAAGAGGCGTTTACGTGAAAGTGCCGGTATTCTCATTCGCGAAACTGCGCCGCGTGGACATTACACTCGGGCCTGAGATGAAATCGACAGGCGAAGTCATGGGCAAAGATTCAACGCTCGAAAAGGCTTTGTACAAAGGGCTGGTTGCAGCAGGAATGGAAATTAAAGACCATGGCTCCGTGCTGATGACGATTTCAGATAAAGATAAAGAGGAAGCAATTGGACTGGCAAAACGCTTTACAGCTATCGGCTATCAGATCATGGCTACCGAAGGAACAGCAAAATCATTGGAAGCAGCAGGCGTGCGCGTCACGACAATCGGCAAGATCGGGTCGGAAGGAAAAACGCTAATTGACATGATCCAGAATGGACACGCTCAGCTGGTCATCAATACGCTGACGAAAGGCAAACAGCCGGAACGCGACGGTTTCCGCATCCGCCGCGAGTCAGTAGAGAATGGAGTCCCTTGCTTAACGTCGCTCGACACGGCAGAAGCGATGCTGCGCGTCATCGAATCGATGACATTTTCAGCAGAAGAAATGGGGGCTGGCGTATGATCAAACAAGAGCGCATGGTGATTACAGACCATCAGGAAATTGCCCGCCATATCTTTGAATTGACGGTACAAGGCGAATTGACCGGGGAAATGAAAGCCCCCGGGCAATTTGTTCATCTGCGGCTAGCGGACAGCTTTGAACCGCTGCTGCGCCGCCCGATATCGGTGGCTTCCATTGATTTCGCGAACTCTCAATTCACCATGATTTACCGGGCTGAAGGCAGAGGCACAACATTGCTTTCTGAGAAAAAAATCGGCGACACTGTGGATATCCTCGGGCCGCTCGGCAATGGGTTCCCGGTGGAACAAGCCAAGCAAAAAGCCTATTTGATTGGCGGAGGCATCGGAGTGCCTCCCTTGTATGAATTGGCAAAAGAACTAAATGAAAAAGGCATTGAAACCGTCCATATCCTTGGTTTTGAAAGCAAACAAGCCGTTTTCTATGAAGAAAAATTCCAGGCGCTAGGGGATACGCATATTGCAACAGTGGACGGATCTCACGGTACGCAAGGTTTTGTGACACATATTTTAAACGAACTTCCAAAAGACTTTGATACGTATTACAGCTGCGGACCGACTCCGATGCTTGAAGCCGTGCAATGGGCCTACCCGGAAAAACAAGGCTTCCTGTCTTATGAACAACGGATGGGCTGCGGCATTGGAGCTTGCTTTGCCTGTGTCTGCCGAACGACAAAAAGTGAAATGGATTACATCAAAGTATGTTCTGATGGACCAGTATTTCCTGCGGGGGTAGTGATTGCATGACAAATTTAACAGTAAAACTTCCAGGGCTCGACTTAAAAAATCCGATCATGCCGGCATCCGGCTGTTTCGGTTTCGGCAAAGAATATGCCCAACTTTATGATTTATCCCAGCTCGGGGCCATTATGATCAAAGCGACAACGGTTGAAACGCGCCTCGGCAATCCAACGCCGCGGGTGGCCGAAACGGCATCGGGCATGCTGAACGCTATCGGGCTTCAGAATCCAGGACTGGAAAAAGTGCTGGGCGGAGAGCTTCCTTGGTTAGAGCAATATGATGTGCCGATTATCGCGAATGTAGCAGGAACCACGACAGAAGATTATGTGGAAGTGGCGAAAGCGATTTCGCAGTCTCCGAACGTACATGCACTGGAAATCAATATTTCCTGTCCGAATGTCAAGCAAGGCGGCATCACTTTTGGAACCGATCCAGATATTGCGAGGGAATTGACACGCGCAGTAAAAGACGTTTCTTCCGTTCCGGTTTACATCAAATTATCCCCGAATGTCACCGATATCGTCTCAATCGCCAAAGCGGTTGAAGAAGGTGGAGCAGATGGCATCACGATGATCAATACGCTGCTTGGCATGCGCCTGGATGCAAAAACTGGGCGTCCGGTCATTGCCAATATTACCGGAGGATTATCCGGGCCAGCAGTAAAACCGGTCGCACTTCGTATGGTTTATGAGGTTCGGAAGCAAACCGATTTGCCGATTATCGGGATGGGTGGTGTTGCAGATATTGATGATGTCATCGACTTTTTGTCCGTTGGTGCGAGTGCCGTGGCAGTTGGAACTGCTAATTTCGTTAATCCTTTCGTGTGTCCGGAAATCATCAACCAATTGCCGGAAAAACTGCATACCCTCGGATATGAATCGGTTGAAGAATTAGTTGGAAGGAGCCATCGTCTGTGAATAAACCCATTATTGCGTTAGACTTTTCATCACGACAGCAAGTAGAGGGATTTTTAGCCAAATTTGACGAGCCGCTTTTTGTCAAAGTCGGCATGGAGCTCTTTTATCAGGAAGGCCCGGAACTGGTGCGCAGCATTAAAGCGATGGGCCATCAGGTCTTTCTGGACTTGAAATTGCATGACATTCCGAACACTGTTGAAGCAGCGATGCGCGGTCTAGCGAAACTTGGCGTAGATTTGACAAATGTCCATGCAGCAGGAGGCTTGGAGATGATGCAGGCAGCCAAACGCGGGCTGCAAGGTTTCGATACTAAACTAATTGCAGTGACTCAATTGACTTCTACTGATGAATCACAAATGCATGAAGACCAGTTAATTTATGTAAGCCTCGAAGAGTCCGTACTTCATTATGCCAAACAGGCAAAGCGGGCTGGCCTTGATGGAGTGGTATGTTCAGTCTTGGAAGCAAGCAGCATCTCTGAAGCTTGCGGCCAGGAATTCTTGAAAGTCACACCGGGCATCCGCTTGGCAAACGGCGCAGCAGACGACCAAAAACGGATTGCGACTCCGGAGCAAGCGCGTAAACAAGGCTCTACACATATCGTGGTCGGCCGGGCAATCACTAAATCGGAAAATCCAGCAGCAAGTTATCACCAAATTAAAAACGAATGGAGCGGGCAAGCATGAAACAACATATTGCGAGACAATTATTGAATATCGGAGCAGTGGAACTGCGTCCGCAAGATCCATTCACTTGGGCATCCGGCATCAAATCACCAATCTATTGCGACAATCGGCTGACCATGTCTTATCCCGCTGTCCGAAAAGAAATCGCCAAAGGCCTGGCTGGTCTGATCAATGAATTTTATGCTGACTGTGAAGTGGTGGCCGGTACAGCAACAGCTGGAATTCCCCACGCGGCATGGGTCAGTGATTTATTGGACTTGCCGATGGTTTATGTCCGTTCTAAAGCGAAAGAGCATGGCCAGGGCAATATGATCGAAGGCAAAGTGGAAGCCGGGAAAAAAGTGGTCGTTGTGGAAGATTTGATTTCCAAAGGCGGTTCAGTTTTGCAGGCAGCAGAAGGATTGAAAGCGGCTGGCTTCGACGTGCTTGGCATCGTGGCGATATTTACATACGATTTACCCCAGTCAATCGAAGCGATTACAGGATCCGGTTTTACATTCCATACCTTGACGAATTTCCCGGCACTTGTTGAAGAAGCAGTGGAAATGAACGCCATTTCAGAAGAGGATTTGCCGTTGCTTGCCGATTGGCATGAAAGTTTGAAAGCAGGAACGTTGGGAAGCTGACCTTTGGGTCGGCTTTTTTTCGTTGGACAGTAATAGGTTGATCGTGGACAGTATTAGAGCTTTGGCGGACAGTATTCATAGGACAGCGGACAGTATTTGCACCGAACCGGACAGTAAGTGAAAAAATTGTAAAATATATCTTTACCTGCTGTACTAAATGTCATAGCGGCCATGCCAGCAATTGAACTTAATGGAGAGGTCTTGGTTTTCAAAATCATCTGTTCAACTTAGTTCAGCAGAAGAAGGTGGTTTCTGCCATTGCAAGATGATTACTAAATTGCTGAAACTAAAATAATCACTCAATTCAAGAAAAAATAGCTGAGTTTCGTGTATGATAGAAGCAAAGAGCATCTTTAGATAGAAAGGATGAAATGCATGCAAGTTAATCAACAGCAAATCAATAATTGGAAACAGCAATATCCTTTATTAGAGGACGTACTTTCTTTAAGGCCGGTTTTCTGGCAGAATCCGAAACAGACCTCTATGGATAACGTTCCACCAATGGCAGTTTCCTTAGAGGATATGGAACAAGCGGAATTATTATGGCAGCGTTTCGCTCCCTTTTTGGCTAAAGAATTCGAAGATGCGGAACCTTCGGATGGCCTCATCGAATCACCGCTTAGAGAAATTACAGAAATGAAAAAAGCGCTGAATGCACATTACCATACAAATATCCAAGGAAACTTCTACTTGAAATGCGATAATGAATTGCCGATAGCGGGATCGATTAAAGCTCGCGGTGGCGTGTATGAAGTACTGTATTTGGCAGAACAACTGGCAATAAAAGCAGGGCTGATTTCAAAAGAGGACAATTATGAAATGTTTTCCAAACCGGCTTTTAGGCAGTTTTTCAGCAATTATTCGATTGGCGTTGGATCCACTGGAAACTTGGGGCTCAGCATCGGCATTATAGGTGCGAGGCTTGGTTTCCAGACCTCCGTATATATGTCATCGGATGCCAAGCAGTGGAAAAAAGACTTGCTGCGCCAAAAAGGTGCCATTGTCCATGAATGCGAAGGGGATTTCAGCAAAGCGATTACGCTTGGCAGGGAACGGACGCAAGCGGATCCCAGTGCTTATTTTGTAGATGACGAAAAGTCGAAACAACTTTTTCTTGGTTATAGCGTCGCAGCTTTCCGTTTGAAACAGCAGCTTGAAGAAAAACAAATTACCGTTGATGCGGATAATCCTTTATTTGTCTATTTGCCATGCGGCGTCGGCGGTGCTCCTGGCGGCATCACATTTGGATTGAAACAAGTTTTCGGTGATGCTGTGCATTGCTTTTTTGTGGAACCGACGCATTCGCCGGCGGTATTGATCGGATTGCTGACAGGCGAAAAAGAGAAAGTCAGCGTTCAGGATTTTGGCATCGATAACCGGACGGAAGCAGATGGATTGGCAGTAGGCCGGCCTTCCAGCTTTGCCTCTTCAATCAGCGAAAAGCTGGTGAGCGGGGTTTACACTTTGGAAGACGGTGAATTGTTTAAATTGCTCGTAATGCTATCGGACAGTGAAGGCATCTCCGTTGAGCCTTCTGCGACTGCCGGCTTAAAAGGCCCAGGAGAAGTGCTGGGAAGTGATTATATAGCAAACCATGGCTTAAATGAAGAGAAGATTACCCATATTGTCTGGGCGACAGGCGGGAACTTGGTCCCTCGGGAAGACATGGAACGTTTTTATGAAAAGGGAATGGAAATTTTGAATGATCAATTGAAATATTAAACTACCTCCTCTTTTAAATTTTTAGAAGGCAAGTATTTCTGATATTGCCCTGCAAACAGTAGTTATTCAGCAGACAAGTGTCGTTGGAACATTGAAGAATATACTCAACAGCTGCATTTTCTATTGGAACCCAATATCTGCTTTTTTAAGAACAGCCGTAAATGGCTGTTCTTTTCAATTTTTAAAGGACTTATAAAAACTTATATCGAATAAGAAAGATAACAAATTCCGGAAGAAAGGAGGAGGACAAATGGCAGTGCAAGCTAAAGAGATCTATGTGAATTTGCCAGTGAAAGACTTGCAAAAATCGAAAGACTTTTTCAGCAGCCTGGGGTTTGAATTTAATCAGGAAATGACCAATGAGCAAGGCGCCTGTATGATGGTTGGAGAAAACATTTACGTTATGCTGTTAACAGAGGCTTTTTTTAAGACATTCACGAAAAAAGAGTTAACGGATGCAACCCGCAACACGGAAGTCATTACAGCGATTTCAGCGGATAGCCGGGAAGAAGTGGATGAAATGGTCAATAAGGCGCTTGCCGCAGGCGGTACAGCTTCTAATGATCGAATGGACGATGAGTATATGTACGGCTGGAGTTTTCAGGATGTGGATGGGCATCTTTGGGAAGTCATTTATATGCCGCAACAAAGTTAAGGGCAAGAGTCAAAAGCTGCTTTAATATAAGCAGCTTTTGACTTTTTTTGTGGAGAAAACACGGACCGCTGGATTATATTTCTTTTCTTTTATTAAATTACTCTTCTAGCGCCAGGATAAAAATGTAAAAATAATTCCCGAATTTGGAAACTTAAATAGTTTTGCTTCGTATAATCCTATAGACAGGTAAAATATGGAGGTGTTTTTTGGTGAAGCCAGTAGCTATGCAATTGATTGATTTAAAGAAAACCATCGGGAACAAATCGATTATCAAAGGATTAAACTTCGATATAAAAGCCGGAGAAGTATTTGGATTCCTAGGGCCGAATGGTGCCGGTAAAACGACGACAATCCGTATGATGGTAGGACTGATGAATATTACAGATGGGGATGTAATAATCGAAGGGAAAAGCATTAGAAATGATTATAAGGAAGCCATCCGTCATGTCGGAGCAATTGTGGAAAATCCGGAAATGTACCCTTTTATGAGTGGCATGAAAAATTTACAGCATTTTGCCCGTATGATGGATGGGATCACCCCCGAACGGATCCAAGAAGTGGTGTCATTGGTAGGTCTGGATAAAGCTATCCATGAAAAAGCGGGACGCTATTCTCTTGGAATGCGCCAACGCCTTGGCATTGCACAGGCATTGCTGCATAGGCCTTCGATTTTGATACTTGATGAACCGACGAACGGACTCGATCCTTCAGGCATCCGTGAAATCCGGAAATACATACGCAATCTGGCAGAACAGGAAAATGTGGCAGTCATTGTTTCCAGTCATCTATTGTCTGAAATCGAATTGATGTGCGACCGGATTGGCATCATTAAAAATGGTGAATTGATTGCCATAGAATCCGTTAAAAGCGTCGAAGTCCAAAACGATGTAAAAGATGTGCATATTGAAGTCCATCCGCTTGAATCAGCAAAAGATTTCCTGGAAGCACATACAGCGCATAAAGTGACAGTACATAAAAAAGAGTTGGTCTTATCCCTGACAAAAGAACAAATCCCAAAAGTTTTGAAAGAACTGATTCATAAAGGAATGGATGTTTACGGAGTGCGGGTGCTCCAATCTACATTGGAAGACAAATTCTTTGATCTGATAGGGGAGAATACAATTGAATAATTTTCTGAAGTTGGTCTGGAATGAACAAATCAAACTGTATTCCAAAAAAACGGCTTGGATCATGATAGCGTTTATAGCGATAGCCGCTTTGGCCGGCGGATTGGTGAATACGTTTATGGATACGGATATATTGAAAAACGAATACGGGGAAAACTGGAAAGAAGAACTGCAAACAGAAAATGTGAAGCTTACAGCTGAAATGGAGCAGGATGAATTTGCCTCATTCAGCAATCCGATGATTATTGAAAAAAACAATTATCATCTTGAAAATAATATAAAACCTAAACCTTACGATGCCTGGGAGTATGTGCTGGAAAATGCCATGATCTCTTCGCTTCTCAGTTTGTTTACTATTATCGTGGCTGCCGGTATTGTCGCTAATGAGTTCCAGTGGGGAACCATCAAGCTTCTGCTGATCCGGCCGATTTCGCGGACGAAGATTTTACTTGCGAAATATGTATCCGTGCTGGTTTTTGCAGCGACAATACTAGTATCGCTGCTTATATTTTCATGGATTGTCGGTGCGCTATTCTTCGGAGTCAACGGTTTGTCGCCAAACATCGTCATATCGACAGCTGATGGATTCACGGAAAGTAATGTCATTAAGGAGATTTTGGTATCTTACGGATTTAAAATGGTGACGCTTGTGATGATGGCAACATTTGCATTTATGATCTCGACTATCTTCAGAAGCAGCAGCATGGCAATCGGGCTGGCAATTTTCCTGATGATGGCCGGAAGTACAATGGTGTCATTCGTGTCCCGATACGAATGGTCGAAATATATCCTGTTTGCCAATACGAACTTAATGCAATACTTTAATGGAGCACAACCCATGGTGGAAGGAATGACATTGACATTCTCTATAATTGTACTGGGTGTCTATTTTGTAGTGTTCCTCGCAGCCGCTTGGATCGCTTTTACAAAACGGGACGTGGCGGGGCATTAATGAACCAGAAAAAATCATATGTAACAAACGAAAAAGGCTTCCAGAAAGGAAGCCTTTTTCGTTGATAATTTTTCTTCACAAAAAATCCGCGAAGCGTTTTTCCAAATAATTTTGCAGGATTGTCATGACAGAACAGATTGCCCAGTAAATGAGCGCCACTAAAATCAGCAATGTCAGCAAATCGTATTCACGCGCTCCAACAATTCGGGCTTTTTGGAAGATCTCAGGGACTGTGATCATCGCCGCCAAAGAAGAGGCTTTGATCAAGTCCAGAAAAACATTCGAAAGCGGAGGTACAGCAATGCGGACAGACTGCGGCAGTATAATTCGCCGCATCGTCTGCCAGTAGGTCAGGCCGAGTGCCGTCGATGACTCCCATTGCCCTTTGTCAACGGATGCCAGGGAAGAACGGAACACTTCAGCGATATAGGCTGCACAGTTGATGGTGAATCCGATTAAAGCAGCCTGCAAGGCAGTGAATTCGATGCCGATTACCGGCAAGGCAAAATACAGCAGAAACAAAATGACCAAAATAGGTACGCCCCGCATAAAGGAAATATAAAGGCGTGCCGGCCATTGAAGCAGGATGAGTTTGGAGGTGCGGGCGAGCGCTAGGAAAAAACCGATAACCAGTGCCAGCCCCATGCTCACTATAGAAATCAGCAATGTATACCAGATGCCTTCCAATACATAAGGAAGGGAATCGATTGCCAGTGCCGGATCAAAGAGCAGCCCCCATTCGATATCACTCATGACAAACCCTCCATTTTAATGACTTACTCAATATCCGGTTTTACCGATACGTCAGCACCACCGAAAAACTCAGCGGAGATTTTGGAAATAGTTCCGTCCGCCAGCATTTCTTCCAGTACTTTATTGACATTCTCAGCAAGTTCCGTATTGTCTTTATTCATCACGAGCCCGACTTCAGAAGGAGCGTACTTAATGTCTGGATGAATGGTGATATTCAATTCGGGAAATGCTGCAACACCAAATGTAGAAAGGTAATAATCATTTAATATCACATCGGTTCGGCCGATGGACACATCGCGCAAATATACTTCATTGGTGGCATTATCATAAGTCACTTCTTCAGCGCCGTAGTCACGGGCGATTTCCATATAAATTGAAGTGGAAGCGCCAGCGGCTTTTTTGCCTTTCAAGTCTTCCAGCGTTTTGATGCCGGATAAGTCGTCTTTACGGACAACTGCTGTGCCGTAAGAATATTTGATGGGTGTAGAGAAGATGAATTTATCCAAACGGTCTTCTGAGATTTCGATATCGTTCGCTGCGATATCGATTTGGCCGGTATTGACGCTTGTCAGCATCTCGTCAAAACCAAGTTCCTTAAATTCAATATCCAGATCCAGACGCTTGCCCAGTTCACGGACAACTTCTACTTCAAAACCGGTCAGTTCATCGGATTCTGCATCCCGGAACGAAGTGGCTAGAAGTGTGCCGGAAGTAGCAACTGTCATGGAACCTTGTTCTTGAATTTCGTCCCAAGCGCTTTTGGTTTCAGCCGATTCTGCTGTCTCGCTGCTGCTATTGCCGCAGCCGGCTAATAAAACCATGGATGCGACACTAGCCGCCATAAGCCATTTTGGCTTGTTTGAAAAAGTGATCATATGTATAAGCCTCCTAAAATTTATGTCCTTTAAAAAGATAGCATTTACTTTGAATTCAAGCAATGCAATCATTTTATTTATATATATTTATTATGTAAACAAATGAAGATTTTAAGAATATTCGGTTAATAATGATTCGCATTTTTCAGCTTTTTCCTTAAGTATTTTAAATGAAAACGGGAAGCCTGGAAGCTTCCCGCTTGAATCTAATTATTTCTTTAATTTGATTATCAAATCTTCATCCGGTGTAACAAAGACAGTTTTTTGTTCGAAATAAATAACAAAACCGGGTTTTGAGCCATTTGGTTTTTTTACTTGGCGGACTTCTGTGTAATCAACCGGAACAGAACTCGATTCCCGGGCTTTACTGAAATATGCGGCAATCGTCGCGGCTTCCATAATCGTGGTTTCATCAGGATCATTTGAATGGATGATGACGTGCGAACCAGGTATATCTTTTGTATGGAGCCAGGTATCAGACTTCGCTGCGACTTTGAAGGTGACATAATCATTTTGTTTGTTGTTTTTACCGACAGAAATAGGAACGCCGGTGCTGGATACATATGATTCAACGGAAGGCTTTGTCGGCTTTTTCTTTTTCTTCGATTTCTGAGCCTTCATAAATCCTTGTTCCGCTAGTTCTTCCCGTATTTCTTCAATATCGGAAAGTCCCGCTTGCTGCACTTGCTGCATAAGCGTTTCAAAATACTCGATGTCTTCTATGGTTTTTTCAATTTGCTCTTGAGTCTTTATCAATGCAGTTTTCGCTTTTTGATAGCGGGAATAATATTTCTGCGAGTTCTCAATCGGTGTTTTCCTTGGGTCGAGTGTGATGGTGACTTTTTCATCGTTGTAATAATTGTCGACTTCAATTTCTTTCGTGCCTTTTGTGATGCGATGGAGGTTTGCCATGATCAACTCACCGTTGAGTTGCAGCTGATCCCGTTTCTCGGCTTGGTCTTGCTCTTTCTTCAATTTTTTCAGTTTTAATTTCAATTTGGCGATTTCGTTTTGAAGCCAGCGTTCCAAGTCCCCGGCCTGCTGCTTAACGCGGTCGCGTTCCGCTTTGGCGTAATACATGCGGTCAAGAAGTTCACCAAGTGAAGGGAATTCCAGTTCAGTTCCACCGATATGCGTCAACTGAGCAGCGGAGAAAAAGCTTTTTCCTTCAAGCTCTATGTAATAGCCGGTTGGCTGTTCTTTCAGAAAGTCCCTGAGAAAAAGATCAGCAATTTCTTTTTTATCATCAGCTTGTTCCATACGGTAATAAAGTTCACGCGCATTTAATGGAGAAAATCCGGAAAATGTACCGACGATTTCTTTTTCTTCAAGTTCTGTCAATTTATCCGGAGCTTCAAAAGGATTTTGCTTTTCTTGGGAAGGTGGAAATACGTAAGGCTGGCCAGGCAAAATTGTACGGAATGAGTTAACGCTTGGCGGCAAATGTTTCAAGCTGTCAAGAATCATCATCCGCTCGGAATCCACCAGGATAATGTTTGAATGGCGTCCCATGATTTCTACATGGAGTTCTCTTTCAATGTCATCGCCGATTTCGTTTTTGCTTTTGATTTTCAAAATGACCAAGCGGTCCATTTCGTGCTGGATGACTTCAGTTATGACCCCGCCTTCAATATGCTTGCGGAGCAGCATGCAAAACATCGGTGGTTCAGAAGGGTTGACGTTCGCCATCGCTGTCAAATGGATGCGCGAATACGAAGGATGGATGGAAATCAATAATTTATGGTTTTTTCCTTGTGCGCGGATATGCAGTAACAGTTCAAGCTGGTTAGGCTGATGAACTTTTGAAATTCTGCCTGACACAAGCTGTTGAAGCTCACGTGTCATTGCTTTTGTAAATAATCCATCAAATGCCATTAAAAATCCCTCTTTCAAATCGTTTTGTTCCATCTTATCATTTTCACGGTATAATATGATATAATAAGACAGTTAGATAGAAAACGAACAATGAAGATCAGTTGCGATGGCGGTGATGGATGTGAAAAAAACGGTGAAATTTATTTCTCTCGGCGGTGGCAATGCCGTTGCAGTGAGCCGGATCGTGTCAATTGTAACGCCGGATTCCGCGCCGTCCAAGCGGCTGATCCAAGAAGCACGAAGCAAAGGTTTGTTGATTGATGCGACCGGGGGAAAGAAGACGAAGTCTATCTTCATTATGGACAGTGACCATGTGGTGATTTCCTCAGTATCGGCTGAAACTGCGATTGCACGTGCGGAAGAAAATGATGATGAGACGAATGAGGGATAAAATGAGAAAGCAACGCGGACTGCTGATTGTATTATCAGGGCCATCGGGTGTCGGAAAAGGCACTGTAAGAAAAGCGCTGTTCTCGCAGCCAAATACGAATTATGAGTATTCCATTTCGATGACGACCAGAGCCCCGCGCGAAGGCGAAGTGGATGAAGTGGATTATTTCTTCAAGACGCGAAGCGAATTCGAGGAATTGATCGAGCAGGATCAATTACTGGAATGGGCTGAATTTGTCGGAAATTATTATGGTACGCCACTTGAGTATGTCAACAAAATGCGAGATGCCGGGCGGGATGTATTCCTGGAGATCGAAGTTCAAGGGGCAGCGCAAGTACGCGCAAAAGTTCCGGATGGCTTGTTTATCTTCCTGGCTCCACCAAGTTTATCAGAATTAGAAGAACGGCTTGTTGGCCGAGGCACTGAAACGGATGATGTCATTGCATCCCGGCTTTTCGCTGCGCGCCAAGAGCTTGAAATGATGAATTTATACGATTACGTGGTTGAGAATGATTTGGTTGAAAACGCATGTGATCGCATAAATGCCATTATTATCGCTGAGCATTGCAAACGTGAACGTGTAGAAAAAAGATATTTTGATATGCTAAAGGAGAATGTATAATGCTATACCCATCCGTTGATAAGTTAAAAAGCCGAATTGATTCCAAATATTCACTGGTCGCTCTTGCATCCAAGCGTGCGCGCCAATTACATGAACACGGTGATGAAAAATTAGACAATTATGTTTCCGCCAAGTCGGTCGGCAAAGCGCTTGAAGAAGTGGCAGCCGGTGTTTTGAGACCTGAACATCAAGATGAATATGCAATTTATGAAGACGAAATTTAACCATTAATCTCAGCAAACGACTCCCAGAGCAAACTTGTTCTTTGGGAGTTTGTTGTTTAGAAAGGGTGTTTTATATTGTTGGCAAATCGTAAAATTCTATTGTGTGTAAGCGGGGGGATCGCCGTTTATAAAGCGGTTGCGCTTGTCAGCAAACTGTCTCAGGCAGGAGCTTCCGTCAAAGTGATCATGACCGGGTCTGCACGTCAATTTGTACAGCCTCTATCTTTCCAGGTAATGTCCAGAAACGATGTCTATTATGATACGTTTGATGAAAAAGATTCTTCTGTCATCGCCCATATTGATCTTGCTGACTGGGCGGATTTAATTATCGTGGCACCTGCAACGGCCAATATCATCGGAAAACTGGCGAACGGTATTGGAGATGACATGCTGACGACAACGCTGCTTGCAGCGACGGCTCCTATTTGGGTAGCGCCGGCGATGAATGTGCATATGTATGACCATGCTGCAGTAAAACGCAATATCCAGCAGCTCCATGATGATGGCATCCGGTTCATCGAGCCGTCTGAAGGATTTCTGGCATGCGGATATGTTGGCAAAGGACGGCTGGAAGAACCGGAAAAGATCACAGAACTGGTAGCTGATTTTTTTGCCCGTCCGAAACTGCTGACTGGAAAAAAAGTAGTGGTAACAGCTGGACCGACACGCGAACGCATTGATCCTGTCCGTTTCCTTACCAATTTCTCCAGTGGCAAAATGGGCTATGCGATGGCAGAAGCAGCAGCAGAAATGGGGGCTGAAACGATTCTGATCAGTGGACCTGTTTCTTTGCCCGTGCCAAAAGGCGTCCAGCGGATTTTTGTGGAAAGTGCTGAAGATATGCTAAATGCCGTAGAATCGGAATATCAAACGGCTGATGTTGTCATCAAGACGGCGGCTGTCGCTGATTATCGGCCGATCAGTGTGCATAATCAGAAAATGAAAAAACAAGAAGGCGGTTCAATCCTTGAGTTGGAGCGTACCGTCGATATTCTGCAGCATCTTGGGAAAACCAAAACCACTCAATTACTGATTGGCTTTGCCGCAGAAACGAATAATGTCGGGCAATATGCAAAAGATAAATTGGAACGGAAAAATGCGGATTATATTATCGCCAACGATGTAAGTGAAGCACAAGCCGGTTTTGAATCGGATACGAACCGCGTAACGGTTTATGGCAAAGAAGGGTTTGAGCAGTCCTTCGGCATGATGCCGAAACAGGAACTCGCGCGCCGTGTGCTTCAATCAATCCTTGAAAAGGAAGATTTACATGATCGCTGAAGTCATTGTCGATGTTGCAGCGCATCCTATTGACCGGCCTTTTGACTACGCTATTCCGCCTCACCTTCAAGTGCTCATCGAGCCCGGAATGCGCGTGAAAGTTCCGTTTGGCAACCGCAAAGTGCTTGGCTTTATAACAGCGATTAAAGACACGACAGAGTTCGATCCGGCACGGCTGAAACCGATCCATGAATTGATGGATGTCGTACCAGTATTGAATAAAGAGTTATTGGAAATGGCCAGATGGATGAAAGAAAAGACCATCTGTTTTGAGATAGATGCGCTGCAAGTCATGATTCCTTCAGCGCTTCGGGCAAAATACGAAAAGCGTTTTGTACTGAATGCGCCGTTGGAAGAAATTGCTGAGCCGCTTCGCGTTTATTTTGAAAAACGGCCATTTGTGCGTTCTCAGGACGCTGTAGAAGTATATGGCTTATTGAAGAAGGAATTGAACCGGGGAACCATCCTTGCCGATACGGACATTTCACAGCAGACCGCAGTCAAAAAAGTCCGGATGATTCATATAGCGGATTCCCTTGAAAAACTGGAGACCATAGAAATCCGTTCAAATGCCAAGCAGCAAGTAAAGCTGTTGGAATACATGAAGAACCATGTAGGACAAGCGATTGAATCTTCCTATATGCAAAAAGAAGCGGGTGTCTCATTGCCGACGATATATGCTTTGGTGGAAAAAGGTGCCGCTTTTATCAAAAATGAAGAGTCTTACCGAGATCCAAAATTGCAGACAGAAATTGAGAAAAAACATTCGCTGCTGCTGACAGAAGACCAGCAAATCGCTTTTGATGCCATTGAACGGTCACTGAATACACCGAAAACGTTTCTGCTCCACGGCATTACGGGAAGCGGTAAAACCGAAATATACCTTCAGACAATAGATCAAGTACTCAAAGATGGCAAAGAGGCCATCATGCTTGTACCGGAAATTTCATTGACGCCGCAAATGACGATTCGCTTTAAGGAACGCTTTGGCGACCTTGTTGCGGTACTGCATAGCGGCTTGTCAGCGGGAGAAAAGTATGACGAATGGCGAAAAATCCAGCGTGCTGAAGTAAAAGTTGTGGTTGGAGCCAGATCGGCGATTTTTGCGCCGTTCGAGAATCTTGGATTGATTATTCTAGACGAAGAACATGAATCCAGTTATAAACAGGATGATTCACCGCGTTATCATGCACGGGATGTAGCAATCTGGCGCAGTGAGCAACATAATTGTCCGGTCATTCTGGGAAGTGCAACACCATCGCTTGAATCCTATGCACGGGCACAAAAAGGTGTATATGAACTTTTGGAGCTGGAAAAACGGGCGAAAAATCAGCCGTTGCCAGACGTGCAGATTGTTGATATGCGTGAAGAATTGCGCAACGGAAACCGTTCGATGTTCTCAGTGCCGCTTGCAGAAGCGATACGGGATCGCCTGGAGAAGAAAGAGCAAGTGGTGCTGTTTCTCAATAAACGGGGTTATTCCTCATTTGTGCTGTGCAGGGACTGCGGTACAGTCATGCAATGCCCAAATTGCGATATTTCCTTAACGTATCACCGTTCGAGTGAATTGATGAAATGCCATTATTGCGGCTATGATGAACCAGTGCCGCATATCTGCCCGGAATGTGAAAGTGAACACATCCGCTTTTTTGGCACCGGCACTCAAAAAGTTGAAGAAGAATTGGCTAAGTTGGTTCCTGGAGCCCGTGTGCTGCGGATGGATGTCGATACTACAAGAAATAAAGGCGCCCATGAAAAAATTCTGGCTGCATTCGGCGAGGGTAAGGCCGATATTCTGCTTGGCACTCAAATGATTGCTAAGGGACTGGATTTCCCGAATATCACATTAGTTGGTGTACTTTCGGCAGATACAACGCTGCATTTGCCGGACTTCCGCGCGGCGGAAAAAACCTACCAATTGCTGACACAAGTAAGCGGGCGGGCAGGACGCGATATATTACCGGGCGAAGTGGTTGTCCAGTCTTATACTCCGGAGCATTATGCAATTATACTGGCAAAAGACCAATTATATGAACCATTTTACGAACAGGAAATGGCGATGCGCAGAGCAAGTGGGTATCCACCGTATTATTATGTCGTGAATATTCAATTTACCCATGAAGATTTGATGACTGCTTCCGGGTATGCCGATCAGACTGTGCGCTATCTACAGTCGCAGCTATCCTCGGATACCATCATCATCGGTCCGTCGGCATCACTGATTGCCCGGGTGAACAATAGATATCGCTACCAATGTTTGATAAAATACAAAAAAGAACCGAAACTGTCTGATGTCCTGCAGCAGCTGATTAAAATCTACCGCTCTGAGTGGTTAAAAAAAGGCGCTACATTATCGATTGATATGAATCCGACATCAGTGATGTAAAAGAAAAGAGGAATATTAAATGACTATCCGCAATATCGTGAAACATCCGAGTGACATTTTAGAACAGAAATGCTTGCCGGTTACAACTTTTGATAAAAATCTGGCGACATTATTAGATGATATGCATGAAACAATGATCGCTAATGATGGCGTTGGAATTGCCGCTCCTCAAGTGGGAGTAGCGGTCCGTGTGGCTATTGTCGATTTTGGTGAAGGGCAGGAACCGATTGAAATGGTCAATCCAGAATTAGCTCTTTTTGAAGGTGCCGATACAGACGTTGAAGGCTGCTTGAGTTTTCCGGGAATTTACGGGGAAGTAGAACGTCCGGATCATGTAAAGATCAAAGCTCAAGAGCGGGACGGTTCCTGGTATGAACTGGAAGCTGAAGGTTATGAAGCGCGCGCAATTCTTCATGAAATGGATCATTTAGATGGCGTGCTGTTTACCAGCAAAATCTCTAAATATGTTACTCAGGAAGAATTGGATGCCATGATCGCTGAAGCGGCAGCAGCTGAAGAGGAGGAGTCCTTTTGACCAAAATCGTTTTCATGGGAACGCCGGCTTTTTCGGCACCCATCCTTCGCATGCTGGTTGAAGAAGGTTACGACGTCATTTCAGTCGTCACTCAGCCGGATCGGCCTGTAGGTCGCAAAAAGGTGATGACACCGACTCCGGTGAAAGAAGAGGCGTTGCGCCTTGGACTGCCTGTCTACCAGCCTGAAAAACTGAGAAATCCGGAAGAATTGCAGCATGTGCTCGATTTAGCTCCAGACTTGATCATCACCGCTGCATTCGGACAGATCCTGCCAAGTGCAGTGCTTGAAGCTCCGAAACTTGGTGCAATCAACGTTCACGCCTCTCTGCTTCCTGCATACCGCGGGGGAGCACCGATTCATCAAGCGATCATCGATGGCCAGGAAGAGACCGGTGTCACCATCATGTATATGGTCGATCGGCTCGATGCAGGGGATATCATTTCCCAGGTAGCAGTATCAATCGGCAAAATGGACCATACCGGAATCATGTTCGATAAATTGAGTGAGGCTGGTACAGAATTACTGAAGCAAACTTTGCCTTCCATTATTGATGGAACCAACGAACGGATTCCACAGGATGAAGAAAAAGTGACATATGCCCGCAATATTTCACGGGAACAGGAACGCATTGATTGGACTAAACCAGCGGAAGCGATTTACAACCAGATACGTGGATTGCATCCATGGCCGGTGGCATTTACAACCTATAATGAACAAAATATGAAAATCTGGTGGGCGGAAGTCCGTGGACTTGCGAAAAGCGGCCAACCTGGCGAAGTGGTCGGGTTGGCTGAAGACGCAATCCTTGTTCAGACCGGCGATGGCATTTTGGCCATCACTGATTTGCAGCCGGCTGGCAAAAAGCGGATGTCCGCCTCCGATTATTTAAAAGGACCTAAAATCCAGGCAGGAGATATATTCGAATGAAAAACAAAAAACTACAAGGCAATGTAAGGGATGCCGCTTTTTCGATTTTATGGGCTGTAGAAAACAAGCAGGCATACAGCAATTTGCTTTTGCACCAGACGATTCAAAGCTATGGAATCGCTGATAAAAACAAAGGCTTGCTGACTGAGATCACATATGGCACATTGCAGCACCAAATGACGCTCGACTATTATTTGGAACCGTACCTGAAAGGAAAAATCGAGCCCTGGGTAAAAACATTGCTGCGTATGTCGTTATACCAAATTGTCTATCTGGATCGCATTCCCGCTCATGCAGCTGTCCATGAAGCAGTGGAAATCGCGAAACGGCGCGGCCATGGCGGAGTGGCATCTGTAGTCAATGGAGTATTGCGCTCGATTCAGCGAAACGGTGTCCGCTCATTTAATACCATCAGCGATCCGTATGAAAAAATCGCAATCGAAACCAGCCATCCCGTTTGGATGATCAAGCGCTGGGCTGAGCAATTCGGTTTGGAAAAAACACGTGAAATGGCTTTGGAAAACAATAAAACTCCATCCCAAACTGTCCGTGTCAATACGGTGCAGGCCTCTCCTGAAGAAGTGATTGAAATGCTGGAATCCGAAGGGCTGGAAGCCGTGCAAAGTGAATTTGTTCCAGAGTGCCTGATTGTCACGAATGGCCAGCCGGCTAAAACGGCGACATTTGAAAAAGGCTTTATCACCATCCAAGATGAAAGTTCCATGCTGCCAGCATACGCTTTGCAGGTAGGACCGAATATGGAAGTCCTGGACATGTGTGCAGCCCCTGGAGGCAAGACGACTCATATAGCCGAGAAAATGGAGAACAAAGGGAATTTATTCGCGATGGACCTTCATAAGCATAAAATCAAGCTAATTGATGAAACAGCGAAACGCCTTGGCCATACGGTCATTGAAACAGAAGCGGGTGATGGCAAAAAGAGCGTGGAACGGTTCGGGCCTGAGAAATTCGATCGCATTTTAGTCGATGCTCCATGCAGCGGACTTGGCGTCATCAAACGCAAGCCAGACATCAAATACACCAAAAAAGAAGAGGATTTCTCAAGACTCCAGGAAATTCAATTAGAGCTCTTGGACCAAGCTGCCCAATTATTGAAGCAGGATGGCATCATGGTGTACAGCACATGTACGGTCGACTCAATGGAAAACCGGGGAACGGCAGAACGTTTCTTGAAAGACCATCCGGAAATGGAGAAAATCCAGGTATCCTTGCCTGAATCACTTGGACTGAAAAATACAGGATTTGTCCAAGTGTTTCCACAAGATTTCGGCAGTGATGGGTTCTTTATCGCTGCTTTTCGAAAAAAAGCTACAGCTTAAAAAATAATAGCAAAAACAGACAAGAAACGGGGTGGCGGGATTTGTTTCAATATGTCATGGAAAGTGATACAGGCAGAAAACGCAAAATAAATGAAGATCGCGTCGCTGTCCTCAGGCGTCCGGAAGGATTGCTGTTGGCCCTTGTTGCCGATGGCATGGGTGGCCATAATGCGGGGGATGTAGCTAGCGATCTAACCGTGTCAACGCTGGGCAGGCTTTTTATTGAAGAAGCAGCAGACACTTTTTTAACTGTAGATAAACGAAAGACATGGCTGTCGGTCAATGTCCAGTATGTGAACAAGCTTGTTTACGAATATGCATTAAACCATCCGGATTGCAAAGGTATGGGAACGACATTGATTGCAGCATTGATTGATAAGCAGGATTGCGTCATGTGCCATATCGGGGATAGCCGGGCATATGTGATAAACGGAGCTGTAGAACAATTGACGCGTGATCATTCATACGTCAATGTGCTGGTAGACAGCGGGGAAATCAGCGAAGAAGAAGCCGAGGATCATCCAAAGAAAAACTGGATTGTGAAAGCACTTGGAACTGATCCCGAAATTGACGGGGAAATTTTGCATTTTTCTTTGGCATCATCTTCTTACTTGCTTATATGCTCGGATGGTTTGAGCAATAAAGTTTCGAAAAGTGATATCGCATCAATTGTTCTATCTCCTGTTCCGCTTTCACAAAAAGGTGAAGAAATGGTGAAACTCGCGAATGAACTGGGAGGAGAAGATAATATTTCGTTTGTTCTTCTTTCCTCAAAGGCTGAGGAGGTGTAGCCATGTTAATCGGCAGAAGTATAAATGGCCGCTATAAGATATTGGAATTGATCGGCGGCGGCGGTATGTCAAACGTCTACCTGGCCCATGACATGATTTTGGATCGGGATATTGCCATTAAGATTTTAAGATATGACTTTTCAAATGAAGAAGAATTGCGGCGGCGTTTTCAGCGAGAAGCTTTATCGACTACCAGTCTTGCGCATCCGAATATCGTGAACATTTTCGATGTAGGCGAAGAAGAATCCATTCATTATCTTGTGATGGAATATGTTCCTGGGAAAACCTTAAAAGAATACATAATCGAACACTCACCAGTGGCCCCTGAAGAAGCGGTCAAGATTATGACACAGTTAACATCAGCTCTTGCACATGCGCACCAAAACCAGATTGTCCATCGCGATATCAAACCCCAGAATATCCTGATGGATGCAGAAGGAAATGTGAAAATCACCGATTTCGGAATTGCGATGGCATTAAGTGCCACTTCCTATACACAGACAAATTCGGTTCTCGGGACTGTGCATTACCTGTCCCCGGAACAAGCGCGAGGCGGCACTGCCAACAAAAAATCAGACATTTATTCCCTTGGGATTGTGATGTTTGAGCTTTTGACCGGAAGACTGCCGTTTTCAGGGGAATCTGCAGTATCGATTGCCTTAAAGCATCTGCAAACGGAAACACCTTCTTTGCGGCAGATTGTTCCATCGATGCCGCAGAGCCTGGAAAACGTCGTGCTAAAAGCCACTGCTAAAAATCCACAACATCGTTATCAATCGGCAAATGAAATGGAAGAGGACTTAGCAACGGTTTTATTGCCGGAACGTTTGAATGAACCTAAATTTACGGTCCCAGTCGACCAAGATGAAACAAAAGCAATGCCCATCATTAAAGACCGGGTCGTTTACGAGAGTATGGAAAAAACAAAAGAGCTGGCACCGGCCGGCCCGATCGATAAAAAGGCTAAACCGCCAGAGCCAGTCAAGAAGAAGCGGAAAAAAGGCCCTTTAATTGCAGGGCTCATCGGCTTGCTGATTCTTGTAGGGCTGATACTCGCAGTAGCGTTTCCTGAAATGTTCGGTCCGAGGCAAGTGGCGGTCCCGGACGTTTCGGGCATGGAGCGTGATGAAGCGATAGAAGAACTAGAGGCAGTGGGATTTGTCATCGGGGAAGAACAGCAGCAGCCTTCCGAGGAAATTGAAGAAGGCCAAGTTATCAGAACAATACCTGAAGCCAATAAAATGCGTGACCGCGAGTCGGAAATTCAATTGTTTATCAGTACGGGGAAAGAATCAAAAGAATTTGCGGATTATGTAGGCCGTGATATTGAACAAACGATGGAATTGCTTAAAGATGAAAATTACAAATCGATTGAGCAAACACCGGAATTTTCAGATGAGCCTGCTGGGACAATCCTTGATCAAGACCCAAGAGCCGGTGAAGAAATCATCGTTTCCGAAACAGATGTTGAATTTACCGTCAGCAAAGGGAAAGATATGCGAACCGTCGAAAACATTACAGGGTATACGGAAGAAGATTTAAACGAATATGCCCGTTCCTCCGGATTTAACATCCGGATTATTGGAGAAGAGCCTTCTGAAAGTGCACCGGAAGGGACTGTATTGTCTCAAAACCCAGCTGCAGAAGAGCAGCTTGAAGCAGGCAGTACGATTGAAGTGGTCATGTCTTCAGGAAAAGCTCCGCTTCCGCTGAAAACTTATATCCATACAGTCGAAATCCCATATGAACCGGCTGCAGAAGGAGAAGAGCCTGTCGAACAGACCGTACAGATCTATATTCAAGACCAAAACAATACAATGGTTGAACCGGTAGAAGAATTCACCATCACTGAAAACGAAACGCGTAAGCTTGAACTGCAGATTGCAGAAGGCGAGAGTGCCACTTACCGTATTGTACGTGACTCGACTATCATTCTAGAAGAAACCATAGCCTATGACAGCGTTGAATAAATGCATAATGAAAAGGAGTGAAAGCAAGCATGCCGAAAGGTCAAATTAGAAAAGCGCTAAGCGGATTTTATTATGTTCTGGACGACAACGGAGAACGCTATATTCAGTGCAGAGGACGGGGTGTTTTCAGAAATCGGCAAATTACGCCGTTAGTTGGTGATTTTGTCGATTATGAAGCAGACCATGATTTAGAAGGCACGATTACTCATGTCCATGAGCGGAAAAACGAATTAGTGCGGCCACCAATTTCGAATATCGACCAGGCAATCCTTGTTTTTTCCGCTAAGCAGCCTGATTTTCATCCGCTCCTTTTGGATCGGTTCCTGACAGCAATAGAACAGCATAATATACAACCTGTCATTTGCCTGACCAAAATGGACCTTTTGAAAGACAGTGAGAAAGAAAAACTGGAAGGATTCGTAGCCGATTACGAAAAAATCGGCTACGAAGTAATTCCAACTTATAAAGGAGATCCAACACTGAAAGAGCGTTTAATGCCTGTGCTGGAAGGGAAAATCAGTGTGTTGGCAGGACAGTCAGGAGTCGGGAAATCGACCATGCTCAATACGATTTTGCCGGCTTTGGAGCTGAAAACGGATGACATCTCCAAGGCGTTGAACCGAGGCAAGCATACCACCCGCCATGTCGAGCTGATTGAAGTGAACAACGGATTATTGGCAGATACTCCCGGGTTCAGTTCCTTCGATTTTGATACAATCGAAAAAGAGGAATTGTCCGGTTACTTTCCAGAAATGGCAGAGCGCTCAAACCGCTGTAAATTCCGTGAATGCCTACATTTAAATGAACCGAAATGCGCCATTAAGGCAGCTGTGGAAGCAAATGAAATTCCAGAATACCGTTATAAGCATTACTTGAAATTTTTAGAAGAAATTATGAATCGAAAGCCGAGGTATACTAATGATTAAAATTGCACCTTCTATTTTAGCAGCAGATTTTTCGAAATTGGGAGAAGAAGTCCGGGAAGTTGAACTTGCAGGGGCAGATTGGATTCATATTGATGTTATGGATGGCCATTTTGTTCCGAATATCACGATGGGAGCTATTGTGGTTGATGCATTGCGTCCTTTGACCAATCTTCCTCTAGATGTCCACTTGATGATTTCAAATCCAGACCAGTACATTGCAGACTTTGCCAATGCAGGTGCGGATTATATAACTGTACACGTAGAAGCAGCTCCGCATCTCCACAGAACCATTCAATTGATCCGTTCGTTTGGCGTTAAGCCGGGAGTGGTATTAAACCCGCATACACCGGTTGAATCGATTCAGCACATACTCGAAGATATCGATTTGGTGTTATTCATGACGGTCAATCCGGGATTCGGCGGACAAAAGTTCATTCACTCGGTCGTTCCGAAAATTGAGCAATTATCCCGGATTATTAACGAAAAAGGTTTGGATATTGAAATCCAAGTTGATGGCGGCATTAACGAAGAAACAATCGTTCCTTGTGCAAAAGCGGGAGCAAACGTTTTTGTAGCTGGATCAGCTATCTATAGCCAAACAGACCGTGCAGCAGCCTTGCAGGGAATCAAACAGGTAGGAGAAGAGGCGATTTTGTGATAGTCGTGCTGGCAGCAGGTGGACCGGTTGCAGAAATGCCCGATTTCTCTCTATGGCCATCTGCCTTGTTTATCGGAGTAGACGCCGGTACGGTAGTGTTGCTGGACCAAGGCATCGAGCCGGTAGCAGCAGTAGGCGACTTTGATTCTGTATCCAGAGAAGAGATGGAGAAAATCGAAAAAATGTTTCCAGAGCTAAACCGTGCCGCAGCAGAAAAAGATGAAACGGACACTGAACTGGCGTTGGAAAAAGCGATGGACTTTTCTCCGGAAAAGGTCATTATTACAGGAGTGACGGGCGGCAGGCTGGACCATTATATGAGTGCGCTTCATGCCATCTATAAATACCAGCGCAAGTTTCCGGCAATCAAATTTGTGTTGGTCAACCGCCACAATCGCATCCGTTTTTTAAGTCCGGGAACTCATCAAGTGATCCCGGATAAAAGCTACCGCTACATTTCATTTTATCCATTTGCTGAAGAAGTCCATGGTTTCACCTTAAAAGGATTCAAATATGAAGTTAAAGGCGAAACGATTCCATTTGGCTCCACTCGTTTTATCAGCAATGAACTGGAAACCGAAGGAACAGTATCGCTTGCAAGCGGCAGCTGCATCATGATCGAAAGCTCGGATAACTGAGAAAAGCGCGGGTGCCCGTTTAGCCCCGACAAGCGCTGGAAGACTGGTTAGTAATGGCGGTCTTTGCCATCGCAGCCCAGTCTGAAGCGACCTCGAGGGACTAGACACTGAGAAAAGCAAAAGCGGGCGTATATCCATAAATCGCTTTAAATAATCAACAAAAAGAGGTTCCGGAATAGTCTTATTCCGGAATCTCTTTTGAAACTGGAAGGCTTTATAATTAAAAAACATGAAAAAATGCCAGGCCGACGAATGTCAGACCTGGCATTATTCATGAGCGATTATACGCGCTCAACTTTTCCTGATTTCATTGCTCTTGCAGAAACCCATACACGTTTCGGTTTACCGTCTACAAGGATACGAACTTTTTGAAGGTTTGCTCCCCATGTACGTTTTGTCGAATTTAACGCGTGTGAACGGGCGTTTCCAGAACGAGCTTTGCGTCCACTAACTGCACATACTTTAGGCATGTAAGTCCCTCCTCACAAGTGAAGCTGAAAATTATAATAGAATTTCAGTTCGTTTTTCGTTTCACATACTTTAATAATTTACCACACACAAATGCCCTTTGCAACTTATTTTCGCATGTCTTTCAAGAAAAAAGCCTTTACACCCAAAACGCCGGCTTTTCTTGTATAATAGTTTCATGTAGAATGAAAAGAGTGAAATAGGACTCAAGGAGGAATTCTCAATGTCGATTGAAATTAAAAACGAATACGGCCAAATCGATATTTCCAATGATGTGATTGCGCAAATTGCAGGTGGAGCTGCCATTGAATGTTATGGAATTGTGGGAATGGCAACAAAGCATCAAATAAGAGATGGCTTAACAGATATTTTACGCAAAGAGAATTTCGCGAAAGGTGTCATTGTTCGCCAAGAAGATAAAGACTTGATCATTGATATGTATGTCATTATAAGCTATGGTACAAAAATCTCCGAAGTTGCTTATCAAGTACAGTCAAAAGTTAAGTATACTGTTACAAAAACGCTGGGCATGCCTGTCAAAGCGGTCAATATTTATGTTCAAGGAGTTCGTGTGACGAACTCGTAAGAGGAGGAAGAAGCGGCTATGAAGTCAATAAATGGAAACCAGTTCGCGGAAATGGTAACAATGGGTGCGCACCATCTGTTTCAAAATGCGGATTATGTAGATGCATTGAACGTATTTCCGGTGCCTGATGGCGATACCGGAACAAATATGAACTTATCAATGACATCGGGTGCGAAAGAAACAGAAGCAAATGCACAAGAACACATTGGCAAGACTGCAGGAGCGTTGTCAAAAGGGTTGTTAATGGGGGCACGCGGCAACTCAGGTGTTATTTTGTCTCAGTTATTCCGGGGATTCAGCAAGTATATCGCAAATGAGTCAGAATTGACTGCGGCTAAATTTGCGGAAGCGCTTCAACATGGAGTGGAAACCGCGTATAAAGCTGTCATGAAGCCGGTAGAAGGAACCATTTTGACCGTAGCAAAAGATGCTGCAGCCAAAGGCATGGAGTTAGCTAAAACTGAAGAAGACGTTATTGTTTTATTTGAAGCTATTGTAGAAGAAGCAAAAGCTTCTTTGGAGCGGACTCCGGATCTGTTGCCAGTATTGAAAGAAGTTGGCGTAGTCGACAGCGGCGGTCAAGGCCTCGTTTATGTCTATGAAGGTTTTTTAGCGTCTTTGAAAGGGGAAGCGCTACCTGAGAAGCATGCACACAATACAATGGATGATCTGGTAAGTGCCGAACATCATAAAAATATTGCGGGCTTCATGGATACAGCAGATATTGAATTCGGTTATTGCACAGAATTCATGGTCAAATTTGAAGAAGGCAAAAAAGAATTCAATGAAGCTGAATTTCGTTCTGACCTGAGTGCTTACGGGGATTCCTTACTGGTCATTTCGGATGAAGAAATTGCAAAAATCCATATTCATTCTGAAGAACCGGGCAAAGTGCTTACATATGGCCAGAACTATGGCAGCTTGATTTCAATGAAAATTGAAAATATGCGCCAGCAGCATATTGATATTGTGGGAGAAGACTTCCATAAAGATGCACCGAAAACAACAGCGAAGCATCCATATGCTGTAGTTACGGTGGCAATGGGAGAAGGCATAGCAGAACTACTCCGGAGCATTGGTGCTGCCTTTGTGATTGAAGGCGGCCAAACGATGAATCCTTCAACGGAGGATATTGTGAACGCTATTAAATCTATCGAAGCAGAACGGGTATTGATCTTGCCGAACAATAAGAACATTATTATGGCAGCAGAACAGGCTGCTGAGCTGCTTGAAATTGAAGCAGCAGTGGTCCCGACAAAAGATGTGCCACAAGGAATGGCTGCACTTTTAGCCTTTAATCCCAATGCTTCTGTTGAGGATAACCATAAGACGATGACGCAAGCTTCTAAACAAGTGAAATCCGGTTCTGTTACATTTGCCGTGCGGGACACTTCGATAGATGGCATTACGATTAAAAAAGATGACTTCATGGGAATTTCCGAAGGGAAAATTGTTATTTCTGATAACAGCCTGGAGCGAGTAACGGAAGAATTGGTTAAAAAGCTGATTGATGAGGACGCTGAAATAGTCACAATTCTTTACGGTGAAGATGTTACAGCCGAAGATGCTGAAAAGCTGGCTGGCTTTATCGAAGAGTTGAATGATGAAGTTGAAGTAGAGATCCACAATGGCAAACAGCCGCTTTATCCGTACATCCTTTCCGTTGAATAAAACAACAAAAAGCGTGTACATGGTATGCGCTTTTTGTTTATTTTTAGATTCAGAACATTCCGTCTATTGACCTTTAAAGTAATGAAAGCGGTTCAATTTTGTTAAATGTGGCAATTTCATGTAAAATGAACTTATAAATGAAAGAAAGGGGTTTGAGCAATGAAGTTCAAATCTGTTTTTGATATAATCGGGCCGGTTATGATTGGTCCATCTTCCTCACACACTGCGGGAGCAGCACGTATCGGGAGAGTAGCAAGAGATTTATTCGGGCGTCAGCCAAAATGGGCGAAAATCCATTTATATGGCTCATTTGCCGAAACATATAAAGGCCACAGCACGGACGTTGCGATTGTCGGCGGGCTGCTGGACTATGACACATTCGATGAACGCATAAAAACATCATTTGAAGAAGCGCGGAAACTTGGACTGGAATTCGAATTTATTCCGGAGACCAGCCACGTGGAACATCCGAATACCGTTAAAATTGTCATTGGTGATGAGCGTGCTGAAATGTCGATGATGGGCATTTCGATTGGCGGAGGCAAGATTGAAATCACAGAACTGAATGGCTTTCCACTGCGTCTTTCAGGAGAACACCCAGCCATTTTAGTGGTTCACGAAGACCGCTCAGGATGTATAGCGAACGTAGCAAATTGCTTATATAAATACGATATCAATATCGGTCATATGGAAGTTTCCCGAAAAGAAAAAGGGCGCATGGCGCTTATGGTGATTGAAGTGGATCAAAATGTCGATAAAGAAGTGATGGACGAGCTTGCTGAACTTCCAAACATTACACAAGTGACAAGAATCGCCGATTAAGAAGGAGGTATAAACATTGGAAGCATTATTTCACAATGTAAAAGAATTAGTTAAACGAGCGGAAGATGAAGGCAAGCTTATTTCTGAGATTATGATTGAGCAGGAAATGCTGTTGATGGACCGTTCGCGGGAAGAAATCATGAAACAGATGGACCGTAATTTGACAGTCATGGAAGAAGCGGTTGAAAAAGGTTTGAAAGGTGTACATTCAGTTTCCGGTTTAACAGGAGGAGATGCCGTCCTGCTGCAAAAATACATGGAGTCGGGTAATTCCTTATCTGGTGATTTGCTGCTTGACGCGGTCAGCAAAGCTGTCGCGACGAATGAAGTCAACGCGGCTATGGGCACCATTTGTGCTACACCGACAGCGGGGTCAGCAGGTGTTGTTCCTGGAACTTTGTTTGCAGTCAAGAACAAATTAAATCCAACACGCGAACAAATGATCCGATATTTGTTTACATCAGGAGCATTCGGGTTCGTGGTTGCCAATAACGCTTCCATTTCCGGAGCTGCCGGTGGATGTCAGGCAGAAGTTGGTTCAGCCGCAGCGATGGCTGCAGCTGCAATTGTTGAAATGGCTGGAGGTACTCCGCAGCAAAGTTCTGAAGCTTTTGCCATCACGATGAAAAATATGCTAGGGCTTGTATGCGATCCTGTCGCTGGACTCGTAGAAGTGCCTTGTGTGAAACGTAACGCTATGGGAGCAGCCAACTCAGTGGTAGCTGCAGATATGGCTCTGGCTGGTGTAACAAGCCGCATTCCATGCGATGAAGTAATCAGTGCAATGTTTGAAATCGGGCAATCTATGCCGAGTGCATTAAGAGAAACGGCAAAAGGCGGACTTGCCGCTACTCCTACAGGTAAGTGGCTGGAAGCGAAAATCTTTGGCGGAGCCGTGGTTGGCAGTGGGAAGTAAGGATTCTGTCGCCTCTTTAAAAGGGGTGGGCAAACAGGCAGCTGAAACTTTGCAGGAGATGAAAATCGAGACGATTCATGACTTGATTATGACTTTTCCATACCGCCATGAAGATTTTCAGCTGAAGGACTTGGCGGATACACCGCATAATGAAAGAGTCACTGTGGAGGGAAGGGTCGAGAGCGAACCTTCCGTCCTTTTTTTAGGTAAAAATAAATCACGTACCCAAGTCCAGATAATGGTGGGCCGGCATCTGGTAAAAGCTATTTTCTTTAATCAGCCATATGTTAAAGCCAAATTAAGAATAGGCGAAGTCGTCACTTTATCCGGGAAATGGGACCGTGGCCGACAAGTGATCACTGTGACAAACCATTCTATCGGACCCCGGACCAATGGAGTCGATTTCGAGCCGGTGTACAGCTTGAAAGGCAGCATTTTTCAGAAAACGTTTCGTAAACTGATGCGGCAAGCGCTGGATTTGGCGAAAGATGACCTGGAAGATTGCTTGCCTGAGAGATTTCGGACGGCTTATCATCTGGTGCCTGTACAAGATGCGCTTGAATGGATTCACTTTCCGACTGATGGGGAAGCTTTGAAACAAGCACGAAGACGGTTTGTTTATGAAGAGTTGTTGATATTCCAGTTGAAGATGCAAGCATTGCGCAAAAAAAACCGCGAAGAAGAAGGCGGTTCATTTATCGATTATGACTTGAACCGGCTGAAACACTTTATTGACACGCTGCCTTTTGATTTGACCGATGCCCAAAAACGTGTTGTCAATGAAATCTGCAGGGACTTGAAAGAGCCTTTCCACATGAATCGGCTGCTGCAAGGGGATGTGGGTTCAGGGAAAACGGTAGTAGCAGCAATAGCGTTATATGCAACTGTTACGGCAGGTAAGCAAGGCGCTTTGATGGCGCCGACTGAAATACTGGCCGAACAGCATGCCAATACACTGGCGCAATGGTTCCAGCCGTTTGGTGTGAATATCGCCTTGCTTACAGGATCTGTGAAAGGCAAAAAGCGCCAGTTCATCATTGATCAGCTGGCAGAAGGCAAAATTGATATCCTAATCGGTACCCATGCTTTGATTCAGCCGGATGTACAGTTTAAAAAGCTGGGGCTCGTCATTACAGATGAACAGCACCGCTTTGGTGTAGACCAGCGCCGGGTCTTGAAAGACAAAGGCTATAATCCGGATGTGCTGTTCATGACGGCAACGCCAATTCCGCGTACATTGGCGATTTCTGCTTTTGGTGAAATGGATGTTTCGGTGATTGATGAAATGCCTGTAGGCCGCAAAGAAATACAAACATACTGGATGAAAAAAGAGATGTTTGGAAAAATAGTGGGCCGGATGGAAAAGGAACTTGCTGAAGGCCGGCAAGCATATGTAATATGTCCGTTGATAGAAGAATCCGATAAATTGGATTATCAAAATGCAGTGGATTTGTTTCAGCAGCTTTCAAGTTATTTCCATGGCAAACATACCGTAGGATTGATGCACGGGCGGTTGTCTGGTGATGAAAAAGAGCAAACGATGCGTTCCTTTACTGAAGGTAAAATTGATGTGCTGGTGTCGACGACAGTAGTGGAGGTTGGGGTGAATGTCCCAAACGCCACATTTATGCTGATATACGATGCCGAACGATTTGGCCTGTCCCAGCTCCATCAATTGCGTGGGCGAGTCGGACGGGGCAGTGAGCAATCTTATTGTGTATTGCTGGCTGATCCGAAAACTGAAGTTGGGAAAGAGCGCATGTCTTCTATGACAGAGACGAATGATGGATTTGTCCTTGCAGAAAAGGATTTGCAGCTACGCGGGCCGGGAGACTTTTTCGGGCGCAAGCAAAGCGGAGTGCCGGAATTTAAAATGGCGGATTTAGTCCATGATTATCGGGCACTGGAAACTGCTAGGCGAGATGCTGAAGCGCTCGTTAACAGCCAGGAATTCTGGACCAGTGATGAAACCAAGTGCCTGCGTGAGCAGCTTGAAGAATCAGGCGCGCTGGCCACAGGCAGATTAGATTAAGAATGCAGGATTCAGATAATCCTTGCATTCTTTTTTTGTTATTTATATACTCATATTAGTACCAAGTGCTAATAGCGGGCGGTGACAACGTGAGAAAACCAAAAAAAGAGCGGCAGCAAGCGTTAACAGAGTCCATCAAGGACAATCCATTTGTCACTGACGAGGAACTGTCGATAAAGTTCGATGTCAGTGTACAGACGATTCGTCTGGACCGGATGGAACTTGGCATTCCTGAATTGCGTGAGCGCATCAAACATGTGGCCGTGAAAACATTTGAAGATGAAGTGAAATCTTTGCCAATCGATGAAGTCATTGGCGAAATTATAGATATTGAACTGGATGAACGGGCAATATCGATATTTGATGTGAAACCTGAACATGTTTTCCAGCGCAACCAAATCGCCAGAGGACATCATTTATTCGCACAGGCCAATTCCTTGGCTGTAGCTGTCATGAACGATGAGCTGGCACTGACGGTAAAATCGGAACTGCAATTTCTTCGACCAGTGACAGCCGGACAGCGGGTCGTGGCGAAAGCGCATGTTGTAGACCGAAATCCGGGGAAAAACCGGGCTTATGTAAAAGTCGTTTCTTCGGTGGATTTAGCGACTGTATTTATCGGCACATTTGAAATGTATCGAATGACGGAACAAAGTGAAGGTGACAAAAAATGATTATAGCTGTTGATGGAATGGGCGGAGATCATGCGCCAAAAGAAATTATTGAAGGCGTCTTTAAAGCTTTAGGGGAATTCGGAGATTTGTCAATCCAGCTTTATGGACACCAAGAAAAAATGGAGCCGTATTTAAAAGATCATGAACGGCTGACTGTCATCCATTGTGATGAAATCATCGAAGCGACAGACGATCCGGTGCGGGCAGTGCGCAGAAAAAAAGGCGCATCTATGGTCCAGATGGCACAAGCGGTAAAAGATGGACGGGCGGATGCATGTGTATCAGCAGGCAATACAGGAGCACTTATGGCAGCAGGATTATTTGTGGTTGGACGCATCGATGGAGTTGATCGCCCTGCTTTAGCGCCGACATTGCCAACGATAGACGGCAAAGGGTTTGTCATGCTAGATATGGGAGCGAATGCTGAAGCAAGACCGGAACACCTGGTGCAATATGCCGTAATGGGCAGCATTTATGCCGAAAAAGTCCGGGGTATTCAAAATCCGACTGTTGGATTATTGAATATCGGAACGGAAGAGAAAAAAGGCAATGAGTTGACGAAAGCGGCATTTCCATTGCTGCAAGAAGCTCCTGTGAATTTTATTGGCAATGTGGAATCACGCGATTTATTGAATGGAGCGGCTGATGTGGTCGTTACAGATGGATTTACCGGGAATATGGTTTTAAAAACAATCGAAGGAACAGCGATGAATGTCTTTTCGATGATTAAAGATGTTTTCATGTCATCGGCTAAAACAAAGTTTGCGGCTCTTCTGGTAAAAAATGATCTGAATGGTTTGAAAGGCATGCTGGACTACAGCGAATACGGCGGGGCCGGGTTGTTCGGCTTAAAAGCGCCCGTTATAAAAGCCCATGGCTCTTCCAATGCAAATGCCTTATTCAATGCAATCCGCCAAACCCGGACGATGGTTGAACACGATGTTACAGGCACGATATACAGTACATTGAAAAAGGAGAACCCAAATGACTAAAATCGCATTTATCTATCCAGGACAAGGCTCCCAAACGATTGGCATGGGCGAGAGCTTTCTTTCTGATGACAAAAGCCGCCAGTTTTTCACGGACGCAGACCAAGCATTAGGCGTAAATTTATCGGAACTCATGCTTAAAGGCCCTCAAGAAAACTTGACTCTTACATACCATGCGCAACCGGCATTACTCACGGTTAGTGCAATGATTACCGAAAGGCTGATCCGTGCTGGCATCACGCCGGACTTTACGGCTGGCCACAGTTTAGGCGAATATAGCGCACTTGTAGCTTCAGGTGTTTTACCTTTTGAAACAGCTGTCGACATCGTCCATAAACGCGGACTGTTTATGAATGAAGCAGTTCCAGCTGGAGAAGGCGCTATGGCGGCGATACTTGGCATGGACAGTGAAGAACTAAAAAAAGTGACAAATGAAGTGACGGATTCAACAGGAGTGGTTCAGCTCGCAAACTTGAATTGCCCGGGACAGATAGTGATTTCAGGAACCAAAGACGGCGTCGAGCAGGCGTGCATCATTGCCAAAGAACGCGGCGCTAAACGGGCTATTCCTCTTGATGTAAGCGGGCCTTTCCATTCGGAATTGATGCGTCCGGCATCCCAGTCTTTATCAAAAGTTTTAAGCGGCGCTTTCTTGAAAGATGCTGTCATTCCAGTTATCACAAACGTTACTGCAAAAAGCGAAACACATGCTTCGCAGTTCCAGGAATTGCTGGTGCGTCAATTGTATTCACCGGTGCTTTGGGAGCAATCAATCCGCGAAATGATCGACCTTGGTGTTACGGTTTTCGTAGAAGTCGGTCCTGGGAAAGTGCTGAGCGGGCTCGTGAAAAAAATTGACCGTTCAGTCCAAACACTGCCGGTATACGATATGGAATCATTTGAAAAAGCGGTAGAGGAGCTGTCTAAATGACCAATTTAACAGGGAAAACGGCAATCGTAACAGGTGCTTCACGCGGAATAGGAGCTGAAATTGCTCGGAAACTGGCGACTGCAGGCGCGAAAATCGTTGTCAATTATAGCGGGAGCCAGGAAAAAGCGGAAGCAATCGTAGCTGAAATCCAGGCAAATGGCGGAGAAGCTATTGCAGTAAAGGCAAATGTCTCTGATTCAGAGGCAGTAAAAGCAATGATTGATGAAACGGTGAGCACATTCGGTTCAATTGATATATTGATCAACAACGCTGGCATCACACGGGATAATTTAATGATGCGCATGAAAGATGACGAATGGGATGATGTCATTAACACGAATTTGAAAGGCGTTTTCATCTGCACAAAGGCGGTAACTCGCCAAATGATGAAACAGCGCTCTGGCCGCATCGTTAATATTTCATCAATTGTCGGGGTTATGGGCAATGCAGGACAGGCAAACTATGTAGCTGCAAAAGCAGGTGTCATTGGATTGACAAAAACAACGGCACGCGAATTAGCAAGCCGTGGCATTACAGCAAATGCCGTTGCTCCAGGTTTCATTACCACGGATATGACAGATAAATTGAATGAAGACATTCAAAAAAACATGCTCGCCCAAATTCCTCTCGGACGTTTCGGAGAAGCCGAAGAAGTCGCGAAAGCAGTACTTTTCTTAGCTTCGGACGAATCTTCTTATATGACCGGCCAAACGCTTCATCTTGATGGCGGAATGGTCATGTAGGCAAAAGTTTTGTATACTGATTTGAGGGGAGGTGACGACATTGGCAACAGTATTAGAGCGAGTAACTAAAGTAATCGTAGATCGTCTAGGTGTAGAAGAAAACGAAGTGAAGCTTGAAGCTTCATTCACAGGCGACCTAGGAGCGGACTCATTGGACGTAGTTGAATTGGTTATGGAACTTGAAGACGAATTCGACATGGAGATTTCCGACGAAGACGCTGAAGGCATGGCTACAGTAGGCGACGCGGTAGCGTATATTGAAAAGAAACAAGGCTAATTGAAAAGCGAAGATCCTGGTCAGACCCGATAAGCTTAAGGCAGAACACAGGAGCGGCGTTTTGTGCCGTGCAGGTGGGCAGACTTAAGACCTCGAGGATCTAGGTGCCGCAGCTGGATAATGAAAAGCGGTGGCTCTTATTCTCTTATGGTATGGACTGGAAATCTGGCCTTTTAGCTCAAAATGAACCCTTAGCATTAGAAATCGGCGTACAACTGCTTATCCAAAGCGGCTGTGCGCCTATTCTCTTTTTGCACTATGAAGCGAAAAAAGGTAAAATCAAAGGAAGAACGTCAAAGGAAGGCAGATTAAAAATGGCAATGAAAAAGAAACTACACCAGCAAAAGCCTGGATCTATTAAAGAAAGTACCAGACTGGCTTTTGAACAATTGCAGAAAGAACTTAATATCGAATTCAAACAACCTGCTTTGCTTTATCAAGCTTTCACACATTCATCTTATGTGAATGAGCATCGAAGAAGACACTATTTGGACAACGAGCGACTTGAATTTTTGGGAGATGCTGTTTTGGAATTGTCCGTCTCCCATTTTTTATATACAAAGTATCCTGAAATGAGCGAAGGGGAATTGACAAAATTGCGTGCAGCAATCGTTTGTGAACCCTCTTTGGTTCTGTTCGCCAATGAATTGAATTTTGGCAAGTATATCCTGCTTGGCAAAGGAGAAGAACAGACAGGCGGACGTACACGGCCAGCTCTTTTGGCAGATGTTTTTGAGTCGTATATCGGGGCCTTGTATTTAGATCAAGGACTAGAACCAGTGGTGGCGTTTTTGGAAATGGTATTGTTTCCAAAAGTGGGAACCGGTGCTTTTTCGCATGTGATGGATTATAAAAGCCAGTTGCAGGAATTGGTGCAGCAAAAAAATAATGGTGCGTTAACGTATGAAATTATTGATGAAAAAGGGCCTGCGCACAGCCGGATTTTTGTCACACGGGTATCGCTGGCTGATCGGGAACTGGGCATTGGAAATGGCCGTTCTAAAAAAGAAGCTGAACAACAAGCCGCTCAGCTGGCAATCCGTAAATTGCAGGAAGCAATGGAGGATTAGAAAATGTTTTTGAAACGATTAGAAGTCATGGGATTCAAGTCATTTGCTGATCGGATCGGCATTGACTTTGTGCCGGGGGTAACAGCGGTAGTTGGACCAAATGGAAGCGGCAAAAGCAATGTAACAGATGCCATCCGCTGGGTACTCGGAGAACAGTCGGCCAAATCTCTGCGTGGTGCAAAAATGGAAGATGTCATTTTTTCAGGCAGTGATTCCAGAAAACCGCTTAATTTTGCGGAAGTAACCTTAATTTTAGACAATACAGATGGACGGGTCCCTCTCGATTACAGCGAAATCAGCGTAACGAGGAGGGTTTTTCGAAGTGGAGAAAGCGCTTATTTATTAAATAAGCAAAATTGCCGCTTGAAAGACATAACCGATTTGTTTATGGATTCGGGACTTGGAAAAGAAGCATTCTCCATTATTTCACAAGGCCGTGTAGATGAAATATTAAACAGCAAAGCTGATGAGCGGCGTTCGATTTTCGAAGAAGCTGCAGGTGTATTGAAATACAAACAGCGGAAGAAAAAAGCTGAAGTGAAATTAAACGAAACGGACGAAAACTTAAACCGCGTATTGGATATTTTGCATGAATTGGATGGCCGGATGGAACCGCTTCAAATCCAGGCATCTGCAGCCCGCGATTATATAGACATGAATGAACAGCTTAAAGACGCCGACATTGCATTATTGGCATTTGACCTTACTCAGCTAGAGCTGGAACTCGAGACGTTGTCTGCTGAGACACTGGCTCATGAAGAAAAAGAAGGTCAGTTGGCGGCTGAAATTGTAAACAAAGAAAAAACGATAAGTGCCATCCGTACCGCCCTTTCCAAACTGGACAGCCAAATTGAGAAATCCCAAAATCATTTAGTGGAAGCCAGCAGTGAAAGCGAAAAATGGGAAGGCCGTAAATTATTAATGTCGGAGAAAAAGAATAACGCAAACCGGCAAGCACAGCAGCTGCAGGAAACACTGGAAGCTGAAAAAGTGGAAAATGATGATCTTCAAAAGAGGCATACTGAACAGCTGGCTTTACTGGAAGAACAAAAAGCGGAACAATTATCGATCCGCCAAACCATTAAACTTCTTGAGGAACAATTAAACCGGACCCCTGCCGATATTGACAACGATATAGAATCTCATAAATCGACTTATATTGATTTGATGAATGAACAGGCTACCGTCAAAAACGAATTGAAGAACATCGATTTGCAAGAACGGCAGCTATCCGAGTCTACTAGCCGCATTGCAGTCCAGCAAGCAGACTTTACGTCTGAAATTGCAAAACTGGAACAGGAAAAAGCTTCCGCTGAGAAGAAGATGGTTGAAATAAAAAAACTGCTTGAAGATAAGAGAACTCAATATAAGGAAACCGAAACTGCTTTCCGCGAGATGAAAGAGGCCTTTGAGAAAAAACAAACCATGCTTTTCCAAGCTTATCAATCCCAGAAGCAATTGAGTGCCCGCATTGAAACCTTGCAGGAACTGGAATCCGATTTTTCAGGCTTTTTCCAAGGCGTCCGTGAAGTGCTGGTGGCACGTGAAAAAGGGCAGCTTGAAGGAATTGTCGGGGCAGTGGCTGAAATTGTCCAAGTAGACCAAAATTATGCAAAAGCGATTGAAACAGCCTTAGGCGCTTCAAGCCAGCATATCGTTACGGAAACAGAACAGCACGCTCGGGAAGCGATTGAATTTTTACGGAAAAAGCGTGCAGGGCGTTCGACTTTTCTGCCGATGACCGTCATGAAGTCAAGAAAGATTCCAGCGCAAACGGTCGCTTCTATTGAAAAGCATCCGTCTTTTGTAAAAATGGCTTTCGAGCTAGTCGGTTATGATGCTAAATACGGCATGATCATCGAAAACTTATTGGGCAATGTCATCATTGCTTCAGACTTAAAAGGCGCGTCTGCTTTATCCAAATTGACGATGAACCGTTATCGGGTGGTTACATTGGATGGGGATGTGGTCAATGCTGGCGGTTCGATGACAGGCGGAGCGAGCAAATCCCAAGCTTCTTTCTTTACTCGAAAAGCGGAGCTCGAACAATTGATTGTACAATTAAGTGAACTTGCTGAAACGATTGTCCATGCTGAAAAAACAGTAAGAAAAGAACAGGCCGAAGTACATGCCACAGAACAGCGAGTGAATAATCTGCGTTCGGAAGGCGAGAAATACCGCGATTTAGAATCGGAACGTGCCATGACGCTGAGGGAAATTGAAGCGGTATTGAAAACAACCAAAGACCGGTTCCAGCTTTTCCAGGCAGAGCGCAATAACAGAGACTATGATTTGTCTTCAGTGATATCAAGAAAAGAACTTGCAGCAACAAGGCTGGAAGAAATTGGCGGAGAACTGGCCGCCATCTCAAAACAAATCGATGATTTGACGCATTTTAAACAACAAAATGAGTCGGCCCGTGACTTAGTCCTTACGAAATTGGCCGATCATAAATCCCAATTGGCTGTGATGAAAGAAAGAGTGGCACAATTGATCCGCAGCGAGTCGGAACTACTCGAACGGAAGTTGAAAAGTGATCGGAAATTAGAAGAAAATCGAAAAGAACTTGAATGGATCCAGTCAGAGGAAGCAACTAAAGTTTATTCTGATGACGAAATTCTGCGAGAAATTTCCAAGTGGACGGAGAAAAAGCTGACAGAGCAGCAAACGATTCAGAAACTGAGGGAAGAACGGGTTACGAAGCAAGATGAAATGAACACTCTGGAAGAACACCTGAAAGAAATGCAACGCATTTACAAAGGTTACGTAGAGGCAATCCGCATTTGCGAAGTAAAATCAACGAGAGTTGAAGTACAGATTCAAAGCTTCCTTGCCCAGCTCGAGAACAATTACCATATAACACTGGAAGAAGCAAAAGAATACGAATTGGCAGAAGAAGAAAATGCCGTACGCAAAAAAGTGAAATTGCTGAAACAGTCAATTGAAGAATTGGGGCCTGTCAATATAGGCGCGATTGAAGAATTCGACCATGTGTCAGAACGCCACAGCTTTTTGACTGAACAACGGAATGATTTGAACGAAGCAAAAGACACGCTGCGGACAGTTATCCGGGAAATGGACGAAGAAATGACAAGTCGCTTTGATGACACATTCCATGCCATCCGAATTCAGTTCCAGCGAGTATTCAAAGAATTATTCGGGGGCGGGGCAGCAGATCTTGTATTGACGAACCCTGACGATTTATTATTGACGGGCATTGAAATCATCGCGCAGCCGCCTGGAAAGAAACTGCAAAATTTAAGTTTGCTATCAGGAGGAGAACGTGCTCTTACAGCGATTGCTTTATTGTTCGCCATTCTGAAGGTACGTCCGGTGCCGTTCTGCGTGCTGGATGAAGTGGAAGCTGCACTCGATGAATCGAATGTAGTGCGTTACAGCCAATACCTGAAGAAATTCAGTGAAGACACACAGTTTATCGTCATTACGCATCGCAAAGGTACAATGGAAGGTGCTGATGTTTTATATGGCATCACGATGCAGGAATCCGGGATTTCAAAACTCGTTTCTGTTAAACTGCAGGAAGAAATATAAAAAAGGAGTGGTCACGTGAGTTTCTTTAAAAAGTTAAAAGATAAATTTGCGGGAAATGCGGAGGCTGAAGAGTCAACCGAGAAATATAAAGAAGGTTTAACCAAAACACGTACGGGCTTTACTTCGAAAATAAATGATTTAGTGGCAAAATACCGTAAAGTGGATGAAGATTTCTTTGAAGAACTGGAAGAAATCCTGCTTCAGGCGGACGTAGGTTTTGAAACGGTTATGGAATTGATGGACCAACTTCGTTACGAAGTCCAGCGACAAAATGTTAAAGATACATCTTCTGTCCAGTCGGTCATCTCAGAAAAGCTGGTGGAGATTTATCAGGCCGGAGAAGAAGAAATCAATGAATTGAAATTTTCGGATGACTTGACTGTTATTTTATTTGTCGGTGTAAACGGCGTCGGTAAAACAACAACGATCGCTAAATTGGCGCACCGTTTGAAAAATGAAGGGAAGTCAGTTTTATTGGCCGCCGGAGATACTTTCCGTGCTGGAGCGATCGAACAATTGGATATCTGGGGTCAACGCGTCGGTGTTGACGTCATCAAGCAAAGCGAAGGGTCCGACCCTGCGGCAGTCATGTATGATGCGGTGCGTGCAGCGAAATCACGTGGTGTTGATGTGCTGATTTGCGATACGGCCGGCCGTCTGCAAAACAAAGTCAATTTGATGAATGAACTGGAGAAAGTGTATCGTGTCATTTCTCGGGAAATCCCTGGAGCGCCGCATGAAGTGCTGCTTGCCCTTGATGCGACTACAGGCCAGAATGCTTTGATACAAGCTCAGATGTTCAAAGAAGCGACGGATGTGACGGGAATTGTATTGACCAAATTGGATGGCACCGCAAAAGGCGGAATCGTTTTAGCCATCCGCAGCAAATTGAATATTCCAGTGAAATTTGTCGGGCTTGGTGAGCAAATGGACGATTTGCAGCCGTTTGATCCTCAAAAATATGTTTATGGCTTATTTGCTGAAGGATTGGATAAAGAAGAAGAAATGGAAAACGCAGAAGCAGACAAGTAAAATTACTTGACGCTTCTAAGTGTTTTCAGTATCCTAATCAGGAGAGTCAGTGGGGGTGAACAGCGATGATGGGGTTAGAAAAGACAACACGCATGAACTATTTGTTTGATTTCTATCAGGAGTTGCTGACGCCTAAACAGCGCAGTTATATGATGCTGTATTATTTAGATGATCATTCCTTAGGTGAAATTGCTGAAGCATATAATATTACGCGCCAAGCGGTTTATGACAATATCCGCCGCACGGAAGCTATGCTCGAAGAATACGAAGCAAAACTGCAGCTTTTCGAGAAATTCCAACAGCGGCAGCAATTGGTTTCATCGTTTGAAAAACAGCCATTTACAGAAGAGCGGGTACGCGAATTTATCGATCAGCTGAAAGAATGGGATTAGGAGGCGGAAACTATGGCATTTGAAGGATTATCCGAGCGCCTGCAAGGGACCATCCAACGGATTAAAGGCAAAGGTAAAGTGTCCGAAGCAGACGTCAAAGAGATGATGCGAGAAGTCCGCTTTGCTTTAATCGAAGCGGATGTTAACTTAAAAGTAGTTAAAGAATTTGTTAAAAAAGTCAGTGAGCGCGCGGTTGGCCAAGATGTTATGCAAAGCTTGACGCCCGGCCAGCAAGTCGTAAAAATCGTTAAAGACGAATTGACGTCATTAATGGGCGGCGAACAAAGCAAAATAGAATTCTCTACAAAACAGCCGACGGTCATTATGATGGTCGGCTTGCAAGGTGCAGGTAAAACAACCACTACGGGAAAACTGGCAAGCTTGCTGCGCAAAAAACATAACCGTAAACCTTTGATGGTAGCGGCGGACGTTTACCGTCCGGCAGCAATCCAGCAGCTTGAAACAATCGGCAAGCAGCTGTCTCTTCCTGTTTTTTCAAAAGGGACAGATATTTCACCTGTGGAAATTGCACGCCAGGCAATTGATTATGCCAGACAAGAACATATGGATACGGTGTTGATTGATACGGCCGGGCGTCTGCACGTCGATGAAAACCTCATGCAGGAACTGAAAGACATCCGTGCGTTAAAAGAACCGGATGAAATTTTCCTTGTTGTCGATGCGATGACAGGGCAAGATGCCGTCAACGTAGCTCAAAGCTTCAATGAAGCGCTGGGCATCACAGGCGTCGTTTTAACGAAGCTTGACGGAGACACGCGAGGCGGTGCCGCACTTTCGATCCGTTCAGTTACCGACAAACCGATCAAATTTGTCGGGATGGGCGAAAAAATGGATGCGCTGGAAGCTTTCTACCCAGAACGCATGGCATCGCGCATTCTCGGCATGGGTGATATGCTGTCGTTGATTGAAAAGGCGCAGTCCAATGTCGATGAAGAAAAAGCGAAAGAACTGGAAGAGAAGTTCAGAACTTCTTCTTTCACATTTGACGACTTCCTGGATCAACTGACTCAAGTGAAACAAATGGGGCCGCTCGATGAAATTTTAAAAATGCTCCCAGGAGCGAATAAAATCAAAGGCCTTGAAAATGCGAAAGTCGATGAAAGCCAGATGGGCCGCGTAGAGGCGATTATCCGTTCAATGACAACACAGGAAAAAACCACTCCTGAAATCATTAACGCTAACCGCCGAAAACGGATTGCCAAAGGATCCGGCACGACGATTCAAGACGTCAACCGTCTTTTGAAGCAATTTGAAGACATGAAAAAAATGATGAAACAAATGTCCGGCATGAATCAAAAAGGCAAAAAGAAAATGTCGATGCCGGGGCTGGATTCCCTTTTTAAATAAGCTTATTGGTAAAAAAATTAGGTATTTTTATAGGTGCAAAAATGCATTTCTGCGTTGACAATCAATGCAAAAGAACGCTTTTCAGCGGTTTAAAGGCATAGTTACTATGCTTTTCTAAGCAAATTCAAATAAAATTTAAGGTGTTAAGAAAAAATACTTTACAAACTATTTAAAGCTTGCTAATATAATATCTTGTGTGAAACTATTCGGAGGTGCTTTAAGAAATGGCAGTAAAAATTCGTTTGAAACGTATGGGAGCTAAAAAATCTCCTTTTTACCGTATCGTAGTAGCTGACTCACGTGCTCCACGTGACGGCCGTCAAATCCAAACAGTAGGTACTTACAACCCGCTAACAGTTCCAGCTGAAGTTAAAATCGACGAAGAATTAGCGTTGAAATGGCTTCATGATGGTGCAAAACCATCTGACACTGTTCGCAACTTGTTTTCTCAAAACGGCATTATGGAGAAATTCCATAACGAAAAATTAAGCAAGTAAGGGAGTTTTCTTATGAAGCAGCTGATTGAAACCATTGTGAAACCGCTGGTTGATCATCCGGATGATGTTAAAGTCGAAATCGACGAAAATGCAAGCCGTATTGTCTACAAGCTTTCCGTGCATTCAGAAGATACAGGGAAAGTGATCGGGAAACAAGGGCGTGTGGCGAAAGCCATCCGTTCAATCGTGTATTCAGCAGCAAGCAATTATCATAAGAAAAAGACTTACGTAGATATTGTGGATTAACAAAAAGGAAGGAGCCCAGGTTCCTTCCTTTTTTGTCAGATTAAATGAAATTGCAAAATGAAATCTATATAAGACGAATCAACAAATGATTCTTTACCACGCCGCTTCGGTCGCTTTGGGCAGGACTCCCGCCATGAGCCGAGAAAAACATTCGTCTCATAGCTCCGTCTCGCCCGTGGACGCGCCTACGCTGGATAAGTTTTCTATAAAAGAGATGATCATTAAGATAGTTTTTGATGGTTGCTCACTTAGATATGGAGCCAAACAGCGGAGAAAACCGTACTGACTCTGTCTCTGCATCTCTGTGCGCTTCGTCGCAAAGACTTAGTCTCGTAGGCCTCAGCCAATGTCTTGCCTGCGGAATACCCACAGATAAAGATTATTTCAATTTATTTAGTTTAAACAGAAAGTGGAAGGGTGTTTTATGAGTGGAATGGTTTAATGTAGGAAAAATCGTTAATACTCACGGAATCCGAGGAGAGGTCCGGGTTTTATCGCGTACTGATTTTCCGGAAGAACGCTTTGCTGTCGGCATGAAACTCGGTCTCTTTAAACCCGAGGCCAAAAAACCGATCATGGTGAAAATCGCCAGTCATCGCCAGCATAAGAATTTTGAATTGCTGACGTTTGAAGGCTATCCGAATATCAATGATGTAGTGGAATTCAAAGATTCCTATTTGCGCATTGCGGAGCATGATTTAACGGAATTGGAAGACCATGCCTATTATCATCACGAAATTTTGGGCTGTACTGTTTTCTCAACTGAAGGCCATGAAATTGGCACCATCACAGAGATTTTAGAGACAGGCGCAAATGATGTCTGGGAAGTTTCTCCGAAAACCGGGAAAAAGCATTACATTCCTTATATCGAAGATGTAGTTAAAGAAATTGATGTAGATGAAAAGAAAGTCGTCATAGAAGTGCTGGAAGGTTTGTTGAACGAATGAATATAAACGTCCTATCTTTATTTCCGACCATGTTCGAGGGAATCTTCAATCAATCAATCATGAAAAAGGCTCAAGAAAAAAATGCGGTTACGTTGAGTGTTACGGATATCCGGCAGTTTGCCGATAACAAACGCCAAGTGGATGATTACCCATTTGGCGGTGGAGCCGGCATGGTACTAAAACCGGAACCGATTTTCAATGCAGTTGAATCGCTCTCTCAAAGCAAAAAATCCCGGATTATCCTGATGTGTCCACAAGGGGAACGCTTTACCCAGAAAAAAGCGGAAGAGCTCGCCCAGGAAGAAGAATTGATTTTCATCTGCGGCCATTACGAAGGCTATGATGAACGGATTCGGGAGCATTTGGTGACAGACGAAATTTCTATTGGAGATTTTGTGTTGACCGGAGGCGAACTGGCAGCGATGACTATTATCGATAGTGTCGTCAGACTTCTTCCAGGGGTGCTGGGCAATGCCGACTCACCGGTCCAAGACTCTTTCTCGACCGGCTTGTTGGAACACCCTCAGTACACCCGTCCTGCGGATTTCAGAGGATGGACCGTTCCGGCAGTTTTGACATCCGGCAATCATGCCAAAGTCGATCAATGGCGGGAAGAGCAAGCGCTGAAACGCACATTGGACCGCAGACCGGATTTGCTTGAAGAGCTTGAGTTGACTAAGGCACAGCAGAAAATTTTAAATGAATTGAAAAAACAAAAACGATAAACAGAATGACTCTTGCGCAACAGATTGTTTAGTGGTACTATGGAGTCTGTACTTTTATGTGAAGTACAGGATCACGGTGTTCCGCTGCAACAGCCTTTGTGTGCAAGAGCATCTGTAGAAGGAGAGAAAAAACATGCAAAACATTATTGCAGACATTACTAAAGAACAACTACGTACAGATCACCCAGATTTCCGTCCGGGAGACACTGTTCGTGTACACGTGAAAGTTGTCGAGGGAACTCGCGAACGTATTCAGGTATACGAAGGAGTAGTAATTGGACGCCGTGGAGGCGGAATCAGTGAATCATTCACTGTCCGTAAAATCTCTTATGGTGTTGGTGTTGAGCGTACATTCCCTGTACACACACCAAAAATTGCACAACTTGATGTTGTTCGTCGCGGTAAAGTACGTCGTGCGAAATTGTATTACTTGCGTAACCTACGCGGTAAAGCAGCACGCATCAAAGAAATTCGATAAGATTGCACTGATGAAAGAGGGCGGAATCCGCCCTCTTTCTTTTTGCTTTGTCTTCACTGAATTTAAGGGATTGTAGTCCATTCAAAGCTTTTTTAAAATGTAAGGGCCTTAAACGAAAGGCAACTGTTCAATTGTTTCAGTGCGTGAAAAAGAGGGGAAAGAGCTGTTGGTTTTGCCGAACGTGGGCTGTATTTAAGCTCGCAGGCGCATAATCCGATCGGCTTAAGGACTTTCGCTTTTCTTTGCTAAAAGCGTACAATCCTTGTACAATTAAATCAGAAAGTTTAGGGAGGAACACGCATGGAACCTGAAGTGAAGAAAAAAAATGAAGTATGGGAATGGTCTAAAGCTTTATTGATTGCATTTGGGCTTGCTGCAATAATACGATTTTTCTTTTTCACACCGATTGTTGTAGATGGAGAATCCATGATGCCGACTTTAGAACACGGGGATCGGATGATCGTCAACAAAATTGGCTATACTGTTGGGGATCCTGAGCGATTTGATATTATCGTTTTTCATGCTCCTGAAGAAAAGGATTATATTAAGCGAGTAATTGGACTACCCGGAGATCATGTCGCTTATGAAGATGATCAGCTTTATATAAACGGTGAAGCGGTAGAAGAACCTTATTTGGATTCTTATAAAGAAGGCATTACCGGTACATTAACTGAAGATTTTACATTAGAGGATATCACCAATAAAAGCACAATTCCGGAAGGATATGTTTTTGTAATGGGGGATAATCGAAGAGCAAGCAAAGACAGCCGCCATATCGGCATCGTGCCTATGGAAGAAGTCATCGGCAGCACGAATTTTGTGTTCTGGCCGATGGCTGAAGCGGGAGTCGTTAACTAAGGAGTGTTTTTATGACGATACAATGGTTTCCAGGGCATATGGCAAAAGCAAGAAGAGAAGTTACGGAAAAGCTGAAATTAGTGGATATTATTTTCGAACTTGTGGATGCCCGGTTACCTTTATCTTCACGAAATCCGATGATTGATCAAGTGATTCAGCAAAAACCACGTTTGATTATTTTAAACAAAATGGATATGGCAGATGAAGTTGAAACCAAAAAGTGGATTCGTTATTTTGAGGATCAAGGAACCCGTGCAGTTGCAATCAACTCCCTTGAAGGGAAAGGACTGCAATTAGTAACGAAAACATCAAAAGAAATCTTAGCTGAAAAATGGGGTCGCATGGTAGCCAAAGGGATTAAACCCCGGGCTATCCGTGCCATGATTGTTGGGATACCGAATGTCGGTAAGTCTACTCTCATCAACCGGCTATCCAAAAAAAGTTTAGCGAAAACAGGGAATATGCCCGGCGTGACAAAAGCGCAACAATGGATTAAAGTGGGCAAGGAAATAGAGCTTTTGGATACTCCTGGAATTCTCTGGCCAAAGTTTGAAGACCCGGAAATCGGTTTGAAGCTGGCCGTTACAGGAGCGATAAAAGATTCGGTAATCCAGATGCAGGAATTGGCGATTTATGCGCTGAAATTTCTTGAAGAGCGATATCCGGAACGGTTAAAAGAGCGCTATGGCATTGATGGAGTGGACGAGGAAATTGTCAATACATTCAATGCCATTGCCAAAAAACGGAGTTTTATTTCAGCAGGTGGAGAAGTGGATTATGAAATGACTGCTGAAGCCATCGTCCGTGATATCCGCAACCAATATCTTGGCCGGATTACATTCGATTACCACGACGAAATGATTGTTGAGGAATGAAATGCAATCAGAAAGGCTGGCTCAAGCAATTGAGCCAGCCTTTTTTTCATACAAAAAAGAAAGAGTTGAAGGCATGAAAACAATCAAAGAAGTAAAAGAAAGATTAGCGGAGGCTGCAGATTGGGAACCGTGGATGGAAGAGCTGCAGCAAGATCCAAGAAAAAATGTCCAGGCAGCTTTGGCTGGCTGGCATCGCAAAAAAAGCCAACATGAAAAACTCGTTTCTGCGCACAAACAAAAAGTGGATTTTGATCAACTATTTAAAAAAAATAAAGATGAGTTAGTCTGTGGAGTCGATGAAGCGGGAAGAGGTCCACTTGCTGGGCCGGTTGTCACAGCAGCTGTTATCCTGCCTGAAGATTGTTCGGCCCTCATTGGCCTGGACGATTCAAAAAAGTTGCCGAAAGCGAAACGGGATTATTTTGCTTTGCTGATAAAAGAAATAGCCGTCAGTTACGCTGTACATATTCAACCACCTGAAGAAATTGATGCACTCAACATTTACCAGGCTACTAAACTGTCGATGGCAAAGGCGGTCTTACAATTAAATCCTGGACCCGATATTGTTCTTGCCGATGCTATGAAACTGGAGGTAGGCAGGCAGAGTGAATCGATAATCAAAGGGGATGCCAAGAGCTTGAGCATTGCCGCGGCTTCTATTCTGGCAAAGACTGGCCGTGACGCGATCATGGAAGCTTATGCAGTCGAATATCCGGTTTACGGATTTGAAAAACACGCTGGATATGGAACAAAAGAGCATGTTGCAGCTTTGCAGAAATTCGGTCCATGCCCCATTCATCGGAAAACATTCGAACCCGTAAAGTCCTTGCTGCAAGACAAGTTATTCTGAGAAGGGCCTGTCCGAGACGTCAGAAAATTTGAAGTTTTTTGCAGTATAACCGACAACTGTGGACTTTTGAAGGCATCTTTAATACAATGATAAAGGCACTACATAAAGATATAGATGTTTGATTGGAGGATGACAGATGAATATCCATGAATATCAGGGAAAACAAATCCTTAAACAATATGGAGTAGCAGTTCCTGAAGGCCATGTAGCTTTTTCTCCGGAAGAAGCAGTGAAAGCCGCTAAAGAACTAGGTACTGATGTTGTTGTGGTAAAAGCCCAAATCCACGCAGGTGGCCGCGGTAAGGCAGGCGGAGTCAAGCTTGCTAAAAACTTGGATGAAGTGCGCGCAATTGCTAAAGAATTGCTTGGCAAAGTGCTTGTTACTCATCAGACAGGTCCTGAAGGAAAAGAAGTGAAACGCTTGTATGTTGAAGCGGGAAGCGACATCCAGAAGGAATATTACTTAGGATTGGTTCTTGACCGTGAAACTTCTCGTGTAACTCTTATGGGTTCTGAAGAAGGCGGAATGGACATCGAGGAAGTAGCAGCAAACAATCCGGAGCGCCTTTTCTATGAAGAAATCGACCCGGTTGTCGGCTTAACTGGCTTCCAAGCGCGCCGTATGGCATTCAACATGAACATCCCAGCTAAACTTGTCAACAAAGCAGCTAAATTGATGCTTGGCCTTTACCAGGCTTATGTTGATACAGATGCAGCTATCGTTGAAATCAACCCACTAGTAGTGACTGGAGACAACCAAGTAGTAGCATTGGATGCGAAATTCAATTTCGATGCTAACGCTTTATACCGTCACCAGAACATTATGGAAATGCGTGATTATGACGAAGAAGATGCAAAAGAAATTGAAGCTTCAAAATATGACTTGAGCTATATCTCCCTAGATGGAAATATCGGCTGTATGGTTAACGGTGCCGGACTTGCAATGGCAACTATGGATACCATCAACTATTACGGCGGAACACCCGCTAACTTCCTTGACGTTGGGGGCGGTGCCACTGCTGAGAAAGTAACGGAAGCTTTCAAGATCATTCTTTCTGACAAGAATGTAAAAGGAATTTTCGTTAACATTTTCGGCGGTATCATGAAGTGCGATATCATTGCAGAAGGCGTAATCCAAGCAGCGAAAGAAGTTAGCTTGAACGTGCCTCTAGTCGTGCGTCTTGAAGGTACGAACGTAGAATTGGGCAAAAAACTGCTGAACGAATCAGGTCTTGATATTGTCGCAGCCGGTACGATGGCTGATGGCGCTAAAAAGATTGTAGAACTTGTAGGCTAAAGAAGGGCAGGGACAAAAATGAGTGTATATATTAACAAAGACACAAAAGTGCTTGTACAAGGAATTACAGGGTCAACTGCCCTTTTCCATACAAAGCAAATGCTCGAATACGGAACTAAAATCGTTGCTGGGGTAACTCCTGGCAAGGGCGGCACTGAAGTTGAAGGCGTACCTGTATTCAATACAGTTGAAGACGCTGTGAAAGCTACAGGAGCTAACGTATCGGTAATTTATGTACCAGCTCCTTTCGCAGCAGATGCAATTCTTGAAGCGGTCGATGCTGATCTTGATATGGCTATCTGCATCACTGAACATATTCCGGTATTGGATATGGTAAAAGTGAAGCGCTACATGGAAGGCAAGAAAACTCGCCTGGTCGGACCAAACTGTCCAGGAGTTATCACACCTGACGAATGTAAAATTGGCATCATGCCTGGCTATATCCATAAAAAAGGACATGTCGGCGTAGTTTCACGTTCTGGTACTTTGACGTATGAAGCGACTCACCAATTGTCTGAAGAAGGCATTGGCCAGTCAACTGCAGTTGGTATCGGTGGAGATCCGGTTAACGGAACAAACTTCATCGATGTGCTAAAAGCTTTCAACGAAGATGAAGACACATATGCGGTTGTCATGATCGGTGAAATTGGAGGAACTGCTGAAGAAGAAGCAGCTCAATGGATCCAGGAAAACATGACAAAACCGGTTGTCGGCTTTATCGGAGGACAAACAGCTCCAGAAGGAAAACGTATGGGCCATGCCGGTGCGATCATTTCTGGTGGTAAAGGTACGGCTGCAGATAAGATCAAAGCAATGAATGCTGCTGGAATCGAAGTTGCAGAAACACCTTCAGTTATCGGTGAGACTTTAATCCGAGTAATCAGAGAAAAAGGCTTGTACGATCAGTGTAAAACACATTAATCGATAAAATAGGCTCGAAACGTTGGTACATCAACGTTTCGGGTTTTTTTATTTGCGCAAAAACCGTCCACTCGCACATAATTCGCACATCACATGCCGGAATAGGCCCGGAAGATCTTCCCGTACTGATGGCTGAGCAATTCCGCCGCCTCTTTTTTCTTCCGGTTGGAAATGTGGGTGTAAATGTTTCGGGTGGTCTGCGCGTTGACATGGCCGACCCGTTCCATGATGACGTGCAGCTCCACACCGGCCTCCGTCAGCATCGTGACGTGGGTGTGGCGTAAAATGTGCGGCCCTTCGATTTTGTCGAGTCCTGCCAGCTTGCAGAGGCGCAGGGAACGCCGGTAAATAAATGGTGGCGCATAAGGGTAGCCGTCCTCCGGGCGCGTGAAGACAAAGTTCTGGTCGTGATAATTCCCGGCACCTAGCTGGTACTTCAGCCGGTGTTCGGCCTGTTTGCGTTTGACCTGTTTGAGCATCGTGAGAATGTCGTCGTCAATGTCGATGGTCCGCACGGAGTCGGTGGTCTTCGGCGGCGTCACTTCATAGGATTTGTAGCCCTTGATGCTTTCTATCGTCTTGGTAATGCGCAGCTTCTTTTCCTCGAAGTCGATATCGCTCCATTTCAAGGCGCACATCTCGCCCGCCCGCATGCCGGTGAACGCCAAGAGCAGAAACCATTCCCGATCATGTGGCAAGCCGTGTTGATCAGCCGCTGCCAGAAACTGCTCGAGCTCATGGCTCTCAAAGAACTTTTCGTTCAACTCTTCGTTTTCGATTTCCTCGACGGTCTGCCGTTTCTTAGGAATGACCGTATGGGTGACGGGATTATCCGAACGCAGTTTCAGTTTTATGGCATGCTGGAAGACGAAATGCGCCGTCACTTTGGCATGGGCCATGGTGGATTTCGATTTCTTTTTTCGAAAAAGGTCGGTCAACACATCCTGGATGGCCTGGTGCGTGATGCGGCCGATGGCCAAATGGCCAATGTAGCCGTTTAAAAGGTTAAGGGAAGACGCCCGGCTCACGAGCGTATTGTTCTTCACGCCGGTCAGCTTATAGGCCTCCATCCATTCTTGTGCGACTTCATGGAACGTGATGTGGTTCGCTGTCTTGCTGTCGATGCCGCTGCTTAGCGCTTCAATGGCTTCGGTCACTTTCCGCTGGGCAACGGTCTTTTTCTTCGATTGTCTTCGAACGGGGTTCCGTTCATTGGTGAGGGGATCCCTCGGCCCCTCTTGATAACACTCCCAGACCCCGCTGGGCAACTTCCTGCATTTCATGACATTTCCTCCTCCGGTTCACCATACCTCGGCAATGGATGCCTGCTGGTACAGTTTGATGTAGCCGTGGCAGCAACTGGTCGTTTTTTCATTGTACAGGCGGCTCAGTGGTACATCTTCGGTGTGACGCTTGCGGAATCCAATCGGTTCCCGAATGCGTCGCTATATTCTTTGACTTCGCCGACCAGTTCTCCTTTTATCCGCCGGATCTTCCCGAAGACCGGATACACGCCGGGCTGTTCTTTTTGCTGATTGGCCAATTCGCTGATCGGTATGTATTGTTGGTTTTTCATTTTCCTTCCTCGCTTTCATCCATAGAATAAATACTTCAGGTAACGATGCAATCGCTTTTCCGCAAACTCCCATTCCACATTGAACGTCTCTTGGATCAGCAGGATGGCATCCCGTTCATGGAACGGCAATTCGAGGCGGTGAAGCATAAAAGAGGGGATGCAGGCATATTGTGCAAAATTATTTGATGTGTTCTCCTGATACACCTGATAAGGCATCGGCATGGTGATTTGATTTCCACAATGCCAAAGCGCATGGCACAATTCATGGCCGAAATCCTGCCATTGTGCTTGTTCGGATATCCGACTGTCCAGAACGATGGCATTTCGGACATTCATGGATTCGGCAGGGCTGTAGAAGACGCCGATGCCATTTCGGGCAGCGATTTCCTCGAGATTGAGTTGATGTGGGTGGTAGATGCCGATAGCTCGGTACATGTTATCTACGTAATCTTCGGTCGTGGTGAATGTATAAGCCATGAGAGCACTCCTTTATGGAACGTATGTTCTTTTTAGTTTAAAAGAAAAGCCCAATTAAGGGCATGTTCTTTATTCTAATCCAAATTGAGATTTGGTATCTAATTTATCACCTTGGAACATCAATGTAACACTAGAACCAAGACCCGTGCCAGGATAAGAATACATCACTGTGTAGAACTCAGTTCCTGGATCACCCGTTTCGGAAAGGATTTCTCCTTTACCTCCGACAATCGCTTCCACTTCTTCAAGCGTCATGCCAGTTGAAAGTTGGTTAAATTGCTCCAAACTTACTTCAGGGCTTTCAGTATCCGATACACCCATTTGTGATTTGCTCATCATTTTATTGTTTTGGAACATGATGTTAGCAGAAGACATGAAGCCGTCTGTTTCCCATTCATACATCGCTGTATGGAACTCGGTTCCTTTGTCGCCAGACTCAGACATCACTTGACCTTCTGAACCGATGATTGCCACAACTTCCTCGTATGTCATGCCACTTTTAATCTGATCAAATTTCTCTGATGTTAATACGCCTTCTTTTGCCGGTTCTTTTGCCGGCTCCTCTGCAGCTGGTGTAGTTTCGGCAGGAGCTGAATCTGTAGGCGCTTTCTCTGTGGTTTCAGTTGTCGAATCCGTACCGCTAAAAGCGACGGCAGCTACGATTACCAAGACAATTAGTCCAATAATCCCAAGACAACCAAATTTAAATAACTTCTTCATGTAAATTGACCCCCATACTTAATAATGTCTTTCTAGTAAATAATAACAAATAATACACAAAAAAATACCTTTTTCGAGAAATTTTAAATAATTATTTGTCTTTTTTCTTTTTCTCTCTCTGTTTCATGACTTTATCGACCTCGTAAGCAATTTCCAAACGTTCCATCATATCCAGGACATTATTGCTTTTGTTCTTAAAGAAGAGGGCATTTTCATTAATGGCCCATTCTAATACTTCTTTTTGATATGACGATAAAATTTCAAGCTCTTCCGCAGTAATATCTACGCCTTTTGAACGGAACGTCTCAAGGTACTCAGTTGGATCACTGTCCTTAGCGTCCATATCTGTCATATATATTTCGCTGCTTTGATTTTCATATCTTCGGATATATTCTCCAGCTAGCTCAATACCTTTGCGACTACCATTCTTATCTTCGCTCACAGATTCTATTTCATTAATATTATTTATTCTACCTAGTAAATAGTCCGTAGAGACATCAAAATAATCGGCTATTTTAATAAGCATTTCAAATGAAGGCTCGCTATTGTCATTTTCATATTTCGAATAGCCCTGCCTGGTTATACCTAAATATTTGGCCATATCTTCTTGGGATAGCCTTTTATTTTTTCTTAAGCGTTTAAGGTTTGTTGAAAACATTGTTATCACCCGATTCATAAAGAATACTTTTATTATACAGCAACAATTTGTTGCATAATAAACAAATTACAATATGCAATTAAAAGTTGCGAAAAAGAAATTAAATAAAGTTATTGACGCAACCAATTGTTGCTGTTAACATTACTTTATAAGCAACTATAGGTTGCGTTTGGAGGTGAAAAGATTGGAAGTAAAGGATTTAAAAAAACTTCTAGTACAACGAAGAAATGAATTAGGATTTTCTCATCAGGATGTAGCAGATCTATCAGGAGCTAATATTTCACGACAATTTTACGGAATGATAGAAAATGGTGAAAGAAGACCGTCACCAGAAGTTGCAATGAAGATTGGGAAACTCTTAGAAATAGAGTGGACGATTTTTTTTGAAGTGAAAGGCAACGATAAGTTGCAAAAGCGAGTCGCGGTCTAAGGAAGGGGAGGATTAAGCAACCAAGCGGTGCTCAATCCAAAGCGGCACCCCTTTCAAATCTACTGTAAATATAATCTAAAAAATTATCTCTATAGAATTTTATAGCTGTAAATTATTGAAAATAATTTTTTTAAGGAGGAAAAGCCTTGAATCAAATCACAAAAATTTTTGATGGCAGCAAATTGCGGATTGTAGAAAAGAATGATGAACCGTGGTTCGCATTGACGGACGTTTGCAAAATACTTGAAATCAATAATGTAGCCAACGTACGAGCCAGGTTAGAAGATGGGGTCGTTACCATGGATACCATCCCTGACTCATTAGGAAGAATGCAAACAGCTTCTTTAGTAAGTGAGGACGGTCTTTACGATGTCATTTTGGACAGTCGTAAACCTGAAGCCAAGAAATTTAGAAAGTGGATTACTAGTGAAGTCATTCCTTCCATTCGCAAGCACGGCGCATACATGTCACCTGACACATTACAACAAGCAATCGCAAACCCTGACTTCACCATTGGCTTACTAACCAATCTAAAAGAAGAACAGGAAAAACGCAAGGTAGCCGAAACTAAATTGGAGCATCAGCGGCCGAAAGTTCTTTTCGCAGAATCAGTGGAAGCGAGTGAATCTTCTATTCTGATCCGTGAGCTTGCAGTGATCTTGAAACAGAACGGCATCAATACTGGCGAGAAACGGTTGTTTGAATGGTTAAGGGATAACGGGTATCTCGTTAAGCGCTTTGGAAGTGACCGGAATACACCTACTCAAAGAAGTATGAATATGGGGCTGTTCGAAATTAAGGAGACGCCAATCAACCATAACAGCGGCGTGATCACCGTTAATAAAACAACGAAAGTTACTGGTAAGGGCCAGGTGTACTTCATCAACAAACTTTTGTCTGGTCAACAAGCAATCTGAACAGTGGATGGAAAAGGAGGAATAGTAGTGGCTAAACAAAAAAAGATGGAAGTTTTTAAATTTAGTATTACCAATCGAAATCCGAAAGAAGCTGCTGAACAAGTCGCGGAAGCTATGAAGGCAGTTCAGGAATATGGATACGAAAAAATTGATGTGAAAGTTTCGGTTAAAACAATGAAAGACGTCGAATCGTGGGATTTAGTCTGATAACTGTTCGACCAAAAAGAAGAGGGCGCGAGGGACGCCCAGGAGGAGTGATGAAGATGGAACAAAACATTCTAATTACAATGTCCGTTGAGGATTTACGGAACATTGTTAAAGAGGAGATTACGAAGGCTGTTGCACAAACGGAACCGAAGAGGGATTTGCCGCACTTTCTGACAAGGGAAGAAACGAAAGAGCTGCTGAGAATCAGTGAGTCGAAGATGTGTCAGTTAATTGGACGTCCAGACTTTCCAGTATGCCGGGAGTTCGGAGTCAAAATCTATACAGATGAATTATTTAACTGGATCCGTGCCAACGCTACTTGGCTAGAGAAGAAATCCAATTACTTTCGCTCTGTAAGTTAAGTATAAAACATACGACCACTGTTTTTGGTACACACAACGCCGATTTTACAGCCAAATGTGAACGGCTCGGGAGAAAGGGAGAGGAAATGTGAAAAAGACAAACTTGCTACAAGCAGCCAGGGAAATGAGGGGCAATCAAACGCAACTGCAATTTGCTATGGAACACCACGTTGCTCGGGAATCGGTCTCGAAATACGAAAACGGCCAGAGAGAAATTCCGCCAGATGTGGCACTCAGCATGATGAAGCGCAGGGAAAACCCTCGCTTCGCAATCGCCATACGAAACGAATACACGAAAACCGGCCCAGTCTGGCTGAACGGTCCAGACGTGGATTTGCACAGATCGAGTGTGAAAGAAAAAACAATCGAAGAAATTGAAGAAATGATGATAGCACTGAAGGAATTCAGTTTTGCAAAGCCGTTGAAGAGTTTATCAAGTTGGGAGAAGCCACAGCTCGAAAACCTGTTGGAAGAAGCTGTAGAAGCCATCACAGCGATTGAACATCTGGTGGCAGTCGTTTGCGAGGAAGCAGATATCGGTTACTTGGAAACTTGGGAGAAGCATTACACCCAGTTGAGAGCGAAAGGATGGTTGCAGTGATTGAAGTCGGAGAATTTCTACACAGTTGGGTTGCAGCAGGAATGTTCGCATTCATTATGTTCTTGGTCGGTACGCAAGTCGGTAGTTCTAAAAATGAACATAAAAAAAGCAACTGATGGTCCAGATCAGCTGCCAAACAATTAAGTATGTTAACTCAAGTATATCGAGAGCCTTGGCTCTCGTCAATAAGTCCAGGGAAGTCGGTCTGGTAAGCCGCGTGTAATTCCTCCTCCTGGGCTTATTGATGGGATTCAATCCATCGGAAAGGAGTGGTGTATGTGTCAAAACGTAAACAAAGAGCTTTTCACAAGCTCCAGAAACTCACTCAACAAACATTACACGCAACGTTAGCAACAGCATCTGGAATCATCCGGAAGGGCTGAAACGAAAGGAAGTGAACACATGAAAAAAGCAACAATCGAAGTAGACGGTATTGAATATCCAGTCAGCTCGGCCAGTTGGAATGAGGATGGCAGTTTGCACTCTGTGGCCTTTCGCAAAGGCATCCAACTTGAAACAGCATTCAACCCAAGCAGTTGGGAGAAAGAGGGCTATCAAGAACACGGCGTTTATTATCTGGAGTTAAAAAAGAGAGTGAAATGGGAGGAGTCATAAAATGCGCGAAATTGAAGCGATGCCGGAATACCAAGACACCAAAGCGATGGAGCAGCGCTTGAACAATCTTTCTCATCATGCAGCAGCTCGTATCGTCAGCAACGTCATCAACCAAGTTTACTGGCACGGACCCGTTACAGCGGAATGGCTGGAGAAGGAATTCGATGACCAGGAGCAACTGGAAGGCCGGAACATTTACGCAGCAGATGACCATCCCATCGAGGACATGTTCGGTTCGGAAATTCAGACCGGAGATAAATGGTTTGAGGATCCTGCGGGTCGAATCGTTTTGAACGAGAATGTGGCTGAGTATTTGCAGGAAGTGGCCAAGGTTCCTTGTTATCGGTCGGCTAAATCGTAGTTGATGGTTTAGCGGAAATAGAAAGCAGGTGAGAATATGAAGCGGATTTTGAATTACGTTGGTTCTAAGTGGAATATGGCCAGCTGGATAGTAAGTCAAATGCCTGAACATGAAATATACCTAGAACCGTTTTTCGGTAGTGGTGCAGTGCTGTTTAATAAAACAGCTGCCCGGATAGAAACAGTAAATGACTTAGATGGCAATATTGTAAATCTATTTAAAGTAATTCGTGAATCTCCCGAAGAACTGGCCAAAGCAATTCAGTTCACCCCTTACTCACGAGAAGAATATTTACAGACGTTCGATGCATTGAAAACCGAATTGACGGAATTAGAAAGAGCGAGAGTGTTTTTGATTAGATGTTGGATGGCTCGGGGTGGGAAGACCTCTGATAGAACCGGATGGCGCCACAACATAGACACTGTAACCATCAATGCAATACCGGACTGGAACGGTCTTCCGGCAACCATATTAGAAGCGACTGGCAGATTGAAGCAAGTCCAGATTGAAAATCAAGATGCTGTTACTTTGATTGAACGGTATAACCGGGAAGATTGCTTGATATACGCAGATCCGCCATATGTTTTGGAAACTCGAACTAAAAGACATTACGCCTATGAAATGAAGAATTCGCAGCATGAAACCTTACTGAATGGATTGGTGAAGCATAAAGGCTTTGTCATGTTGAGTGGATATGAAAGCGATCTTTATAACGACATATTAAAAGATTGGTCTAAGGTAACGAAAACGAGCACAACTGAAGCAGCTACATCAAAAGAGGAAGTGCTATGGCTTAATCCTCAGATTATGGAGAGTCATAAACAGATGAATATTTTTGATGTAATTTAAATCGGTCTGTTCGCCCAAAAGGAGTGATAACCATGAACAACCAAGCCACCTACTGCCACGACTGCGGCATCTTCATCCAGAATGAACTGCTGGGCTTCTCCGGGCAATGTGACGACTGCCATGAAGAAGAGTTGATCCGGGCAGTAGAAGAAAATGTATGGCCGGATGGCGTCACCTTTAACGACTGGCAGGATATTAGACGGAAGTATTCGGAGCCAGAAATCCGGGCATGAAAAAAGCCAGCTATGCGACTAGCTGACCGGTTTCTCTTCCACTGTGGTAGAGGAATGAAAATAAAAACTTATAGTGCTAGTTTAGCACAGAAAATGGAGGAATTTCAATGAGCGAACTATCAATGCAATTTCAGAACCAACAACAGGGCGGCGTTTTAGCCCAGGCATCAGCTTCTCGTGAAATGGAAGAAGTGAAGGGCGCCATCTTCTTGGCCAAGCAATTTCCACGGAACGTTTACCAAGCTGAGCAACGCATCTTAGATAACTGCAAACGTCCAGCTTTAGCAGCTGTAGCTGCGTATCAATATCCGCGTGGTGGAACGAAAGTAACCGGTCCATCCATTCGACTTGCGGAAGTCTTGGCTCAAAACTGGGGGAATCTTTCATTCGGCGTTAAAGAACTGGAGCAAAAGAATGGCGAATCGATTGCTATGGCTTATGCCTGGGACTTGGAAACAAACACACGGCAAGAAAAAGTATTCACGGTTAAACATTCTCGGAAAACAAAGACTGGTATGCAAATTCTTGACGATCCGCGTGACATTTACGAATTAGTAGCAAATAACGGTTCTCGTCGAGTGCGAGCTTGTATCCTTGGAATCATCCCAGGAGACATAGTAGACAAGGCCTTGGAAGAGTGCGAAAAAACATTGCGCGGAAATAATAAGGGACCGTTAAAAGACCGCATAGCAAAAGCACTGAACGCTTTCAAAGAACAGTATCGGGTCACGCAGGAAATGATTGAGGACAAATTCGGTTATAACGCAGATTCTTTTACTGAACATGACTTTGTCGAACTGATTAACATCTTCAATTCCATTAAAGACGGTTTGAGTAAACCGGAAGACTGGTTCGATAAGAGTGCTGGCAAAGACAAGAAAAGCGACCTTGCTCAGTCTTTCGAAAAGAAGGATGAAAAACCGAAGAAGCCAAGCATCAAGGACTTGGATCCATCGAAAGCTGAGGTGAAGCCAGATGGTAACCCAGCAGACGTTTCACCTGACCAGCCAGAATTACCACTCGGCTGATGCCAATCGGCAGTATTTCTCGGTTTCCCAGTTCAAGCAGCTTAATTCCTGTTCAGACAAAGCAATGGCGGTCCTAAACGGCGAGTATGCCGAAAAGGACTCCAGCGCCTTGCTGGTCGGCTCTTACACTCATGCTGCATTCGACAGTGAAGAAGAGTTTTCAAAGCTCATTGAAGAGAATCATGGCGTGATTTTCAATCGAAAAGGTGATAAGTATTCTGCCTTTGCCATGGCGGATGACATGATTCAGACCATCAAAGACGATCCATTCGCTATGTTTGCCATGGACGGAGAGAAAGAACAAATCTTCACCGCTGAATTGTTCGGGGTCCCTTGGAAAATCAAAGTGGATTCCATCAATCACGCACGAAAGACCTTCACAGATTTAAAGACAACTCAGAGCCTTTCTAAGCGCACTTGGAGCACGAAGTATGAGATGTATGTTTCCTTCGTTGAAGCATGGGATTACGTCTTGCAGATGGCAATTTATCGCAAAGTGATCGAGTTGAATACCGGCTTTGCGTATAACCCGTACATTGTGGCCGTAACGAAAGAAGATCCGCCTGATAAAGCCGTGATCCATTTTGATGCCGACCGATTCCAGTTTGAAATCGACTTCGTGGAATCAGTAATGGAAAGACTAATCAGCATCAAGAATGGTGAAACGCCTCCAAGCAGATGCGACCGTTGCGATTACTGTAGAAGCACGAAAAAGCTATCAAACACGATTGAAATGGGCATGCTACTAGATTAGATAAAGGGGATTGAGGGATCCCCTTTCTTTTCTACAGAGAGAATGAGGAGTGACATAGGATGAGCAAGTACAGACAGGTTCAAGTCAGTTTTTGGCAAGATGCATTCGTTCTGGATCTGACACCAGAAGAAAAATATTTCTATATCTACTTGATGACGAATAGCAAATCTTCACAGATTGGTATTTATGAATTGCCAAAGCGAATCATCGAAACAGAAACAGGATATAACCGAGAAACAGTTGAAAAGCTTCTGCAGCGCTTCGTGGATTACGGAAAAATCGAATACCACGAACCGACCAAGGAAATTTACATTAAGAACTGGGCGAAATATAACTGGAACAACAGTCCAAAAGTAGTGGCTAGAGTCCAGTCAGAGTTGAATGAAGTTAAATACGAACCGTTTGCGCAAAAGTACTGGGAAATGGCTCAAAAAATAAAAACCGATAAGGTATCCATACAGTATACAAGGGCTATGGATAGTCCCGAGATACTCAGCCGTAAAGATAACAAGAACAATAACGAGAATGATAAAGAGAATGATAAAGAACAACAAGAAGAAACACCGTATGTTGATGGTGGTTCTCCGGGAATGGCATTTCGATTCTATGAAGACAATATTCATCCATTAACACCGCATGTAGCGGAAGTGATTTCAAAAATGATTGATGAATCATCTGAGGAGTTGGTTCATGAGTCATTTAGGAGAGCCGTTGTTGCCAATGCTGGAAATAAAATTAAATTTGCTGAAGCCATTCTTCGTGCTTGGCAAAATAAACGATTGAAAACTCTTGCTGCAGTATTTGCTGACGATAAAGCGTTCGAAAGAAGCAAGCAGAATCAAAGCCAATCACCTGTCAGAACGCCCGAACAACCAAAATCAGACGATCCATACAATTACGGAGTCTAGGAGGAGAGCCGATGAGCTACAAACAAATGCTTGAGGACTTCCCGGCACCAGTCATATTGAATACCTACGAATGCGAAGGGTGCGGCCATGAAGTCAATGTAACGGAAATGCCCATTGCTGGAGGACCGGACAAAGGAAAGATTGAACGCTTCTACCTTGGCTGCAAGTGCGGCGACCGGATTCTGGCACAGCGGGTCTTGGAGAATGAAAAGAAAGCGAAAATGAACCATTTCCGCAGCCTATTCGATCAAAACTCACTGGTGAATGAGTCGCTCAAAAAAGCGACATTCGACAATTACACGCCGCCATCGCAAGAACTGGCATTTGCAAAAGGACAGCTTCAGCTCTTTGTTCAGAACTTCGACCCAGCGGATCCGCAAAGCTTCTTGCTGCTTGGCACATATGGAACCGGCAAAAGCCATTTATCCTTTGCAACAGCGAAAGAATTACTGGTCAACGGACATTCAGCATTGTTCCTATCGGTTCCAAAATTGATTACGAAAATCAAAGATACATTCGGCGGCAGTTCTAAGTTTTCAGAAGCAGATTTGTTGGATTATATAGCAACTGTTGATGTGCTGATATTGGATGATCTTGGCGCTGAATATACGAATAGAAAACAAGGCGACGACAACTGGGTCTGGACTAAGCTCTTTGAAGTGGTGGACGGACGCTCAGGGAAGTCGACCATCTACACGTCAAACCTTTTACCTGGCGAGCTGGAAGGTAAAGTTGGCACTCGAAATTTCTCCCGGATCATGGATGGTGTAGAGATTGTCAAAATGAACGGTATCGATTATCGCCGGAAGGCATTCCTAGGAGGGAACTAAGATGACCCCAATTGAACAACGCGAATACTTGTTGAAATTATTCATCGCAACGGCTGGCAGCTGGAAAGCAAGCGGATGCCAGGATGAAGCACTGGAAAAGGAATGCGACGACTTGCTGACACAGATCCATCCAATACGGAAAACGGCTTTGGATATCGTTATGCAGCATTTGGAATATGAGGTGGCGGCGTGAGTAGACAAATCAAGTTTCGAGCGTGGGATAACGTAGCGAATGAAATGCATTATGCAGGGGAAGATGTCGATTTGATTTTCCAGCTTGGTAGCGAAGGAATTGAGTGTACTGATATTCGTAGCATTACTTCAGCAGGAGATACTATGAGCGAAATGGAGCACTTGATTTATATGCAATACACAGGCTTAAAGGATAAAAACGGCGTTGAGATTTATGAGGGTGATATTTTAACCTCAGAAGAATATCCATACCAAGACGATGGCGTTTACAACTACCATGGCGTTGTCAAATACGCTGAAGAAATAGCAGCCTTTGTATCTGTAAAACGAGTTGTAAATCCGAAAAAAAGTGGAATATCGGATGGACTGGCTGACTACTTTAAAGATGTAACAACTTTTGAAGTCATCGGCAATATCTACGAGCATCTAGAGCTACTGGAAGGATAAAGCAGAGAGAGCCACCCATCATCTTTATAGTATTTGCCCTTCGCTTTATTTTTTTGAAACTATTTACCAATATTTTCTTTAAATAAGGGTCTGAAAGGAATTTCAAAGCAAGACAAAAGTGAGTAGTTAGAAATGTTTTACGATTTAAATTCTGAGGGGGATGGAACATGGCTGGCAGACACATTCATATTATGTTTTGGATTGAGGAACTAAACGGATATGGGGTCACGTTGGGGCCGAACGGGGAAGCGCTCGACAGTATGGATTATTACGATCTCCGGGCATTCTTGCTGCAGCAGAAGTTGAGAAGGGATTTAGAACCGAAAGCGAGCGCGTGGTTCTGATGAGCAGAGCGAGGGAAGTGCTGTTTTATCGCATGGAAGGCGACCACAAGGTTTGGCAGTTTGGTCGCTTCCGTCCTTCTGGAGTCAAGTGGATGCGCCGGAATGGTTGGCGTGAGATTGAGTGGATGAATGCAGGATGAACCAACAATTCGAGGGGGTTGTTCAAATGGATTACAAAGAAATGAATGGACTGGTAAGAGGCGAACGGATTTCCGTATTTCATGAGGGTGAATGGAAAAAAGGCGTGTTCAATGGTTTTATCAGCGGTGCAGACCCGGCCATGTGGTTCGGCTTTGATGAACGCCAGCAACAGCCAGGCAGCTTGATCTGCACGAAAGTTTATACCGGCTTACAGTTCACGGAGGAATATTGGAATAAAGAGTATCCAGACAAGAAGTTCCGTTGGCTCTCGGAGGAAGAGTTGAATGCAGAGTTGGTCGAGAAGATGGAGGTTGTTCAGTAATGAGAAATGGCATGGAAAATAATTACGACATCGTACTTGCCGCGATTCCGAGTTGGAAACCGACTTATTGGGTTCCGAAATTCGGAGTAGATGCCATCCAGCGAATCGTAAAATGTGATTTGAATGAAGCTGTCAACATCAGAGAGCGACTCGATTATGAGGGCGCTTTGCCGAAAGCGAAATGGTAGTATCGCACTTTTGATGGATAAAGAGAAGGAGGGAAAATGATGAAGGTTTTTAAAATGAATGAGATTGATTGGGTTTGTGCTGAATCTGAAAAAGAAGCAAAACAATATTATCACGAAACTTATGGCGAAAGTTTGGAAGACATTGAAGAAGCTTTTGAAGGTGAAGTGAGCCTTGATGAAACAATGTTTTTAGACATTGACGAACTTTCGGATGAAGAAAAATCTCAACCTCATACGATGAAGGAAGTGGATGGCGACTACTATGTCAAAAAACCATTCTCATGGGTCATTAAAAAATACGAAAATTATAATCCGCACGTAATTGCTTCTACAGAATATTAAACAGTTCGCCCATTATGTGCGGTAAGAAAAGATAAGCCTGGTACTGGTGGTGTCGGTAAGTCTACACCGCCAGACGAAAGACTATCGGTTGAGAAGAAAAGGGAGGAAATCACATGGATCCATTATTCGTCATCACATTTCATGCTCTACTTTTATTCGGCAGCACAGCGATATACGCTGCTACAACAAAGGTCGGTGAGTGAAATGAAAATTCAAGAACGTATTCATCAAGTGGAATTAATGGTTGCTGAGAATCCAACAGCATTATCCATTGCCATACCGACAGCAACATTGGAAATCCTACTGGCACGCTGTCAGGACCGCGAGGAAATAAAAGCATCAGAAACAAAATGGCGAACACGAGCCAATTATTACGAGGAAGCTTATCGATCGGCAAAAGCTCAGTTGAAACGGAAGGTGAAAGAAGATGGCCAAACTATCGTTAGAAGAAAGGCTGGAAGTACTCGACACCATCGACAAGCTGCTGAAGCGTGAAGAAGCTGGAGAAGACGTTGCTGCGGATCTCCTAAAATGCGGAAAAAAGCTAGGAGACGCCGATGAAGTCGGGCGCAAGCCGGGTGTTCGAAGTTATATGCATTACAGCAAAGAGAAGCTTGACGAAGCTAAACGGAATGGAATCAACCGTAAGACCTTCTGGAGCCGCATCACACATTACAAGTGGAGCGAATGGGAAGCAGCGAATATTCCGGCGAGGATGACGCGGAAAAAGTTTTACGAATTGGAGGATCAGCGGGCATGAGTACAAAAACAGAGAAAGATTTAATTGCCAAAGTAAATGTGGACGTTATTGAAGAACGGTACCGCCAAAACAGCAAGTGGGGTCATCAACGTCATTCACTTGGCGACTGGCTCATGATTCTCACGGAAGAAGTTGGAGAAGTAGCTGAAGCAATGCAGAAATCAAAAGGATGGGGCAAGGATACGGACGCCGACAATCTTTATGAGGAATTGATTCATGTAGCTGCAGTCGCTTCTGCAATTGCTGAACAGGTATTAGAGGAGCGAATGAAATGAGTAAGGACGAACGCGAAGGAATGATCGAGACGCTCTCGGTCTTTCTCTTTAAGGATAAAAAGTATTTCGAAAAGATGGATGATCGTGCGCTTTGCGAAGCCTACGACCGAATGATGAAAATAATTTAAGGGGTGAGCCATTGGAGACAATCAGTTTTGAAATCATGGGGGATCCAGTTGCTCAAGGAAGGCCGAGAGCCGGGAAGAGTTATTCTGGCAAGACGGTTCTCTACGATCCAGCGAAGTCCAGAGAGTTTAAGCAATACGTGAAGCTTGTGGCATCCCAGCATAAGCCGCAGAAGCTCATTACAGGGCCGATACAGCTGAGCGTGGACTTCTACCGACCGATACCGAAGAAGTACCAGACGAAGCCGAAACTGGAGCTTATTGAGAAGGGCTTGTTGCTGCCGACAACGAAACCCGATGTCGACAATTACGTGAAAGGCGTGAAGGATGGACTGAGCAAAATCATCTGGCAGGACGACAGCCAAGTGGTCAGTATGAACGTCCGGAAGTTTTATAGCATGACGCCGAGGGTTGAAGTGAATATTACGTACTGAAAGGCGAAGGAGGAGCGCCAATGAAATATCACGTTTTCGAAAGCGACGACATCAAACTGAACCTGCTGTTTTCCGATGAAGAGTTGAGGGACTTTCAGGAATTATGGAAAGCGGGCATCAGTGTAGCAAACATAGCAGTCAAGATGCGCAGAAAGCCGTCAGAGATTGCGCTCCTGGTGTTTGATCACGCTGAACGGGGATTAATCAAGAAACGACAACGAGGGCTATTTGGACTTTAAGGAGGGGCATTTATGAGGATGGAACAGGTAAAGATTTCCGAGACAGGGGAGCTAAAGTTGGATATAATGAAGTTGCCCAAGAGTTGCCTTCTGATTATTTCTGAAGGGAAGGTAAAGATCGGGAAGCTTCCTCCACATGCTGAAACGCGGATCAAGACTCATGATGGGAAAGTGAAGCGTGTGAATTTTGATGAGGGGGAAGAGTTTTGAATGAATTATCAAAAGTTGATAATCCGGTTCCAGTAACGATACAGAAAAATGAGATTGATTTATTATTCACTAGAGCAATTGAGAACGTAAGAAGTGATATGAGAGATAATCCATATATAACAGAAGCTATAAGAGTTTTAGCTGTTCAAGGATATAGAAGCTCTATTGGGTCGTTTTGGAACGCAGTCGTCGATGATTTAAGAAACAAAATTATGTATAGAAGTTTAGAAATGTTTAATAAAGAGATGGAGTTAAGAAGAGAAATAAAAAGTTACGAGGACTTTCAGAACTTTGTAAACGACGATGAATTGATTGAGGGTGCATATAAAATTGGAGTTATCGGTTATGAAGCCAGTAAGATTTTAAAGCATGCTAAAGAAACTCGGCATTTTTTCAGTGGACACCCAGGTAGCTCTGAACCTTCAATGATAAAAGTATTGTCTGTAATGGAAGACTGTATAAAATATGTACTTAATGACGAATACCCCATGCAAATAATAGATATAGATGATTATCTAGCAATAATGAACACCGAATCCTATGATAGAAACAAAATTGCTATAGAGAATGCTTTAGGGGATCTTCCTAAGCGATATAAGGTTGAGTTATCGAATAGATTATTTAAATCTTATTTATTAGATAATGCTTCAACCATATTAAAATCAAATATAGAATTTTGTGCTCCGTTGTTATGGAAAGTGTTATCAAAAGAAGAAAAATTGCAAATAGGTAGAAGTTTAGATCGAATTATTACCTCTGGAGAGCGTAATAAAATTATTATGGCTTTTAACTTTTTAGATATTGTAAGTGGAAATGAATATTTATCAAGGTTTTCTAAGAATTATATAATTAACCCAACGATTGAAGAATATGAGGATAGTTTTGGCGACTTTTCAACGGAGAATAAATGTGCAGAAAAATTGCTTCCATATTCCAGCTATATACCTCAAGACATGTTAGAAAGATATGTGAGAGTTATAACTCGAAGTTATATAGGATTTATAGGGAGTTCATTGTATCATGCTAGAACAGATTTTTATGCCAACGGAGCTGCACTAATTATTCCAGATATGTTTAAAAAATTCGATGATACAGCTTCAGAGTTTTTTGTGGAATATCTAAAGACTGATAGAGATATAAAACGATATATTAGAACTCCAAGTAAACTTAGAAGATTAAGGATATTAGGAGAGATATTATTAGAGCGTGTATCTGATAAATTTGAACACAGAAATATATTGTTAACTTTAGTGGATGAAGAAAAAGAAAAAGAATTTTATGAAGCTTTATCAAATTAATTAGTCCCATTAGCTAACTGGAAGGCATCATTACAGTATCAAGCTGCTTTGGTGTCTTTTTTTTACTGATTTATAAAGACAAATAGAATATAATGTAAATAACGTGAAACTTCCTCCTTGTATTGCTTTAATAAACTGCATGATGGATAGGTAACGCGTGCAAATTTTGCTTAGGAGGAAGAGTTATGAAAGATGTTTTCCAGGAATATTTCATCAACAAGAAAAATATTGATTTTCATAATTTGGATGAATCAGTTTTAATAGTTATAGATACCAACGTTTTATTAGAGTTATATAGATCAAGTTCTAGTCTTCGAGGTGAGCTAACTAAATCTATAAATTTAGTGAAAGAAAACTTATGGATGCCGTATCAAGTTGGGTTTGAATTTAATAAAAACAGAAAAGACCGTCTTCATGAAATTGAAGAGGGAAGAAAGAATTTCACTTCAAGTTTATATAGTGGTCTTGAGAAATTAATTGAAGATGCTACTCATGAATTTAGCAGTAAATATAAGTTATACGAAGAATTAATAAACGAAAACCAAGATGCACTAAAAAACTTAAAAGAAAGTCTTGAATCGAACCTAAAATTAATTGAAGAGAAAATCAAACCAAAAAACAAAGAGGACTATATTGATTTTATAGAAGAAATCTACCGCCAAAGAGTCGCTGATAATAAAGACTATAACTATATTGCTTGGTCGGAAGAAGCAAAAAAAAGATATGATGATAAGCAACCACCTGGATTTGAAGACTACGCAGATAAAAAGAATGAATTTTATTTTATAAAAGGTCAAAAAATGTGTGCAGCTTATGGTGATTACTTTATGTGGAAAGAAATATTAGAAAAAGCAAAAAGCGAAGAAATTAAAGAGGTTGTATTTGTTACAAATGATGTAAAAAAGGATTGGTTCTATAAATCCTATGGGAAAAAAATAGGGGCCCGTGTAGAGTTAATAGAAGAAATGCTGAGAGTGTCTAATGCAAATTTCCGGATTTTTACTAGTAGTTCATTCTTATATCATACAACCTCAGAAATTAATTACAAAAAAATCGAAAAAGAAGTTATCAAGTCGGAAAAATTACTACATTCAGAATCAAAAAATACAGATTTAAATAGTAATTATTCATCTTACGGAGTCTTTAAAAATAATTATACTATCCATACCAATGAAGAAAATGATGAAAGAAGTTCTCCAGCTAAGAATGAACTTTTAATAAATATATTTGATTTAATGCAAAGGATAGAGAATAAGAAAAATCGTATTGAAGAAAATATACAATTATTGGAAGAAGAAACTTTAAGCTTAGAAGAAACCTTCTTATTGTATGATACGAAAACAGAATTTGAGATTTTAATAGAAGAATATAAAGATTTACGGAATGGTGCTGCTCATGCACGTAGTATGACAAATAAGCAAAAAGTTTATCGAAGATTGAAGGAAATTAATGGAAAAGTATCAAAAATAGACTTAGATTTAAGAGTTTTTATAATTAAAATCATTAAATGAAAACAGTCCCACCAGTCAACTGGAGGACATCACTACAGCATAACGCTGTTTTGGTGTCTTCTTTTTTTATTTCCAAAAGAACGAGGGGGTCATTTTATGACGATATGGGTTGATGATTTACTGCACGAATACGGAATTGGTAAAAAGGATTTGGAACGTCGTCGTGACAGATTAGACAGAGAGAACTTTCACGACAAACAAGACCTCACCCAGATCAACAGCATGATTGAGAGTATGGCTTTTTCGATGGAGTGGATGGAGACCGGAAGACAGCCAGGTACGTATAAAGGTGCAGACATTAAAGGGATCTATCAAAAGCACTCATTTGCTTCGATGGACATTATTCCGGATATTACCGAGCAACTTGAAGAGGGGCCGAAACAATTATATATGACAGCTGAAGAGAAAATTATTCTGGCTGATATCTTTGCTTCATTCTCGCTGAGAGAACGGCAGTGTTATGTGCTGCATTATGGCGCTGGACTAAGCTGGTCGAAGATTGCACATGACTTGGGTATTAGCAAGAGTATGGTGCAGCAATCCATTAGACGAGCGAAACAGAAGGTGAAGAAGCGATTCGAGAAAAACGCTTCATGATATGCGAATGATATGCGAAGTCAGTACAAATGAAGGGGAGAAAAAAGAGGGGATGCGTTCGTGTGAACAGTCCCTCCTACAGCCCCGCTTATTTCGAGTGGTTTTTATTGGCTAAAAAGGATTTTATTCCTTCTCTGTAGAAAGTAAATACTGAGGGGGTGAAATTATGAAATTTGAAATGAGTGGTTTTGATGAGGTGAGTAAGAGCCTTGAAAAACTAGAGAAGGATGCCGAAGAGTTGGCGAAGAAAGACCATGTTTCGTTCGGAGAACTTTTTACTGATAGTTTTATGCAAAAGCATACTAACTCAGAAAACATTGAAGTTTTCTTTGAAAAGAGTGGTTTTAATACGGAAACGGAAGAAGATTTCGATTCTATTGAACCCGCAGAATTAGACTCCTATATTCAGAAAAACAGTGACTTTACATCGTGGGAAGACATGTTAAGTACAGCTGGAAATGAATATATAGCTAGGAAACTAGGTTTCTAAATCATTGAGCATCTCTTCGGAGGTGCTTTTTATTTTTGGCTATTAAAAAAGTGAATACTCCTTCCGATAAAAAATAGGGGGAGTGAAAAGAGATGCCAGAAGTACAATTGTTCGATTATCCGGACATGTGGGAAGCTATAAAGCCACTTGCTACACCTGTCCTAATATGGTTTGTTTTTGCTGTTGTAGTTGCAGTATTAATTGCAGCATTAAAGAAAGGGCCACTTAAACAATTCGTGGCTGCTTTAGCTATGCTTGTTTTGCCGGTAAGTTTGATTTTCTTTATCTTAGTCGGACTTGGCGCCATATGATTTCCTTAAAACATCCTTCGGGGTGTTTTTTATTATGTCTAAAAAAGCGAATAGCGTGAAAGAGGGAGATATATTTTGAGAATAGAGTTAGGAGGCGGCGGTGATGTAGATGGCAAGACAGCGAGATCCGCGTAGAGATGAAGCATTCCAGATCTGGAAGAAGCATAATGGCAACATCACGAATCGGGCCATTGCAGAAGAATTAGGTGTTCCTGAAAAGACAGTTGGCGGATGGAAATCCAAGGACAAATGGAACGGAGAATCGAACGGAGTACTCCAATCAAAAATACGGAGTACTCCAAATAAGAAACCTGTCATTCTATCTGAGGAACTTAGCGACAAGCAACAGCAGTTTTGTCTGCATTATATTAAGCATTTTAATGCTACGAAGGCTTATCGAGAAGTATATGATTGCGATTATAAAACAGCAAAGACACTAGGCAATCGATTGTTGACAAAGGTTGACATCAGAGGTGAAATCCGCAGGCTTAAAGCAGAAATGCAAAATGAGCTGTTTGTAGATGCTACAGATATCGGTAGAGAGTATTTAAAAATGGCTTTTGCTGATATTACAGACTATCTGGAATTCGGAACAAAGGAAGTTGTCGTAAGAGATAAGTATGGTCAAGAATTGAAGGATGAAAATGGGGAACTCGTAAAGTTCAAAGAAAACTTTATCTATCTCAATGATTTTACTGAAGTTGATGGTTCACTCATTAGCGAAGTAAAGCAGGGTAAAGATGGTATATCCATAAAACTGCATGACAAACAGAAAGCAATGCAGGAACTCGATAAGCGTTTGCTGTCACTGGATGAATTGAAAGTCCAGAAGCTACAGGCTGAAATCGATAAGCTGCATCGTGAAGGTTCACCGGATACCAGCACGGAAGACAAGCTGAAAGATTACTTCACGGCTTTAGGTGGTGCGTTCCGTGACAACTAACTTAGATGCCATTTACACAAAGAAGCAACAGGAAATCTATAGCCGCTGCGTCAATGATGATTGGTTCATGCTGATCAACCACGGAGCCAAACGATCCGGTAAAACGGTGCTGGATAATGATTTGTTTCTTCAGGAGCTAATCAGAGTCCGGAAAATAGCTGATGAATTTAAAATCGATAAACCGATGTACATTCTATCTGGCGCCACGCTTGGAACGATTCAAAACAACATTCTGACCGAGCTGACGAATAAATACGGAATCACCTTCAACTTTGATAAGCACAACAACTTCACGTTATTCGGTGTTTACGTGGTTCAGGCAGGACATTCCACCATTTCGCATCTGGATAAGATACGAGGGATGACAGCCTTTGGTGCATACATCAACGAAGGATCACTGGCAAACGAACAGGTCTTTGATGAAATCAAGTCCCGTTGCTCTGGTGAAGGTGCTCGAATTGTCGTTGATACCAACCCGGACAATCCGGAGCATTGGCTCTTGAAAGATTACATCGAGAATACTTCCGGCAGCATCATCAACTATTCATTCCAGTTAGAAGACAATACTTTTTTATCCGAACGGTACCGAAAGAACATCATCGAATCAACTCCTTCTGGCATGTTTTATGACCGCAACATTAAAGGGCTTTGGGTAAGTGGTGACGGTGTCGTTTACAGCGACTTCAATAAGGACATTCACTTCATTACGCAAGAGCAAGCAGAGTCTTTAAATCTTACTTCATACTTTGCTGGCGTTGACTGGGGTTACGAACACTATGGCTCTATCGTGGTGATCGGCACCGATGGACAACAGAATTATTATATGGTCGAAGAGTATGCGCATCAGCATAAGGAAATTGATGGCTGGGTTGATATTGCGAAAGAAGTCAAAGCGAAATACGGCAACATCAACTTCTATTGTGATACGGCACGGCCAGAACATGTTGTCCGGTTTAGAAGAGAAGGGTTCCGGGCCATAAATGCAGATAAGAAAATCTTGTCTGGCATCGAAGAGATTGCGCGCTTGATTAAGAAGCAGCGCTTTTTTGTCGTTTATGACAATGCGGATCGATTCAGAGAAGAAATATATAAATACATCTGGGATAAGAAGTCCGGAGAACCAAAGAAAGAGCATGACGATGTGCTGGATGCGATACGGTACGCCATCTATACGCATACAAAACCACAAAGACGAAAAACAGGGTAGGTGAAACCAATGCTGCACTTCAAAAACAAGATTGATGAATACGGAATAACGGAAGAGTTAATCCAGGAGATCATTCAGGCACATAACAAGGATCACAAACGCATGAAAAAGCTGTACGAGCGTTATAAAGCGGATGAAGAGGGCCCGACCATCTTCAAGCGTGCAGCTGCAGCCTATGATGGTTTCGGTAAAAGTAATTCCGTTAAGCGGCTGGATGATAAAGTCAACAACCGGTTAAACAACGCCTATGATGCCGATATCGTCGACACGAAGGTCGGCTATATGTTTGGTCATCCCATTAGCTACGGTGTGGATAAAGACAACCAGGCGATTAAAAAAGAGATTGAGGAGTTCCTGTTGCGGAACAATGCAGAAGATATTGATGCCGAGCACGGAAAGATGGCTGCTATTTGTGGCCTATCAGCAAGACTTGCGTACATCGACCGAGAAGGGAAGGAACGAATCAAGAATCTGGATCCGTGGGAAGCTGTTTTTATTGGAGAAGAGATTCATGAGCCGGACTACTCCTTGCGCTATTTCATGATTGGCAATGAGCTGCATGCTGAGTTTTATGATGAAACGAACATTTACTTCTTCACTCGGAAGAACGGCGGCCAATTTGATTTACAGGACATCCAGCCACATATGTTCGAATTCAATCCACTATTTGGCGTAGCCAATAACAAAGAACTGAAAGCCGATGCCGAGAAGGTATTGGCTCTCATTGATGCTTACGACCGCACATTGTCTGATGCTTCCAATGAGATTGAGCAATACCGATTGGCCTACCTGATTCTAAAAGGAATGGGCGCCGATGCCGATACGCTGGACGATTTAAAGAAATCGGGAGTATTTGAGCTGTTTGGTGAGAATGATGACGTGAAGTATCTGACCAAAGACATCAATGACCAAATGATTGAGAACCATCTGGATCGCCTAGAACAGAACATCTTAAAGTTTGCGAAGTCGGTGAACTTTTCGGATGAAGCATTCGGAGGAAATATCACTGGCATTGCGATGCGCTTGAAGCTGACGGCTTTAGAAAATAAGTGCATAACGATGGAACGCAAATTTGTTTCTTCTCTACGCTACCAGTTCAAGGTGTTATTCAGCGCCTGGTACAAGCGAAAAGGATTCGCCAAAGAAGATTATCTGAAAGTTTATTTTGCCTTTAAGCGTAACTTGCCAGCGAATGTCTTGGATGAAGCATTAACTTCAGCTGCATTGAAAGGGAACGTGAGCGAGGAGACTCGTCTTTCCCTACTTTCATTCGTGGATGATGTGCTGTACGAGATGAAGAAGATGGAAGAGGAAGCTTTGAGGTTTGGTGAGAAGTTGGAGCCGTTAATCGACAAGAAGGATTGAGGGTGAGAGCAAATGAACCAATTTGAAATCGAAGATGATCTCGACAAGCTGCTGGTCAAAGCAGAAACCGATCTGGAAAAGGTCTTTGCCAAACGGTTAAAGGCCATCCTATTTCAGATTTCGGAAATGTACCGGAAATATGAAAAGAATGGTGAGCTCTCCTTCACCGAATTGAATAGATACAATCGGTTCCAGAAAGAAATGAAGCTCATTACCGATTTAACGTCCGAACACTATCGAGAAGTCATAACAACCATCCAAGAACAAGTGGAAACTCACTATGTAGCTAAGTATCTCCTGACAGCTTACTTGATCGAAATGAGCGTCACGAATGCTACTGAGATGGGCTTTGATATTCCAACAACCGAACTGATCCAGACGATATTGCTGAATCCGATTGCTGAATTGACCTTACCAAAAATCTTTGAGCAGCACAGAAACGATATTGTTCGCCGGATTAACATTGAAATTGCACAGGGATTAATTGCAGGTGAAAGCTATTCGCAAATCGCTAAACGATTGGAACGACAACTTGGCTTCGCCTCAAATAAAGCGCGCTTAGTAGCTCGGACAGAAGCTGGAAGGGCTAGAAGCCTTGCGGCTGAACAAGTCAACGAAGTGGCTTCTCAGTACGTTAAAACCACTAAGGTTTGGGCGTCCATGCTTGATAATCGGGTACGGAAGGCGCACCAGAACTTAGATGGCCAAGAAGCCGATAAGAATGGCGTCTTCAAATACGGTGCCAATTTCACAACAGCACCGAGATTGTGGGTCGGTCCTGATGCAGCTGTGCTATCCATTCAATGCCGATGTGTCACCATCCTTAAGGTTGGTGGCAAACTGCCGGAATATCGCCGTGAGCGTGATTACATGGACGCTGGTTATCAGCAGAAGCTGGCCAATCGCATTGATAAATATATGGCAGATGAAGGATTGACGTATAAGCAGGCTGTGAAGAAGGCCCAAAAGGAGATTCAGCCACCGAGCCGGGTGATTCCTTATGTTTCTTACAATGAGTGGAAAGACAGGCATGCAACTTAATTGGAAGGGGGTGATGGTCGTGCGTTTCATTAAGTCAAATGCGTGAAAGGTGGGAGATCCATCATCTCCGAGCTATCGGTTAACTAGCAGACTTTGAGCAACAGTCTTAAAACAGGCTTATTTATTATGCGTTCTGTGGGCTTAAAGCGTATGGAGGGCAAAGGAGGAAATGCAATGAGAGTGGATATTGAACAACTGAAAAAATTGGTTGAAAATGGCGATAAAACAGCGCTTGAATCATATATTTTATCCGGAATCGAGAAAAGCGATGTGGAATCGGTGTCTAAAACCAATGCTGAAGTGAAAAGCTATTTCGATAGCGAGAAAGATCGCCATGCGGACAAGCACTTGGAAACATGGAAAACAAATCAATTGCCAGGTTTAATCGAAGCGAAAGTGCGCGAAGCCAACCCAACGAAATCCCCTGCTGAGATCGCTTTAGAAGAGTTACAGAAGAAATTTGATGACTCAGAAAAAGCGCGGACCCGTGAAACATTGAAGAACAAAGCATTATCTGTAGCAGCAGAGAAAAAGCTTCCTACGGATATCTTGGACTTCTTCATTGCGGATGACGAAGACAGCACGAATGCCAACCTTGGGAAGTTGGAAGAAGTTTATAATGCGGCTGTTCAAGCTGCAGTTGAAAGCAAATTCAAAGAAAACGGGCGCGATCCAAAAGGCGGCACATCATCAGATACAAGCATTGGAGCCACATTTGCTCAGAGTGCCAACAATCAAGCCAAGCCAGTCGAAACCACACTATGGGATTAAGAGAGGAGCATTTTAATGTATTTCAAAAAAGAAACTGCAGAACAAATTAATTTTCTAGCCAGCGCTAAATTTTTAGCATTCACTACTCAGGTCGAGTCAACAGGGGTTGCTGCTAATGCAGACGGCCGCAAAATCGTGCCGGCTGGAACAATACTTCCTGCCAATGATGCTACTGCCAAAGGAATTCTTATGCACGATACAGACGTAACAGAAGGCCCGCAAGCCGGCTCGTTAATCGTTGAAGCTTATGTCATTCCAGAACGCTTGCCAGTGGCACCAGCAGCTACAGCAATCACAGCGCTTATAGAAATCAAATTTCGATAAAAATACTAATTAGAAAAGAGGAAAACAAACATGCCAAGCGTATTAGATTTATTCAATCAAAAGGAAGTACTTAACTACCTGCAAAACCGCCAGTATGCGCCGTTCTTAGGAGATACATTGTTTCCGTCTCGCAAAACACCGTCATTAGAGTTTGATCAAATTAAAGGCGCGGGTCGTTTGCCAGTTGTGGCGTCTGTCCACGGTTTTGATACGGAATCTGAAATCGGCTCACGTGAAGCTAGCAAAGCTGCACTCGAAGCTGCGTTAATCAAACGTAAAATGCAACTTACTGAGAAAGAAATCATTCAATTGGAAAACCCGCGGAATGCGGCCGATCAACAGTACCTTATGCAAAATGTTTATAACGATATCGATGTGCTGGTTCAAGGTGTTCGGGCTCGCGTGGAAGTTATGCGTATGGAATTACTTGCACGAGGGACAGTGACTTTGGATGAAAATAACTTAGATGCATCAATCGATTACCTTGTGCCAGAAGAAAATAAAGAAGCATTGTCTGGTACTGATCTATGGACAGATCCTGCATCAAATCCGATTGAAGATATCATTCGTTGGTCCAATTCGATGGGAACATCACCTACACGTATTTTAACTTCTAATACGATTGTTGGAGCGTTGCTCACTCATCCAAAAGTAAAATCTGCTATTTTCGGTAATGATTCTGGTCGCGTCTTGACGATGGGAGACCTAAATGCCTTCTTATCAGGCGCCAAACTTCCAAAGATCGCTACTTATGATGCACAATACCGCAAGCAAGCGAAGAACGGTTCTTACACAAAACACCGTTACTTCCCTGAAAATGCTTTCGTGTTGTTCAACGAAGGCGCTCTTGGCGAAACATTATACGGACCTACAGCTGAAGAAATCCGTTTGACTCGTGATCCATCTATCGAAACGTCAAAAATCGGAAACGTTCTGGCTATGGTCTACGAAGAAAACTTGGATCCAGTGAGCACTTGGACAAAAGCAGTAGCAACGGCTATTCCTTCTTTCCCTGCAGCTGATGAAGTATTCCAAGCTCAGCCAATCGCCTAATCGAAAGGATGAAGAACGATGATCGTAAAAGCTCTCAAGATTCCTGTCCGGTACAAAGGTGTAACTCATCCTGCCGGGCAGGTTTTTGAAATGGAAGAAGAACACTTCAATGAAAACATTGTAAGAGAAGCCACTTCGGAGGAGGAAGAAGAAATGGTGAAATACTCGAAAGCTGCAGATCGCAATACTGTTGTAGTTAAAACAGAAGAAAGCGTAGATTACTCTACATTTACCGAAGCCGAACTGAAGAAAGTGAAAAACGAAAAGCTTGAGGCCTATTTGGATTCAAAAGGCATTAAGTACGCTTCAGATGCCATCAAAGAGGATTACATCAAACAAATCCTCGGAGAGTAGGTGAAATGTATGGACCCAAAAGTTCTTGTGCAAAAAGTGAAGGCAAGACTGCAAATTACGACAAATAAGCACGATGCATTTCTGGCGGAAGTGGCACCTGATTGGCTCGAATGGGCTAAGGAAGAAACAAACAACTCGTTTGCTTCAAACGGCGCTGAAAATGTTCCTGGTCCAGTTATTCAATTTGTGGCAAAAGCAAGTGAATACAGCATGCTTGAAGCGGGAGTGAAGTCCAGTTCAGCGGGATCTACATCGGATTCTTTCGAACAGAATTTGCCGGAAGGTGTATTAAAGCTTCTCCGGCCATATCGGAAGGTGAGGTTCCGTGCGAAATAGAAGATGGCCGCATGAAGTGACTGTTCAAGTGGTTTCAAAGAAGTCGGATGGCGGCGGTGGTTTTACTGAGTCGTGGGCTGATTCGTTCAGTATTTCAGGTCTTATGGATACACCGAACACTGACGATGTTTTTCGAGCCCAACAAATGAATTATACGCTTGATCGAAACTTCTATTATGACTATAGAAAAGACATTAAAGCTGGTACCCGAATCACGTTCGAAGGCGAATCTTATGAAGTCTCAGCTCGCCCTCGGGACCAGGGTGGCAAACATGAAACTATGCAAGCCCCGTTGAAGTTGATAACCAATGGGTAGAGGGCGCATCACCTATGGCAGTCAGGAGCTAACCCGAGCAGTCCAGCGATTCGGGGAGCATGTAGAAGGCGAGGTCAAACGGATTGTCGTGGAGACAGCTCAAATCATCTTGTCGAATGCTCAGATGCTGGCACCGGTGGATGATGGAAACTTGAGGGATTCCATGCAGATGGAGATTCAAGAAGGCGGTTTGACGGCGGTTATTCGGGTAACGGCCCATTACGCTGTTTACGTCAACTTTGGCACCGGCATTTATGCAGTTGAAGGGAACGGGCGCCAAACGCCTTGGATCTACTACTCGGATAAACTTGGGCGATTCGTCACCACACGTGGCCAGCGACCTCAAGAGTTTTGGGGACCGGCAATCGATGTGGGTGAACGTCACTTTCAAACGGAAATGAGGAGATTAGGATGACATTAGAAACCGCATTATGGCCATTGCAAAAAGCCGTCTATCAACGATTGTCATCCGACCTTGTGCCGGGTAAAGTGACAGGCGTTCATGACGTTGTGGCAACAGAGCATATCCATCCGTATATCACGGTCGGTGAGCCGAGTTTGCTGCCATTGGAGACTAAGAGCACCTATAGCGAAGAAATCTCGCTGGTGGTGCATGTGTGGTCTGTATACGATGGCAAAAAAGAAGCATATGACATTTTAAACGCCGTACTTCAGGCGGTTGGCAAAGGGCTCTCAATCGAGGGTCCTTTTACTTTGCAAAAAGTAACCAAGCCGCGGATGAACGTAATCGATGATACAGATCCGCGAATTAAACATGGCATTGCAAGATTTAAATTTACGATCAAAAACAATTAAAAGGAGATGGACACATATGCAACAAGGTAAAGATTCGATTCTATTGATTCAAGCATCAGATGCGGTATTGGGGACAGAAGGACACTTAATCGGAAATTCAACGGAGCACACTCATTCGATGGAAAATGAACTGATTGACGAGAAAACGAAATTCGGACGCATTCTTGGCTATGGCCAAACAAGTGAATCGTTTGATATTACAGCATACGCGGAAACTGCGGATCCTGGCCAGAAAGCAATTCTTGGAGGAATTCGAAATAAGAAGCAAATCAAACTTTGGGAAGTTGATTTAAATCTAAATGCGAATGGAAAGCATAATACACTTTTTGCAATCGGTCTTGTTGAAAATGTTGAAAAATCAGCGCCACAAGATGGATTTGTCGAAATGTCATCCACGGTTCAAGTACTAGGCAATTCTGTAGAAGGTGAAATTGATCCTCTTCCAGTAGAAATGATTGAATTTGCGCAATATGGTTTCGAGGCACCAGGAGCGTCTACTGGCGAGTTCCCAGAACAAACTAAAGCACCCGTAGCACCATAAGGAGAGGCAGGGATAACCTGCTTCTTTTTTTATTTAACTAATTTGGATTTCATAGGAGGAATAGGGAAATGGCAATTTTGACGATTAACGGTAAAGAATTTGAAGGTAAATGTGATTTTAAATTCGATAAAGTGGCAGACGAAAGATACAACGAAGCCGATGAAAAGGGCAACAAAACAGGCGGTTTCTTGAATATTTATATGGGCTTGATGTCTAAAAGCAATCAGAAGCTATTGGCTTTTTGGGATTGTGCATTGTCGCATTACAAAAAGGACAAACCCTCTCTCGATGACATCGAAGACGCGTTGTTCGAGCGCATCGAGGAGGAAGGGGCAGAACCGTTATTCAAGGAGACATTCGTACTCTTGGATGAATCGGGGTTTTACGCACTTCAACGGAGAGACTTCTGGAAAGGTCTCGAGAAGCTGAAAGAGAACGGCAAAACAGCGGAAGAGAAGAAACGGAACGGACAGATGTACGAAGTGATGAACGAAGCGAGACAGACTTTAAAGGCATAGATTACAACCAGTTGATTGTGGATGCGGCGTATTTTCTGCAAGTGTATGATACCGACCGCATCCTTTCCTGGACTCCTAGGGAATACAAAAATTTCATTAAAGGCGCGCAGCTTCGGCGCATTGACGACTACGAAATGTCGGCTGTACAGGCCATGTATATCGAAAACGCACATCGAAGCAAGCGGCTTAAACTCACAGATCTGTACGATGCTAAGAAAGCTCGTGAGGATTTGGAGAACGGCGGGGCTAAGAAGAAAGCGCCTCGCGACTTAACATTATTCCGCAAAGCTCATGAAGCCATGAAGGGTTACCGGCCACAAGTCATTAAGAAAGGAGGTTGAATAGATGGAAGAGAACTTTGAAGCCATAATCGGCGCCAATATACGGGATTTCCAGCGAGAGCTTGCAGAAGTAGATGCAATCATTCGGGAAACCGCATTAGGCGCTGATGCAATGATCGGCGCAGACATTCAAGAATTCATGCAAGAAACTGCGCAAGTCCAGTCGGTCGTGAACGACATTTCCTCCAGCGTGGCAGATGTGGAAATTGATGCAGATACAGCCGGATTCATGTCCAGTGCTGCAGCAGTACAGGCTGTAACGGCTCAAATTGCAAGTGCTGAACCGACAGTAACGGTGGATTTGGATTCAGCTGCAGCAACTGTCCAGGCACAATCATTCATGGCAAGATTAAGAGCGCTCACAGCTAGAGACATTGTGGTTGAGATTCGGACGCGTTGGAAGGATTATCAGCGCGTTATGGGTGCCATTGCCAGCTTCTCTCGGAATCTGAGCGAAGTCATGGGCATGACAGCCAGAGGAATCACCATAGCCATGAGTCCGGCCATCGTTCCAATCTTGGCGTCTGTGGTCGGATTGCTTGGAAACTTAGGACCGATGATCGGCACAATTGGTGGATCTACCTTCGCTCTTGGTTCGGCATTTGCAACAGCTGGGATTGGCGCTGCAGCATTTGGTGCTCTTGCAGTCACAAACTTAAAAGACATTTTCAGCGCTTCCGAAGAATTGAAGAAGTTAGAAGAAAAGTTGGCTTCTGCAGATACTTGGAAAGAACGCCAAAAGATCATGAAGGAAATGAAGGAAGTTCAAGGCTCACTGAATGAAGAACAGGCAAAAGGGTTGGAAGCGCTGAATAAATTGAAATCAACATGGAGTGAAATTGCCGGGGCTTTGCAGGCTAAGACAATTCAGACGTTTACTGCAGGACTTGGTATTATGAGCGGCGTCCTGACCGATTTAAAGCCGATGTTCCTTGATGTGGCAACGGTGGCAAATCGATTGATGGACACGCTCGGTCGGGCAATTAAAGCTGAACCAATGCAGAACTTCTTTAATTATCTTAATACATCAGCGGGACCGATGCTTGCGACCATCACGAAAGCAGTCGGCAATTTCTTCCAAGGTTTCTTTAGCATGATGGTCGCATTTGGACCTTTGGCCACTAATACAGCGGCGGGATTCTTAAGCATGTCCGAAGGATTCGCGGCTTGGTCTGCCAAATTGGGAGAAAGCTCGAAATTCCAGAGCTTTGTTAATTACGTTAACGAAAATATGCCTAAGATCCGTTCGATCTTCGGTAATGCCATTACTGGAATCATTAATTTGTTTGCAGGTTTCGGTACTTCATCTGCCGGCATGATGACCAATTTACAGGGAATGATGGAACGATTTAAAGCCTGGTCTTCTACACTTGCTACCAATCAAGGCTTTCAGGGGTTCATCAGCTATATCAATGAAAATGGCCCGAAAGTGGTTACGGCTATCGGTAATATCGTAACTTTCATTGTGAATTTAGGTATCGCCTTAGCACCTACAGGCGCCAAATTACTAGAAATCGCAAACTCAGTAATGGCATTCTCGAATAAATTGCTGGAGAACCATTCGTGGATTGGAAAAGTAATTGCGGCGGTCGCAGTCTTCGGTGGTGCCTTTTTAGCGATACTTCCAAACGTAGTAGCACTTAATGCGTTATTGGGTGGTTTGATTACCACAATGATTGCTTTTGTTGCCAAGCAAACATGGGCGGCGGCAGTTTCAGTAGCTAAATGGATATGGGTGCAAACGGTTGCGACAGCAAGTGCCATTAAACAGGCGGCGGCTTGGACGTTGGCAACTGGGGCTGCAATGGTAACATCGGTTGCGAAAATGATAGCATCTGCAGCGATCTTTGTAGCCAAATGGCTATGGATGGGTGTTCAGGCAACGGCACATGCCATTGTAGTCGCAGGAGCATGGGTTCTAACAACTGGTGCGGCCATGGCAACGGCAATCGCAAGCATGGCAACAGCGGCTGCGACATTTATTGCGAAATGGGTATTAATCGGCGCTCAATCGTTGCTCCATGCAGCCAAAGTAGCAGGAGCATGGATGCTGACCACAGGGGCAGCAATGGCAACAGCGGTCGCGAGTATGGCGGCAACAGCAGCAACATTCGTAGCGAAATGGACCTTAATGGGCATACAAGCGCTTGCGCAGGCAGCACGAATGGCAGCGGCTTGGTTTATTGCGCTCGGTCCGATTGGATGGATAGCGGGTGCGATTATCGGGATAGCGGCACTCGTCATTGCGAACTGGGACAAGATTTCCGCCTGGACAAAGAAAGCATGGACGGCGGTATCGGATAGCGTCACGCAAGCTTGGCAAAAAGCGAAGGCGAAAACAACCGAAGTGGCATCAGCCATCTGGAATACCACGAAGGAGAAATTCACTTCTTTAGCAAACAGCGTGAAAGAAAAAATGGAGTTAGCAAAAACGACTGTCTCAAACAAGTGGGAAGAAGCGAAAACGGCGACGATCAGCAAGATTGCATCAATGGTTTCTACGGTCGTGACGAAATTTGCTCAAATCGTTTCGAATGTACAGTCAAAAATGAATTCTGCCAAGACGACCGTCCAGAATAAGTGGGAGGAAGCCAAGGCTGCAGCGATTTCCAAGATTGCGGCAATGGTGACGGCAGTTGCGACCAAGTTTGCGGAAATCGTCTCCAAAGTCACTTCGAAAATGTCGGAAGCGAAAACGGCACTCAGCAACAAATGGGAAGAGGCGAAGTCGGCAACGTCTTCCAAACTATCGGCTTTGGTATCCACCGCGACCACCTTCTTCACAAATGTAGTTACAGCGGTACGCAATAAAATGACGGAAGCAGTCACAACGCTCGGTTCCAAAGTGGCTGAAATGCCAGGCAAAGTCTTATCGTATGTCGGTCAAATGATATCGGCAGGATCCGATTTGGTATCTGGTTTGATCAACGGAATCAAGAACATGGGCACGGCAGCCGTGGAAGCCATTTCCGGAGTGGTCGGCAGTGTCATCGGCAAAGCGAAATCATTGCTGGATATCCATTCACCTTCCCGGGTCTTTAAAGAAATCGGACAGTTCGTCGGTCAAGGTATGGCGATTGGCGTCAACGATACAAAGAAAATGAACGAGAAAGTAATGACCGAACTCGGCGCAGTCATGACAAGCGTGGCGAAAGTAAACGCGAAGGCGATTGCGGCCATCGAATCAGCAGCAGCGAAGGACCGTGCAGCCGAAAACAAAAAGAGCGCATCGAACATCAAAGAGATTGAGCGCAAAGCTGAGGAAGATATCTATCAGATCAAGGCGGCAGCGCAAGCGAAGAAGCGGAAGTTGACCGCGACTGAAACATTGCGCATTGAACAGATCCGCCGGGATTCCGCAGCGAAGATTCAGAAGGCCGAAGTATCGCACACCGAGAAACTGGCAAGCATCCAGAAGAAAGCTGCTACAGAAATCAAGGCCCAAGAAGCAACGGTCCAAAAAGAGCGGTTGGATGCCATTCAGAAGTTCGTGGACAACAAAGGGAAGCTGGAAGGCTTGTCAGCTATCCAGGAAGCGAATGTATGGCGTCATGCAGCTGCATCCTTCAAGGCGGGTACGCAAGAGAAAATAGAAGCTCAAAGCAAGTACCGCGACATCTTGCGCCAGATCCAAAACGATATCGAATCAACCAATGAGAAACATTCGAACCGCATGACCGAAATCAACGAAACATTGGCAGCCGATATCGCGAGAGTCAACGAAGATTTGGTGGCGAATACGAAAGCGGCGAAGGACAAGCTGATTGCGGAAGAGCAGCGCCTGAATGCCGAGTACGAAAAAGCATTCGAGGATCGCTACTATTCTCTGAAAAACTTTGCTGGACTGTTCGATAGTTTCGAAATGGTGCCGAAAGAAACGGGAACGGAATTGCTGAACAACCTGCAGTCACAAGTAGATGGCTTTAAAGCATGGGAATCGGAAATCTCGAAACTGGCATCCAAAGGCATCAATGATGGGCTGCTTAAGGAATTGCGCGACATGGGGCCGAAAGCCTTGCCGCAGTTAACAGCTCTCAATTCGATGACTACAGACCAATTGACGCAGTATTCCTCGTTATTCTTGGAGAAATCAGCGTTGGCAAGAGCAGAAGCGGAAGAACAGTTGGTCGGCATGAAAGCCGATACCCAAAGACAAATCGAGGAAATGCGAGCAGTGACGAATGCAGAATTGACGAAGCTGAAAGACGAAGCCCGTGTGCGCATCGTTGAATTGCGCTCGGTGGCCAAACAGGAATTGACTCAGTTGAAAGTGGATTGGACCAAGGATATTGCGGCCATTACGAAATCCACAGAGAACGAGTTCAAAACACTGAGTCAAATCGGTAAGGACGCTGTAGCTGGATTGATCCAAGGCATGAATTCGATGAAAGGCCCGCTTGAAAAAGAAGCCCAATCGATTGCCAGCAGTGTTCAGAAAACCATTAAATCGGCGTTGCAAATCCATTCACCTTCACGGGTATTGGAAACGCTTGGTCAATTTGCTGGGCAAGGCATGGTCAACGGATTGTCTTCCACTGTTAGAGATGTAATGGCAGCATCCAACGAATTGGCTCGTGCTATCGTGCCGAACATTGCCGATGTGCAGCTGGCAGGCGTTGATATACATGCGGACATCGCAGATATGAAACAACAAATCCGCCGGGAGCTGGAAGTCAGCATGAACGTGAATCATTCCGGCGCTGTAGATGGTAGAAGTGGTGGCATCACGCAACACATTGCCATTCATTCGAGTACGCCGTTGTCTCCAAGCGAGATTAAGCGTGAGCAAATCAAGGCAAGCCGTCAACTCGCCATGGAATGGGGGCTTTAAATGGAACGATTAATATTTGAAAGTGCAAGGGGAGAGGTCATTCGTTTCGATGGCCCTCCTTTTTATTTACAGAAAGTGAATGGTTTGGGTGATGTGGGAGCTTCAACGCAACTGCAGCGTTCACCTTATCAAGACGGCAGTACTTGGGTAGATAGCACACTCGATGAACGCCAGATTGCGATTGAGTTTCTGATTGCCGAAGACGGCGGGTATCATGACATTTCCTCTTCGCGAATCCGAGTGGCGAAGGCATTCAATCCGAAGCTGGGCGCGGGGACGTTGCGCTACGAGAATGGGTTTGTGACTAGGGAAATCAAAGCGATAGCGGAAACGGTGCCGGTATTCCCGGATGGGCCGAGAACGGAAACCTTGCAAAAGGGACTGATCCAGCTTATCTGCCCGAATCCTTATTGGCGTTCGCTTGAAGTAACGGAAGAACCGGCGTTTGAACCTTTATTCCGATTCCCGTTTAGCGGGAAGTTCCGAATGGGTGTGCAACGTGATCGTCGCATTATAAACAATGACGGGGATGCCCTTGCTCCGATGAATATTGAATTTCATGGTCCGGCAGTTAATCCGAGAATCATCAACAATACGACTGGCGAATTCTTCAAGGTCAACCAGACGCTTGGGGAAGGCGAAGTGATGGAAATTGATACGGAAGCGGCTACCGTGTTCTTTGTGGAACCGGATGGCACACGCCGGAACGTCTTCAATTGGATTGATGATGATGCCGTATTTTTGAAATTGGAAATAGGCGAGAACGATATCGAATACACAGCTGACAGCGATATACAGGGTGCGATTGTAAATATTTCGTACAGTAAGTTGTTTACGGCGGTATAAGGAGGGTGAAAAATGGCTCAAAGTTATAAGTTTTTTAATGATGGAACCAATGATATCAGGGAATACCAAGCTTCGGATTTTGCGGATTATTTCGGCAGTGTGCTGTCCACAGGTTTGCTTCATACAAACGAAGTCCCGGGCATGGCGGTCGCTGTGGAAAGCGGCACCTTGAACACAATTGTCAGCCCCGGCAAAGCTCTCATGAAAGGGCATTTGTACGAGAACACAGAAGCGCTCACGCTCATCCACAGCATTCCGGAAGCGACGCTTGACCGCATCGACCGGATTGTCTTGCGGCTGGATCTGCGGAATGCGGAACGGAACATCAAGCTGCATGTAAAGCAAGGTGTGTCCAGTGCGACTCCGGTTGCTCCGACACTTCAGCGGGACAATTTTATTTATGAATTGTCACTCGCACAGGTTCGAGTCCGGGCAAACACGGCAAGCTTACGTGTTTCTGATTTGCTGGATGAACGGCTGGACGAGAATCTGTGCGGCGTAGTTTATTCGTTGATTAGTATCCCAACCGACCAATTCCAACAATACATCACAGCACGGACCGCAGAGCTTGGTGTTGAAGCCGAAGCGTTTGAAGCGCAGCTGACGCAGAACCTTACGGATTATGAGCAGGAGTATCGGGGATGGTTCGAAGCCTTGCAAGCTAGCGGTTATGCAACACCGCAATCAGTGCAAGATGTGGATGACAAGCTTGCGACGCATCAGGCGGATTATGTGAAGCATCCAGCTTTTGCCACGGCTATTGGACCGGCAAATAATTATGCTGTCACATTGAACCCAGCACCTGCAGGATATGTTGAGGGCTTAGGGGTCGTGGTAGCAATCAATATGGATTCAACAACGGCATCCAGCTTAAATGTGAACGGACTCGGCGCAGTTCCAATCAAAAAAGCGAACGGCAATACCGTTTCGAATCTTAAAGCTAATGGCATCTATACAGTTCGCTACAACGCTGCGACAGCGTCTTTTATCTTACAGGGTGAAGGGGCTTCGGGTAACGCCACTGCATCTGACCTTCTCTCTGGTAAAACAGCAAGCACGGATGCAGGGGATATTACCGGCACAATGCCGAACAGAGGGACTTTTAATCTGGGTTTAGGCGTACCTGTTCCTTCCGGTTACTACAGTGGAGGAACTACTGCCACTAGTAAGAAAGAATTAACAGGGAAGTTTATGTTACCAGCATACGGCGCTACTAGCTTTGTTGTTAATAATTTAGGATTTATTCCGTCTCGAATTGTAGTTGTTTACGATACCAGACCCGACAATCCGGGAACAGTAGATATGGCTACTGAAGTAAAGAGTTACAATAGCGCAACAACACAGTGGCGTCAATCCGTATCAGGTCAATCGACTAAAGTATTGCCCCCATCAAAGCCGACAACCGATAGTTTTACAATTATAAAAGGTTTTTCCGGAGCGTACGATTTCTATTGTGAATGGTGGGCTTATGAATAAAAAAGGAGTGTAAAAATGAAAACACTAATAGTTTATGATCTCGATGGAAAGATTTTTTATCAAGTAACAGGAACAGTTACGCCACCGAATGGGTTGCCGTATCAAATGATTGAAGTGCCTGAAAATAAAACGATTGATTATGTAGATGTGACCGGTGCAGAACATGTAGTGGTATTTAAGGATATTCCCCTCTCGGAAGTGGAACAACTAAGAATAGATACCGCAAAATCCAATGCAGAAATGTTTGAAATGATGCTCATGATGTCAGGGGGGAATATTTGATGTTCACTGAAAACAGCCAGATAGTAAAAGACTACGTACTGCTAATCCAAAAGGGCATCAAGACGATTGATGATGTACCAAACTTCCAGAACTTGCGTGAGACCGTATCCGATGTTCTCGCTGCTTAAATTATTCCTAATACAAACAAAGGAGATGTTATTTATGACATTCACAACTGAAAGCTCAATCGCAAACTCTTACGCAGTTCTAATATTGGCAGGGAAGCGTACTATTGATCAGGTGCCTGATGTAGGAAACTTGCGCTAAACAGTTTCACAAATTCTAACAGCTTAAGAAACTAACGAATAACAAAAATTATAAAGTAAAAAGGGATTTATCTTCTTCTGTTGAATTAAATAAACTGGGAGGAGATGAAGAATATGTCAAAAAACCTTACTCAAGAAGAAGAGGCTATCTCTATTGTAGCTGTAAGGGATTTCAAACGAGAGTGTATTGGAGACAATGATTATAAAAAGTCTGCTAATGTCCTCGTTCTAAAAAGCGAAGATGATGAGGATAACTATCTTCATAATATTTTTGTAGAAGTTCAAGTTGATTTAGGGAGCAACTTTCATAAAGTGCACATTATGTGGGAGCAAAAATTTGGAGACAATTTTAAGGACGTAGACGCTCGGCTGTATGGAACATACTCAACAAGCTACTATGAAATTGAGTATAGTTATAAAGAGCTTACTATCTACTCGGATGATATAAAAATCATTATACGTGCATAGCCGATATTATTAGAAAAGTCTTCTTATATTTTGGAACGCTTTTTTCTGTATGAATCTTCGCTTCAGGACCCTTATGTGTCGTAGAAATTTCAAAAAATGTTGCCAGGATCCTTTTTCTAATGTATGTTATTTACAGAAAAGGGGATGATTATATGGAACTGTTAGTTAGTCGAGATTTAATTAAGGATGATTTAGGAAATTACTATGTCATAATAAAAAAACAAGACAATAAAATAACAATTGTAAATGCAATGATGCACCATACGTTCAGAAGGATATTGAGTGAAGATTTTGTCAGGGAAGTAAAAGAAAAGTATCCTAAACCAATTGCAGTTGGTCAATATTTTAAAGATTCTTTAATGAATAGAATTGATGGGCTTGAAAACCAAAAATATCCTGGTGGAATATATCCTCTAGAAGATGTAATGAAAGAGTACGAAGTTTATCACGATGTCTTTTATGAGAAAGAAGTTAGCATCTAAAGTACATTTATATAATTAGGAGAGCGCCCTAACCGGCGTTCTTTTTTTATATCGAAAGCAGGTGAAAAATTGAAATCACTACGCATCATCGACCAGAACTTTCAGCAGCTGGGGGAAATCACGAAATACAGCTCTCTTCTAATAACGCATCGCTTTCATACAATTGGAGAAATTGAACTGGTCATCAATCGATACAGCTCGAACGCTGAATTGCTCACCAAAGGGCGCATGCTTCGTTTTGACGGACGGAATGAACGTGTGTATAAAATCATGCACCGGGAAATTAAACTCGACCAGAACGGCAAGGGTTCCGAGGATTGGATAGTTAAGGCGCTGCCGTTAAAAGCATTCCTGATGCAACGGATTACTTACCCGCCGAGCCATACCGCTTACGACAACAAATCCGGTGCTGCCGAAACGGTCATGAAGCATTACATCCAACGGAACTTCATCACGCCGGACAATCCAGACCGCATCTTTCCAAATCTGATCATCGCACCGGATAAAAAACGCGGCGCACATCTCAGCTGGCAATCCCGATTCAAGAATGTTGCGGAAGAATTAACGGAAATGAGCTTGGCATCCGGCATCGGTTGGGAGATTCGCATCGATATTCCGAATCAACAGTTCGTCTTCGACATTGTGGAAGGCAGCGACCGGACAGCGGGACAGTCGATTTTACCTCCGGTCAAGTTCGATCCGCAGTTTAACACCATCAAGGAAATGGAATACTCGGAATCGGAATTGAATTATAAGAATGTCGCCATCGTAGCGGGACCAGGTGAAGGCGTTGAACGGATTGTAACAGAAGTGGGGGCGTCCACAGGAAGGGAACGCCATGAGCTATTCGTTGATGCCCGTGACATTCCGGACACAGTGGAATCAACCGTGGAAGGCGAAGAAGCTGTGCAGCGACCGATTGCGGATATCAAAGCGGATTTAGCGATACGTGGTGCGCGGGATTTAGAAACGATGATTCAGGAGGAATACCTGGAAGCGGAAATCCTGTCGAAATCGCAATTGGAGTTTGAACGGGATTATTTTCTAGGTGATATCGCAACGGTCCGAAACAAATCATGGGGCGTCACGCTCGATGCGAGGATTTCGGAAATTGTCGAAGTCCATCAAGCCAGCGGATATGAAATATCGGCAACCTTCGGAAATAACCGGCCTACCCTGATTAATGTAATCAAACGACAGTTCCAGCAGATTAGCGGGGAAATAAGGAAGTAGGGAGTGTCCAATCGGGCACTCTTCTTGTTTTACTTAAAGGATTTTCTCCTGTTTTGTCGAATAATGGGATTAAGAGGGGGAATTATAGTGCAACAAATATTCACTGAAAAAGATATAGACAGTAAACTTGAGGAGTTTTCTGATTTATTAAGTAATGGATTATCTTACTCAAGAAAAAAAGAAACGTTACAAAACGTAATTGGGACACCAGAATTTGCAGTTAGTTTGAAAAGGGTATGTGGGGTTTATTATTTTATCCAGCATGGACAAGTTAAATACGTGGGAAGAGCGCTTCCAGCAGTCGGATTACGTTCGAGAATAATCAACCAAGTTACTGCTTTTGGTGATGAAAAATGGGATGTAGTAATTAAGGATATGGATACTGAGATTGGAGTAATAATATTTGATGATCCTACTCAATGGTACTTCATCTCCGCTCTCGAGCATTATCTTATTGAAAAGTTAGGAAGACCTACTTTTAATAAAAGAAGTTAATAAAATAGCTGAATTCAAGAGTGTCCACACGGGCGCTCTTTTTGTTTTGCCAAGATTAAGCTCGTCGAAAATCATCGATTATATGCCAAGCAGCTTCTTCACTTAAACCGATAGTTAAAAAAAGGCAAGCATTTCATCAAACAGAGAGAAGTGGGCCGGTATGCTATGGCGCACAAGGGGAGATTCCAATTTATTGAGGTGATTTAAGTGGATTGGATATAATGGCGCGTAATCGGGAGCATCTTTCTATCCTCCAGTCATTAATTAGTGAGAGACAAGTGCAGTTATGACTTAACCGTTACATTCATTCTTTGAACTGGTCATCGACGAAAGAGGGATTTAATAAATAGTCATTGATGCTTTCTTCCAGGGACTGGGCCAAGTCAGGACGGCCAATTTTGGACAGGTATTTATTCACTGAAAAATGAAAGTGGAGTATTTGTTGTTGGATGGATTCATCTTTTGACCACCGTTTAGCAGTAAGGTCACCTTTTTTACTTGAAAGTATTCTATGTACATCTTCTAACGTGTCCATTTAAATGTGCTCCTTATAAGTATGTAGGTAATATTGGCCAATACTTACAGACTAATACATGGGAGATTTAAACTCAATGAGTATTAAGAATTATTTGTTAAATATGTTCAAATTAAATATCAATAAAGAAGTAGAGCATGTATGAAGTGAGAAGGCGTCCATTAGGGCGCTCTTTTAGTTTTGCCATAAAAGAGATATTGGGGGAGTGGGAGTATGGGAGATGATGAGGTATATGCACAGATGGGAGGTTACGGCGGTGAAGGGTTTCTTGGCAGCGTTAATGAGCTTTGCAGTCTATTTGACGGGCTTAATTAATGAGGCGACCGTCGTATTATTGTTTTTCATGTTTCTAGATATGATCACGGGGCTGCTGCGGGCATGGCTCACCAAATCGCTCAACAGCACCTTAGGGATGGCAGGGTTAATCAAGAAATTCGCAGTTTTCGTTGTTCTGGCTATGACAGCCGGCATCGAATACTTTTTTATTCACATGGGCCAGGACACGAACGGCATCATCATCATGGGGGTCGCCAGTTTCTTCATCGTCAATGAAGGCTTGTCCATCCTGGAGAATTGTGCGCAAATGGGGCTTCCCATTCCGCCAGTGCTCTACAATGCCTTGGACAAGTTGAATCGGGATCCCGGAGGCAAGGAGCAATCCTTAATCCGAGATCCCTTGCTGGATAAAATCGATAAAGCCGTCTTGATCAAAGAGATCCAGCAAGTGCAGCAGGAAAACGTCCAGCAGGACAATAAGAAAGAAGGGGAAAACAAATGAACAACATGACCGAGATTTTGTTTTTTGCATCCGTTATCGTACCAATTGTCATGGCACTGGTGGAAGTCGTCAAAAAGACGGTCCCTACACCGATTAATCTGATTCCGGTCATCGCTTTGGTCGTCGGCTTGATGGTCGGGGGCTTGTCGTATCCGTTCAGTGACTTGGACTTGACCTTCCGGTTATGGGCGGGCGCATTAGCAGGGTTGGGCGGTACCGGATTGTTTGAACTGGTCAAGCAGCGTGACGGCTATACCAAGGAGGACGAGTTATGATGCGCTTGCTTCCACACGGAATGAAAATCGGCCATGCCACAGTCATCGTCGATATTGTAGATGGAGCCAACAAAGAAATTCGCCCTCGTACACCAATGAATCCAAAGTTTCTTACGGACCACGATACCGGAAATACAGGAATTGGAGCCGATGCCAAAGCCCATAACCGGCTTATCCATAACCTTGGAAATAAGTTGCCGCGTGATACGAGCCACATTTCCTGGCATGTATCCGTGGATGAAACCTTCATCATTCAGCATCTCCCTTTTGACGAGTGCGCTTATCATTGCGGTGATGGCTGGCTTCCGACTAGCGGCAACCGGACAAGTATCGGCGTCGAAAAATGCATGCATAAAGGTGCAGATCGAAACAAAATTGAAAAGAATGCCATTGCTCTTTATGCATACTTAATGAAAGAAATTAACTTGCCGATTACAGCTGTTCGGCCGCATCAACATTGGAGTGGAAAGTATTGTCCACAGTTAATCTTGAATAAATACGGCTCATTCCTTCCATTCCGGAACAAAGTCGAAGCAGTGTATAAAGGAGGAGTAACAGTGACACAAGCAACAAAAAGAGACTACTATTTAAGCGGGGATAAAGGAAGTGGCGTCACAGCAATCCAAAGTGGCTTGGTCAAAGCCGGTTACAAGCTTTCTGCAGACGGCATTTTTGGCAACGGAACAGAGGCGGCCGTTAAATCGTTCCAGAAGGCGAATGGATTAGTGGCTGATGGGATATGGGGCAAGGCGTCTCAAGCGAAACTGGATGCAATCCTTGCGAATCTAAACAAGTCCGCACCAAAGCCAGCGGATAAACCAAAAGAAGATATTGGTGTGATTTATCAGAAGGAAGCCCAGCCATCCAAATCATTGTTACCTGAGTTCAATAAGGCGGTAGCGATGGGAATTACCGATGGTACCTTCCCGCATCGGCCAGCCACTCGCGAAGAAGTGGCCGTCATGGTGTTGCGTGCTGCCGAATTAATAAAAGATAAGTAAGATTCAAGTACGAGCAAACACTATAGTATTATTACACACAAAGCCCCTTCCGTGGAAACGGTTGGGGCTTTTTTTATTGGACAATGATTCCGTTCAGCTTGACCGCACTATGTCCACTCATCTGCAACATCAAATCAATTGCCGACATATTCGGTGCATCTTCTGCAAACTTCTTTGCACTACTAAAGTTCGGGAAAGCGAATGCCTGCAGCTCATCATTGATGTAGCACTCATCCTCTTTTATCGTGATTAAATAAAATCGCACAATCGGTTGTTCGGCTCCTTCAAAATAATTTTCACCAACAATCATTACCCCTATATCTAGATTCACGGGGCTAATCAAGGTCTCCAATACTTTCATTCCTTCTAATTCATCCGGCAAATTCCATTTAACGTTCATCAGCTTCATCCTTTCTTTGGGTAACAGTTTTTCCTATCGTAACGAATTGCCAAGCAGACCACAATGAGCCGTTTTTGAGTTTTTGAATAGAAATAAACACAAATTGTGCCGCTATAATGTCACTTTGAAGAGTTAAAACGGTTGTTTGTATAGAGAAACGGGTTAAATGTATGAAAGTAATTTACTCATTATTTTTCTAATATAGGATTATAGATACATTTCCTGTGGTAATATAAGAACAGGTGTTCTTATATGGAGAGGGAGTGGTCAACATGAAAATCAATCGACAAATGAAACAGATGGGCAACATAAAGGACCGAGGGAATATTAAATGGCAGGGCATGTTTCTGACAGAGCACGTCCAGATGATGCGTGACTGGTACGAGGAAGACAACCAGGACAAGAAACCAGACTTGAGCGAATTTGACTTGCAGATGATCCAAGAAGAAATCGAGCTGGCGATGAAAACAAAATGCACCGTGAAATTAAAATCTTGGAAAGATAATAAATTCCATTACCATGTCGGCATCATCGAACGGATTGATGCCTCATCCCGGACGATAATCTATGAAGATCCTTATGGCTCAAACCGGTTGCCGTTTGATGAAATCGTGGCAATCATGATGATTGATTGAGTTAAAAGATCTCTAACTCATTTGAAAGAAAGCTAAGTTTGTTGATTAAGATCTCTACTACTTTAGTTTTTATTAAATATATATAATTAATCAAAAAAATATTTTTTCGAAAAAATTTAAGGGTTATATTGGCTTATGACATTCTAATGGTAATGGTTTAGGATAAAAGTTGCATATCTTCACAATATGTGTAAAATAGAGTCATGGAGAATAGGAGGGGTACTTATGCTTCTTAACAGTACTAACCGTAGACTAGCGCTCTCAAACTGGTTGTATGAGAATTATAAAGAGGAATTTTATAGTTCACTTAAATTGCAAAAATTTATCTTTTTTTATGAATCTTTTTCAAAACTTGAAAATGAATATGCTGATTTTTCTTATTTAAAAGCTTATGGAAAAGGACCAGTCTTTACTGATGTATACGGAGACTACACACATCGCAAAGAAGTGTTCTATCATGTTGTAGCTAACACTATAATCGAGGATCAAATTAATGAAGAAAGAGCGAAGACCGCTGGTTTCATCGTAAAAATCCTTAGTGAAGAAGAACTTTCTGATCTAACTCACGAGTTAGATGTTTGGAAAGTAAAAGAAAACGAAATTGGAAAGTACCAGAATGTTCCTATGGATGAGAGAGATTATTCTCAAGAGGACATAGACATGCTCTTAACTCTAAGAAATATGTATCCCATAGACTTTATTGATCAGGTAGAAGTGGTTACTATTGGAAGTACCAACTTCTTGATTTCAAAAGAAGACATGGCCAGACTCGAAGAGGATCATAGCAGTGTACTTATGAATTTAGCAGATCACAAAGACGTGCAAAATCCAGTTTATGTTTCTGTAGATGAAGGCGGGGTTCTCCTAATTGATTAGTATGCAGGATGTAGTAACAATGAAAATTGCTTTTCCCGATATCTCTTCTAATTTAGCGGTAAATGCTCACATGTATATTTGTATGGAGGAAGGCATTAACAAAAAATTTGTTAAATGCCAAAGATTTAAACCCTATCATCTTATTAACAAGAGAGATCCTTATCGCCGTATAATTGAAGATGTAAATTCAGAAAGAAATCCTTTTAAAGCTACAACAATCATTGATTGTGATAAAACGTTTTCGATGAACAGCATACTAATCCCAAGCACTTTACTTGCTGAAAGAAATGTGTGTAGTGATTTGTATATTAATATTCAAAATGAAATAGCACACGACCAACTTAGCGAAAATGAACTGGAATCAAATTCGCTATTACAACTTAACAAAAGAATGCAATCTATAGTTAGTTAGGCAAAGAAAATCCCTCTACCTGGATTCGGTAGAGGGATTTTTTTTGGTTTGAAAAATTCGCACATAAACTCGCACAGCAGGAAAAATGTTTTACGCAGTTATCGAGTTAATAAGAAACATTATATATAGAAGAAACTCGATTTTTAAAAGGGAAAAAAGGTGACGAATGTTTGGCGGAATCTGCCCTTCTTACGATCAGTGTAAAACACATTAATATAAGGATAAGGCGCATCTTGCTGATGCGTCTTATTTTTATTTGAATAAAGGAGGAATTTCATGAAAGAAGATTTTTGGCAGCGGCTGCTGGCTTTGCATTACGTCTATCCGAAACCGCTGAACCGCTTAAACCGGTTATTAATCGATGATCCGGAATTGGAAAAGCTCAGCAGTAGAAAACCATATGAAATAGCTGCTCTACTGAATATTCCAAGCCTCCATGCAGTCCAATTAAAAAATGCATATGTCGAAGCTCTACTTATTCCTTTTGAAGATTTATACGAAAAACATAAGATAACCCCCATATCTTATCACCATCCCAACTACCCCGAGAGTTTGCTGGAATTGATAGATCCACCGGCGATACTTTATACGAAAGGCCGGCTTGAGCTGCTGCAGATCCCCGAAAAAATAGCAGTCATCGGCTCCCGGAACGCCTCCCATTATTCTCAAAAAGCGATTAATGCCATATTGCCTTCTTTAGTCAAACAACAAATTCTTATTGTCAGCGGCTTAGCAAAAGGTGCAGATGCCATGGCCCATGCAACGGCAATTGAACTGAGTGGCCAGACAATCGCTGTGACAGGAAGCGGCTTTCTATATCCATATCCAAGGGAAAATGCTGAATTGATAAGTATAATAGAAGAAAAATATTTATCCATCACAGAATATCCACCTTATATGCAGCCGAAACGATGGAATTTCCCCATGAGGAATCGAATTATCAGCGGATTGTCAATGGGTATTCTTGTCACGGAAGCAAATGAGAAAAGCGGCACGTTAAGCACTGTAGAGCACGCTTTGGACCACGGAAAAGATATTTTCGCTGTTCCGGGAGATATTTTTTCCCCCTTGTCAAAAGGGCCGCACAAACTAATTTCAGAAGGAGCTAAACCGGTATGGAAAGGCAGTCAAATTCTCGAAGAATATCGGCAATTAACGGCTGAAAAATAACAGCTGTAAATGAAAAGCCTTGCATTCCGGTAAAAACTGTTATACATTTTGCAACAGGTAATTCTTTTATATAATTTTAAGAAACCTCTATGAGGAGGAATATTCATGTCGGATTATTTGGTTATTGTTGAGTCGCCCGCGAAGGCGAAAACAATTGAACGGTATTTAGGGAAAAAGTATAAAGTCCGTGCATCACTCGGGCATTTACGCGATCTGCCCCGCAGCCAAATGGGAGTAGACGTAGAAAATAATTACGAACCCCGTTACATCACAATCAGAGGCAAAGGCCCAATTTTACAAGATCTTAAAAAAGAAGCAAAAAAAGCGAAAAAAGTCTTTCTCGCAGCTGACCCGGACCGCGAAGGGGAAGCTATTGCATGGCACTTAGCCAATGCTCTTGGTGTTGATCAGGACACAGATTGCCGAGTCGTATTCAATGAAATTACAAAAGACGCCATTAAAGAATCATTTAAACATCCTCGCAAAATTGACATGGATTTGGTGGATGCTCAGCAAGCGCGGCGGATACTCGACCGGCTTGTTGGTTACAGCATCAGCCCTTTGCTTTGGAAAAAAGTTAAAAAAGGTTTATCAGCAGGACGGGTACAATCTGTTGCTCTTCGTCTGATCATTGACCGTGAAAATGAAATCAAAAATTTCGAGCCAGAAGAGTACTGGTCCATTACCGGTGAGTTTGAAAAAGCAAAAAAGAAATTTGAAGCACAGTTTTATGGAAATGCCGGCGAAAAGATGAAATTGCAAAATGAGGACGATGTAAAAGCTGTTATGGCATCGATGAAAGGTAATGACTTTTCAGTAAACCGCGTTGTGAAAAAAGAAAGAAAGAGAAATCCTTCCCCTTCTTTTACAACTTCATCCCTCCAGCAGGAAGCTGCCCGCAAACTAAACTTCCGAGCGAAAAAGACCATGATGCTTGCTCAACAACTATATGAAGGTATACAAGTTGGAAAAGAAGGCATAACAGGATTGATTACGTATATGCGTACAGATTCAACCCGTATTTCAGAAACAGCTAAGAAAGATGCCTTGGATTTTATCGTGGAGCAATACGGCGAGGAATATGTAACGAAATCAGCGGCCGCCAAGCAATCATCTAAATCTCAGGATGCCCACGAAGCGGTACGTCCTACAAGCGTTTTACGGACTCCGGAATCGATGAAAAACATTTTATCGCGAGACCTGTACCGGCTATATAAGCTGATTTGGGATCGTTTTGTAGCGAGCCAAATGTCTCCAGCTGTATTGGATACAGTGATGGCAGAGTTACAGAACGGAGATGCGGTATTCCGGGCAAACGGTTCTCAAGTAAAGTTCCCTGGTTTCATGAAGCTTTATATTGAAGGCACTGACGACCAGACAGAAGACAAAGATAATATTTTGCCAGAAATGGCGGAAGGTGATACTGTAAAATCGGTAAGCATTGAACCGAAACAGCATTTCACACAGCCGCCTCCGCGCTTTACGGAAGCCCGTTTAGTCCGGGCGCTGGAAGAATTGGGGATAGGGCGTCCGTCTACTTATGCGCCGACTTTGGATACCATTCAAAAACGCGGTTATGTGGCACTGGATGCCAAACGTTTTATTCCAACAGAACTTGGAGAAATTGTCCATCAGCTGGTTCTCGAATTTTTCCCGGATATTTTAAACATTGAATTTACAGCGAAAATGGAAAATGACTTGGACAGTGTCGAAGAAGGCGAAATTGAGTGGAGAGTCATTATTGACGATTTCTTCAAAGATTTCGAAAAACATGTTGAAGTAGCCGAAAATGAAATGGAAAAAGTGCAGATCAAAGATGAACCTGCCGGTGAAGATTGTGAACTATGCGGTTCGGCTATGGTATTTAAACTAGGCCGATATGGCAAGTTCATGGCTTGCAGCAATTTTCCAGACTGCCGAAACACAAAAGCGATCGTCAAACATATCGGTGTGGCATGCCCAACTTGTAAAGAAGGCGAGATCGTTGAGCGAAAAAGCAAAAAGCGCCGGATTTTTTACGGCTGTGAGCGGTACCCGGAATGTGATTTTGTTTCATGGGATAAACCGATTGAACGTCCATGTCCGAAGTGCAGCCAATTGCTGGTTGAGAAAAAAGTGAAAAAAGGTGTACAAATCAATTGTACAAACTGCGATTACAAAGAAGAAGTTCAATAATTAATAGAGGTGTTTTAAAATGACGAAATATGTAAATATAATTGGGGCTGGACTAGCAGGAAGTGAAGCGGCTTGGCAAGTAGCGAAGCGCGGCATCAATGTACGGTTGTATGAAATGCGCCCTGTTAAACAAACTCCAGCTCACCATACAGACAAATTTGCAGAATTGGTCTGCAGCAACTCGCTGCGTGCCAATTCCTTGACCAATGCAGTTGGAGTGATAAAAGAGGAAATGCGGAAGTTGGATTCGGTTATTGTCGACTCTGCTGACCGCTCATCTGTTCCTGCAGGAGGAGCGCTAGCTGTAGACCGCCACGAATTTGCAGGCTTGGTCACTGACAAAGTGCGGAACCATCCACTTGTGGAAGTCATCAACGAAGAAGTGACAGAAATTCCGGAAGGCATTACAATTATTGCGACAGGCCCTTTAACTTCTCCAGCACTTGCTGAGAAAATCCGTCAATTGACTGGTGAAGAATATCTTTACTTTTACGATGCGGCTGCGCCGATTGTAGAAAAAGACAGCATTGATATGGACAAAGTTTATCTGAAATCCCGTTACGACAAAGGCGAAGCAGCTTACTTGAACTGCCCGATGACGGAAGAAGAATTCAACCGTTTCCGCACAGCTCTTGTTGAAGCGGAAGTAGTGCCGCTGAAGGAATTTGAAAAAGAAATTTACTTTGAAGGCTGCATGCCTATCGAAGTCATGGCTGCCAGAGGCGAAAAGACTTTGACTTTCGGACCGATGAAACCGGTAGGGCTAGAAGATCCGAAAACTGGCAAACGGCCATATGCAGTTGTTCAGCTGCGCCAAGACGATGCAGCAGGAACACTTTATAATATTGTCGGCTTCCAGACACATTTAAAATGGGGGCCACAAAAAGAAGTATTGAAACTGATTCCAGGACTTGAGAACGTGGAAATTGTCCGTTACGGTGTGATGCACCGCAATACGTTCATCAACTCACCACGCGTTTTGAAACCGACATATCAGCTGAAAGCGAATCCGAACATTTTCTTTGCTGGCCAAATGACCGGTGTTGAAGGTTACGTGGAATCTGCAGGAAGCGGGCTTCTGGCAGGCATCAACGCAGCAAAACTGGCATTGGGCGAAGAACAGGTCGTCTTGCCGGCCGAAACTGCTCTTGGCAGCATGGCGCGCTATATTACGGAAGCGGACAGCAAGAACTTCCAGCCGATGAATGTCAATTTCGGATTGTTCCCTGATTTAGGTGAACGGATCAAATCCAAACAAGAACGTGCAGAAAGACATGCGGAACGGGCACTCGAAGCAATTCAAAATTATATGAATACCGTGACGGTTTAATTGATAAAAGCCTCTAAATGTTGTTATAATTTAGAGGCTTTTGTATTTGTGAAAAAAGGTGGGTGCATTGGATGAAGAAAGAAGAAATGCTCAAATCTTTTATGGCTTACATTCAACTCGAAAAAAATTACTCTGAGCACACCGTCCACCATTATGAAAAAGATTTGGAGGATTTTTTTCTGTTTTTGGAAAAAGAAAAAGTGCCAGAGATACGGGATGTAGAATATTTGCATGCAAGAAATTATGTGACTCAATTATATGATGCCCAATTGTCGCGCGTGACAATATCCAGGAAAATTTCAGCGATCCGTTCTTTTTTCAAATACGGCAATCGGGAATTCGGACTGAGCGAAGCAGCTTTCCGTTCGCTATACCATCCCAAAAAAGAAGAACGGCTTCCACAATTTTTTTACGAAGAAGAAATGGAAGTGTTATTTGCGTCAGTGAAAGGCGAAGATAATTTATCAATCCGAAACACAGCTTTGCTTGAGTTGCTGTATGCCACCGGGATGCGGGTCAGCGAGTGTGTATCAATTCGGATGCAGGATTTGGATCGGCAAATACAGATTGTGAAGGTTATGGGGAAAGGCCGGAAAGAACGGTATATTCCATACGGCCAGTTTGCACACGATGCTTTGGAACTTTATATTGATGAAGTTCGTCCAAAGTTGATGAAGAAGCAAGAACATCTGGGACTGTTTGTCAATAACCGCGGTGAACCACTGACTGATAGAGGCATTCGGCATATTTTAAGTGAATGCATGAAAAAAGCATCTGTCAATTCATCGATTTATCCCCACATGATCCGCCATACATTTGCAACTCACTTACTGAACAATGGAGCTGATATGCGGACTGTGCAAGAGCTGCTGGGGCATTCGCACCTAAGTTCAACACAAGTATATACGCATGTAACAAAAGAGCATTTGAGAAAAACTTATTTGAATTCACATCCACGAGCTTAGAGAGGAGACATCTATATGCAGCAATTTCATGCAACAACGATATTCGCAGTTCAGCATAACGGTGAATGTGCAATGGCTGGCGACGGCCAAGTCACATTTGGCAATGCAGTAGTAATGAAACACACGGCGAGAAAAGTGCGGAAATTATACAACGGCCAAGTTTTGACGGGCTTTGCAGGTTCTGTTGCAGATGCTTTTACTTTATTTGAAATGTTTGAAGGCAAGCTCACCGAATACAATGGCAACTTGCAGCGTGCTGCTGTCGAATTGGCCAAGCAATGGCGGGGAGATAAAATGCTTCGCCAATTAGAGGCCATGCTGATCATCATGAACAAAGATGAGTTATTACTCGTGTCCGGGACCGGAGAAGTGATTGAACCTGATGACGGGATATTAGCGATCGGGTCAGGAGGAAATTATGCACTCGCTGCAGGACGAGCTTTGAAAAAGTTTGCAGGGGACCAGATGACAGCGGCTGAAATAGCCAAATCCGCTTTAGAAACCGCAGCTGATATTTGCGTCTACACTAACCATCAAATCGTAGTAGAGGAGTTGTCCAAATGAAAAAACAGCAAGATTTGACTCCTAGACAAATTACTGACCATCTTGACCGTTTTATCGTCGGCCAAAAAGATGCCAAACGTTCAATCGCAATCGCTTTGCGCAACCGATACCGCCGCAGCCGGCTGGATGAGGAACTCCGCGATGAAGTGATTCCCAAAAACATCTTGATGATTGGCCCGACCGGTGTAGGGAAAACGGAAATTGCCAGACGCATTGCCAAGTTGACCGGAGCGCCATTTGTAAAAGTGGAAGCCACTAAATTCACGGAAGTGGGTTATGTTGGCCGCGACGTTGAATCGATGGTGCGGGACTTGGTGGAAGCAGCTGTACGAATTGTTAAAGAAGAAAAGTTTGAAGCAGTTAAGTTCCAGGCGGAATCCGCAGCCAATGAACGAATCGTAAAACTGCTTGCACCTTCACGCAAGAAAAAGCCGAATAGCCAGAATCCACTTGAAATGCTTTTTGGACAAAAAATGGAATCAGAAGAAGAAGATCCGACTGCTGAAGTGGAAGTGCGCGTGAAGAGAAGAGAAATTGCCGGGGATTTAAAAGCCGGCAAACTGGAAGATGAATGGGTCATTGTAGAAGTGGAAGAAAATATCCCATCTATGTTTGACGCCTTGCAAGGTTCGGGAATGGAACAAATGGGCGCAAATATGCAAGACGCTTTATCTTCATTGATGCCAAAGAAAAAGAAAAAGCGACGTTTGCAGGTTAAAGAAGCGCGCCGAATTTTAATTGCTGAAGAAGCAGCCAAGCTGGTGGATAATGAGGAAGTCGCAATGGAAGCGATTCAGCGTTCTGAACAGCAGGGCATCATATTTATCGATGAAATGGATAAGATCGCTAGTAAAAACAGTACTTCGTCCGCGGATGTGTCAAGAGAAGGAGTGCAGCGTGATATTTTGCCGATTGTCGAAGGGTCAACGGTATCTACAAAATACGGTGCAGTCAAAACGGATTACATGCTGTTTGTAGCAGCAGGCGCATTCCATATGACTAAACCCTCAGATCTTATCCCTGAATTGCAGGGGCGCTTCCCGATTCGAGTTGAATTGCAGAAATTAGAAGTGAATGATTTTGTCAAAATTTTAACAGAACCAAAACATTCTTTGATTAATCAATACAAAGCCCTTCTCGAAACCGAGGGAGTTATGGTACACTTCACTGATGCGTCAATAGTCAGACTCGCGGAAATTGCTTATGAAGTGAATCAGGAAACCGATAATATAGGAGCTCGCCGTCTCCATACAATTTTGGAACGCTTGTTGGAAGACTTATCATTTGAGGCAGCAGAGATATCGCCTGCACAAATTGACATTACTCCTCAATATGTGAACGAAAAACTTGAAAATGTGGCGAAAAATAAAGATTTGTCACAATTTATCTTGTAATTCAAGGCAAAAAAGTTTCAAAAAAGAGTAAAAACCTTTAGAATATTTAATAAATAGTGCTTGAAACTGTAGGAGGTTCATTTAAATGAATTTATTGGAAAAAACAAGACGTATTAACTCGATGCTGCAAGCGGCAGCAGGAAAGCCAGTTAACTTTAAGGATATGGCTGAAACTTTAAGCGAAGTAATTGAATGCAACGCTTTCGTTGTAAGCCGTAAAGGTAAAGTGCTAGGTTTCGCAGTAAACCAGCAAATCGAAAACGAACGTATGAAAGGGATGCTGGAAGAACGCCAATTCCCACTTGAATACACTCAAAACTTATCAAACATCACAGAAACGTCAGCAAACTTGGACGTAAACAGTGACCACACGATCTTCCCAGTGGAAGAGCGCGAATTGTTTAAAGGCGGTTTAACAACAATCGTTCCGATTATTGGCGGGGGAGAGCGTTTAGGAACGCTTCTACTTGGCCGCGTTGATCAGCCGTTTGAAGACGATGATCTGATTTTGGGTGAATACGGTGCAACGGTAGTAGGGATGGAAATCCTTCGTGAAAAAGGCGACCGCATTGAAGAAGAAGCACGCAGCAAAGCGGTTGTTCAAATGGCGATTTCTTCACTTTCATACAGTGAACTTGAAGCGATTGAACACATTTTTGAAGAACTTGATGGCAACGAAGGTTTGCTTGTCGCTTCAAAAATTGCTGACCGCGTAGGAATCACTCGCTCGGTTATCGTTAACGCTCTTCGCAAACTTGAAAGTGCCGGCGTTATCGAATCACGTTCTCTAGGAATGAAAGGGACATACATTAAAGTATTGAACACAAAATTCCTAGCTGAATTAGAACAATTGAAAATGAACTAAGTAAGATTAAAAGAGGCTGTCCCAAAAGGATAGCCTCTTTTTCTTTTTGAAAAATATTGATGCTCTTTTATTCATTCTACCGGTAAAAGCCGTTGCATCTTCACATGCCTACAGATGAACCTTCCATCAAGCGATGCGCGTCCAAGGGTGGAGCGAAGCAGGAAGATGAGCGGTTTATGCACAACTTCCTGTGAAAGCCATACCTAAAGTGCACGCGCGACTTTTCAAGTCGCCCCCGACCGATGCGGATCCGCGCCAATAAAGCATTACTCCCTGGCAGCCAGTTTGAGGAATAGCACAACAACATCAAACTAAAGTATTTTTTATGAGAGAAACTTCTTGCGATTCTATTAGCGGCCGTGGTATAATTTCAAATGGTGTTAAATACACACGCATTTTGATTTGAGTCGCAGGTGCTTGGAACAAGTAACGGTTCAGAGAAGAAGAATGCGGAGGAAAAATAACCTATCAGGAGGAAACACACATGTCAGTAATTTCTATGAAACAATTGCTTGAAGCTGGTGTACACTTTGGCCACCAGACTCGCCGTTGGAACCCGAAAATGAAAAAATATATTTTCGTTGAGCGTAACGGTATCTACATTATCGATCTTCAAAAAACAGTCCGCAAATTGGAGGAAGCTTACAGCTTCATGAAACAAGTGGGCGAAGAAGGCGGTAAAGTACTATTCGTTGGAACGAAAAAACAAGCTCAAGATGCTATCAAAGAAGAAGCAGAGCGCTCTGGTAACTACTACATCAACCAACGCTGGTTGGGTGGAACGCTTACTAACTTCGGTACAATCCAAAAACGTGTTAGCCGTTTGAAACAAATCGAGCGCATGGAAGAAGATGGAACTTTTGATGTTCTACCGAAAAAAGAAGTAGTTCAATTGAAAAAAGAACACGAACGCCTTGTTAAATTCCTTGGCGGTATCCGTGATATGAGTTCACTGCCGGACGTAATGTTCGTAGTTGACCCACGCAAAGAACGCATTGCTGTAGCAGAAGCTATTAAATTGAACATTCCTATCGTAGGTATCGTTGATACTAACTGTGATCCGGATGAAATCGATTATGTAATTCCTGCAAACGACGATGCAATCCGTGCAGTTAAGCTATTGACTGGTAAAATGGCAGACGCTTTGCTTGAGTCAAAACCGGAAGAAGACGAAGAAGCTCCAGCTGTTGCTGCTGAGTAATTCACAAGTAGTACAGGTGATAAGCGGCCAACCCCACTTATCACCTTTTTTTGAGAAATCGTATATATTCTAAGGAGGAATTTAATCATGGCAGTTACAGCTCAAATGGTAAAAGAATTGCGTGAAAAAACAGGCGCAGGTATGATGGATTGCAAAAAAGCATTAGTTCAAACAGATGGCGATATTGACGCAGCAATCGATTTCTTGCGTGAAAAAGGCCTTTCAAGTGCTTCTAAAAAAGCTGACCGCATTGCAGCTGAAGGGATTACTTCAATCCTTGTAAAAGACAATGACGCAGTAATCTACGAAGTAAACGCTGAGACAGATTTCGTAGCGAAAAACGAAGGCTTCCAAACTTTGGTGAAAGAATTAGGCGAGCACTTGATCGAAACAAAACCGTCTACAATTGAAGAAGCTACTGCTTCGACAATGTCTAACGGTTCTACAGTTGCAGACCACATTTCAAACGCTATCGCTAAAATTGGTGAGAAAATCACTTTGCGCCGCTTTGAAATCCGTACTAAAACTGACGCTGATGCTTTTGGTCCTTACCTTCACATGGGTGGACGCATCTCAGTATTAGTTGTTCTTGAAAACTCTACTGATGACAGTGCTGCTCGTGATATCGCAATGCACATCGCTGCTTTGAACCCGAAATACGTTTCACGCGACGAAGTTTCTGCTGATGAAGTAGAACACGAGCGTAAAGTATTGACAGAACAAGCGCTTAACGAAGGCAAACCAGAAAACATTGTAGCTAAAATGGTTGAAGGCCGCCTTGGTAAATACTTCGAAGACGTTTGCTTGCTTGACCAAGCATTCGTTAAGAATTCTGATCAAAAAGTTCGTGATTTCGCAGCTTCAACTGGCGGTACTGTTAAAGAATTCATCCGTTACGAAGTTGGAGAAGGCATTGAAAAACGCGAAGATAACTTTGCAGATGAAGTAATGAGCCAAGTAAACAAAAAATAAGGTTTATTCTATATGTTTCAACCCGGGGAACACTGAAAGGTGTTCCCTATTTTTCAATAAAAGTGTAATGGAGGGTACCGATGAGTGTTCAACAATATAAGCGCATTGTACTAAAACTAAGTGGAGAAGCGATGGCAGGCGGACAAGGTTTCGGTTTGTCTCCTGAAATCATCAAAACCGTAGCTAGCCAAGTAAAAGAAGTTGTGGAACTTGGTGTGGAAGTCGCTGTAGTTGTAGGCGGCGGAAATATCTGGCGTGGCAAGATCGGCTCTGAAATGGGAATGGACCGTGCAACAGCGGATTATATGGGAATGCTGGCAACAGTCATGAACTCGTTGGCATTGCAAGATTCATTGGAAAAACAAGGGGTAGAAACCCGTGTCCTTTCTTCCATTGAAATGCGCCAAGTGGCTGAGCCTTATATCCGCAGAAGAGCAATTCGCCACTTAGAGAAAAAACGGGTTGTTATTTTTGCTGCCGGCACAGGCAATCCTTATTTTTCTACAGATACGACTGCTGCACTTCGCGCTGCTGAAATTGAAGCCGATGTCATTTTAATGGCGAAAAACAATGTGGACGGCGTTTATTCAGCTGATCCGAAAACAGATGATTCAGCAGTTAAATATGAAGAGCTATCCTATTTTGATGTGATTCAGCAGGGCTTGCAAGTCATGGATTCAACAGCTTCCACACTTTGTATGGACAATGATATCCCACTCGTAGTATTCTCAATTATGGAAAATGGAAATATAAAACGGGCTGTACTCGGTGAAAAAATCGGGACAGTAGTGAGGAGAACTTTATAATGCCGAAAAATGTGATGAACGAAACGAAAACGAAAATGGAAAATGCGATTCAAGCTTTTTCACGTGAACTTTCTTCGATCCGAGCAGGTCGTGCAAATCCTTCAATTTTAAACAAGTTGACAGTCGATTATTACGGAGCTCCTACACCGATAAACCAAGTAGCGGGAGTTTCTGTTCCGGAAGCACGTTTAATCGTCATCCAACCTTATGATAAGACGATTATGGGTGATATCGAGAAAGCGATTCTTAAATCTGATTTAGGTCTAAGCCCTTCGAATGACGGCACAGTAATTCGTTTGGCTATTCCAGCTTTAACTGAAGAACGCCGGAAAGACCTTGTGAAACAAGTGAAAAAAGAAGCAGAAGAGGCGAAAGTCGGTATCCGCAACATTCGCCGGGACGCTAACGATGATTTTAAGAAACTCGAGAAAAAGAGCGAGATAACAGAAGATGATTTACGCAGTTATTCAGATGAAGTGCAAAAATTGACGGATTCACACATTGCAAAAATCGATGAAGTGGCAAAAAACAAAGAAAAAGAAATAATGGAAGTATAATTCGAACTTTCATTAATGCCGGGCGTCCTGTTTAACAGGACGCTTTTTCATGCCGAAATACGCGTTGCTGCATCAAAGAAAGCGCACAATGTCGATTTTTTTGATATGATAAGCAGTAGATATGCCGATTTGCAATAGGTGGAGGATTAAACTATGTTCAATAAATTATTAAAACGAATGGCGGACACGATCCCGGAATATGAAGAGCGCACATATGCCGTTGCCCAAGAAGGGGTTCCGGCGCATATTGCTATTATCATGGATGGCAATGGACGTTGGGCTAAAAAACGGTCGCTTCCTAGAGTTGCAGGCCATCACGAAGGAATGAAGACAGTCCGGAAAATTACAAAGCTGGCGAGCCATTTAGGAGTCAGTGTCCTAACTCTTTATGCTTTTTCCACCGAAAATTGGAAACGCCCGAAAATGGAAGTTGATTTTCTGATGCGGCTTCCTGAAGAATTCCTGTCCACTTTTCTGCCGGAATTGATTGAAGAAAATGTACGGGTAGAAATGATGGGGTATCATCAGAACTTGCCTTCACACACCATTGAAGCCATCAGAAAAGCGAAAGAAGCCACAAAGGATAATACCGGCCTTGTATTGAACTTTGCTTTAAATTACGGAAGCCGTGCCGAGATTGTGGATGCGGTTAAAGATATTGCAGCTCAAGTGGCAGCAGGAACATTAGATATCGCTGCTATTACAGAGGAACATATCTCCGAAGGACTGATGACCAGCAAATTGCCGGAGCCGGATCTATTGATCAGAACGAGTGGAGAAGTGCGGTTAAGCAACTTCATGCTTTGGCAACTGGCTTATACAGAATTTTGGTTTACCGATACTTTATGGCCTGATTTTGGAGAAGAATCTTTGTTGGAGGCGATTGAGAATTATCAAAAACGAAATCGCCGATTTGGAGGATTGAAAGGGGAAGAAGCAAATTGAAACAGCGCATTATAACTGGAATCATTGCTGCGGCTCTTTTCATTCCTTTTGTTTATATCGGAGGAACACCTTTTACACTTCTGATGTACGCATTGGGAACAGTCGGATTGCAGGAATTGCTTAATATGAAAGGCCGCAATTTATGGAGTATTCCAGGGCTTATCGCTCTTTTTGCATTGTATGCACTTATGCTGCCTGATACATGGGCGCTTCAAATATTCGAATGGACCGGTTATATAAAAGTGGAGTTTGCATTTTTAGCAGTTATTTTACTTCTTATACATACTGTCGTGGTTAAAAACAGTTTTACATTTGATGATGCGGCGTTTGCAGTGCTTGGTACCTTGTATTTAGGAATGGGCTTTTATTACACGATTGAAACGCGCGAAGCTGGGCTGGCATTTATCATCTATGCATTGTTTATCGTCTGGTTTACGGATTCAGGGGCTTATTTCACTGGGCGAAAAATCGGCAAACGCAAACTATGGCCAGAGATATCGCCAAACAAAACCGTAGAAGGCTTTGTAGGAGGCATCATTTGGGCCATCGGGATCGGAGTGGTTTTGAATTATTTCATCGATTTGGATAAGCCTGTTCTGCTTCTTATTATAGTGACAATCGTTGCATCGATATTCGGCCAAATGGGCGATCTGGTTGAATCTGCATTAAAAAGGCATTTCAATGTGAAAGATTCAGGACATATCTTACCTGGCCATGGAGGTATCCTTGACCGGTTTGACAGTATCCTGTTTGTTATGCCGCTACTTCATTTTTTACATTTCATTTGAGAAAGGGAGCGTCTGAATGGGCAAGAGCATAATTTTGCTGGGAGCTACCGGTTCCATTGGTGTGCAAACAGCTGATATTATACGGGAGCATGAAAACGACTTTTCATTAAAGGGTTTTTCTGCAGGAAAGAACATGGAGGTTACCCGGAAATTTATCCGTGAATTCCATCCGGAAATCGTTTGTGTGCAAAATGAAAAAGATGCCATTGAGATTGGCAAAGAATTTCCCGAGGTTTCTATCGTACATGGCGATCAAGGGCTGATTGAAGCGGCTACATATGACGCAGACATCCTGGTTAATGCCGTAATCGGGAGTGTTGGCCTAAAGCCAACTTTGGAAGCTATCAAACTAGGCAGAACTGTAGCAATCGCCAATAAAGAAACTCTTGTTACTGCTGGACATCTTGTCATGCAGAGTGCCAAGGAATATGGGGCTACAATACTTCCCGTCGACAGCGAGCATTCAGCCTTATTTCAAGCGTTGAACGGTGAAAAAAGAGAACAGGCAAGCCGGCTGATTTTGACAGCATCAGGCGGGAGTTTCCGCGATTCTGCACGGGCCGATTTAAAAGACGTTACGGTTAAAGAAGCATTAAACCATCCGAATTGGTCGATGGGTGCGAAAATAACCATCGATTCTGCCACCATGGTCAATAAAGGGTTGGAAGTGATCGAAGCTCATATTTTGTTTGATTTTGACTATAAAGATATCGAAGTGCTGCTGCATCGGGAAAGCATTATCCACTCGATGGTGGAATTCCACGATACCAGCGTCATGGCCCAACTTGGCACACCGGATATGCGAGTGCCCATCCAATACGCTTTGACTTATCCGGAAAGGCTTCCTCGTGCAGAAGCGAAGCGGCTGAATCTGGCGGAAATCGGCAAGCTGCATTTTCAGGAAATGGATTACGAACGATTCCGTGCGCTAAAAATGGCCTTTGAGGCTGGAAAAACGGGCGGCACGATGACGACTGTTTTAAATGCAGCAAATGAACAAGCTGTTGCGATGTTTTTAAATGAAGAAATTAAATTTTTACAGATTGAAGAGCTCATCGAACGTGCGATGCATGATCACCAAGTGGTCTCAAAGCCGGATTTAGAAACGATTTTACACGTAGATGCTGAAACAAGAAAAACCGTTAAAAACATGCTAAAATAACTAAAGATTAAAACCGAAAACGGTTTATAAGGATGGGTTTAAATGGAAACAGTTCTAGCGTTTATAATTATTTTCGGTGCTTTAGTATTTTTTCATGAATTTGGCCACTTTCTTTTTGCAAAACGTGCAGGGATCTTGGTGCGTGAGTTTGCAATCGGAATGGGACCGAAGATTCTAGGCATTACAAAAGGCGAGACGGTTTACACATTGCGTTTATTGCCGATTGGCGGTTATGTCCGTATGGCGGGGGAAGATATGGATACCATCCATCTTCAAGCAGGGCACCGCATCGGTGTTTTGTTGAATAAGGATGGCCTTGCTAAAAAAATCATCATGAATCAGAAGACGATGTATCCGGATATTCTATTTATGGAAGTTGAAGAAGCGGATTTGGAGAAAGAGCTATACATTAAAGGATATGACGAAGACGATCAATTTGTCCGTATTGGAGTGGCTCGTGATGCTGTCGTTGAAGAAAACGGCAAAGAAACGATACTGGCTCCTTATGATCGACAATTCGATTCAAAAAGCCTTGGCCACCGTTTCATGACAATTTTGGCAGGGCCGCTGTTTAACTTTATTTTGGCTTTCTTTATCTTTACAGCTATCGGTTTGATGCAGGGAATTCCAACGAACGAACCTGTGATAACAGAAGTGACAGAAGACAGCCCGGCTGCTGAAGCCGGAATGCAAAATGGAGATTTGGTCACTGAAATTGATGGCAAAGCAATCGGCTCATGGAATGAATTGGTAGAAGCAGTCCAAGACAATGCCGGGAACCCGCTGCCATTCAAAGTTGAACGCGACGGACAGACATTAGATTTCACAATCACACCTGAAGTATCGGAACAATCTCCTGAAAAAGTAGGGGTTATAGGGGTTTTATACCGAAGCCCTCTTGAAAAAGATGTTCTTGGTTCGTTTGCATATGGCGCCGAACAAACGGTATTCTGGTTCAAGGAAATTTTCCGTTTGCTGGGCATGCTGGTGACTGGCCAATTTACAATTGATGCATTGTCAGGTCCGGTCGGAATTTACAAAACCACTGAAGAAGTCGCCAAATACGGCATCTTCACTTTGATGAGCTGGGCCGGTATGCTGAGCATCAACTTAGGGATCATGAACTTATTGCCGCTTCCAGCACTTGACGGAGGCCGATTGATGTTCTTTATCATTGAAGGAATCCGTGGCAAGCCGGTCGATCGGCAAAAAGAAGGAATGGTCCATTTTGTCGGCATCATGCTGCTTATGCTCTTGATGATTGTTGTAACTTGGAACGATATACAGAAATTCTTCTTTTAATTAAACTTAATTAATAAGCTTGATTTTCGTTACAGGCGGACGCTTTCCGCGGGCATGGCTTCAGTCTCCTCATCGCTATGCTCCTGCATCGCTGCGCTAGCTTCGTCGCAAAGACGTGCCCTCGCAGGCTTCGGCCAATGCCTTTCCTGCGGGGCCTTCAGCGCATGTCGCTTCGCTGCTCCCGCTGGAGTCGCCGCCTTTCACTACAATCCATCAATCTATTACAGAGTATGCAAATAAATTACACTTTTATGTTGTTTTAATTAATTTAAAGATATGAAGCAAAACAGCGGAGACGCCTGCGGGAAAGCGAGACAGCCGAGACCCCGCAGGGCGCGAAGCGACTGAGGAGGCTTGGCGCTCGCCCGCGGCAAGCGTAGCTGTTTTGCGGAATATCAAGACATAGTTTAAAAAGAAAAAATTAAATAGTCAGTTGAGGTGCATTTTGGAATGAGACAATCAGCAACTTTTATCCCTACATTAAGAGAAACACCGGCTGATGCGGATGTTAAATCGCATCAGCTTTTATTGCGGGCTGGATTTATCCGCCAAAACACAAGCGGCATTTATTCATTTCTTCCATTAGGAAAACGGGTTCTGCAAAAAGTGGAAACGGTGATCCGTGAAGAAATGGAAGCTGCGGACAGTGTGGAAGTTTTCCTTCCAGCATTGCAGCAAGCGGAATTATGGCAGGAAACGGGCCGTTGGTATTCATACGGCGACGAATTGATGAGGTTGACAGACCGCAATGACCGTGAGTTCGCTCTTGGCGCAACACATGAAGAAGTCATTACAAGCCTTCTGCGCGATGAAATCAAATCATATAAGAAATTGCCGTTGAATTTATTCCAGATCCAGTCAAAATTCCGGGATGAGAAGCGGCCGCGTTTCGGCTTGCTCCGCGGCCGTGAATTTTTGATGAAAGATGCTTATTCATTCCATGCAACAAAAGAAAGCTTGGATGATACTTATAATGATATGATGCAGGCTTATACTAATATTTTCACACGTCTTGGCTTAAATTTCCGTGCGGTTATTGCAGATTCAGGAGCGATCGGCGGAAAAGATAACCATGAATTTATGGTGCTGTCTGAGATAGGTGAAGACACGATCGCCTATTCGGACACGTCTTCCTATGCGGCCAATATTGAAATGGCTGCAGTAAAAGTGGATTATCCGAAATCAGATGAAGCATTGAAAGAGATGGAGAAAGTATCGACTCCAGACCAGAAAACCATTGTGGATGTGGCTGAATTTTTGAATACCACTCCGGAAAAATGCATTAAGACATTGGTATTCAAAGCAGATGAAGATTTAGTGATTGTCTTATCTCGCGGCGACCATGAAATTAATGACGTCAAAGTGAAGCATGCAACGGGAGCATCGATTATCGACCTTGCCGAGCCTGAAGAAGTTCAGGAATTACTGGGATGTGAAATCGGTTCTTTAGGACCGGTGAAACTGCCTTCATCAATCAAGGTTTACGCAGACAAAGCAGTCAAATCAATCGTTAACGGTGTAACTGGCGCGAACGAAGATGGGTTCCATTTCATTAACGTCAATCCTGAAAAAGACTTTACAGTTGAATCGTATGCAGACCTTCGCTTTGTCCAGGAAGGCGACCCATCGCCGGATGGTGAAGGCGTTATCCAATTCGCTAAAGGAATCGAAGTCGGCCATATCTTTAAACTTGGCACAACATACAGCGAACCGATGAAAGCGACGTTCCTGAACGACCAGGGAAGAGCGATGCCTTATATCATGGGATGCTACGGCATCGGGGTTTCACGGGTCATGGCAGCTGTCGCTGAACAGTTCCAAGACGACAACGGTTTTACTTGGCCGGATATCATTGCCCCTTATGATGTGCACGTTGTGCCTGTCAACATGAAAGACGAAACACAGCGTGAACTGGGTGAAGATTTGTATGAATTATTGAAATCGTACCGATATGAAGTTCTTTTGGATAATCGCAATGAACGTGCAGGAGTGAAATTTGCTGATGCAGACCTGATCGGCATCCCTGTGCGCATTACGGTCGGCAAAAAAGCTTCTGAAGGAATTTTAGAAGTGAAATATCGCCGCACTGGAGAAACTTTTGAATGGAAACGAGAAGAATTACTGGACCAATTGCAGCAATTCTTTAAAAAATAATCAACAAATCTGATATGATGAAAGGAAAGTACAATTGTACTTTCCTTTCTTTATTCTTATTAATAAATCTGTTACGAAGGGGATAGTTATGACAAACCAGCAGGATTCAAAGATGCGATTCAAGCTACTTCTTCAGCATCTGGACTTAACAGACGATGTGCATATGCCTTTTTTCGAAGAGGCTGAACTGACACGGATGACGGTCCATAAAAAAGAGCGGACTTGGCGTTTTCTGATCAAAGTAAAACAAATTCTGCCGCTGCAACTATATCTTCAATTAAAAGAACGTTTAAATACAAGCTTTTCATCTATTGCCTCGGTGCAAATTGCTATAGAAAGCGAGACCTCAGCAGCTGAAGGACAGTTGGTCATGGATTACTGGCGCTATGTAGTAGAAGAATTCTCGGATATGGCGCCGCCTCTGCGCCAGCAATTGCAGTCGCAAGTGCCGGAATGGAACGGTCAGAAATTATTGCTGTGCTGCAGCCATGAACATGAAATGATGGCTTTAAAATCGAAATATAGCGATAAACTTGCAGAAGTTTACCAGCAGTTCGGATTCCCTCGCTTTGCCATCGATTTCCAATTGTCTGAAGGAGACCAAGGAGCAGCCCATAAAGCCTTTTTGGAACAGAAGCAGATCGAAGAAGAGGAAATGGCGAAAAAAGCTTTAGCCGATATGAAGAAAAGGGAAACGGACCGCAAGGAAAATGGCGTGCCGTCCGGTCCTTTCCAAATGGGGATTGCAATCAAGCCGGATGAAAAAATATCGGAAATCAAATCCATTGTCGATGAGGAACGCCGGGTGACGATCGAAGGATTTGTATTTGATGTGGAAGTGCGTGAACTGCGAAGCGGACGTTCTTTGCTAACCGTTAAAATGACCGATTACACGGACTCGATATTAGTGAAAATGTTCTCACGTGATAAAGAAGATGCAGAACATATGGCTAATGTCAAAAAAGGAATGTGGTTAAAGGCACGCGGTTCCATTCAAATGGATACGTTTGTCCGGGATTTAGTGATGATGGCTCAGGATATGGTAGAAATCAATCCACAGCTCCGGCAGGATACTGCCGAGCAAAAACGGGCCGAACTGCATTTGCATACGCCAATGAGTGCAATGGACGCGGTATCTTCTGTTGATTCACTTGTTAGCCAAGCGGCAAAATGGGGTCATCCCGCTATTGCGATTACTGACCATGCTGGAGTTCAGTCGTTTCCAGATGCATATGCAGCCAGTAAAAAATATGGCATCAAAGCGATTTTCGGATTAGAAGCGAATTTAGTGGATGACGGTGTGCCAATTGCTTTTGAAGAGCGGCATGTCTTATTGGAAGAAGAAACATTTGTGGTATTCGACTTGGAGACAACCGGTTTGTCTGCCGTTTACGATACCATCATCGAACTTGCTGCGGTAAAGATCAAAGGCGGCCAAATAATTGATAAATTCGAGAGTTTTGCAAATCCTCATCATGCATTGTCTGCAACGACGATCGACTTGACAGGGATTACGGACGATATGGTGAAAAACGCGCCTGAAGTGGAAGAGGTTATCCGGAATTACCACGAATGGGCCGGCGACCATATCATGGTCGCTCACAATGCATCATTTGATATGGGCTTTTTGTATGTAGCCTATAAAAAATACGGCATCGATAAGAAACATGCGACAATCGATACGCTGGAACTTGCCCGTATGCTTCATCCCGAATTGAAAAACCACCGGCTGAATACGCTGGCAAAAAAATTCGGCATTGAATTGACCCAGCATCACCGGGCGATCTACGACACCGAAGCAACTTCGTATTTGATGACGCATTTATTAAAAGAAGCTCATCAAAAAGGGATTCTGTATCACGACCAGTTGAATGATTATGTCGGTGCAGGTGACGCATACAAACGCTCACGGCCGACCCATTGTACAATATTGGCGCAAAATGAAGAAGGGTTGAAAAACCTGTTCAAGCTCGTGTCTGCTTCACATATTGATTACTTCTACCGTGTCCCGCGCATTCCACGTTCTTTATTGCAACGGCACCGAAAAGGCTTATTGATCGGTTCCGGCTGCGATAAAGGCGAAGTGTTTGAAGCAGTGATGCAAAAATCGATGGAGGAAGTTGAACAGACAGCAGGGTTCTATGATTATCTGGAAGTCCATCCAAAAGAAGTATATTCCCATTTGATCGAGCGTGAACTGGTACGTGACGAATGGAATTTGGAGGACATTATCCGTAAATTGGTGAAGGTGAGCCGAAAGCTCGAAATTCCGTTAGTGGCGACAGGCAATGTCCATTACCTGGATGAAAATGATGCGATATTCCGACAGGTGCTGATCGGTTCCCAAGGTGGCGCCAATCCGTTGAACCGCCATAAACTGCCTAAAGTCCATTTCAGAACGACAAATGAAATGCTGGATGCCTTTGAATTTTTAGGGGAGGAAACAGCCCATGAAATAGTGGTTGAAAACTCCAATAAAATTGCCGATATGATTGAGACGGTGAAGCCGATCAAAGATGATCTCTATACACCAAAAATTGAAGGTGCGGATGAAGAAGTGCGGGAGCTCAGCTATAATATGGCCCATGAAATCTATGGATCTCCTCTGCCTGAAATTGTAGAAGCACGTATTGAAAAAGAATTGAAATCGATTATCGGGCACGGCTTCGCGGTTATTTACCTGATTTCACATAAGCTTGTAAAAAAATCATTGGACGACGGTTATTTGGTAGGTTCACGAGGTTCCGTCGGATCTTCACTGGTAGCGACGTTGACGGAGATTACAGAAGTCAATCCGCTGCCGCCGCATTATATTTGTTCCAAATGCAAAAAATCCGAGTTTTTCGATGACGGGTCGGTCGGTTCCGGATTTGATTTGCCGGATAAAAATTGCCCGGATTGCGATATCCCTTATCAAAAAGAAGGACAAGATATTCCGTTTGAGACATTCCTTGGATTTAAAGGGGATAAAGTTCCCGATATCGACTTGAACTTCAGTGGCGATTACCAAGCCAGAGCACACAACTATACAAAAGAGTTATTCGGGGAAGACAATGTTTTCCGTGCCGGAACGATCGGTACGGTTGCAGAAAAGACGGCTTACGGCTATGTCCGCGGTTATGCCAACGACAGAGACATGACAATCCGCGGCGCTGAGATAGACCGGCTGGTGCAAGGCTGTTCTGGAGTCAAACGGAGCACTGGCCAGCACCCGGGCGGAATTATCGTTGTGCCGGATTATATGGACATCTACGATTTCTCGCCGATCCAGTTTCCAGCGGATGCACAGGATTCTGAATGGAAAACGACTCACTTTGATTTCCATTCGATCCACGATAACCTCTTGAAACTTGATATTCTGGGACATGATGATCCAACCGTTATCCGGATGCTGCAGGATTTGTCAGGCATCGATCCGAAAACAATCCCGACAGATGATCCTGAAGTGATGAAAATCTTTTCAGGAGTGGAATCTTTAGGTGTAACCGAGCAGCAGATCGGCTGTAAAACAGGAACGTACGGCATCCCGGAATTCGGAACGCGTTTCGTGCGCCAAATGCTTGAAGAAACAAAACCGACGACTTTTTCCGAGCTTGTCCAGATTTCAGGGCTTTCCCATGGAACAGACGTATGGCTCAGCAATGCACAAGAACTGATTCAAAACGGCACTTGCCAACTATCAGACGTAATTGGCTGCCGGGATGATATCATGGTTTATTTGATTTATCAGGGATTGGAATCTTCGCTGGCGTTCAAAATCATGGAGTCGGTGCGAAAAGGTAAAGGGCTGACACCGGAAATGGAAGAAGCGATGAAAAAAGAAGGCGTGCCGAACTGGTATATTGAATCATGCAAAAAGATCAAGTACATGTTCCCGAAAGCCCACGCTGCCGCTTATGTATTGATGGCAGTGCGCATCGCCTATTTCAAAGTACACTTCCCGATTCTTTATTACGCAGCGTACTTTACCGTCCGAGCGGAAGATTTCGATGTCAATGCAATGGCCAAAGGGTCTCATTCGATCCGGGCGAGAATCGATGAAATCAATGCTAAAGGACTTGAAGCATCAACCAAGGAAAAGAACTTATTGACAGTCATGGAATTGGCGCTTGAAATGGTTGAACGAGGCTTTTCATTCCAGAAGGTCGATTTGTATAAATCGTCTGCTGACCAATTCATCATTGAAGGCAAGACACTGATCCCTCCATTCAATGCAATCCCGGGACTGGGCACAAACGCGGCGAAATCCATTGTTGCCGCCCGAGAGCAGGGCACCTTCTTATCGAAAGAAGACTTGCAGCAGCGCGGACGTGTTTCCAAGACCATTATTGAATACATGGATGATCACGGATGCCTAGAGGGTATGCCGGACGCCAATCAGCTGTCGCTGTTCTAGTAAGTTGCACAGCAATAGGAAATATGGTATTATTGTAATAACATTTACTGATAGCTCTGTCGCAGAAGAGTGGGTTCTCCCGCTCTTTTCTGTTGTTATGGAATAAATCGGCGGGAGGCATATATGAGCAAAATTACAGAACAAATTGAACAAATCGCATTGCCCATCACGGAAGAACTGCATTTAGAACTTGTAGATGTAGAATTCATAAAAGAAGGACGCAGCTGGTTTTTACGTGTTTATGTAGACAATCCGGCAGCGCCAATTGATATTGATCAATGTGCACTTGTCAGTGAAAAGTTAAGCGAGATATTGGATAAACTTGATCCGATTGAGCAGAATTATTTCCTGGAAGTTTCTTCACCTGGTGCAGAACGCCCATTGAAAAAAGAAAAGGATTTCGAAAATGCGCGTGGGAAGTACATCTATATTAAGACGTATGAACCTGTTGAAAATGCAAAAGAGTTCGAAGGTTACCTGTTGTCTTACAACGAAGAGGAAGTAGAAATTGAAGTTAAAATCAAAACACGCAGAAAGACAATCGTCATTGCCCGGAACAAAATTGCAGTTATCCGGCTCGCCATTGATTTTTCTGTAAAACCTGATTGAAGAACATGGGAGTGAATAAATAATGGGCAATGAGTTATTGGATGCATTAGATGCTTTAGAAAAGCAAAAAGGAATATCGAGAGATGTACTGATAGAAGCTATTGAAGCGGCACTAGTCACAGCATATAAGCGCAATTTCAACCAAGCGCAGAACGTCCGGGTGGATTTGAACTTGAACACCGGGACCATGCTTGTCTATTCCCGCAAAGATGTAGTAGAAGAAGTAGAGGACGATCGCTTGCAGATTTCATTGGAAGATGCAAAAGCGATCAATCCGGCTTATGAACTTGGCGATATTGTGGAAGAAGAAGTGACGCCACGGAATTTCGGGCGAATTGCTGCACAGACTGCTAAGCAAGTAGTAACTCAGCGTGTGCGTGAAGCTGAACGCGGATTGATTTTCGAAGAATTCGTTGACCGTGCTGACGATATCGTTAATGGTATTGTTGAGCGCATGGACGCACGCAATCTATATGTCGGCCTTGGCAAAGTGGAAGCGGTCCTGCCGCAAACCGAGCAAATGCCGAACGAATCTTACCAGCCGCACGACCGCATTAAAGTGTATATTACAAAAGTAGAACGCACTACTCGCGGACCTCAGGTTTTTGTGTCGCGTACCCATCCAGGCCTGCTGCGCCGTCTATTTGAAAACGAAGTTCCAGAAATTTACGAAGGAATCGTTGAAATCAAATCGATTGCACGTGAAGCCGGAGACCGCTCTAAAATTTCTGTAGTCGCCCATCGTGACGACATCGATCCAGTTGGATCATGTGTAGGCGCTAAAGGTGCCCGTGTCCAAACCATTGTAAATGAATTGAGTGGGGAAAAAATCGATATCGTTGAGTGGTCAGAAGAGCCAGTGGTTTTTGTTGCAAACGCACTTAGCCCTTCCAAAGTTCTGGACGTTCAAGTAAATGAAGCGGACAAATCAACGACAGTCGTTGTTCCTGATTATCAATTGTCATTGGCTATCGGAAAACGTGGACAGAACGCCCGTCTTGCTGCTAAATTGACTGGCTGGAAAATCGATATCAAGAGTGAGACCGATGCCCGGGAACTTGGCATTTACCCGAATGAAAATGCAACAATCGAACTGGTTGAATCCGGAGAAGAACTCGATGATTTTGATTTTTATGAGGAAAAAGAATAACGTAGAAAAGGTGATGTCGGTTGGCTCTGCAAAAGAAAATCCCATTGCGGAAGTGTGTAGCTACAGGCGAGATGCATCCTAAAAAAGAAATGATCCGAGTAGTCCGGACTAAAGAAGGCGAAGTATTCGTCGACTTGACGGGCAAGAAATCAGGCCGTGGCGCATATGTCTCCAAATCGGAAGATGCAATTGCATTAGCGCGCAAGAAGAAAGTTTTGGACAATCAATTGGAAGTTAAAGTTCCAAATGAAATTTACGACGAATTAACTCGCGTAGTCCTAAGAGAGCAGTTGAAAAAATAATGAATGATCAAAAAATCCTTCAGTTATTAGGCCTAGCCACTCGTGCACGCATGACAATAACTGGAGAAGAAATGGCAGTAAACGAAGTGCGCAACAAAAATGCGAAACTAATAATATTGTCTGAAGATGCTTCAGACAATACGAGGAAGAAACTGCATGACAAATGCAAAACATACAATGTCGATATTCGAGTATTCGGAACGCGTTTCGAACTTGGACATGCAATCGGCAAAGAAGAGCGGGTAGTAATTGCAGTCACTGATTCAGGATTTGCAAAAAAACTTACAAGCTTGTTCGATGAAAAAAACCGGGGGTGAGCAGATGACCAAAATTCGAGTACATGAATACGCTAAAAAAGTAGACAAACCGAGCAAAGAAATTATCGACCAGTTATCAAAGCTAAATATTGAAGTGGCCAACCATATGGCAACTCTAGAGGACAATGCTGTTTCAAAATTGGATGGCATTTATAAAAAATCTGCTTCTGGACAAGGTTTGCAAACACAAACACGCCAGCAGCATCAACAAGGACAGAACCGTCCTCAAGGGCAAGGCCAGTCACGTCCGCAGAGTGGACAAGGGCAATCACGTCCACAAGGCGGGCAAAGCCAGTCACGCCCTCAAAGCGGACAAGGGCAGGCTCGTCCTGCTGCAGCTAAAGGTTCGAATTTCACACCAAAAGCTGCGAAACCGACTGCAGGTCCAGGACAGCGCAATAACCGTCCGGGCGGCGGACCAGGCCGTGGAGGCCAGAACCGCAACCGTAAAGGCAAACAGCAGCAGCCAGTGAATACAATGCCGCCAATGCCTAGAAAAGAAAAAGAGCTACCGGCTAAAATTACGTTCACTGAGTCATTGACAGTAGCGGAATTAGCAAAAAAATTAGGCCGCGAGCCATCTGAAATCATCAAAAAATTATTTATGCTTGGTGTAATGGCTACCATTAACCAAGAATTGGATAAAGATGCTATCGAATTGATTTGCGCTGAGTACGAGGTAGAAGTAGAAGAAGAAATTCTAGTTGATAAATCGGATCTTGAAGTTTATTTTGAACCGGAAGATGAAGCTCTTTTAGAAGAACGTCCACCGGTTGTTACAATCATGGGCCACGTTGACCATGGTAAAACGACATTGTTGGATTCAATCAGAAATACAAAAGTGACTGCAGGCGAAGCTGGCGGTATCACTCAGCATATTGGCGCTTATCAAGTTGTAGAGAATGGCAAGAAAATAACATTCTTGGATACTCCTGGACACGCGGCTTTTACAACGATGCGTGCACGAGGAGCAAAAGTTACAGATTTGGCTATTATTGTTGTAGCAGCTGATGACGGTGTTATGCCTCAGACAGTGGAAGCGATCAATCATGCAAAAGCTGCGGAAGTGCCAATCATTATTGCAGTCAATAAAATGGACAAGCCAAGCGCTAACCCTGACCGAGTGATGCAAGAACTGACAGAACATGGACTTGTACCGGAAGCATGGGGCGGCGAAACGATCTTTGTTCCGATTTCTGCTTTAAAAGGAGAAGGCATCGATTCATTGCTGGAAATGATTTTGCTTGTATCTGAAGTAGGAGAATTGAAAGCAAATCCCGCACGCCGTGCAATTGGGACTGTTATCGAAGCTGAGCTTGATAAAGGCCGCGGATCAGTAGCCACTTTATTAGTCCAAGATGGTACATTGAATGTCGGCGATCCGATTGTGGTCGGAAATACATTTGGCCGCGTCCGCGCAATGGTTAACGACCTTGGACGCCGCGTTAAAGATGCAGGCCCATCTACTCCGGTAGAAATCACCGGATTAAATGATGTGCCACAAGCCGGCGACCGTTTCGTGGTATTCGAAGATGAGAAAACTGCCCGTCAAGTTGGGGAAACTCGTGCAACTTCTGCTCTTCAAGTGCAACGTTCTGAAAAAACTCGCGTTACTCTTGATAATTTGTTTGACCAGTTAAAACAAGGGGAAATGAAAGAACTAAACCTGATTGTTAAAGCTGACGTTCAAGGTGCGGTTGAAGCAATGGCTGCCTCATTGATGAAAATCGATGTGGAAGGCGTCAATGTGAAAATCATTCATACTGGAGCTGGTGCGATTACAGAATCAGATATTTCACTTGCTGCTGCGTCAAATGCGATCGTTATCGGATTTAACGTGCGCCCGGATGTAAACGCGAAACGCGCTGCAGAAGCAGAAGGCGTTGATATTCGTTTGCATCGCATCATCTACAAAGTAATTGAAGAAATTGAATCCGCAATGAAAGGATTACTTGATCCTGAATTTGAAGAAAAAGTTATTGGACAAGCTGAAGTTCGCAGTACGTTCAAAGTATCCAAAGTTGGAACGATTGCAGGAAGCTACGTTATTGACGGTAAAATTACCCGAGATAGCGGTGTCCGAGTGATTCGTGAAGGCATTGTTGTTTTCGAAGGCGAAATCGATACACTGAAACGATTTAAAGACGATGCAAAAGAAGTGGCAAAAGGATACGAATGCGGAATTACCATCAAAAACTTCAACGATGTTAAAGAAATGGACATCATTGAAGCATTCGTGATGGAAGAAATCGAACGCAAATGATCCTATACATGGAATGTGAATTCATCATTCCGGTTTCGCATTCACTAAAAGAAAAGCGGGCAGTATTGAAAAGCATGCTGACCCGCACGAAACAGAAGTTCAACGTTTCAGCCGCGGAAATTGATCACCAAAATGTATGGCAACGCACCCGCATCGCCTTTGTTACCGTTTCTTCTTCAAAAGAGATGGCGGATAAAGAAATGGCGCAAGTATTGCAATATTTGGAAAGCAATCCCGCCTGGGAATGCCTTGAAGTTCAGCAAGAATATTTGTAAGAACGAGGTGAATAAACAATGACGATGCGCTCAAATCGTGTAGGCGAGCAGATGAAAAAAGAACTTAGCGAAATTATTAGCCGCAAGCTGAAAGATCCTAGAATCGGATTCGTGACGGTCACGGATGTCGAGGTAACTGGTGATCTTCAACAGGCAACTGTTTATATTAGCGTGCTGGGTGATGATAAAGTGAAGGAACAAACTTTGCTCGGCTTATCGAAGTCAAAAGGATTTATCCGTTCTGAAATCGGACAGCGGATCCGCTTGCGTAAAACGCCGGAGTTGTCGTTTGAATTCGATTCATCCATAGCATATGGAAATCGGATTGATTCATTACTCCGTGACATTCAAGAACCGAAAGAAGGCCAATAAGGAAAGCGCCGTCCCGAGTCTTTCTCGTGAGGCGACAGCGATTCAACCGGCCTTTAAAGTATGATAAAACTGGAGCCTGCTAATTATTAGCAGGCTATTTTTTTTCTTGCTTTAACGGATAATACGGTTTTCCTTTATTTAAGAGGAAATCTTATTGACCGCAAAAGCTCGCTAAGACTGACTCTCAATCAGTGGAAGAACCCGCTGATTGAAGTTTCTCTTCATATACATAATAAGCAAGGAGTTGAACCAAGTGGCAATGAACGGTGTTCTGCCTTTATGGAAAGAAAGAGGTATGACTTCTCATGATTGCGTGTTCAAATTGAGAAAAATTTTGAAGACAAAAAAAGTTGGCCACACGGGAACACTTGATCCCGATGTTGATGGCGTATTGCCAATTTGTATCGGGACGGCAACAAAAGTGGCCGAATATATTACGGATCAAGGCAAAACTTATGAGGCTGAAGTGACGATCGGTTTTTCAACGGAAACAGAAGATGCCAGCGGCGCAATTGTCGATATGGATGATTCCGAGAAACATTTGAAAAGAAGTGACTTGTTGAAAGTGCTTGAAAATTTAACAGGCGAAATTATGCAAATTCCTCCGATGTATTCTGCTGTGAAAGTCAACGGCAAAAAGCTGTACGAATATGCCCGTCAAGGCATTCCAGTAGATCGCCCGAGCCGCGTCGTTCGCATAGATTCAATCGAATTGCTTGATGGCCAAAGTGAATGGGTCGGCAAAGAATTGAAATTTTCCATTCGGATTAAATGCGGCAAAGGCACGTATATCCGGACTTTAGCTGTTCAAATCGGAGAAGCTCTCGGCTTTCCTGCACATATGTCCAAATTGACCCGCACAGAATCCGGAAAATTTGCAGCAAAAGATTGCGTAACACTTGCCGAAGTGGCAGAACTTGCTCAAAATGAAGATATCGGCTCTATTTTAAAACCGCTGAGCTACGGATTAAGCAATTTTCCGTTTGTTGAGGTTGATAAAAAAGATATTTTCGCCATTAAAAACGGTCAAGTCCTGGACCGGCATCCTTTGTTGGAAAGGCAGGATTTTCTCGTGTTTTCCATAAACGGCCAGCCACTTGCGCTGTATAAGAGGCATCCTGAGCGTGCGGATAAAATGAAGCCCGAAAAAATGTTCGGAATTCCGAGCATCGACGAGGTGTGACATGAAAATTATACATTTGAGTTATCCAAACAACATCAGACCCGAAGAAGAGCTTGGCCCGATTTCATTGGCGCTCGGTTTTTTTGACGGGGTACATAAAGGGCACCAGCAGGTTATCGGAGAAGCGATCAGTTATGCGAAAAAACATACGGTTAAGTCAGCTGTCATGACGTTCGATCCGCATCCTTCTGTAGTTTTAGGAGGAAGAAAAGAAGACGTGTTTTACATTACGCCCATGCAAAAGAAATTGGAAATCCTGGAGGGTATGGGGGTTGATGTTTGTTTTGTTGTCCGCTTCACTTCCGATTTTGCAAAGCTGACTCCGGAACAATTCATTCAAATATTTATTAAAGAGTTGAATGTAGTTCATGTTACAGCAGGATTTGACTTTTCATTCGGCTGCAAAGGCGAAGGGAATATGAAGACGATGGAAGAAGCAGGGGAAGGCTTTTTCTCTGTTGCCACCATTCAAAAACAAGTTGACGCTGAAGAGAAAATCAGTTCTACACGCATCCGGAATTTGCTGAAGAGCGGAGAAGTTGATGAAGTTTGCCGGCTATTAGGTCGTCCATTCAGAATTTCCGGTACCGTAGTCAACGGCGACAAGCGAGGCAGAACGATCGGCTTCCCGACTGCCAATGTTGAACCGGAAATTGGCACATTCGTTCCTGGCCGAGGGGTCTATGCGGTGAGAATATGGGTACAGGATCAGCGATACAACGGCGTCTGTAATGTCGGGTTTAAGCCAACTTTCAACAATCCGGACGTGAAAAAACAAACGGTGGAAGTTTATATTTTGGACTTTGACAAATCGATTTACGGAGAAATGGTGGATGTAGACTGGTACCAAAGAATTCGAGATGAGAAGAAATTTTTAGGGATAGACGAACTGAAGGCTCAAATTCAGCGGGACAAGGAAACGGCAATTGAGTTTTTCAAAAGCTTAACATAAGTTGACTGGTTGATTTTGAAAAGCTCTTATGCTATGATTTATTAGTACTAAAAGTACAAACCATTGCTTGGCAAATCGATTCACCAACGGTTGCTCGGTAATAGGGGATATCAGAAATTAGGAGGTGGAACAGTATGGCAATCACTCAAGAACGTAAAAATGAATTGATCAATGAATACAAAGTGCATGACACAGATACTGGGTCTGCAGAAATTCAAATCGCCATTCTTACAGAAGACATCAACAACTTGAATGAGCACTTGCGTACTCATAAAAAAGATCACCACTCACGTCGTGGTCTATTCAAAATGGTTGGACGCCGTCGTAACTTGTTGAAATACTTGCGCGAAAACGATGTACAACGTTACCGCGAGTTAATCGCAAAACTTGGCCTACGCCGATAATAGCAATTAGTAAAAGCGGGATTCGTCCCGCTTTTTCTTTATGGATAAAAATTTAAACATTCAATCGCACAGTGAATGCTTTTTTGATACACTACTATTGGATACATAAAGAGAATTAGAATTATGAAACAGTGTAAGAGAGAGGAGCTCGATTATGGAGCAAACGAAAAAAGTTTATACATTTGATTGGGCAGGCCGCGAATTACAGGTTGAAGTTGGCCAATTAGCGAAACAAGCTAACGGAGCTGCATTGATCCGTTATGGCGATACAGCAGTATTGTCCACTGCCACAGCATCTAAAACTCCAAAGAACACGGATTTCTTCCCGCTCACAGTAAACTATGAAGAGCGTTTATATGCAGTCGGCAAAATCCCTGGAGGCTTCATCAAGCGTGAAGGCCGTCCATCGGAAAAAGCGACACTTACGAGCCGTTTGATTGACCGTCCTATCCGTCCATTGTTCCCGGATGGCTTCCGCAATGAAGTTCAGGTTATTTCCATGGTTATGTCTGTAGATCAGGACTGCCCATCAGAAATGGCGGCCATGTTCGGATCGTCTCTTTCATTGATGATTTCAGATATTCCATTCGGCGGTCCTATCGCCGGCGTAATTGTTGGAATGATTGATGGAGAATATATCATCAACCCGACGAACGACCAACTGGAGCAAAGTTCTATGAACTTGACGGTTGCAGGTACAAAAGATGCGATTAATATGGTAGAAGCAGGAGCGAAAGAAGTTTCAGAACAAGAGATTCTGGAAGCTATTATGTTCGGCCATGAAGAAATTAAACGATTAATTGCTTTCCAAGAACAGATTGCCGAGGAAGTGGGCAAAGAAAAAACTGAAATCCAGCTTTATGAGCTCGATGCAACTCTTACAGAAGCCATTAAGGCGCTTGCAGAAGACGAGTTGAATGCAGCTGTTCAAACAGCTGAAAAACAGGCGCGCAATGAAGCGATTGATGCTGTAAAAGAACGTGTCATGCAGTCTTACGAAGAAGCTGATGAAGATGTGAAAAAACAAGTCAGCCAGATTCTGGACAAAATGGTGAAAGAAGAAGTGCGCCGATTGATTACGGATGAAAAAGTGCGTCCGGATGGCCGTACACCTTCAGAAATCCGTCCTTTATCTTCCGAAGTCGGTATTTTGAACCGTACACACGGTTCAGGTTTGTTTACCCGCGGGCAGACTCAAGCGATGAGCATCTGTACTTTAGGTGCTCTTGGAGACGTTCAAATCATTGACGGCTTGGGCATTGAAGACACAAAACGTTTTATGCATCATTATAATTTCCCATTGTTCTCAGTTGGGGAAACTGGGTTCCTTCGTGGGCCTGGACGTCGGGAAATTGGTCACGGTGCACTCGGAGAACGCGCACTTGAAGCGGTTATTCCGTCTGAAAAAGACTTCCCATATACAATCCGCCTAGTAGCAGAAGTATTGGAATCCAATGGTTCGACTTCGCAGGCAAGTATTTGTGCGTCAACGCTTGCCATGATGGATGCCGGAGTGCCAATCAAAGCGCCAGTGGCCGGAATTGCAATGGGATTAGTTAAAAAAGGCGAAAACTATACAGTACTGTCAGATATTCAAGGCATGGAAGACCATCTTGGCGATATGGACTTTAAAGTAGCGGGGACTGCCAAAGGCATTACAGCTCTTCAAATGGACATCAAGATTGAAGGCCTGTCACGTGAAATTCTGGATGAAGCCTTGACACAAGCTCAAATTGGAAGAATCCATATCCTAGAGTCGATGATTGCAACGATTTCTGAGCCTAGAGAGCAGCTATCGCAATTCGCACCTAAAATCATCATGGTGAAGATTAACCCGGATAAAATCCGTGATGTTATCGGACCTGGCGGTAAAGTGATCAATAAGATTATTGATGAAACGGGTGTTAAAATTGATACAGAACAAGACGGCACAATCTTCATTTCATCAGTTGACCAGGAAATGAATGAAAAAGCGAAAGCGATGATTGAAAATATCGTCCGCGAAGCGAAAGTCGGCGAATACTACGAGGGCAAAGTGAAACGCATTGAGAAATTCGGTGCTTTTGTTGAACTGTTCCCTGGAAAAGATGGACTTCTTCACATTTCTGAAATTCAGGAAGAACGGACGAAAGAAGTGGAAGATGTCTTGAAACTTGACGATGTCGTTAAAGTTAAAGTGATTGAAATCGATCGCCAAGGCCGTGTTAACCTTTCACGCAAGATCGTTTTGAAGGAAGAAAAAGAAGCTGCCGAAAAAGCCAATCAATAAAGAGAAACTTCAATTAGCAGGGATTTTTATTCCTGCTAATGATTAGTTGATCCAATCGGGCTTTTACGGTCAGTAGATCTTTCGCTTGAAAAGCGGGAGTCTTACTGCCCGTTATAGCGGGATAAAGAGAAACTTCAATCAGCAGGGATTTTTAACTCCATTGAAGCGAAATAATAAAAAGCAAACGAAATTGCCAGCTTATGTTGGCAATTTTTTCGTATGAGGAGGAATGAATATTGGTTACTACACATATTTGTGGTAATGGGCTTCGGATTGTTTCTGAATCGATTCCCCATTTCCGTTCTGTAGCCGTAGGCGTTTTCGTAAAAGCTGGTTCCAGAGATGAATTGCCGGAAGAAAACGGCATGACGCACTTTATCGAGCATATGCTGTTTAAAGGGACAGAAACCAGAAGCGCCAAACAGATTGCCCGGGAATTTGACCGCATTGGCGGCGACATGAACGCTTACACTTCAAAAGAATATACCTGTTACTATGCGAAAGTACTGGATCACCATGCTGAACATGCAGTGACCGTATTAGCAGATATGTTTTTCAATTCAAAGATGGAAACGTCAGAAATTGAAAAAGAACGCCAAGTAGTAATTGAGGAGATAAGCATGACTGAGGATATGCCGGATGACGATGTCCATGAGCAGTTATGGAAAGTGATGTATCCGCACCATTCCATGGGCGCTCCAATCCTTGGAACGGTAACTACTTTGCAAGGATTCACAAAAGACAAGATCGAAGGCTTCATGAACCGGCATTACACGCCAAAAAACACCGTGATTTCAGTGGCAGGCAATATTACGCCTGGGCTTATCGCCTTGATAGAAAAGCTTTTCGGTTCGTTCCAGCGGGAAAATCAAGATAAGGATTATCAATTTCCAGGATTTACTTCCGGGTTTTCATTAAAGCACAAGGAAACGGAGCAAGGGCACCTTTGCCTCGGGTATCCCGGATTATCTGTAAAAGATAAAGACATTTATAATTTTATCGTCTTGAATAATATCATTGGCGGAACCATGTCATCGCGCTTGTTCCAGGAAATTCGGGAAGAGCGAGGGCTGGCATATTCCATTTACTCTTATCATTCGGCATACTCTGATCACGGCGCGTTAGCCATATATGGGGGAACTTCAAATGAGCAAATGGCCAACATGCAGGAAGTCATCCTTTCTGAGCTGCAGAAAATCCGGCGCAATGGCGCAACGCTTGAAGAAGTGACTGATTCAAAAGAGCAGCTGAAAGGCAATATCATGCTGGGGTTGGAAAGCACAAGTGCCCGGATGAACCGCAATGGCAAAAATGAATTGCTGCTGGAAAAACATCAAGCATATGATCAAATAATCCATTTGGTTGACCAAGTTTCAATTGAAAAAGTGAATTCAATGATGGATTTGCTTGCAGGAGAACCTGCTATTTCAATTATCCGTTCTAAGTAAGCTCCCTTAATAAAAGGGGGTTTTTTTTATTTGGCTGAGTGATTCAGTGAGCGATTGAATGCGAAAAGGCCATGTATTTTTCAGCTATGAAAAAGTTTGGTAGAATTTTTGACTGACAATTAAATGAAGAATATACACAAATCTAAAAAAACTTACTATTTAAACTTAAGTCATTCCTTTAGTGCGTTAAATTATGGTACAATAACGCCAATCATTACTGAAGGAGAGAGTCATTTGAAAACTTATAACGTAGCAATTATGGGAGCAACAGGAGCGGTAGGACAACAAATGAAAGAACAGCTGGAAAAAAGAAACTTTCCAATTAGCGAAATTGTTTTCTTGGCATCGAGCCGTTCAGCCGGACAGGAAATTGAATTTAAAGGAAAAACATATACAGTACAAGAAGCGGTCCCAGAGTCTTTTGAAGGCATTGACATTGCTTTATTTAGCGCTGGAGGCAGCATTTCTGAAAAGTTCGCTCCAGAAGCGGTAAAACGCGGCGCTGTAGTGATCGATAACACGAGCGCGTTCCGTATGGATAAAGAAGTGCCGTTGGTCGTGCCGGAAGTAAATAAGACTGATATCGCTGAGCATAAAGGAATCATTGCCAATCCAAATTGCTCCACAATTCAAATGGTTTGTGCGCTGCAGCCGCTGAAAGAGCAATTCGGATTAAATAAAATTGTGGTTTCCACTTACCAGGCTGTATCAGGTGCTGGCATAAATGCCATCAATGAATTGAAGAACCAAGCAGCGGATTTTGACAATGCCCAAAATGCAGAAGCAAGCGTATTGCCGGTAAAATCAGCGGATCGCCACTATCCTATTGCTTTTAATGCGATTCCGCAAATTGATCAGTTTACGGAAAACGGCTATACGTATGAAGAGATGAAGATGATTAATGAAACAAAAAAAATCATGCACGATGATCGATTATCGGTTGCTGCTACATGTGTCCGGTTGCCGGTAGTAACAGGGCATTCAGAATCGGTGTATGTTGAACTTGAAGGAACACCAACAATCGAAGAAGTAAAACAAGCAATCGCCGCAGCGCCAGGAGTCGAATTGATGGATGATCCGGCAAACCAAGTGTATCCGATGCCGTTGATGGCTACTGGGCTTGATGAAGTTTTTGTTGGGCGGATCCGCCAAGATCTGGATAATCCAAAAGGGTTCCATTTATGGGTGGTAGCTGATAATTTAGTGAAAGGCGCAGCGCTGAACTCGGTGCAAATCGCTGAATCGATGATTGAACAAGGAATTGTTTGAAGCTGAACCGAATAAGTAAGATCCTTAAAATAAACCGGCGCCTCGTCCGGTTTATTTTTTTCTTTGGACTGTTTACTTAGATTCCCGTATAATAAAGTCTATGGATGTGTACGGGTAAATTATAGGAGGAAATAATTTGAGCAAAATAAAAAATGAATTAATTAGAGTGATACCGCTTGGCGGAGTTGGAGAAATCGGTAAAGCGATGTATGTCATCGAAATCGATGAAGATTTATTTGTCGTTGACAGCGGCTTGATGTTCCCAGAAGATGAAATGCTGGGGATCGATATTGTTATTCCTGACGTATCATTTCTAGAAGAAAACAAAGACCGTGTGAAAGGGATTTTCCTGACGCATGGACATGAAGATGCAATCGGATCGATTGCTTACTTACTGAAAAAAATTCAGGCACCGGTATATGGATCGAAATTAACAATTGCTTTAGCAAAAGAACATATTAAAGAACAAGGATCTTTAAAGCATGTGAAATTCTTTGAAGTGACAAACAAAAGCCGTATGAATTTTGATAAAACCCATGTTACGTTTTTTCATACGACACACAGCATACCGGACGCACTAGGCATCGTTTTCCATACTTCTGAAGGGGCGATTGTCCATACCGGAGAATTCAAATTTGACCAGTCAGCAAAAGGGAGCTATAAGCCCGATATTGCTAAAATGGCAAAATTGGGAGAAGATGGCGTATTGATCTTGCTATCAGATTCAACAGAAGCAGAACGCCCAGGGCATACCACATCTGAAACAGTTATTGCAGATCATTTATTATCTGCTTTCCTTGCGGCTGAAGGCCGTATTTTAGTATCGCTGTATTCATCCAACTTCATCCGGATTCAGCAAGTATTCGATATCGCCAAAGCTACCGGCAAAAAAGTGGCAGTGGTAGGGAAAAGCCTTGAAAGCAGCTACGAAGTCGGCTTGCGCCTCGGCTATTTGGAAGTCGATGAAGATACCGTCATTTCGATTAAAGACTTGGAACAGCATCGAGATGAAGAAGTGGTCATTATTGTAACGGGCAATCAAGGTGAACCACTAGAAGCCTTGGATAAAATGGTCCGCAAGCAGCATAAAGATGTAAAGATCAAAGACACAGATACTGTGATGATTACCTTTACACCGTCTCCAGGAATGGAAGTCCAAATGTTCCAAACGATGAACAAATTGGCGAAAGCCGGCGCTAATGTACTGACATCAAGCAAGAAAGTTCACGTATCCGGACACGGAAGCCAAGAAGACTTGAAGATGATGTTGAACATGATGAAGCCAAAATATTTCATCCCGATTCAAGGCGAATACAAAATGCTGATTGCCCATTCAAAATTGGCTCAGCAAATCGGCATGCACAAATCGGATATCTTTATTGCCGATAAAGGAGATATCGTTGAATACAAAGGTGGAAAAGTACGCATGAGCGGCCGCGTCACTGCTGGCAATGTGCTAATTGATGGAATTGGCATTGGAGATGTCGGAAACATTGTTCTTCGGGACCGCAAGCTTCTTTCACAAGATGGTATATTTATCGTAGTGGTGACATTAAACCGCAAAGAAAAGAAAATTGCATCCGGACCTGAAATGATTTCGCGCGGCTTTGTCTATGTCCGCGAATCTGAGCAGCTTATGGAAGAATCCACTCAATTGGTCCGCAAAATTGTCGAGAAGTATGTGGTGAAAGATGCTTTTGAATGGAATAATATCAAACAGGAAATTCGTGACACATTGAATTCTTATTTATTCCAACAAACAAAACGCCGTCCGATGATCATTCCGATTATTATGGAATATTAAGAAAGAAAAAAGTGAAAGGATTTCCATACCGAACTAATCGGTGGAAATCCTTTTTCAATTTTAAAGAAACGAGGGATTAATATGCCACGGGCACAGGCAAGGAAAAAGACGCCAGCTAAGAAAAAGCCGGTAGCCAAAAAGAAAAAGCAGCCGATGTCTATGATTGGATACGAAGTCATCGGATTGCTGATGATCGGCATAGCGGTCTTGATGGCTTTTCAATTAGGCATTATAGGAAAAACATTATTGAATATAGCAGAATTATTAACGGGGTATTTGGCGATTTTTGTGCCGATCCTTTTGCTGTTGTTGGCAGCACATATCATGGTTAAACGGCGTTGGCCAAAACCGCGGCTCAAAATCGCTGCAAGTTCTGTCTTTCTGATTACAGGAATTCTTTTGATTTGCCATTTGATTTGGGCTGCAGGTTCCATCTTGCCCATTACCTCCGGAAATGTGGTATCAGAGACTATCCGATCCACCCAAGTTACCGGATCAGTATGGGAGACTTATACAGCTAGCGGAGGCGGCATGATGGGGGCAGTGTTATACGCCATGTTCCATTTATTGTTCGATACGGCAGGGACATGGATTATTGCCTTGATTTTATTGTCTATTGGAGCAATCATTCTTACTGGGAAAACGGCGGTTCCTTATTTGGCTGAGAAAGTACCAAGTATGCGCCCTGTATTGGAATCGACATTGACACGCTTGAAGCAAAGCAAACCGAAACCTAAGCGCTTATCTGCACCTCGTAAAGAAGTGCAGCCAGAGCAAGTGATTGAAGTGGATGAAGCACTTGATCCTGAAGAAGAAGAAACGGTTCATGTGATGCAGCATGAAGAACCGATCATCTCGGCCTTCACTGAAAATGTCCGTCCCAGAAAAGCTGAAGTGCCGGCTGAAGAAAGTAAAACGGACATTGCTGAAGAAGTTACCTTGTCTTCAGGAGAAGAAATGGAAAATGAAGAATACCAATTGCCGCCGCTTGATTTGCTGACATTGCCTCCGCACTCAGACCAAAGCGGGGAATATGCAGGCATACAGAAAAATGCTAAAAAGCTGGAGAAAACATTCCAAAGCTTTGGCGTGCGGGCAAAAGTAACCCAAGTGCATATGGGTCCTGCAGTTACAAAATATGAAGTGCTGCCGGATACAGGCGTCAAAGTCAGCAAAATAGTGGCGCTTCACGATGATTTGGCGCTGGCACTTGCGGCTCGTGATATCCGGATCGAAGCGCCGATACCAGGCAAGTCGGCCATCGGCATTGAAGTGCCGAACTCGGAAGTTGCAATCGTATCACTGCGCGAAGTACTGGAATCCGAAGAAAATAATAAACCTGAATCGAAACTGCTGTTCGGTCTTGGACGGGATGTTACCGGACAAGCCGTCATGACGGAACTTAACAAAATGCCTCACTTGCTGGTTGCCGGATCAACAGGCAGCGGGAAATCGGTCTGCATAAACGGTATTATTACCAGTATCATCATGCGGGCGAAACCGCATGAAGTGAAAATGATGATGATCGATCCAAAGATGGTTGAACTGAATGTCTATAACGGCATTCCACATCTATTGGCACCGGTCGTGACAGATCCGAGAAAAGCGGCACAGGCTTTGAAGAAAATTGTTTCGGAAATGGAACGGAGATATGAATTGTTCTCCCATACCGGAACACGGAATATCGAAGGCTATAACGATTATGTACGGATATTCAATGAAGAAAATGAAGAAAAGCATCCGAAACTGCCATTTATCGTTGTCATCGTCGATGAATTGGCGGACTTGATGATGGTCGCTTCAAACGAAGTGGAGGATGCCATCACACGCTTGGCGCAGATGGCACGTGCTGCGGGCATCCATTTGATCATCGCCACCCAGCGCCCAAGTGTTAACGTCATAACAGGCGTCATTAAAGCGAATATTCCTTCACGAATTGCATTTGCTGTTTCCTCTGCCATCGACTCACGCACCATTCTGGATATGGGCGGGGCAGAAAAATTGCTCGGCCGTGGTGATATGCTGTTCCTCGGCGCCGGCAAATCCAAGCCGGTCCGGGTTCAAGGGGCTTTCTTATCCGATTCCGAAGTGGAGAAAATCGTTGATTTTGCGATTGAACAGCAAAAAGCACAATACCAGGAAGATATGATTCCTACGGAAATTGAAGAAACTGCCGTAGATGATGAAACAGATGAAATTTACGATGAAGCGGTTCAGCTTGTTTCTGAAATGCAGACAGCCTCGGTATCGATGCTGCAAAGACGCTTCCGGGTCGGCTATTCCCGGGCAGCCCGCATTATAGACCAAATGGAACAGAGAGGGGTCGTGGGTCCTTACGAAGGGAGCAAACCACGCACGGTATTAGTTCCAAAGCAGGAGGATTACTAAAAAAATAGCCGATTTTCATGACGTTTTGATTACATCAATTACTTTTTTTGAAAATAAAATTCGCGAAATTCGACAAAAGACTATTTATTTCATCTTGAATAAATGTTATAGTAATTTTGATTAGTAGGAATGTTTTACATCAGATGTCTGATCTCTGTCATTGGTGGTGAATCGTATGACAATAAAATCGGATCATCGTGCTTTGTATCTTCAAGTGATTGATCGAATGAAGCAGGATATTGCTGCCGGTTTGTACAAAGAGAAAGAGAAGTTGCCATCCGAATTCGAATTGGCTAAAACACTGGGAGTCAGCCGTGCCACTTTACGAGAGGCGCTGCGGCTGTTGGAAGAGGACAATATTATTGTAAGACGGCATGGAGTCGGCACTTTTGTCAATGCGAAACCGGTATTTTCATCGGGCATCGAACAATTGACCAGTGTCTCGGATATGATCCGCCAAGCAGGAATGGAGCCAGGTGCTATTTACTTAAGCACTTCCGAGGCTCCTTCGTCTGAAGATGATATAAAACGCTTTCATTGCGAAAACGATGAGACTGTCATTACTATTGAACGCGTCCGGACGGCAAATGGAGAACCAGTCGTCTACTGCATCGACAAAGTTCCTTCCGCATATTTGCCAGCTGATTTTCTCGGACGCAAAGAAGGCTCTATCTTCTCTGCATTAGAGGAGACCGGAAATATACACATTTCCTATGCGGTCACATTCATTGATCCAATCGGCTATCATGAAAAAGCATCACCGATTCTGGAATGTGACCCGGAAACAGCATTACTCGAATTAAAGCAGCTCCATTACGATGAGGACGATCGAGTGGTGCTTTACTCAAAGAACTACTTCAGGGCTGATAAATTCAGTTTCCATGTAGTTCGAAAACGTGTGTAAAACGGCAAATTCCTGCTAATATGAAAAAAATCTTGGGGGTTATTACATTGATTAAACGTAAATTTGGTCTTGGTCTATCTGTCATGCTTGCTGCAGGCACTATGCTTGCTGCATGTGGCAGTGAAGAAGGTGCAACTTCTGGCGATGCTGGAAGCGGCGGAGAAGCAAGCGATTTTTCAGTAGCAATGGTAACGGATGTTGGCGGTGTAGATGACAAATCCTTCAACCAATCAGCTTGGGAAGGACTACAAGCTTTTGGTGAAGAAAACGGCCTTAAAAAAGGTGACGGTGGAATTGATTATCTGCAATCAGCATCTGATGCTGACTACAACACCAACCTGAACAACTTGATCCGCCGCGATTTTGATGTAGTCTTCGGCATCGGGTTCTTGATGGAAGGCGCTGTAAAAGAAATTGCTGAACAACAGCCGGATGCACAACTGGCAATTATTGACGCAGTTGTAGATGCACCAAACGTTGCAAGCGTATTGTTCAAAGAGCAAGAAGGAGCATACCTTGCAGGAGTAGCTGCAGCTTTGATGACTGAAACGAAAAAAATCGGCTTTGTAGGCGGTATGGAAATTCCAGTTATCGAACGCTTTGAAGCAGGATTCAAAGAAGGCGTTAAAGCGGTAGACCCGACAGTTGAAGTCGATGTTCAATATACAGGTGCTTTTGATAAAGCGGAATTAGGTAAAACAACTGCTAACCGTATGTACTCTGCAGGAGCGGATATTGTATTCCACGCTGCTGGCGGTACTGGAAACGGCGTGTTTACCGAAGCTAAAGAACGCAAAGAAGCAGACCCGAATGCGAAAATCTGGGTTATCGGTGTTGATGCTGACCAATACGACGAAGGCCAAGTTGGCGATGCAAACGTTACTTTGACTTCAGTTCTAAAAGGTGTTGACCAAGCAGTTATCGATATTTCGAACAAAGCCAAAGAAGGCAACTTCCCTGGCGGCGAAACAGTTACTTACGGTTTAGCTGAAGACGGTGTCGGCCTTGCTGATTCCCGCGGAGCACTCCCTGAGGATGTTATGGCTAAAATCGAAGAATACAAAGAAAAAATTGCTAGTGGAGAAATCAAAGTACCAGAAACTTTGTCTGAATAAAGAAATTCAATCAGTGGGGATTTTTCATCCCCGCTGCCCGTTAAAGCGGGATAAAGTGAAACTCACTCAGCGGGAGCTTTATCCGCTGAGTGCTAGTTGAACCAATCGGACTTTTACGGTCAGTGGATCTTCCGCTTGAAAAAGCGGGAGTCCTACTGCCCGTTAAAGCGGGATAAGCACATGTTGATACGGTCATCATAAAGACCGGAATTTCCGGTCTTTATGATTTTTTTTCGCCTATTTTTAGAAAATTAATAATACAGGAAAGGTTTTTAGTACTAAAAATCTTTCCTGTATTAATTAAAAAAAGAAGTTAGCAGTTTTCGAGGGAGTGAAAACAGTGGAATATGTAATCGAAATGCTCAATATCCGTAAAGTATTCGGGAATTTTGTCGCGAATGACAATATAACCCTGCAGTTGAAAAAAGGTGAAATTCACGCTTTGTTAGGGGAAAACGGAGCAGGCAAATCAACATTGATGAACGTTCTTTTCGGTTTGTATCAGCCGGATGGCGGAGAAATCCGGGTGCGCGGAAAAAAAGTCGACATCACGGATCCAAACGTCGCAAACGATTTAGGTATCGGAATGGTGCACCAGCATTTTATGCTGGTCGAAAACTTCTCAGTAACCGAAAACATCATCCTGGGAAGCGAACCGACAAAATTCGGGATCACCAATAAAAAAGATGCCGCCAAACGTGTTCAGGAAGTATCAGAACAATATGGATTGAATGTCGATCCCCATGCAATCATCGAAGATATTTCGGTCGGTATGCAACAGCGGGTAGAAATCCTGAAGACCTTATACAGAGGCGCCGAAATTTTGATTTTTGATGAACCAACGGCTTCATTGACACCGCAGGAAATCGTCGAATTGATTCAAATTATGAAACGCTTGATTGCAGAAGGCAAATCCATTATTTTAATCACCCATAAATTAAAGGAAATCATGGATGTTTCTGACCGGGTAACAGTGATCCGCAAAGGGAAAGGTGTTGGAACGGTCAACACTTCTGAAACAAACCCTGCTGAATTGGCTTCACTGATGGTTGGCCGCCAAGTGGAATTTAAAACAGTGAAAAAAGCCGCAACGCCAAAAGACGTGATTTTGAATATTAACGATTTGGTGGTTGAAGATTACCGTGGAGTGGATAAAGTAAAAAAGCTGAATTTGTCTGTCCGTCAAGGTGAAATTGTCGGAATTGCGGGAATCGATGGAAATGGCCAAACAGAACTAATTGAAGCCATAACAGGACTGCGTAAAGTCAAAAATGGAACCATCTCCATTCATGGGCAAAATATTACGAACTTAAAACCCCGTAAAGTTACTGAAGCAGGAGTAGGGCATATTCCGCAAGATCGCCATAAACATGGCTTGGTCCTGGATTTCCCGATTGGCCATAATATCTCTCTACAAACATATTACGGAACTCCCATCTCGAAATCCGGCATTATTGATTACGATAAAATCGATCAAAAAGCGAAAGATATCATCGAGACCTACGATGTCCGCACACAAGGGCCGCATGAACCGGCACGTGCTTTGTCCGGAGGAAATCAGCAAAAAGCCATTATCGGCCGAGAAGTGGACCGCAATCCAGAATTATTGATTGCAGCTTTGCCTACACGCGGCCTGGACGTCGGTGCCATCGAATTCATTCACAGCCGCCTGATTGAACAGCGGAACAATGGAAAAGCAGTTCTATTGATTTCATTTGAATTAGATGAAGTTATGAACGTATCCGATCGAATTGCGGTTATTCATGATGGTGAAATTGTCGATATCGTTACCCCGGAAGAAACAACAGAACAAGAATTAGGTTTATTGATGGCGGGCCATCACGTTCGTTCAAAGGATAAATCAATAGAAAATAGCGTAAAGGAGGATCAGCATGTCGATTAGAGCAACAAATATTCTGGTCCCCGTCATTTCAGTAATTCTAGGGTTGCTTGTCGGAGCAATTATCATGCTCATAAGCGGATATAATCCGGTAGCTGGTTATGCAGCTCTTTGGAACGGAATTTTTGGTGACATGTATACAATCGGAGAAACATTACGGCAAATTACGCCGTATCTATTAGCTGGGTTAGCGGTGGCGTTTGCTTTCCGTTCGGGGTTATTCAATATTGGTGTAGAAGGGCAATTGATTGTCGGCTGGTTCGCCGCTGCCTATGTTGGAGTAGCAGTAGAATTGCCAAAAATCATCCATCTGCCGTTAGCAATTTTAGCTGCAGCTGCAGCCGGCGCTTTATGGGGATTTGTGCCCGGTTTATTGAAAGCGAAATTCCATGTACACGAAGTAATTGTCACAATCATGATGAACTATATCGCCTTACATGTAACGAATGCACTGATTAAAACTGTTTCTGGCGGAGGAGATCGTACAGAGTCTATTTTTGCCAGTGCGTCATTGCGTTCGGAGTTTTTTGAGAACCTGACTGAATTCTCACGCCTGCATTATGGCATTATCCTTGCTTTGTTAATGGTCGGTGTGATGTGGTTCATTTTAGAAAAAACGACATTGGGCTTTGAATTGAAAGCGGTAGGATTTAACCAGAACGCTTCTAAGTATGCCGGTATGAATGTTAATAAAAATATCATTTTGGCTATGGTCATTTCTGGTGCTTTTGCCGGTCTTGGCGGAGCGATGGAGGCTCTTGGGACCTTTGAGTATGTGTCCTCAAAAGCAGGCTTTACAGGTATCGGATTTGACGGTATTGCGGTTGCCTTGCTGGGCATGAATACGCCGCTTGGGGTTATTTTTGGCGCAACGCTATTTGGATCGTTAAAATACGGTGCTTTGAATATGCCGAATGCTGCCGGCATTCCGCTTGAAATAGTTGAAATCGTTATTGCCGTTATTATTTTCTTTGTGGCATCAGGTTATGTAATTCGCTTATTCCTGCTGCGCGCAGCTAAGAAGAAGGAGGCGAAGTAATATGAGTTTCTTGGAAGTTTTATATTTCATCGTTCCTTCAGCGATATTTTATGCAGCCCCGCTTATCCTTACAGCTATCGGTGGTGTTTTTTCCGAGAGATCGGGTGTAATCAATATCGGCCTCGAAGGTTTGATGGTTATCGGTGCTTTTGTAGGGATTTTGTTTAACTTGTTTTATGCAGATACGTTTGGAAATGCGACTCCGTGGCTCGCATTGGTAGCGGCTATGGTGGCTGCATTATTGTTGTCGCTGGTTCATGCGGTCGCTTCTATTTCTTTCCGGGCGGATCAAACTGTATCAGGGGTAGCCATAAACTTATTGGCAATTGCTTTGGCTTTATACTTGGTCAAGAAAATATTCGGCAAAGGCCAGACAGATTTTATCACTGAACGTTTTGGACGTTACGATATTCCATTATTGTCGGATATTCCGGTCATTGGACCGATGTTCTTCAGCTCAGTTTACAATACGTCAATTCTGGCAATTGCCATAGCCGTTTTTGCTTGGTTCATCATTTACAAAACTCCTTTCGGCTTGCGTCTGCGTTCTGTTGGGGAACACCCGATGGCTGCCGACACGATGGGGATCAATGTAGCAAAAATGCGTTATGTCGCTGTTATGATTTCCGGTGCTTTGGCTGGTATTGGCGGAGCCATTTACGCACAGACGATTTCTGGTGATTTTGGTCATGCTACAATCAATGGACAAGGATTCATGGCTCTTGCTGCGATGATTTTCGGCAAGTGGCATCCGCTAGGCGCAATGGGAGCAGCTTTGTTCTTCGGTTTTGCCCAATCATTGAGTATTGTTGGACCATCCATCCCTTATATCCAAGATATTCCGAATGTGTTCTTGCTGATTCTGCCATACGTACTGACAATCCTGGCTTTAGCTGGCTTCATTGGCCGTGCCAATGCACCTAAAGCAAACGGAGTGCCGTACATCAAAGGACAGCGATAAAGTGAAACTCAATCAGTGGAAGGATTTTCCCCCACTGACCGGTTAAGCAAAATAAGATGAAAAAGAGCCGTGTTGACGGCTCTTTTTTATTTTAATCAGAAGTTCGAACTTTCATTTTGCTGCGGGCAAGTGCGAGTCTTTGCAATGAAGTGCGCAGCGCTGCAACGGCCAATTCCTCGGGTCATAAGCCGTCTTGGCTGTGCGGCAAAGAGCACCGCTTCGCCAATCCGTCTAAACCCTTATTGCTCCTGTCTCTGTCTCTGCATCGCTGCGCTAGCTTCGAGACATGGAAAAGCGTTGCATTGCTACGCTTGCTTCGAGACATGAAAGTGCGTTGCAGCACTTTGTGCTTCGTCGCAAAGAGATGGACCAAATATGTTTGGTCCATCTCTTGCCTGTCGCAAGGGAACGGCCGTTTCCGCTTTTCTTATTGTCTAGATCCAGCGGCCAGCCCCTCGAGATCGCTTCGGTCTTGTTCCGAATGGCAAAGTACGCCATTCATGCCAAGCCCTCCAGCGCTTGTCGGGGCTAGATGGCCACTTCCGCTTTTCTTTGTTTGCATTTATCCGAAAAGGTTGGGTATAGTTAGACTATGAACAAAGAGAGGGGATTTCCATATGTTTCAAACTACTACTATTGCAAAAGGTGTCAATGTGCATGTTAATGAAACAACACAATTCAAAACGATTAATTTTTCGTTGAAATTTAAAGATAAATTAACAAAAGAAAAGGCGTCTGCCCGGTCGATTTTGGCAAATGTCCTGCAGCACAGCAATGAAGTATACCCTTCTCATACTGCACTTCGTATGGTGCTGGATGATTTATACGGCACATCTCTTTACATAGATTCTTCTAAAAGAGGCAATGAACATATCGTGACCTTGAATGTGGAAACGGTAAATGACCAGTATCTGTCTGAAGAAGGCGTGTTGGAAAAAGTATTGAACTTAATGTACATTGTGTTATTTAAGCCAAATTTGGAAAATGGACTGTTTAAAGAAACCATTTTCAATCGGGAAAAAGAAGCGGTCAAACAGCGCATTGAGTCAATATTTGATGAAAAAACACGTTATGCCCAGCAGCGGATGATGGAACTGGCGCTCCCTGAACATCCAGCTTCTATTCCTGCAAATGGGACTCTCGAAGAAGTGGAGCGGGTGACAAACGAAAAGCTTCTCGAAGAATACCAGACGATGATCAATGACAATGAAATTGAAATATATGCAGTTGGAGATATTCAGTCCGAGACGATTGCAGCATACATTAAAGAATACTTCCATTTTAAAGACCGGGAAAAGCCGATTGATGCGCCTTCAGTAGAATTGGTGCAACCAGCTCAATCACGGGTTGTTGAACATGAAGATATGAAACAAGGAAAACTTCATATGGCATTCTTTACGCCAATCACATTCTATGACGAGAAGTTTCCCGTTATGCAATTGATGAACGGAGTTCTCGGCGGGTATGCGCATTCCAAGCTGTTCGTCAACATCCGGGAAAAAGAAAGTATGGCTTATTATGTGTCCAGCTCATACGCTTCCCAGTTCGGTTTGATGTTCGTGCTCGCAGGCATTGATTCTAAATTGGAACAAAAAGCAGTAAAGCTTGTCCTTGAGCAATTGGAAGAAGTGAAAAAAGGCAATATTTCCGATACGGAACTGGAACAGACAAAAGCTTTGTTGATCAATCAATTGCGGGAAGCCCTGGATTCGGCACGCGGCCAGATTGATATCTATGACCAGTATATGGAATTGACAGATTCATTTGAACCGGATTATTTAATCAGCAAATGGAAGAGCATCACCAAGGAAGACATTGCAGAGGCTGCACAGCAATTATCATTGGAAATGACGTACTTCCTATCAGGCAAGGAGGATGATTCAGTTGAATAAAGTACATTTTGACCAATTGGATGAAACACTTTATCAGGAACAGCTGCCTAACGGGCTGGAAGTTTATATTTTACCTAAAAAGGGATTCTCGAAAACCTTTGCAACATTCACCACTAAATACGGTTCAATTGATAACCATTTTGTGCCGTTTGGCGGCCAGGAACCGGTCAAAGTACCGGATGGCATCGCTCATTTCCTGGAGCATAAAATGTTCGAAAAAGAAGACGGGGATATATTCCAGCAGTTCAGTAAACAAGGGGCTTCAGCGAATGCCTTTACTTCATTTACACGGACTGCCTACCTATTCTCCGCAACCGATCAGATAACAGAAAATGTCGGTACTTTATTGGATTTTGTCCAAAGCCCATATTTTACCGAAAAGACGGTTGAAAAAGAAAAAGGCATTATCGCACAAGAAATTACGATGTACGACGATCAGCCGGACTGGCGATTGTATTTTGGCATTATCGAGAACTTGTATAAAAATCATCCAGTGAAAATTGATATTGCCGGAACTGTCGAATCGATCCAGGATATTACGGCAGAACATTTATATACGTGCTATAACACGTTTTATCATCCATCGAATATGGTGTTGTTCATCGTCGGTGCTGTTGAACCCGAAAGCATGATGGACTTTATCAGAACAAACCAAAGCCAAAAGACATTCGAAGAACCAAAAGAGATTGTCCGGATTTATCCTGATGAACCTGTGGAAGCAGCAATCAAAGAGCGGACCTTGGAAATGAGCGTCCAAAAACCGAAAGTCTTTGTGGGGATTAAACCGGAAGTCCTGAACTTATCAGGCTCTCAGATGCTGAAACATGAATTGGCTTCCCAATTGGCGTTTGAATTATTATTCGGCCGCACTTCCGACTTTTATCATACTGCTTATGAAAGCGGCTGGATTGACGAATCATATTCGTTTGACTACTCTCTGGAAAACGGATTCGGCTATGCATTGATTGGATCCGATACGTCCGAGCCTGAAGTTCTAGCCAAAGAAATCCAACATACGCTTGATAAAGCAATGGAAAAATGGCCATTTGGACAGGCGGATTTGGACCGGGTACGCCGGAAGAAAATCGGGTTTTTCTTAAGAGCTTTGAATTCACCAGAATATATTGCCAATCAGTTTACACGCTACACATTTAACCAAATGAACCTTTTTGACGTTGTGCCGTTCCTTGAAGCGCTAGAAGTGCCTGATTTACAGGCGGCTTTTGCTACGGTTAGTCTGGACAGCCAACGCTCGGTCTTTACCATCGTGCCTCCGAAGAAGGAAACTGTGTGAAACGTTTTGCTGTGATTTTAGGCGCTTCAGGAGAAATTGGTGAAGCAATTGCTCATCAGCTGGCTGAAAGCGGCTGGTCGCTTTATCTTCATTGGAATACAAATTCGGTGTCGGAGCTAACAGAAAAGTTAGCAGCGAAATATTCACTGCAGGAATTCATAGGAATCCAGGCAGATTTTGCTCAACCCGATGGCGCCCGGAAATTAGCTGAAAATGTCTTTGATGCATCCTGCATCGTAGTGGCAAGCGGCCATGCACTCATGAAAATGCTCATAGACACATCTGAAGAGGAAATGGACATGTTATGGCGCGTCCATGTCCGCAATCCCGTCTCTGCCATCAAATTGATTTCACCTTATTTTCATCGCTATCAGAAAACGTACGTCGTCTTTATCACATCGATATGGGGACAAACCGGAGCGGCACTTGAGACGATGTACTCGTCGGTCAAAGGAGCACAAATCTCCTTTGTCAAAGCCTATGCCAAAGAAATGTCGACATCAGGCACACGGGTCAATGCAATTGCGCCGGGCTTTATCCAAACGAAAATGAATAATTCTTTTAGTGATGAAGAGCTTTTATCCATAGCAGAAGAAATACCGCTGGGGCTGGGCACTTCGCAAGATGTAGCAGATGCTGTCAATTTTTTGGTGAGCGGCAAAGCCGACTATATTACAGGGCAAACCTTGCATATAAATGGAGGATGGCATATGTAGGAAAGCTTTAAAATAACAAAAAAGGGTCTTTTGTCTAAGTTCTTCTGTTCAATGTGTGGGTAAATAGTAATGAAGGGGTTGGCCGGCCTTAGTTCTCATGCCAACTCCTTTTTTATTGCCCCTTTTCTTGCAGTGGCAAATCAGCTATCATAAGAGATAGGAACTTTGAACGCTTTATATTGATATGAAAGGTCGGATGATGAATGATCGAATGGTATTTTGAATACGAAATTCAAGTGAATCGTCCGGGTTTATTAGGGGATATAGCTTCACTTCTTGGGATGTTGCGCGTTAATATCGTCACGATTAACGGCGTGGACCAAGGCCGGCGAGGAATGCTTTTGCGTGCTGAACACTATGTGCAGCTGGAACGTTTTGAGCAAATCGTTTCAACGATTGAAACGATTGCAGTGAAGAAATTCCGTGAACCCAAATTGCGGGATATTCTGGCTGTGCGGCATGGAAGATATATACAGCGTGATGCAGATGACCGGAAGACTTTCCGATTCGTCCGGGATGAACTTGGTCTATTGGTTGATTTTATGGCTGAAATCTTTAAGCAGGAAGGCCATAAATTGGTGGGGATTCGCGGAATGCCAAGGGTAGGCAAGACAGAATCAGTTGTTGCCGCCAGTGTCAGTGCCAATAGAAAATGGATTTTCTTATCTTCTACAATGATCAAACAAACAGTGCGAAACAGTTTAATGGGTGATGAACACAATTCCAATAATATCTTTATATTGGATGGCATTGTAACACGCCGTTCCGCTGATGAGCGCCATCAGCAACTGGTACGGGAAATGATGCGCATGCCTACGATTAAAGTGGTGGAACATCCCGACCTGTTTGTCCAGCAATCTGAATACAACATTGAAGATTTCGATTATATTATCGAATTGCGCCATCATCCAGATGAAAAGATTACATATGAAGTTTTAGAGAGAAACAACTTCATGGACGATCGAAATCAAGCAGATATGTTCGGCGGTTTTAACTTTTAAGCAGGCAGGTGAGTGTATTGAGTGAATTAGGTACTCGTTTGAAAGAAGCGAGAATCGCAAAAGGGTATAGTTTAGAGGATTTACAAGAGGTAACTAAGATTCAAAAACGTTATTTGGCCGGCATCGAAGAAGGAAATTACAGCATGATGCCTGGTCCGTTTTATGCGCGGGCTTTTATCAAGCAATACGCGGAAGCAGTAGGAATCCAACCGGATGAGCTGCTGGAACAATATAAGTCGGAAGTGCCGGTGGCAGCTAAAGACGATGCAAGAGCACCGATTGCGCCGCCAACGCCATCGCGTCGCCAAACTTTCGCGAAGCATTCATCAAATCGGACAGGGGAGATAATGCCGAAAGTGATTGTGGCTTTATTTATCGTTGTTATATTGGCTGTGGTCGTTTTCTTTTATTCAAAACTTGACACCAATGATCCGATTGAAGAAGGAACCGAAACTGAAGGCGGAGTACAGTATGAGGAATCTCCTGAAGAAGAAGCTCCAGCCGAGCCGGCAGAAGAGCCTGCTGAAGAAGAGCCGGCAGCAGAAGAACCGGTAGAGGAAGAACCTGCAGAGCCTAAAGCAAGTATCGAAGTGCAAGGGAGTCAAGGAGAAACAACAACTTATGCATGGTCAGGGCCTGCTAAAAGGGAACTGGTCATTAAAGCAAATGGCGGACCTTCTTGGGTTCAGGCGACCGGAGCAGATCAGAAAGATTTGATGCCGGCACGCACGATGGCTAAAGATGATACTGAAAACATCGATGTATCAGGCCTTTCACAAATCCGTGTACGACTCGGGGCCAGCCCCAATGTCACATTGACACTTAACGGAGAACCGGTTACATACACACAGGATCTTATTACTCAAAATATCGTTATTCAATTTAAAGACGCGGAATAGCCATCTTTTGATGGCTATTTTTCTTGATAGGATGAAAGGAGAAACACTATGAATATTCCAAACCGCATCACCATTTCCAGAATTTTATTGATTCCAATTTTTATGGTGATTATGCTTGTCGATTTCGGCTGGGGAGATATGACGCTTTTTGGAGCGGAAATGCCAGTTTCCCACTTTATTGGCGGGTTGATTTTTATCATTGCCTCACTGACAGACTGGGTTGACGGTTATTATGCCCGCAAATACAATCTCGTCACTACTTTCGGGAAATTTTTAGATCCGCTCGCTGATAAATTGCTTGTTTCGGCAGCTTTGATCATTTTGGTGGAGCTTGATTTTGCCGCTTCATGGATTGTTATCATCATTATCAGCCGGGAATTCGCGGTTACGGGACTGCGCCTAGTATTGGCAGGAGAAGGGGAAGTTGTAGCGGCTGGCAGCTTAGGGAAAATCAAAACAACTGCACAGATTCTGGCCATTGCGGCCCTATTGCTCCATAACACAATTTTTACTTTGGTTAATATTCCGTTCGGAGAAATTATGCTTTACATAGCGCTGATTTTCACGGTTTGGTCCGGCTGGGATTATTTCTATGCCAACCGCCGGGGATTGATGGCTTCTAAATAATAATCGCAATTTAAGAAGGGGTGGGGTCAGATGAATGCGGAAATTATTGCAGTGGGATCGGAGCTATTATTAGGCCAAATTACAAATACGAATGCACGCTTTTTATCCAGCCATTTAGCAGAACTCGGCATCAATGTGTATTATCATACCGTAGTTGGGGACAATGCCGGCCGTTTGCAGGATGTCATTAGGATTGCGGAAGAGCGTGCTGATTTGATCATCTTTACCGGGGGGCTTGGGCCAACGAAAGATGACTTAACGAAAGAAACGATTGCCCGTCACTTAGATACCACACTTGAAATGGACGAGTACGCCCTGGAATCTATAGTGGCATTTTTTGAACGTGCCGGGCGGGTGATGACAGAAAACAATAAAAAGCAGGCACTGGTTTTAAAAGACAGTGAAGTGCTTGTCAATAATCACGGCATGGCTCCGGGAATGCTGTATAAAAAAGACGGCCGTGTTTATATCCTTTTGCCAGGACCTCCAAAAGAAATGGAACCAATGTTCCAGTTTGAAGGCAAACCGAAATTGGCCCGCTTGCTAAATCAAGCGGATGTCATTTTATCACATGTCTTGCGCTTTTATGGCATCGGGGAAGCGGAACTGGAAGACCGCCTGCAGGAATTGCTGGATCGTCAAACCAATCCGACCATTGCACCGCTTGCTTCTGATGGAGAAGTGACGCTTCGCATTACCGCGAAAACGGCCACAGAAGAAGAAGCTTGGGAATTGATCAAGGGAACGAAAAAAGAGATTTTGGATGATGTAGGAGAATATCTTTATGGCTATGACGACGATTCCCTTGCTTCCAAAACGATTGAATTATTGAAAGAGCAATCGAAAACGATTTCAGCTGCTGAAAGTCTAACAGCAGGCCTTTTCCAATCGGAACTGGCTGCAGTAGCGGGAGCGAGTGCTGTCCTGTCCGGTGGAGTCATCGCCTATAATGAAGAAATGAAAATCACTCAGCTCGGTTTATCTCCAGAACTCCTGACTAAGTATGGAGTAGTGAGTGAAGAAATCGCCATCGCGATGGCTGAAGCCGTGCGTCAGAAGTTCAACACGGATATCAGTGTTGGCTTAACTGGAGCAGCTGGCCCGGATGCCCATGGTAATCAGCCAGCTGGAACGGTATGGATCGGCATTGCAACAGCAGAAGACACCAAAGCTTACCGCCTTCAATTGTCAGGAATGCGCAACACCAACCGTCTAAGAGCGGTAAAATTAGCGCTTTCCTATATCATACGAACACTGACTGAAGGAAATGCACGCAAAATTTAATTTTGCGTGTTTTTTTGTTCTCAAAAAGGGAATTTGCCTCTTATAGGGCGGATAAAACACAGATTTGAAAATACGAACACGAATAAACGTTCGCTTTTTTCTTGTGTATTTCTCAATAACCTAGTATAATAGAGACAGGTAGAAAAATTGGTTTTAATTAGAGGAGGATTTCTTTTGAGCGATCGTAAAGCGGCATTAGACATGGCGTTAAAGAGTATAGAAAAGCAGTTCGGTAAAGGTTCGGTCATGAAATTAGGAGAAAAAAGCGACCGAAATGTATCATCAGTTTCCAGTGGTTCATTGGCACTTGATACAGCTTTAGGAATAGGCGGATATCCACGCGGCCGGGTGATTGAAATATATGGCCCTGAAAGCTCTGGTAAAACGACTGTTTCACTTCATGCCATTGCCGAAGTACAGGCTATAGGCGGAACAGCAGCATTTATCGATGCGGAGCACGCATTAGATCCGATGTATGCTAAAGCGCTGGGTGTTAATATCGATGAATTGCTCCTGTCTCAGCCGGATACAGGCGAGCAGGCACTTGAAATTGCAGAAGCTTTGGTACGAAGCGGTGCTATTGATATCGTTGTAGTCGACTCGGTAGCAGCATTAGTGCCAAAAGCGGAAATTGAAGGCGAAATGGGCGACTCGCATATGGGTCTGCAAGCACGTTTGATGTCCCAAGCGCTTCGCAAACTTTCAGGCGTAATCAACAAATCAAACACAATCGTGATTTTCATCAACCAAATCCGTGAAAAAATCGGCGTTATGTTCGGTAACCCGGAAACGACTCCAGGCGGCCGTGCATTGAAATTCTATTCTTCTGTCCGTTTGGAAGTAAGACGTGCGGAAGCATTGAAATCCGGTACGGATATCATCGGGAACAGAACAAAAATCAAGATTGTTAAAAACAAGGTAGCTCCACCGTTCCGTACAGCTGAAGTGGATATCATGTACGGAAAAGGGATTTCCCGTGAAGGTGAAATCGTAGATATCGGTTCAGAACTGGATATTATCCAGAAGAGCGGATCTTGGTATTCATATAACGAGGAACGAATTGGCCAAGGCCGTGAAAATGCTAAGCAATTCTTGCTTAGTAATCCGGAAATACGCAACGAAATCTCGAACAAAATCCGGGAATCATTCGGCATGGCAGCAGCCACATATACGATTGCTGCGCGTGACGAAGAACCGGAAGAGTTTAGCTTGCTTATTGATGAAGAAGAATAAGAGAGAAGCCATTTGATAAAGCTTCTTATGAAAAGCCGCACAGCCCTTGCTGAGCGGCTTTTCAGCATATTCATTTTTGTGAAAACCGGTAAGGCAAGGAGCAGATTTAAGCTGTGGAACTATCGCCAATGCTTGATTGTATAGGTTTTCTAGCTTCTCAATGGGTTGACATGACATAAGTCCATCTATACAATTAAAATTGTATAATTTACTATTTTTACAACGATTGATGTAGAACAATGGTTTTATTATTTCATTTTTGAAAATGTTAAAAGAATAGCAAGAGGAGGTGTCCGAATGGGTATTAACGAGATCATCTTCGCTTTGCTTGGTATCATCGTCGGTGTAGTTGTTGGGTATTATGCGTTAAAAAAAGCAAACGATTCCAATATAGCAGGCGCTAAAAATTCTGCGGAGCAAATAGTTGAAGATGCGAAAAGAGAAGCAGAAGCCCTGAAAAAAGAAGCACTATTGGAAGCGAAAGACGAAAATCATAAATTGCGTACTGAAACAGAATCTGAAATTCGGGAACGCCGATTGGAACTACAAAGACAAGAAAATCGGTTGTTGCAGAGAGAAGAAAATTTGGATCGCAAGGATGATGCATTAAACAAAAGAGAAGCTAGTCTGGAACGCAAAGACGAAGCGCTCGCAGAAAAACAACAGCATATTGTACAGATGGAGAGCAAAGCTGAGGAATTAGTCCAACAGCAACAAGCCGAAATGGAACGAATTTCATCTTTGACACGCGAAGAAGCAAGATCGATTATTTTGCAGCAAGTGGAAAATGAACTTTCCTCTGACATTGCCGCGATGATCAAAGAAACAGAAGCTCGTGCGAAAGAAGAATCGGACAAAAAAGCGAAGAACATCTTATCCTTGGCCATGCAGCGTTTTGCAGCAGACCATGTGGCGGAAACAACTGTCTCAGTAGTCAACTTGCCAAATGATGAGATGAAAGGCCGTATAATTGGACGTGAAGGACGCAACATCCGTACATTGGAAACCTTGACCGGAATTGATTTAATTATCGATGATACACCGGAAGCGGTTATTCTATCTGGATTCGATCCGATTAGACGTGAAACAGCCAGATTGGCTCTAGAGAAATTGGTGTCTGATGGCCGAATCCATCCAGCGCGCATCGAAGAAATGGTTGAGAAGTCAAGACGGGAAGTGGATGAGCAAATCCGTGAAATTGGTGAGCAAACCACATTTGACGTTGGCGTCCATAACCTGCATCCAGATTTGATCAAGATTCTAGGCCGCCTTCGATACCGCACAAGCTATGGACAGAATGTCTTAAAGCATTCCGTGGAAGTCGCTTTCCTATCCGGATTGATGGCCGCGGAACTTGGCGAAGACGTAACCTTGGCAAGACGGGCCGGTTTACTGCATGATATCGGAAAAGCCATCGATCATGAAGTTGAAGGCAGCCACGTTGAAATCGGCGTAGAACTTGGTACAAAATATAAAGAACATCCTGTTGTTATCAATAGTATAGCTTCCCACCACGGGGATACAGAAGCGACATCGATCATTTCAGTGATTGTCGCAGCAGCGGATGCTTTATCCGCAGCACGCCCGGGCGCGCGAAGCGAGACTCTCGAAAATTATATTCGCAGACTCGAAAAACTCGAAGAAATTTCCGAATCGTATGAAGGCGTTGAGAAATCATTCGCCATTCAAGCGGGGCGTGAAATCCGGATCATGGTCCGGCCGGAACAAATTGATGATATGACAGCGCATCGTCTGGCACGCGATATCCGGAAACGGATTGAAGAAGAGCTTGATTATCCTGGCCATATCAAAGTGACGGTCATAAGAGAAACACGAGCAGTTGAATATGCAAAATAATAAGAGTAAGGCTTCGATGAATGTCTATTCAAAGAAGCCTTTTTCTTATGGGAAAAGGTGAATTAAGTTGAAGATTTTATTTATTGGAGATATTGTCGGTTCTATCGGCAGGGAAGCATTGGAGTCATATTTACCAAGACTAAAACGGAAGTACTCCCCTGATGTAGTCATCGCTAATGGCGAGAATGCAGCAGCAGGGCGCGGCATCACCAAATCGATTTATCAAGATTTATTATTCATGGGAGTCGACGTCATCACGATGGGCAACCATACGTGGGATCAGAAAGAGATTTTCGATTTTATCGATGATGTCGATTACTTGATCCGGCCTGCTAACTTTTCTCCAGAAGCTCCAGGACGCGGAATGGCTACGGTCACGAAAAATGGCAAGACCCTATCGGTGATTAACTTGCATGGGCGCGTCTTTTTGCCGCCGCATGACGATCCTTTCCAAAAAGCGGATGAGCTGTTAGCGGAAGCGAAAGCCATTTCCCCTCTGGTCTTTGTCGATTTCCATGCAGAAGCAACCAGTGAAAAGATTGCAATGGGCTGGCATTTGGATGGCCGCGCTTCAGTTGTAGTAGGAACCCATACCCATGTCCAAACCGCGGATGCACGCATTTTGCCGAATGGAACTGCCTATATCTCGGATGTCGGGATGACTGGTCCTTACGATGAAATACTGGGCATGACGAAAGAATCGGTGCTATACCGGTTCAAAACGAATATGCCGACACGTTTTGAAGTGCCGAAACGCGGCCGTTCTGTCGTTAGCGGCTTTTTCACAGAAGTGGATGACGACACTGGAAAAGCTGTTTCGTTCGAACGCGTTTACATCAATGACGATTATCCGTTCCAGAACTAAGTTAATCCTTGTTCTTGTCGATTCTCCGACAATTGATTCACCTGCCTTGTAGTAAAGCAGGTGAATTCAGTATAATAAAGTGATGATTGAAAGGGGTTTTTTCATGAATGAGGAACAGCGTTTACAAACAACTCAGGTACCGGCTGCTTCAGCAGAAAAAAAGTCCGAAAAGGACTATAGCCAGTACTTTCAGAGTGTTTATACACCGCCTTCATTAAAGGAAGCAAAAAAACGAGGAAAAGAACAAGTCTCCTATTTCGATAATTTCAAAATCGATCCCCGCTTTGAAAAGATGGGAGAAGGCCGCAAGTTCTATATCCGCACTTATGGATGTCAGATGAACGAGCATGACACCGAAGTAATGGCCGGCATATTTATGCAATTGGGCTTTTGCCTCACGGATTCGGTCCACGATGCAGATGTTATCCTATTAAATACATGTGCCATTCGTGAAAATGCTGAAAACAAAGTGTTCGGGGAACTGGGACATTTGAAGCCTTTGAAATTGGAAAAACCGGATTTGCTGATCGGAGTTTGCGGCTGTATGTCGCAAGAAGAATCCGTGGTCAATAAAATCCTGAAAACCTACGATCAAGTAGATATGATTTTTGGCACGCATAATATCCACCGGCTGCCTGAAATTTTGAACGAAGCGTACTTATCGAAAGAAATGGTCATCGACGTCTGGTCTAAAGAAGGCGATGTCATTGAAAACTTGCCGAAAGTCCGCAAAGGCAAAATCAAGGCTTGGGTGAACATCATGTATGGCTGCGATAAATTTTGTACGTATTGCATCGTTCCGTATACACGCGGAAAAGAGCGTTCACGCCGTCCTGAAGACATAATCCAGGAAGTGCGCCATCTGGCGGCACAAGGATATAAGGAAGTCACCCTGCTCGGGCAGAACGTCAACGCATACGGCAAGGACTTTTCCGATATAAAATATGGGCTTGGTGATTTGATGGATGAACTTCGTATGATCGATTTGCCGCGCATCCGTTTTACCACCAGCCACCCGCGCGATTTCGATGATCATTTGATCCAAGTGCTCGCAAAAGGCGGAAACCTTGTCGACCACATCCATTTACCTGTACAATCAGGTTCAACAAGCATGTTGAAAATCATGGCCCGTAAGTATTCGCGTGAACATTATTTGGAACTGGTCCAAAAAATTCGTGAAGCCATTCCAACTGCATCGCTGACAACAGACATCATTGTCGGATTCCCGAATGAAACAGACGAACAGTTTGAAGAAACTTTGTCTTTGTTCAAAGAAGTCGGTTTTGAAATGGCCTTTACGTATATTTATTCTCCACGTGAAGGAACGCCAGCTGCGAAGATGGCCGACAACGTTCCGATGGAAGTGAAAAAAGAGCGTTTGCAGCGTTTAAATGCTGTTGTAAACGAATATGCCTTGAATGCAATGGCTGCATATGAAGGGCAGATTGTTGAAGTGCTTGTTGAAGGTGAAAGTAAGAAAAACCCCGATGTATTGTCCGGTTATACAGCGAAAAACAAACTCGTCAATTTTGTCGGTCCCAAGTCGATTGTCGGCCAATTGGTAAAAGTAAAGATTACAACAACAAAAACATGGTCTTTAAACGGTGAGCTAGTAGAAACCGGAGCAGGCCAAGAAATGGGTGTCTAATTACATGACGTATTCAAAAGAAGAAATTATTGCAAAAGCACGCGAAGTGGCGGACATGATCGCTGAAACAGAAGAAGTGGAATTCTTCAAACGTGCGGAAGCTCAAATAAATGAAAACCAAAAAATCCGTGAGAAAATTGCCAGCATGAAGAGCCTTCAAAAACAAGCGGTCAACTTCCAGGCATACGGAAAAGAACGTGCGTTAGGATTGATCGAAGGAAAAATTCAAAAAATCGAAGAAGAAATTGACGCGGTGCCGATTGTCCAGGAATTCAAACAATCACAGAGCGACGTGAATGCCCTTCTTCAAATGGTTTCAACTGCAATCGCCAACCAAGTGACAAACAAAATCATCATCTCCACTGGCGGCGACTTGCTGCGCGGCGAAACGGGATCAAAAGTAAGAAACGATTCACCAGGCAGCTGCTCTTAAGAAAAGCGAAAACGGCCGTTCAGCTCCGACAGGCAAGAGATGGACCAAACATATTTGGTCCATCTCTTTGCGACGAAGCACAAAGTGCTGCAACGCACTTTCATGTCTCGAAGCTAGCGTAGCAATGCAGAGACAGGAGCAATAAGGGTTTAGACGGATTGGCGAAGCGGTGCTCTTTGCCGCACAGCCAAGACGGCTCATGACCAGAGGAGTTGGCCGTTGCAGCTATCCAGTTAGAAAAATAAATGAAACTAAAACTGAAAGAGCTCTGGCTCTTTCAGTTTTTCAGCTTGTTGAGGAAGTTAAAGTTTCTATTAGTGATCTTTCCTTTTCCGATATTCCGCCAACCAGCTGCGCTTGCCGCGGGCGAGCGCCAAGCCGCTTCGTCGCTTCGCTCCTGCAGGGTCTCGGCTGTCTCGCTTTCCCGCAGGCGTCTCCACTGGTTGGCTCCATATCGGGAGAGCAGGAAGCAATAAGAGAGAACTTGCTCAAACAAGTCATTCTTTTAGAGAATCACAAAAGATGACCAAACAACGCTGAATGCAGCGGAAGGCGGCGACTTCTGCGGGAATAGGGCGAGTCCTGAGACCCCGCAGGGAGCGCCAGCGAGCGAGGAGGCTCAGGCCGCCCCCCGCGAAAAGCGCCCGCCCTGGAGCGAAATGAAAAAGAGAATAAGAGTTTATCGACAGCCTACAAAACTGAAAGAGCTCTGGCTCTTTCAGTTTTTTCTTTTCTCCCATTGTTTTTGTTATAATGGAAGGACAACGAAAAGTTCGCGAAAGAGGTAAAAAAATGGCACCTACACCAATGATGCAACAATATATGCAAGTAAAATCAGATTACCAGGACGCATTCCTATTTTTCCGCCTGGGCGATTTTTATGAAATGTTCTATGACGATGCCTTACAAGCATCTCAGATTCTTGAAATTACATTAACCAGCCGCGGAGGCACCGGCGATGACCGCATTCCGATGTGCGGCGTTCCGCATCACGCGGCGCAAAACTATATCGATCAATTGATCTCAAAAGGCCATAAAGTAGCGCTTTGCGAGCAAGTGGAAGATCCGAAAACGACCAAAGGTATGGTCAAGCGTGAAGTGGTTCGGTTGATTACACCAGGCACCCATACTGAAGGCAAAAGCATTGATTCCAAGTCGAATATGTTTTTGGCAGCAGCTGAACAGCTGGCGGATGGCTTTGCTTTATCGTATGTCGACATCAGCACAGGTGAAGCAAGCGCCATGTACATAGCAGGAACAGAAAAAGCGCTGCTGCAGGAACTGCAGTCGCTGAATATCAAAGAGCTGGTTGTTTCAGAGCAATTATTCTTATTGCTGAACGAAGAGTCCCAGGACCTGGTGCTGTCAATTGAGCCGATGGACTTTATCTATCAGGCGGAAGAACGCTTGATGTCCGCTTGCCCGGAAGATTTGAAGCTAAGCATCCAACGCCTTTTAACGTATATTTCACGTACCCAAAAGCAATCGCTCGAACATATCCAGCCTTTTATTTTCAATGAAAATGGGCAATTGCTGTCGATTGATTTCCATTCAAAGCGCAATCTGGAATTGCTGCAGTCGATTCGAGGTGGCGAAACAAAAGGAACGCTTCTTTGGCTGCTGGATGAAACCGTCACTGCGATGGGAAGCCGCAAATTGAAACAATGGCTGCATCAGCCCCTTGCGAACCGCCATCTGATTGAAAAGCGGCAGCAAATGGTTGAAGTGCTGATCGATCAGTATTTTGTTCGGGTAGAATTACAGGAATTATTAAAAGAAGTTTATGATTTGGAACGGTTGAGCGGACGCATCGCGTTTGGCAGCGCCAGCGGACGGGATTTAGCGCAGTTGAGAAGCTCGCTTGAAAAAGTGCCGAACATTATTGCGGAGCTGGCAAATTCCGGACATGGCACACTCGCTAATTTCAGCGATAAGCTCGACCGCTGTGGGGAAGTATGCGAGCTATTGGAGGCTATCAGTGAAAATCCGCCACTGTCTTCAAAAGAAGGTGGAGTGATCCGGGATGGATTCCACGAGAAATTAGATGAATACCGTTATGCTTCCCGCAACGGCAAAGACTGGATTGCTCAGCTGGAACAAGAAGAGCGTGTGAAGACTGGCATTAAATCGTTGAAAATCGGCTATAACCGCATTTTTGGCTACTTCATTGAAATATCCAAAGCCAATATGCATTTGGCCGATCTGGACCGCTATGAGCGAAAACAGACGCTTGCCAATGCTGAACGCTACATTACACCAGAACTGAAAGAAAAAGAAACACTGATTTTGACTGCAGAAGAAGAAAGCTTGAATCTGGAATACGAATTATTCGTTAAGATCCGTGAAGAAGTGAAGCAATATATCGGACGCATCCAACAGCTTGCGTCCACACTCAGTGAACTGGATGTATTGATGAGTTTTGCCAATGTCGCAGAGAAATACCGCTTTGTTAAACCGGCATTTAATGATTCCCGTGAAATATCGATAATTGAAGGCCGCCATCCAGTCGTTGAAAAAATGCTCAATAAACAGCTTTATGTACCGAATGACTGTGTGTTAACAAACAGTCAAAACATGCTGTTGATTACCGGTCCCAATATGTCCGGTAAAAGTACGTATATGAGGCAAGTCGCTTTGACCATCGTACTGGCCCAAATCGGAAGCTATGTACCGGCGGAATCGGCCAACTTGCCTATAGTCGATCAAATCTTTACGCGTATCGGGGCGGCCGATGACCTCGTATCTGGCCAGAGTACATTCATGGTGGAAATGCTTGAATCGCAATACGCCATTACGCATGCAACCGAGCGCAGTTTGTTATTATTCGATGAAATCGGGCGGGGCACATCAACTTACGACGGCATGGCGCTCGCTCAGTCGATGATTGAGTACATTCATGAACATATCGGCGCAAATACCCTGTTTTCCACGCATTATCATGAACTGACGGCTCTTGACCAATCGCTTGATAAATTGAGCAACGTCCATGTTGCAGCGATGGAGCAATCCGGCAAAGTGGTATTTTTGCATAAAGTGAAAAAAGGGCCGGCTGATAAGAGCTACGGCATTCATGTCGCTGAACTTGCGGAACTGCCGCAGCCGATTTTAGAACGGGCACGTGAATTGCTGACCAGTTTTGAAGCGGAAAATAAAAAACATGTCAGCCAAGTAGAGCAATTGTCATTTTTTGATGACCGGGATACTGAAAGTGAAGAAGTATTGCAAGCAATCGCAGATATTAATATTGCTGCGATGACGCCTTTGCAGTCACTGCAATTATTGAACGATCTGCAAGTCAAGTTAAGCAAAAAGGAGTGAGGTTATGGGAGTCATTCGATTGATGGATGAACCGTTATCCAATAAAATAGCGGCGGGAGAAGTGGTCGAACGTCCAACTTCTGTCGTCAAGGAATTAGTGGAAAACGCCATTGATGCGGGAAGCACTGCCATCGAAGTCTTGCTGATTGAAGCTGGGCTTACATCGATTCAGATTGTCGATAACGGAGCAGGCATGGATTCAGAGGATGCGCTGTTGTCATTTTCACGGCATGCGACAAGCAAGATTTCCAACGAACACGACTTGTTCCGGATCCGGACGCTTGGTTTCCGAGGAGAAGCCCTTGCCAGTATTGCTTCGGTTTCAAAAGTGACACTCCACACATCGAATGGGGAAAGCGGCACATTTGTCCAACTTGAAGGCGGCCGGCTGATTGAGCACCGGGCGGGTTCGCTGCGAAAAGGCACCGATATCAAAATCGACCAGTTGTTCTTCAACACGCCGGCACGGCTGAAGTATTTGAAGACCTTGCAAACTGAACTTGGCCATTCCATAGATCTGATGAACCGGCTTGCACTGAGTTATCCATCTATATCTTTCAAGCTGGTTCATGACGGCAAAACTATTTTGCAGACATCCGGCAGCGGAGAAATCAAGCGTGTGATTTCGGATATCTACGGTGTCTCCATTGCGAAAAAAATGATCCCGTTTGAAGCGGAGTCGCATGATTATAAAGTATCGGGTTTTACTTCCCTTCCTGAAGTGACCCGTGCCAATAAGAACTATATTTCTTTATTCGTTAATGGGCGCTGGGTGAAACATTATGCGATAGCCAATACGGTGCATAGGGCCTATCACACATTCTTGCCTCTTGAGCGGCAGCCTATCACCATCTTGAACATTGAAGGCGATCCATATTTAACGGATGTAAACGTTCATCCGGCCAAACAGCAAATCCGGTTAAGCAAAGAAAAAGAACTGATGGAACTGATTCATGACACGATTCGGCAGACCGTCAGTGCAGCAGTGCGGGCACCGATTATTGAAAAGCCGAAAGCCCCAAAACAAGTGCCAAGCAAGCAGCTTGATATATGGAAAACTTCTTATACGATGAAAGAACCTGTAGAGCAGCAAACGGCTGATTCTTTTGCGGAATCGCTTCAGGTAAGAGAAGTTCATCCAACTGCAGTTGTGGATCCCTTTAAACCAATCATCAAAGAAGAAGCGCCTCCTGTCGGCCAGTTCGTCGATAAGGAAGAGCGGGATGTGGAACAACAAACCGTGAATTTTTCATTTGATGAACCGCAAGAAGAGGATGGTCCGCAATTTCCGGAGCTGGAAGTAGTCGGCCAAATCCATGGCACTTATATCGTGGCACAGAGCACCGACGGTTTCTACTTGATTGACCAGCATGCAGCTCAGGAACGCATTAAGTATGAATTTTTCCGGGAAAAAGTCGGGGAAATCGATGTCAGCGAACGGCAGGCGCTTTTATTGCCTTTGACTTTTCACTACAGCCGTGACGAGGCCATGCGTTTAAAAGAAGCTCTCGATGTCTTAGCAGAAAGCGGGGTTTTTCTGGAGGAATTCGGAGACACGTCCTTTATCGTTCGTGAACATCCAACGTGGTTTCCGGCAGGGTTTGAACAGGAAATTGTCGAAGATTTGATTGAACAAGTGCTGAATGAGCGCAAAATAGATGTGAAAAAGCTGCGTGAGGATGCGGCAATCATGATGAGCTGCAAACGTTCGATCAAAGCGAACCATTATTTGCAGAAGCATGAAATGGAGCGTTTGCTGGCGGATTTAAAACAGGCGGAACAACCGTTTACCTGCCCTCATGGACGTCCTGTCATCATCCATTTCAAAACTTATGATGTAGAGAAAATGTTTAAGCGCGTGATGTAACAGGGGAAAGAGATTAGCATGGGGAAAGATAGCCTGATTAATTGAAAACCGGAGTTTTCCAACTGCAAAAGGGGGAAGCGGAATGTTCTCTACAAAACAGCGGCCGATGCAAATGAACTTATTATCAACCCGCCATTTCGATTTAGTTGTAATTGGAGGCGGCATTACGGGTGCTGGGATTGCACTTGATGCGATTTCACGCGGCATGTCCGTGGCTTTGATTGAGATGCAGGATTTCGCTGCGGGCACTTCGAGCCGATCGACCAAACTTGTCCACGGCGGATTGCGTTATTTAAAGCAATTTGAAGTGAAAATGGTTGCTGAAGTTGGCAAGGAACGTGAAATCGTTTATGAAAATGCCGTACATGTAACCGAACCCCAACAAATGCTGCTGCCGTTCCATGAAGGCGGTACGTTCGGCCCGTTGATGACTTCGCTTGGCCTGCGGTTTTATGATTTTTTAGCGGGTGTTAAGAAAAACGAGCGCCGCGTCATGCTTTCTGCAGAAGAAATTCTTCGGAGAGAGCCTTTGATTAAAAAGGAGGGCTTAAGAGGCGGCGGCTCTTATGTAGAATATCGGACCGACGATGCCAGGCTGACGCTTGAAGTGTTGAAAAAAGCGGCAGAGCTTGGAGCGGTGTGCCTCAATTATGTTCGAGCTGCTGGCTTTCTTTATCAAGAAGGGCGCATTTCAGGCGTTCAAGCAGTGGATGCCGTAACGGGAGAAACATTCCAGATCCAAGCGGAAAAAGTGGTCAATGCTACTGGACCATGGGTAGATGAAGTCAGAAGCTTCGATACTGAAAGCAAAGAAAAGCAGTTGCGTTTGACCAAAGGGGTTCATATAGTAGTGGATCGCAGCAAATTCCCAATTCGACAAGCGGTTTATTTTGATGCGCCGGATAAGCGGATGATATTTGCGATTCCCCGGGACACGAAAACATATATCGGCACAACGGATACTTTTTATGAAGAAGACCCAAGTGGACCTGCAGCGACACAAGAAGACGTGGATTATTTGATTCGTGCAGTGGACTCGATGTTTCCAAGTGTTAAGTTGTCCCGGCAAGATATTGAATCGACATGGGCGGGGCTTCGGCCGCTTATTTTCGAAGAAGGAAAAGATCCTTCTGAAATATCCCGCAAAGATGAAATATGGGAGTCGGAAAACGGTTTGGTATCCATCGCTGGAGGCAAGCTTACCGGATACCGGATCATGGCCGAAACGATAGTCGACCTCGTTGCGAAACTTTTAAAAAAAGAAACAGGCAAGAAGTTCAGCAAAAGCGTCACGAAAAATTTGCCATTGTCTGGCGGAGATTTTGGCGGATCCAAAAATTTCGCGAAATTTGTGCGGCAAGCGGCAGAAGTTTCTGAGCAATACGGTCTGACGCCTGAGCAAGGAAGAATGTTCGCTCAGTTTTTCGGTACCAATGCTTATAAGGTATTTGACCATTTTCAAAAGCTGCCGGATGTGATTCCAGAAGGCATCCCTAAAACCTTGGCGGCTGTGATTGAATATACAGTTGAGGAAGAGTTGGCTTTGACCCCGGCGGATTTCTTTATCAGAAGAACCGGTGATTTGTATTTTCATATTGATGATGTGGTTCGTTATCAGGACGCTGTTTTCCGCTATTTGAACCGCCTATTGAATTATAGCGGAATACAGCAGAACGAATACCGCAAAGAGCTGCTGAAGGAACTAGACAAAGCCTCCCAGTTTGGAAAGGGTGTATTCCATTGAACGTAGACAAGGACTTTATTCGTGCTTCAGATGGCCATGAAGTGTATTACGAAAAATACGAACCGAAAGCGCCGATTGCTCATGTCCACATTGTCCATGGCATGGCGGAACACATTGCCCGATATGAAGAATTTTCCCGGTTCCTTGCTTCCAACGGTTTTGCGGTATCCGGGCATGATCAGCGCGGACACGGAAAAACAGCAGAACGCAATGGCATTCCCGGTTTTTTCGGAGAACATAATGGCTTTGAACGCGTCGTTGATGATGTTCACGAAGTTATTGAAACTGTCCAAAGGCAGGTTGGGGACTTGCCTGTGATTATATTTGGTCATAGTATGGGATCGTTTGTCGTCCGGCGTTATATGCAATTATATAGTGGGGAGATCAGCCGCGTCGTGCTGTCGGGAAGCGGCGGTGACCCAGGGGCTGCTGGCAAGGCGGGGCTCGTTACGGCATTGATGGCTTCAAAGCGAATAGGCAAAAATCAGCCAAGTGCCTTATTGGGGAAGTTGACGTTTGGAAGTTTCATGAAACAGTTTAAGGGAGAAGATTCCGCATTTGCCTGGCTGAGCCGGGACGCTTCTGAAGTGGCGAAGTATGAAGCGGATCCCATGTGCGGCTTTCCGTCCACGAACCAATTTTATGTGGATTTGTTCACCGGCTTGGGTTTGATCCACAAAAAAGGGGAAGTCGCGAAAATTCGCAAGGACTTGCCTGTACTGTTGATCAGCGGTTCAAATGATCCAGTTGGAGGCAATGGACAAGGGATTTTTAAAGCAGCCAAGCAGTATGAAGATGCGGGAATGACAAATGTAAAAGTGTATTTGGCAGAAGATGCACGGCACGAACTGCTGCATGAAATTGATAAAGAGCAGCATTTTGAAACAATTTTAGAATGGATGTTAGCAGATGATTGATGTATTAGCCATCGTTGGCCCGACGGCTTCAGGAAAAACAGCTTTAAGCCTGGAGTTGGCTTTGCGGCTGAACGGTGAAATTATTAATGGGGACTCGATGCAGGTTTACAAGGGTATGTCGATTGGGACTGCGAAAATCGAACCGGAAGAAATGCGGGGGATTCCGCATCATCTTTTGGACATCAAAGAACCGGATGAGCCATTCTCGGTTGCGGAGTACCAAAAAATGGTGCGGGAAAAAATTGCGGAAATTAACTCTCGCGGCAAATTGCCGATTATCGTTGGAGGTTCCGGCTTGTATGTCCAGGCTGTCCTGTTCGACTACCGCTTTACAGAAGAACAAGTAGATGAACAGCTGCGTGCTGAATTATATGCGGAACTGGAAGAATTCGGTCCGCTCCATATGCACAAAAAACTGATGGCGCTCGATCCGGAAGCGGAGATTCACCCGAACAATACACGCCGTGTAATCCGGGCGATTGAAATCATAAAAAGCGACCATGAAAAAACTGACCGGAATCTAGCCCTGTCGCCGATGTACAATGAAGTGATCGTCGGACTTGATATGCAGCGTGATGTTTTATACGACCGCATCAACCGGCGCGTTGACGATATGGTGGCAAGGGGCTTGCTGGATGAAGTCCGATCGCTTCGAAAGCGGGGAATCCAGGATGTTCAGTCGATTCAGGCAATCGGCTATCGAGAGATTTATGCCTATTTGGAGGGCAAATTAGAGTGGGAAGAAGCAATCAGTCTTCTCAAGCAAAATTCCCGGAAATACGCCAAACGCCAATTTACCTATTTTAGAAACAAGCTGCCAATTTTCTGGATTAATGCGCTTACGGAATTGGAAAAAAACATTCAGAAAATAGAAGTCTTTATGCAGGAAAAAGACCGGCAGCGTCGAATTGGGATTATAGAAGAACAAAATTTAGATTAGAGGTTATGAGGGGGATATTCATGAAGCCAGTAAATATTCAAGACGTTTATTTGAATCAGCTGCGTAAAAATAATATTTTTGTTACGGTCTTTTTACTTAATGGATTCCAATTGAAAGGGACCATAAAATCTTATGATAATTTTACGGTGCTGGTTGAAACAGACGGTAAACAGCAATTGATCTACAAACATGCAATTTCCACTTTTTCGCCCGCCAAATCCGTACCGATTGAACATCAGGAATAATTGCCTTGTCAGCAGGAGCTTGCTCCTGCTGGTTTTTTTCGTTTTCAGGGAAATTCAAGCCTTCCTCTTATTTGAACAGAAGATCTGCTGGCCGTTAACAACCGATTCAGGATTAACGGATGCCGGTCCTGCCATAGAGCGAGGCGTACCTAGCCTTCCATCTGCTTTTCGGCAGCGGGGAATGAAGAACACCTTCGATTGAAGCTTCTCTTTATTTGACAGCAAGGCTTGTGCCGTATAACATTTTCAATGAAAGCCATTTAAAGCAGGAGGCAAAATAAATGAAATCCATTACAACCGATGATTTGCTTGAAATAGTTGAAGCCGGACAAGAAATTCAATTGATCGATGTCCGTGAAAATGAAGAAGTGGCATATGGCATGGTGCCAGGAGCCAAGCATATACCACTTGGCCAATTGCCGGAGCGCATCTCAGAACTTGAGACCAGTGAACCTGTTCATGTAATTTGCAAAGCCGGTGGCCGCAGTGCCATGGCTTGCGACTTTTTGGAAGCGAACGGCATTGAAACGGTGAATGTCGAAGGTGGAATGATGAATTGGGATGGCGAAACCATCGCTTGAACCAAAAAGGCCGCCCAGCTAATACAGCTGGGCGGCCTTTAGTGTTTTATTAAGCAGAATGTATATGGCGTGTCGGCAATCTCCATTTGAATAGATAAGAAAGGACGCGCAATGTGGTAATGCAAATAAAGAGGATATACAGCATCAAGTCTGACCGGATCAAATTGAAACTGATAAGCATGCCGGCAATCGCTGCCCACACTGCATAAATTTCGGACCTTAAGACGAGCGGTTTTCGACCGGCAAGAAGATCACGGACCATGCCGCCGCCGGAACCGGTTAATACTGCAGCCACTACGACTGCATATACTGGCATTGCCAAGTCTACAGCATATAGCGCGCCTTGGATGGCAAAAGCCGATAAACCAATAGCATCAAAAAAATTACCCCAGCGGGTCCAGGGACCAAGAAGTTTATTGGGAAATAAAAACGCAATTGTAATAGATGCGAGTGCCAATTGAAACATCATTTCTTGTTCCCATAGGGCAGAGACCGGAACACCGATCAATAAATTACGGATTGCTCCTCCTCCAAAAGCCGTCACAACTCCGAGCAGATAAACTCCGAAAATATCATATTCTTCTTCCATGGCTATAATTGCACCAGACAACGCAAAAGCGATTGTCCCTATAGCACTCAATACTTCCCAAGCCATTTCAGCTTCCTCCCAATCTTTTCAACTCATTGAATTGTAGCAGAATTTGACGCATTTTCAAGTTTACTTGCATAATAAGTAGGTGAGTAAATTAGAATGGAGAATTTGATGCAAACAACAATTAGACAAATAGAAGAAAAGATAAAAACCGAATTGCAGATAGCGGATGACATTGCATTTTTCAACCAACGGAAAGTTCTGGATGCATTTCATCGGCAGAAAGTCAGCGACCACCATTTTAATCCATCGACGGGCTATGGCTATGACGATGAAGGACGCGACACCCTGGAGCGGGTGTATGCAGACGTCTTTAAAGCAGAAGCGGCACTTGTCCGACCGCAAATCATCTCCGGAACACACGCCATCACGATTTCATTATTCGGTATTTTGCGTCCGGGAGATGAGTTGTTGTATATTACCGGGAAACCCTATGATACGTTGGACTCCATCGTATCAGGAGGTGAAAAAGACACCGGCTCGCTGAAAGACTTCGGTATCAGCTACCGGCACGTTCCTTTAACGGCAGCACATCAAATCGACTGGCAGACTATCGAGGAAACGGTTCATGGAAAAACGAAAGTTGTTGCAATCCAGCGTTCCCGCGGATACGATACACGCCCGTCGTTCACGATCGAGGAAATTGAAGAAATGGTAAGCCGGATTCGCAAGATAAAGTCCGATGCCATCATTTTTGTTGATAATTGCTATGGTGAATTTGTTGAAGAACGTGAACCGATTGAAGCGGGAGCCGACTTGATCGCCGGATCGCTGATCAAAAATCCAGGCGGCGGCATGGCGAAAATTGGCGGTTATATTGCAGGAAGAAGCGATTTAGTTGAAAAATGCGGTTACCGCATGACTTCTCCGGGTATAGGAGGAGAGGCCGGAGCGTCATTAAATGCGCTGCCGGACATGTACCAAGGCTTTTTCATGGCACCACATATCGTTTCACAAGCGTTGAAAGGAGCCATCTTCACCTCGGCTTTGCTTGAAACTGCCGGCATGGAAACGACTCCGCATTACGCAGACAAACGGACGGATTTAATCCAGTCTGTATCATTCAAAACAGCTGAACAGATGATTGCTTTCTGCCAGACCATACAAGCCAGCTCACCGGTCAATGCGCAATTCAAGCCCGAACCCGCCTATATGCCAGGTTATGAAGACGATGTCATCATGGCAGCGGGCACCTTTGTCCAAGGCTCCAGTATTGAATTGACAGCAGATGGGCCGATCCGGCCACCGTATACAGCTTTTGTCCAAGGTGGATTAACGTATGAACATGTGAAAATTGCCGTTTTGAATTCTGTAGAGACGCTGAAAAAAATAAGTTTACTTTAAATGGATTTCCGCATCCAAGGATGCGGAAATTTTTCATGTTAGGAAACGTAACGTAGATTTGACAAATAAACTAACATGAGTTATAGTAAAGGAGTAGTAATTAGTGAAAAGGGTGAAAAAAATGACGAATCGGGTTCGCCGGACGATGCCGCTTCTTCCAATCAGCATTGTCATGCAGCTGACGGAACTAACAGCGCGCCAAATCCGCTACTATGAAGAGCACGAATTAATAAGCCCTGCCCGTACAGAAGGAAACAAACGGATGTTTTCATTAAATGATGTGGACACCTTACTGGAGATCAAAGACTACTTGGACCAGGGCCTCAATATTGCTGGGATCAAGAAAATTTTCGCGATGAAAGTGCAGCCTCAAACTGAGCCGGCCAAGCCGCAAACAATCAGTGACGCTGAACTGCGGCGGATTATGCGGGAAGAATTCATGAGTTTAAAAGCGTATGACAGAGGCGGAAACCGCCAAACGGATTTATCCCGTTTCTTTCATTGAAACGGGTTACATACAACATTCATAGGAGAGTGAAGAGAACATGGGCAAGTATACTAAAGAAGACATTAAGCGATTAGTGAAAGAAGAAGAAGTAAACTTTATCCGGCTGCAATTCACCGACATCCTCGGAATCATCAAAAACGTTGAAATTCCGACGTCCCAATTAGATAAAGCGCTCGACAATAAAATGATGTTCGATGGTTCTTCCATCGACGGATTCGTACGCATTGAAGAATCGGATATGTACTTATTCCCGGATTTGGATACTTGGGTTGTATTCCCTTGGATCACTGGGAAAGGAAAAGTTGCCCGCTTGATCTGCGACATATACCGTGCGGACGGCACTCCATTTGAAGGAGATCCACGCAATAACTTAAAACGCGTGCTTAAAGAAATGGAAGAGCTAGGATTCACACATTTCAACCTTGGGCCAGAACCTGAATTTTTCTTGTTCAAATTGGATGAGCGCGGTGAACCATCGCTTGAACTAAACGACAACGGCGGATATTTCGACTTGGCTCCAATGGACCTTGGTGAAAACTGCCGCCGCGACATCGTATTGGAATTGGAAGAAATGGGCTTTGAAATCGAAGCTTCCCACCATGAAGTGGCTCCAGGGCAACACGAAATCGACTTTAAATATGCGGATGCCATCAAAGCTTGCGATGATATCCAGACATTTAAGTTGGTCGTTAAGACCATTGCGCGTAAACACGGACTTCATGCGACATTCATGCCAAAACCGCTATTTGGTGTAAGTGGTTCAGGTATGCATATGAACGTGTCCCTGTTCAAAGGCAATGAAAATGCCTTTTTGGATGAAGACGGTGAATTGAAGCTGAGCGATACGGCTTATCAGTTCCTAGCTGGAATTCTTGAACACGCTCAAGGTTTCACAGCTGTCACTAATCCGACAGTCAACTCCTACAAACGCCTTGTTCCAGGATACGAAGCACCTTGCTACGTAGCTTGGTCAGGACAAAACCGCAGCCCGTTGATCCGTATCCCAGCATCACGCGGATTGTCAACTCGTGTGGAAGTGCGTTCGGTTGACCCGTCAGCGAACCCTTACTTAGCGATGGCAGTATTGTTAGCTGCTGGCCTTGACGGCATCAAAAAGAAAATGACGCCGCCAAAACCGGTTGACCGCAACATCTACGCGATGAATAGAAAAGAACGCGAAGCAGTAGGTATCCAAGACCTTCCACCAACATTGTATGCGGCTCTTCAAGAGCTACAAAGCGATGATGTAATGAAAGATGCACTTGGCGAACACATCCTCAACAACTTCGTTGAAGCAAAAGAAATCGAATGGGATATGTTCCGTATTGCCGTACATCCATGGGAACGCGAACAGTATTTGAAAATGTATTAAGAAAAGACAAAACCGCTGGAACCTAAAGGTTTCAGCGGTTTTTTGTTCTGTACTGAGGTTTGCTATACCAGTTGAAGTTAAAGCATATAATGATTTAGAAACATTAAAATCATTCAAAAGAGCCTGAGAGCCGGCAAGGCGGTTCTCTGCAATCCGGCGAAATCCAGAGATTTTAATCTTATATAAAACTCGCGGTATCGAACTACAGGCCACATGAACTGTTGCATTAACTCTCGCCATTGGAACTAAAACTTCATAAGACGGTACGCATTAGAGGGAAGCATAATTTGACAAATAAATTTAAAAACAGTTAATCGAAAGCGGTTATTATGCAAACAGGTCAAAAATTTCTTATTATTCTTGAAATAAGAACGAATGTTCTGTATAATATTATTAATAAAGAGTTATGAAAGGAGGATGAAGGTTATGGTACTACTCAATAGAGAGCTGAAGCAAGTAGGGAATCATGTAGAAAAAAGAAATTTTAAGTGGCAGGGAATGAGGTTGTCAGAGCATATGAAATTCTTAAGCGATTGGTATGCAGAAGATAAACAGGAAAAGAGACCAAAATTAGATGAAAAGGCAAAACAGTTAATCGAGGAAAAATTGGAAAGTGCGCTAATACGAAAATGCCCAGTCCGGATGCAATTGTGGAAAGACCATAACCTTCATTTCCATGTCGGGAGAATAGTGGAAATGGATCCTCAGACGAGAACAATTGTCTTTGATGAACCATTTGGAATGAAACAATTGCCAGTCGATAATATTGTCAAGGTAATGCTAGTTGACTAAATAATAAATCCCTCTGCTTTCATTTGGCAGAGGGATTATTTTTGGTAATATGCTTCTTTGGTATAAACCGGGTTTTTTATGAGGAAAACGAGTGAAGATAAGGATGGCCAATTCCTGGTTTTCAATATGGTCCATTTCTTCTTTACAGGTACGCATAAATAAAAAAATCCAGAGATCGAACAAACGCTAGGGCTTAATAGGCATTGGATTCTCCTTGCGGGAACGCGCACAACATCTGAAGGTATATTAACAAGAAAACCGTTGAGGCTCTGAGGCTCCGGCGGTTTTTTAATTAACCTGAATCTGTTATTGAAGGTGGTCATATTCTTAGGAGGATTTTTTCGGCCGTGCTATACTGATACCACCATTACAGCATATATGGAGGAAAATAGATGAAGAAAAAATACCTAGCGATATTGTTGGCCAGTGGTATTTTGCTGAGCGGCTGTTCTGCTCTAGATGGAGTCACCGATACATTGAATTACGCAACCGAAGCAACAGAGTACGCCAATGAAGCCAGTGCTTTTGCTCAGGAAGTTCCTGATTTGGCAAAACAAGCAGTCAACGACGAACAAGCGGCCCGTGAACTTGAAGCACGGTTGGAGGAAATGAAAGCAACGATTGAAGAATTCAATCAACTTGAGGCACCCGAACTTGGTGCGGATCTTCATCAACAAGTGGTCAATCAAAACAATCGGGCGATTGAAGGAATCGATTTATACTTGGATAATATAGAGAATGGCAAACTCGATTCCGAAGTATTGGAAAACACGGAAGCATTCAAATCCCTTCAAGAAATCACCGGCATTGTGGAACAGATAAAACAGTTAGGAAATTAAAATAGAGAAATATTATTGATCAATGACCGTCAGCATTTAAATGCTGACGGTTTTTATATGGAAAAAAAGAAGGCAGGGACTTTTTAACTGATTTTATGTAATTGCTATCTTTAAATAAAATTCAAAAGGGATATGCCTTCCTGCTGAAGAAAATTTAAAGGAGGAGGTGAAAGCGTGAAGAAATTCGTCATCCAGTATTTTTTGGAAAAAGGACTTACAGTGGAAAGAACGGTAGAAGCGGAGTCAAGAGAAAACGTGACTGCTATGGCTCTGTCTGAAAGCATCGTCCAATATGAAGATGTATTTGGTGAACTGAATATTTTTAACAAAGCGGACGTTAAATTGGTGAAAATAAAAGATTACACGGAGCCGGTTACTACTTCAAGAAGAGGCGGTTAAGAAAAGCGCTTAAAAGAAATAATTAAATTCGGCTGAACAGCTTCTGAAACAGGGGAGATTACTTTTTTGAAATAAGGGTATGTATATATAAGTCTTTCCCTCTTTAATAATCCGTACTGAATTTTCTATGGCGGTTGCCGCCAGGAGGATTTTGTGGGGGTGATTAAATGACAAAGATTCAAGGGATAAAGAGCTTGCTGAAATACCTGGAGGCAGCGGATTATCCGATGACTGAAGACAAGGTACAAGAATTCATAACCCAGCGAAAGATTCCGCATAGCCAGTCTTATGGCGATATGATTATTTTTGATCTAAACCATATTGATTGGTGGATAGCAGAACAGCGGAAACTGAAGAACAAAAGTTAAATGAGTTTTAACAACACCCTGAAGCCGGATCCTTTCCAATAAAAGAGTCCGGGTTCGGGGTATTGTTTTTTTCGGGATCTGTAACATAATAGAATAACAGGCGTCTTAATTAGAAGTATGAATATTGGAGGAGCATTGGATGAAGATATTGAAAATTTTAATTGTATTGCTCATCGTGCTGTTTCTTGGGGCAATTGGTGTGTATTATTTCGGTACCAATATGGCTTCAGAGAAAATGGTGGAAGAAGCAACTGAACAACTGAACAACAGCGGACAATTGGAAGAAATCCAATCGTATGTAGAAAATGATCCTGAACTTGCTGGCTATATCGAAGAAGCAAAAGCGGCTGACGAAAGTTCCTTGCCATTCAACTCAACCGGACAGGCAACACGGGTATTGATCCAAAAAGTAGGAGTTACAGAATTAAAAAATATCCAGAGTGGTGTCCAAAACGGAACGATGTCTCATCAGGAAGCCATTCAAAAACTGGAACAGGATTTGACGGAAGAAGAGATGCTGGCATTGAAAGTCATCGCTTATAAACAAATATACGGTCAACAATAATATTGAGTTGTGGTAAACTAAAGGGAGCTTACAGAGGAGGTCAGTGAATGAAAACATTTCAAGTGGAATTCTATTTTGACCAAGGGAATACGATAGTCCTTTCTGTACAGGCCACGGATAAAGAGGCTGCTTTAGGGAAAATCCCTTCAAACGGAACTTATGACGTAACAGATGAAGCCAGCGGTAAAATTTATCGCATCACGATTAATCTTGTCAAGTATATCGTGGTCAACCAATCTTGATAAAAACAAGCATCGCTCAAGCAGCGCATGCTTTTTTTATACTTAAAATAAGAGATTTTTCCGACAAGGGGATGGGCATGAATGGAATTCAAAGGAGCCAGTGCGTATGATCAGAAAGATTTTTTAAATCAATTTCTGGCAAGAAGAAACCGGGAAGAAAGTCCGAATAATGCCATTGAAAGGCCAATCGTCATAGAATTGCTGGGAAAGGTGAAAGGCAGGAATCTACTGGATCTTGGATGCGGAGAAGGCAGCTTCGGTAAAGAGCTGTTATTGGCTGGAGCGGATCATTACACGGGTGTAGAAGGTTCGGATCAGATGGCTTGGCTGGCAAAAAATGAACTGAAAGGCACCAAAAGCGTCATTCTGCAAGAAACGATGGAAACTTATGCGTTTCCCCACAATGAATTTGATATAGTTATGTCCCGCTTTGCCATTCACTATGTTGCCGATATCCAAGAGCTGTTTAAAAAAGTGCATCAGGCGTTAAAAGATAACGGCAAATTTGTCTTCAGCGTTCAGCATCCTTTGACAACTTCTTCTTTTATCAGCAAAAAAGAAGGCGAAAAAAGAGGGAATTGGATTGTGGATGATTATTTTAATTCCGGCGAACGTAAAGAGCCATGGATGGATAAAATCGTCGTAAAACATCATCGAACCACCGAACAATATTTTAATGCCTTAGCGGAGGCAGGCTTTAAGATTGAGTCCTTGCGTGAAGGGGAACCTAAACGGGAAAATTTCAGCAGTGAAGCAGAGTACCGGAGGCGCAAAAGAATTCCGGTTATGCTGGCATTTTCTTGTGTTAAATAACTTGCATATTAATTGGAAAAACAAGCAATGGAATTTACGACGAACTCAAAATAAAAAAACGCTGAGAAGAAATTCTCAGCGTTTTTTTTATAGGATTTGGCGATAGACGCCAACCACTTTGCCCAGAATAGAAACTTGATCGACGATAATCGGATCCATCGAAGAATTTTCAGGCTGCAAGCGGAAGTAATTATCTTCTTTGAAAAAGCGTTTCACTGTTGCTTCATCATCTGCAGTCATCGCAACGACAATATCTCCGTTGTTAGCTGTCTGCTGCTGTTTAACTACAACGTAGTCACCGTTTAAAATACCAGCTTCAATCATACTTTCACCCATGATTTCAAGCATGAAAATATGGTCATCCTCGGTACCGTATGTCTGAGGCAGCGGGAAGTACTCTTCCACATTTTCGATGGCGGTAATCGGCAGCCCTGCAGTAACTTTCCCGATCAACGGAACATGCAACACTGGATTTCTTTCAATTAGCGCATCTTCTGTGCTAATGATTTCAATGGCTCTCGGTTTAGTCGGGTCACGGCGGATCAGTCCTTTGCTTTCCAACCGGGCCAGATGGCCGTGGACAGTCGAACTGGAGGCCAGGCCAACTGCTTCTCCGATTTCACGAACGGAAGGCGGATAACCTTTAGCACGAACTTCATCTTTTATAAAAGTCAAAATATCTTCTTGGCGTTTCGATACTTTTTTCAACAGTTTCACCTCTTTTTAGTTGTTCAGTATGTTTTTCTACCCATAGTATACCAACTTGGGATATGAAATGCAAACATAGGTTCGAATTTATTTGTTGACAAAAACACTTGTTCGCATTAATATAAGAACATACATTCCGAACACATATTCTTAGGAGGCGGTTCACATGACAATCATTCGAAAAAACTCTTATTTTACAGCATTATTTACGCTTATTCTTATATTCTCCATTTTTTCGGTAATCACCCATAACAATGAAAAAACACAAGTAAGCCACGTCCAAATTGAAGAAGGCGATACTCTGTGGACTTTGGCTGAATCATTCAGTGGAGACACTCCCCATCAGCAATGGATCGATGAAATTATGAAGGAAAACGGATTGACTACTGCCAAAATCGTTGCCGGCCAATCACTTAAGATTCCGAGTGACCAACTCAAATACACCCCAGATGAAACCATCAAGCTGGCAGGTGATGCAGAATGAAAAAAACTGCGTTAATTTATTGCCGCGTCAGCACCACGAAAGATACACAGGAAACTTCGCTCGAGAGACAGGAAGAAGAGCTGCTAAAATTTGCATTTGAACAAGGCTATATTGTGGACCAAATATTTTCTGATCAGCATAGCGGCTATGAAATGGACCGAGAAGGCTTGTTGGAAATGCTTAACTGCATCAAGACGGAAAAAGTAGATGCTGTTTTTATCCAGGATGAAACGCGTCTTGGACGAGGGCATGCCCGCATCGCGCTTTTGCATGTCATGAAAAAATACGGCGTGGAAGTCTACACTTTATCTGACCAAGGACCGATTGCCTTGAATGATATGGATGATATGGTGCTGGAAATTTTAGCGATCGTAGAGGAATACCAGCGAAAAATACATAACGCCAAAATTAAACGAGGCATGAAACGTGCTGTTGAAAACGGCTATAAACCCGAAAAGAATCTAAAAGGGAAAGGCAATCCGGAAGGAAGGGAGCGCCTTGATTTGCCGATTGACCAAATCGTCAGCTTAAAGGAAAACGGACTGACCTTCCATGAAATCGCCGTTACGCTGCAAGGATTTGGCTACCAGGCAAGCAAAGCGACTGTCCATCGCCGTTATAAAGAATTCGAACAAATGAAACAGGGCTAATATATTGCAGAAAACCATCTTCTTTTGTACGATATGTAAGAAGAAAGGTGGGGTTTGATGTTATCACCAGATAAATTAAATCGAATTAATGAATTATCACGAAAATCTAAAAAAGCGGGCTTGTCTATAGAAGAAGCAAAAGAACAATCTTTACTTCGTCAAGAGTATTTGCAGACATTCCGGAAAACGATGCGCGGAACCATTGAAAACGTAAAAGTGATCGATCCGAATGGCGACGATGTAACTCCAGAAAAAATCAAGAATATCCGGGAGAATAAGTATTTAAATTAATACTTATTCTCTTTTTCGTTGTATTCTTTTCTATTGTTGACTACACTAGTAAGGGATGAAATTTTGTTCTAGAGAGGATGTTTTTTTATGTCAAACCATGCAGATCAACTTGCAGTGACTACGATTCGCACACTTTCCATTGATGCTATCGAGAAAGCTAATTCCGGGCATCCTGGATTGCCTATGGGAGCTGCTCCTATGGCTTATACATTATGGACGAAACATATGCACCATAATCCGAAAAACCCTAAATGGTTCAACCGTGACCGTTTTGTCTTGTCGGCTGGACACGGTTCAATGCTTTTATATAGCTTGCTTCATTTGAGCGGTTACGGCCTTACATTGGATGAAATCAAAAACTTCCGCCAATGGGATTCGAAAACTCCAGGACACCCTGAATACGGCCACACAGAAGGCGTGGAAGCAACCACAGGTCCTCTTGGCCAAGGAATTGGTATGGCGGTTGGAATGGCAATGGCAGAACGCCATTTAGCGGCTACATACAACAAAGAAAACTTGAATGTTGTAGACCATCACACATTCGCTTTATGCGGAGATGGCGACTTGATGGAAGGCGTTGCAGGTGAAGCTATTTCACTGGCTGGCCATTTGAAGTTAAATAAATTGGTAGTACTTTATGACAGCAATGACATCTCATTAGACGGCGATCTTCACATGAGCTTCTCTGAAGATATTAAGAAACGCTTTGAGTCTTACGGCTGGAACTATTTGCGCGTTGAAAACGGCAATGAATTGGACGATTTGTCTGAGAAAATCGCTCAAGCTAAACAATCATCTGACAAACCGACAATTATCGAAGTAAAAACCGTCATCGGTTACGGAGCTCCGAATAAATCCGGTAAAGCGGATGCGCACGGTGCACCACTGGGCGAAGATGAAATGAAATTGGCGAAAGAATATTACGAGTGGACATTCGACCAGGATTTCCACGTGCCGGACGAAGTATACGAAACGTTCAAACAAGCAACAGAAGAATTAGGCGGCAACGCTGAAACGGCTTGGAACGAACTGTATGCTGAGTATGAAGCACAGCATCCTGAACTGGCTGCACAGCTTCAAAGAGCAATCAAAGGAGAACTTCCTGAGAACTTCGATGCCGACTTCCCAACTTATGAAGTAGGCAAAAAGCAAGCTACCCGTGCTTCTTCAGGCGATATGGTAAATGCTATCGCGAAAGCTGTACCTTCATTCTTTGGTGGTAGTGCGGACCTTGCCGGATCGAACAAAACAAACATCAAAGGCGGAGGCGACTTTGATGCTGAAAATCCAACTGGACGCAATATCTGGTTTGGTGTGCGTGAATTCGCAATGGGGACTGCCTTAAACGGTATGGCACTACACGGTGGCCTTCATGTATTTGGCGGCACATTCTTCGTATTCAGTGACTATGTACGTCCAGCAATCCGCCTTGCGGCTTTGATGGGCCTTCCGGTAACATTTGTATTCACTCACGACAGTGTAGCGGTTGGAGAAGATGGCCCTACTCACGAACCTGTTGAGCATTTGGCTTCGCTTCGCGCAATGCCGAATTTGAGCGTTGTCCGCCCTGCGGATGCGAATGAAACAAAAGCGGCTTGGAAACTGGCTTTGACTGCGAAAACTGCGCCAACGCTATTGGTTCTTTCACGCCAAAACCTGCCTGTGCTTGAGCACACGAACGACTTGGCAGCAAACGGTGTTGAAAAAGGTGCTTATGTGGTTTCGCCAGCAGAAAACCCACAAGCATTGCTATTGGCAACCGGTTCTGAAGTGAGCCTTGCGGTAGCAGCACAGAAACAATTGGCAGAAGAAGGAATTTCGGTTTCTGTTGTATCTATGCCATCTTGGGATCGATTTGAAAAACAAGACAAAGAATACAAGCAATCGGTTATTCCGAAAACGGTCAAAAAACGTTTGGCAATCGAAATGGGCTCTTCATTCGGCTGGGAACGCTATACAGGCGATGAAGGCGATATCCTTTCAATTGACCGCTTTGGTGCCAGCGCGCCAGGCGAGCGCATCATGAAAGAATTCGGCTTCACACCAGAAAATGTAGTGGCGAAAGTCAAGAACTTAATCAACGAACAATAAAATGACATAAAAGCGGAAGCGGAACAATGCTTCCGCTTTTATTATTTTGATCTTATGGTCATGGGCCGGATTTTATAGTATAATCCAATGTGGTGCACTACTTATTTATGCAACGCGAAGGAGGTAACATGAATGGCTACTTGGATCTGGATCGTAATCGTTATCGTGGCGTTGATCGCAGGTGTTGCGCTTGGCTTTTTCATCGCTCGTCAATATATGATGAAGTATTTGAAAGACAATCCACCGATTAATGAAGAAATGCTACGTATTATGATGATGCAAATGGGACAAAAACCGTCTCAGAAAAAAATCAATCAAATGATGGCTCAAATGAATAAAGCTTCTAATAAACCTGCTAAAAAATAAAAAGCACTCTCATGGAGTGCTTTTTTTCGTTCCTTGAAATAGCCGGCGAATTCTATTCTTTAGGTTTTCTCCACCAACGCAGTAAGTTTAGTGAGAAAGCTCTTTCTCCTTACGTTTCAAATAGCTGCAAAACAGGGATAGGAGAAGAAAAGAACTTAAAAAATGGGAGGGAATATTATGCCTGAACAAGAAGAGTTCGTTTTCTACATGCCAGTGATTGAAAAAGAAGAATCGCGAGAAAAAGAAAGTTTCAATACGCAAATGGCAGGAGTCGGAAAAGTTTTGCCGGTTTCGATGGAGCAGATCAATGAAATGGTAAAAGGATTATCGGACTATAGCCTAGATACAATAGAATTGCATGTCAGAGGAGTGGCGAGAACGGGACCGATGGTTGAATTTTTCATCGGAGCAGAAGGGGAAGCCGGACTAAAGCTGGTTTTGAAAAAAAAGAAATAAGGCAATGGAAAAAGCACTCTTAATGAGTGCTTTTTTAGCTTGTTAAGAAAATTGAAAATTGTATTAGCGATCATCCCTTAACCGATATTTCACCCCACAGATCCGCTCCTGTCTCTCTCTCTGTATCGCTGCGCTAGCTTCGAGACATGAAAAAGCGTTGCATCGCTGCGCTAGCTTCGAAACATGAAAAGGCGTTGCAGGGTCTCGGCTGTCTCGTCGCTACGCTGCCCCGCAGGCAAGACATTGGCCGACGCCCGCGTGGCCAAGTCTTTGCGACGAGATTGCGCAGGAGCAGTATGTTTTCTCCGCTGGTTGGCTCCATATCCGGAGAGCCGGTCCAATTATTAGAGAGCTTTCCGAATGAGCTCCCTATTTCAGAGAATCTCTAAAGATGGCAAAAGAGAGCTGAATGCAGCGGAAGGCGGCGACTCCTGTGGGAGTAGTGTGAGTCCTGAGACCCCGCAGGGAGCGGCAGCGAGCGAGGAGGCTCAGGCCACACCCCACGGAAAGCGTCCGCCCTGGAGCGCAATTACAGAAGAAGATACTTGTTTCTCGACAGCCAGAAAAAGCACTCTTAATAAGTGCTTTTTTGCATTTCTGAAGTCATCAATCCATTTTCCCGTAGAAACGCAGCAACTGTCTGTTCATATTCTTCTGAGTTTTCATTGTACGACTGGGCGTGCGCTCCTTCAGCAAAAAACTTGATTGCTTTTGGTCCCGATTTTACATCATACATTTCCTGAGACATTTCTGGCAGCACAAATTCATCTTTCAAGCTATGGATGAAAAGGATCGGACTTTTGATGTTTACTACCGCTTCAATGGGTGAGACGGTAGAGATGGAATAACCATCGCGCAATTTCATGAAAATAGCCGCCAGCTTTACCGCTAATGGTAAGCGTATTGGCTTAGTGGTATTCATGACATGAAGGATTTGTTTAGAGATATCGGAGTAGGTGCAGTCAATCACATAAAATGATGCCGTGTCTTCCATGCCGGCGTATAAAAGCGTCGTAGCCCCGCCCATCGACTCGCCGTGGATGCCGAAAAATAAATCAGGTCCAACGTGCAGTTTTAATGCTTCTACCACAGCTTTTAAATCGAGTTTTTCATAATGGCCGAAACTGGTGGTTTTGCCGCCGCTTTCTCCGTGCCGGCGATGATCATATACGACCGAATTGAATCCGAGCCGCTCAAACATTCGAGCGTACTTAAAAGAATTTACTTTAGTCTCTGTTACACCATGGCAAATGATAACATATCGATTTGTATCATGGGGCTCCAGAAAAATGGCTTTGATGGGATAGCCGTTTTCAGACTCGATCCATCTTTCGCTTTTTTTCACCTGGGCATACCATACTTCATCATAGCGTTTTGCGGAAGTTTCACGCTCTAAAATGAGATTTTCGTCTTTTTTCTTCATGTACATCAAGCGGTTGCTGACGATAAAGCCAATGGCAGCAGCTGTTAAAGTTAAACCAGTTGAAACAATGGCTGAAACTTGCAGCAATCGTTTGTTCATGGCAAACTACCTTTCTTATGCCCGATTTTGATAAAGCCGGTACATCCCGGTTTGAACCGGATTTGACACATGGGGTTCTATTTTTCGGACAGCTTCGCATAATAAATCCAAGTCTATGCCCGTCTCAATGTCCATGCGGTGCAGCATATTGACGACATCTTCTGTCGCCACGTTACCTGTAGCACCAGGAGCGAATGGGCAGCCTCCAAGTCCGCCGGCAGATGAATCAAAGCGGTCGACACCGGCCTGCAAGGCAGCAAAAATATTTGCCAGCGCCATTTTTCGTGTATCGTGGAAATGGGCAGTCATCAGCACATCCGGAAATGCTTCTTTTAATTGACGGAACAATTCATAGCTTTCAGCTGGCGTAGCCATGCCAATCGTGTCGGCAACGCTTAATTCATCCACGCCCCAATCAACAAATCGGCGGCAAAGTGCCAATGTATCTTCCGGTTTAATGGCGCCTTCAAAGGGGCAATAGAAAGCTGTTGAAATGCAGGCGCGGACAAAGATGCCGTCCTGCTTTAATTTTAGGATAAGCGGCTTTAATGCTTCCATGCTTTCATCCGTTGTTTTATTGATATTTTTCTTGTTGAATGTATTCGACACCCCGACGAATACTGCGACAGCCTGGGCTCCTGATTCCAGCGCCGCCTTGATGCCTTTTTCATTCGGTGTCAAGACGAACTGCCTGCCTGTTTTTTCAACATTAGCCATAATGTCTTTGGCATCACCCATTTGGGGAACCCATTTCGGTGACACAAATGAAGTCAGTTCCATTTCCTGAATGCCTGCTTTTTGCAAGCCTTCTATAAACTGCAATTTGTGTTCAGTCAATACAATATTTCCTTCATTTTGAAGTCCGTCCCGTGGCCCTACCTCGATAATCGTTGCATTATTTGGTAAAATGAACATAGTATCCCTCCTGACTCCATTTTAGCCAGTGTAGGGAGAAAAGAGCAAACGGTAAACAACCAAACAAGGGGGAAATCATTGTGTCACAAGAAGTCGTTATTGTCAGTGCTGTTCGTACAGCGATCGGTTCGTTTCAAGGTGCGTTAAAAGATGTGCCGGCCACAAAATTAGGGGCAATCGTCATCAAAGAAGCGGTTGAAAAAGCCGGAATCGCACCAGACCAAGTATCAGAAGTGATCATGGGCAATGTGCTGCAGGCAGGACTTGGACAGAATCCGGCACGCCAAGCGGCAATGCAGGCTGGCCTTCCGGAGACTGTTCCGGCGATGTCGATCAATAAAGTCTGTGGTTCAGGATTAAAAGCCGTGCATTTGGCTTATCAGGCAATTTATGCTGGGGATGCAGAAATCGTAGTTGCCGGCGGCATGGAAAACATGAGCCAGGCTCCGTATTTAATGCAAAATGCACGCAGCGGATTCCGCATGGGCGATCAGAAAGTGGTCGACAGCATGCTGGTGGACGGCTTGACATGTGCATTCAATGATTATCATATGGGCATTACTGCTGAAAATCTATGTGACCGCTATGGAATTACCCGGGAAGAACAAGATGAGTTTTCAGCCCGTTCACAGGCCCGTGCAGCAGCAGCGATCGATGCCGGAAAATTTGATGATGAAATTGTGCCAGTGGAAATTCCACAACGCAAAGGCGAGCCGGTTATTTTCAAGACAGATGAATACGTGAAACGTGATTCCACTGCTGAAAAGTTAGGCAAATTACGTCCAGCGTTCAAAAAAGATGGCAGCGTGACTGCGGGCAATGCTTCCGGCATCAATGACGGGGCAGCTGCAGTCGTGGTCATGTCAAAAGCGAAGGCGGATGAACTCGGGCTTACGCCGCTTGCAACAATCGCTGCAAACGGCAGCGCTGGAGTTGACCCATCCGTAATGGGTATCGGTCCAGTCCAAGCGGTAAAAAATGCCTTGAAAAAAGCAGCGGTTTCTCTTGAAGATATTGAATTGATCGAAGCAAATGAAGCTTTTGCTGCCCAGTCAATTGCAGTGGATAAAGAACTCCATTTTAACCATGATATTTTAAATGTTAACGGCGGTGCGATTGCACTTGGCCATCCAATCGGCGCCAGTGGTGCCCGTGTATTCGTTTCACTTCTTCATGAAATGCAGAAGCGTGATGCAAAGACGGGGCTTGCCACATTGTGCATCGGTGGAGGCCAAGGCGTAGCAACAATTGTAAAACGCCCATAAGGAGAGAAGCGGAATGGCTAAGAAAAATACAGCAAAGAAAAATACACCTAAGAAAAAAGAAGAAACCACCAGTATCTTGCCGGAAGATATTCTGGCAAAGCTGCAAGCGACGAAAAAAGAGCTGTTGAAAGAAGAGCAGCAGCGCGAGGAAGAAAAAGAAGCGCAGAAAGTGTTTGAACGCCAACAGCGGGAAAAGAACCTGTCGTTTGCGGAATTGCTTGAACGGCACGGGGATAAAGGGAATAAGTTTTAGAAAGAGATAAAATTCTATAATATTGCTAAGAGATAAAATAACCATCTTCATCAAACCTGGAAAGGGATGGCGAAGATGGTTTTCCTTGTTTCGAACAAAGGGAGAGGAACAATGATTTTAAGTAAGCAGGATTATAAGGTGAAGGAAATAAGTTATATCATTCGCTCAGCAAATGAAAGGGATGCTCAACAACTGTCTGAAGTCAGAATGCAAATTGATGGGGAAACAGAAAACCTGGACCGGGAAAAAGGGGAAGCATTTATCGATGCTGAAGGATTTGAACAATTGATCAAAGCGGACGCTGAACATCCGAGAAATTTGTTTCTTATAGCTGAAAGAGATGAACAGATTGTTGGTTTCGCTAGATGTCTAGGGAGTGACTTAAAGAGATTGTTACATAAAGTAGAATTTGGAGTAGGCGTGTTGAAGAATTATTGGGGGTATGGCATCGGGAGAAATTTGCTTGAACAATCCATTATATGGGCTGATTCTAATGGCATTCATAAAATGGTCTTGTTTGTACTGGAGGAAAATACGAAGGCCATTGTTCTGTATAAAGAAATGGGCTTTGAAGTTGAAGGTGTACTGAAAAAAGATAAACTCCTTTCCGATGGAGATTTCCATAATACAATTGTAATGGGAAGATTCCGCGAGTAATAACTCTCCTTAGGATTTAAGGAAGGAAGGAAGGAAGAAAAGGCAATCTAGCAGCTGCCTTTTCTTCCTTTTTCCCTGGAAATTCAATTCAATCAAATACGGTCTTTTTATTGGGATTTCTATAAAAGTCAAATAACATTGCGATTTGTGACTTTGTATTTCTATTTTCTGAAAGGCTGGGCAGATTTGTTTCTTCAAAGAAACCCACGCCTTTCGTTTCTATTCCTTTTTCAGCCATGCCACCAACGATGTCACATTGGATAAAAATCTTATAATAATGATAAGGCTGAGGCGGGTGCGGATGTTTGTTCATGTCAAGCACTGCCAGCAGTTTTACCGGCACTGCGTCAAATCCGGATTCCTCTTTGATTTCCTTGACAATATTTTCGGCAGGGGAAAGGCCGATGTCACAGAAACCATCTGGCAAAGACCAGTGATCATCGATGTTTTCATGGACCATTAAAATTTTCTCCTCTTTAAAGACAGCTCCGCGAATGTCCAGTTTAGGTGTCTGGTAGCCGGTATCATTTGCGAACAAGTCTTTGATCTTCTGCATTTCCAGATCGGTATGCTCTTTGATAATTTCTGTACTGATCTCCCGCAGTTCTTGGAAGCGTTCCAAATCGTAGACGTTTTTTGAAAAGGCCAATCCCGCTTGGGACAGCGATTGAATCCGTTGTGCCCATTCGAGCCATTTTGTACTCATTTGAATCCTCCTTCCATTGCTTTCTTGAAATCGCTGACCGTCTTAAAAAGAAAAGCAGGAGCTGCGGCGAATTCCAAAGTCTGGTAGTCCGGTAGCCACTGGACCCCTACCGTCACGACGCCTGCCCTCATCCCGGCTAAAATATCCGCATCACTGTCTCCAATGAAGATAGCTTCATCGGTTTTGACATTCAACAAAGATAAAATCTTGCAAATGCCTTCCGGATCCGGTTTTGGATTCACCACATCATCACCGGTGATCATGGCATCAAAAAGATGCTCCCAGCCGAGGGCTTTCAAAGAAATATCCAAGCTTCTTTTTGCTTTGCCAGTGACAATTCCCACTTTGAGTCCTTGTTCTTTTAAATGGTACAGCAAGTCATGGATATCCGTATTTTGTTCAATCAATTCTGCATGGTGTTCCGAGTATTGGGCGTAATATTGTTCAATGGCTTCTTCTTTATTGATATGCTTAAGATTTTTGCGGATGATTCCCGTTTCTGAAGGGCCGAACATCGCCCGGACTTCAGCCGAAGAAAGTTCCCGCTGGTCATATTTTCGGAACACATGCTGGAATGCCTCATCACAAACCGGCAGTGTATTGGCTAAAGTGCCATCAAAATCAAAAAGAATCGCTTTCAACATGATCACCTTCCTTATTGGAACTTATTTTGAAATAAATAACCCGGTATTTTTGGTGATTTCGATAAATCTTTTATTTTCTCGCTTTTTCTGTTCTAGAAATCGGATGAACGCGGTTAACTTTTCTCCTATAAGCCAATTCCTTATTTCGCTGTTGCTGGAAAGCAGATAATCGACTATTGACTGGGAATCGGTGATGTTGAGGCTGTCTGGAAAAAGAACTAACTGTACTTCAGAGAAAAAATGCCTTAACTGGGTGCTGCCATTTTCTAACCCGAATTCTTCGGCATGGTTGAAAATCGAAGAAAAGTCGGCAGCGGAATCAAACTCTTTTAGTAAGCTGTTGAACTCTGCTAAATGCTTTTCTCCAATGGTCGCTGAATAAAAAACGCCGCCCGGTTTCAAAATCCTGCGTACTTCCTGGAAGGCCAGTTGACGATTCGGCACGTGATAAAGCATATGATTGGCAATGACGACGTCAAATGTTTCTCTTTCATATGGAATAGATTGAATATCCATCTGTTCAAATTGAATAGAAGGAATATGCTGCAAATTATTCCGGGTATCTTCCAGCATTCCTTCGGAAAAATCGGAAAGGGTAATATTCCAGCCAAGCGGAATTGACTGTGCATTTTTCTCCCAAAAACTGCCGTTGCCGCATCCAAGTTCAAGGATTCTGCTGTTTTGGCCGATTTCGAACTGCCTGAAAAGCCAAAGGAACCAATCTGTCTTGTTTGTGCTGAATCGTTTATGGATATTGATCCGTGCATCCAAATTGGAGGCATCTTTGTATTGCTCGATTATTTCTTCCACCCGCTATTCCCCTTTTCGAAGTAGATTTTTGAAAAGCCCGTGTTAATTGAAATATTTAGCAGCGTACTTCTATACTAATTCTTATTGACTAAATTTTCTATTTCAATTAATCTAATTAAAATAATAAATAGCAATAGTAGAAACTTTGAGGATCAGTAGATAGATTTTTCTTTTTCAGAGAGGGAGCCGTTGGCTGAGAGGAGCCCAAAGAAAACTATCGAACCTGCCTTTCATAACTGTATTGAAAAATACAGCGGTCCATACCGTTATCATGTTTGAGAGTAAAGCTCTGCTTTAAATTAGGGTGGTACCGCCTTCTGGGTCCCTTATTTTTAGTGGGGCTTTTTTGTTTTATTTTCAATAAATCATTTAAGAAGGAGAATGGATATGGCGAAGAATATGGTAGAAAAAATCACAAACATGGACGTGGATTTTGCGCAATGGTATACGGATGTGGTATTAAAAGCGGAGCTGGTCGATTATTCGAGTGTGCGGGGATCGATGATTATCCGCCCGTACGGGTATGCAATTTGGGAGAACATCAAAAACGCACTGGATGCGGAGATTAAAGAGACCGGGCACGATAATGTCTATATGCCGTTATTGATTCCTGAAAGCCTGCTGCAAAAAGAAAAAGACCATATTGAAGGCTTTGCGCCTGAAGTGGCGTGGGTGACGCACGGCGGCGATGAGGAACTGGCGGAACGTTTGTGTATACGGCCGACTTCTGAAGTGCTGTTTGCCGAACATTATAAAAACATCATCCATTCCTACCGGGACTTGCCGAAGCTTTACAACCAGTGGGCCAATGTCGTCCGCTGGGAAAAAACCACTCGTCCGTTTTTGCGGACTCTTGAGTTTTTATGGCAAGAAGGCCATACATGCCACGAAACAGACCAGGATGCCCACGAAGAAACAGTGAAAATGCTGGATGTCTATGCAGATATCTGTGAGCGGGTGCTGGCAATCCCTGTTATAAAAGGCCGGAAAACAGAGAAGGAAAAATTCGCCGGTGCGAAATATACCTACACGATCGAAAGTTTGATGCATGACGGCAAGGCCCTGCAGTCCGGAACTTCTCATAATCTCGGCACCGGCTTCGCAAAATCATTCGGCATTGAATTTTTAGACCGGGAAGGAAAATTGCAGCCAGTCCACCAGACGTCCTGGGGATTTACTACACGCATCATCGGTGCGATGATTATGGTGCATGGTGATGACAAAGGGCTGGTTTTGCCGCCTGAAGTGGCGCCGACACAAGTGCTGATTGTGCCAATCGCCCAGCATAAAGAAGGAGTGCTCGATGCTGCATACGAATTGCAGCTTGCTTTGAAATCCAAAGTGCGAGTCGGAATTGACGCCAGTGATAAAAAGCCCGGTTGGAAGTTCAACGAATCTGAAATGAAAGGCATCCCGATCCGTTTAGAGATTGGACCTAAAGACATTGAAGAAAACAAAGTGGTGCTTGTCAGAAGAGATACAGGGGAGAAGATAGCAGTTGAACAACAGAGTTTAGAGACCGAAATCCCTCGGCTTCTGCAGGAGATTCAAAAGAATCTATACGAGAAAGCGCTGCAGCACCGTTTAACAAAAACAAATACAGCTGCTACTATGGAGGAGTTTAAAGATACGCTGTCAGCAGAAGGCGGCTTTATCGAAGCGATGTGGTGTGGAAAGCAGTCCTGTGAAGACCAAATAAAAGAAGAGACACAAGCGACATCACGCTGCATTCCTTTCGAACAGCAACGTATTTCAGACACTTGTGTCTGCTGTGGCGAAAAAGCAGAACAGATGGTCATCTGGGCAAAAGCTTATTAACTAGCAGCCGGCTAAAAGGAGCAAAAGAATGGATTTAAAAGAACGGGCAAAAGAAATAGCTGGCGTGTACATGCACAATGCTAAAATCGAGTCTGTCCTGCTGGGGGGGTCTGTCGCACGCAATCTGGCCGATGAATTTTCGGATATTGAACTGTTCATCTTTTGGAAGCAAAGCCCGACTGATGAAGACCGAAAAGAACCGATTGAAAAATTAAATGGTAAAATTCTTGATTTTTACCCTTGGGAAGACGAAGAATGGTCGGAAACCTATATAGTCCAGAACGTCAAACTGGAGATCAGCAGTTTCCTGTTAAGTACCGCCTTTCAGTGCAGTGAAGACGTTACTTTAAATTGCGATACAGATTATGATAAACAAGTATTATTAGCCTCCATCGCTGATGGCATTCCGCTTGGAGGAGAAAAGGCGATATCCGAACTGAAGAAAAAAATAGAGAGCTATCCTGAAGGTCTTGCCAAGGCAATGATCAAAGAAAATATGGAGCTGGGCACGCGCTGGCAGAACCGCGAAGCGCTGGTTGCCCGAAAGGACTGGTTGATGCTCTATCAAGTCATCGTGGCTGTTGAAGTTAAATTGATGGGAATTCTATTTGCATTAAATCGGCAATACGTTCATCACCCGGCGTATAAATGGCAGAAATTCTCACTGGACAATATGGGGATTAAACCGGAAAACAGCTCGGAACGTTTTGCATCAGTGTTGCTTGGAGATCCAAGGGGAGGCATTAAGGAATTAGAGCAATTGGTTTCAGAAACATTTCGATTGGCACAAACCTGTTGTCCAGATCTGGACATGACTGATGCCATAAAAAAAGCCGTCTGGGCAAGACCGAAAAACAGTTAAACAGTTCCCGAAGGAAGTAGTCGTAAATGCAGGGAAACTTGAGTTCCAGAAAGACAAAAAAGGGAAAATCGAAAAAGGATATTGGGCGGATTTCGTCTTGCTTTCGGATCATCCTAAAAAAGTCGAGGACTTTGATATCCAGATTATTAAAGTGGAAGAAACATGGTCGAGAGGAGAAAAGGATTTCTCTAACTGATATCAGAATCATTTTCCACATGTAAATGAAAAGACAGGAGGCTTTTATCGCCTTCTGTCTTTTCATTTGGAGCAATAGTTATTTTTGAATGTTCTCATCGACTATCTGCTGTGCTTCTTTTGCGGCTTGCAGTGGATCTGTACCGCCGATGACATTTTCAATCGATCCGGTTACCGCATCTTCTATATGCGCATTGGTGATCGAATAGCGCGGTTGGAATAATGTTTTCTTTTCATTTATCCAGTATGCGGTATTTTTCAGTTCATCGGATTCATACGTAACATCCTTCACTGTCAGATGCTGGCCTGTGGCATTGGCATATTGTGAAGCGATTTCTGGGCGCGCCAAGTATTCGATAAACGCTTTGGCTTGTTCTTTTTTCTCTGATTTGCTGTTGATGGCCAGCATGAATGTCGCTGTATGGATGCCTTCGTATTTGGCTTTCGATTCATCAACCGTTATCGGTGCAATCAAGTCGAGTTCCAAATCCGGATTCAACGCAACCAGCGAGGCCATATGGAAAGAGCCGCTGGCAAGCATCGCTGCTTCGCCATTTGCCACCATGGCCATTGCACCGTCTTGATTGGTGCCTAATGCGTTGGGGGAAATATAGCCTTTATCAACAAGAAGCTTAATGTCTTCGAGTGTTTTTACCCACCAATCATTTGTCAAAGACTCCTCGCCTGCCATTAATTTCTGAAATACTTGCTCATTCGGCGCGTTATTCATGACCATTGTATTCATGAACTGGCCTTGGGCGACATCTGCACCTGGATAGGCAATAGGAGTAATGCCATTTTTAAGAAGCGTGTCACAAACCTGCTGGAATTCTTCCCAGCTTTTTGGAACTTCCAAGCCAAGTTCTTCAAAAATCCCTTTATTGTAGACCGGCATATTGAAAACGAGCTGAAAAGGGAGTGCATACTGTTTGCCTTCAGATTGCCCGATTTCAATCAAGCGTTCATCAAAATTCGAGACGAATTGTTCATCACTTAAATCTTCAAAAAGACCTGCTCCAAGAAGCGACTGGAACTGCGCTCCAGGAAATGAAGTGAAAACATCCCCAGTCGAACCCTCTTGCAGCATACGCTGGGCAGTAGCTGTGTATTCGGGACCTGGATAAATGTTCATTTCGACATCAATGTTCGGATTTTCTTTTTCAAATTGCGTGATGATATCGTCCAGTGCCGCTTTATCTTCACCGCGCCAATGCATAAAATTGATTTTCGTTTTCTCTCCACTGCTTTCTGAAGTGTTGGCACTTTCACTGGCACATGCGGTGAGCAATAAAATTAATCCGAATAGCGCTAAAATCTTTAAATAGTTTTTTGTCATTTGTTTCCCCCCTTATAAGATTCCCCTCATTACCATTCCATAAATTTATTTCAAATCCTTTCTTAAAAACGAATTCCGCAAATTTTGTTAATAAACCGCATTGCGCTTGGTAAATAAAAGGGATTTATGATGAGGCAGTCGAATAACTAAACAACTAAAAGTATCTGTCACTCATTTCTTTGGAAGTTAACCATGTTGATTCAGGCACTGTCAAAACGATACTGAGGAATGGGGGAGCTATAGAGAATGAAAAGCCGCACAAAAATCAAATCCAAACTGGCCGTGGCATTTTTGGAAAATTTCCCGAAAGCTTATAACAATTTCACTTTAAAGCATGTCAGCAAACAGTCGGGTCTTCCGGAAACGGTGTTGGCAAAACCACTGGACGAATGCAAAGTCGCTTTATTATCGACAGCGGGTGTCCATTTGAAAACAGACATTCCGTTTAATCTTGATATTCAGCCCGGAGACCACACCATCCGGATTGTTCCCGGACAAGCCCAGGAAGAAGCGTTGACGGTAACTCATATGTACTACGATACGAAATACGCTAAAAAAGACACGACAATTGTTTTTCCGATCCAGCAGCTGAAAGAGCTCGAACAGTCAGGAGATATCGGTTCTGTATCAGACATCCATATCGGATTGTATGGCGGCATTATGGAAACCGAACTGGTCGAAACGGAATCGATCCCGAAAGTAGTGGAGCTGTTCAAAAACAAAAACATTGATGTGGCTTTGCTGGTGCCTGGCTGAGGCACTTGCCATAATGTACTCGGGCTGTACGCCCGGGCTTTAGAAGCATCAGGAGTGGCTACTGCAATGATTACCTTATTGCCGGAAGTTACGGAAAAAGCCGGAGTTCCCCGGACTCTTCACGTTCCATTCAAATTGGGCCGGCCGTGCGGGGAACCTTTTGATTTTGAAACCCGGAAAAAAGTGGTTAAGCAATTGCTAGAGCTTTCTACTAAACCAGCTGGAACACGGATGGAATATAAAGATTAAAACAAAATGTTCTGATGCAAATCAAAACGTGCCAGGAGCTAGAAAATAATAAACGAATTAAGGAAGGATGCAAAAGTCTAAATCAGATCGCTCCTTCCTTTTTATATTCATCCGGAATTGTCCTGGTTAAACTTCCATATTATTCATGAGGAGAGGAAGAAGGGAATGTGCGTGAAAAAATCAGAAGATGGCTTTATGATATCGAAAAATCCAATGATTCACAGAAGTACATTTCCATTAATGCTGAAGATATAGACGAACAATTAAAAAACAAAATTGTGATGATGGAAAGCTTAGCGGAAAAACTGGTAAAGAAATTGCAAATTCAATATGCGGAACAGTTTGAAGAGCAGAAAAAGCGCAACTTTTCCATTTGGATTGCAAGAGACATCAAGGGCGACGCATTGGAGAGCTTGACTGCCGACTGCTGCCTGGTTACAGAATACAGGTCTCAAATTGCTGTAGATTACAATGATCCGGGGGATGACAATGATACTTATGCAGCTGCCATCACACTTTGGCATTATCATGGAGCATATTTTAAAAAGTTCGGCACTTTATTTGACCTAGCCAACAATGATTTAGGAGAAGAAGTCGAGGAGACCTTAAAGAACTTGCTTGATTGACCAGGCTACAAGGTTCCCTGAGACTCTTTGCATAAATTTGAAGAAAGAGGTGGTAATCGTTGGAAAACATTCCAAAACGCTTGAACCTGACAAATCTTCCTACCAGAATTGAAAAGCTCCAGCGGCTGTCTGAACAACTGAACGGGCCAGCTATCTATATAAAGCGCGATGACCAAACCGGCACTGAAGTGGCTGGCAATAAAATCAGAAAACTGGAATACTGCCTGCACGAAGCGATTTCCGAGGGAGCAGACACATTGATCACTTGTGGCGGCATCCAGTCGAACCATTGCCGGACGACTGCCGCTGCAGCGGCTAAACTGGGTTTGGAAACGGTGCTGGTGCTGAGGGGAGAGCAGCCTGCAGCGCCAGAAGGCAATTTATTGCTGGACCTGCTTTTCGGGGCGGATATCCACTGGGTCACTCCGGAGCAATACAAAGATCACCGGACTGAGATTATGCTGGGATTGAAGGAAGACCTTCTTCAAAAAGGCAAGCATGCTTATGTCATTCCAGAAGGCGCCTCCAATGGAATAGGAGCATTTGGCTATTATACTGCAATGGAAGAGATTATCCAGCAGGAAAAAGAGCTGGGCATACAGTTTGATGCAGTGGCAATGGCAGTCGGTTCGGGTGGAACATATGCCGGTTTGCTATTGGGCAAAAGCCTCCTTCAGACGCCACATGAGATTATCGGTTTCAATGTCAGCAATGACGCCGAATATTTCCGCCAAGCAGTATTGGAAATAATAGAAGGCGCAAAAAAATACTTGGAAGGTTCTGTTGAGATCAACTCTGAGGATATTCATATTATTGACGGGTATGCAGGGCTGGGTTATGCCATCGGTAGGGCCGAAGAAAGAGGATTCATAAAAAATCTGGCTCGGCTTGAAGGCATTGTATTGGACCCGGTGTATACCGGCAAAGGATTTTATGGGCTTGTTGAAGAAATAAAGAAAGGGCATATGAAGCATTTGAATAATATTCTCTTTATTCATACCGGCGGCTTATACGGCTTATTTCCCCAGGGCAAAGAATTCACAAATCTCTTTAATTAAATACTTTGAAAACGCTGCTTATCCTTATAAAGCAGCATTTTTTTATGGTTATTCCAAAAATCGATATGATGAATCCGCTTGGCTGCATGTTTAAAAGTTACAAAACATATCCCTGAACTAAGAAATTGTTATATTGTAAATAATTTTAATATTCGATTAATAACTATTGATTTATGCTGAAAGCGCTTTTATAATGTAGCTAATAACATGTGTTACAGCATGGAACATATGTAAACGGAACGGAGGGGTTCATTTGTGGGGGTGGTTTATAGTCGTATTTGCTGGGGTCTGGCTGCTTCAAATTATGCTGACAAGAGTCCAGATGAAAAATTATCAAACGACTATTAAGAAAATGAGCAATAGGCCTGCTGGATATTTAGGGGTCGGAGTTCAAAAGCAGAAATTGGGGATCGGGGTTATTGCAATACTGGTTACGGATAACGAAGGAATTGTAGTAGAAAGCCAGCTGATGAAAGGGGTGACAGTATTTAGCCGGTTTGAGGGCTTCAATAAATTCAACGGTCTGACTTTGGATGAATTGAAAAACAGCCTGAACAATGAACCAATTGACTTAGCATTTAAAATGGCAATCGGAAAAATTGAAGCGCAAATGGAAAAAAAGATTAATCCAGCAGTCTAAGGAGGATGGAAGATGAATATTTTTGATAGAATCATGAACTTTTTAGTTAAGCTTGCTGAAGGCTTTATTGGAATGTTCCAAGCAGGCGCTGATACTTTTGTAGGTCTTGTAACAGGAATAATTCCACTATTAATCGTCTTAATCACAGCCATTAACGCGCTGATTCGGATTATCGGTGAAGAACGAATTAATAGGTTGGCACAAAGAAGCACAAAAAATATTATTTTGCGCTATACGCTGTTTCCGGTATTGGCCGTTTTCTTTTTAACAAACCCGATGGCCTATACTTTCGGGAAGTTTCTTCCAGAAAAACAAAAACCGGCTTTTTACGATTCAGCTGTTTCTTTTGTTCATCCGATTACCGGCCTGTTCCCGCATGCGAACCCTGCTGAATTATTTGTATATCTCGGAATTTCTGCAGGGATTACAACATTAGGGATGTCGCTCGGGCCATTGGCGATCCGTTACTTTTTGGTAGGTATAATTGTTATTTTGATTCGCGGCATTGTAACGGAAATCATTACAGTCCGCATGATGAAGGCAAAAGGAATGCAAGTGTAAATTTTAGAGATGCGCTTAGTTGAAAAGGAGGCAAGCACAATGACAGGTACTCAAACACCATTGAATTTTAAGGCGGTTTCCGTCACAAAAGGCCGGGGAGGCTGGGGCGGTCCACTTACGATTCGGCCAAATGAAGAACAGCGATATATCGTATCGGTGACAGGGGGCGGAATTCATCCGATTGCAGAAGAAATTGCACGTTTGACTGGCGCCGAAGCTGTTGACGGTTTTAAAGGATCTTATGCAAAAGAAACGATGGCTTGTGTCATTATCGACTGTGGTGGAACAGCACGCTGCGGCGTTTATCCGAAAATGAATATTTTGACGATTAATGTTAACCCGACTTCACCATCCGGGCCATTGATGAAATTCATCAACGAACAAAATTTTGTCTCAGGTGTGACCCTTTCAGACATCAGGGCAGTAGCGGCACCTTACGAAGATCAGGACGAAGTGAAAAATGCAGTGGATGAAGTAGAAGCACCGGCAGTCCGTAAGACGCCGCAGGAATTGAAAGAAGAAGCAAAACGGAAAGCGGCAGAAACGTACCAGCAGCCGAAAAAGATGAACATTATTGAAAGGGTTGGCCGTGGAGCAGGTAAAGTAGTCGGTATTCTGTACCAGGCTGGCCGTGAAACCATTGATCAAGTCCTGAAGAACATCCTGCCGTTCATGGCATTTGTCAGTATGCTGATCGGGATCATCACTTATACCGGAATTGGAGATCTCATTGCGAATTTCGTGTCGCCGCTTGCCGGCAATATTTTCGGTTTGTTGATTCTTTCGGTGATATGTGCTTTGCCGATTCTGTCGCCGCTGCTCGGGCCAGGTGCAGTAATTGCCCAGGTCGTCGGAGTGTTGGTCGGTGTGGAAATCGGACGCGGCAATATTCCGCCGGCACTGGCATTACCGGCATTGTTTGCGATCAACCCTCAAGTAGGGGCTGATTTTGTGCCAGTCGGTTTGACGCTCGGAGAAGCAGAGCCGGAAACAATTGAAGTCGGGGTTCCGGCAGTATTGATATCCCGGATGATTACAGGTCCGTTAGCAGTTGTAATCGCGTATTTATTCAGTTTCGGTTTATATAGTTAAACAAAAGGGGGCAGTTAGGTGGAAGACCTTATGATAAAAAAATATGAAGCTAAAATTACAGAAATCGGTGAAGAAGTAGAGATCTTTGCAGAAGAAAATATGATGGTGATTTTTAATAATACAGTACCGGAAGAACTCCGGTCTTTCGCTGTGATACATGAAAAAGCGGACCTTCTTGGGAAAGTTGAAAGTGGAGATATCCTGGAAATCAACGGCGAGCGTTATAATATTTTATTTGTCGGCAATAAAGTGAACGACACTTTACAAGACATCGGCCATTGCACCATCTCATTCACGGGCGATGTTTCGGCCGACCTTCCAGGAACGATGTGCGTTGAAAGTAAGCCCTTGCCTGAATTGGCACTGGGTGCTGCCATCCGTATTTTTAAAGCCTAACAAAGAGGAGACGGGATAATGCTAGGTATAAATAGAAAACTAGAAGAACTCGAGAAAAGTGGGATGATGATCAAAGTTGGACTAGTCGGTGCTGGGCAAATGGGAAGAGGCATGGTTTCACAGATTGAAAATATGTCCGGTATGCGCGTAGTCGTAACTGCCGATATACAGATCGATAATGTGAAAAATGCCTATGCGAGATCCGGCGTATCGAGTTCGGATATCGTGGAAACGAATAATGAAGAAGAAGCGGTTGAGGCTGTAAAAGCAGGCAAAGTTGTAGCGACCACGGATGCGCAGCTGGTAACTTCGCTTTCAGAAGTGGATGTAGTCGTAGATGCGACAGGCGTTCCGGACATCGGAGCGAAAATCGCTTGGGATGCCATTTTGAATAAAAAGCATATCGTCATGCTGAATGTTGAGGCGGACGTTACAATCGGTCCGTTGCTGAAGAAAATGGCAGATGCCAGCGGAGTTGTCTATACCGGGACGGCCGGAGACGAGCCAGGTGCAATTATGGAATTATATGATTTTGCTGATGCACTTGGATTCGAAGTTGTGGCTCTTGGCAAAGGGAAAAACAACCCGCTTAATCTAGCGGCAAATCCAGACACAGCAGCAGAAGAAGCAGCAAGAAAAGGAGCCAGCCCAAAAATGCTCGCTTCTTTCCAAGATGGAACCAAGACGATGGTAGAAATGACCGCAGTAGCGAATGCCACAGGTTTTCTGCCGGATAAACCGGGAATGAATGGTTTTGTCAGTGATGTTAAAGGATTGCCGGAAATTTTCAAATTGAAGGAAGATGGCGGCCAAGTCAGCAATAAAAAGATTGTTGAATATATCAACGGCATAGCACCAGGCGTTTTTGCGATCGTCGCTTCAGAAAAAGAAGAAGTCAATCATGAAATGCAGTACTTGAGCATGGGAGAAGGACCAAATTACGTGCTTTACCGCCCATATCATCTAACCAGTTTGGAAACGCCGATCTCAATCGCCCGAGCGTATTTTTATAATGAAGCCACAATCGCTCCTTGGAAAGGGCTCCAAGCGGAGACGGTAACCGTAGCTAAAACAGATTTGGAAGAAGGCCAGTTCCTGGACAGCATCGGCGGCTTTACTGTCTACGGCAGTATTCTGTCTGCGGCTGAAGCGAAAGCAAAGAACGCTTTGCCAATGGGCCTGGTTGACCGGAATGTACAATTGAAGCGTTCCATTAAAAAAGGCGAAATTATCACATATGACGATGTCGTCCAAACGAAAGAATCCACGATTTGGCGATTGCGCCGCATGCAAGATGATACATTTGCAGCAAAGACAGAAAAAGTAGAACCGGTTAAAGCATGACTTTCACCATTTGCTTCGGTGATTAAAAGAACATTCTAATATCGGATAGAACGTAAATTAACTAAACGAGAAGGTGTTCTATGATGAAAGTGAAGAAAATGGAAGCAGGATTATACTGTATTCACTGCAAGGAAGAAGTGAATCATGAAATAACGTATATCAACAGTGATATCAAAAGCATCAGATGCCTGCAATGCAACCGAACGAAGGAATTGAAAGTAGATCTCAAAAAAGAATTCTATAAAGAGATTTATGAGCGCATTGCTACTAAACCCACCCGGATGACTAAAGAATACCGCGAAGATTTAAGCCATCTGTTATTTTCTCTTCCTGTACGTGCCATCAAAAAACCATACCGGGTGCTAAAAGATGTGAATTCATCCAGGAAAGTGATTAAAACCTATAAAACTAAAAAAAGTATAAAATAATAGTTTCCTGTACAAGGGTCAGTCTTCTCCACTTAGTAGAGGAGCCTGTCCCTTTTAATTTCTTGACGAATTGACAGAAAAGTCTTATGATATTTACATATGTTACGTATGTGAACAAATGTAAAATACAGAGGAGGATTTACTATGACTCAAACACTAAATTTGCCACCGCGTATGAAAGAAACAGATCTGGCAGGGTTATTGAAGCAAATGTGGCAAATCCGTTTTTTTGAAGAAAAAGTAGATGAGTTTTTTGCTAAAGGAATGATTCACGGAACCACTCACTTGGCAGTTGGGCAGGAAGCCTCTGCAGTAGGCTCAATCGCAGTTTTGGAAGATCGGGACAAAATCACGAGTACGCATCGCGGCCACGGTCACTGTATCGCTAAAGGGGCAGAAGTGAATCGGATGATGGCTGAATTATTTGGCCGCACAACGGGTTACTGCAAAGGAAAAGGCGGTTCGATGCACATAGCTGATGTAGAACAAGGAAACTTAGGGGCTAACGGAATCGTTGGAGGCGGCTTTTCAATCGCCACAGGTGCTGCTTTAACTTCCCAGATGAAAAAAGAAAACTATGTCGTATTATGCTTTTTCGGAGACGGCGCTTCGAATGAAGGCAGTTTCCATGAAGCCGTCAACTTAGCATCTATTTGGAAGCTGCCTGTTGTCTTTATTTGTGAAAATAACCAATACGGCATGTCAGGGCCAGCTAAAGAAATGATGAACGTTGAAGACATTGCCACACGCGCAGAAGCATACGGCATCCCGGGTAAAGTTGTGGATGGCAATGATGTATTTGATGTGATGAATGGAGTCGGCCAAGCTGTTGACCGTGCACGGAACGGAGAAGGGCCTACAATTGTCGAAGCCAAAACGTATCGCTGGAAAGGGCATTCGAAAAGTGATGCGAAAAAATACCGCACACGTGAAGAAGAACAAGAATGGCGCGCGAAAGATCCGATTGCACGCCTGCGCGATGTGCTGATCCAGCAAGGATTGCTGACAGAAGAAGAAGCGGACAAAATCAAAGCCGATGCGAAAAAGGAAATTGAAGAGTCTGTTGAATTTGCAAAAGACAGTCCGATGCCAACACTCGATGATTTAATGGAAGACATTTACGCTTAAGACGGAGCAAAGGGGAGTAAAGCAATGAGAGAGCTAACTTATCTAGAAGCGGTCAGAGAAGCAATGAGCCAGGAAATGCGACAGAACGATGATGTTTTCATTCTTGGAGAAGATATCGGTGTTTATGGAGGAGCTTTTGGAGTGACACGCGGCATGATTGAAGAATTCGGGCCAGAACGGATCCGCAACACACCCATTTCTGAAGCTGCCATTTCCGGTACGGCTGTAGGGGCGGCTTTGACAGGTATGCGCCCAATACTGGAATTGCAATTTTCGGATTTCATCACCATTGCGATGGACAATATGGTCAACCAGGCAGCAAAAATCCGTTATATGTATGGAGGCAAAGGGAAAGTGCCGATGGTGCTGCGCACACCGGCGGGCTCTGGCACAGGAGCAGCAGCACAGCATTCCCAAAGCCTGGAAGCTTGGATGGCACATGTCCCGGGTTTAAAAGTCGTCCAGCCCTCGACTGCGTATGACGCAAAAGGGCTGTTAAAAGCTGCGATCGATGATGATAATCCTGTCATTTTTTACGAGCACAAATTGTGCTATAAGACCAAGTCGGAAGTTCCTGAAGAACAGTATTCCATTCCATTAGGCAAAGCGGACATTAAACGCGAAGGCACGGATGTAACGATTGTCGCCACAGCTATTATGGTCCATAAAGCATTAGAAGCGGCTGCGGAGCTTGAAAAAGAAGGCATCAGTGTGGAAGTGATCGATCCGCGGACCCTGGTTCCTTTGGATACAGAAACGATTATTCAATCGGTCAAGAAAACAAGCCGGCTGATAGTGGTCCATGAAGCGGTTAAGCGCGGCGGGTTCGGCGGGGAAATTGCCAGCACGATTGCGGAAAGCGAAGCATTTGACTATTTGGATGCACCGATCAAACGGCTGGGCGGAAAGGCCGTTCCGATTCCTTACAATCCAGATCTTGAAAAAGCGGCTGTTCCGGGAGTAGATGATATTGTCTCAGCAGTAAAAGAAATTTTAAACCGCCAGTAGGAGGAGGAACAACCGATGGCCAAAGAAATATTCATGCCCAAATTGAGCAGTACGATGCAGGTCGGGACCTTGCTGCAATGGTTCAAGAACGAGGGCGACTCAGTGGAAGTGGGAGAGCCGCTTTTTGAAATCATGACGGACAAGATCAACATTGAAGTGGAGTCCTATGAAGAAGGCATCCTGCTGAAAAAGTATTTCGAGGAAGACGATGAAGTTCCAATCAACCATGTTGTGGGATATATCGGCGAAGCGGGGGAGAAAGTTCCGGACTCTCCTCCTGGTGAATCCGGTGCTGCTGAAGAGGAAGAAGACTTAAGCGATTCCCGGCAGCCGGAAGTCAGCGATTTAGAACAACAAGGCATCAGTGAAACCAGTGTGCCGAATGAAACAAGCGAAGCAGTGGAAAAAGCTCCGCTTACAGAAAAGCCGCGGGCAACTCCTGCTGCGCGCAGAGTAGCAAGAGAAGAAAACATTGTTCTCGCAGAAGTTCCGGGATCAGGGCCAAAAGGGCGAATTCACCAAGGGGATGTAACGGCTTTTGCTTCTTCGCATGCGGCGCCGAAAGCGACGCCTCTGGCTAAAAAAGTAGCGGAAGCTGAAGGGGTGGAGCTGCAGGGCATAACAGGTACAGGCTCACAAGGGAAAATTTACCGTGCAGATGTCGAAGGGGCGAAACAGCGTGCATCAGTACCGGCTGCAGCCAGCGGCAAACGCGTGAAGATGGAAGGCATACGAAAAGTTGTCGCTCAGCGCATGCAGCAAAGCAAATCGACGGCACCTCATGTCACCTTGACCACTGAAGTGGACATGACAGAAGCAATCGGCATGCGCAAGCAATTGCTGGAACCGATTGAACAGCAAACCGGATTCCGGGTGTCCTATACCGAAATCATTTTAAAAGCTGCTGCTTCTTCACTCAAGCTGCATCCCAATATAAATGTGTCATTAGAAGGCAATGAAATCGTCTACCGTGAAGAAATTAACCTGGGCTTAGCAGTAGCCGTTGACAATGGTTTAATGGTGCCAGTAGTTAAAAATGTGGATCAAAAAGGGCTTTCCGAATTGACTGCCGAATGCAAACGCCTCGGCAAAGCGGCGCGTGACAGCAAACTGAAGCCGGATGAAATGTCGGGAGGCACATTCACCATCAGCAATCTGGGCATGTATGCCATTGATGCTTTTACACCGGTCATCAATCAGCCGGAATCAGCCATTCTGGGAGTTGGGCGAATCAACGAAAAGCCAGTAGGCGTTAAAGGTGCCATCGAGCTTCGTCCGATGATGGTGCTGAGTCTGTCATTTGATCACCGCGTTATAGACGGCGCACCAGCGGCAGCCTTTTTGACCGAATTGAAAGAAGTGCTTGAACATCCTTTTAAATTACTGGTTTAAGGAGTAGATTTCATTGGAAATTTATGAAGTTGTAGTACTTGGAGGAGGTCCGGCAGGCTATGTAGCAGCCATCCGGGCAGCCAAGCTTGGAAAAAAGGTGGCATTGATCGAGGCCCGTGAACTGGGAGGCACGTGTTTGAACCGCGGATGCATTCCGTCTAAGACTTTGCTCCGGCATGCGGAAGTGATTGAAAACATTGAAAAAGCCAAAAGCTGGGGCATTGAAACTGGCCCAGTGACTTTTTCGCTTTCTAAAATGCTTGCTCGGAAAGACGCCGTGATCCAACAATTGAGGAATGGAATTTCTTACTTGTTAAAACAAGGAAAGATTGAAGTATACAATGGTTTGGGTGAAGTTCGCGCCGATCAGACGATTTCTATTCAGCTTGCTGAAAAAGAAGAAATCATCAGAGCTGAAAACATCATTCTGGCAACCGGTTCAAGGCCCATCGTTCCGCCGATTCCCGGTATTGAAGAGGCGGCTTATTTCACAAGCGATACCATTTTTGATATTGAGAAGATTCCAGATTCTATGGTCATCGTAGGCGGTGGCATCATTGGAGTAGAACTGGCATGCATCTTTGCCAGTTTGGATGTGCCCGTCAGCATCGTGGAAATGAGTGGCAGAATCGTTCCGAGTGAAGAGCCCGAAGCTTCTAAAGCTCTTGCCAAGTCCTTGAAAAAGAAAGGGATTTCCATTCTGACCAGCATAAAAGTGGTCAGCATCGAGCAGCAGGAAAACCAGCAGCTCGTGCGTGTGGAAACTGAAAACGGCAAAAAGGAAGCGCTGGAGACAGAAGTAATTTTAATGTCCGTTGGCAGAGCACCGAACACTTCCGCTTTTGCTGAGCTGAATTTGGATATGGACGGCCGTTTTGTCAAAGTGGATGACCGGATGGCAACAAGCACTCCGTCCATCTATGCAATCGGAGATGTGATTGGCGGCTGGCAGCTCGCCCATGTGGCCAGTGCGGAAGGGTTGATTGCCGCTTCGAACGCAGCAGGCGAAAAACAAACAATCGATTATACAGTCGTTCCTCGCTGTGTCTATACCAGCCCGGAAATTGCCAGTGTCGGCATGACGGAAGAAGAAGCGAAGCGGCAGGGCATTGACTATAAAGTGGTGAAAGTGGACCATGTAGGCAACGGCAGAGCATTGGCTCAGGATGAGAAAGAAGGTTTTACCAAATTGATAGCGGGCACCAAGTACGGAGAAATTCTGGGAGTTTTGATGGTTGGCCCGCATGTGACGGAAATGATTGCAGAACCATCCGCTTTTATTCACCTGGAAGGAACGGTGGATGAACTTGCTTCAATGATTCATGCCCATCCTACCGTTTCTGAGAGCATTTACGAAGCAGCAGCTTCCTGGCTTGGAAGAGGTGTTCACCATTAATTGCCAGAAGTGGCCTTTACGTCCTATAATAGAAGTAGGCAATGGGCGATAAAAGGCCGCTAATGGCCAATGCAGCAGGTGAGATTTGCTGAAAAATGAAAGCGGTTCACCGGGGAAAACCATTCGCTTTTCAAGTTTGATTAAAATGAGAAGGTGCATTGATGATGAATTGGGAAGAGCGCAGACAAATCGTTAAAGTATCGAGGCTCTACTATTTTGAAGGGCAGACACAGGCGGAAATCGCAAAGAAAATTGGCGTATCCCGGCCTGTGATATCTAAATTGCTAAACAAAGCCCGGGAAAATGGAATAGTCGAGATTTACATTAAAGATGAAAATGCGCATACAGTCGAGCTGGAACACCGGCTTGAAAAAAAGTATCAGCTGAAAGAAGCTATTGTTGTACCAGCGATGGGCAGAGATTCAGAAATGGTCAAGCATTCCTTGGGAAAAGCCGCCTCTTTCTACATATCCAAAAACATCAACGGGAAAAAGTCACTGGGTATATCCTGGGGCAGTACGCTGGCAAAGTTTGTCCAGGAATATCCTTATGAGCAGCATCAAAATCTGAAAATTATTCCGTTGGTCGGTGGGATGGGCAGGAAACTGGTGGAAATCCATTCTAATTTGCTGGCTTATCAGCTGGCACAGAAGATGAACTCCAATTGCTCTTATCTATATGCCCCTGCGATGGTCGAATCGGCTGAATTGAAAAAGCGTCTGATTCAGTCAGAAGATATTGCAATGGTACTTGAAGAAGGGCGTAATGTTGATATGGCTGTCGTCGGCATCGGCAACCCTTTTGAAGGATCGACAATGACCACTATGCAATACTTGAAAGAAGAGGATTTGGCTTCCTTAAAAGAAGCGGGAGCTGTCGGGGATATCGGTTCACGCTTTTACGATCAAGCCGGCATCGAGATTAAGCATCCGTTGAATGATTTGGTCATCGGGCTCGACATCAACGAGTATAAACAGATACCGGAAGTGATCGGCATCGTGGAAGGCACCCACAAAGTGGAAAGCATCAAAGCGGCATTAAAAGGCGGTTACTTTGATGTCCTGGTGATTGATGATAAGACTGCCGATTTGATTACGTAGCCGATGGAGTTTTACAAAAGCTATCGATGCAGGCGATAAATTGCGCTGCTCGATAGCTTTTTGTTATTTCAAAGCTTATTATATGGTTGAGATGAAGTTTATCTATTAATTGATAATGTGCTCCTTGTCAATCGTTTTTAAATCTATTGCCTGTGTTGACGTAAATTAATGAGAAAGTAATCAAAAAGATAAACAAAACCATACCAATGACAAATAAAAAACGCATTGCCAATAGGTCGCTTAGTGGCCACAATAAAATGCTGAAACAAACTCCATACATAATTTCCCCCATGAATTTGCATACGGCTGTTTCATCATATTGAGCTCTTTCATGGTCAGGCAATGTATTATAGCCGGCAATCAGAAATGCTCCTTTGCCTTTAGACAGGGCAAATGCAAAAAGCAAGAAAGGCATTAAAATAACCAAGTTTATAATAGCTGCTGCCATTTACGATTCATCCTCCCGAGTTTATTTACAAAGCTGTTTTATTGTAGATACGCTCTTAATCTATTTTGGTTTTAAGGCAAAAAAGACTTTTTATAAAAGACCACTAGTAATAGAGAAGAAAAATTGGCCTTTGACATGGAACAGAAAATAAAGTACATTATCATATGGACGAACATTATATGTTTTGGAGATATAAAATATTCGTATTTAGGGGTGTTTTAAATGGATAATGTGTTTGATTACGAAGATATTCAACTGGTTCCCGCAAAAGCAGTGGTTAACAGCCGTTCGGAATGTGATACCTCGGTGCAATTTGGCGGCCGGACATTCAAGTTGCCGGTAGTGCCTGCTAACATGCAGACAATTGTGGATGAAAATATTGCGTTATTCTTGGCAGAAAATAATTACTTCTATATTATGCATCGCTTTGAGCCCGAAAAACGGTTGGCATTTGTCAAAGACATGCAGGCATGTGGGCTTTATGCTTCTATTAGTGTGGGCGTAAAAGAAGAAGAGTACACGTTTGTCCAGCAATTGGTGGACGAAGGAGTGACTCCGGAATACATTACCATCGATGTGGCTCACGGCCATTCGAATGGCGTCATTAATATGATTCAGTTTATCAAAAAACAGTTGCCGGGAAGCTTTGTAATCGCTGGCAACGTGGGTACACCTGAAGCGGTAAGAGAGCTGGAGCATGCAGGTGCAGATGCCACGAAAGTGGGCATTGGCCCAGGAAAAGTCTGCATCACGAAAATCAAAACGGGATTCGGTACGGGCGGCTGGCAATTGGCAGCACTTCGCTGGTGTGCAAAAGCGGCAAGCAAGCCCATTATTGCAGATGGCGGAATCCGTACACATGGAGATATAGCGAAATCGGTGCGTTTTGGCGCTTCTATGGTCATGATCGGATCACTTTTTGCCGGCCACGAAGAATCTCCGGGACAAACAGTGGAACAAGACGGCAAGCTATTTAAAGAGTATTTCGGATCCGCATCGGAGTTTCAAAAAGGTGAAAAGAAAAACGTTGAAGGCAAAAAAATGTATGTGGAATACAGAGGCTCATTAAAAGATACGCTCATTGAAATGGAACAGGATCTTCAATCTTCGATTTCATATGCAGGAGGAAACAAACTCTCGGCAATCCGTAATGTGGATTATGTTATCGTGAAAAACTCGATTTTCAATGGTGACAAAGTTTATTGATAGCAAAAAAAAGAGAAACAGGAAAAGGCGGATTTTGCTGCCCTTTCCTGTTTTTTTAATATATTTTAGAAAGTCTCCCGCGCTCGAGTGCATAGCCGGCACCAGCTACAGCCAGCATGCCAGCCGAGGCGAATATTTCATTGATCCATACGCCTTTTACACGGGGAACAAGATCCGGAAATTCTGATTCCAGCCCCTTCGCTCCAGGAAAAGCAAAGCTGAGTCCTTGGGAAGCCCAGAAGATAACCGGCAATATCGTGCCGATTTGAAGGTCTTCCTGCGGGTTACTGCCTTTTCTCATTAAATAGTAAAGGCCAGCACCACCGAGGAGAGAACCGGCTGAAATGGTCCAAGCATCATGGAATTTAGCATGCGGTGGCCAGTTTGGATTGAACATATGCGTTTTATTCCAATCGGCCAAAAAGCCCCCGATCGCTGTCAGCCCAGCGACTGTACCAAGCAGGATTTTTCCCGCTGGAACTGACCGTTTCTGGCCAACCGAGCTGGATGTATGATGCTGAGCAGAGCCTTCGTTCATATAATGCCTCCTCATATGGATGTCTTTTTTCTATGTAATACCCATTCAATAAAAATATAGGCGTCCATATTATAAAAGAGGAATAAAAAAAGGCATTGCCATGGCCTGAGCTTGTAGACAAAAGAAGATACATTCAATCAATTGAGTAACTATCAAAAAAAGCTTCTCCCCTCGGTTCCTGCGCTTCAACCGGACGCTTTCCGCGGGCTCGCGCCGAACTAACTCGGGACGGACGCCCGAGTGCATTTCGGCACTTCGTCGCTACGCTGCCCCGCAGGAAGCGGATCGCGCAAAAGTAATTTTGCGCGATCCGTTTGCGACGAAGCTAGCGCAGCGATGCAGGAGCACATCTTTGCCTTTCGCCGGTTTCCGCTGCGGATCCTGGCGTGAAGTAAAAAGCGGCATCCTGGATGTAAGGGATTCCGTAAAGCAACGCGACATGGGCCGAAGACCCTGGAGCGAACGCAGTGAATGTTTTTTTCAATTTGCGACTAGTAATCACAGGAGCAAGTGAAGCGGCTGAGGTCGTGCCCACGGAAAGCGAATTGGCCGGACCAGTTGGGGTTGATACCGTTTAATTCATTTCAAGCATACTTTGTCTACAGTCTGAGGCCATTGTCATGGCCTTAGCTTATTTTCGAATAAACTTGTCACTTGCCTTGAAATTATAGACAGGTTTGATGATGTTGGTAACTTCGACAGTGGCACCGATTTGGCCCATGATTTCATCAAGTGATTTATAAGCCATTGGAGCTTCATCAAGGGTCTCGAGTGAAACCGAACTTGTCCCAACGTCTATCATGGTATCAGTGAAATCATCCAATATCCTGTAGCTTGTAATTTAGAAAAAGCGTGGAAGGTCCACGCTTTTAAAGCAGTTTTTTCTTACATGCAGATTTCCTTTGTTGAACATGGTGAGGGCGTTGAATTTTTCGTACAAAGCATATAAAGGGTAGCAAAACACGAGAAAAACCAATGCCGTCGGAACTTTCTCGACAACCGGAAGAAACCCTGCCAAAAGGTTTTTTACAGTTATTCCAACAAAGTGTGGCATGCTGAGAACTAAATCTTTGAAACAAAAAGACAATCGAACACATTCAGATAAATGGTTCGATTGTCTTTCTGATTTATTCTTTTTGTTGGGAATAATAACCTTCATATATTTTTCTGATTTTCTCCCTGAATTCTTCAACATACACAAATCGGGCATCTCTTTGCATTTCCTTTCCGTCTGCAAAAAGGATTAAAACCGGTGAAGTGAAAATAGACAAAAAGCCGGCCAGATCCGTAATGCGTGCTGCATCCGCTTTTCTCACCCGGATCAACGGATAATCTTTTAGAACGTCCTCAACCTGAGGAAGCAATGCGTGGCAGACACTTCAAGAAGGCGTTAAGACGTATAGGAAGTTCAAGCCAGGTTGTGTAATAAATTTTTCAGTTTCTTGTAAAGAAGCCAGTTCTTTCAACTTCTGCACCTCCATAATAGTTATTTAATCTATTTTACCCTCTTAGGCTCGTCTTAAGCTATTCTGCTGTTTATTAGGCAAAGGAACGGGAATTTAGAAAGCAATAGGCATAAGCAGGAGCGACAGCTTAGATTTCTAAGCAGGTTCTTAGATAAATGGAGGTGGAAGGAATGGAAAGAGTGGTTATTTTAGGTACGGGGCCAGCAGGGTTGACAGCCGCTATTTATTTGGCTAGGGCAAATATGAAGCCGTTGGTCATCGAAGGAGCTGAACCGGGCGGACAATTGATCCTGACAACAGAAGTGGAAAATTATCCGGGGCATTCTGATGGCATCCTAGGGCCGGAACTGATGGATAATATGCGGAAACAAGCAGAGCGCTTTGGAGCGCAATTTAAAAGAGGATGGGTCACGGACGTCAATTTAAAAAAGAGGCCATTCAAAATAACGCTGCAAAAAGGAGAGGAACTTTCGACAGAAGCACTCATCATTTCTACTGGAGCAGCATCAAAAATGCTGGATATTCCAGGGGAAACCGAAAACCTTGGAAAGGGTGTCAGCACTTGTGCCACATGCGATGGTTTTTTCTTCCGAGGAAAGAAAATCATTGTTGTCGGTGGAGGGGATTCGGCTATGGAAGAAGCAAGTTTTCTGACCAGATTTGCATCAGAAGTGGTGATTGTCCATCGTCGGAACGAACTGCGAGCTTCTAAAATTATGCAGGACCGGGCACAGCAAAACCCGAAAGTATCCTGGGCTCTGGACCGTGTTCCGCTGAGGATCGTTACTAAAAGTGATAAAGTGGCGGGGTTGAAAGTGAGGAATAACGAAACCGGAGATGAAGAGCTTATTGAGGCAGATGGGATATTTGTAGCGATTGGCCATCTGCCGAATTCCGCATTTCTAAAAGGGCAAATCGCAACAGATCCACTTGGTTATATTCAAGTGAGGCCAGGGACGACTGAAACCAATATTGAGGGAGTTATGGCGTGTGGGGATGTCCAGGACAGCAAATACCGGCAAGCGGTAACAGCTGCCGGAACCGGTTGCATGGCTGCTTTGGATATTGAACGTTTTCTGGAAGGCCAGGAAATCGTGGATTGGAGCCAGTCATTGCCTTGAATGGGCGACCTTTTTCTTCTTTTTTCTCATCCATATAATCCCTGACATGGCTAAGACAAATAATGCAGCAGCGTATTGATAACCAATCGGTACAATTTGCGTGAAACCGTATACTGCCGCCACTTCGACGAGAACAGCCGGGATTTTCCCAAGGCTGCTGGCGATAAAAAACATGGAGCCGCTGATCGGTATTAAAGAAGCCCCTGCTGTCACCAAGCCGGATGGGATGAATGGAATCAGCCGAAACAGCAATATTCCAAAGAAAACGGTTCCTGCCGAACGGCTGTGCATAAAGTGCCAAAAGCGGGATTTTTTCCAGGAAGGCTGAATTTTAGAAAATCCGAAGCGGTATAAATAAAAGCCGAGAATCGCCCCGAATATTTCACCGATGAGTGAGATAGTTATGCCTCCCGTTAATCCCAAAGAACTGATGTTGAGCCCGGTCACTAAAAAACTCGGTACAAAGCCAATTACGCCAATTAACAAATTTAAGGCAAGCAATGCCAAAACTTCTAATACACTGGACAACATGTCCATAACTTTAATCCTCCTGATCCAGCAATTAAGGCAATGATGAAATGCCTTTTATTATGTACCTTATACATCATAAAAACCTATTGTTCCGTATACACTTCCCAGCTATATAGCGGAAACAGACATTCTCATATTCCTTATTATAAAATACAGGCAGCCATAACAGAAGAAAGGTCTCCCGAAAGATTTCGGAAGACCTTTTATCTTTATTCTGTTTACATCACACTGCGGCACGCTTGCGCACATTTGAAACATGCTTCTGCACATCTTTGACAATGTTCTGCATCATGTTTTTGGCATTCATTTCCGCAAGCTTCACACACAGTAGCGCAAATAGTTGCCAGTTCGGAAACAAAAGGAGAATTCCTCATAATAGCTTGTTCGAGCAAAGCGCATAAATCAGCACATTCGCGGTCGAGACGGATGCATTCCGCCATCATTTTTACATCATCTTCTTGCAGGCAAGCATAAAAACAATGGTTACAAGCTGCTGCACAATCGTGCAAAGTCTGAATCAGTTCGGCATGTTGTTGGTGTGGCATCACGAATTACCTCCATTTTAGTAATAAGCTTCAATGATACTCTTCCCTTTCATTTACCATTTAAACAGAAGTATAGCAAATCGATAATGATAGAGGCGATATTAAAAGACAGAAGCAGCGGGTATAAAAGAAGAAAGTGATGAGATAGAATCAGAAAAAGGAGGACAACAATGTGGCGAATTGGTTTCCAACTGTTTATGATAGTGCGATGAAACCGCTGGAGAAAATCCGTATCAGCCAGTTAAGGACAGCAATAACCGGAAAAGCTCATGGCCGTGTACTGGAAATCGGCTCAGGTACTGGAGCCAATTTTCCTTTTTACAGGAATGTGATGCGCGTGGATGCCATTGAACCGAATCCGCAGATGAGCAGACAGTCAACGCCTCAAATTGCAAAATCAACCGTCCCGATCGAAATTCACACAGCAAAAGCAGAGAGCCTGCCGTTTGAAGACAATCTTTTTGATTCCGTAGTGGCTACACTCGTGTTCTGCACCATTCCGGAGCCGGAAAAAGCGCTCCAGGAAATACGGAGAGTCAGTAAACCGGGGGCAGCTGTCCTTTTTCTGGAGCATGTCAGAATGCCTCAGCCAATTCTGGGGAAAGCACAGGATGTCGTGACGCCGTTGTGGAGAAAGACATTCGACGGCTGCCATTTAAACCGTGATACGCTCGGCTTGATTAACCAATCCCCTTTGTCCATTACGAAAGTGGATTCTTATTATCGAGGGTTTTTGCTGGCCATTGAATGTGTAAATGATAAATAAACAAACCAAAAGAAAAACAGGCCAACAAAGTTGTAACTTGCCAGCCTGTTTTTCTTTTATTCCCGGTGTTCTTTGTAATGGTCCAATTTTGTCAGCTGTCTAGCCTGCTTAATTTGTTCCGGTGAAACAGCCGTTTCATACGCTTTGAGGGTTTCTTGGATTTGACCAGCAGAACTCGCACCGGCCACAACTGAAGCAACAGCCGGGCTTTGCAGCGCGCTGTGCAACGATAAAGCATGGAGGTTGGAATGGACTTCCTGTAATTGCTGCAAGGTACTTGCCAGTTCTGCTTCACCGTATGTTAAATAACCTCCTGAATTTTTGGCGCGCTTTAATCCCTCATTTGTCAGCAGCCCTTTTGCCAGACTGCCGCGTGTCACGACAGAACAGTCCGCTGCATGGATTTCTTCCAAGTATTCTTCAGGACGGCGATCAAGCAGGCTGTATTGCATCATGATGGAAACGATATCACTGTTTTTCAAAAAACGGCGGATGACGTTCGGCCGGATGGAAGAAATGCCATACGCCCGGATGAGCCCTTCTTTTTTCAGCGATTTGAATGCTTCAATCGTTTCTTCGGTATTGTCAGTGATCATACCGCCATGCAATTGATACAGATCGATGTAATCCGTCTGAAGGCGTTTCAAGCTATTGTGGACTTGTTCAGTGATATAGGGCTTTGTCGCATTCCATTTCACTTCATCTGAATCTGTGCTCCACTGATTGCCGACTTTTGTGGCGATGATGACGTCTTGGCGATGTTTTTTGAGAAGCTCACCGACCAGCTCTTCATTTTTGCCTTTATTGTAAAGATCCGCTGTATCAAAATAATTGATGCCGCTTGCTACTGCTTCATCAATGATGGCGGCTGCTTGCTGCAAATCCAGCGGCAAAGACATGCAGCCAAAGCCGATTTCGCTCAATTTCAATTCACTTTGTCCCAAATTGTTTTTCTTCATCTTTCCACCTCATTTTAGAATGTCGTTTCTCTTATGGTATACTTTGCGGTAGAGAAATCACAAACGAAAAGAGGATACTAATGAAAAAGTTTGAAGAAAAGACAATCAGTTCCAACCGGATCTACGAAGGCAAAATCATCAATTTGAAAGTTGATGAAGTCAGCCTTCCGAATGGCCATACGTCAAAACGTGAACTCGTTGAACATCCTGGAGCGGTCGCTTTAGTGGCAATTACAGAAGATAATAAAATCATCATGGTGGAACAATACCGAAAAGCACTGGAACGGACAATCATTGAAATCCCGGCAGGCAAGATAGAAAAAGGGGAAGCGCCTGAATATACCGCTATGCGGGAGTTGGAAGAGGAAACCGGCTATACAGCTGATAAATTAGTGCTGATCCAGTCGTTTTCAACTTCTCCGGGATTTGCGGATGAAGTCATTCATTTATATGCAGCAGAAGGACTGAAGAAATCCACATCCGGGGCGGTGCTGGATGAAGATGAATTTGTTGAATTGATGGAAGTGACCGTAGAAGAAGCGGAACAATTGATGAAAGAAAACCGCATTTATGATGCAAAAACCGCATTTGCCGTATTATGGGCCAAGCAGCGTTTATCAATTGAGAATTGAACGCCTTCCAGTTTATAATTATTCTAAATAAAGAATGGTTATATTCCTTGTAAATGAGAACAGTCTTTTGCTATAATAAAGGCAGTTTGGGGGAGGGCGTCGCATGGAAACTAGGATTGACCGTATAAAAAAACAATTGCATGCTGCCAGTTACAAATTGACGCCACAGCGTGAAGCGACTGTCCGAATCTTGTTAGACCATGAAGAAGACCATTTAAGTGCTGAAGATGTTTACCTGTTGGTGAAAGACATTGCACCGGAAATCGGATTGGCCACAGTGTATCGGACATTAGAACTGTTAACTGAATTGAAGATTGTTGATAAAATTAATTTTGGTGATGGAGTATCACGCTATGATTTGCGCCAGGAAGGCGCAGCTCATTTCCATCATCACTTAGTATGCATAGAGTGCGGAGCAGTAGACGAAATACAGGAAGATTTGCTTGAAGATGTGGAATCGGTTGTTGAAAAACGATGGAACTTCCAAATAAAAGACCACCGTCTTACTTTTCATGGCATTTGCTGGCGTTGCCAGGACCGCAGCTCACAAGATCCAACGGAATGATTGGTGAGAAAAGGAAGGATGGCCAACTTAAGGTCGCCCTTCCTTTTCTAATTCTCAAAACATTGGAGGTTAAATGATGAAATATGCAAAAGATGCCTTAGATGATTATTTACATTTCCTGCGGGTGGAAAGACAGCTCGCTTCCAATACATTGGTGTCATATGAACGGGATTTAAAAAGCTATTTGCAGTATTTGAAAGAAGTGGAACAATTGGATTCTTTGAGAAAAGTAGAACGGGTACATATTTTAAACCATCTGCGGCATTTGAAAGAAACCACAAAAACATCGAGGACTGTGGCACGCCACATCTCTTCAATCCGGTCGTTTCATCAGTTCTTAATTCGGGAACGGGTAGTAGATAATGATCCGACAGTTCATTTGGAAATGCCGCAAATGGAGAAAAAACTGCCGAACATCCTTTCAATCGAGGAAGTGGATGCATTAATGGAAGCCCCAGTGGCGAATAAAGCGAATGGCTTGCGCGACCGTGCGATGCTGGAATTGTTATATGCGAGTGGCATGCGGGTGAGTGAATGCATCAATTTGGATATTGAAGACGTCAATCTAACGATGGGCTTTGTCAGATGTTATGGCAAAGGAGGCAAAGAACGGATCATCCCGCTTGGAAAATCCGCTTTGTCCGCCTGCAAAGTTTATTTGGAAAATGCCCGGAACGACTTGATGAAACCGGAAGCGAAAACCGATTCATTGTTCATCAATCAGCGCGGGAAGCGCTTGACCCGCCAAGGTTTCTGGAAACTGTTAAAACAGCATGCCCAAAAAGCGGGCATTCAAAAAGAATTGACGCCGCATACTTTGCGCCATTCTTTTGCTACCCACTTGATTGAGAACGGGGCGGACCTGCGTGCGGTTCAGGAAATGCTTGGCCATGCCGATATTTCCACGACTCAAATTTATACGCATGTCAGTAAAACCCGTTTGAAAGACGTCTATTCACAATTCCATCCACGTGCATAAAAAATATAGGTCAGACTTCTGACATTCTATAATTTTATGTTAATATAGGAGGGTAAATAAGGAGGAAATCAAATGACAACTAAACCGTTTAAACGCGTTCATTTAATAGTATTGGATTCAGTCGGCATTGGGGAAGCTCCGGATGCTGAAGCTTTTGGAGATGTTGGTTCAGATACACTTGGCCATATCGCAGAAGCAGTAGGCGGACTTCAGATGCCGAATATGGAAAAACTCGGACTTGCCAACATCGTTCCGGTGAAAGGGCTTACGCCAGTTGACAAGCCGGCAGCATATTACGGAAAATTGCAGGAAGCATCAGTTGGAAAAGATACGATGACCGGACACTGGGAAATCATGGGGTTGAACATCGATACACCTTTCAAAGTTTATCCGGAAGGGTTCCCTGCAAAACTGATCCAGCAACTTGAAGAAAAAACAGGCCGCAAAGTGATTGGCAACAAACCGGCGAGCGGCACTGAGATTCTAGATGAGCTTGGTGAAGAACACATGGAGACCGGTGCTATTATTGTCTATACATCAGCGGATCCTGTACTTCAAATTGCAGCTCACGAAGAAGTTATTCCATTGGAAGAACTTTATAAGATCTGCGAAATCGCACGTGAACTTACGCTTGAGCCGGAGTTTCTTGTGGGCCGCATAATTGCACGTCCTTTCCTTGGCGAAAAAGGAGCTTTTAAACGTACATCAAACCGCCACGATTACGCGTTGAAACCATTCGAGCGGACAGTCATGAACGAATTGAAAGATATCGGCAAAGACGTAATCGCAATCGGCAAGATCAATGATATCTATAACGGCGAAGGGGTTACAAAAGCGCTTCGCACAAAAGACAATATGGATGGAATGGACAAATTGGTTCAAGTGGCAGGAGAAGATTTCAACGGATTAAGTTTCTTGAACTTGGTTGATTTTGATGCCTTATACGGCCATAGAAGAGATCCAAAAGGATATGCAGAAGCACTGGAAGCATTTGACCGCCGTTTGCCGGAAGTTCTTGAAAAGCTGTCAGATGAGGATTTATTGATTATTACTGCAGATCACGGCAATGACCCAACATTCCCGGGAACTGATCATACTCGTGAGTATGTGCCGCTTCTTGCCTTTTCTCCACGTTTCAATGGGGGCCGGGAGATAGAACTTGGTGAAACGTTCGCAGATATCGGCGCTACGATTGCTGATAATTTTTCTGCTCCGTTGCCTAAATACGGAAAAAGCATTCTGTCTCGCTTGAACGGTCAATAAGGTTTTTCAATCGTCCGTAAGAGTGCGATTAGAAATACTGGCACTTATGTAAGATGGAAATCCCATTAAACGAAGTTTCTAGATATGTATATTAAATTGAAAAGGCGGTAATCATTCATGAGAATGGTCGACTTGATTGAGAAAAAAAGAGACGGCTTTGAGCTTTCTACAGAAGAAATTCAGTTTATTGTTACAGGATATACAAAAGGAGATATTGCCGATTATCAAATGAGTGCATTTTTGATGGCAATTTACTTTCAGAATATGACAGAACGCGAACGCGCTGATTTGACGATCGCGATGGCGAATTCGGGAGACCAAATCGACTTGTCTGCAATCGAAGGCATCAAAGTTGACAAGCATTCGACTGGCGGAGTCGGCGATACCACTACATTGGTGCTCGGACCGCTTGTTGCAGCTTGTGGGGTGCCGGTTGCGAAGATGAGCGGACGCGGACTGGGTCATACAGGTGGAACGATTGATAAACTGGAAGCGATTGAAGGTTTCCATGTTGAGATTTCATCGGAAGATTTCATTAAACAAGTGAATGATATCAAATTGGCAGTTGTTGGCCAAAGCGGCAATTTGACTCCTGCAGACAAGAAATTGTATGCGCTTCGTGATGTCACTGCAACCGTAAACAGCATTCCGCTGATTGCGAGTTCGATTATGAGCAAGAAAATCGCAGCTGGGGCAGATGCCATTGTGCTGGATGTCAAGATAGGCGAAGGCGCATTTATGAAGACAGAAGAAGATGCAAGAGAGTTAGCTCATGCAATGGTGGGAATCGGAAACGCTACTGGGCGCAAAACGATGGCTATTATTTCAGATATGAGCCAGCCGCTTGGGTTTGCTATCGGCAATGCGCTGGAAGTGAAAGAAGCCATAGAAACGCTGCAAGGCAAAGGGCCTGAAGATTTGACCGAGCTATGCCTCGTGCTGGGCAGCCAAATGGTTGTAGTGGGCGGTAAGGCGGAAACTTTGGAAGAAGCGCGCACGATGCTGGAAGAAGTGATCGCTAATGGCAAAGCGCTTGAAGTGATGAAGGAATTTATCTCGGCTCAAGGCGGCAATCCTGCAGTTGTGGACGATGTTAATTTATTGCCTCAGGCGAAGTTCGTCACGGAAGTACCTTCTGAGCAGGAAGGTTATATTTCGTTCATGGAAGCGGATGAAATCGGCACGGCTGCGATGGTGCTTGGAGCGGGCAGAGCGACAAAAGAATCGGAAATCGATTTGGCTGTCGGCATTGTATTGCATAAGAAAGTCGGCGACCGCGTCCAAAAAGGCGAAACGATCGCAACGATTTATTCGAATACGGAAGAACTCGCAGAATGCATGAAGATGATATATAATAGTATAGAATATTCAAGCGAACCGGTTGATAAAGTACAGCTGATTTCTGCGCTGATTACCGATTAAAAAGTCTTGCTGAGTTTATTCTCAGCAAGTTTTTTCATATCTAAGTCGAATTAAAGAAACTAACTTTCAAACACCGCTTCGGTCGCTTTGGGCAGAACTCCCGCCATGAGCCGAGAAGTACACTCGTCTCATGGCTTCGTCTCGCCCCTGGACGCGCCGGCGCTGGATAGGCTTTTTACAAAAGAGATGATCATTGATATAGCTCTTTATTATTGCTTACTTAGATATGAAGCAAAACGGCGGAGACGCCAGCGGGATAGCGAGACAGCCGAGACCCCGCAAGGCGCGAAGCGACTGAGGAGGCTTGGCGCTCGCCCGCGGCAAGCGCAGCTGTTATGCGGAATATCGGGAGATGAAAATGTTGATTCAACTTATATAGTCGGTGTTTCCATTCGCTTAATACAGGAGGGACAATATGCATTTATACGGGACACAAGCAATTAATGAACAGGGGCATTTGACAATCGGCGGAACGGATTCGGTAAAACTTGCCAAAGAATATGGGACTCCGCTATACGTATACGATATTCAGTTATTCCGTGATCGTGCAAAGGCGTTCCAAAAAACTTTTGAGGATGAAGGCATTGGTTATCAGGTGGCATATGCCAGCAAGGCTTTTTCCAGCATCGCCATTTATCAGGTTGCAGCGGAAGAAAATTTATCGCTTGATGTGGTTTCCTCTGGTGAACTTTACACAGCGATCAAATCCGGTTTTCCAAAAGAAAAAATCCACTTCCATGGCAACAATAAAAGCGAGGCAGAACTCCGGATGGCATTTGAGGAAGAAATCGGCTGTATCGTAGTCGATAATTTCTATGAAATCCACTTGTTAAAGGGCATTTCGGAACAATTGAAAAAGCCGATGAATATTTTGCTTCGTGTCACTCCAGGAATCGAAGCGCATACGCATGATTACATTACTACGGGCCAGGAAGATTCGAAATTTGGTTTTGATTTGAATAATGGCCAGACAGATCGAGCATTCCAGGAAACCTTCCAGCATGAATTTTTGAATGTTCTAGGGCTGCATTGCCATATCGGTTCACAAATCTTTGATACTGCGGCTTTCCGTTTGGCAGCAGAAAAACTGGTTGGTAAAATGGCTGAATGGAAAAACGAATATGGTTATCAGTGCCCTGTGCTAAATTTAGGAGGAGGTTTCGGCATCCGCTATACAGCAGAAGATGAACCGCTTGAACCGTCAGTCTACGTGAAAGAAATGATTCAAGTGGTCAAACAGACTGCGGCTGCAGCTGATTTTGCCATTCCGGAAATCTGGATCGAACCGGGCCGTTCGCTTGTCGGTGATGCCGGAACAACTTTATACACCATCGGCTCGATGAAAGAAGTTCCCGGAATCCGCAAGTATGCCGCAGTGGATGGCGGCATGTCGGATAACATCCGCCCGGCGCTTTACGGAGCTAAATACAGTTCGATGATCGCTAATAAAGCCAATGAAGCTGCTACTGAGCACTATACTATAGCTGGGAAATGCTGTGAATCAGGAGACAAGCTAATTGAGCAGGCAGAGTTGCCGACAGCAGAACCAGGTGACGTTCTGAGTGTTTTCTGTACCGGTGCCTATGGCTACTCAATGGCAAGCAATTATAATCGCATTGCACGGCCGGCTGTTGTTTTTGTTGAAAACGGGGACCATCAGCTAGTGGTGAAACGTGAAACGAATGAAGATTTGATCATGAATGACATGACTTATAAAAAACAGGTGAAAAGCAAATGAAAAAGACCAATATTTTACTGTTGATCATCCTATTGGTTTTGTCTATTGGGTGGGGAATCGTATATTGGTTCTATTTTGCCGACAACGTCATCGGTGGGGGACTCTGAACAAACTTGAGTTATTTGCAGGTTTATAGTAGGATGAATGAAGCCGTTTAAGACGAAAATGAGGGATTGAATATGTTATTCAGATACAAGAAATCATTTGAAAAAATTGCTATGGGGCTGCTGTCATTCATGCCGAAAGAGCGGGAATTAAAAAAATTACAGCAAACGATGCACATATATGAAGAAAATCCTGATTGGCAGCTTTACCTTTGGAAAAAGGGAGAAGACTTTGTCGGATTGCTTGGCGTAGAAGTCAAAGAAGATTATTTCATTATCCATCATATTTCAGTGAATCCATCACATCGAGGCGAAGGCATCGGCCATGCCATGATTGATAAGATTCGCCAGATTATGCAAGAGAAAGAAATGCGTTCCTCAGCAGAAACAGAATCGTTTCTTTTAAAATGTCCGGAGTTGGAAAAAAAGGCCGAGTTATAATAGCCTTTATAGGCATACATTTTAGAATAAGAAAAGGAAGTGCTTTTAATCAGCGCTTCCTTTTTTATTGATTTAAACTAGAAATGGCTTTTTTGTTTTGACGATTAAAAGGAAAATAAAAAAGCATGGAATATCCCATGCTTTTCTACTGCAATTAAAGTTCAAGATTTCTTCTTTTCCGCTGCTCCCTCAGGTTAATAATCGAAGACCGATCCCGCAGGCGGTGCTTGTGCATAATAAAATAGGGATCTTGTTGGGCTATTGGATTGGCTTCTTGATAGCTGTTGACCTTTCTGATTAAGTCACTGGAAGTGACAGGCAGTTGGAAGGGGCTGAACGGCTTACGGTTTGTCACATCTTCAATTGCTCCGGAAACAAACTCAATCAGCTTTTCCCGGTCAAATCCTTCAACCCAAATACCGCCATCCGCAAGTTTGACCTTTGAACGGATAAATGACCGCAACGCGCCGGGATAATTGCTCCTTCTCCAGTGGTACATGCCAACGGCTAACTGGATCCATCCGGTCAGCGGATGCAGTTTATCTTTCGGTGCGATTGACTTCCAATATTCTTCTCCTACTTCATGACACTCGAAATAATCTTTTTCTTCATTGAAATGTATAATAAATTGGATAAAAAGCGGGTGATGGAGTGGGTGCATTTTAATCCCCTTTCTACTATAATAAAGTGAAACTGCATTCAGCGGACGCCTTTCCCGCGGAATGCTAGCTGAACCAATCGGGCTTTTAAGGCCAGTAGGAGCCAGCGGAGCAGCTCCTTACTGGGCTGGGAAATAACTATGATTTAATAAAACCCGTGTTCTAGCTCTTGAGTAAGAATAAGTAAAATTTAAAGTCAGGTGGAAAATCATGTCTTATGAAGTGAAAGTAGAGGCTTTTGAAGGTCCTCTTGATTTATTATTGCATTTAATACATCGTTTGGAAATTGATATTTATGATATTCCGGTTTCTCAGATTACCACACAGTATATGGAACACATCCGTGCTCTGCAAGTGCTTGAGCTGAATGAAGCAAGTGAATACTTGGTTATGGCTGCCACCCTCCTTGCTATAAAAAGCAAAATGCTGCTTCCTGTGCATGAAGGCAATCTGGATGATATTGAATATGAGTACGAAGAGCAGGATCCACGTGAAGAGCTTGTATCCCGTTTGGTGGAGTACAGGAAATACAAAGAAGCTGCCATCAAGCTACAAGATTTGGAATCCAACCGCTCCGCAATTTACACAAAAGCGCCGATGGATTTGTCAGAGCTGCAGAATTCGTCTGCAACTGAAAACATCGACTTGGAAGTTAATGCATACGATATGCTCGGTGCGTTCCAAAAGATGCTTCGGCGCAAACAGTTGAAGGCTCCTTTATCTGCAAGGATTGCACGCCAGGAAGTCTCTATTAAAGATCAAATGACGTCGATTGTCAATCGTTTGAAAATTGCGAAAGGACGCACGACGTTCACGGATTTATTTCCGTCTAACGATAAAACAGTATTGGTGGTATCGTTTTTGTCGGTTCTTGAATTGATGAAACGGCAAGTGATCCAAGTGGAACAAGAAAAGAATTTTACCGATTTAATGGTGGAACTGAAAAAGGAGACGTGGGAATATGAAGACGACTCTTTCGAGTAAAATGGAAGCTTTGTTATTCGTTGCCGGCGATGATGGATTAACAATGAAGCAATTGCAATTCTTGACAGAAGCAGAAGCAGGGGACATCCTGACAAGTGTCAAAGATTTGACACAAAGATACGAAGAGGCGGAAAGCGGCATTATGCTAAAAGAATTGGCTGGCGTTTATCAATTGGTGACTAAACCAGAGGTCGCTGAAACAATTCAAAAATTGGTTGAAAATCCGACTACTCAAGCTTTGTCACAAGCTTCTTTGGAAGTGCTGGCCATAGTTGCCTATAAACAGCCTTTGACCCGCTTGGAAGTGGAGGACTTGCGCGGCGTCAAAAGTGAAAAACCGTTACATACTCTCGCTGCAAAAGGGTTAATTCAAGAAATGGGCCGTGCGGAAGGTACCGGCCGTGCAATTTTATATGGCACAACAACAGAGTTCTTGAATTATTTCGGGCTCAAAGATTTAAGTGAATTGCCTCCTTTGCCGGAAGAAGATGTGCCGAACGAAGAAGAGGAAACTGATTTGTTTATGACTAAGTTTCAAGAAGCTTTTAAAACAGAAGCCAAAGATTGATCAAATAAAACAGAGGAGACCAGGATCGAATCCTGGTCTCCTTTTGCTATTTAAATGGCTTTAGAATGAGCTATGTACTTTCTCTTTTCGACGAAATGTGACATAATTCCGAGTGAGACGAACGGAAGAAAGTATGTATTACAGGTAATCCTGCTTCTGCTTTTGTATGTCTAAAAAAATCAATGAGGTGAACTTATGGAGAGATTACAAAAAATGCTTGCTCATGCAGGTGTTGCTTCTAGACGGAAGTCGGAGCAGTTAATATTGGATGGGAAAGTACGGGTCAACGGAAAAGTTGTAAAAGAATTGGGCACGAAGGTTTCACAGAATGACACAATCGAAGTCGAAGGTGTGCAACTTGAAAAAGAACAGAAAGTCTATTACTTATTGTATAAACCGCGTGGAGTGATTTCTGCTGTAAGTGACGACAAGAACCGTAAAGTGGTTACGGATTTCTTTGATGACATAGATAAGCGCATTTATCCTGTGGGCCGATTGGATTATGATACGTCAGGTTTGCTGATTATGACAAATGACGGCGAATTTGCCAATTCGTTGACTCATCCGAAGTTTGAAATCGATAAAACTTATGTAGCCCGCTTAAAAGGAATTCCGGAAAGGGAAGACCTGCAAAAACTTGAGCGCGGCATTAAATTGGAAGATGGCATGACGGCGCCTGCGAAAGTGAAACTGCTTTCCGCTGATAAGAAAACTGGCAAGGCGATAGTTCAAATCACCATTCATGAAGGACGAAACCGCCAAGTCCGCAGAATGTTCGATGCCATTGGATTCCCGGTCCAGAAACTAAGCCGCGAACAGTTCGCTTTCTTAACGTTAAAGGGTTTGAATGCAGGAGAATCAAGAGAATTGACTGCTCATGAAGTGAAATTATTGCGCGTCATGGCTGAAACCGGCAAGCGCCATTAACGTTCACAAACCCTTCAAAACTCCGTACTGTAGGCCAAAGAAACTTTGTTATAATTGGATTTGCATTCGAACCTCGGAGGAGGAATAAAATTGAACGAAAAGAAAAACAAAAAAAAGCAGAACAGGCTGATCATGCGTTCAGCTATTTTGCTGGTACTGATCGCTGCTATTGGTTATACACTTTATAATAATGCCACTGCAGAAGATGTGACCGTACTGGAAGTCGGGGACAAAGCTCCTGATTTCGCTTTGGTGGACCTTGAAGGAAATGCCCATAAATTGTCTGATTATAAAGGGCAAGGCGTATTTTTGAATTTCTGGGGAACTTGGTGTAAACCGTGCGTGAAAGAAATGCCGGCCATGGACCGTCAGTACGAGGACTATAAAGACCAGGGTGTACAAATTTTGGCTGTCAATATTGCACAGTCTGAATTCGAAGTGCAAAATTTCGTGGATCAATACAAATTGTCTTTCCCGGTTGTCATCGACAAAACGAAAAGTGTCATGACTGCTTATAATATCATACCGTTGCCGACAACGGTTTTGGTAAACCCGGAAGGGAAAATTGAGCGGGTTATTACCGGTGAAATGACGGAGCAAGACATTAAAGGGTTTATGGAAGAAATCAAACCTGAATAAGGAGTTTTTTTCGGATGGAGAAAATGCAATGCAAATGCGGCCATATTAATCCGCCCGGAACGGTTTTGTGTGAATCCTGCGGGCGGTCCTTGACCGAAAAAGAGAAAAACAGCAAGCTGGTGGACATGCGTTATGAAGGAACCGCGAGAAGGTCGCAAACGTATAATAAAACGATTGTAGATAAAATATGGAACTTTTTTTCCGGCGTAAAAGTCGGTGTCGGCCTTATTGTCGTTATATTAATCGCTGCTGCAATCGGCACGATATTGCCCCAAGAACAGTATGTATCCGTGCCAGTCAGAACTGCTGAAACAATCAAAGCGTATTATTCAGAAGTTTATGGCAGCATCGGCCGTGTGTATCATTTCTTAGGATTCCACGATTTATATAGTTCGTTCTGGTTTATTATCTTAGTCGGCATGCTGGCTATTTCACTGATCATTGCCAGCCTGGACCGTTTTGTACCATTGTATCGCTCGTTGAAAAACCAGCGGGTTTTGCGCCACGCAAGCTTTATGGACAAACAGCGCATCTATGGTGAAGGCCCGGGCGCTGAAGATACTTTGGATAAAGCTGAAACTAAGTTAAAGCAGCTGAAATACAATGTAAGGCGTGATAAAAACGGCTTATTGGCTGAAAAAGGCCGATTTTCAAGATGGGGCCCTTATGTCAATCATATCGGGCTAATCATTTTCCTTTTCGGTGTAATGCTTCGCATGATGCCAGGATTTTATGTGGATGAAACCTTATGGATTCGTGAAGGCGAAACCCGGGCGATTCCCGAAGCTCCTGGGTATACACTTGAAAGCAAGAACTTTGAATTAGAGACCTATAATTCGGAAGAAGATGCTGTTTTTAAAGAAGCTATTGACCGGGTCGGGACAGTCGCCAAAAACTATCAGACGGATGTCGTTCTGTATAAGAAACCGGAAGACAGTCTTCCTGGAGTAAATGATCTGGAAGAAGTCGGTGAATACCCGATCCGGGTCAACCAGCCGCTGAAATTTGATGGTTATGCTGTTTACCAAATGGACTTTAAACTAAACGAGTTAAAAACAATGACATTCGCTTTGTCGAATAAAGAAACAAAAGAAACTTTCGGGGAATTGACGATTGATTTAATCAATCCGGAAGATCAATATAAACTGGAAAATGGGTCGACTGTGAAGTTGCTCGGTTATTATCCTGATTTTTCCGGTTTTGAAAACGGTGAACCACAAACGGCATCACCGCTTCCAAACAATCCCGGATTTTTAGTGGAAATGAAAACGCCTGAAACACCACAAGGGGAAACGAGCTTTATCACCATTCAAAATACAGTTGAACCTTTTGGTGAAAACCAATACAAACTGGCCTTCCAAAGCGCAGAAACACGCGATGTTTCCGGTTTAACCATTCGTAAAGACCGTACATTGCCGATTTTAGGCTTAGGCGGACTTATCTTCATGATTGGTGTGGCGCAAGGGATGTACTTTAACCACCGCCGTTTCTGGATTCAGCAAAAAGCGGATGGCGAGATTCTTCTGGCTGGCCATACCAACAAAAACTGGTTTGGTTTGAAGAAAGATCTTGATCAAGTTAAAGAATATGCGTCGCTTCCTGCTTATCGTGACCAGCAGGAGGAAATTGAGAAACAGCAGAAAAAGGAAGGTGAGGAATTGTCATGAACTTAGCCGACATTAGCTCCAATCTACTGTATGTTGCATTCATCGCTTATTTGATTGCTTCATTCGTATTCGGTGGAGCTGTAAAAGGTAATAAAGAAAGATCATTCGCATCTGAAAATCGTTGGGGGAAAGTGGCGTTCGGCATTACAATCCTCGGTTTTCTTGCACAATTAGGTTATTTCTTCACGAGATGGGGTGCAACTGGGCATCCTCCAATCAGCAATATGTTTGAATTTACTACGGCGTTTGGCATGACGTTGGTAGGTGGCTTTATTGTCATTTATGCGCTCTACAAAACGCCGGTCATCGGTATGATCGTATTGCCGGTTGCATTATTGATCATTGCATTTGCCAGCATGTTCCCGAGTGAAGTCAGCCCGCTGATTCCGGCGCTTCAAACAAACTGGCTGGCTATCCATGTTATTACTGTCGTAATCGCTGAAGGAGTTTTAGCCATCAGTGCAGCAGCAGGTCTAGTGTATTTATTAAAAGTAGTCGATACAAAGAAAAATACAAAACAGCGCTTCTTCCTGGAAGCGATCATGTATTCACTGGTTATCGTTTTAGGATTTGTTGTCGCGAGCACGTACTTCTCAGTGACAGGTTATGAATCAGCATTTTCTTATGTAGATGAAAAAGGTGTGGAGTCTGAAATTACGTATAATATGCCTGCGATCATCGGTATGAATCAATACGTTGAACTGACAGAAGGCACAATGACTCCGTTAGTTGAAACACCCGCAGTAGTGAATGCCAGCAAATTGACCACAGTCTTTTGGTCGTTTTTGGTTGGGACCGTACTGTACTGGCTTATCCGGCTGATTGCCAGAAAAAGAATCTCGGCCATCTTCAAACCGTTTGTAAAGAACGTTAATCTGCAATTGATGGATGAAATTGGCTACCGGGCTGTGATTATCGGGTTCCCGCTATTTTCTCTGGGAGCTTTGGTTTTCGCCATGATATGGGCCCAAATTGCCTGGTCCCGTTTCTGGGGCTGGGACCCTAAAGAAGTATGGGCTTTGATTACTTGGTTATTCTACGCCGCATATCTTCACTTGCGTCTTGGAAAAGGATGGCATGGGGAAAAATCAGCATGGCTTGGAGTCGTAGGCTTCGCCATCATCATGTTCAACTTGGTAGCAGTCAATCTAATCATCGCTGGATTGCATTCGTACGCTTAACAGAAAAGCGGAAGCGCCTGACAAGCCCCGACAAGCGCTGGAGGACTTGAAAGCCATGGCGTTTTCAGCCATGGATTCAAGGCCGAAGCGACCTCGAGGGGCTAGGCGCTGCAGCTGGACAAGAAAAGCGGAAGCGCCTGACTAGCCCCGACAAGCGCTGGAGGACTTGAAAGCCATGGCGTTTTTCAGCCATGGATTCAAGGCCGAAGCGACCTCGAGGGGCTAGGCGCTGCAGCTGGACAGAGCAAACGCCTTTATCTGGACAAACAAAATGAGCCTTTTCCACTAGTGGAAAAGGCTTTTTATTTATTTTTATATATGTTGACGGTACAATGAAAGATAAGAGACAAAAGTTGGAGGGGTTACTATGTCGGAAGAAATTACCGTATTAGTTGTTGATGATGAAGAAAGAATACGCCGCTTACTGAAAATGTATTTGGAACGGGAAGGATATATCGTGGAAGAAGCGGAAAATGGTGCCCAAGCCTTAGATATGGCCATGGAGAAAGATTACCACTGCATCTTATTGGATTTAATGATGCCGGAAAAAGATGGCATCGAAGTCAGCACGGAGCTGCGCGAAAAGAAAATGACTCCGATCATTATGCTGACGGCTAAAGGTGAAGAAGCTAACCGGGTTCAGGGTTTTGAATCTGGTGCGGATGATTATATCGTTAAGCCATTCAGCCCTCGGGAAGTCGTGCTGCGTGTCAAAGCGATTCTGCGCCGTTCTTCAGCGTATTCACCAGTCACCAATTCATCCGTATCTAAAGATTTGGTAGTGTTCCCTCATTTAACCATTGATCATGATGCTCACCGTGTGACGGCGGATAATGTGGAAGTGAATTTAACACCTAAAGAATATGAACTGCTTTACTTCCTGGCCAAATCACCGGATAAGGTTTTTGATCGGGAACATTTACTGAAAGAAGTTTGGCATTACGATTTCTTTGGTGATTTACGGACAGTAGATACCCATGTGAAACGATTGAGAGAAAAATTGAATCGTGTGTCGGAATCCGCTGCGAAAATGATCGTCACCGTTTGGGGCGTTGGCTATAAATTCGAGGTAGGAAATGAATAGAATATGGAATAGTGTAGTCGGGAAGCTGTGGATCACAATACTGCTTCTCGTTTCCTTTGTCCTTTTTATTGTGACAGTCCTGTTGCTGGAATTTCTCGGCAACTACCACAGTGAAGCGGTGGAGGAGACCTTGACAAAAGAAGCGGCCACTATTGCACGGATTTTTAATGACCATGCCGAGGTCAATATTTCGTTGAATGTAATCGATGACATTCTAGGACCGGAAACAAATGCAGTAATTGCGGAAGCCCCTCATGAAAGCACTTACTATATTCATAATGGCATTAATGGGGAACAGGTGCGCGAAGCTATTTTGAACGAACCAGATTTCCAAAAAGTTTTTGAAACGGACGAAACGGTCATGAAAGAAATGCTTCTTCCATCTTTAACAGAAGAAGAACGGATGGAGTCGTATATTGTTCTTGCCAGTCCGCTTCAGACGATTGAACAGGAACATGGTACCGTGTTTATCTACCAATCGCTTGAAGTCATGGATCGCACAGCTGAGCGGACCACGAATATCGTATTTTTATCGGCATTTATTGCATTTATCTTAACTACCTTCTTTGCGTTCTTCCTGTCGACGCGCATCACTTCTCCGCTTCGCAAAATGCGTGAAGGGGCATTTGAGCTGGCGAAAGGGAATTTTGATACAAAAGTGCGTGCGGCTTCCAGCGATGAAATCGGCCAGCTGGCAACGGCATTTAATCAGATGGGCCGTCAGCTGAAACACCACGTGGAAGTAATCAACCAAGAAAAAGAGCAGCTGTCGAGCATCTTAACATCTATGGCAGATGCAGTTATCACATTTAATCGTGACGGGACCATTCTCTTAAGCAACCCTCCCGCTGAAAAACTTCTGCAGCAATGGCTTATGAAAAGAGGCGTGGAAAAAGGGGAACCACTGCCTTCGGAAATGATTCATATGCTCGAACACGTATTGGATTATGAAGAAGAAATCGAAGAGGAATTGGAAATGGAAGGCGCATATTATGCGATTTCTTTTAGTCCGCTTTACAGTGGAGATTCCATACGCGGAGCGGTAGCGGTGCTCCACAATATGACAGAGCAGCATCGACTGGAAAAGCTGCGGGAAGACTTTATTGCGAATGTTTCCCATGAGCTGCGTACACCGATTGCCATGCTCCAGGGCTATAGCGAGGCGCTTCTTGATGATGTCGGGGCGACGGAAGAGGAACGGCGCGAGATGACCAAAATCATTTACGAGGAATCTCAGCGTATGGGCAGGCTTGTCACGGATCTATTGAATCTTGCCCGCATGGAATCAGGCTATATGCGGCTATACAAAGAACTGGTACAATTCAATGAAGTAATTGAAAGAATGACATTGAAATTTTCTCAGGCAGCCAAAGAAACAGGCATTCGGCTTTCTTTTGTTACCGATCTGGATGATTGGGCAGCAGCTGAAGTCGATGAAGACCGCATTGAACAGGTTATGACCAATTTGATCGATAATGCTCTGCGGCATACGCCTTCAGGAGGACAAGTGATCGTCAAGGTCGAACAAGAACAAGGGTACGCCAAGGTTTCCGTCAATGATACAGGAGTCGGGATTCCGGAAGAAGATCTGCAATATGTGTTTGAACGCTTTTATAAAGCTGACAAAGCCAGAACATTAGGGAAAGGCGGAACAGGTTTAGGGCTTGCGATAGCCAGCAACATCATCAATGCACACGGTGGTAAAATTTATGCCGAGAGCAAAGTTGGCGAAGGCACTTCTTTCATCTTCTTGCTGCCTCTAAAAAAGATGTAACTTTTTGTAATTAGAGACGACTAATTCTAAGAATGGGGGGAGTGTATGGACGACTCCGTTTTCCATCGCTTGTACGATGAATATCATCAAGACGTGTTTCAATTCCTCATTTATCTGGTGAAAAACCGGCATTTGTCTGAAGACTTAATGCACGAAGTTTATATTCGTGTTTTTAAAGCTTATGACCGGTTTGAAGGAAAAAGTTCAGAAAAAACCTGGCTTTTTTCTATCGCCAAAAATGTAGCGATTGACCATTTCCGTAAAACGGCGGTTCGAAAAAAGCATTCAGCAGACCATTTCGATTGGGAAACGCAGCAATTAACATCGGCTGACCGCATTCCGGAAGAAGTGGCCTCGTTGAATGAAGATAAAGTATTGCTTTATAAAACGCTGGATTTATGCACAGGCGATCAGAAGATGGTGATTATTATGCGCTATTTCCAGGATTTGTCGATAGCTGAAACCGCAGAAGTTCTAGGGTGGACAGAAGGAAAAGTAAAAACCACCCAGCATCGCGCAATAAAATCTTTGCGTGAAAAATTATCTTCTAAGGAAGGGGGAGAGGCGAATGCCGAATAACAACTGGGATGATGACCACATCGAAAGTTTGTTACGGGATTTCCCCACAATCCGCGATGAACGGCCAAAAGAAGAAGTCTATGACCGTTTGGCCCAAAAAGCTCCTGCACGCAGACGGCACAAGCAATGGCTTCCTTTATTGGTGGCAGCTCTTGCTTTTATTACAATAGGTATTCTGGTGGCCTCCATTTTGAGCCAGGGTGGCATAAATACCGCACAAAATGAAATGAGCACGGAAAGTGGTGCTGACGAGTCTACGGGCTCTTCTGCAGAAGTGGCAGAAGACAAAAGCATGCAGCAGCAGCAGGAAGGAACGACTGAGGAAGCGGATTCAGCAAATACGAACATCATTGCGAATGAAGAAGGAGATGAAGCATCCCGCATTTCGGTTTACGATGAAGATTTAGCGGGTCATACTTTATTCACAATCGGCTTGACTGAAAACGCATATGTCATCCCTCTTTCCTTTTTAATTCCCAATGAACAAATCGTTGAAGATTTGGGAATGGAAAAACCGAATACAGTTGAACTTTATAATTACTATGCCAGCCAAATAGACGAACAAGCCCTGGGGTTTGATGAATACCATCCTTATTTAGGGACCATCACAATGGGGATGGAAGGGGCTGAGCATATCTTGCCGAGCGACCATCAATACGATCTTGCTTCTGCCAGTATTGGAGTATATGTAGCAACGCTGCAAGAAACTTTCAGGGATGCTGGCCAAGTCGCTGTTTTAAATGAAGATGGCAGCCCCGCTGAGTTCAATCAAATCGGTCCAATGGAGCCCGTTGTCACTGATGTCAATAATGTCGCCTTTTTTGCTTATACAACTGCAGCAGGTAACACTTACCTGGTCCCTGGATACGGTATGCCGCTTGAAACGGCTACTGAAGCATTCGAATCAATGAAAGCATCTCCCAATGATTTTCAAAAAAGTACATTGCCGGAAGGTTTAAATTTTACGGTAACGGAAATGGATGATGTGATTCAGATTGAGTTCCAGGAACCTTTTGATTTAGAGGCGATGGAAGAAATAGATGCAAAAAGGATGATTGAAAGTCTGTCCATGACTGCCAAAGCGTATGGAAAAACTGTACAATTGGTTAATGTGGTGCAATCAGAGTGGCTGGGGTATGATTTTACCCAACCGTTAAAAATGCCGGTATCAGCAAACAAAACTCCATGGCTAATTAAATAATTGCTAAAAAAGACACTTTGCCAAACAATTATGTTTACAAGGTGTCTTTTTTCCACTAATATTAGGGTATAACAAAATATCGATTCATCTTCGGGGCAGGGTGCAAGTCCCTACCGGCGGTAATTGAATGGTAACATTCATAAGCCCGCGAGCCGTAAAAAGCAGGATTTGGTGAGATTCCAAAGCCGACAGTATAGTCTGGATGGGAGAAGGTGAAGGTGCGGACGTGTGTCGCCGATTTTTCGGTGCAACGCTTATTAAGTGTGCCTTTTCTCCCTTAAGTAATTTTGCTTAAGGGTTTTATTATGGGGCCGCATTGTCCAAGCCTTTCTTCTGGTGAATCACTACAAGGAGAGAGGAATATGAAGAATAAGAAGTTACAATCCATGATTGTAATCGGAATGTTGAGCAGTATTTCATTTATTTTAATGCTTTTCAACTTCCCATTGCCGGCGTTACCCGCATTTTTGAAGGTTGATTTTAGTGATGTGCCTGCTTTGATAGCTGCCATTACCATGGGTCCTGTTGCAGGGATCTTAGTAGCGTTTTTTAAAAACGCGCTGGACTGGCTTTTTGCAGGAAGCCCCACTGGAGTGCCTGTCGGCCATATGGCGAATTTTGTGACCAGCATTTTGTTTATCATGCCTGTCTATGTGATTTACCGCAGAATGGCAACTAAAAAAGGCATGGTGTTCGGTTTGGTCGCTGGAACATTATCGATGGCAATCGGCATGAGCTTGTTAAACTATTTAGTATTTTTGCCAATGTACTCGTATTTCTTGAACATGCCAGCTGAAACTGGAAGTGCTCTTTTTGGCACAATTGTTCTCGGGATCTTACCTTTTAACTTGATCAAAGGCCTGATTCTCACAGCAGTGGTGTTGTTGATGTTCAGCAGCATGCATGCATGGATTGAGAAGCAGCGGCTTTATTATCAATAAATGAAAAACAGGCGTTCACGAAAGCATCTTTGCTTTCGTGAACGCCTGTTTTAATTTCCAGACTTAGTCTTCATATTTAAGAGGATTTCCGTCAAAAGGAGCATCTGCCACTTTGATGGAATCGGTCGGGCATCCTTCGAATGCATCTTCCATGTCTTCTTCCAGTTCATCTGGAACTTGCTCAGTGCCCATGTTATTATCTAAAATAACAAAAGCAATTCCTTCGTCGTCATAATCGTAAATATCGGGTGCTGCAGCACCGCAAGCACCGCAAGCGATACAAGTATCCTTATCGACAATGGTATACTTAGCCATAATATTTTCCTCTCCTTTATCTCCGAACAAGTTCAGTTATACTACCGTATTCATTCTAAAGGTGTTTGTCTTGTTTTTCAACCAAAAAACGCTAGGGGGTCCACTCTTGTTATTTGAGGAGCTTGTAATAACCATCATGAAAGCTGTGAATCTGGAGCGGACAATTTCTTCTCCATTTCACTTGATCAAAGGGAAAAAATCCGGCCAGACCATCCAAGACATCGGTTATTATGGCCTCTATCCATATTTTGCGGTAATGCCGAAGCTGGAAAAACATTTGTATGATGAAGTGATTCAGCGCCTTTTCCGTAAGCAGCTATTGAATCCGAACGACCAAGTGATTGATTTGACCGAAAAAGCACTCGCTATGGACATTCCGGCATCCAGGCTCAACGGATGGAAATACAGGGGCAATGAAACGGTTTTCTTAAACCGTCTATCATTAGTTGTTCAAACCCTGTCTTATACAAGCCAACAGATCAACCGGTTTGATCCAATACATAATGCAGAAGACCTTCAGTCATGGGTCAAGAGATATTTGAAACAAATCAATTACCGGGAGCCGTCAACAGTGCGGGCTTTTAAAGCTGAAATATTTGAAAGCCTCCAGAAAGCCCGTATAAAAGACCATCAAAAAATGATTGTTATGCAGCGTTTAACCGGTCTGGGATGGAGTGGGTTGACATGGGAGCAAATTGCTTCCGCGCACGGCCTGCATATACTGGATGCCCAATTGGCGGCTGTTGAAGCGCTGCATGCCTGGATTGATGTAATTGAATCGGAGAATTTCCCTCTGCTTTTTGGGCTGGCAGAGAATATTGTTCAAAGGTCATCGTTGACAGAATCAACAACAAGAACTTTAAAACTGTTTGAAAATGGTCTTTCGCTTGAGGAGATTGCTGCAATTCGCCAATTGAAGACCAGCACCATCGAAGACCATTTTGTTGAACTGGCTATGAACGACCCTTATTTTAATTACACGCCTTTTTTATCGTCCTCCCTGTATGAGAAAGTGGTTGCAGTGAGCAAAAAAAGAAAGACGAAGCGATTGAGAGATATTAAAGAAGAATTGCCGGATGCCAGTTATTTTCAGATCCGTCTGGCATTAGCTTTGAAGGAGGATCGGCCATGAATCTGGATGAATTGCTTTATAAAACTTATGGTTTTACTTCATTCCGCCCCGGCCAGCGGGAAGTCATCGAAGAAATTTTAAAAGGAAACGATGTCATTGCTCTTTTGCCTACAGGGATGGGAAAGTCGATGTGTTACCAGCTGCCAGCCCACGTCTTGCCTGGAAGTGTGCTGGTCGTCTCTCCGCTTTTGTCATTAATGCAGGATCAGGTCTCCCAATTGAAAAAAATGGGTGAAAAATCCGTAGTGGCAATTAATTCATTTTTAAAACCCCGGGAAAGAGAAAAAATCTGGAATACACTGGGCAACTACCGCTTTATTTTTATCTCTCCAGAAATGCTGGTGCAGCCTTTTGTCAAAAAGCAGCTGCAAAAAATTAATGTTTCTTTGCTGGTAGCCGATGAAGCTCATTGCATTTCGCAATGGGGCTTTGATTTTCGTCCCGATTATCTGCGGATTGCGGAAATTTTGCCGGATTTGGGGCATCCGCAAGTCTTGGCGTTGACCGCGACTGCAACAGAAAAAGTGACCAGCGAAATCAAAACTTATCTGGAAATCGATAATCCCTTTATTTATACGCATCCCATGGATCGTAAGAACATTGTATATGACATAAAAAAATTCGAAAAGTCTCAGGAAAAATTGGAATGGCTGACTTCTTTTGTGCAGCAATGTGAAGGGCCGGGAATTATTTATGCCGGAACACGCAAAAAATCACAAGAACTCGCGGCGATCTTGATGGATATCGGGCTGCCAGCTTCCTATTACCACGGCGGCATGGAGCACCAGGATCGGGTCTTTGTCCAACAGCAATTTCAAAATGGAGAATTGGATTGGGTTTGTTCAACAAATGCATTCGGCATGGGTGTTCATATCCCAAATATCCGCCATGTTATCCATTTCCAACTGCCAACTTCTGTGGAGGGGTATGTGCAGGAAGTTGGACGGGCAGGCCGCGACGGACAACCTGCATTGGCTACACTGCTTTACGCCGAAGGAGACGAGGGACTAATGTTAAGCCTCGTGATGGACGAATTGCCGACCAGGCATGAAATCCAGGAAGTCGCGGCAAATAGAGCCAATGCAGAGCAGCTGGTTGCATCAGGCATTGTCAGGGAAACCGCATTACGGGTCGTGGAATACTGGCTCAGCCAATTAACGGTCGACGAAACACTGCGGCAAATGGAAGTTCTCCAGCTGGAAAAAATAAGGCGGGTGGATAAAATGAGAAAACTGGTTAATCTGTCTGGATGCATTAGACAGTATATTATTGGCTGTTTTGATCAGCAATTGCTCCTGAAGCCAGATAATTGCTGTGTAAATGATGGCATCGATTACTCAGTATTCGACAAGCGTAAAGCAAAGCCGAAAAAAATGGTGCTGGAGAAATGGGAAAATCGGCTAAATGCACTATTGCCTTTATGACAATTTCGGTAATCTCATTTACAAAAAGGGAAATTTTCGGCATAATAGAGTTATTAGAGAAGATAGGGGTAGTGGATTATGGGTAAACAAAATTATCGTGAAGCCATTGAAAAAGGCCGTCAGGAAATTCCAGTTCAAAGCAGTGCCGCTCCTTCAAGAAGGGCTCAGCGTAAAGCGGTTAAAAAGAAACCGGAAAAAACAAAAAATGTGCTGTTGCCTGCGTTATTTTTCATTTTCATTTTAATCCCTGTGACACTTCTTATCTACGTAGCGTTCCTATATGAGCCTAATGACACGTTAACCACTAGTGCATTAAATGATCAAGTCAGCTTGGAAACAACTCCACCGGCTTCTGACACTCCACTTGTCCCAGTTGAAGGAGAAGAAGAAAAACATGAAGAGCCAGAAGCCCTAGCAGAAAAGGAAGCTAACGAAGCAGACGCGCAGAAAGCTGCTGCCGATAAAGAGCAAGCCGAAAAAGAAGCTGCTGCTGCCAAAGAACAGGAAAAAGCCGAAGCAGAAGCTAAGGCGAAAGCTGAGGCCCAAGCCAAAGCTGAAGCCAAAGCCAAAGCGGAGGCCCGAGCTAAAGCAGAAGCGGAAGCAAAAAGACAGCAAGAAGCTGCCCAACGAGAGAAAGAAGCCGAAGAAAAAGCAAAATCATCACAGAAAACGCATGTGGTCCAATCAGGTGAAACTCTATACCGGATTGCCGTCAATAATTACGGGGCAGCAGGGGCCAATGCGGGTGTTGAAAAAATAAAGCAAGCAAACGGTTTAACTTCGAATGAAATAACTGTAGGCAGTACGTTAATTTTGCCTTAAAAGAGGGAAGACAACAGGTGTTGCCGAAATAAGACGACAAAGCTGAAGAAGAGGTAAGGTGAACTGGATGTTTGTGAAAAGTGTGATGGTAAAAAGAGAAAAATGTATTACTGTTAAAATGGACGATTCAATCCAGACTGGCCTTGACTTGCTGGAACGCCATTCGATAGATGCACTGCCAGTTATTGAAGGCAAGAAATATAAAGGAATCTTCACTTGGTTCCACGCTTACCGGGCATTTTTCTATTCCGGCAAAACTAAGGATGAATTCATCAGCACAGCCAAAGTAAGAGATGTCGTTGTAAACCAAGAAGTTTTCCTGCAAATCGAGGATGTCTTTGAAAAAGCAATTGTCGAATTGAATGATTTTCCAATCATTGCAGTTGTGGAGGATGATGAATTCCTGGGGATCGTAACACGTTTTGATGTAATGAATCAATTGCAGAGCGCTTTTGGCATGCAGCAAGAAGGAGTGCGCATCACCTTTACTTCGGTTGAATCAGAAGGGCGAATTGGGCGACTTGGTGATATAATAGAGAAGTACAAAGAATCTGTGGTCTCGCTTGTGACATTTGATGAAACGGATAAAGTGGTACGGCGCATCGTTTTGAAAATCAAGAAAAAAGACAATGTCGACCGCTTTTTAAAAGAATTGGAAAAATCGGGATTCCGGGTTTTGGATATCTCGGAAGACTAAATTTGAAATTACTTCTAAAGAGGCACAAGCAGCTCTTTGCTTTTGCTTCTTTATTTTGATTGAGGGGAATTATTTAATATGAACTGGATTTATAAAAGCAGTCTGGCAATTCTGGCGCTGCTTCTTTTTATGTTGCGCAACGCTTTTCGGCAGAACTTGAAAAGTGAAAGTGTTCAACTTCAGGCCACGCATCAATTTGAACCGTTCAAGATGATGTTTATCTCGGATATTCATAGAAGAAAGTTAAATAGCAATTTATTGGAGAATTCCGTTGATTTGGTCATTATCGGAGGCGATTTAACAGAAAAAGGCGTGCCTTTAAACCGTGTTGAAGAAAACTTGAAAGTGCTGAGCAGATTCGGGGAGACTTACTTTGTCTGGGGAAATCATGATCGAAGCGCTGGCGAGGCGGAATTGCGCCACTTGTTTGCTGAATACAATGTGAAAGTGTTGGATGATGAATCGGTATCGCTGCTTGGCCAACCTCATTTGAAGCTGGTGGGGACTGATTATTTCAGTTATGGCAAGAATTCCATTTCCAATGCTTTTGCCGATGTTTTATCAGAAGACACTGTTATTTTCGTATCTCATACACCTTCCGTATTCAAATATGTAAGAGAGAACTATTCGGCGGAATTTTTGCTTGCCGGCCATACCCACGGCGGCCAGATACGTCTAGGCAAATTTGGAATCGCAGAAAAAGGCAGATTAACTGAAAAGAACGGAAAGGCGGAATTGGTCAGCAACGGATATGGCACTACCAAATTGCCGCTTCGTTTAGGCGCGGAAGCGGAGTATCATGTCTTTGAGATAAAGCCGAAATAAGAGGGGAACTGCGATCAGGTGCCTTTTCACGGACCGTTAATTGAAGCAATCGAACTTTTCCGGCCGATAAATCTTAAATAAAGACACAGAAACTTTGCTTATCTTCTAAGTAAAATAAATAGCTGAGTGCTTTTGATTGTCAGCAGTGAAAAGAATCTTCTATCCTTAAAGGATAGATTCTGATTGTAGGAGAGGTTACACGTATGGAAAATGTAGATGCGCTGATTATCGGAGGAGGGCCATGCGGCTTGGCAACAGCCATTGCCATCAAGCGGATTGGCCTTCGGCCGATTGTTATCGAAAAAGGGAATATTGTCAATGCAATTTATAATTATCCGACCCATCAGACGTTTTTCAGTTCCAGTGAAAAATTGTCGATAGGAGATATACCTTTTATAACAGAAGACCGGAAAGCCAAACGCAACCAGGCGCTGGTCTATTACCGGGAAGTGGTGAAAAGAAGCGGAATTGAAGTACGCTCTTTTGAAACTGTTTTGGCTGTTGAAAAAAATGCGGTATTTACTGTCCGGACGTCCAAAAATACTTATTGCGCAAAATATGTCATCGCGGCAACCGGTTATTATGACAATCCGAACAAATTGGAAGTAGAAGGCGCCGATTTGCCGAAAGTCATGCATTATTTCAAGGAAGGCCATCCGTATTTTGATCAAGATGTCCTGGTTATCGGCGGCAAGAATTCGGCAGTAGATGCAGCGCTTGAATTGCATAAAGCTGGCAGCCGCGTTACGGTTTCCTATCACGGCACAAGCTATTCCAAGAGCATCAAGCCTTGGATTTTGCCGGAGTTTGACAGCTTGGTAAGAAAAGGTGAAATTACGATGCTGTTTGATTCAATCGTAGATAAAATTACAGAGCGGGATGTGGAACTGACTGTCAATGATACAAAAGAGACGATTCCGAATGATTTTGTATTTGCGATGATCGGTTATCACCCGGACCACGAATTCTTGAAAAAAATCGGCATTGCCATTGATGAAGAGACAGGATGTCCTGTTTTCGATGAAGTGACAATGGAAACAGGTACAGATGATTTGTATATTGCGGGAGTGATTGCAGCGGGCAATAATGCCAACTCAATCTTTATTGAAAATGGCCGTTTCCACGGGGAACAAATAGCCGCAGCGATTGCGGAAAAGGAAAGCGTACGCTAAGTGCGCTTTTTTCTTGTTTCCACATGGAAAAAGTTATTTGCTGTACAGGGCAATGGTGTAAAATAGGGTGGAGAAAGGGTGTTGTATTTTTATGAAGAAAAAAGTTTCTTTGATTACGACAGGCGGAACCATAGCGAGCAAGGAAGTTTCGAAAGGACTGTTGAAATCCGGCGCCATTTCAGGCAGAGAATTGGCGGCGTTATGCCAATTGCCTGAAGAAATAGAAGTAAAGGTCATTGATATTTTCCAATTGCCGAGTATGCATATCGGTTTCGACAAGATGCTGAAACTGCGGCAAGCCATCAATGCGGAAATGGAAGATGAAACGGTGGATGGGATTGTGGTAACCCACGGAACTGACACATTGGAAGAAACCGCTTATTTTTTGGATTTGACAATCGACGACAACCGTACCATTGTAGTTACAGGATCCCAGCGCTCACCCGATGAAGTGGGAACAGATGTTTATTCGAATTTGCGGAACTCCATTTATGTTTCGGTTGATGAAAACTTGAGAGGTATCGGCACGGTGGTGGTTTTCAATGAACGGATTTATACAGCGAAATATGTTAAAAAAGTCCATACCAGCAACCTCCAGGGATTTGACTCTTTCGGTCACGGTTATTTAGGAATCATCGATAATGATGTGGTCAGTGTCTATCAAAAACCGATATTCCATGAAGTCCTCGAAGTGGCGGACAGTTTGCCGAGAGTGGAAATCATTAAATGCTATTCAGGGCAAGATGGCCATATGATTGATTTGCTTGCCCAGGGCGAAACAGCGGGAATCGTGTTAGAAGCTGCTGGAAGAGGGCAAGTGTCGCCGCATATGGTGGAAGCAATCGAGCGGGCAATTCAAAAAGGCATAACTATTGTTTTGACCACTAGTGCGGAAGAAGGCAAAGCATATCCAAGCTATAGTTACCCAGGCAGTGCCCATGATCTAATGCTGAAAGGCGTTTTGCTCGGCAGTGATTATGACAGCAAAAAAGCGCGGATCAAACTGGCGGTTGTCTTATCCACTGCTAAAGAAGCGAACAACAATACCTTTAATCGGTAAGCCTCTACGAATTTTAAAAATTGATAAAATTTACCATTATGCCGTGTTATAATAAAAGGACTTTAAGCAAAGGAGCAGGCATATGATAATATTACTGACAGTTGCGATTGCTCCAAGTCTGGCGTTGTTCAGTTACTTTTATTTGCGTGACCAATTTGCTGACGAACCTTCTAAGCTTTTGTTTCAAAGTTTTATATACGGGGCAGTTCTGACTTTCCCTATTTTATTTATTCAGTACGTTTTCGAATATGAAGGAGTCTTTAACCATACTTTCAGCCAAAAAGTGCTGTTTCCAAGTATTGTTGAGGAATTTTTCAAATGGCTCGTCTTAATCATTGCCGTATACCGGCATATCGATTTTGAGGACCCGTATGATGGCATTCTTTATGGGGCAAGTGTGTCATTAGGGTTTGCCACAGTTGAAAATATTCTATATTTGCTCGAGTTCGGCTTAGAAACTGCTTTTATCAGAGCGTTTCTACCTGTTTCCAGCCACGCGTTATTTGGTGTGGTAATGGGCTATTACCTGGGCAAAGCGAAATTCACCAAAAACTCTAACGGCCCGAAATTTCTGGCTCTGGCATTGTTCAGCTCATTGGTCCTCCATCTGGCTTATAATTCGATCTTATACACAAATACAAAATGGTCTTACAGTGTAATTCCATTTATGCTGTTTCTATGGTGGTTTAGTTTAAGGAAGGTAAAACAAGCGCATCAATTGTCTTTGACACATTACCATGACAATACTTCGATCATGTAAAAAGTCTTGTAGCCCAAGGCTTTTTTTGTGTCCAAATTTTAAAGTGGCTCCTGTAGAGCTTGAACGGCCATTTCCGCATTTCTTGTGTTGTCCAGCTTCACCGCCTAGCCCCTCGGGTCGTAAGCCGCTTCGGCTATGCGGCTGAAAACCTGCCGCTCCGCCAAATCGTCTAAAAACCCACTGCTCCTGCAGCACTTCGTGCTTCGTCGCAAAGAGATGGACCAAAATTGTTTGGTCCATCTCTTGCCTGTCGGGACTGAATAGGCGGCTCCGCTTTTCTATGTTAAAATATGTTGAATACATATGATGAGGTGACTTTTTTGACGAAATCAATACAAATCGCTCTCGATGGCCCTGCGGCTGCCGGGAAAAGTACAATAGCAAAAATTGTTGCAGAACAATTGGGATACATTTATATCGACACGGGTGCGATGTACCGTGCAATAACTCTTAAAGCATTGAATGAAGGGATAGATCTTTCCAGCAATGAAGAGGCAGGAAAATTATTGGCGGATACAGAAATAGATCTGCAGCCTTCTGATAATGGCCAGTTAGTTTTTCTCGATAACAAAGATGTGACAGAGGATATCCGGTCACAGCTGGTAACAAAATCAGTTTCTGAAATGGCAGCTCATGAATCCGTGCGTACGCAAATGGTCAAATTGCAGCAGCAGCTTGCCGAAGGGCGTGGCGTAGTCATGGATGGCCGCGATATCGGAACCGATGTCCTTCCAGCTGCAAAACTGAAAGTGTTCATGTCAGCAAGTGTAGAAGAACGGGCACGCCGCCGGTTTGAAGAGAACAAAAAGCGCAATATCCATACGCCGATTGATGATTTGCAGGCGGAAATAGCAAAACGGGATAAAATGGACAGCGAACGTGAAGTTTCTCCACTCCGTCAAGCGGAAGATGCGATATACCTCGATACAACTTCTTTGACGATTCGAGAAGCTGCAGCAGAAATATTAAGACTGGCAGAAGAAAGGTTGAGTTAATGTGAACTTGTATGCAATTGGAAAATCCCTTGTAAAAACAACATTAACACCTCTTTACCGTTTTGAAGTAATCGGCATAGAGAATTTTCCTAAAGAAGGAGGCGTCCTGCTCTGTTCCAACCATATCCATGCACTTGACCCGCCTGTAGTAGGGATGACCGCTCCAAGAACCGTGCATTTCATGGCAAAGGAAGAATTGTTCAAATTGCCGATTCTTGGACCGATTTTACCAAAAGTCAATGCGTTTCCTGTGAAGCGTGGAATGAGTGACCGGGAAGCATTGAGAACAGCCTTAAAAGTGCTGAAAAGTGGCGAGGTCGTCGGCTTGTTTCCTGAAGGAACACGGTCAACGGACGGTGTTTTAAAAAAAGGCTTGAGCGGAGCCGGATTTTTTGCACTTCGCGGCAATGCCGATGTAGTACCTTGTGCTATTATCGGGCCTTATAAAACGTTCCGTAAAGTAAAAGTGGTATACGGCGAACCCATTGCAATGGAGCCTTTCCGGGAAAGAAAAGCGTCTGCAGACGAAGTGACCGAAATGATCATGAGCCGCATTCAACAGATTCTGGATGAATATAGCAAAAATAAGTGATTATTTTTGTTTTTATTAGAGAATTCGAATAAAATAGAAGGTGGATAGTTTGTGAAGGAGGGCTACTTATGTCTGAGGAAATGAACATGATGGAAAACCGTGACTTCCAAACAGGAGATCGCGTAAAAGGTATTGTTACTAATATAGAAGAAAAAGCAGTAACCGTAACGATTGAAGGGGCGCCTTTTGATGGGGTTATCCCGATCAGTGAGTTATCAAGCCTCCACATCGAGAAAGCATCAGATTCAGTTCAGGTCGGTGATGAGCTAGACTTAATCATCACTAAAGTAGAAGACGAAAACTATGTTCTATCCAAACGGAAAGTTGATGCCGAGCAGGCATGGGACGAGTTGGAGAAAAAGTTTGAGTCGGGCGAAATTATCGAATCTGAAGTGAAAGATGTCGTAAAAGGCGGACTTGTGGTCGATTTGGGTGTTCGTGGATTCGTACCCGCTTCATTAGTAGAAGATTATTTCGTTGAATCCTTCGAAGACTACAAAGGCAAAGTCATGACCTTTAAAATTGTCGAGATGGAAAAAGAAAACAATCGCTTAATTCTTTCTCATCGGGCAGTTGTAGAAATGGAAAAAGAATCACAAAAAGTGGAAGTTATGGAACACATTCATCAAGGTGATGTGCTTAAAGGGAAAGTCCAGCGCATTGCTTCTTTTGGTGCTTTTGTGGATATTGGCGGAGTGGACGGACTCGTTCACATTTCCCAATTGTCACATGAGCATGTCGAGAAAGTGTCCGATGTTGTAACCGAAGGACAAGAAGTAACAGTAAAAGTCCTTTCCGTAGACCGGGATTCGGAGCGGATTTCCTTGTCGATCAAAGATACGCTTCCTGGACCGTGGGATGCTATTGAAGAAAAAGCGCCAAAAGGTTCTGTTCACACTGGGAAAGTAAAACGTATTGTTAGCTACGGTGCTTTTGTCGAAGTATTGCCGGGCGTTGAAGGACTTGTTCATATTTCACAAATCGCACATAAGCATATTGCGACACCAAACGAAGTTTTATCGGAAGGCCAAGAAGTCCAAGTTAAAGTACTGGAAGTAAATAAAGCTGATAAACGCCTGTCACTCAGCATTAAAGAACTTCAGGAAAAAGAGAAAGAACAGGATTATTCCAATTACGAAATGCCGGAAGAATCCAGCGGTTTTTCAATCAGCGATGTCATTGGCGATAAATTAAAAGGATTTAAATCCGAATAACATGTCAAGAGCTGATCGGAAGATGGACCATATTCAATTTGCATTATCAACAGGCCAAGGTGCGGGTTCGTTTTTTGACGATATTCGTTTCGTCCATCAAGCTTTGCCAAACCTAGGTGTAGAGGATATTCGCATTCATACCGAGACAGGTGATTTGAAATTGAAATCACCTGTTTTATTAATGCCATGACGGGCGGAGGCGGCAAGCAGACCGAAAAACTGAATGCACTCCTGGCGAGCGCTGCAAAAGAGACAGGAATTGCGATGGCAGTCGGTTCTCAAATGGCGGCGCTTAGAGACGCTGAAGAACGGGCGTCTTATGAGATTGTACGGAAAGTAAATCCGGCGGGTTTCATTATTGGCAACTTGGGCAGTGAAGCAAGCCTTAAACAAGCTGAAGAAGCAATTGAGATGATAGAAGCCAATGCTCTCCAAATTCATTTAAATGTTATTCAGGAATTGACGATGCCTGAAGGAGACCGTGATTTTAAAGGTGCTTTAGAACGAATCGAGCAAATTGCGGAAAATGTGAAAGTACCAGTTATCGTAAAAGAAACAGGCTTTGGAATTTCCCGTGAAACAGCTGCCAAGCTGGCTTCAACTAAAATTGCTGCAATCGATGTCAGCGGTTATGGGGGCACTAACTTTGCAGCAATTGAAAATGAACGGCGAGCACGTAAACTGGCTTATTTTCAAGAATGGGGTATTCCGACAGCAGCTGCGGTTGTCGAAGTGAAAAAAGCTTTCTCTAGAGCTGTACTTGCGTCGGGCGGCATTAAAGATGCACAGGACATGATCAAGGCTTTCGCACTTGGGGCAAATGCAGCGGGCTTAGCAGGTTCGTTTTTAAAAACAGCGATAGAACATGGTGAAAAGCAGTTGATTGCCGATATTGAAACCTTGAACGAAGACTTGCGGATGATGATGACGGCGCTGGGGGCGGAAAGCATCGCCGATTTAGAAAATTGCCCGCTTATTATTTCTGGGGAGCTGTATCATTATCTATTGCTGAGGGGCCATGACCTGGCGGCTTTTGCCAATCGGAAGGAAAACTGAATATTACACCTTTTAAGGTGATGGACATTTACAAGATGCCATCACCTTTTTCGTGTATAATAGGGATATTAGAAGTGGAAGGATGAAATAATTATGTCAAAACCGGTAGTAGCAATCGTTGGCCGGCCGAACGTTGGTAAGTCCACGATTTTTAATCGCGTGGTAGGAGAGCGTGTTTCCATTGTGGAAGATATTCCAGGAGTAACACGGGACCGCATCTATAGTTCGGCAGATTGGCTGACACATGAATTCAATATCATCGATACAGGCGGCATCGATTTAAGAGACGAGCCGTTTTTAGAACAAATCCGCCAGCAAGCAGAAATCGCAATGGACGAAGCGGATGTCATTATCTTTCTCGTCAACGGGCGTGACGGTGTCACGGCGCAGGACGAGCAAGTGGCTAAAATTTTATATCGGACCAAAAAGCCGGTCATTTTAGCGGTCAATAAAATCGACAACCCTGATATGCGCCATATGGTTTACGATTTTTACACATTAGGAATGGGAGAACCTTTCCCGATTTCCGGTTCCCACGGACTAGGTTTAGGGGATCTTCTGGATGAAGTTGCGAAAAACTTCCCGCAAGACGACGAAGAAGAATATCCGGATAACGTGATCAAATTCTCTTTGATCGGCCGTCCAAATGTCGGCAAATCATCATTGGTCAATGCATTTTTAGGGGAAGAACGTGTAATTGTCAGCGATCTTGCTGGAACGACCCGGGATGCAATCGATACAGAATACGAATACGACGGACAGCCTTATGTGATTATTGATACAGCAGGAATGCGCAAAAAAGGGAAAGTCTACGAAACCACTGAAAAGTACAGTGTGCTCCGTGCACTGCGGGCAATTGAACGCTCAGATGTCGTATTGGTTGTCCTGAACGCGGAAGAAGGCATTCAGGAACAAGATAAGAAAATTGCCGGGTATGCACACGAAGCTGGAAAAGGTGTCATCATTGTTGTTAACAAATGGGACGCTGTTGAAAAAGATGAAAAAACGATGAATATCATGACTCGGAAGATTCGTGAGCATTTCCTTTTCCTGGATTATGCACCGATCATGTTTGTGTCAGCAGTAAGCGGGAAACGCGTCCACAATATTCTTGATATCGTTAACCGAGTGAACGACAACCATTCAAGACGGATCCAGTCGAGTATTTTGAATGAGGTTATTGAAGATGCAGTGGCCATGAACCCTGCTCCGACGGATAAAGGCCGCAGATTGCGCCTTTACTATGCGACGCAAGTGGCCATCCAGCCCCCAACTTTTGTGGTGTTTGTCAATGAACCTGAGCTTATGCATTTCAGTTATGAACGATTTTTACAAAATCGGATTCGCGATAGCTTCGACTTTGAAGGAACACCGCTCCGGCTGATCACTCGTGCCCGGACATAATTGGAAAAGGTGGGATTGAAAATGGAAAAAGTATCTGTTTTTGGAGCTGGCAGCTGGGGAACTGCTTTGAGTTATGTATTAACTCAAAATGGCCATGACCTATTGCTTTGGACCCATCGTTTAGAACAAGCTGAAGAAATCAACAGCCATACTAACAATCGGTACCTAAAAGGAATCCAATTGCCGGAAAACCTCAAAGCCACAAACGACTTGCCGCAAACCGTCAGCCATTCAGATATATTTGTATTAGCAGTGCCGACAAAAGCAATTAGGGAAGTCTGTGCACAAATCAAAGAGAACTTAACGAAAAAAGTGCTATTCGTCCACGTTTCAAAAGGCATTGAGCCTGACTCCCTGAAGCGGATCAGTGAAATGATCCGGGAAGAAATACCGGAGGAATGGGTGGAAGATGTAGTAGTTTTATCAGGTCCAAGCCATGCGGAAGAAGTGGTAATTGAACATCCGACAACCGTGACGGCGGCATGTGAAAATACGGCATCTGCGGAGCGGGTCCAGGATTTGTTTATGAATCATTATTTTAGGGTCTATACGAACACAGATGTCATCGGGGTCGAAATAGGCGGAGCGTTGAAAAACATTATTGCGCTAGCTGTCGGCATAACGGACGGCCTTGGCTATGGCGATAATGCCAAAGCTGCTCTGATGACGCGAGGACTCGCTGAAATCGCCCGGCTGGGTGTCAAGATGGGAGCCACGCCATTGACCTTCTCAGGGCTCTCAGGGGTCGGAGATTTGATTGTCACATGTACCAGCGTCCATTCACGCAACTGGCGTGCCGGCAATATGCTAGGAAAAGGGAAAACGATTGATGAAGTGCTCGAAGAAATGGGAATGGTGGTTGAAGGCATCCGTACAACTAAAGCCGCTTATCAATTGTCTCAAAAATACGATGTTCCCATGCCAATCACAGCTGCCTTATACTCTGTGTTATTTGAAGGTGTATCAACCACCGAAGCGGTTGATATCCTCATGGGGCGCATGAAGAAAAACGAAATGGAAGACCTTATTAACTTACTTTAATTGTCACAAAAGAAGAGGTTGAGCTCCGCGGCCTCTTCTTTCTTTATGATATAATACGGGGTGAAACAGAACGAAAGGCGGTCAGTTATGAGTTCTTTAGACAAGATGTGGGTCTCCTTTGCGGGTATAGCTTTTTTGATCATCTCGATGGGGATGATTTATTTAAGCAGATACAAATTAAATAATGGAATCTTGAAATTCCTTTTTGCATTAGCGGCATATATTCTATTGATCCTCGGGTTCTTTATCATGGTATTCATAATATTTAGCGGGCCAACAGGCGGCGCTTGAGGTGATGAAAATGAAAAAAGGATTATTAGCAATCACAATGATGCTCAGCTTGATGTTATTAGCAGGATGTATGTATCCGGAAAGCGAACGGGCAGAAAATCAGATTCCTTACGAAGAGCAAATTATTTCGGTCCAAAATGCTGTTAATCAGTTCCGTGGGGCAAGCGGTGGGCTGTTGCCGATCAAAACCAGAGATATGGATGTAGATCAATACATTAAATACCCGATTGATTTTTCAAAAATTTCTCCGACGTATTTAGCTGAAATTCCACCGAATGCATACGAATCGGGTGGAGTTTACCAATATGTACTGATGGATGTTGAAGAGAATCCAACGGTGAAATTGGTGGATTTACGCCTCACTGAAGCAATCCGCACCATAAACGTACGAAAAAGTGCTAATGGCGGCCAAGCCCCAATTTCTGAAATTATTGCAGATAATGTCTATAAACTGAATTATGAAGCAATGGGATTCCGCGAAGAGCAAACCGCAGTCAGTCCGTATAGTGGCAGAAACCTTCCGCTTGTCGTGAATGGCAAAGGTGATGTGTTTGTAGACTACTCGATGGATTTATATACAGCGCTTCAGGAGTATGAAGGAACAGTGGAACCTGGTCAAGATATCAGATTTTTATTATACGAAGACAGCCCTGTTGTTCCAGCTTATTCACTTCCTTATACCGTGAATGAAAAAAATGAACCTGTCTTTAAAGTTGAGTAAAATCGCAGTAATAGTGCGGTTTTGACGGAAATTGTAAATATTTAGGTAAATTACTCCATTATTTGCTTTTTTTATTGCCAAACCGCCCTATTAGTTGTTGCTATGCGATTTTCGATATGATACTCTTTTTACAGGATTGAAGTATTGTATCCCCTTTGAGAGGAGGTGAATAGCATGAACAAGACAGAATTAGTGAACTCTGTTGCTGAAGCAGCTGAACTTTCTCGTAAAGACGCTGCAAAAGCAGTTGACGCTGCATTTGAGGCGATTCAAAACGCTCTAACTCAAGGTGACAAAGTACAATTAATCGGATTTGGTAACTTTGAAGTACGCGAACGCGCAGCGCGCAAAGGACGTAACCCGCAAACTGGTGCTGAAATCGAAATCGCTGCAAGCAAGGTTCCTGCATTTAAGCCAGGTAAAGCGCTTAAAGACGCAGTGAAATAATTTTCAGTGCAGTACATAGAATGGCTTTTTCGTGACTTGTTCACGTAAAAGCCATTCTTTTTTTGAGCTAACAGTTTTGCGTATAACGTGGCTATATGCTACGATTCATGTGAGAAAAAACAAGGGAAACCTAAACGGTTGCTGCAGTCATAAAAAAGTAACTTCTCCCGGTGGGAATCTTACGGACCGTTAAAGCTAGAAAAATCCGATTTGTCTTTTACAGGAGGAAACAACGTGATAGATATAGATTCGAAAAAAGTAGATTTAGATAAAATAGAAAAAGCGGTTACCATGATTCTTGAAGCGGTAGGAGAAGACCCAAGCAGAGAAGGATTGCTGGATACACCGAAGCGTGTGGCCAAGATGTATGCTGAAGTATTTTCCGGCTTGAAAGAAGATCCAAAAGAATATTTCAGTACGGTTTTCCACGAAGGGCATGAGGAATTGGTTCTTGTAAAAGACATTCCTTTTTATTCGACTTGTGAGCATCACCTCGTGCCGTTTTTTGGTAAAGCCCATATTGCCTATATCCCTCGGGATGGTGTTGTAACCGGATTAAGCAAATTGGCCCGTGCCGTAGAAACAGTGGCAAAACGGCCTCAGCTGCAGGAGCGGATCACTTCGACCCTTGCTGACTCTTTGATGGAAACCCTAAACCCTCATGGCGTATACGTGATGGTTGAAGCGGAACATATGTGCATGACAATGAGAGGCATCAAAAAGCCAGGCGCTAAAACAGTGACAGCTGTAGCAAGAGGCCTGCTCGAAAAAGATGATATTAAACGATCAGAAGTCATTACTTATATCAATATGAACTAATTGAACTTTTAAAGAAACGGGTGAAGAAATGGCTCAAACAGAATACATTGTAATTCGCGCATTAGAAGACGGCGTAAACGTCATCGGTTTAACTCGCGGTAATGACACAAAATTTCACCATACCGAAAAATTGGATACAGGTGAAGTCATGATTGCCCAATTCACCGAACACACGTCAGCGATGAAAATTCGCGGCAAAGCGGAAATTCAAACAGCCCATGGCCTGGTAGAAAGTGAAGCGAAAAAATAGGCATTATTGGATGAAGGCGAGCCTTTGCTTATGATATACTAGGGTAATATGGCTAAATCATGAATGGAGCAAGCAGTATGAATGAACAACTAATACATTCAAAAATCACTTCTATGGAACTCGACGTCTTAAAAGCTATGAGGCAGCGGACGCTCGAGAATTTTACGGAAGGTCCATCAGTTGAACGGGCACGTTTGTTTTTTTTGTTGTTGCCTTTTTTTGACGAAAATCATTGGTCAGGTGAAATAGAGGCTTCAGCAAAAACAGTTTCAATTGTTTATGCTGCTCTTCATGCCCATGATCAAGTGAAAGAAAATTTGGTTGTATCAACGAAAAAACAGCAGTTAACTGTATTGGCTGGAGATTTTTACAGCGGCATTTATTATCAGATGCTGGCGAATTTAAACAATATAACAATGATTCAGCGTCTGGCTACGGCCATCATTAAAGTGAGTGAAAACAAAGCCTCGTTTTATGATGGATTAGTCCGTTCAGTTGAAGAAATCGACGGCTCAGTCCAAGAGATTGAAACGGAATTGTTGACGACTTTTTATAAATTTTACGGATTCGAGAAATATGCACCGCTGGCGACGTTAATGCTCAGCTATATCCGATATGCGGAAGAGCTGGAATGTCTGCAAACTAACAGCCAGACACGGATTCTTCGATTGTTGAACCAGACTCTTCAGCACCCTTTACATACAGAGCGTTGGCTCCTGGAGAAGCTGGATATCTTGCATGAAGATATTTCACTCACAATCAATTCCTTTAATTTCAACTATGAACTCAAGAGCTTTATGCTCCATCAAATAACCCCGCACCAGCATAGAGCTGAGCAGCTAACCCGAGAAGGATGACTGATATGCAAAAAACGAAAGAACAGCGTGTACATGAAGTTTTTGAAAAAATATCCGACAATTACGACCAGATGAATTCTGTCATCAGTTTTCAGCAGCATAGTAAATGGCGCAAAGACACGATGGACAAAATGCAGGTGCCTAAAGGGGCAGCTGCAATTGATGTATGTTGTGGCACTGCGGATTGGACAATTGCATTAGCTGAAGCGACAGGCGAGACAGGCAAAGTGGTCGGATTGGATTTCAGCCAGAATATGTTGAATGTTGGAATCGAGAAAACCAAACACATGCCCCAAGTAAAGTTGGTCCAAGGAAATGCGATGTCATTGCCGTTTCCGGACAATTCATTTGATTTTGCGACAATCGGGTTTGGTCTTCGCAATGTTCCGGATTATCAGCAGGTGCTTTCAGAAATGCACCGTGTTCTAAAGCCGGGTGGAATGATTGCATGCCTTGAAACGTCACAGCCGAACAATTTATTGTTCAAGCCGTTTTTCCGGTTTTATTTCCGATTCATCATGCCGGTATTCGGCAAGTTATTCGCAAAAAGCTACAAGGAATATTCCTGGCTGCAAGAATCGGCTAAAAGTTTTCCGGGGATGAAACAGTTGGCTAAACTGTTCACCCAAGTCGGTTTTGAAAAAGTGAAATACAAACCTTATACTGGCGGTGCGGCTGCATTGCACTTAGGTATTAAAAAAGTAAAATAGCGGGAGAAGGTTTTTTAAGTGGAAAAGGTGAAGTTGAAATTGCTCTATTCCGACCTTAAACCGGAACTAGATATGATTGAAAAAGAATTAGAACAGGCAGTGGATTCCGAATCTCACCTATTAAACGAAGCTTCTCTTCACTTATTGCAGGCCGGAGGGAAACGGATCCGACCTGTTTTTGTTTTGCTTGCAGGCAAATTCGGCAATTACAATATTGATGTGATGAAACAAGTCGCCGTCCCTTTAGAGCTGATCCATATGGCTTCGCTTGTCCATGACGATGTCATAGATGACTCGGATATCCGAAGAGGCAAACCGACAGTAAAAGCGGAATGGAATAACAGCGTCGCCATGTATACCGGAGATTTTATATTGGCACGGGCATTGGAGTATATCACAGATATCGATTCCCCGAGACTCCATCACATCTTGTCCAAGACGATGATTGAAGTTTGCCGAGGCGAAATCATTCAGATAGAAGATAAATATAAACTTGATCAGAATTTAAGAGATTATTTGCGGCGCATTAAACGCAAAACGGCTTTGCTTATTTCGTCAAGCTGTGAATTGGGAGCCTTAGTCTCAGGGACTGATGAAAAAACGGCCGCTCACCTGCGAAGATTCGGTTATTTTATTGGCATGTCGTTTCAGATTATCGATGATATTTTGGACTTTACTTCAACAGATGAAGAGCTTGGAAAGCCGGCTGGAAGCGATTTTATTCAAGGGAATATCACTTTGCCGGTTTTATGTGCCCGCCGCGATCCGGAAGTATACAGCCTATTAAAAAACAGCCTTCAAAGAGAGTTGACTGACAAAGAACGGCTATTAGTCGTTAAAACCATCCGCAACAGCCCGGGAATTGCTGAATCGAAAGCCATCAGTGAACGATATCTGAAAAAGGCGTTGCAGGAACTCGATTACCTGCCAAAAAGCTCCGCCAATAAAACCATGCGAAAAATTGCCTTTTTCATTGGAAAGAGAAAGTTTTAACCAGGCGGTTGACAAATAGCTCCAAACTGATAGTATTTTTTAAGGTGGGCAAAAAGCCCGAGCTTTAAATAGAGGAGTGTTCATAATGGAAAAAACTTTCTTGATGGTTAAGCCGGATGGCGTACAACGCAATGTTATCGGTGAAATCGTAGCACGTTTTGAGAAAAAAGGTTACCACTTGGTAGGCGCTAAATTGATGCAGATTCCAACTGAATTGGCTGAACAGCATTACGGCGAACATAAAGAACGCCCTTTCTTCGGCGAATTGGTTGAATTCATCACTTCTGGCCCTGTATTCGCAATGGTTTGGGAAGGCGAAAACGTTATCTTGACTGCACGTCAAATGATGGGTGCTACTAACCCTAAAGATGCAGCTCCAGGAACAATCCGCGGCGACTTCGCAGTTACTGTCGGCAAAAACATGATCCACGGTTCGGATTCAGCTGAAAGCGCTGAGCGCGAAATCGGCTTGTTCTTCAAAGAAGAAGAATTGGTATCATACGAAAAAACAATGAACAACTGGGTAAACTAATCCAGGTGAAAAAGCAGCTTAGCTGCTTTTTTATTTTGGCTTTGTTAATAGTATGTGTCTTACATAATTTTGGTATGAGTTTGAAAGATATTTTGCTTAGGTTGAAGAGCTTGAAGAAATCCCTTCAACTCTTTTTCATGTCTCGAAGCTAGCGCAGCGATGCAGAGACAGGTGGACGCCCGCTCACGGCAAGTCTGGCAGTTTTGCGGAATATCTTCAATCAACTAACTATATTTATTTCATCTTCTTAACTGTCCATTATCATTTGGGCAGTTTTTTTATTTCACGATAATTGTTTCAAAATAGTTTAACGTTAGTTGAAAGAATAGTGAAGGTTAAAATTCCCAATAGATTGAAGTTTCACTTTATCTGAATTTAAGATAGAATTGATGAAATACTATATGTTATAGTGATACATAAATACTTTAGTGCGTTGAAGGGAGAAAGTGTCATGCGTTATTTAACAGCAGGAGAATCACACGGTCCACAATTGACCGCCATCATTGAGGGGTTGCCGGCACAATTGCCGCTGACTGCAGAAATGATCAACAAGGAATTAAAAAGACGGCAAGGCGGACATGGACGCGGCCGGAGAATGCAGATTGAGAAAGATACAGTTGAAATAGTATCAGGCGTACGCCACGGCAAAACACTTGGCTCGCCGGTAGCTCTAGTGGTCAAAAATGACGACTGGAAACATTGGACGAATATTATGGGCATTGAGCCGATTGAAGATACTGATGAAGTGAAACGCCAGATTACGCGTCCGCGCCCAGGGCATGCCGATTTGAATGGCGGCATGAAATATGGACACCGGGACCTTCGCAATGTGCTTGAGCGTTCTTCTGCGCGGGAAACGACTGTACGAGTCGCGGTAGGGGCAGTTGCTAAGCAATTGCTGTCCCAGATGGGTGTGGAAATCGTAGCCCATGTAACCGAAATTGGCGGAATTAAAGTGAATCCGGAAAGCTACCAAGGTAAAACGGCAGCTGAAATTCGGGAAATCGTTGAGAACGATGCAGTATACTGTGCAGATCCTGCCGTAACCAAACAAATGACGGATTTGATCGACGAAGCGAAAAAGAATGGCGACTCCATCGGAGGAACGGTCGAAGTAATAGTGGAAGGCATGCCAGCAGGAATCGGCAGCTATGTCCATTATGACCGCAAATTGGATGCGAAAATTGCTGCTGCCGTCATGAGCATCAATGCGTTTAAAGGCGTGGAGTTTGGAATTGGCTTTGAAATGGCAAGAAGACCAGGCAGCGAAGTGCATGACGAAATCCAATGGACTGAAGGTGTGGGCTATACGCGCCAAACAAATAACCTTGGCGGCTTTGAAGGCGGAATGACCACCGGAATGCCGATTGTTGTACGTGGTGTTATGAAACCAATTCCGACACTTTATAAACCGCTTCAAAGTGTCGATATTGAAACGAAAGAACCTTTCCAGGCAAGCATCGAACGTTCGGACAGCTGTGCGGTTCCAGCGGCATCCATAGTCGCAGAGCATGTAGTGGCGTGGGAAGTGGCCAATGCACTGCTAGAGCAATTTGATGCGGATCAAATGCCTCGCCTGAAAGAAAATCTGCAGAACTACTTAAACTACACAAAGGAGTTCTAAACATGAAATCACTTCGAGTCGAAGCAGATCAACCATATAATGTCCATATCGGACTTGATGATGTATTTGAATTGTTCTCGAGCTCCTACCGCGAGCTATTAAATTCAGCTGATCGCATTGTGGTCATAGCGGATGAAAAAGTCGCTTCGCTCCATCTTGATTCGCTTTTGCCGTTTTTGCAGCCCAATGAAGTGAGTGTCTATACAGTTCCTTCCGGTGAGCAAGCGAAATCCATTGAAACGTTTATGGATTGCCAAAGCTTTTTATTGAAAGAGGGCTGTTCCAGAAAGTCGCTTCTTCTGGCGTTCGGCGGAGGCGCAACAGGAGACGTTGCCGGATTTGTGGCATCGACATTTATGAGAGGCATTCCGTATATCCAAGTCCCGACCACAATACTGGCCCATGACAGTGCGGTTGGCGGCAAAACTGCCATCAACCATATATTGGGGAAAAATATGATTGGAACGTTTTATCAGCCTGCAGCAGTGCTGTATAATATCCAGTTTCTGAAAACATTGCCTCAGCATGAAATACGGTCAGGTATGGCGGAAGTGATCAAGCATGCTTTTATTTCCAATGAAGAGTGGCTGTCTGAATTGCTGCACATTCATTCGTTCGGTGAGTTGAGGGATGAAGACTGGATGCTTCATTTGGAACGGGGAATAGCAGTAAAAGCAGCAATTGTTGAAGAAGATGAATTTGAAGGCGGCGTCCGGAAGTATTTGAACTTTGGACACACTTTAGCTCATGCGATAGAAGCTTATGTCGGATACGGCAAAATCACTCATGGCGAAGCAGTCGCTTTAGGCATGGCTTATGCATTGCTGTTATCCGGACATCCGCGTTTGGAAGAGTTTTTGGCCTGGTGCCAAGCTAATGGGTATCCGCTTGAGAGAATCCAGGAGATTTCTTTTGATGAAGTCATCGGTTATATGAAGAAGGATAAAAAATCTTCAAAAGGGTCGCTGAACTTCGTATTGCTTCAACAAACTGGTCAGCCGTATGTCGAAACGATTGATGAAGAACGGGCACAAGCCGCTTATGAACAACTACGCTTAAAAATAAGAGGGGTGTTATTATGATCCGAGGAGTTAGAGGAGCCATCACTGTGGCAGCCGATCGGCAGGAAGATATTTTGCGGGAAACGAGCCGCCTGGTTTTGGAAATGGCAAAAGAAAATGGGATAGAACCGGATGATGTGGCTTCTGTTATCATTTCAACAACGACCGATATCGCTTCGGCTTTTCCGGCAAAAGCGGTAAGAACACTTGAAAACTGGACTTACGTTCCTGTCATGTGTACACATGAAATGGACGTGCCAGGCAGTTTGCCGCTATGTATCCGCGTCATGATGCACGTCAATACAAATTTGGCTCAGCAGGAGATCCAGCACGTGTATTTGAATGATGCTGTGAAACTGCGTCCGGATCTAGTTAAAAACAACGAGGCGAAAATGCTATGAACCCCCAAGTGCTGATCATCGGGCTTGGCTTGATCGGCGGGTCATTGGCAAAAGCGCTGCAGCGGCATGCCGGCGTGCATGTGGCCGGTTATGATGCTGACCCGCATACAGCCAGAAAAGCTTTTAAAATGGGTATTATACATAGCTCACCGCCGTCTCTTGAAAGAGCAGCCGCTGAAGCGGATGTCATCGTTTTTGCGACACCGGTAGGCACAACGATCAAGTTAATGGAACAAAGCAAGTTTTGGGATTTGAAAGCTGGCGTCATTTTAACGGATACGGGGAGCACCAAAAATCAGATCATGGAAGCCGCTAAAAAATTGGACCATACATTCATTGGCGGACATCCGATGGTAGGTTCCCATAAAAGCGGTGTCGAAGCTGCAAAAGAGGTGTTGTTTGAAAACGCCTTTTATATCCTGACACCATTGGAAGGCACCAGCGAAGAAAGCATCTCATTTCTAAAAGAGCTTTTGTCGGTGACAAAAGCGAAAATCGAAGTGCTGAAAGCAGATGAGCATGATTATATGACGGCAATCGTCAGCCACTTTCCCCATCTGATAGCGGCATCACTTGTGCACCAATTGGCCAAAGAGGAAGAATATCCCTTTGCAAAGCAGCTTGCAGCAGGAGGCTTTCGGGATATTACCCGAATCGCTTCATCAAATCCGGAAATGTGGCGAGATATAACGACTCAGAACAATGGGATGATTGTCCAGCAATTGACCAATTGGATGGAGGAAATGGAACAGCTCCGAGACTTGCTGGCCAGAAATGAGCCGGAACCGATTCAACAATATTTTCAACGGGCTAAGTCGGTGCGGGATGAACTGCCGATTGCAGGACATGGGGCCTTGTATAGCGTTTATGACTTGTACATCGATATCCCCGACGTTCCAGGAAGCATTTCCGAACTGACCGGTTATTTGGCAGAAGAACAAATCAGCATTGTCAATTTACGGATACTGGAGACCCGAGAAGATGTCTTCGGGATTTTGGTCATCAGTTTCCAGACTCCTGAAGACCGTGAACGGGCAAAAGAATGCATTAATAAAAGAACAGCGTACGATACGTATATTTCCTGAAAGGATGGCAGTTTAATGACTTTAACTTTATCTTATTCAAACCCTTCATTAAAAGGAACCATACAAGTGCCGGGAGATAAATCAATTTCACATCGGGCGATTATGTTTGGTTCTATGGCAAGTGGGACAACGACAGTGGAAGGGTTTTTGCTTGGCGATGACTGTTTGAGCACCATTAGCTGTTTCCGGAAATTGGGTGTGGATATCGAGTTGACCGGAAAATCGGTCACCATCAATAGCGGTGGTGAAGAATCTTGGCAAGAGCCATCTGAAGTGTTGGATACAGGAAATTCCGGCACTACGACCCGGCTTATGCTTGGACTGCTCGCGGGAACTTCTTTCCATTCTGTCATGGCAGGCGATGAATCCATTGCGAAGCGTCCGATGAAACGGATTATTAATCCGTTGCGTGAAATGGGGGCGGATATCCGTGGGCGTCAAGACGGCCAATTTACGCCTCTGGCCATTCAAGGAACTAAACTGCAGGCAATCACTTACACATTGCCGGTTGCCAGTGCGCAGGTGAAATCGGCGATTTTACTGGCAGCATTGAAAGCAGAAGGCAAAACGATTATCATGGAACCTGTTCCAACACGCGACCATACGGAAATCATGCTGGAACATTTCGGTGCCAAATTGACAAGAAGAAATGATGGTGCCATTGAATTGGAAGGCGGCCAAAAGCTAAAGGCTGCCCATGTCGAAGTGCCGGGCGATATTTCTTCTGCCGCCTTCATGATTGGTGCCGCTTTGATTACAGAACAAAGCGAAGTAATGCTCACCAATGTGGGCAGCAATCCGACGCGAACCGGAATCCTTGATGTTATCAAACAAATGGGAGCAGATGTGGACTGGACTGAGAGAGCTGTTGAAGGGGAGCCTTCAGCCGATTTGACCATCCGTTCTTCTAAACTGAAAGGCATCGAAATTGGAGGAGAACTGATTCCAAGACTCATCGACGAGATTCCGCTTATTGCGCTTATTGCCACTCAGGCACATGGTACAACTATCATCAAAGATGCGGAAGAATTGCGTGTAAAAGAAACAGACAGAATCGCTGCAGTTGTTGCGGAATTGTCAAAAATGGGCGCTGATATTAAAGCCACTGATGATGGAATGATCATCAATGGACCGACAGCTTTGAATGGTGCTGATATGAAAACATATGGAGACCATCGCCTCGGAATGATGGCTGCAGTTGCGGCTTTGGCAGCAGAAGGAGAAGTGCATATTGACGACCCGGACTGCATTTCTGTATCGTTTCCAAATTTTGTCGAACAGATGAATTCGTTGATCAATTAACTCTCCATTTGGGGGGTTTTTTGTTATGATTCGAACACACTTTCGTGTAGGATGGAAGTATGAAACTGAAAGAATAGGTGATAGCATGACAAGCATTGAAGATATTCAAAAAGCAGTTGAGCAAGGGGATCCTGATTCCGTAAACGCTTTACTGGAACCTTATATGTTGAACGGTGATCCGGAGGAGCAATACGATTTATCCGAATGGTTAGCTGAAATCGGCTATGTTGAAGAAGCGATTAAAGTCCTCGAACATCTTCAGTATGTATTTCCGGGAGAATCTCAATTAAAAGTTGACCGGGCCAATTTGCTGATTGAAGTGGACCGGGAGGATGAAGCGCTTAATACCTTGATGGAGATTCCGAAAGACGACGAATTATACCCTCAGGCACTTGTCACACTGGCGGATCTATTTCAGCTGCAAGGGCTTCTCGAAGCTGCTGAAAGCCGCTTGAATGAAGCAATTGAGCTGCTACCGGACGAACCGCTGCTGCTTCAGGCAAAAGCGGAGCTGCTGTTGGATTCGGGACGCTATCTGGAATCCGCAAAAATTTACCAGGATTTAAAGGCGGAGCAAATAACAATAGAGGGAGTCAACCTTTCCGAAAGATTGGCGGAAGTTTACAGTGCAGGTGCGGCTTATGAAGAAGCATTGCCTTATTACGAAGAAGTATTGAAAGACCAGATTCAGCCGGATGTCTTGTATGGCGCCGCTTTTGCAGCATTCCAGACACGTCAATATGAATTGGCTGGGCACCGGTTAGGTAAATTGATTGAAATTGATCCCGATTATTTCTCTGCGTATATACTCCGTGCACAGAGTTTCAATATGGCAGAAGACTATGATGCCGCCTATACTGCAATTCTCGAAGGAATTGCCAGAGACGAATTTGGTAAAGAGCTTTATTTGTTTGCAGGGAAAATGGCATTGAAACTTGGCAAGGCTGAAGAAGGCGTCGATCATTTAAGGCAGGCGATTGCGTTAGATCCGGAATATATGGAAGCGATTTATACACTTGTTTCTTATTTCCATGCAGAAGAAATGGATGAAGATGTATTGGAGCTGGCTGAAAGCGTTGTGGCCAATGAAGATGACTGGGCAGGGCTTTACCCAATGATAGCTGAATCATATGAGCGGACTGAACAATTTGAAAAAGCAGCTGTCTATTTCGAAAAAGCGTATCCCGCTTTTCGCGATGACTCTAATTTTTTGGAGAAATATGCACGGTTTTTGATTGAGGAAGGGAAAAGAGACAAAGCCCTCGAAATCATTAAAGAACTTCAGGTGTTGGAACCGGAAAATCCCGAATGGTTTGATTGGCAACAGTCGTTTGATTGAAAGGAGGAGTTTTCATGACCGCTTATATTTCAGTAGGAGAAAAAAAGCAGTTTGTCCGCTGGTTTTTGCAGACCCACAAAATGAAAAGACGGGAATGCATTTGGATTCTCAACTATATGTTAAGCAATGAAGACCTGCTAGAAAAAACGCATTTTGTCGAAGAAGCACATTACTGTCCACGCGCAATGGTCATGTCCTCAACTGAATCGAAGGAAATCCCTTTCCGTTTTTATAAAGGGAATCTGATGACGGCGGATGCGGAAAAGTCGTTCCATGATTTGCGGCTCAACCCGGATGAGGATTTGTTTGTGCAGCTGAATTTCCCGAACCATCCACCTTCGGCATTGTATTTATCGGTGCTGGAAGAAAACCCATACATGCCGAAGCATGCAAGTATTACCGATGAAGACCGGCTGCTTGCTGAAAAAGTGCTGGAAGAAAGCATGACCGTTTTTCAAGAGGATACAATTTTGAAACAAATAGATGAAGCCCTCGATGCGAATGACCGTGAGAAATTCTTCGAACTTTCCGCATTGCTTCAATCCATCAAGGCTTTAAAGAAAACGGAGAGTGAATAAGCGATATGCATTTTTTAGGAAAAGAAATGGATCAATACCTGCAGCAAAAAGAGTACGTGGATACCGCGGTGGTTCCATTGGTTCAATTAGATTTGAGTCCGTCTGGGTTTAAAACGAGTGCGAGTGCTTCTGATTATCTTCAGTCGCTGGCTAATTTATTGGAAAAGCAGTTTAAAGGGCGCATCTTATTGTTTCCGCCTGTATCCTATTCAAAAGGTGCCGATCGTTCAAGATTGGCTGAAGAATTAACTAAAGAAATGGAAAATACAGCGTTTAAACATATCTTTTATATAACAACTGATGCCCAATGGCGGACCCTTCAGGAATTTAAAAATGTTCTTTGGCTGCCTGCAATTCCTATTGAAAGTATGGATCAATCGTTCAAGCAATCAGTCATGGAAGACCAGTTGCGGCAAGTGTTGCCGCTATTTATCAGCGAGTGGTCACAGCCTTCATGAAATGTTCACAATCTGTCACAATCGCTTCACTGCGATATTGACCTTAACATTTGATTGATATATCATTAGGTTGTCCTAGTAATTATATTTGAATTGAGTATGTCCATTGGACTGACCTTGAATGTTAGAGGGGGGAAAAGGATGAGTAATAATCGTGTATCACGACGTCAATTTTTGGGCTACACTTTAACAGGTGTTGGCGGATTTATGGCAGCAGGAATGTTAATGCCAATGGTACGTTTTGCGGTTGACCCGATTCTCCAAGAACATGGTTCTGGAGATTTCATTTTGACCGACCAAGCAGTAGCAGATTTAACTGAAGAGCCTGTACGCGTCGACTTCGCCTACGAGCAGGTGGATGCTTGGTATACATCTGAAGTAACTAGTTCAGCTTGGGTTTACAAAGAAGGGGATAAAATTGTTGCCCTTTCACCAGTCTGCAAACACTTGGGATGCACAGTGAACTGGGCGGCTGACCCGGAACACCCGACGCAATTCTTCTGCCCATGCCACGCCGGACGTTACGAAAAGAACGGCCAAAACGTACCAGGTACACCACCGCTTGGACCACTCGATGAATATCAAGTGGAAGAAAGAGATGGCTACTTGGCAATCGGAGCAATACAAGCAAACACATTAGTTTAATAGTTAGGGGGTACGACACCAGTGCTAAACAAGTTATATGATTGGGTTGATGAGCGTTTAGATATCACGCCGATCTGGCGCGATATTGCTGACCATGAAGTACCGGAACACGTAAACCCCGCACACCACTTTTCAGCATTCGTTTATTGTTTTGGAGGATTGACGTTCTTCATCACAGTAATCCAAATTTTATCCGGTATGTTCTTAACAATGTATTATGTACCAGATATTGAAAATGCATGGGAATCGGTTTATTATCTTCAAAATGAAGTCGCTTTTGGAGAAATAGTGCGTGGGATGCACCACTGGGGAGCTTCTCTTGTAGTTGTTATGATTTTCCTTCATACATTGCGAGTATTCTTTACAGGTTCTTATAAAAAACCTCGTGAATTAAACTGGATCGTCGGAGTTATGTTATTCGGTGTAATTCTTGGTTTAAGTTTTACAGGTTATTTGCTTCCATGGGATATGAAAGCATTGTTTGCGACAAAAGTTGGTATTGAAATTGCCGCTTCTGTACCGGTTATCGGTGAATCAATCAAAATTCTTCTTGCTGGGGATTCAACAATCCTTGGTGCACAGACTTTGACACGATTCTTCGCGATTCACGTATTCTTCTTACCTGCTGCTTTGCTTGGGTTGCTTGCAGCGCATTTCATTATGATCAGAAGACAAGGTATTTCAGGTCCGCTATAAAAAATTGCGGCCACAAGGATTTATTTAAGGAGGGGACACTATGCATCGCGGAAAAGGGATGAAATTCGTTGGGGATTCACGTGTACCAGGTTTGCAGCATCGTAAACCGAATATCCCTAAAGATTACTCCGAATATCCTGGCAAGACAGAAGCTTTCTGGCCAAACTTCCTTTTGAAAGAATGGATGATTGGTGCGGTCTTCTTGATTGGTTACTTGCTATTGACTGTCGCCCATCCTTCACCACTAGAAGGTAAGGCAGATCCGACAGATACAGGCTATATTCCACTGCCAGACTGGTATTTCTTATTCTTATATCAATTGCTTAAATATCAATTTGCATCCGGTCCATTCAACATCGTAGGTGCAATTATCATGCCAGGGCTTGCTTTTGGTGCATTGGCACTAGCTCCGTTCTTGGATCCAGGTCCGGAACGCCGCCCATCAAAACGTCCGCTTCCAACAGGCTTCATGCTTCTTGCAGTTGCGGCAATCATTTTCCTTACATGGGAATCAGTAGTGAACCATGACTGGGAAGCTGCTGAAGCACAAGGGCAAATCGTGGAAGAAGTGGCAATCGATACAGCAGATCCAGGGTATGAAATTTACTCAGGTGCCGCTTGTATCAGCTGTCACGGCGATAATTTAGAAGGTGCCGTTGGTCCAGCTCTTACTAACACAGGGCTGACTGCTGAAGAAATTGCAGAAATCGCTGTGAATGGTATTGAAGAAGATGGACAACAAAAAATGCCGCCATCATGGGAAGGTTCAGAAGAAGATCTTAAGATCATGTCTGAATTTATCGCTGGTCTAGGCGGAGAAGAATAAAAGTTGAAAAGAGCCGGGAAACCGGCTCTTTTTTGCTATCTGAAGGGAAGAATTTAATGATTTCTTTTGCGCAGAAAATTTCCGCCTGGCTGATGTTTCAGCCATTCCTTTGGCTGCTTTTTCTTATCAACCTGGGTGGTACGATTTATGGATACATATGGTATGGCTGGCAATTAAAAATAACGGAACCGAAATTCTTGATTTTTGTTCCGGACAGCCCGACAGCCAGCCTCTTTTTCACCATCGTTTTAGGCTTATGGCTCATAGGTAAAAGAAGCCCGATTTTTGAAGCTTTAGCATTTGTGACGTTGATAAAATATGGGCTCTGGGCCGTCGTCATGAACTTGCTGACTCTTGTAGAAACCGGATCAATCGGCTGGCTGGGGTGGATGCTCGTTGGCTCTCACTTTGCAATGGCGCTGCAAGCTGTTCTTTATATTGACCATTACCGCTTTGGCTGGCTGGCAGCCGCTGTTACAGCAGTCTGGACCTTGCATAATGATGTGATCGACTATGTCTTCGGGCAAATGCCGATTTATGGCAGCTTGGATGCCTACACCGCACAGATTGGTTATTTCACTTTTTGGCTGTCAATCGCGTGCATAGCTTTGTCATATTTCGTCGTATATCTCAATAAGCCGCACAGCGTTTCAGTTGACCATAGCTGACCAATGCTAGTAAAATGTAGGTATAAGCAGAATGGGAGGTGTGTTAACCAGATGAGTTTTATTGTCTATTTCATCCTTTTGCTGATTATTCCTATGTGGGCTCAATTTAAGTTAAAGAGAACATACGGCAAATATTCAAAAGTCCGCTCGACATCAGGCATCACCGGAGCGCAAGTAGCGCGTATCATTCTTGATAACAATGGATTGAATGATATAAAGGTAGTGGAGAGCCGTGGTATGCTGAGTGACCATTATAATCCATTGACAAAAACAGTGGCTTTAAGCAGCCATAACTATCATGAAGCATCAGTGGCTGGAACGGCCGTAGCTGCGCACGAAGTAGGGCATGCGATTCAGGACGCCGAGGACTATTCTTTCCTCCGTTTACGCCATCGCTTAGTGCCTGTCGTTAATATTTCATCCAATATGTCATGGGTCTTCATCATGATCGGGTTATTTTCAGCATGGAGCGGTGCCCTATTGATTGGTATTATTTTGCTCGCGGCAGGGGTAGTCTTCCAGCTCGTTACGTTGCCGGTGGAGTTTAACGCTTCAAGCCGGGCAATGGACCAATTGCTGGCGAATAATATCATCCGTAATGAAGAAGAGCGCCATGCGAAAAAAGTATTGAGCGCAGCAGCAATGACATATGTTGCAGCAACGGCTGTAGCAGTTATGGAACTTGCCCGTTTGCTGTTGATTTATACAAATATGGACAGATCTTAAGAAACAAAAAACCGTTCCGGATTTCTGGAACGGTTTTTTGATTACCTAGCTTCTATTTTCTATTGTCCAGTTCAGGCGACCAGCCCTTTGAGGTAGCTTCGATCCTACTGCAAATGGCAAAGAGCGCCATTCGCTGTAAGCCCTCCAGCGCTTGCCGGGGCTAGATGGTCGCCTTTGCTTTTCTTGTTGTCTAGCTGCAGCGGCCAGGTTCTCGGGACATAAGCCAATCCGGCTGTGCGGCAAAGAGCGCCGCTTCGCCGGCTCGTCTTATGCCGGTCGAACCTATACGGCCGCTTCCGCTTTTCTTGTTGTCCAGCTGCAGCGCCTAGTCTCTCGGGGTCTTAAGTCAGCCCAGTGTCTAGTTCAGTGCCTAGCTCTTCGGGGCATAAGCCATCCCAGCTGTGTGGCAAAATGCGCCACTTCGCTGGTCTGTCTTATGCCTGTCAGAGCTGAACAGGCACTTCTACTTTTCAAGACTGTACGGCAAAAACACGCCGTTTCGCTGGCTCGTCTTATGTCGGTCGAACCTATACGGCCGCTTCCGCTTTTCTTGTTGTCTAGCTGCAGCGCCTAGTCCCTCGGGGTCTTAAGTCAGCCCACCTGTACGGCAAAAACACGCCGTTTCGGTGGTCTGCCTTAAGCCTGTCGGGACTGGACAGGCGCTTCCGCTTTTCACATTACCCAATCGGTTGTTTTTGGTCGTCTAGTGTGAAACCTTCGCCCATTACGTCATGGACTTCCATCAAGGACACAAAAGCGTGGGGGTCTACGCTATTGATGATGTTCTTAAGCCTTACAATTTCGTTTTTTGCTACTACACAATAGAGAACTTCACGTTCTTCTTTTGTAAAATGGCCATAGCCGCGGAGAATAGTGATTCCCCGGTCCATTTCCTTCGCAATGCGGCTTGCAATTTCTTCTTGTGAATTCGAGATGATCATGGCTCCGCGTCCTGAGTAAGCTCCTTCTTGGACAAAGTCGATGACTCTGGCTCCAACGAACACTGCAACGAGCGTGTACATCATCGTGCGGTTATCCAGGAATGTTAAACGGGAGAGCGCTATGACGCAAGCATCAAATAAAAACATCGTCTTTCCCATGCTCCAGCCGCTGTATTTCTGAACCAGGCGAGCAATGATATCAACGCCTCCGGTAGTTCCGCCATAACGGAAAATAATGCCAAGGCCAACGCCGACGAACACCCCGGCAAAAAGAGTGGCTAAAAAGAGGTCCTCGTGCAAATTGATTTGAATTTCATAAATTAAAAATATTTTCAGAAATAAAGAGACAGCGAGAGTTCCGATGATTGTGTAAAGAAAAACCTTTTTGCCGAGCAGCTTCCAGCCGATAAAGAATAATGGAATATTTAATAATAAGTTCATTAATGCGGGATCCCATTCAAACAGGAAAAATAATATTAACGTAATGCCTGCGAATCCGCCTTCTCCAAGCTCATTCTGAATATTGAAGTGGACAAAGCCGAAACTGTAAATGGCCGATCCAAACAATATGAATAAGATGTTTTTCAACTGCAATTCTTTCATAAGATGTTCATCTCCTATCCGTAAACTCAACTTCTGTATTATCAGCTATAATATTGATTTTGACAACATCCTCCGTTTTCTTTACGATGAAATGAGGAGTGTGATGATATGAGCGGAGAGAAAACAATGAAGCAGCTTCAAAAAGATGTTGACGAGTATATCGGACAATTTGAAGAAGGCTATTTTAGCCCAATGGAATTGATGGCCCGGCTGACAGAAGAATTAGGGGAATTGTCCCGTGAAGTGATGCATGAATATGGACCAAAGAAAAAGAAGGCAACAGAAGAAGCTAATACGATAGAAGCGGAAATGGGCGATTTGCTGTTTGTCTTAATATGCATGGCAAATTCAATGGACATCGACTTGGCGCACGCCCATGACCGAGTCATGGAAAAATTCAATACAAGAGATAAAAATCGTTGGACACGAAAGGAAGATGGAAAATGACAATTCGAGTGGCGATTGCAGGAGCAAGAGGGAAAATGGGCCAGGAGGCCGTACATACTGTCATGAAGAACCAGGAGATGGAATTGGTTTCCGTACTGGACTATAAAGATATCGGTGCTACTTTAGCTGAAACCGGCTTATTCCCTGAAAATTACACAGTTCCAGTGTTTACGGATCTAGAGAAATTACATGCAGAGTCACGACCGGATGTTTTAGTTGATTTAACATCGCCCGAATCGGTATACCAACATACCAAAGGGGCGTTGGACTTGAAAATACGCCCGGTTGTAGGTACCACTGGATTTTCGGATGAAGAGCTTGAGGAACTAACACAGTTATCAAAAGATACAAAAGTTGGCTGCATTATTGCTCCGAACTTTGCAGTTGGTGCTGTCTTGATGATGAAATTTGCCGAGCAGGCAGCCAAATATTTGCCGGATATAGAAATCATCGAGATGCATCATGACCAAAAATTAGATGCTCCTTCCGGTACTGCCATGAAAACAGCACATTTGATCTCCGAGCACCGTCCTGTCCATGTACAAGGGCATATCCGGGAAAAGGAAACGCTGCCGGGAGCAAGAGGAGCCGATTATGACGGCATGCGCATTCACAGTGTCCGGTTGCCGGGCCTTGTAGCCCATCAGCAGGTATTGCTTGGAGGGGAAGGCCAGCTGTTAACGCTCCGCCATGATTCGTTTAACCGCGGTTCATTCATGTCCGGAATAGTGCTGTCGATTAAAACCGTTATGGAAACAGAAGAATTGATTTATGGACTAGAACATATTATCAGCTAAAGGAGGTTGTTTGTATGAAAATCGCATTAATTGCACATGATCGTAAAAAAGATGATTTAATTCAATTTGTAACAGCCTATCAGCCGATTTTATCCGAACATTCCCTTTATGCTACCGGCACTACTGGGAAGCGCATTATTGAAGGCACCGGGTTGGATGTTATCCGATTTCGTTCGGGGCCGCTTGGTGGGGATCAGCAAATCGGGGCAATGATTGCCCAAAATGAGATGGATATGGTCATTTTCTTCCGGGATCCTTTAACGGCACAGCCTCATGAACCGGATGTATCGGCTTTGATACGCTTATGCGATGTCTATGGAGTGCCGCTGGCTACGAATATGGGGACAGCTGAAGTGCTTTTGCAAGGACTTAAAGAAGGCTTTATTGATTGGCGCTTGATAAGCAAAGAGAGAGAGTAAGGTGACAGTTTTGCGTAAAATGAAGATAGGCATCACCTGTTATCCGACAGTTGGTGGTTCGGGTGTCATTGCAACTGAATTAGGGAAGATGCTGGCTGAAAAAGGACATGAAGTTCATTTCATCACCTCCAGTACGCCTTTTCGCTTGAACCGGTTGTATCCGAATATTTTCAGCCACCAAGTGGATGTCAACAGTTATTCGGTATTTCAGTATGCGCCTTATGACATTGCACTGGCGACGAAAATAGCAGAAGTGATCAAAAATGAACAATTGGACCTGATGCATGTGCATTATGCCATTCCGCATGCGGTATGCGCTATTCTCGGGCGGGACATGGCTGGGTCCGACATCGGCATTGTGACTACGCTGCATGGAACGGATATCACTGTGCTCGGATCGGATTCTTCATTAAAAGAAGCGATTAAGTACGGCATTGAAAAATCCGATGTAGTGACGGCTGTATCAGATTCGCTGCGGGATCAGACCTATGATTTAATCAAGCCCGACAAACAAATAGAAACTGTTTATAACTTTGTCGACGAACGCGAATATAAAGTTGCAAATTCCGGAAATTTGAAACAAGACCTAGGCATCAGCAATGAGGAAAAAGTGCTGGTCCATGTGTCGAATTTCCGGAATGTTAAACGGGTAACCGACGTCATCGATACGTTTAAGCGGGTGCAAAATCAGGTTGCATCCAAATTGCTGCTTGTCGGTGACGGGCCTGAAATGGGCCGCATCGTTCAGCAAGTCAAAGAGTTGCAACTCGATAAACAGGTCTTGTTTCTTGGAAAGCGTGATAATTTATCGGAACTCTATAATATAAGTGACATCAAATTGCTGCTGTCTGAAAAAGAAGCTTTTGGCCTTGTTTTATTGGAAGCAATGGCTTGTGGAGTTCCATGCATCGGCACGAATATCGGAGGAATCCCAGAAATTATTGAACCGGGAAAAAATGGCTATTTGGTAGAACTAGGGGACGTTGAAAAAGCGGCTTCTTTCGCCATTGGAATTTTGACGAATGAAAGAGAACGCGAATTGCTCAAACAGGGCTCGCTGGAAACTGTTAAACAGCGCTTTAATTCTTCAAAAATCCTGGAGCAATATGAAGCGGTCTATGAACGTCTGTTGGATAGGGGTGCAAGCCTATGAAGACTGCTTTAAAAGTGGTTCAAACTCTTGAAAAAGGTGGATTTGAAGCTTATATAGTAGGCGGTGCGGTGCGTGATTTGCTGCTCGGCAAAACACCTCAGGACATTGATGTCGCAACGAATGCTGCTCCCCAAGAGGTGAAAACCCTCTTTTCGCGGACCATTGACACGGGGATTGAGCATGGCACTGTGCTTGTGCTACTGGACGGGGTAGGGATAGAAGTGACGACGTATCGAACGGAAGGCATGTATTCTGACAACCGCAGACCGGATTCAGTAGAATTCGTACAGTCGCTGGAAGAAGATTTGAAAAGGCGTGATTTCACCATTAATGCGATGGCATTGGATAAAGAACGCCACATCATCGATCCGTTTAAAGGAAAAACGGATATTGAAAAACGCCTGATCCGTGCGGTTGGAAATCCGGAGGAACGCTTTCAGGAAGATGCCTTGCGGATGCTCCGGGCTGTCCGCTTTTCGGGGCAGCTGGATTTTAAGATCGATTCGCATACATTGGCATCAATCCGCAAGCAAGCGCAGGGAATCCAATCCGTGGCAGTGGAGCGCTTGAAAAATGAACTCGACAAAATTATGATTCAAGGCCATACTGCCCGCAGCATGAGTTATTTGAAGGAATCCGGTTTGACGCAATACTTGCCTGCGGGGCAATATTTTGAAACGGATTGGTCATATTATGAGCCGGTCGATACCGCTGCAAGCGGCTGGGCTTATATGCTGTACCGGCAAAACCGGGATTTCAAGGACATTCGCGTCTACAAATTCTCGAATGAGGAGCGAAGACTCATTGAACAATCGCTGAAAGCCGCCCGCATAGAGCAATGGGACATCTGGACCTACTATCACTTTAGCGGGCAGCAGCTGGCAATTGCTGCAGCTATTGCGGGACTGGAAGCTGATATTGCCGCCGGAAAAGCGGCTCTGCCTATTCAGTCAAAGTCGGATATTGTAGCAAATGGCATAGATTTGATGGAATGGAGCGGCAAAAAATCAGGTCCTTGGATACGGCAATGGATTGAAAAAATGGAGCGGTGCATCGTTTACGGCAAGCTGAAAAATGACAAAGAAATCATAAAGGATTGGTTTATGAATGAATATCACAGTGACGCGTAAATTGGCGCAGCGGCTAATTGAAGCGCAAGGAGTTGCCCTTTCCGGCCAGCAGCTGGCAGATGAGTTCGGAATTTCGCGAACCGCTGTCTGGAAACATATAAAAGAGCTCGAAGAACAGGGATATCAAATCGTTTCTGTGAAAAAGAAAGGCTATATTTTGGCCAGCCTTCCAGATACATTAGAACCCACCGCTATACAAGCAATGTTAAAAACGAAACGTTTGGGCCGGAATATCCATTACATCGAATCCTGCCCTTCCACTCAAATCGTGGCACATCAGCTCGCTCAGGAAGATGCTTCGGATGGCACAGTAGTTCTGACAGAAGAACAAACTGCCGGACGGGGAAGGATGGCGCGCAGATGGCATTCAGCCGCAAATAAAGGCATTTGGATGAGTGTCATCCTTCGCCCGGACGTAGTGCCGCAAAAAGCGCCTCAGTTTACGCTCGTAGCTGCAGTTGCAGTGGTCCGGGCAATCGAACAAGTCACTGGCTTGAAGCCGGAGATCAAATGGCCGAATGATATTTTGTTGAACGGCAAAAAATGCACCGGTATTTTAACTGAGCTGCAGTCGGATGCTGATGGGATACAAGCTTTGATTATTGGAATCGGTTTGAATGTCAATCAAATGACGGATGATTTTGATCCGGAAGTGCGGGACATCGCCACTTCGCTGAAAATGGCAAGCGGCAAAGAAGTGGACCGTAAAGAATTGGTTTCTTCATTGCTTCAATTTCTTGAGCAATATACGGATTTGTACATTGAAGAAGGATTTGGCATTTTGAAGTTGCTGTGGGAAAGTTATTCGTCGACAATAGGCCGGCCGGTGCGTGCCCGGATGGCGAAAGAAACGCTTGAAGGGATTGCGGAAAGCATAACAGATGATGGTGTGCTGCAATTGCGCACTGCCGACGGCAAGCTCCACGGCATTTATTCTGCGGATATTGAAATGACAAGTTAAAGTATTTTGTTTTTTTTAGAGTTCTGCTATAGTAATTTAAAGGGCAGTATCGATTGCGAACTGCACCAAAGCACCTTTATTTATCTGATAACTTCATAAGTTAAATGTCTGCCTTGATCTACTATATGACAGGGACGGAGGAAACCGAATTCGAATTTTCTGTCCTTCTGTCTATTTTTGACGGAAGGCTTTTTATATGGTTTTCTTCCCGGGAGGAGAGAAAGAATTTTGCAAACGATTGAAACGATCCAAGAACTGAAATCCTGGGTCAAAAAAACCAAAGAGGCAGGGGAAACGATCGGGCTAGTGCCAACGATGGGCTTTTTGCATGAAGGCCATCTTTCTCTGGTCGATAAAGCGAAAGTGGAAAACGACCGTGTGGTCATGAGCATTTTTGTCAATCCGGCTCAGTTCGGCCCCAATGAGGATTTTGACCGCTATCCAAGGGATTTGGAACGCGACCGGCAATTGGCGGAAGAAGCTGGCACTGATGTTATTTTTGCACCGTCAGTTGAGGAAATGTATCCACGAAAGTCGCAAATCAGCATCTCAGCCGGTGCATTAGCTGATGTGTTATGTGGAGCGAAGCGACCGGGACATTTCGATGGCGTGCTAAAAGTGGTAACAAAACTATTCCATTTAACCCAAGCAGACCACGCTTATTTTGGCCAGAAAGATGCACAGCAGTTGGCGATTATCGAATCATTAGTGGAAGATTATAATTTTCCGCTCGTCATCCGGCGCGGTGAAACGATTCGGGAAGCGGATGGGCTGGCAAAAAGCTCACGAAATGTCTATTTGAGCGAAGCGGAGCGCCAAGAAGCACCACATCTCCAACAAGCGCTGCAGCTGGGAAGACAGGCGGCTATCGATGGAAGAGACCCGGTGGCAGTAGTCCGGAATTATCTGGATGGCCGCATTTCTGGAACAATTGATTATATCGAGCTGCTGGCTTATCCAACATTGACAAATGACATCGAAGAAGAAGCGATTCTGGCGATTGCTGTGCAATTTGAAAAAGCGCGTTTAATTGATAACTTAATCTTCAGCATAAAGGGGAACTAAGACATGTTACGAATGATGCTCAACTCTAAAATCCACCGTGCCACAGTAACACAGGCTGACTTGAACTATGTCGGCAGCATTACAATCGACCAAGATTTATTGGACCAAGTTGGCATGCTGCCGAACGAGAAGGTCCATGTAGTCAACAACAACAACGGCGCTCGTTTTGAAACTTATATCATCGCCGGGGAACGCGGCAGCGGTGTGATTTGTGTTAATGGCGCAGCAGCACGACTTGTGCAAAAAGGGGATATCGTCATTATATTGACTTATGGCTATGTAATGGATGAAAACGCCCGCGACCACAAACCGACAGTGGCCATCATGGATGAGAACAACAAAGTCCGTGAAATTATCCACTACGAACCTGAAGCGACTATTATGTAATGAGTGTGCCTCCATATTTGGGGGCTTTTTTATATCCGCAAATGACAGGATGCCTCGATACTGAAGGAGCTGGATAACGAAGGGTTTTGCTTCTTTTTTATGACAACTGCCCGTACAATGAAAGAGATTTGTGCTTCGACTGAAAGACGGAAAGTACATGGATATGTTACAATTTTTATGAGAGAACCACCTGAGAAAGAGGGCTTGTGATGAACACCCAAAAATATGTTGTTGTCGATATTGAAACTACAGGCCATTCTCCTGCTAAAGGTGACCGGATTATTCAAATAGCGATGGTAACGATCGAAAATAATAAAATTATTGATACATACAGCGAATTTATCAATCCTGGCCGAAAAATACCTGCCTTTATCCAGGACTTGACGAATATCAGCGACCAGGATGTAGCGACGGCATTGCCTTTTGAAGCGCACGCTTCCTTGATTTTTGAAAAATTGCAGGATGCCATTTTTGTGGCGCATAATACTCATTTCGACCTGCCGTTTTTGCAGGCTGAGTTTGCCGGCAGCGGCTTGCCGAAATGGCATGGATTGACGATGGATACAGTAGAGATGGCCCGTCTGATGTATCCGACTGCATTCAGTTATAAATTGCAGGATATTGCATCGGAACTGGGAATCCCGCTTAAAAGCGCCCACCGTGCAGATGATGACGCATTGGCGACGGCGCATTTATTTTTGAAGGCAATAGAAGATATGAGAAAGTTGCCCTACGATACACTTACTCAATTGCATAAACGATCATTTCAATTGAAGTCGGATTTGTCCCGTCTGTTTTTTGAATTGACACAGCAAAAACGGAATGCTCAGATGGATGATTTTGACCGCTTTAATGGTCTGCCGCTGAAACGGCGGAAAATGGAAAATGGTGATTTATCCAACGGCTATGCTGCTGTGTTTGATTGGGAACAGCGCCTTGAAACAGCGTTTCCTTATTTTGAACGGAGACAAAGCCAGTTTGACATGATGTCGTCGATCCAGAAAGCCTTGAAAGGCGGAGAAGAACGAGTGATCGAAGCTTCCACTGGAATGGGGAAGACAATCGCTTATTTATTGCCGGCGGTCAACCATGCTATTGAAACAGGCAAGCAGGTGCTGATCAGTACGTATACCACTCATCTGCAGGATCAACTGGTCCAAAAAGAAGGGAAAATTGTCGAGCAGCTAGTCGGCTCTCCAGTGAGGATTGCGCTGGTCAAAGGGTTAAGCCATTATATTGATTTGTCGAGATTCACTGAGCTTTTGCATGGCGAAGATGAATCGTACGATGAGACATTCACCATTATGCAAGTGCTGATTTGGCTGACTTCAACTGAAACCGGTGATTTAAATGAACTGAACGCATCAAGCGGCGGACAGTTTGTGCTGGACAAAATCCGGCGATCTCATCTCCGAAGGTTAACAAGGGATGAAAAGGCGTACGATTTTTATGAGTTTGCATTGGACCAATCGAAGCATGCCCATGTAATCGTCACCAACCATTCGTTTTTATTAAATCAGCGATTGACGAATCCAGCCATTTTAGCGAATATTGATGCTTTTATCTGGGATGAAGCCCACCAAGTTGTGCAAGCTGCTGTTTCACAGCATGAAAAAACCTTTGTTTACACACAATGGAAATATATTTTTGGGCAGCTTGGCACGTATGATGATCAACAATTATTTGCTAAATTATATAAAACTGCTGAAAAAACCGGATTTTCGTCAATTCCGGAATTGCTTCAGCTGGAATCGATGTTCATTAAATTCGTCTCGATATTCGATGAAATATCGACGATGCTGACCGCTGAATTTTTGGCGAAGTTCAGAGGCAGCCGGCACAAGAAATGTGCCAGCCTTTTAAGCGAAATGCCTTATGACAAGACGCGGTTTATGGAAATGCTGCGTTATCTGAATGAATGGATCGATACGTCACAGCTGATTTTACAAAAAGCGGAACGCTTGACGGAAACATCGATCCAAGACAAGTTGGTTATTACGGACTGGCGCTATTGGACTGAAGAATTGATGGTTAAAGCGGTGGAGTTCAGTGAAATTTTCGTTTTCCCGCTCGAAGATGAAGTCAGCTGGATAGAAGGCGACTTAAGGAGCTTGCCGACAAGTTTGTCACTTTATAAGCAGCCATTTGAAGTGACCTCAATTGTTCAAAAAGTCATTGCTCCTGTAAGGGGGAGAAAAGCGGTTATCTGGCTGTCGGGTACGATGAGTGTTCCGTCCAATGAACGTTTTATCGTAAATCAGCTTGGCATACCAGAGAATGTTCCAATTACGAAGTTTGAACCTCCGAAGGAATTTTACCAAGGAGCACGCGTTTTTATCGTTGAAGATATGCCGGATATCCAGCAAGTCTCCCAAAGCGATTATATTGAATCGGTTGCGGATGCGGTCATTCAGACCGTACTTGTCACAGAAGGGCGCTGCTTTGTGCTTTTCACATCGCAGGACATGCTCAGGAAAACAGTGGATTTGATACAGGATACCGGTTTGTTGGATGAATACATGCTTTTCGCACAAGGGATTTCTTCCGGCAGCAGAATGAGGCTATTGAAATCGTTCCAGCGTTTCCAAAAATCAGTTCTGTTTGGGACGAACAGCTTTTGGGAAGGTGTCGATGTACCTGGCGATGCGCTGCGGGCTGTTGTCGTCGTGCGCTTGCCGTTTACTTCTCCTGATGAGCCCATTTTTAAAGCCAGATCTGAAATCATTTCCAAAGAAGGCTTCAATCCGTTTTTGCATTACGCTTTACCGGAAGCTGTTTTACGGTTGCGCCAAGGTTTCGGCAGGCTGATTCGTTCAAAAAATGACCAAGGCATGTTCATTGTCCTGGACAGAAGAATCGAAACGAAATCATATGGCATTGAATTCTTGAACGCTTTGCCAAAAGTGAAAGTATCGAAAGTGTCTCTAGAAAAGATGGTAACGGATATTGAAGATTGGTATAATAAGCAATGATAATGAAGAGGGCATCCTTCGGAATGTTTTTCTGTAGGATGCATCATCCTGACCGTGAAAACGGGACGCAAACGAAAGGAAGGTCGCTGGCATGGAATCAAAAATTGAAGTGTTATCCACTGTTAATGTGAAATATAATGCGGACTTATATAAAGTGGTAGACGCCTTAAACCGCACTTTAAAGCATAATAACCTGATGTTCGGCTTAGCGCTTGATAAAGAAGATCCGGAAAAAGCGGTCTTTACAATTTATAAGACTTAGGTGATTAAATGAAACAATGGGTTACATTTATATTAGGTTTTCTTTCTTTTCTGGCTGTGACATTAATGATTGTCGTTATTGTAGCAGGTAATAAACCGTATTCAGAAGTGGAAAAGCAAGCAATCGAACGAGTGGAAAATGACAATTTGCTTGTGGATGTTCAGCAAGCATACGTGTACTCTAACAAGCATACTTCAGTAACAGTCATTGGAGCAGACTCAAAAGGGGCCTTAAAAGCAGTATTTGTGCCGACCGGCAAAGGGGAGATGAAGACGATTTCCCTTGAAAAAGCGGTAACTGCCAAACAAGCCCGCGAAAAGGCGCTTGCTGAAAAAGAAGTAAAAGAAATTCTTCATACCCGGCTTGGCATGGATAGCAAAGGGCCGGTATGGGAAGTCGCTTACATCAACAGACAAGATCAGCTGAATTATGTCTATATTTTGGCTAATGACGGCACTACATGGAAACAAATCCTCAATTTGTGAAAGGGTGGAAGCATTGATTAATTTAGCAGATCGCGTACAAACTTTAACACCATCAACAACTTTGGCCATTACAGCCAAAGCGAACGAATTAAAAGCGCAAGGTGTCGATATTATCGGCCTTGGCGCTGGGGAACCGGATTACAATACACCGGAGAACATTTTACAGGCGGCTTACCAGTCGATGAAAGAAGGCAAAACGAAATATACGCCTGCAGGCGGTCTTCCAGCTCTGAAAGAAGCCATCATCAATAAATTGCAGCGCGATCAAAATTTATCATATGAGCCAAAAGAAATTATGGTTGGCATCGGTGCGAAACATGTCCTGTATACTTTGTTCCAGGTTTTGCTTAACGAAGGCGACGAAGTCATCATTCCGATTCCTTACTGGGTCAGCTATCCGGAACAGGTCAAGCTGGCACAAGGCGTTCCTGTATACATAGAAGCTACAGCCGGCCAAGCCTATAAAATTTCCGCTGATCAGTTGAGAGAAGCCATCACGGACCGTACAAAAGCAGTCATCATCAATTCTCCAAGCAACCCGACTGGCATGATTTATACAAAAGAAGAACTGGCAGAACTGGCAAAAGTATGCCGCGAATTTGATATTTTAATCGTTTCAGATGAGATATACGAAAAATTGATATACGGTAAAACAACGCATACATCTATAGCGGAATTGTCGGAAGACGCAAAAAAACGCACGATTGTTATAAATGGGGTCTCTAAATCCCATTCGATGACGGGATGGCGCATTGGCTACGCAGCAGGTGATTCGTCGCTTATCAAAGCAATGACGGACCTTGCGAGCCATTCGACTTCCAATCCAACGACCACTTCTCAATACGCGGCGATTGAAGCATATAATGGCCCTCAGGACACAGTAGAGGAAATGCGTCAGGCATTTGAAAGCCGTTTGGAAGCGATTTTCCCTAAACTCGAGGCAATTCCAGGATTTAAAGTCATCCGTCCACAAGGGGCTTTTTACTTGTTGCCGGATGTCTCTGAAGCGGCCCATAAAACTGGCTACGCTTCAGTGGATGATTTTGTGACGGGGTTATTGACGGAAGCGAACGTGGCAGTAATTCCGGGTTCCGGTTTTGGTGCACATGATACAATCCGCTTATCGTATGCGACATCTCTTGAATCATTGACGGAAGCGGTGGATCGAATCCATCAATTTGTATCTTCAAAATGGAAAGACTGATTGAATTATAATATCTGGAGGCTATGATGAAAAAGATTACAATTGCTGAAATGGCAAAATACAACGGACAAACAGTTAAATTAGGCGCTTGGGTATCCAACAAGCGTTCAAGCGGGAAAATCGCTTTCCTGCAATTGCGTGACGGCTCAGGATTTGTACAAGCTGTTGTGGTGAAAGCGGAAGTGGGCGATGAATTATTTGCCACTGCAAAATCGTTGACACAGGAAACTTCATTGTATGTAACGGGCGAAGTCAAAGAAGACGAGCGTTCTTCTTTCGGCTATGAGCTAGCTGTAACAGGCATCGAAATAATCCATGAAGCGAAAGATTTCCCGATCACGCCGAAAGAACACGGTACGGAATTTTTGATGGACAACCGCCATTTATGGCTGCGCTCACGCAAACAGCACGCCATCATGAAAATCCGCAACGAAATCATCCGGGCTACGTATGAATTTTACAATGACAATGGCTTTGTGAAAGTAGATCCGCCAATTCTCACAGGATCAGCTCCAGAAGGCACTTCTGAACTTTTCGCGACAAAATACTTTGATGAAGACGCTTATTTGTCCCAATCGGGTCAGTTGTACATGGAAGCGGCAGCAATGGCTCTTGGCAAAGTGTTTTCATTCGGTCCGACATTCCGTGCGGAAAAATCGAAGACACGCCGCCACTTGATTGAATTCTGGATGATCGAACCGGAAATGGCGTTCATGGAACATGCGGAAAGCCTGGAAGTGCAAGAACAATACGTCGCACATCTTGTTCAATCCGTATTGAAAAATTGTCAATTGGAATTGGAAAGACTGGGACGCGATACTTCGAAACTTGAAAAAATCAAAGCACCATTCCCGCGCATTACATATGATGATGCCATCAAATGGTTGAATGATAACGGTTTTGACGATATTAAATGGGGCGAAGACTTCGGTGCGCCTCACGAAACAGCAATTGCTGAAAACTACGATATGCCGGTATTCATCATCAATTATCCGATTGGCATCAAACCGTTCTACATGCAGCCGCATCCAGACCGTGATGACGTCGTTCTGTGCGCAGACTTGATCGCACCTGAAGGATACGGGGAAATCATCGGAGGATCAGAGCGTATACACGATTATGACTTGATGAAACAGCGCATCCGGGAACATAATCTGGATGAGAATGCATATGCCTGGTATTTGGAGTTGAGCAAATACGGAGCTGTGCCGCATTCTGGTTTCGGGCTTGGCCTGGAGCGTACAGTTGCTTGGATCAGTGGAGCAGAACATGTCCGAGAATCAATTCCTTTCCCTCGTTTATTGAACCGTTTATATCCATAAGAATAATGATTTTGAGAATTAACAATAGAAAGGTGGTTGGGATATGAAACAACCGAATCGATTGCACACTTGGATCGAGCAGGGAAATGTTAGCATTTCCCAGCTCTTTTTTCGCTTTTATAAAGAGTTGAAGATAACTGATGAAGAAGCTATGCTTATTATGCATGTACATGCATTCCAACAAGCGGGGAATCCCTTTCCGACACCGGATGAAATCGGCGCCCGCATGATGACGACACAAAAAAGCGTTACGACGATGCTGCAGAAATTGATGCAGCAAGGCTATTTGGCGATAGAGCAGGAAAAAGATAAAGACATTTTAACAGAACAAATTTCCCTGCAGCCCCTGTGGGACAGATTATTGGACTGTGTCTACAAAGAGCAGCATGCAGAAAAAGAGAATTCCCAGAAAGCATTGGAAGGTGAAATCTTCCAACTTTTTGAACAGGAGTTTGGCCGCTTTTTATCCCCCATGGAAATTGAAACGATTTCGATGTGGATGGATCAAGACGGGCATACACCAGCCATTATCCGAATGGCTTTAAAAGAAGCCGTGATTTCCCAAAAAATCAGCCTGCGCTATGTAGACCGTATTTTATTTGAATGGAAAAAGAAAAATATTAAAACAACGAACGAAGTTTCGCGGCATGCGACTTCATTCAGAGAAAAAAATATCCAGCTTCAGCCTGCAGCAAACAATGCAAAAAAAGTGCAATTCTACAATTGGCTGGAGGACCGGAATTAGAAGGTGAACTTTATGATGTCGAAAAAAGAATGGCAGCTATGCTTGGAAGAAATGGATAATATGTTTCCTGACGCCCATTGTGAATTGATACACCGCAATCCATTCGATTTGCTGATTGCCACTTTACTGTCGGCACAATGCACCGACAAACTGGTCAATAAAGTTACAGCTACACTTTTTCAAAAATATCATACGCCAGAAGACTATGTTTCCGTGCCGCTGGAAGAATTGCAGCAAGATATTCGGTCAATCGGCCTATTCCGGAACAAGGCGAAAAACATCCAAGCACTCAGCAGAATCTTAATAGATGAATACAATAGCACAGTACCGGCAGACCGTGATTTGCTGATGACCTTGCCGGGAGTCGGGCGCAAAACGGCTAACGTCGTGGTATCAGTGGCATTCGGGATTCCTGCTTTAGCTGTTGATACACATGTCGAGCGTGTAGCCAAAAGGCTGGGATTGAACCGCTGGAAAGACAATCCGCTGCAAGTGGAAGAAACCATCATGAAAAAAACGCCTGCAGAAGACTGGTCGAAAACCCATCATCAAATCATATTTTTTGGCCGTTACCACTGCAAAGCCCAAAACCCTGGTTGCCATATCTGCCCTTTGTTTGAACGATGCAGAGAAGGGCAAAAGCGGGAGAAAAAAGGGCTGGTCAAGCATGAAATTGTCACAGAAGTTAATTAAAGAAAATATTGATCCCTTTTTCAACCAGTGGACCAAGCTGAAAGAAGTTATTGAAAATAGCCATAGGCTACGAAATAACGATGCCCTTAATGCTATGGAAAATGGAATCATATTATATAAGAATTTATTGCGGCATTGCGATTATAAAATTATCCCGTTGAATGGGCAGGAACGGCTGAAGTTTATTGAGCAGCGCCCATCTAATTTTGCAGCGTTCCGCCAATTGGATGAACTATTCACTGAAATGAAAAAGTTAATCGCTTCTAAGCGTGTTCAGTTAAGGAACTTAGAAAATTAATTTTGAAGCACCTTTTAGCCGTCGAGCAATGCTTGCGGCTTTTTCTTTTATTCTTTGGCTATCTTTAATGAGGATGTTCCTTAATACGAAAAAAACGCTTCTGCGATATCGCAGAAGCGTTTTTTTATTATGGCTGGGGCTGGCTATTTCCTTCGGCAGGAGGAGTTTCAGCAGGAGGAGTTTCATTCGGAACGGAAGCTGGATTTGCCCCACCTTCACTATTTCCTGCACCCTCATTGGCATCGTTGCCATTGCCATTATTGCCATTCCCATTGCCACTATTACTGTTGCCATTTTCCTTGTCTTCGCCATTTTGGCCGCCGTTGTCATTACCATTACTATTGCCGTTGTCATTGCCATTGCCTTCGCCTTCAGCTGGCTCTTCCGGTTCTTCGACAGGCTCTTCGGCCGGCTCTTCCGGTTCAACCGGTTCTTCAGCTGGCTCTTCCGGTTCTTCAACCGGTTCTTCAGCCGGCTCTTCCGGTTCAACAGGTTCCTCAGCTGGTTCCTCAGCCGGTTCTTCTTCCGGCTCTTCAGGAGCAGCAGCTACGGAAACTCGAACGGATGCCGGGTCGCTTGCATCGTTATCGCTGACAGCAGTTACTCGGAAGGTATAGGTTTTTCCTTCTTCGAGTCCGTTAAATGAATAGCTCATATCGCTTGTTGTGTCCAAAGTAGTGCGGTTGCCATCTACTTCGACTGTCACTTTAAAAGCGACGCCCTCAGTATCATCATAATTCCATGTGAGATGAGCTGTATTGCCATCAACGCTTGCACGCAAGCCGGATGGAGTATCAAGCTCTACCTTAACATATTTCTGTGATACTTGGTTCGGTTCGGTACCACGCACGAACAGTTCCGTGCTTCTTAAGCTATAAGGAGTATAAGCGCTTGCCAGTTTAAGAGGGGTGCTGCCTTCTTCAACTTCAAGTTCTACGACAGAATCAGGTTTTTCAAACTTGCCCGATCCTGATGAGATTTCGGACATTACGTTTTTGAATACACGCTGTGAAATTAAGCGTTCATCAGAAGCCGTATCAATGCCGATTTTTCTGGACGGATATCCGCTCCAGACGGAAATCGAATATTCAGGCGTATAGCCGGCAAACCAGATGTCCGGTGCTGAAGATGAATCCAGACCATATTCCGCTAATTTTTCAGCTGAATAATTGGATGTACCCGTTTTACCTGCAAGATCCAAACCGCTGATGGCTGCTTCCTTGCCCGTTGCCCCGCGAAGATCGGTATCGACAACATCTCTCAGCATGTCGGTGACCATATAAGCAGTGCTGTCTTTCATAGCAGGGACAGAGTCGGGTTTGACTACCTGTTCTGTAGTGCCATCACGGAAAACGATTTTAGTGATAGTATGCGGCTTTGTGAATACACCGCCATTGCCGAATGCTGCAAAAGCGCCGGCCATATCGACCGTTGAAATATTTTCTGCACTTAAAGCATTGGATTCATATACATTCTTAAGATTAAGGCCGATTTTCTTAGTGAATTCAGCCGCATTTTCAGGTCCAACTTCTTGAAGTGTTTTGACTGCGGGAATATTACGTGAACGGTACAAAGCTTCCCGGATTGTCATCGGTCCAAGGAAATCTCCATCGACGTTCCGGATTTGCTGGCCACTTTCATACGAATAAGGTTCATCTACAATTGTCTCGCCTGTAGACCAATCCAGATATTCAATTGCCGGACCATAAACGGTTAGTGGCTTGATAGTAGAACCGACTCCACGGTCTCTCGCTGTCGCATAGTTCCTGCGGACATCACCGCTGTAGTCTCTGGCAGCCCCGACTGCACGGATGCCGCCGGTTTTTGTATCGACGACCGTCAATGCTGACTCTACTTTGTCATCGAAGAATAAATCAGATGCCATTGTTGCATTTACTGTTTTTTGTACGGCAGGATCAAGCGTCGTATAGATGGTCAAGCCTTCATCCAGCGAATAATCGCCTTCAAGCGACTCAAGTTCATCTTCGACCATTTCCATAAATGCCAAATACTCGCCATTATCTGCTGCTACTTTACGCTGGTCTTCCGGCACAAGTGAATCTGTTACGGATGCCGCCTGGGCTTCTTCTTTTTCAGCAGTGGTAATTTTTCCATGCTGTTCCATCAGGCTTAAGACCACATTGCGTCTTTTTTCAGCGCGTTCTGGATTCTTGAACGGGTTATAGCCATTCGGGCTTTGCGGCATACCTGCTAATAAAGCAGCTTCATGCAACTTAAGTTCACTAAGCGGTTTTCCATAAAAGTGCTCAGAAGCAGTGCCAAACCCGTAGATGTTTCCAGACATCAGAATTTTATTGAAATACATCTCAAAGATTTCTTCTTTTGAATAAGCTTTTTCAAGCTTGAAAGCGAGGTAAGCTTCCTGAGCTTTCCGCTTCAAGGTTTTGTCATTCGACAAGAATGAGTTTTTGATGACTTGCTGGGTGATTGTACTTGCACCCTGAGATCCAAATCCTCCTGTGATGTTCGCAATAACGGCACCGCCAAGACGGATTACGTCAATACCCGAGTGATCATAAAAACGGTTATCTTCTGTAGCCAGAATAGCATCTTCCATCATTTTAGGAATATCTTCATATTCGACATAGGTCCGGTTTTCGGACGTTATATAAGGAATTTCAGTTTTCCCATCAGCTGCAATAAAAGTAGGGCTTATAGGGTCACGCAATAATTCTTCGTCGAGTTCGGGCGCGCTGCTCGCATAAAATGCAAACAAGCCGATGCCGCAAAGTAAACCAAAAACTCCTATCAACAAAAGCGTCAAAAAGATGCGCTTGATCAAGCCGCCGCCTGATGGTTTTTTGTTTTTCTTATTACCTGTTTTCTTCTGTTGTTCGATTGCTTTTCTGCGCTGTTCGCGCGAAAGGGGTTTTTCGCTCACAATCGGTTCCTCACTTTCGTATTAACTTTCTTTTAAAGATTATGCAGGGCGGGCAAATAATCAATGCGCGGAAAAGCTCCTGGCATGATTTCGACTGCTGTTGCCTCAATTTCTTCTAATGCTATCGATTTCCGGCCTCCTGTAAGCATCCGGTTCCAAAAAATTTCAAGTGCTTCAAAACGCATGATGAAATATCGCTGAAGAGAAGAAAAACGGAGAATCAGAAACGCCAATCCTTGATGCTTCACCACTTGAGACATGTGATGAATTTGGTGTTCGTGTATGTTTTTCAACGGAAAAGACGTTTTATTCTCCGTTTCTTTTGCTTCAAAGTCAACATATCTGCCATTCCAGACTCCGTTATAGTCAGTAGTCGAAGGAGTTCTGAAATAAGCTTCGCGGATGACAGCGGCGCTTCTTGAAGGGTACTCAACTTTAACAATTTGGACAGGGACCGGTTTTTTGTGGATGACTGCAAGACCCAATTGCAGATAATAATCATTCGTTTCGTTCAATTCATCCTCAAGTGTTTTACCCCGATTACTGAAGGAAAAATCTTTTTTCTTCTTTTTCACGGGTTTTTCTTTTGAAGGAACAAACTTTTTGCCATTTGGATAATTAATTGCCATTTGTGATACACCTCGCTTACTTTATCATATCACACGCATTTAGACGATGAATAAGTCTAAAGGTTTCAAATTTGCTAGTCTTATAATATCGGATTCGAAGGTTTATTCCAAATGAAAAGAATGTCTGTTCGATGAAAAAGAAGGTTATATTAAGTGAGAAAACTACTTTCTACGAGGCTAGTGGCGCAAGCTGAAATTTTCTGGCCTTGAGCTGCCGCCCTGAGAAAGTGGAATAATGTTCGTACCGTTTTCGCTAATATGATAAACTAATGGCAATGGAGGGACGCAATATGACAGTTAGAGAACTCTCTTCCGCATTATATGAGGAATGCGGAAAATGTCTGGACCGGTTTTACGATATGCGTGAGCGGGATGCGGTTCCGGACTTTTATAAAGATGTAAAACCATACGCAGATTATTGGCACGAGAAGATAAATGAATGGCAACGGGAATCTCTTTTATATATTCAGCAAGAACGCCCCAAATATGTCCATAAACCACAAATCGATAACGCCGCTGAAGGAATGGCACAGTTTTTTGTGCAGAGCTTCTATAAAGAGACCAGCAAAAAGCGTTTTATCCAGACAATTCAAGCCGCGCAATACACCTTGCAAACCTTTATGCTGGCAATCGATGAAAAGAGCGAAGAAACATGATCAGAAGAAAAAAATTGCCTGAACTGTTGAATGAGTGGAAAACCGAACCGGATATGATGGAAAGAATCGAGCATTGGCACACCGTTAAAGAAAAGCCGGCGGCATACGCAGATTTTCCTCCAGCCATGCATGAAAGCTTGAAAGCGGCACTCCGCAAAAAAGGCATTGAGCAATTATATACGCATCAGCGCCAGGCTTTTGATTTGGCAGTTGACGGAAAATCGTTTACAGCCGTCACGCCGACTGCATCCGGAAAATCTTATTGCTACCATTTGCCGGTGCTTCATAAAATCCTCAATGATCCCGGAGCCCGGGCCTTGTATTTATTTCCGACAAAAGCATTGGCTCAGGATCAGAAAAGCGACCTGCATGATCTCATTGAAAAAACCGAGCAGGATATTTTATCTTATACCTACGATGGGGATACTTCCCCGGCTATACGGACGAAAGTAAGAAAAGCAGGACAGATTGTCATGACCAATCCAGACATGCTGCACTCAGCAATATTGCCCCATCACACAAAATGGGTGTCCCTTTTTGAAAATCTTCATTATATAGTGATTGATGAGCTCCATACTTACAAAGGGGTATTCGGCACCCATGTAGCCCATGTAATACGCCGATTAAAGCGAATTTGTGAGTTTTATGGCAGCAATCCGATATTTATCTGCACCTCGGCGACGATTGCCAATCCAAAAGAACTTGCCGAGAACCTGACCAATACGGAACATGTTTTAATTGATCAAAACGGGGCGCCTTCCGGCAAAAAGCATATTGTTTTTTACAATCCGCCGATTATCCACCCGACATTCGGAGTACGGAGAAGTGCAATTCTGGAAGTCCGCGATTTGGCGACGCATTTGGTGAAGCAGGGCATCCAGACGATTGTTTTTGCCAAAAGCCGAGTGCGTGTTGAAATGCTTGTCACTTATCTGCAAGCCATAACGAAAACGAAGCTGCAGGATGAATCAATCAAGGGCTATCGGGGAGGCTATTTGCCAACTGAGCGCCGCGCTATTGAAAAAGGGCTGCGTGATGGGACCATTAAATGTGTCGTTTCCACCAATGCGCTCGAACTGGGTGTCGACATCGGCCAATTACAGGCTTGCATCATGACCGGTTATCCTGGAAACATCGCGAGTGCCTGGCAGCAAGCGGGAAGGGCGGGAAGACGGCAGGATGAATCGCTGGTCGTTTATGTAGCACAGTCCACAGCATTGGACCAATACATCATTAACCATCCGGAATACTTGCTCGATCAGTCTCCGGAAGAAGCACGAATCCATCCGGAAAATATCATTATTCTAATGGATCATTTAAAATGTGCATCATTTGAATTGCCTTTCAGAACAGATGATCAATACGGCGAGTTTGAAGTACAGGAGTTGCTGGAGTATTTGCAGGAGCAAGGCGTGCTGGTCCGGACTTCTGATCGCTGGCATTGGATGAGTGACCGCTTTCCGGCACATGATATTTCTTTGCGTTCAGCTTCACAGGAAAACGTCGTCATCATTGACCAGTCCGTTCCAGCGGATACAAGAGTCATCGGAGAGATGGACCGTTTCAGTGCCATGACTTTATTGCATGAAGAAGCGATTTATCTGCACCAAGGCACTCAGTTCCAAGTGGAGATCCTGGACTGGGAAGAGAAGAAAGCCTATGTCCGTGAAGTGGATGTCGATTATTTTACAGATGCCAATCTGGCAGTCGAGCTGAAAGTGATGAGCGAAGACAAAACCAAAAAATTGCATGACGCGGATGTTCAATACGGCGACATTGCCGTCCTCGCCATGCCGACTATATTTAAGAAAATCCGTTTTGATACCCATGACAATATCGGCTCTGGACCGATTTCATTGCCAGCGGAGGAATTGCATACATCGTCCACGTGGCTGAGCTTTGCAAAACCTGAAGGCTTTAGTGATTCGGAGTTGTCGGATACCATGACAGGAGCTGCGTATGCCATTGAGTCATTCATCCCGATTTTTGTGCAATGCGACCGCCGGGATGTGCATGTCGTGCCGCAAGTCAAATCAACCCATAACGATCTGCCATCATTTTTCATCCATGATTCTTATCCTGGCGGCATCGGCATCAGTGAACGGATCTATGATTTATGGCAGCCATTGTTGGATAAAGCACAGCAGCATGTATCAGAATGTCCATGCCACGACGGGTGTCCATCATGCATCGGAGCGCAGGATGCAGCCATCAGCATGAAAAGCCATGTGATTAAGTTGCTGAATGAGCTTCGCAAAGAGAGGTGAGCAGCCTATGTCTTTTGAAAATAAGCTTTTGCAGATGAAAGGGATGCTGAAAAAGCAGCCAGCCAAAAAACAAGCAGCAAAAGCGATTGAACGCCCGCTTTACGAAAAGGAGTGGCGTAAAATCGGATTGGAACTGAAAGAAAACAAATTCGGTTTTGTCTATGAGAAAAAAATTAACTATCCTCTCAACCAAAAGCACGGCAAAGTGCAATTGGATGAACTGAACCGGGTTTTGGCCGCCTGGGAACAGACGCCATTTGAACACCCATTCAAGCTGAAGCAAGGAGACCCGATAGTCTTTTTTGACACGGAAACGACAGGCCTCAGCGGCACCGGAGCTTATATTTTCCTGATTGGCTTGCTGACCCAAAAAGAAGATCGTTTTGAAATGACTCAGTATATTATGCCCGACCCTTCACATGAAGCGGCATTTCTTTATGAGACCGGCTTATGGCGGGACGGGGAACCGATCATTTTTTCATATAACGGCAAAAGCTTTGACTGGCCGCAGCTAACTTCGAGATGGACGATGCACCGCCAAGTATTGCCAAAGCTGCCAACTCCGAAGCAAATAGATCTGTTCCACGGTACGAAACGGATTTGGAAAAATGAATTAGCTCGGATGAAACTGAGTACGATCGAAGAAGAAAAACTCGGATTCATACGGCAAGGGGACGTGCCGGGATACTTGATTCCGCCGATTTATCTGGATGCTGTGAAAAGCGGTTTTCCAGATGGCTTGGCAAAAGTCTTATATCACAATGAATTGGATATTTTGTCGCTTGTCTCTTTGTACGTACTGTCCTCGGATTTGCTGATGCAAGATCTGGAATCTGAGACGAGCGGAGCTTATACCAATATTGGCAAATGGTACGCCGATTTAAAGCAGTTTGAACAAAGTGCTGCCTACCTTGAACATGTCACCCAAGAGCGAGGCAGTTCAGCGGCGCTTGCCCGGTTCATGTTGGCAATTCAGAAAAAACGCAGCGGCCAGCACGAGGAAGCGGTGCGGCTGTTTAAAGAAGCGGCTCCTCATTTGCGTGGTGCTGTTGAAGTAGAGGCATGGATCCACGCCTCTAAATTATATGAACATCAACTTGGCGATTTGAATCAGGCAGTTATCATGGCTGGACTTGCAAAAGAAGCAAGCCAGCATACAAAAGTCCGAAATTCCCTTATCCAGGACATCGATAAAAGGCTGTTGCGCCTTGAAGGTAAAAAGCGAAAAAAACGTCCTGAAGTTGCCCAGAACTAAACACGAAAAACCTGCCTTATGCTATACTTAGCGTAAGGCAGGTTTTTTAATCCCGTATTAAGGGCAGTAAGAGCTGCCCGAACAAGTTCGAATGGGTCAGCGACCAAAATGTGAGTGGGAAATTTTCACTAGTTGCAGTTTCATCTTATGGAAGGACGATAAAAATGGACAATAAATTTACAGCGAAAGATATTTTAGAAAAAGATTTTAAAACTGGAATGCGTGGCTACAATCAAGACGAAGTAGACCATTTTTTAGATGAAATTATTCAAGACTACGAGATTTTTTCAAAAAAAATTGAACAGCTTCAAAATGAAAACAAGCGCTTGCGTGCCGAGCTGGAAGAAATGCCAAGAAAACAGGCGACTCCAGTTCCAGGGACAACTAATTTTGATATCTTGCGCCGGTTGTCTCATCTTGAAAATCATGTTTTTGGAAACAAATTGAACAACAAGTAAATTTCATTGAATTATTCAATGAAATAACGTATACTTGTAAAGCCATTGGAAATTCAGGCAATCGCTCCGGTATTTTACCGGAGAGGAAAGTCCATGCTCACACGGACCTGCGATGGCCGTAGTGATCGCGCTTAGCGAAACAATAAGCTAAGGCAGCTGCTTTTGCAGTTGACGGCGGGTAGAACGCCTAAGTCTTCGGATATGGCCGAAATACCCTGAAAGTGCCACAGTGACGGAGCTGTATAAGAAATTATGCAGGTGGAACGAGGTAAACCCCGCGAGTGAGAAACCCAAATTATGGTAGGGGCACTTTTCTGAAGGAAATGAACCGATGAAGAGGCAAGCTTTAGGCATGCAGATAGATGGTTGCCATCCACTAGTACGAGGTGCAAGCCGTTTGAGTACGTGGAAACAAAACATGGCTTATAGAATTTCTCTTGGCTTTAAATTGTGATCAAAGGCTCTCCTTTAGGGGGGCTTTTCTACTTATTACAGAAAATATACTTAACTTTCCTAAAAAGGATAAAAAATATATGTTGGTCTATTTGTCTAAATCTGATGATATTCCGCAAAACAGCTGTGAAGCCATCGGCCGAATCATTTCGGCCGGTGGCTTCGCGACGAGCTTGCGCAGGAGCATATGTTTTAAAGCTGCGGGCGAGCGCCAAGCCTCCTCAGTCGCTAGGGTCTCGGCTGTCTCCGCTGTTCTGCTCCATATCTAAGTAAGCAATCATTAGAAAGCAATCTGAGTGATTATCTCTTTTCTAGAAAACCTCTCTAGCGAAGGCGCGTCCATGGGCTAGGCGAAGCAAGAAGACAGGTGGTCTTCCTGGCTTCTTGCGGGAGCCATGCCCAAAGTGGCCGAAGTGATGTATGAAAAGGAATAATCCTTTATTATAATAATTATGTAAACAAAAATTAGACACAACCTGCAACAGGAAAGGAAGTAGTTATGAGTAAGTTTAAACTGTTAGCAACTGCCGCTATGGGGCTTGAATCGATTGTGGCGGATGAAGTAAAAGAATTAGGGTACCAGACACAAACAGAAAATGGCAAGGTCTTTTTTGAAGGGGACGAGCGGGATATCGCAAAAGCGAACCTATGGCTGCGCACGGCAGACCGGGTGAAAATCATTGCCGGTGAATTTAATGCCTATACATTTGATGAATTGTTTGAACGCACCAAAGAGATTGAATGGGAGAAATTCCTTCCGGTCGACGCGAATTTCCCGGTTCAGGGAAAATCAGTTAAATCGAAGCTTTACAGCGTACCGGATTGCCAATCGATTGTGAAAAAAGCGATTGTGGAACGTCTGAAAAAAGCCTATCAACGGAACTCCTTCCTGGACGAATCAGGAGCGCGTTTCAAAATTGAAGTTTCCATTTTAAAAGATAAAGTGCAATTGTCGATCGACACAAGCGGCGCCGGCTTGCATAAGCGCGGCTACCGTGTTGACCAAGGGGAAGCGCCGTTGAAAGAAACTTTGGCAGCAGCATTAGTGAAGCTCTCCAGATGGACGCCGGACCGTCCGTTCGTTGATCCTTTCTGCGGATCCGGGACGATTGTCATTGAAGCGGCGATGATCGGACAAAATATTGCACCAGGCTATAACCGCGATTTTGACAGCGAACAATGGCCATGGATGAAACAGCAGATTTGGGACGATGTACGGGCTGAAGCAGAGGAATTGGCGAATTACGACCAACCGCTGAACATCCTGGGTACCGATATTGACCACCGCATGATCAAAGTAGCGGAAGAAAATGCCCGTGAAGCCGGATTTGCCGATATCATCCAATTCCAGCAGCGCCAAGTCAAAGACTTTGTGACGCATGAAGAAAATGGAGTTGTCGTCGGCAACCCGCCATACGGCGAACGGATTGGTGAAGTGGAAGTGATTGAACAGATGATCAGCGATATGGGACGAATCTTTTCAAAACATCCGACTTGGTCCATTTATATCCTTTCTTCGATGGAAAAATTCGAGACGCATTACGGCCAGCCCGCAACGAAAAAACGAAAATTATTCAATGGTTTCATTCGCACAGATTTGTTCCAATTCTGGGGAGAACGGCCAAAAAATAAATGACTCGAGAACGGAAGGGCCGGAGCCCTTCCGTTTCTCTGTGAGGAGAACTTATGAGACAGCCTATACCATTTCCATTAAGCAAAGATAAAACGTTTTTTGAATCGCTAAACGATTGGATCGGTGACGTGTTTTACGACGAGCTGCCGGAAAAAGGATTTGATTTACGCGATGAACAAATATTTATGGCCTTCCAGATTGAACAGGCATTAAAAGAAAAATCGGTACTTTTCGCTGAAGCCGGAGTCGGGACTGGAAAAACCTTGGCTTATTTGCTGCCTGCGATTGCCTATGCCCGCTATACCGGCAAACCGGCATTGATATCCTGCGCGGATGAAACGCTAATTGAACAGCTTGTAAAAAAAGGCGGAGACATCGACCGGTTGAACGAATTATTCGATTTGAAACTGGATGTCCGCCTGGCAAAATCACGCGATCAATACCTTTGCCTTCAGCGTTTAGAAGGAGCCCAAAAGCGCAGCGACGCTGACTTCCTGGACGATATCGAATTCAGCTTGCCTGAGTTCGTCAACAAAACTTATTCGATGCAAAATACCTATCCTTACGGCGAACGCTCCAGTTACCCCGATGTGACTGACGAAGAATGGCAGCAAGTCAATTATCATCCTATCCAAAATTGCCAGGCTTGCGAACTGCGCAATAAATGCGGCCAGACTATCCACCGCAACCATTACCGCCAAGCGACAGACTTAGTGATCTGTTCTCACGATTTCCTGATGGAGCACATCTGGACAAAAGAAACACGCACACGTGAGGGGCAGACGCCGCTATTGCCTGATTATTCTTTGGTGGTTCTTGATGAAGGGCATTTGCTGGAATTCGCGGCTCAACGGGCATTGACTTACGAAGTGCAGGAAATGACGCTGTTGAATGTCACAGAACGCGTCATGGTTGATGGGGTAAGAGAAAAAACTTTGAGATTGATTGAACAGACGATCGATTTGCATAACGACTTTTTCCGCGAGCTGCGCAAAAATACCATTGCGAGCCATGAAGACCGCAAAGGGATCCGCAAGACCGCAGAATTGTTGGGGCTTGGCCGTGAGCTTGTCGAGAAAATTAATGATTTGCTGGAGGAATTTGTGTTCGAAGGGGAACTGTATACCATCCCGGAATACGATTTAAAGCTGGCTGAAGAGTATTTCGAGCTTTATACGTTTTCGATGAAGCTGTTTATTGAAGAAGGCGATGCCATCAACTGGCTTGAAGTGAAAGATGAGATCGAGACATTGGTCATTATGCCGCGTCTCGTCACTGATATTCTGGATGAAAAATTCTTTGACGGCAAAGTGCCGATTATCTTTTCTTCTGCTACATTGTCCATCCAAAAAGACTTTACCTATATTGCTGACAGCTTAGGAATTGATGACTTCCAATCGTTTACAGTGCCGTCTCCATTCGACTATGAAGACGTGATGAAAATATTCAAACACCCTTTGCTGCAGTCCGATAAATTCGGCCGTGTCTATGACTTATTTTCAACAGGTGACCAGACGCTCGTATTGTTCAAATCAAAAATGGATATGGATAATTTTAAACGTTCATTGCCTCTTGACCACCAATATGCGATTGAATTTGAAGGGGACCGGGAATTATCGACAGTCGTGAAAGAATTCCAGGAAGGCAAATTCCAAGTGTTGTGCTCATATCACTTATGGGAAGGCCTGGACTTGCCTGGTGAAGCACTGACGAAAGTCATCATTGTCGACTTGCCGTTCCCGCCACAGGATCCTGTTTTCGAAGCGAAACGCAAATTCAGCAACAATCCGCTTGAAGAAATTGATTTGCCGTTTATGCAGCTGCGCATCCAGCAAGGCATCGGGCGCTTGATCCGGACTTCGAACGATTATGGAGAGATTCACTTATTGTTGAATGAAGAGGAATTGGTCGTTGAACATTTGTGGAATCAAGTTTTGCCGGTTCCTGCAGAAAACTTTTAATCCTTCTTAAGACTTATGTTACAATGGGCTTAAAGTCTGGATTGGAGTGATATTATGACGCTTGAACAACAATTTGTGGAACATACTGGAAAAATGCGTGCTTATCAGGAAGCCCTTGCATTATTGTATTGGGATTTACGCACCGGTGCACCGAAAAAAGGCATCGATTTGCGTTCCGAGACAATTGGAACCTTGTCCTCTGAACTATTCGCGCTGGCGACTTCGGATAATTTCGGCGAACTGCTTACTGCATTGGAAGCGGAAAAAGACGGGCTGGTTCCCGTAATGAGCCGTTCTGTGGAAGAAGCACGAAAAGAGTATGATTTAAGCAAAAAGATCCCGCCTGAAGAATACAAGGAATTTGTTGTGTTGCAGTCCAAAGCGGAATCTGTTTGGGAAGATGCAAAAGCTGCTGGGGACTTTTCGATGTTCGAGCCATACCTTGAAAAGTTGGTTGCGGCGACGAAAAAAATGATCGGTTATTGGGGCGAGAAAAACGGCAGTGCCTATAATACGCTGCTTGATCAATACGAGCCGGGCATGACGACAGAAATCCTGGATGAAGTTTTCGGGAAACTGCGTGAACGCATCATCGCGCTTGTCCAAAAAATTGCCGATTCAGAACACAAACCTGAAACCGGTTTTCTATTCGGCCATTTTCCGAAAAAAGCACAGCGCGATTTCAGTTATGAAATCCTCGGACAATTAGGCTATGATTTTGAAGCCGGCCGTCTCGATGAAACGGTTCACCCGTTCATGACCAATATCAACCGAAAAGATATCCGTGTGACGACGAAATACGATGAAAAAGATTTCCGTACCGCGGTATTTGGCACTATTCATGAATGCGGACATGCTTTATACGAACAGAATTTGGGAGAAGAATTGTCTGGGTTGCCAGTTGAGACAGGCGCATCAATGGGCATCCATGAATCCCAATCGTTGTTCTTTGAGAATTTTGTCGGACGTCATGATAAGTTCTGGATTAACAATTTCAAGTTATTAAAAGACTATGCACCAGAACAGTTCAAGGGTATTGAAGTTGCCGATTATTGGCGCGCCATCAATGAGTCGAAGCCGTCGCTGATCCGCATTGAAGCGGATGAACTGACCTATGCGCTCCATATCATGATCCGTTATGAACTGGAAAAAGGGCTGTTTAATGGAGATGTGGAAGTAAAAGACCTTCCGCGTTTATGGAATGATAAATACGAAGAGTATTTGGGGATTCGCCCGTCGAATGATGCTGAAGGCGTATTGCAGGACGTTCACTGGGCAGGCGCAAGCTTCGGTTATTTCCCTTCTTATGCACTTGGCTATATCTATGCGGCGCAATTCAAAAACGCTATGCTGAAGGATTTGCCGAATTATGATGAGTTGCTGGAAAACGGTGAGGTAACACCGATCCGTGAATGGCTCACTGAAAACATCCACAAACACGGTGCTGTCAAGAAACCACTCGAAATTCTGCAGGATGCAACCGGAGAAGGCTTGAATGCAGAGCATTTAGCCAGCTATCTGGAGCAAAAATACTCAGAAATCTACCAGTTGAAATAACAATCGAACGGCTTGAAAAGCGATCTGCTTTTTAAGCCGTTTTTTTGTCTTATGCCCAAGTGGGATTGCTTTATGCCCAACTTCACTCAATATATGCCCAACTCAGCGTCAATTATGCTCAACTGGTTCACAACGAGGCGAATGCATGACCATTAAACAAATTTACGCCAATTTATTAACAATTTTGATTATAATGAAGTGAGGAGGGGATTTTCAATGTTAAAGTCATTTAGTTTAGAAGGCAAAACCGCTATCGTCACGGGTGCTGGAAAAGGGATCGGAAAGGCGATTGCATTAGCTGTTGCGGAAGCGGGTGCAAATGTAATGCTCGTTGCCCGCACAGAGTCAGATCTCGAAGCAGTACAGAAAGAAATAGGCAACGGGCGGACGGCTTATTGCGTTGCAGATATAACCATCAGGGAACAAATTCAAAACGCCGTAGAAAAAACAATTGAACAATTCGGAGCTATTGATGTCCTCGTCAATAATGCAGGCATGAATATCCGCTCCTCACTAGCGGACGCAAGTGACGCCGAATGGCATAAAATCATGGATACCAATGCCCACAGCGTATTTATGTTTTCTCAGGAAGTGGCCAAGAAAATGGATAGCGGAGGATCAATTGTCAACATCAGTTCTGTAGGCGGAGAGCGAGCATTGAAAACGGGTGTAGTTTATGCGGCGTCAAAAGCGGCAATCATACAAATGACCAAAGTAATGGCAATGGAATGGGGACCGAAGAATATCCGGGTCAATGCGATCGGGCCTTGGTATTTCAAAACGCCTTTAACGGAAAAGTTATTGAGCGACCAGAATTATTTGGATTCCATTCTTGCAGTGACACCGATGAAACGGGTTGGAGAATTGCCCGAAGTAGCAACGCCCGTGGTGTTCCTAGCTTCAGAAGCGGCAAGTTACATAACCGGCCAAACCTTATTTGTGGACGGCGGCATGACCATCCATGGTTTCTCTTAAGATCCGCCAATCCATTCTATGAATTAACATTAAGGAATCGCCATTAAAATCCTTTTCTTAAACGAAAAGGATTTTTTTCGTTCAAGTGTAAAAAATGATATGATAGTAGCAGTATTCGATGAAGGAGTTTTGCAACATGACAGCGCTAAAGCATAAAGAGAGTTTAATCGAGACGGCAAGACTGTATCATATATTCGAGGAGAATGAAGACACAGAACGCGCGGCGAAAGCCGAATTATTTGCAAAAAAGATTTTAAAGAATAATTTCATCATCGGATTCGCCGGCCATTTCTCTTCGGGGAAATCTTCGATGATCAATGCGCTGACCGGAGAGACGCTTTTGCCTTCGAGCCCGATTCCTACCAGTGCCAATATCGTCAATGTCCATAAAGCCGATGGCGATTTCGCCATCGTCAATCTGAAAAATCAAAAACCGGTGTATTTCCCTGAGAACTATGATTTTGAAGCAGTTAAAGCTTTCTGCAAAAGCGGAGAAGTCACACAGATCGATATCGGCCATGAAGATTCTGTCCTGCCTGAAGGCATAACGGTGATGGATACACCGGGAGTTGACTCGACGGATGATGCCCATCGGATGTCTACAGAATCGGCTCTTCACGTTGCAGATATGGTGTTTTATGTCATGGATTATAACCATGTGCAATCCGAGCTGAACTTTAATTTCACCAAAGAGCTGCAAAAATATACGGATTTGTATTTGATTGTCAACCAGATCGACAAGCACCAGGACAGCGAATTGCCTTTTTCAGAGTTTACCCAGTCGGTCTATGATTCGTTTGCAGCATGGGGAGTTGTACCGAAAGGAATCTTTTTCACTTCATTAAAAGATTTTGCACACCCTGGAAATGATTTTGAACAAGTTAAAGAATTGGTATCGTCTGTTATGGAAGGTTGGCAAGGCCATGTGGGGACAGCGGCTGAATCTGCCCTACAGCAGCTGAAAGACGAGCATCTCAAATTCCTGGAAGATGAAAAAAATGAACGGCTGCAGGCTTTTTCCTCAGTACTTACTGAAGAAGAGTGGATGATGCGGGAAGATTTGAAAAGAGAAAGTGAATCGGTGTCACGCCGGTTATCAGTCATGGATTTTGAAGACTGGAAAACAAATTTTGAGAAAAGCCGTAAACAGCTATTGGAAAACTCGAATATCATGCCTTATGAATTGCGCCATGCCTTGACCAATTATTTAGAGTCGGTGCAGCCGAATTTCAAAGTCGGATTGCTGTTCAGTGCCAAGAAAACACAGGAAGAACGGCAATTGCGGAAAGTGGAAGTTCAAGACAGATTGTCATCTGTCGTTGCATCACAAATCACTTCTCATCTAAAGAAATTGATGAAAGCCTCATTAAAAGATGCAGGAAATTTAACGGACACAGCATCGCTGGCTATAGATGAATTGGTTTTTGACGTGCCGTTTTCATTAGTTGAAGAGCAGGTGCCACGCGGTGCTTCCATCACGGGAGATGCTGTGCTGAATTTTGCAAGCAGCATTTCGACTGCCGTACAGCGATGGTTTATCCGTGAAACAGAAACTTGGAAAAATGCCCAGGAAGAAAAATTTAATGGATTGCCAGATGATGTAAGTACGGAAATCGATATGAAAGCCGAGCAATTAAACCAAAAAGTGCTGGCCATCAAGACATTAGAAGAAATGGAAGAAAGCATCGATAAAGTGAAAAGAGCATTTTCTGCGATGCTTCCAAAACAAAAGCAAGCGGCAGAAGAAAAAGTCCAGGATTGGCAAGAAAGTTTCCAAGTTAAAATTGAGGAAATGGTCAAATTTGATCCTTCCATGTTGGAACCGGAAACCGTGCAATCAACTGAAGAAGCGGCACAATCCGAAAGCCGTTCTCTTGCAGTTTATGACGAAGGGACAGTCATTGGACGGGCCAGCCGCACAGCGCAAATCATCGGATCAATCAAAGGGTTTGCCGAAACAGCGGAGTACTTGAAGCGGAAAGCAGGAAGGCTTCAAAATCAGGAATTTACGATTGCCTTGTTCGGAGCTTTCAGCGCTGGGAAATCGTCTTTCTCCAACGCCTTAATGGGAGAAACGGTGCTTCCGGTATCACCGAATCCGACAACGGCAACCATCAACCGCATCCGGCCGGTTTCAAAAGACCATCCTCACGAAACAGCTGATGTCCGGCTGAAAACAGTGTCGCAAATGACAGAAGATGTGCAGAATTCCTTCCAGGCTCTCGGCATAGCTGTCAGCTCTTTGGAAGAGGCTTTCGATAAATCAGCTAATTTACCGGTTAATGAAGCGACAGAGCAGCAAGTCCATAAATCGTTTATTACAGCATTCCGCAAAGGCTACCCTTACTTTAAAGGAGAGCTGGGCAAAACCATCCGAACGGACCGGGAAGAGTTCGGTTTATATGTCGCAAAAGAAGAGCGAAGCTGTTTTGTCGATGAAATCGATTTTTATTACGATTGTGATCTGACGCGCAGCGGTGTGACGCTTGTAGATACTCCGGGAGCGGATTCCATCAATGCGCGCCATACCAATGTGGCATTTGAGTACATCCGGAACGCGGATGCGATTTTGTTCATCACGTATTATAACCATGCATTTGCACGTGCAGACCGTGAATTCCTGATTCAATTGGGACGTGTCAAAGATGCGTTTGAAATGGATAAGATGTTTTTTGTCGTCAACGCGATAGACTTGGCAAATAATGAACAGGAAAAAAATGAAGTCATTCAATATGTCCAGGATGAATTGCTTCGTTTTGGCATTCGTTTCCCACGCCTTTATGGGGTTTCGAGTTTAATGGCTTTGCGGGACCGTGAAGTGTCCGGCATGCCGGAATTCGAAACGGCGTTCCAGCATTTCCTGAAAGATGAGTTAAAAGGGATGGCTGTCCAATCATTGGCCGAAGAAGAACAAAAAGCAATTGACCGTTTCCAGGGATTGATTGCCCAAACGGAAAAAAATCTTCTGCGCAAAGATGAGCGCCTTGAAGAGCTGAAGCGGCTTGAACAGCAATTGCGGATCTTGTTCAGTGCATCGCCGGCACGCATCTTATCTCAAGAAGCGCTGCAGGAGTTGAGTGAACTTCTGTATTACGTTAATCAGCGGGTTTTCTACCGATTCAATGACTTTTTCAAAGAAGCTTTCAATCCTTCTGTGTTCTCCGGTAAATCAGCTCAGCAAGCATTGGATACGGCCTTGCAGGAAATGACGGAAATGACCGCATTTGATTTCCAGCAAGAACTGCGAGTCACCAACTTCCGTTTGGCCCAGTTTATCGAAAAGAAAATTGCGGCCCGGTTCAAAGATGATACCGCGAAACTAAAAGACATGAACCCTGATTTTTCATTCACGCCATATGAAGTGGAAGAAGCGGCGGCTGTCGAAGTGGGGCGGCCATTTGCCAATAAAGATTATTCAGCTGTAAAAACGTATTATAAAAACAATCGAAGCTTTTTCGAGAAAAACGAAAAAGAAAAACTTCGTGACGCATTGCAAGCTTTAATGGAACCCGATGCGTTAAAATATCTAGAGAGAGAAAAAGTGAAGCTCGGGGAATGGGCAGACGCTTGGATCGACCAGGAAGCGGAAGGCTTGCGCCAGCACATTTTAAGGCAAGCGATCGATCAAATCGAGTCAGAGCGCACGTTGCTGCAACAGCAAGAAATATTGGATAAGTGGAAAGAACTGTTTTCTAATTTGTTAGCTGAAAGGGTGTAAGCAATGACAGTTTTTATTAAAACGACGGACACCGAAAATTACAGATGGATTGATGCAAGATTTGAGCTTCTTAATCCAGAAAGTGGAAGGCAGTCATATGCTAATGAACACGTAAAAGGCGCGGTTTTCTGGGATTTGAATGAAAATCTGTCTGATATGGCTTCTGATGCAGGGCGGCATCCTATGCCTTCAAAAGAACAAGTGGCTGAGTTGATCCACAGAAACGGATTGACATATGAAGATGCAGTCGTCATTTATGACCAAGGCGGCACAGCATATGCCGCCCGTGCCTGGTGGCTGCTAAAGTATGCCGGATTTGAAAAGGCATATATCAGTAAACTTGGATTTGAAGCCTTAAAAAAACAAGGTATTGAAGTTTCAAGCGAAACGCCAAGCTTTCCGCAGAGCAATATTGAGTTATCCTTTAACGACTCCATTTATGCTGATCAGGACTATGTAAAAAAAGTCATCAATGGCGACGAACTAGGGGTATTGATAGATGCCCGCTCTGCTAAGCGCTATGCGGGAATTGAAGAGCCCATTGATCCTGTAGCGGGCAGAATTCCAGGAGCCCGCAATTTTGATTTGGAGCAGCTGGTGAAACATAAGCAATTTATCGATGATGCCGATTTTTCATCGGTGTTGCAAAAAAACGAGCCTGCAGTCATTTACTGCGGCAGCGGAGTTTCAGCTGCCGGGCTGTATGCTGCACTTGCTGAACAAGGGCATGAATCACTCCGCCTGTATACCGGCAGCTTTTCCGATTGGATCCGGAATGAAGACAATGTCGTGGAGATTGATCGGGAAGATCAGCCGGACCCGACAGATGACGATTCAAAAGACATTTTGGCCCGCTTGATTGAAGAAGGGTTTTCGGGCGAAATGCTGATGAAGAAATTCGAATATGAAAAATCTTTGATTGATAAAAAAGAATAACGGACAGCAAAACACCACCTGCTCGGATTATGGGCAGGTGGTGTTCTTTTGTAGAGAAGCTTATTCGTTTATTTCGACGGGTTCTTTATCAGAATCAATCGTTTCTTTGCGGCTTAATAATACCGTAATGATCTGGTGGTTTTCCATTTCTTTTACAGTGATCGTGTGATTCGGCAATTCAACTTTTTCGCCTTCGTGGATATCAATATTCTTCAATTGGACCCAGCCGCCGATCGTATCAATATCTTCACTGTCATCAAAAGTTATGCCAAAACGTTCTTCAAGGTCTGACAAAAGGACTCTGCCGTTCACCAAGTAGTTGTTGATGTCCAATGCTTTGATTTCATCACGTTCATCTTCATCAAATTCATCACGGATTTCGCCGACGATTTCTTCCAGAATGTCTTCCATCGTAATTACACCAGAAGTTCCGCCGTATTCATCGATGACGATTGCCATATGGACCCGCTCTTTTTGCATCGTCCTTAAAACATCCTGTATTGGAGCAGCTTCCATAACAAAAGGTATGTCATGGACAACTACACTTTGTTTCATGTCTTCGGTAATAGTATAATTTGTCAGCATTTCTTTTACATTGATAAAGCCCAAAATATTGTCTTTATCACCGTTTTCTGTAACCGGATAACGGGTATATTCATGCTCGCGCACAATTTCCATCAGATCATCATGGCTCATTTCAAGTGAAATGGATTCCATCTGGGTTCGGGGAATCATGATATCTTTTGCACTGCGTTCATCAAAAGAAAAGATGTTCTGCATATACGCTAGTTCGGTTTGATTGATTTCGCCGCTTTGATAACTTTGGGTCATGATAATTTTCAGTTCTTCCTCGGAATGGGCTTGTTCATGATCTGCCGGTTCTATGCCGAATGCACGCAAGAGCAGGCGGGCGGAACCGTTCATCGTCCAGATAAAGGGATTCATGATTTTACCGAAAAGAATCAGTGGACCTGAAAAGAACAAAGCCATTTTTTCAGCATACTGAATGGCCAGCGTTTTTGGCGCCAATTCACCCAGCACCACATGGAAATAAGTGACGGCTACAAATGCGATGGTAAACGAAAGGATAGAGGCAGTTGGGTCTCCAATGCCGAAATTCTCAAAAACCGGATGGAGCAGGCGCTCAACAGTAGGTTCCCCGAGCCATCCAAGACCGAGTGCTGTTACAGTGATGCCAAGCTGGCACGCCGATAAATAGTAATCGAGATTATCCGCAATCTTTTTCGTCTTCATCGCGCCTTTATTGCCTTCAGAAATTAATTGGTCAATGCGGGAAGTCCGCACACGAACAATCGAAAATTCAGATCCGACAAACAAAGCGGTTAAAGCAATTAACAAAACTACCAAAAACAAATTCAATATGAGTATACTGTCCAATTGGTCCCTCCGGCTTGGAGGGTTCACCTCTGCTTTCAAAAAATGTATCTTAATTATATCATAAAAAGTCGTTATTTCGTGTCAGGAAGTTTCGGAACGCATTTTTGCTGCTTGGAAATGGATAGTAGTTGTATAAGCTGGAAAATGGATTTATCATTATATTTAGAAAAGGAGTGACAACATGAAAACCTTATGGCATGGGGGAGTAATCTACACAATGGCAACGGAAGGCGAAACGGCCGAAGCGGTTTTAGTATCCGGCGATAAAATAGAAAAAACAGGTACATACGAAGAACTGAAGGGCTTGGCAGATAAGGAAGTGAATCTTGCAGGCAAAGTGCTTTATCCGGGATTCGTAGATAGCCATATGCACATGATCGGGCACGGAGAGAAATTGTTGCGTGTAGACTTGTCCAAAATCGATTCATCTGAAGAAATGAAAAATCAATTGATCCGTTCTACAGCCAATCTTTCAGAAAGTGATTGGTTTATCGGGGAAGGATGGAACGAAAATAATTTCCCGGACCGGAAAATTTTTCACCGTACGGAACTGGATGAAATAAGCCGCTCGCCAATGATGCTGAAACGCGTATGCCGCCATGCGGTACTGGCCAATTCAAGCGCTTTGGAACTTGCAGGCATTACAAAAGATACACCTGACCCTGAAGGCGGTGTTATCGTCCGTGATAATGACGGGGAACCGACCGGATATTTACTGGATGCTGCACAAGACTTGGTATCCAGCCAAATTCCGGAAGTCAGCATCAACTATTTGACAAACGCCTTGAAAACTTCAGTAGAAGATTTACTGGCGCTTGGCCTGACTGGTGCGCATACGGAAGATATGGGCTATTATGGCGATTATACAAGGCCGCTGCAGGCTTTCAAGAACGTCATCGGCGGAGACATCAAATTCCGTGCTCATTTATTGCGCGCCCACAGCGTCTTTGAAAAAATGATGGAAAGCGCCGAATACCATGAACCGTTTATTGACCCAGGCGCCATGAAAATTTTTGCCGATGGCTCTATCGGCGGAAAAACGGCGCTGCTCAGCAAACCTTATAACGACGACCCGTCAACGAGCGGAGTTGCCATTCATTCAGATCAGGAATTACAAGAGCTGGTCGCAATGGCGCGCCGGCACGGCGAAGCCGTTGCTGTCCATGTAATTGGCGATTTGGGAATGGAAAAGGCGCTGGATGCCATCGAAGCGCATCCCGTACCGAAAGGCAAACGCGACCGCTTAATACATGCCATGGTCGTTCGTGAAGATCTCGTTGATCGGATGCAAAAAATAGATGTGGCTTTGGATTTGCAGCCGAGTTTCACCACTTCTGATTTCCCTTGGGTCATTGAACGGCTCGGTGAAGAACGAATTAAATGGGCCTATGCGTGGAAGAGTTTGCTCGATAAAGGGCTGATTTGTGCGGGGGGATCAGATGCACCGATTGAAGAAGTAAATCCACTTCTTGGCATTTATGCGGCCGTTACCCGGAGAAAGCCATATGAAACGCATGAAGGTTATATGCCGCAGGAAAAATTGAGCCGTTTCGAAGCGATCCAGCTCTATACGAGTGGAAGCGCAGCGGCCATTTACAAAGAGCATGAGCGAGGACGGATTGCTGAAGGCTTTGACGCTGACTTTTCTGTATTTGACCGTGATTTATTCGAAGGGCCGCCAGAACAGATTTTGGAAGCTCAAGCAGAAATGACGGTTGTTGCCGGGGAAATCATGTATCAGAAAAAACAAAAGTAAAATAAAAGGATTGGCTGGCATAAATGCCTCCGTCTCAACGACAAAGGGAGTTGACGAAATGCCGGGAATACCGAATGGGATTTTAGACAAGCTTGCAGATGCTGATCAGGCAGGCATTAATATGAAGAGCCCAAAAGCAGTAGTGGACCACATGCTCGCTCAAGGCGAAAAAGAATCGATCTTGTTTTTCTATAAACCGAACAGCTTGGAATTCGATTTTGATAAATTCACTGGAGCGGTTGAAGAAATGCAAAAACGCAAAAAGTGAAAACTCAAAAGACCCGAAGCATTAAAATGGCTCCGGGTCTTAATTTGTCTATTTATGCTTATTTTCCGCCAAGCAAATCGAATAATCCACCCGCCACACTGCCTTCGCCTTGGGACCGTCCGGCAGGGTTCTGGGGAGCCGCTGCAAAGACGCGGCTAGCGAGCCGGCTGAACGGCAATGACTGCACCCAGACGCTGCCAGGGCCTCGAAGTGTTGCAAAAAACAATCCTTCTCCGCCGAATAAGGCCGTTTTGACGCCGGAGACCATTTCGATATTATATTCGACGTCGGCAGTCATGGCAACGAGACAGCCGGTATCGACACGCAGCACTTCTCCTTTTTGCAGGTTTTTGCGGTAAAGCGTTCCACCGGCATGGACAAAAGCCAATCCGTCGCCTTCCAGCTTTTGCATGATGAATCCTTCGCCTCCGAAAAAGCCGGTCCCGAGTTTGCGCTGGAATTCTATGCCGATGGAGACGCCTTTAGCGGCCGCCAAAAAGGCGTCTTTCTGGCAAATGACTTTCCCCCCAAGCGTGCTCAAGTCCATTGGAATGATTTTGCCGGGATACGGCGAAGCAAAGGATACGTGGCGTTTGCCGGTTCCTTGGTTGGTGAAAGTCGTCATGAACAAGCTTTCCCCTGTAATGACCCGTTTACCGGCTCCGATCAATTTGCCCATGATGCCCGATCCGCCGGCTTTGGAGCCATCACCAAAAATGGTCTCCATCACAATGCCGTCTTCCATCATCATCAAAGCGCCTGCTTCGGCAATGACGGTTTCATTCGGATCCAATTCCACTTCAACAAATTGCAGATCATCCCCGTGTATTTTAAAATCGATTTCGTGGTTATTCATTTTGCTCCTCCTTGGCGTTTTAATTTTGCTATATAATGAATACGGAGTGAGAGTTAAGAAAGTTTCAAAAAATGAATGAAAATATAATGAAAGGGAATGATGCAGGAAATGGACAATCATGCGTTTGCAACAGCGAAACAGCTGATCGACAGATTATTTCCGGATTGCAAGGCGGCATTGCTTGCAGGCAGTGTAGTCAGAGGCGAAGCAACCAAGACCTCGGATTTAGATTTAGTGGTATTTGATAATAATATTATGTCTTCTTATAGAGAGTCGTTGATGGAAAATGGCTGGCCCGTTGAAGTTTTTGTTCATAATTTGACTTCTTATCAAGCTTATTTTGATAGCGACTGTCAAAGAGGACATCCTTCTTTGCCTAATATGGTGGTAGAAGGAGTTATATTGAAAGATATGGGAGTCATAGAGTCTATTAAGGAGGAAGTCCGGCAGCTGCTGCAAAATGGCCCGGCAGAATGGGGCAGTAAGGAAGTGGAACAAAAACGCTATTTTTTGACAGATGTTTTGGAAGACTTTATCGGGTGCAGCAACCGTGCGGAAGAACTGTTTATAGCCAATGCATTAGCAGAACAGCTGAGTGAGTTCGTGCTGAGAATTAATCGGCAGTGGACCGGAACGTCAAAATGGCTGGTGCGGGCCTTGAAAAGATACGATTATGAATTTGCAGCACGTTTTATCGAAGCGTTTGAAAGTTATTACCGGACCGCCGAAAAAGAAGCAGTCATTCAATTGGCAGAAACGGTATTGCATACATACGGAGGCAGGCTTTTTGATGGATTTACAATTGGAAAAGAAAGCAGGGATCGATGATGGATGCAGAATACATGATTAACCAATTAAAGATGGAGCCACATCCGGAAGGCGGCTTCTACAAAAGATCCTTCGAGTCGGAACAACTAATTTTTCCGGGGACGCATCCGGCAGAACGGCCGCTTTATACAAGCATTTATTTTCTGTTGCGCTCCCATGATATTTCGCATCTGCATCGCTTGAAGTCTGACGAGCTCTGGTATTTCCATGCCGGCAGTGCGCTGTCTGTCCATATCATCGATAAAAGCGGCGACTACCGTGTGGAAAAGCTGGGACTGGATATCAAAAATGGCGAAAAACCGCAAGTTCTGGTGCCAAGCGGCAGTATATTCGGCTCTTCAGTAGAACAAGAAAATGCTTTTTCTCTGGTCGGCTGCATGGTGGCACCGGGTTTCGACTTTGCTGATTTCGAACTGTTCAGCCAACAGGAACTGCTGGCTCAGTATCCCCAGCATGAGCAAGTCATCAAAAAAATGGCTTATGATAAGCTTCCGGAGTGATCAAGCCTGTTTCGGATCTTGTAAAAGAATGCTAAACTAGAAAAAATGCACAAATAAAGGATGAGGAAAATTCATGGGGACTATTTTATCTTTGCTGATCGTGGCCGCTGCTGTATTTGCGGGGTATTCTTTAAAGAAGTTTTACGATAAACCATATGTTGTAAATTTTGCGCTGGCGACTATGCTGCTGCTGATTGTTGTGCGTACGCTTTTGCTGCAGCCGATCAATACTCTCGGTTATGTGGCCCTCATATTGTGCTCTATCGCGTTTGTATTTCAGGCCGTGTTAGGAGTCAAGAACTTAAACGTGCAACAACAGGCGAAAAGTTAAATGGAAATAGGAACTCCGTTTCTTCGGAGTTCCTATTTTTCGTTTAATAATCAATCAATAAATTTGCAAAGCCATTTAGTTGGACGTAAAGATTATTTTGTTGGGCAGTAAAGTATCTTCATCATTTGCCCCTATAAACGGTCAAGCGCTTCTTCGATTTCGTCGTCGCCTGCAATAACTTCAAATGTCTTATTGTAGACATGCTCATTTTCTAAGCAATGCAACAGCACTTTGGCTACATCTTCTCTTGGAATTGGACCGGAATCCAGGTTTTCAGTCGCCCAGATCCGGCCAGTCCCGGGATCATTCGTGAGTCTGCCCGGACGGACAATCGTATAAACCAATCCACTAGCCCGAAGGATATTATCGGCATGGTGCTTCGCTACATAATACGGTGCAATATCTTTGCCCCACATTTCACGGCGGTCGGCATGGATGGCGCTTACCATAAGGAAACGTTCGGTGCCGGTTTGCTCAGCCGCTTTGATTGTTTTGGCTGCACCATCCAAATCGACCAATAAAGTTTTGTCTGCTCCGGTTGCGCCTCCGCTTCCAGCTGTAAAGACAACTGCATCGCAGCCTTCCATAGCGGCGGCGATTTCTTCAACACTTCCTTCCAGGCTCGTCAGTACAGTTTCTACACCGAGGCTGTTGAAATAGCTGATTTGTTCTTCATGGCGGATCATTGCTTTTGGGATATGTTCTTTTGAATCCGCTAGCAGCTGGACAAAATGACGGCCGACTTGTCCGTTGGCACCCACCACTAAAACTTTCATATGCACATCTCCTTCACATTTTTCTACTACAGATAAATACCCTGACAACACGAATTTAAGCGGCAGAAGAAATGAAAAATAAAGCGTATTTCAATTTTTCGAAAATTTTTCTTTATATATATAAGCACTCTAGTATAATGTAACTAATATTGAATTTTGCTGTTTCACCAGATGTTAGGAGGAATTAGATGCAATCGCGCAACCAAAAAAAGACACCAGAATACTCTGGAAGAGCTGATTCTTCAGGACTTTCCTTTGGATTAGTTCAATTGGAAAACAATACTTCAGAACGTAAACCAAATGCCGTTTGGGACTTTATAACTCAAATGTTTCTATTTTTGTTGGGTGGAGTTATTCTTTGCGGAATAATTCTGGCACTCGTATCATTTACATAACGCCAAATATTAAAGGAGAATGACGATGATCAGATATCCAGACCGCAAAATTGAAACGATTGGAGTAACCGCACCTTCTTCCGGAGTTGCGCCTGATATGCATGAGGTACTGAAAAAATCAATTGAGCGCTTAGAAGAGCGAGGCTTTAAACTGCAGGTAGGGGACACGCCGTGGATGCAGCAGGAAGCTAAATCCGCGCCGGCGGAAGTCCGTGCAGAAGAATTGATGAAAATGCTTAGCGACCCATCGGTTGATTTGGTTATGCCGCCCTGGGGCGGGGAATTGCTCGTGGAAGTTCTGGAATTCCTCGATTTCTCAAAAATTGAATTGAAATGGATTTTAGGTTACTCGGATATCAGCATGCTATTGCTTGCTGTTACGTTGAACACAGGATATGCGACAGCACACGGAGTCAATTTTGTTGATCTTCGCGGCCCTGAATCAGATGATACAACAGCCAAATGGCTCGATGTCCTTCAAACAAAACAAGGCGAATCCATCGCACAAGTAGCATCCGAGAAATATCAAAAAGAATGGGATCATGATCATCCGACTCCAGTCATTTTTAATCTGACAGAAGACACGGAATGGAAGACTGTTTCAGGAGAATCAGAACAATTCAAAGGGCGTCTTCTAGGCGGCTGCATTGATGTGATCCGCCATTTAATCGGAACACCTTATGGAGATGTAGACGGTTTCCGTGAACGCCATATTCCAGGCGAACCGGTTTTATGGTATTTAGAAAACTGTGAAATGAACGTAGCAGATTTAAAACGGTCATTGACTCAAATGAAATATGCAGGATGGTTTAACCATATTTCCGGCATTGTTTTTGGCAGAAGTCCGGCGAACCAGGAAATCGGCGGGTATAAAGTGGAGAAAATGTATGAGGATTTGTCTGATGAACTAGGAGTTCCCATTGCCTATGATATTGACCTAGGCCATATCCCGCCTCAAATCACTTTTGTGAACGGAGCATTTGCAACAATTGATGTTGAAAATGGCAAAGGAAAAGTCCAAATGGAATTCAAGTGAAGAGGAAGAGTTGAAAATGGATATTCGTGAATTAACTGCGAAAGATGCTGCTATTTATAGGGAACTTCGAATTGAAGCTTTAACAAAGGCTCCGGATGCCTTCAGCTCTACTCTTGAAGATGCCCTGCAAAAACCGCTGCAAGCAACAGCAGACAATTTGGCTGCTGAATCGGCCGTAACGTTTGGAGCGTTTTTAAACGGAAAGCTGGTTGGCAACATGACGCTATTAAGGGAGACAGGCAAAAAACTGCAGCACCGGGCTTATGTTTTAGCTGTCTATGTGACCCCGGAAGCAAGAGGCAAAGGCATTGCCAGCCGGTTAATGGATGAGCTGGTCGATCATGCAAAAGAATATGGCGGCATTGAGCAATTGTATCTGACGGTCGCCAGCAGCAATCGAAATGCAATCCAATTATATAAGCGTTATGGCTTTGAAACGTACGGGACCGAAGTCCGATCGATGAAAACGGGAAATGGCTATGTCGACGAAGATTTGATGGTTAAATTTCTATAGAAAAAGACGCAATATATTCATTGTGCGTAACCGATATTCCGCAATAAAACTGTGAGGGCAAGTAGCTTCGCGACGAAGCAGCGCAGCAAGGCAACGCATTTCATGTCTCGAAGCTGGCTTAACAGTTAGAGCCGTGCCTGCGAAAAGCGTTTACCCTGGTATGACATGAAAGAAAAACAGAAGTGTTGCTCGACAATCAAAAAAAGACGCCGATTTCGGCGTCTTTCTATTCTTTACTCAAACGGTATAATTGATCGTCCATTTCGGTAGGGGTTCCACGGCCGTCAGTGTTGTTGGTGACAAAATAAATATCTTCACCATCTGAGAAAACATCGCGGACACGGCCAAAGCCTTCGTAAGAATCGGCTACGTCACCTGTTTCGAGGTCAATGACTTTTACAGCAGTGCCGCGGAGAGCCGCTACATAAAGCAGTCCATCTTGAATGGCAATGCCGCTTGGTGCCCAGGTTTCATTAGCTCCAGTTGTAAAGAATGGCGATTCCATCCCTTCTTTGGATGCATTGCCTTCTATCGTCGGCCAGCCGTAATTATTGCCTTCTTCAATAATGTTTATTTCATCATTCGCGGACTGGCCATGTTCAGATGCGTACATGGTGTTATCTGCCCAGGCAATTCCCTGCGGGTTGCGATGGCCGTGTGAATAAATTTCAAATTCATCAAATTCATTCATCCGCAGAATCTTCCCGTTAACGGATGCTAAATCCTGTGCCAATTCAGGCTCCGAAGCATCTCCGATTGTCGCGAATAAGACACCGTCTTTATCCAGCTCGAGCCGCCCGCCATGGTGGACATTGCCTGTTGGAATGCCTTCCAGCAATACGTCAGTTTCCCGCCAAGCGCTGCCTTCCTGCTGGAAGCGTGCGATTTTATTGAAAGAGCGGCCATCGCGTTCATAGACATAATAGCCATACGCTTGTTTGGTATCCTCAAAATCATGCGCCAAAACAAAACCTAAAAATCCTGCTTCGGCCGCTGAAGATAAAGTGTCTGAGAACTCTACCGGCTGGTGCGTCACTTTTCCGTCCGAAGCAATATGGGCGACTGTGCCGGGACGTTCTGAAATATAGAATTCATCATTGATTTTATTGATGGACCAAGGAGTGTCGAGGCCGCTAGCTATCGCTTCAGTCGCAACTGTTGCTTCTTTGGGATTGGCCGGGGCGTCATTGCAGCCTGTCAGAACAATGAGGGAAAGTAAAGGGAATAAAAACTTCTTCACAAATAAAACCTCCTTTTTTTCATCATAATGGAATTTGCCGGCAAAAGGTATCAAAACAGCAGGGAGTGAAAGAAATGTCCTTAATGAAAGACGTAAAAGAAGAGGCGGAGATCCGTAAAAAAAGAAATAGAATCCGGATTGCTACATGGGTCATCGTTGCCATTATCCTGGTATTGGTCTGGTATTTCACGAATTAATGCCTGAAGAACTGGAAAAGAAGACAACCTGTTGTCTCTAAACAATCGTTTCAAAAGGAGCGCACTATGCAAATTAGATTTAATTTAACAGAAGAAGATTATTTAAAGTTCAACCTATACCATGTGAAGCATTCCAAAACGGCTACGCGTTCGCTCAGGCTACAGCAAATTCTGATTCCCGTGCTATACATCTTAGCGGCTTATATCTTTTCGGCAATCGGCGATACTCCTTTTTTATTTTTATTGATACCGTTTCTGATTTTAAGCATAGTCTGGATTATATTTTCAAAGAAATTGTTTTATGGCAGCGTCATGCGGAATGTGAAAAAAATGCTTCGAGAAGGAAAAGCGGGAGGCATAGTTGGAGAGTATACAATGACATTATCAGATGAAGGGATCATCCAGACTTCAACCACCGAAGAAAAGAAAGCTTCATGGTCAGCCATTCTAAGCTTTCAAGAAGATGAAGAGCGCTTGTATCTGTATAATAGCGCGATGAGCGCTTATATCATACCGAAAAGAGCTTTGAAAAACAGCAATGAAACAAGGGAGTGGATTCAGGAAAGGTTGGGCAATCTATAGGCAGTTGCCATTCGAACAAAGGATTTCGGAAAGCTGGGGATCCAAGTGAGCCTTGCCCATTGCAACCGCAGCATTTGAGCATCCTTCAGACCATAAAAAAAGCCGTCATGCAGACGGCTTTTTTCGATATTGAATGATTTCAGCTATGACAATAATCAGCGTGACGCCAAGCAGCACATTGATTAATAGCGGGTTTAAGTATTGGTCCCGGAAAATGAACGCAACCGTCAGTATGTAAAAGATGCCTTGAGTAATTTTTGCAATTGGCGGAACGGCGTCTTTTGGATAGCGCAAGCGCGCCAACTGGAAGGCCAAAAATGCCAAAAGCAATACCACGAAATATGGCCAATACAAGCGATCAACCAAATTGTTAACCATTGCATAAACAATCAAGGGAACCAAATAAAACAAAACCGATTTCAAAAAATCACCTTTTCAACTATTTTTTCGTATTGCCTTGCTGACGTGATGAAATCGCCAAATACAAATTGTAAACCGAGAATAACACAGCAAGCGTAATGATAATGATTGAAATGACTGGATAAATTGAAGCACCATTCTCCATGATTTCGAGCACACGCGTATATAAAATCCAAGGTCCCACCAAAAGAATGAAAATATCGAGCGCTGTTCCTAGTTTTGATTTCATGATATACCTCCAACATTAAGCTGTCTCTAGTTTACCAGACTTTCCAAGCCCAGTCTGCAGAGAGCTTGAAATTCAGAAAAGAGTGGAGTAAAGAAAAAACTTGCAAAATAAAGTTGGTGCTATTTATACTGAAAAGAATAAAAAAGCATCGCTAAAAATAAAAAAACTGCAGACAACTTGCATTTATACAAGCTTGTCTGCAGACTGAACTGCTCTTAAAAAAGGCAACAGCGTTTATTTATGGGCACGCAATTTGGTGCGAGCGAGATCATCCGCCGCCCGGTTCTGAGAATCCGGAATCCATTTGATGAAACAATAGTCGAATCCTTCGGATAGGCGGAGGGCTTCTTCCAGCAGCGGTTTGAACTTCTGATTCTTGGTGAATCCTCTGTCAAAAGCTTCAACCGCCACTTGGGAATCTGATTTGATGGAGACCATTTGGGTAGACAAATCCCGCGCAAGCTCCAGTCCTTTGACCAGTGCCGTGAATTCTGCGGTATGGTTATCCATTTCTCCGACATATTCACTCCACTTGATGGAGTGGCCTTCTCCTTTGATAAATACGCCAACCGCACTGACTTTTGGAGATCCAGCAGTTGCAGCGTCTACAAATACTTCAAGCATCTCTCCACCTACTTTTCATCAATTGGTTTCAAAGCTTTTGCTATATAGCCAAACGGGGTATCAAGAACTGAGACAATGAATTTCAGCACATAAGTCGAGATGAAAATTTGCAGCCAGATGTCCATCGGATAAACGCCGTAAAAAGCGATGCTGGTGAAGATAAAGGTATCCAGCAACTGGCTGATCAATGTCGAACCATTGTTACGGATCCAGAACTGGCTGTCTTTTGGAAAGACTTTACGGATAGCCGCGAATATATAGACAGCCACATGCTGGCTGGTGACGTAAGCCAGCATACTGGCAACTGCAACTTGCGGGATCAACCCGAAAATCGTGTGCAATGACTCATTGGCAAAGTCGCTTTCCGCCGGTATGAACTTCATGCCGAATTGCATTACCACGATCATAATCAAAAGCGCAGAAAATCCGAGCCAAACCGCTTTTTTCGCCTCTTTTTTACCGTATTTCTCATTTAAGATATCGGTAGCGAGAAAAGTCGAAGCATACAGACTGTTTCCGAGTGTAGCCGTCAATCCGATAATTTCAATGGTCTTCGTAACTTGGATATTGGCTAAAATCGTAGAAAGGGCTACCCAGGCAAACAATCCGGTTTTGCCGAAAAATTTGTACATGATGAGCAGCAATATAAAATTGACCACGGCGAAGCCAAGGCCCAAATACTCGTTAAACAAGCTTATTCCTCCTTAGTTTTGATAAAGCGGGAGTTTACGAACCGCTGAATAGATGAAATTGTCCTTAGATAGTATAACTATTGTTGCGTTAAAAGACAAATCAGTAGTAAAATAAACGAATGGCAATTCAAAGGGGTGACAGTTTGAACAAACTTTCAATTATCAATGAAATTGATGAAATGATGGAAACGTATTGCGATGGATGCTTTGTTAAAAAACAAATTCGCAAAGAGCAGGGGAAAACAGCTGCTCACCGTTTTTGCATCAGCAATTGCTCAGTTGGGTCGCAGCTTCAATTCCTTGGAACCGAGTTAAATAAAGTAGGAACAAATCATAAATGAATAAATAGAAAAGCCTGCACCGGAAATTTTCGGTGCAGGCTTTTCTATTCTGCTTTTCGTTGGCGCTGGTCTTCTGCAAGTTGCAAAACCTGTGTGGCAGGCTGCGGTTCGATTCCGTAAAATTCCTCGTTATCAAACGCGTGGACTTCCTCATAAGCTTCCATCATCTTTTCCAGAACCCATTCTTCAGAAGTATCTGCAGGTGTCCAATAAAAAATATCCATGACACTTTTTTCACCGGTGATCGGATGTTTCCGGACATACTCTATCAATGGTGCTTTTTTGAAATTTTGCTTTTGATAAAAACGCACGCGTTTGGCTGATTCGGGATCTTCAGGGGTCACTGGATCCACTTCAAGGACAATCGGTTTGTTTTTCTTTTTAACCTTCTCGATTACTTTGCTTCCCAGGCCGCTTCCTCGGGATGTGCTGTTAACTAAAATGTAATCGATAAATAAAAAATCTGGTTTCTCAAAATAAACCAGCGTGTGGTTTGGACCTTCATCCAATTTATAGGCATTTGGCTTTTTTTCAAATAAGGTTTTCATATGCTCTTCTGACTTCATCTCTTTGGCAGGGAAATATTCTCTTAATTTTAGAAACCATGGCTCCACGGCATTCTTCTCCTCTCTTTTTTTATTTAAGTTCCCATAGGAAAGACAATTAAACCAATTTTTCGACAGGTTTGAAAATTCTTTCAATGGGCAATATAGAACGTATACTTATGCAATTGCCAGAGGGAAAGGGAGAGATTCAATGTCTGCGACGAATAATGAAGGAAAACTGACAGCGATTTTGGGTTGGAGCTTGCCGGCAATCGAAGCTATCGATAAGCTTGACCGGCCTTACGTAGTAGTGGGACCGCCAGACTTTGAAGGGTTTGCAAAAGAAAATGACATCAATTTCGTCGGCTGGGACTTTGACCGGCTCAATGAAGGATCAGAAGAACTGTATCGAATTTTGAATGACATGGATACAAAACTGGCAGTGCCAATTTATGAAGAAACTGTAGAATGGGCAGGAGCACTAAATGCCCGTTTTTTTGATGACCCTCGAGTTTTCAACCGTTCACTGTTACTCCGTGACAAAGGGTTGATGAAGCGGAAAGCCCAAATGTCGGGCATTAAAGTAGGCGTGTTTGAAGAAGCTTACTCCAAAGATGATATCCATCGCTTTTTAAAGCGCGTAAACGATGCACTGATTAAAATAGAAGGCGATTTAAACGATCCCATCCATATCAAGCCGCTTAATAAAGCGGGAACCGTTGGCCACATGGTTATCCGGGATGCCGCAGATATCGAAAAAATAGAAGAGGAATTTCCTTATTTAATGGAAAGCCATTTGGACGGCCAGGAATTTTCGTGCGAAGCTTTTATCCACGATGGGCAAGTGAAGTTCCTTAACATTACCGAATATGTGAAGCTGGGGCATTCCAATTTTGTACCGGCTTCCCCTGCACTGGAAGCTTACCGGCCGCAAATTTTGAATGAAATCCAAAAGCTGGTTGATTCATTCGAAATCAAATACGGCGTCATCCATCCGGAATATTTCATTTCACATGATGGCACATTGAACTTCGGGGAAGTAGCGGCCCGGGTACCGGGAGGGCATATTTTCGACTTGATCGAAAGAGCCTATGGCTTTAACGCTTTCCAGGCCCAAATTCTTTGCAGCGACCCGGATACTACCGCTGAAGAACTGGAAGCATTCTTCCCGGAAGAAGTCACTTCCGCTAAAGGCTATGCAGGAAGTTTGATGGTCTATCCGCGTGTCCGGCTGATTGAAAAGCTCAATGTTCCGGATGAAATGAAAAACAACCCATATTTTGAAAAACATGATTTATTCATTCCGGTAACTTCTAAAGTAGCGGAACGTGTCGGTTTCGGGAACCATTACGGCACATTATTCTTCTTTGGGGAAGACAGTGAGCGGATGAAAGATCTATTGAAGAAATACGAGAAATTCGATTTTTATCTTTAATTACCTGGGGGAATTAATATGGCAACAGAATTGACTTCTGTGAAAGATAAATTTGAACAGGCATTGCGCTCTTTGGAAGAAGCAAAGCCGTTTGCAAAAAGCATGTATCAGACCGCCGTTTTTCAATTAGCCACAGAATTGGCTGCAACAGACGAAGGCCTGGAAATGCTGTATGACTATGCCGCTGATTTTGATAAAGCCGGAGTATTCCACGGAGGGCCATGGGCAGAAGCGGATAATCTGGAACCGCCTTTTGTCGGCGGTTCGCTGAAAATCCGAGGCGTCAATTCGGTTGTGGAAATGCTCAGCGAACTGCGGATGCTGGCAATTTCGGAAGGGAATTACCAGCATCCGGAAGTTTCGACAGAAGAAGCAGCCGCCTTTTTGAATGAAGTGCTTGCTTTAAACCTTGATTTTCTTTTCCCGGCAGAAACGGAAGCAGCCCGAGTGGAGTCCGGTGAACATACGGAACGGGCAGAACGTTTATTCCGTTTTTTGGGAGGGCGCTTATCGTACAAAGCAGTGGCAAACAAGCTGGTGGAAGAAATCGGCCGGCTGACAGTTCAGCGGCCGATTATGGTGGACCGCATCATTCATATGATTGAAACAGCCACACAAATGATCGATGAGAATATCGAAGAAAGCACAAAAGAGAATTTAATGGCGTATAAAAAAGCCATCACCTCTCCAACCCCCTTGACTGAGAAGTTTCCGAATCTGCGGGAATACCGCAAGCATTTGATGGAAGTCGACGAGGAAACGCTGCGTTCAGAGAGCCGGGCTTTCGCGGAATCAATGAATTCGACCGGCCTAGTGGCTCCGGCGAATGCCATTTTTATCCGCTATCTGAACCGCAAGTATTCGGACCTGATTCCGGAAGCCTTGAGTTTATCGGAAATAGGGACAGCCAGTTTCAATGCCAATGCTGAGCTGGTCCGGGATATGATCCAAATTGCGGTCCATCCGGAAACCAGCAAAGTGATATATGGCTTGTCAAGAATGCTTGACCGAGGAGTATTGACGCAAGATCCATTGTTGCCGGCATTGCGCAGGCTGTTTGAAATTGATGTCCATCCGGACGTTAAAAAAGCTCTTTTGAGAAGAGAACACCGCAAAGGCGGAATCACCGCCAATGGCGTCCTGGTGGGAGGCGTAATCAGCGTACTTGGCCAGCCGCTTGGAATTGGCCAAGGGCTGAACCCGACTTGCCAATCCGCTCGAGCTATCAGCCTTTGGGCGCAACATGGCATCGGCCAGCTATTGGAGTATATTGCCCGGGCAGTCCGCGAAAATGATATTGATATGACGTTTGAAGGCGAAGCGATCCACTCTAATACGATTGAAGGCGGCGTTGCCGCGGAAATCCATCAGGAATTGGATCCGGTTTCAGTAGCACTGGTACCGCATCTTGATAAAATCTACAATGAAATGATGATGAAGACTTTATTGCGGGGGGAAGACGGCCATAAATGGGTCAATCCGGAATTCTACGGTGAATGGATCCCGAGAGGCTTCATAAATATAATCGACCCGCTGACAGGCTATGTAACGGATTATCAAGCCTTTGTCCGTTTATTCTATGCAACTCATCATCCAGAGTACAACGAAGGCTATGAATTGATTTACCCGAATCCTGTAGGGATATACATTACCAATGTACACGGTAAGCTGCTCGGGCTTCACGCTGTATCGATTCAGCGGATCGATCAGGATGAACAAGGCGAATATCGTGTTTACTTCTACAATCCAAACAATGACAGCGGCCAAAATTGGGGCCAAGGCATTGAAACAAGTGTGCAAGGCCATGGTGAGCTTGAAGGCGAGTCGTCTTTGCCATTCCATCAGTTCACTGCACGCATGTATGCGTTCCATTATAATCCTTATGAACAAGGCGATACCTATATGGTGGAAGATGCAGATGTGGAAGAAATCGAACGCTTGGCCCGTGAAAGCTGGGGCAAGACCTACACTTGGATTTAACTGAATGAGCTGAAACAAAAAAGGAGGCCCGGGATCATTCCCGGGTCTCCTTATTTATATGGAAGCTTGTTTATTAACTTTCGATTTCAATTACATTCGCAGCTTGCGGGCCACGATTTCCATCAATAATTTCGAAAGAGACGGTTTTTCCTTCTTGCAAGGTCCGGAACCCGTCACCTTGGATTCCTGTAAAGTGGACGAAAACATCATCACCATCGTTATACTCAATAAACCCATAGCCTTTTTCCGTGTTAAACCATTTTACTTTACCTTGGTGCATGCACGTTCCCCCTATATATTGAGTATTGTCATGGAACCATTAAAAAGCCTTTTAATGGTTGGCTTATACTATACCCGAAGGACTTCAAATCGTCAATATCACGGGACAAATCGGACATTCAACCAGCGTTACAGGTTATAATGGAAAAAAGGAGCCGAAGAATTTATGAATGAAACCATACAGCAATGCGAAGCAGCAGTAAAAGAGATCTATGAAACATTCGATGCAAGCCATGACTGGCAGCATATTGAGCGGGTGCGGCAAAATGCTGATGCGATTTTAGCGAAAGAAAAAGCGGACGCATTCGTTGTCGAACTGGCAGTGCTGTTGCATGACGTATCAGACCCGAAATACAAAAAAGCGGATGAAGATTTGGAGACGGATATTCTGGAAAGCTTGAAACTAAGTAAAGAGCAGACCAGCCAGATCAAAGGAATTATCCAGTCCGTGTCATTTAAAGGAGGCAATGGCGCTGCGCCCGCTTCTATCGAGGCACGCATTGTACAAGATGCTGACCGCCTTGATGCCATCGGCGCCATCGGCATTGCGCGCACGTTTGCTTATGGCGGCGCTAAAGGCCGGAAATTGTACGATTGGGAAGAACAGCCAAGGAGCGAAATGACAGAAGATGAGTACCGGTCGAAGCCTACAAGCAGCGTGACTCATTTCTATGAGAAATTATTGCTGTTGAAAGACCATATGAACACCGAGACAGGGAAGCAAATTGCTGAAGAACGCCATCAATTTATGCTATCCTTTTTAAAGCAACTTATAAAAGAAACGGATGGGAATAAATGAGTCATTTAAACGTAACAAACTTAACGAAAACTGTAGGAGCTAAAACCCTTTTTAAAGACGTGGAGTTTTCATTGTATCCTGGAGAACGGGCAGGATTGATCGGCGTTAACGGCACTGGGAAATCCACATTGATGTCCATATTGGCGGAAGAAATAGAAGCGGATTCCGTCAATATGGACCACCCGAAAAAATATGAAATTACTTATTTGAAACAAGAGCCGGAATTTGATGAATCGCTGACGGTGCTGGAAACAGTGTTTTCCGGCGACTCGCCGATACTGGCATTAAACCGTTCGTATGAACAAGCTTTGAAGAATATGATGGTCGATTCCAGCTCTACGGAACTGCAGGATGAGCTGATGAAAATCCAGGAAGGCATGGAACGTGAAAATGCTTGGGATATCAACGCACTTGCCAAAACGGCTTTGACGAAACTGGGTATCGATATGTTCGACCAATTGATCAGTGAGCTTTCAGGGGGCCAGCGAAAACGTGTAGCGTTGGCGAAGGCATTGATTGAGCCTGCAGATTTGATTTTGCTCGATGAGCCGACCAACCATTTGGACGCAGCTTCTACCGAATGGCTGCAGGAGACATTGCTCCGCATGGACAGCGCCATGCTGTTCGTAACGCATGACCGGTATTTCCTGGACGCGGTATCAACTCATATTTTTGAACTGGCAGACCAGACGATGTATACGCATAAAGGCAATTACGGGGATTATTTGGAGAACAAAGCCATCCGCGATGAAATGGCTGCATCGTCCCAGCAAAAGCTGGAAAACCGCTTCCGTTCAGAATTGAAGTGGATCCGCCGTGGTGCGAAAGCCCGGTCGACAAAACAAAAAGCCCGAATCCAGCGCTTTGAAGAAATTAAAGAAAATGTACAGACGGAAAACGACAATACGTCGTTGGAATTATCCATGCAAAGCCAGCGCCTCGGCAAGAAAATCATTGAAGGCGAAAACTTGGGGATGGCATTCGGCGATAACGTCATTTTCCGCAATTTCAATTTCCTATTGCAAGGCGGCGACCGCATTGGGATTGTGGGGCCGAACGGCGCCGGGAAATCGACACTGATGAAATTGATAGCCGGAGACTATGAACCGACCGAAGGGAAATTGGAATATGGCAGCACCGTCAAAATCGCTCATTTCACGCAGCATCTGCCAGAAATGAACGAAGCTCAGCGGATGATTGAGTATATCCAGGAAATCTCGAGCGATTATGAAGCGGCTAAAGGGGTTCGATTGTCCGCTACCCAGATGCTGGAACGATTTTTATTCCCATCGAACGGGCACGGCACACAGATCGGCAAATTGTCCGGCGGTGAACGCAAGCGTCTTTACTTGCTGAAATTACTGATGGAACAGCCGAATATTTTGCTTTTGGATGAACCGACGAATGATTTGGATATCCAGACTTTGTCCGTACTGGAAGACTTTTTGGAAAACTTCCCAGGCGTTGTCATCACGATTTCCCACGACCGCTTTTTCCTGGACCGGATTGCCCGAAAGCTATGGACGACCGGCACTGGGGAAATACTGGAGTACCAAGGCTTGTATAGCGATTTCATCAAAGAGAAAACCTTGCCTGCTGAAGAACTTAAAGCTGCTCCGGTCCAGGAAACCCCGAAACCGGCAAAAGTGGAAAAATCGAAAAAGAAAATGACTTTCAAGGAACAGCAGGAATACAAAACCATTTTGGATGATATCTCGCAAGTTGAATCCCGAATCGAAGAAAGTGAAGCGGAAATGGCTAAAGCGGGTTCCGATTTTGAAAAATTGAACCAGCTGACAGCAGACATCGATGCGTTGACGGAACAATACGATACCTTAATCGAACGCTGGACATATCTTCAGGAAATTGCGGAATCGTAATAAAGCAATAGGTGATCAACTCAGCTGCTTGTTCCGCAAGTGAAAGTGAAAACAATATATCGGCTTGACGCAATCAAGGCATTTCCCGTAACAGCTGGAAAATGCATGGCGGTCAAGCAGCGTATACTAACAAATGGAGGGATTACGCGTGAAAATTGTAACGATTGAACCAACACCAAGCCCGAATACGATGAAAGTCGTCATTGACCAGGAATTGCCGTTCGGCAAAAGCCATAATTACCATAACGACAATATGGAAGGCGCTCCAAAAGAAATCCAGGCAATCCTTTCGATTGCCGGAGTCAAAGGCGTTTATCATGTGGCTGATTTTTTAGCAGTTGAAAGGCTGGCAAAATTCGATTGGGAAACGATCCTGGCGGAAGTGCGCCGAGTCTTTGGAGAAGACAGCAGCCATGCCAATGAAGAAATCGAACTTGATGAACATTACGGGGAAGTATACGTACATGTTCAACAATTTAAAGGCATTCCTCTGCAAGTAAAAGTTTTTGATAACCACTCTGAAAAACGTTTTGCTATGCCGGCCAATTTTGTTGCGGCTATGCAAGCCGTACTGGATCCGACAGAAGAAAACTATTTGCTGCAGCGAAAATGGGCGGATTACGGTGTCCGCTATGGTGAAAAAGAAGAAATCGGCCAAAACATGGTAGAAGAGCTTGCAGCTGCCTACCCGCTAGAGCGCTTGGATGCGATGGTCGAACAAAACAATTCCGATGAACCGGAGCCGATTGAACGCGGACGGAAAGTAACATTGGAAGAATTTGATGTGCCGGATTGGGAAACCCGCTTCCAATTGCTTGAACAAATGAATGAAGGCGAATTGAATGATTTGCCGCTGCTGGCAAAAGCGCTGGAAGATGAGAAGATGTCAATCCGCCGGCAAGCAGCCATTTTTCTAGGTGATATCCGGGATAAAGCAGTTGTTCCTCTTTTGGAACAGGCTATGAGAGATAAAAGCTGGGCTGTCCGCAGAACTGCAGGGGACACAATCAGTGATCTCGGCTTTGAAGAATTCGAGCCGATCATGATAGAAACCTTGAAAGATAAAAATAAATTGGTCCGTTGGCGTGCGGCCATGTTCTTATACGAAACAGGAACAGAAGCATCGCTGCCAGCATTAAAAGAAGCAGAAAATGATCCGGAGTTTGAAGTGAAACTCCAAATCAAAATGGCGATTGCCCGCATTGAGCAAGGGGAAGACGCGAAAGGTTCAGTTTGGAAACAAATGACCGAAGCGCGGCAAGCCATGAAAGAAGAATAAGAGGAGAGCCGGCACATATTAAATGTGCCGGCTTTTTGTTTTGCCTAAAAGGTTTTCGAAAGTCCCGAAAGAGGTAAACTGCATGAAACTGTATTTATAGTTCAGCTAATTGTGGATAGGGGTGTTTTTTATGGACAAAGATTTAGAAATAGAAGGAGACATTTATTCAATTGAACTGCTGTGCCAAGGCAAGTATGAATCCTGGGAATTTGAAAGTGAGACCAAGCGCAACTGGTTTTATGAAAAAGTGAAAAAAGAATTTGCCGGCCATGAAATTCATGAAAAAGAAGAAGACGTTGACGACTCGAAAATCGCGCAGCTGTCTGCCACAAACTTGCAGATCAAAAGTGAAGGCGTTTCACAAGTCGTTCCGTATGTTTGGTATGAGGCGCAGCTTTTTGAGGAAATGCTGGAATTTATCAACCGGAAATACGAGCAAAAACATTCGCATTAATTAAATGGACAAATACTGAAAATCAAGCCAAAAAAACCTCCTGAAAACTCAGGAGGTTTGGCAGCTTGTTGAGAAAACTGAAATTTGTATTAGGTATCATTCCTTAACCGATATTTTGTTAACCAGCTGTGAAGACATTGGCCAACGCGTTCGGGAGTAAGTGTTTGCGACGAAGTGCGCAGTGTTGAAAGAGCAGCGCAACGATGCAGAGACAGTACGGTTTTCTCCGCTGTTTGACTCCGTATTTGAAGAGTCTCTAAAAGTACAAAATAGAATTGAATGCAGCGGAAGGCGGCGAAGGGTAAAGATGTGCTCCTGCAGCGCCAGGCGCTTCGTCGCAAAGGCACCACCCAACTATGGTTGGCTGATGCATTTCCTGTGGGAGCAGCGCAGCGATGCGAGTCCTGAGACCCCACAGGGAATGAGGTGGGCAAAAGTATTTGGCCCACCTCATTTGCGACGAAGCTAGCGAAGCGATGCAGGAGCACACGGTTTTCGCCAGCGAGTGAGGAGGCTCAGGCCGCACCCCACGGAAAGCGTCCGCCCTGGAGCGAAATGAAAGAACAAGCAATCGATGCTTTCTCGATAGCCAAAAAAACCTCCTGAAAACTCAGGAGGTTTGGGTTTGTGGATTTAAGCTGATGGCTTGATGGATGGCTGTGGCTGCAGCTTCAAAACAGTCGTAATACTCGACCTTTTTTGTGTCAATATAAGTCACTTCAAGAGTGCGTGTGTTCTTTACGCATTTTACGGTGAGACAAGCCTCTTCTCCTCTGTGAAACGACTGAACAATATTGACGTTGTTGTAAAAACGCATAGTTTTTAAAAGTTCTCTAATACTTTCAAATGACATTTGCATTCTCCTTTCCGGAAATGGAAAGCGACTAAGAAAAGTCAAAAAGAATCCATGTATTTCAATAACCCCACTATAACACCATTTCTTCGTGAAAAGTGGATTTTACAGGAAAGAAATGTAAATGAAATATATGAACATTAACTATTGTTTACTACAGCATCCATGTAAATTACAAGAGAAAGGCGTGTGTTGAGTTATGGAGATTGCGGTGCATGTAGTCCCTCCAGGCGGTGGGGAAATGAAATTCACCATTCCTATTTCGGAAGATTCATTTTACCGCCCCATTCCAGGGGACTACCTGAATTTTCGGGAAGATGATGGCTTAAGCGCATTCTACGTGCTGGATATCCATCATTTTTACGAGAAATTGGATGTCAGATATATGGCAGAAAATATTGTAATTGAAGCAGAGCCGGTACTTTTGCCGGATGGAATTGGATCAGAAGCACATAAAAAGCTTTGTGAATCGATGAATGCGTCAAGGAAATACCCCGATCGCAAGAACTGACTTACTTGAATTGATATGATCAAATTTTGTGGAAGGCGAGGGGCCAATATGGAAGAACAACGAAATACTCCAATGACAGGCACCATCATTTCTGCTGATATAACGGTGGAAGCCACAGAGCAAGTTCGTGATTTTTACAAACAAGTTATGGGATGGGAACATAGTGCGCTAAGCATGGGAAATTATGATGATTTTGTCATGACCACTGCTGATGGGACTCCAGTGGCGGGCATCTGCCATCCAAAAGGGCAAAATGCTGGGCTGCCCGCTGTCTGGCTGGTTTATTTCGGAGTTAAAGATTTAAAAGAAAGCCTTGAAGCATGCAGAACAAGAGGAGGCAAAATCCATTACGAATCGCAGGAACTTGACCGGGCAGGGAGCTATGCAGTAATCGAATATCCCGAAGGCGCGTATTGTGCCATTACTCAATTATGAATGGATCTGGAGAATTTCAGAAGCATTTAAGTGAGAACAGAATTATTCCAGGCGCAAAAAAATAGACGTAGGCTTAGTTCCTAGGCTTGAATTGATCATCGATTAAAGAAGGGTTTTCCAAGTAATGATCAATGTTTGCGTTTAATGGCAATAGCATATCAATGCGGTTTATCTTAAGATGGTCTCCGTTCCACATTAAATGCTTTTCCAAAATCCGTTGTTTAATCCGTTTGTTTTTGGCCCAACGCCGTGCTGTCAAATTGCTTTTTTTGCTTAAAAGATAGTTCTCTACATCTTGAACTGTATCCATGGTCACTGCTCCTTTTCTATAGTTATGGATTTACGCTTACCTATAGAAATGAATCATTACTCAGGCCACCGTTGCGTATATAGTAATATGATAATTGGCAAATGACAAGCCTGAATGTTCTAGGCATAATGAACTGCCATAAAAAGGACAAATAGTTGATCAAAGAACAGTCATATATGGCTGTGCCATCCGTTTCTGAAAAGTTCCGATTGAACCATTTCAAAACGGTTCATAGTGGTGAACTTGCTTGAATCTGCTGGAAAGAGGGAAAACTTTTATTGATAACTTTTTATTAAACTAACATTATTTCAAGATGCCGCTTTATCTAACTGTTGAATCAGACTGACAGGAAGGAGGGAGAACGGTGACCAAGCACTATCCCAGCAAACGAATTATGGTCAGAAACGATGCAGGGTTATTTGCTACAGAATTTTGGCATGAAAGAGATACAGCTTATGTAATCGTCACGGAATTGATTTCTGATGAAAACCAAAAAGGTTTTTATACTTTTGATGAGATTAATGAAGAAATCATTGATGATGCAGTAAACCAGTTCATCAAAGAATTTAAGTGAGAAACAAGGGCGTCCAAATGGACGTTCTTTTTTCAGAGGAATTTCAAAGGCCTTCTTTTTTGAAGATTTAATGCTTATTTCGCTAGTACAGCTGATCGTTTGCCTCTGAAAGGACGCATATCCGTCTTATAATAAGGAAGGTTAGCGGGAAACCGTCCTTAATAATACCGCGTTCCACTTTTTGAGGAACTTTATTTGCAATGTAATTTTGACGGCATAACAAGCTGGTCAATGTATATGGACATTGATAAAAGAAGGGTTTAAAAGATAATCATCGATACTTTCCTCTAAAGATTGTACAAGGTCCAGCCGGTTTATTGTCAGATGATAATCATTAACTGAAGTGTGCAGGTCTAATATCCGTTGCTTTATACAGTCATCTTTAATCCAGCGCCTTGCCGTTACATTATCTTTTTTAGCCGCCAGAATTTTTTCGACATCTAAAAGTGTATTCATGTTCGTTCCTCCTTCCGGATCATTTTATAGGTAATAACAACTAATACTATTATACTAATAACAAAAAAGCTTTTACAATAGGGGGAACTTTTATTATTTGTTCAAAATGTGAACGTTCATTCATTTTTTTCGGCGGCCATCAACTTCTTCAATTAATATAACTTTTGCCCTTCAAGCGGCAAATTATGAAAACTGGCAGTATTTACGTTAGAATGAAAAAGAAGAAAAGCGTTAGCATTTAGCGAAAATGAAAGTAGGGGAAATTATGAACGCTTATGATGAATACATGAAAGGCATCGTGGTACCGATGCGCCAGGAACTGACTTCCAATGGATTCAAAGAGCTTTTGACTGCTGAAGAAGTCAACGAGCACATGGCAGAAGCTAAAGGAACCAGTTTAGTGGTGATCAATTCAGTTTGTGGTTGTGCGGCTGGACTGGCTCGCCCTGCAGTAATTGAGGCTTTACAGGCAACGGATGCAAAACCGGATCATTTAATAACGGTTTTTGCCGGCCAGGATAAAGAAGCAACAGCTCAAATGCGCAATTATTTTGAGGAGATTCCGCCTTCTTCGCCGTCGATTGCGGTGCTGAAAGACGGGGAGCTGGCATACTTTATTCCACGGGAACAAATCGAAGACCACGACGTGGAACATATCCGTGACCATTTGACACAAGTGCTGGAACAGGTAAAAGCGCAGTGAAGACAATAGTGACAACTGCATATCGGCCGAATGAATGGACGGACCGGCTGGCAGAACAAACGGCAAAGGATCTTTCCGTCCCGTTTGTGCAGCGGAAAAAGCGTTCGATTGAAAAAATCCATGCAGAAGAATGCGCGGATGTGCTGGTTGCTGCAAAAGAACGTCTCGAGTTTTACCCTTTGGGCAAAACTGAGCCGTTCTTTTTTCATCCGAATTCATCGGCATTCCGGACCAAGCGGCCAATCGATCAAGATCCGCTTATCGAAGTATCTGGCCTTGAAGAGGGAGACGCTTTTCTTGATTGTACGCTAGGCATGGCTTCTGACGCGATTGTCGCATCTTATCGGGTGGGCATGCGCGGGATAGCTATCGGCTGTGAGAGCCATCCGTCCATTGCCTATGTAATTCGGCAAGGCTTGCAGACTTATGAGGCGATGCCCCATTTAACAGCCGCGATGAAACAAATTCAAGTCGTTTCCAATGATGCAATCGAGTTTCTGAAAACATTGGAAGATAACTCGGTAGATGTGGTTTACATGGATCCGATGTTTACGGAAGAAATTTTAGAAGCTTCCAATTTCAAACCCATTCGGGCATCAGCTGACAACGGACAGCTCACACCGGAGTGGGTTTCTGAAGCGGTCCGGACTGCACGGAAAAGTGTCGTCTTGAAAGCCCATTTCAGATCCACGGATTTTGAAGCATTCGGCTTTAACAGAAGAGTGCGGCCGAATACCAAGTTCCATTACGGCGTTATTGACTGCAGTTCAAAATAGAATATAGAAAAAGGATCCGGCAATGGTTATGCCGGATCCTTTTTCTATGCTTAATATTTTAGCAAAATAAAAAGTTGCAACTAATCGCTGCAGCTTTTCCTTTCCTGAAAACAGAAAAGGCGGGTTTAGTCTGTGAAGTTCAATGAAGTCAAATATCCTAATAAAAATAATAGTCCAATACCGATTAGCAATGATGCATCCATGAATAAATCCTCCTTTTTCAAAAAAACAGAGCTATATGATTAATATTATTGTACAATGAATCTCAAGAAGATGAAACCTTTACAGCCGAAATTCGTATAATTTAGAAAGCGTGTTACTAAATTGTTCAAAATTGAAGGTGATATGGATGAAGAAGTGGTGGCAAAAGTCACTGATGATTGCAGTTGCCGTTTTGACTTTGGGAGCGATTTCCCCCAACCATCTGATATGGGAAACTTTACTAGAGGAAAAAGCGCATAATGACTCGCAAGCATCAGCTGGCAATGACAAACAATATAGCTATGACTGGATTGACCCAAGCGAACTTTATTACAGTACCCAACCATCAATTTTGGAGACGGTGCATAAATCCGCGGAAGAACAGGCTTACATGAAATTCGGTTCTAAAATCGGTCCGGTGATCAGCGATGAATTTCGTACGGCCATCTTGCCGAATATCCAACAAGCGATCGATATGCATTTAGCAGGATTGGATAATGAAAAATTACGCACACTGGCAATTTCAGAAAAACCTTCCGGTGATCATGCAGAAAAGATTTTCCACATTTATGATACTGAAACTTTGAAAGACGCAATCCGTTTCCATGTCAGAACTGAGAAAAAACCGCTCGAAGGCTATTTCTTTAATTTCCATTACCATGTAGCGGACGATAACTTCCAGCAGCATATAGCGCTTGGAGACATCTATTGGTCCAAGAATACACCGCCGAAGTGGTTATCTTAAAACTGATAGTATGGATGATATGAGATTTCAAAAAAGCACATCGTTTAAAAGGCCTGCCGGCAAATATTAACTTGCCGGCAGGCCTTAACTTTTATGAAGACTTATAGTTTAAATTTTTTCTAACCGAATGCTTTTATGCTACTATGTATGAAGCGCTTTCTCAAAACCGTTACATTTGTAACGGTTTTTTCTGTGCGATTTTGTTATGATAAACATAATAATGGAGGCGAATAAAATGAAACAATATTTAGACTTATGCCAGCATATTTTACATAATGGCGCGAAAAAGGAAGACCGCACAGGAACAGGTACGTTGAGTGTGTTCGGCCATCAGATGCGCTTCAACTTAAACGAAGGCTTTCCATTGATGACAACTAAAAAAACGGCGTTCCGCCTGATTGTATCGGAATTGCTTTGGTTCATTAAAGGCGATACGAATGTTAAAACCCTGCTCGCTGAAAACAACCATATTTGGGATGAATGGGCATTTGCTCAGTGGGTGGATAGCGCCGACTATACAGGTCCGGACATGACAGATTTCGGCAGACGTTCACAAAAAGATCCGGCATTTGCAGAACTTTACAACGAGCAGATGGCGATTTTCCAGGAAAAAGTCTTGAACGAAGAAGGATTTGCAGAAAAGTACGGCGATCTCGGCCCCGTTTACGGCAAGCAATGGCGGTCGTGGGCAAAAACGGACGGCGGCACCATTGACCAGTTGAAAAATGTGATAGAGTCGATTAAAAAGAACCCGGATTCCCGCCGCCATCTGGTGACGGCTTGGAATCCTGAATTTATCGATGATATGGCACTTCCGCCTTGCCATATCATGTTCCAGTTCTACGTGGCCGACGGGAAATTATCGTGCCAGCTTTACCAGCGGAGCGCCGATGTCTTTTTAGGGGTGCCGTTCAATATTGCCTCTTATGCTTTGCTGACCCATTTAATTGCCCGTGAATGCGGTTTAGGTGTGGGTGATTTTGTCCATACTACAGGCGACACACATTTGTATTCCAATCATATTGAACAAGTGAATGAGCAATTAACGCGAGAACCGAAAAAGCTGCCGACATTGAAGATCAATGAGGAAGTTACGTCCATTTTTGATCTGGAGCTGTCGGATATTACAATTGAAGGTTATGATCCGCATCCGCGCATCAAAGCGCCTGTTGCAGTTTAAGGGGGAATTTAAATGATTTCATTGATGGTAGCGCACGATCCGAACCGGGTTATAGGTAAAGACAATCAATTGCCTTGGCATATTCCCGAGGACTTGGCTTATTTTAAAAAACATACCGTGGGAAAAGGCATTGTCATGGGCCGCAATACGTTTGAATCCATCGGCAGGCCGTTGCCGAAACGCCGCAATATTGTGGTTACCCGCAACGCTGATTATCAAGCTGATGGAGTCGACGTTGTCCATACCTTGGAAGAGGCGGTTCGCCTCGCTGAAGAAATGCACGAAGAAGTGATGGTGATTGGCGGAGAACAGATTTTCCGTACTATTTTGCCGATTGCGGACCGTTTGTACATTACATTGATCAAACAGGATTTTGATGGAGATACGTATTTCCCGGAATACGGGCCAGAATGGGGCATCGTATCTGAATCGGAAGAACAGCTGTCAGGTGAAACTCCTTTTGTCTACCAAGTTCTTGAACGGCACAATCCGGCAGGCGGCCATGTATAATTCAGTCCGGACTTTCTCGTTCTTATTCGGCTATTTGCCGATGGCAGCAATAAATCTTAAAAAATTCCAAGCTCAAAAAGAAAAACTGAGCAAACAGGAATATGATGCTTTAATCCATACGGAGCCGCAGAAATGGGCAAAAGGCATTATGAAGCGGACCAAAAGCCGGGTAGAAACAAGCGGACTGGAGAATTTGCCTGACGGACCAGCGCTGTTGGTGGCCAACCATGAAGGGAATTTTGATATTCCTGTCCTGCTGTCGGAAATACCGAAACCATTTGGATTTATTTCAAAAAAAGAAGTGAAAAAGTTTCCGGTGATTCCGGTATATATGGAAGATATGAATTGCGTGTTCCTGGACCGGACTGACCGCAGAAGCGCCTACCAGTCCATAACCGATACTGCTCAAAAGTTGAAGGAAGGCCACTCCATCTTGATCTTTCCGGAAGGCACACGAAGCAAAGGACAAGGATTGAGCGAATTCAAAGCGGGTTTTGTCCGCATCGCCAAAGATGCCGGTGTGCCGATTGTGCCAATTGCCATACACGGGACGTCCGATGTTATGGAGAAAAACAACAATAAAATTCAACCGGGACATGTGACGATTCGTGTGCTTGAACCGATACTGGCGGAGACCGTGGAAAAGACAGATGCTAAGCAGCTAATTGAAGTTGTCAGGAAAACAATTGAAATAGAAGTCCAGTCTATGGCGCTAGAAAAAGCAGATCTCAAGTAGGTCTGTTTTTTTACCAAGGCAAGACAACGTTTCAGGCTATTGAATAATAGGAATAGTAGGAAGAAGGAGAGTGATTTCATGTCGAAAATTCATATCGTTACCGACTCGACGGCAGACTTGAAACCGGAAGTCATCGAGAAATATAATCTTCATGTGGTTCCATTAAGCATTCAAATCGGTGGAGAGACCTATCTCGACCGCGTCGATTTGGAGCCAAAAGCTTTTCTGGATTTAATGAAAAACACACCAGAGCTGCCGAAGAGTTCACAGCCGGCTCCAGGTGTTTTCAAAGAACTATATGACCGGTTAGGCCGAAATGGCGATCAGGTGCTGTCCATCCATATGACAGGCGGCATGAGCGGCACCGTTGAATCCGCTCGTGCAGCAGCAGAATTGACGGAAACAGACGTTACTGTCATCGATTCCCGTTATATATCGCATGCGCTGGCTTTTCAAGTTTTTGAAGCAGCTGATATGGCGGAGCAAGGGAAAACAATGGAGGAAATCGTGGCCAGGGTCAATCAAATCCGTGAAAACAGCAAGCTTTACGTGGTCGTGGATACGTTAGATAATCTAGTAAAAGGCGGCCGCATCGGAAAAGGACGGGCATTGCTTGGCTCGTTTTTAAAGATTAAGCCGATTGCTTCGCTGGACGGCGGAGAGTATACACCCGTAGCAAAAGTCCGAAGCTATAAACAGGTTGTCCAATATTTAATGGACGATTTTAAGGAACGGACTGCCGGAAAACTCGTCAAAGGCATCGGCATTGCCCATGCCGACGGACTGAATATGGCAGACCCACTGAAAAAGCAGCTTGAAGAAGCAGGCTTTACAGACATCAGAATGGACTTTACAACGCCGGTCATATCAACCCATACAGGAGTTGGGGCTATCGGTTTTATGTTCTATACAGATTAAGTTGAACAATTAATTGGTTAAAAAGGGGAGATAAACGTGAAACGCATCCTGTACATTATGGTTCTGGTGATGTTGGTATTAGCGGGATGCAGTTCACCTTTCATCTTTGGCAAGGAAGAAGCGGAACCCCGTGTGCCAATCGCATTTACTGACTACCGAGTGCCGCCTAACTTTGTGCCCCAGGCGCTGATTATTACCGCGCTCGGCGATTCTTTAACAAATGGTTTGGGCGATGATGAAAATAAGGGAGGCTACGTCGGCAGGCTGGCCAGTGAAATGAGTGAGTGGCCAGGGGTACGGGGCGTTTACGTGGAAAATACAGCGAAAAATGGCCGAAGAAGCGATCAGCTGCTCGCCATGTTCCAAAAAGGGCAATTGACAGGACCAATTTCAGAAGCGGATTATGTCATCATGACAATCGGCGGCAACGATATTATGCGGATCGTGAAGCGGGATTTGTTTTCATTGAATATAGAAGCTTTCGCTGATGAGCTGGTATTATATGAAAACCGCTATGAAAACATTTTTGCTTCCATCCGGTCAATCAATCCCACAGTGCCGATCATCACGATTGGGATATATAATCCTTTTTCACTGATTACGGATGAAGTTGAAGAATTCGATAAAATTGTAATGGAATACAACGAATCGATGAGAGAAATTTCGGAAACGGATCCGCTGTCTTGTTATGTGCCGGTAAGCGATTTGTTTATCGGCAATGACAATTTGGTTTACCATACCGATTTCTTTCATCCGAACAGCAAAGGCTATGACTTGATGACAGAAAGGATCCTAGAGCGCATGGAAGAATGCGGTTTAAGTTTTCAGGAATAGGAAGTGATTATTTTGAAAAGATGGCGCTTGGCATTTTTTGTGCTGCTGGGATTAAACCTTCTCGCCTTATTGGCATTTTTTATCTTAATTACCACTCCAGCAAAAGGCCATTCCCTGGCAAGCGCAGATACAGTAGAGGCATTGGACGGCAATTCAGTTGTATTGAATGTTACAAAAGCCGACTTTGAAGGCATAGCGAATACGTATATCCAGCAGGCAATGGCCGACTCTCCAATCCCATTGACTTTGGCGGTAAACGGGGATGTCAGCCTGTCAACAGAGTTCGAGGTGTTTTCCGTAGCATTGCCGATTCTGCTGCGGTTTGACCCGTATGTCCAGGAAGACGGCAATTTATTGCTGGTCCAAAAATCAGTGGAAGTTGGAATGCTGGATATTCCTCCCGAATCTGCGTTAAAGTTATTACAGGATTCGGTAGATCTTCCTAAATTCATGGAAGTAAAGCCGGCAGAAGAACAAGTGCTGCTGAAACTGACGGATATTCCACTGAATGATGGCATTTCGGTCCAGGCAACTTCATTTAATTTAAAAGAAGATGATATTCGGTTGCGTGTTACAATTCAGCAATAAGAACGGAGTGATGGGATGAAGACAGAAAAAGCGACATTTGCAGGCGGCTGTTTTTGGTGCATGGTCAAACCGTTCGATACCTATGAAGGAATTGAATCGGTGGTCAGCGGCTATACCGGCGGGCACGTACAAAACCCGACTTACGAACAAGTATGTTCTGAAACGACGGGCCATTATGAAGCGGTTCAGATTACGTTTCAGCCCGATATTTTTCCATATGAAAAATTGCTGGAGGTTTTTTGGACCCAGATTGATCCAACCGATGCGGGCGGCCAATTTTTCGACCGCGGCCAGTCTTACCAAACAGCTATTTTCTATCATTCGGAAGAGCAGCGGCTAGCCGCTGAAAAATCGAAGAAAGACCTGGAGAACTCGGGCAGGTTCTCAAAACCGATCGCGACGAAAATACTGGAAGCCAAGCCGTTTTATTTGGCAGAAGATTACCATCAGGATTATTATAAGAAAAACCCGGCTCATTATAACCGGTATTCGGTCGGTTCCGGCAGAGCGGGATTTATCGAAAGAAATTGGGGTGGACAGTCATGAAAGAAGATTTAAAAGCTAAATTGACGCCGATGCAATACCACGTGACACAGGAGAACGGTACAGAACCTCCGTTCCAAGGGGAATATGACCAGTTTTTTGAAGAGGGCATCTACGTAGACATTGTGTCTGGAAAACCATTATTCAGTTCAAAAGATAAATACGATGCCCATTGCGGCTGGCCGGCATTCGCCAAGCCATTGGACGGCAGTGAAATTAAAGAAAATTTTGATACAAGCCATGGCATGAGAAGAACAGAAGTGCGCAGTGCCACTGCGGATTCACATTTAGGACATCTATTCCCGGATGGTCCTGCTTCGCTTGGCGGCATGCGTTATTGCATCAACTCCGCTTCATTGCGTTTTGTTCCCAAGGATCAGCTCGATGCGGAAGGATATTCCGAATACAAGCAGTTGTTTGAATAATTAGAGGCCCGGACAGCTGTCCGGGTTTTTTATGTCCAGACTCCGGCACTTATCTTTAAAGTCGCTCCAAGCGTGTATTTATCAGCAAAGAACGCAATACGTCCACGGACTTTGAGCACTTGCACTATTCTTATTGCACAATAGAAGGGAGGCAAAATATGAGACGTTCATTTTATCAATTTGCTTTAAAATACCGTGGAAAGCTCCACGCTGACGACTTTTCACGTTTTGCGGATGCCATGTTTTTGGATCATGGTTTTCCGAAAAACTCGGAAGATTTCGAAAAGCTTTCCAGATATATTGAAGAAAAAGCCCATCCCGTCATGAAAGCTTCAACTTTTGATGCCATGTGGGACGAATATACAAAGCTTTAATGCAATGCGTTGCACTCCTTAAGAAAAAACAGTATGATAAGTACGACTAAATTAAAGTGAGGTTTTATGATGAGTGTTCATATTAATGCAAAAAAAGGCGATATCGCTGATACGATTTTACTTCCCGGGGATCCGTTGCGTGCAAAATACATTGCGGAAAATTTCCTTGAGGATGCCGTGCTTTATAACGAAGTACGCAACATGTTCGGTTATACAGGTACATACAAAGGCAAACGGATTTCTGTTCAAGGAACAGGAATGGGAGCGCCTTCGATTTCAATCTATATAACTGAATTGATGAACGAATACGATGTACAAAAATTGATCCGCGTTGGTACTTGCGGTTCTATTCACAAAGATGTCAAAGTTCGTGATGTAATCATTGCACAAAGTGCTTCTACAGATTCAAAAATGAATGAGCTTATTTTTGGCGGCATCGATTATGCACCAACTGCCAATTTTGATTTATTGTTGAAAGCGTATAATGCAGGTATGGAAAAAGGCTTGAAATTGCGTGTGGGCAATGTCTTTACAGAAGATGTTTTCTATAATGACTATGCAGAGCACGAAAAATGGGCTCAATACGGAATTCTAGGACTTGAAATGGAATCAGCAGCACTTTATACTTTGGCTGCCAAATATGGCCGCCAGGCATTGTCTATCCTGACAGTGAGCGACCACTTGCTGACTGGTGAAGTGACAACTTCAGAAGAACGCCAGACTACGTTTAACGATATGATCGTTGTAGCATTAGAAGCGGCTATCCAGGAGTAAAGTGAAGCTTCGTCAGCCAAAGGATTCTTTAGCCCTTGGCTGATCGGGAACCAGTGGACTTTAACGGGCAGAATGGTCTCCTTTCATGTTGCGGAGATCTTTCTCCAAGTTAATGCTTGGTAAAACGAAAAGACTGTCTTGACAGTCTTTTTCTTTTAATTTTTTCCAAAGCTTGATAAAATCGATACAGCTTTAAGCTCTACTATGAAAGTGGTGAAAGAAATGGATGAAAAGCGCCCAGGCGAGAATCACGAACAAATTCCGCCTGTTGAAGAAACGCCTGCCCATTTTATCCGGATGAAAACATTCTATTTTATCATGCTTGTCTTCACCTTGATATTATGTACAGCAGGATTGACCATATTTGCCTTAACTTTCGGGGATGACAAGGCAGTGCAAGTAAATTCCCCAGAACGAAGAGAATTCGAAAAGCTGTATGCTGCATACGACCAAGTACAGCAGGAATATTACGAAGAAGTGGACAGCAGTGTCCTGATTAACGGTGCCATCAACGGTATGGTTGAGTCTTTAGGGGACCCATATTCCGATTATATGAATGAAGAAGAAGCGGCTCAATTTACGCAAGGCATTTCATCCAGTTTCCAAGGCATTGGTGCAGAAGTGCAAGAGCGAAATGGCTTTATCAATATTGTCTCACCCATAAAAAACTCTCCAGCTGAAAAAGCGGGATTGAAACCTGGCGACAAGATTCTTGAAGTCGATGGGGAAAGCATCCAAGGATTCAGTGCTTCTGAAGCCGTTATGCTTATCCGCGGTGAAAAAGGCACTGAAGTGACCTTGACCATTAAACGAGGCGAAATGGCTGAACCGCTGGAAGTGAAGATTGTCCGCGATGAGATTCCGATTGAAACGGTATATGCCGAGATGATTGGTGACGGAGTGGCGCATATCCAGATAACCAGCTTTTCTGAAAACACGTATGATGAATTGCAAAAAGCGATCAGCGACATGGAAGCAAAAGGCATGAAAGCCATCGTAATGGATGTTCGGCAAAATCCCGGCGGCTTGCTGACAACGGCATTGGATATTTCCAACTTGTTCATTGAAGAAGGAAAAGAAATGTTCGAAGTTCAAGCCAAAGGTACAGAACCGGAAATTTACATGTCTTCTCCGAGCACAAAAGTGAAAGTGCCAGTGACGCTTTTGATTGATGGCGGGAGTGCTTCTGCATCCGAGATTCTAGCGGCTGCAATGAGTGAATCAGCCGATATCAAACTTATTGGCGAAAAAACGTTCGGGAAAGGCACAGTACAGACGGCCAACGATTTGGCTGACGGTTCCAACTTGAAATTCACTACTGCGAAATGGCTCACACCTGATGGCAATTGGATTCATGAAAAAGGAATTGTGCCGGATGTGGAAGTGGCTTATCCGGAATATGCTTCCTTGCCGGTTTTGGATTCTTCACTTGAATTGAAAGATGGTACAATTTCCGAGCAGGTCAAAGTTGCTGAACAAATGCTTGTGGCACTCGGCTATAAAGTTGGCAAAGTGGACGGCGTTTATGAAGAGCAAATGACTGAAGCGGTTGAACAATTCCAGGAAGACCATGAACTTGAAGCAACCGGCATTGTGACGGGCGATACAACTTTCGCTGTTATGGAAGCTTTGAGCGAAAAAATCGACAAAGAAGATCCTCAGCTTCTTGAAGCGAAAAAAATCGTGATGGAAGAAGCGGGCATCAAGGCTGAAGCTCCTGAAGAATCAGCTGAAAAAGAACCGAAAGAATAATAAAAAAGGTCCGCACTTTGCGGGCCTTTTCTTACGGCGCATAAATGGAGGGAAATTGATGATTGACGTTTATTTATTTAGCGGATTTTTAGGAAGCGGCAAAACCACCTTATTGAAGCATGTCATTCAGCAAACAAAAGAAGCAGGTTTAAAACCGGCAGTATTTATGAACGAACTTGGCGAGATGAATTTCGATTCAGACGCTGTAGAAGACGGTGTGCCATTGAAAGAGCTTTTGGATGGCTGCATTTGCTGCACAGGGTCTGAAAAGTCTGAAGCACAATTGCAGACTTTGATGGCAGAAGAAGACTTTGATGTGCTGTTGATTGAAACAACAGGAGCTGCTCATCCCGTCGAAGCATTGGATGCTATTTTTTCTCCTCTTTTTGCTGAGCGTTTAGCATTTAAGGGGATTATAACGGTGGCCGACAGCAAACGCTGGCTGGACCGGGATAAATTGTCCCCTCAAATCCGCTCCTTGTATCTGGAGCAAATCCGCCATGCCGATTTAATATTAGCGAATAAAATGGATTTATTGACTGAAGCTGAGCAGGCGAAAGTGACATTTGAAGTGCAAGGGTTAAACCCGGCTGCCCAAATTATTCAAACAGTGCAATCCAAAGTTCCTTTTTCAGCGCTGCAGAAAATCTCAGCAGTTCAAAAAGGAGCAGTCGAAAAAGCGCCCGTATCCAAATTGAATCTGAATACGAAAGTTTTTAATTTCCAAGAACCCGTAAAACGTGAGAAGTTCGAGGAATGGCTAAGAGCATTGCCGGATTCGGTTTTCCGGATTAAAGGCTATGTGCCGCTGGAAGGGGACAAATATCCGCATGCTTTTCAATATGCATACGGCATGGCGCAATGGCTGCCGGAATATTTGAAGATGCCGACTCAAATTGTCGTTATTGGGGAGAGCCTGGAAGGGATTGAGCTGCCATGATTGAAGCATACCAAAAACTTTGGCCGAACCGAACCGGTGCGGAAACAATCATCAGCCAAGAACAGCTCGAGCAGAAAATTCTGATTGAACTCAATGATGAATTGACACACCCCAGAGTCCGGAAAACAAAGCAGGAAAAATTGGCGATCGCATTAACACGCATCGAACAAGCAGACATGACGGAAGAAGAGAAAGCAGCTTTATCAATGCTATATAAAAAGATTGCGGCTCAATGAGCCGCAATCTCAGCTTGCAGACAAAAGAAGATACGTTCAATCAAGGGAGTAAGGATTAAAAACAAGGTTCTCCCCTCGGTTCCTGCGCTTCAACCGGACGCTTTCCGCGGGCTCGCGCCGAAATCCACTCGGGATTGGCGCCCGAGTGGATTTCGGCACTTCGTCGCTACGCTGTCCCGCAGGAAGCGAATGGTGCAAAAGTAATTTTGCGCGATTCGTTTGCGACGAAGCTAGCGCAGCGATGCAGGAGCACATCTTTGTCTTTCGCCGGTTTTCGCTGCGGAACCTGGCGTGAAATGAACAGCGGATGCCGCTTCTCCTCACTTGTCTGAAAAGCGACATCCCCAACCGGTCCGGCCACGAGACTCCTGTGGGACCAGCTCGAGCTGAAGACCCTGGAGCGAACGAAGTGAGTGAAGCGGCTGAAGCCGAGCCCACGGAAAGCGAAGTGGCCGGGCCGGTTGGGGGTTATACCGCCTTATTCATTTCAAGCATACTTTGTCTACAGTCTGGATTGCGGCTCAATAAGCCGCAATCTTTTTTTGTATGACCGTAAGCCGGAACGATAAGGTAATGGCTCCGGCTGTCAATCCGGCGATTAAGCCGATCCAATACCCGAACGCTTCGAAGCCGGTAAAGCTGGAAAGAAGGTAGCCGACCGGCAAACCGATGACCCAATATGAAATCAGCGCCATGATAAACGTGATGTTGACATCTTTATAGCCGCGCAATGCTCCTTGCACAGGGGCCTGTACAGCATCCGACAATTGAAACAGTGCAGCGAAGACCAGGAACTGCACAGCCAATTGGATGACTGCGGGGTCCGATGAATACAATCCCGCAATTTGATGGCGCATGAAAAATAGTATAAACGCCGAAACAAAGCTGAATCCGACAGCTGCAGCCACGCTGATCCAGCTGTATTGTCTGGCATCTGCAAAGCGCTTTGCTCCGACTTCAAAGCCGACCAGAATGGTTGCCCCCATTGAAATGCTGAGCGGCAGCATGTACAGAAGCGAAGTGAAATTGATGGCTATCTGGTGTGCGGCAATGGTGATCGTTCCATAAGTGCTCATCATCAGCGTGACGGCAGAGAAAATGCTGGTTTCCGCAAAAATGGCAATGCCGATCGGCACGCCGATCAGGCTGATTTCCCGGAGCCGGGAAACCGAAATCTTTGCCCATCCCCGGAAAATATTGAAAGACTTAAACGGTTTGCGTGTGTGGATAATCCAGATGGCGATCAGCATCACAAGCCAATAGGTAATGGCCGATCCATAACCGGCACCGACGCCACCAAGTTCCGGAAAACCGAAATTGCCATAGATCAACAGATAATTGAAGAAAACATTGATTGGAGCGGACAATAAGGTGATGAACATGGAAATACGCGTCGCGCCGAGCGCATCAATATAACAGCGCAGCGCATTGTAAACAAATAACGGAACCAATCCGAAACTCATGGCAAGAATATAATTTTTTGCTACTGACGCTACAGCCGGTTCTAAGCTTACCAGGCTAAGAAGGAATTCAATGCTAAAAAAGAAAAAGATGAAAACAAGCACTGCCAGAATAATAGCCAGATAAATTCCTTGCTGTACCGCATCTTTTACTTCTTCTTTTTTCTTAGCCCCCATTAATTGTGCTACAATTGGAGTGATGGACATGAGAATTCCCGCAAGTCCGATATAGACCGGGACCCAAAATGAGGAACCGATCGAAACGCCCGCCAGATCTTCTGTGCTGTATCGGGCCGTCATATAAATATCAAAAAATGTGACCAAGTACATCGCAACTTGCGTAACCAAAATCGGAAAAACTATTTTAATCAGCATTTGAAATTTTTCTGTTTTTGTCTTTGTTTCAAGCATGTTCCATCCTCCAGTATTCCATTAGCAATTTAAACAAATAAAAACAAGTATAGCATAGAAGACGCTAGGCAATAAAATGCTTCTGAAAAGAAGGAATTGCAATTTTAAGACAACAGAGAGTAGGCCAAGAAATGAACAAAAGAACGATCTTATTAACCGGCGGAGGGACAGCAGGACATGTGTCGCTGAACCAGGCATTGATTCCGGAATTGTTGAAAATGAATTTTAATGTAGAATACATCGGCTCGAAAGAGGGCATTGAAAGTGAATTAATCAGAGATGGACATCCTGAAGTTACATATCATCCAATAGCAAGCGGGAAATTGCGCCGGTATTTTTCAATGAAGAATTTCACGGATCCTTTCCGTGTCGGAACAGGTTTTTTCCAAGCGCTTAGCATCATCAAAAAAACCAAACCGGCAGCCATATTTTCAAAAGGCGGTTTTGTTTCAGTGCCTGTCGCGATGGCTGGTAAAGCCATGTCAGTGCCGGTCATCATCCATGAATCAGACGTGACACCCGGTTTAGCAAACAAAATCGCTATGCCATTCGCCGACCATATCTTTACAGTCTTCTCGGAAACATTAAAGCATTTGCCGAAAGAAAAATCGACTTGCACAGGCTCGGTGATCCGCAGTGAATTGATGGAAGGCTCAGCAGAAATTGGGAAAGAGCTTTGCAAATTCGACAAAGATCTTCCGGTTTTGTTGATCATGGGAGGCAGCCAAGGCTCTGCCGTAATCAACGAAGCAATCCGCACAAATTTGACTGCGCTTTTAGCGGAATACAATGTCATCCATTTGTGCGGAAAAGGCAATGTCGACTACAGCTTGGAAAATGTACCGAATTATTGTCAGTTTGAGTACGTGACAGATGAGCTCCCGCATTTGCTGCATATGACGGATTTTGTGGTTTCGCGTGCCGGCTCGAATTCGATTTTTGAATTTTTGGCTCTTAAAAAACCGATGCTGCTGATTCCTTTGTCCAAACAGCAAAGCCGAGGCGATCAGATTCTGAATGCGCAATTATTCAAGCAGCAGGGATTTGCCCATGTGGTGGAAGAAGAAGAACTGACACCGGAACGATTTTTTGAAGAAATGAAAAAACTGCATCTCCATGAAGAGCTGCTTGTTGAAAACATGACACTGGCTGAACCGCCGAAGACAGCTCATGAAATGGCTAAATTGGTAACATCTTATACGAAGAAAAAATAAACTTCATACGCAAGAGGTGGGCAAAATGGAATTTTCACTTTATAAAGTTCATGGTTCGATGAACACTTTTTATATGCTTGATGGTGCTGAACGCAGTGACTACGAGGAAATGACGCTTAAGCTTGCATCACTTGATCCTCAAACAGACGGATTGCTGGTTGTTTTGCCATCTGAAACGGCTGACGCCAAAATGCGGGTCATCAACCGTGATGGCTCCGAAGCTTCTATGTGCGGCAATGGGCTGCGTTGCGTCGCCCGCTATGTCTGTGAGCGGGAGGGCCTTGAAGAAGCGGTCATAGAAACGATGAAAGCATCACTGCACGTAAAAAAAGAACAGCCTGGACAGGACGGGATTGCAATGTATGCGGTTGAAATTTCGCCTGTATCCTTCCAGCTGGCCGATTTGCCAATGACATATGGCGAGGAAACTGAATGGCTGTTAAAGCCGCTGCCTTTTGTATCCGAAGAAATTTTATTTTCAGCTGTGGCCGTGCCAAATCCGCACTTAATCGGCATTGTACCGGTTGAATACCAGGCGGATTCAGCCCATCAGCGAAAATGGGCGGAGTATTTCAATGGGGCAAATGAGTATTTTTCTGATGGCGTCAATGTCAGCTATGTCACAAAAGTGGAAGGCGGCATTTTCGTTAAAACTTTTGAACGCGGCGTCGGCTTCACGAATGCTTGCGGCACCGCGATGACGGCTTCCGCTCTTGTCAGCTGCCTGGCAGGCCTCGTTCCTTACGGAGAAGTGAATGTCTACAACCCGGGCGGAATGGTTAAATGTTCCGTCGCAAAAGAAGGCGGCAGTTTCAGCTTGCGATTGACGGGCAATGCGACATATTTGTCGGCTCATCGTTTCGAATGGAGAGAAGACGAGTCAGAAGGGCGACTCGCATCTTCTGTACCATTAAATGAACAACAGCTTTATGAAAAATTCATCGAACAAACTTCATCGGTAACAGAACAATTTGCGAAATAGAAAAGAGAGATGCGCATGCCGGGCCCTTTTTCAGCAGACCAATTAAACCTGTTATATGGACATTCAGAAGACCTTGTCTTTTTTTTGAAGAAGACAGGCGATACATTCATCTATGAATATATTAACGAAAGCTGCAAAGAAAATTTCCAGAAAGACCTGGTCGGCTGGACCATGGATGAAGTTCTGCCGGCAAAACTGGCAGAGGAAATAAAAAAACAATACAGAACAGCAATAAAAATGAAATCGGCCCACACATATCGCGACTATAATTTATTCAGCAAAGAGATTGCGGCCAATGAAAATCAGCTGACGCCGATTTTTGCAAATGGAGAAATTTATGTGCTGGCGATTTCCAAAAATGTATCACGCCTTAAAAAAGTGGAAGAAGATTATCTTTTTTATCAATCGTTGATTCAAAATACAATCGATCCTATGCTGATGATCACTTCGGATTACACGATTTTGGATATGAATCCCGCTTATGAGGCAGTATTCGGTGTAGCTAAAGAAGAATGGATGGGCAAATCATTTTATGATTTGCCCATAACGATGAAGAATATGTTCGGTGAGATGAAACAGCGCCTCGATGCCTATGAAATCGGTCAGCCTATCAACTCCGCCGTTTTGGCTTATCGCAAAAGCGATGGAAGCCGCAGTGAGTTTTCAGCCATTTACACACCAATCAATGAAGCTGGTTTAACACGGGCTTTTCAAATTGTTTTGAGGGAACTGACCAAAGTAGCAAAGCTGAAAGATGAGCTGAAAAAGACCGAAAACATTCTGGAAAGCTATAAAGCAGCACTTAATTATGCGGCTTCTGTAGCAATCTGGGAGCCAAGCGGTATGATACAGTTTGCCAATGATAACTTTAAAGGGATTTCCGGATATGAAACCCGTGAATTGATTGGGATGGATATAAAAAAGATTGGCGCAACACTCCTTTCGGCAGAACAGTTTGAAAAAATACAATTGCAAATCTTAAGTGGTTCGATATGGCGCGGCGAGATGAAAAGCCAAAAAAAGACCGGGGAAGATTTCTGGGTAGATGCTACACTAATACCGTTGACAGATACGAACAGAAAAATTTACCAGGTTCTTGCCATCTTATTTGATATAACGGACCGGAAAGAACTTGAAGAGCAGCTTCGTTTTATGGCTTATCATGACAGTTTAACTAAGCTGCCCAACAGGATTTCGATGGTACATGAATTTGCCCGCATGAAAAAGCAAGTTGATGCTGCTGGGGAATGGACTGCGATAATCTATCTGGATGGCGATGATTTTAAATTGATCAATGATCGGTATGGCCACGATATAGGCGATGAATTTCTTTATCAATTCGGCCAGTCACTTCAAAACAGCATTCGCAAACAGGATATGGTGGCACGTGTAGGAGGCGATGAGTTTCTGATCGCTTTAACTGGACTAGATCCGAAACTGGCGGAAAACCAAATCAGCCGAATCATCGAACGCATCAAAAAAGATCTTCTAAAAGGATGGGATATCCAGGACTGGCATTTTGCGCCCACTACTTCAATGGGGATATCGCTTTATCCGAAACATGCGGATGATTTGGATCAACTCGTCACTTTTGCGGATAATGCTTTGTATGAAGCAAAAAGAAAAGGAAAAAATCAGATGCTTTTTTATGAGGAAACAACGCTCTATGACTTGAAAACGGCTGATTTTCAAAAGAAATCTACATGAAAGCGCTTCAATTTTTAATATGTGAATATTTTCACGGAAAATCATTGTTTTTTTTCCTGGAAGTAGTAAGATTGAAATGGAAATTCGTTCTCGACCTTGCTGGAAGCGCATTCTCCTTTATGTCTAGTGGGATGCGTGATAAAATAAGGGAGATACACATATAACAAAAGTGACTGCCATACGGCAAATATCTGGAGGTTTTTTAATGTCTAGCAATTATTCAGATGCAAAATCCCCATGGAATTCCATCACCGGTCCAAACCTTGGATATATTATGGAAATGTACGACCTTTATCAAGAATCTCCGGAACTGCTTGATCCGGAATTCGCAGACCTTTTCAGACAATATGGTCCGCCAATCGATGTGACTCCGCGTGCTGCCGCTCCTTCTGAAACTGCTGCAGCGGGTGTAGAGACGAACAAGTTTGGCAAAGTATTGGCTGCAATTCAGCTGGCGGAAGCCATCCGTGCCCATGGCCATCTGGCTTCTGATATCTATCCGCTGAACGATCAGCCAAAAGACACAACACGTTTAGAACCTTCGACATATGGCTTGACTGACCAGGATTTGAAAGAAGTTCCTGTCTCGCTCTTGCTTGCGGATGCACCCAAAGGCGTTACGGACGGTTTAGAAGCGATTTCGTATTTGAAATCCTTGTATACCGATAAAGTCGCTTTTGAATTTTCTCATGTTGTTCAGCCTCAGGAACGCAGCTGGATTCAATCAAAAATTGAAGCCGGAGAGTTTAAGCCCTCACTAGATGCTGAAAAGAAAAAAGACCTCTTAAATCTTTTGACTCACGTTGAAGGGTTCGAGAAATTCCTGCATCGCACTTTTGTTGGCCAAAAACGGTTTTCTATTGAAGGTGTCGATACCTTAGTCGTCCTGATTGATGAACTGGTACGCTTGTCCGAAGCAAAAGGCACAGAAAAAATCATGATCGGGATGGCTCATCGCGGTCGTTTAAATGTGCTTACACATATTTTGAACAAACCTTATGAAATGATGTTTGCCGGTTTTGCGCATGTTCCGGATGAGCCTTTCCTGCCGGAAGACAATTCTCTGCAAATCACCAAAGGCTGGTTCGGCGATGTGAAGTACCATATGGGTGCAGCTTATACTTCCCCTAAAGGGACAAACATCAAATTGGCTTACAACCCATCCCATTTGGAAATCGTCAGCCCGGTCGTTGCCGGTCAAACCCGTGCAGCTCAAGAGGTTACCGGCCAAACAGGAGTCGCGCCAATCGACTCGAAAAAAGCATATGCCATTCTTGTACACGGCGATGCAGCTTTCCCAGGTCAAGGCGTTGTAACCGAAACATTGAACTACAGCCGCATCCGTGGTTATCAAACAGGCGGCTCAATCCATATCATTGCCAATAACCTGATCGGTTTTACAACGGAACAATATGATTCAAGATCGACTCACTATTCTTCAGATCCGGCAAAAGGATTTGAAGTTCCGGTCATCCATGTCAATGGAGACGATCCGGAAGCGGTGGTCGCAGTTGCGCGTTTCGCTTTCGAATACCGTGAAAAATTCGGCAAGGATATTTTAATCGATTTGATCGGTTACCGCCGATACGGCCATAATGAGATGGATGAACCATTGGTTACAAATCCAATGATGTATCATGGAATTCACCAGCATCCAACTGTGCGTGAACTTTATGGGCAGCAGCTTTCTTCTGAGCAGGTCCTTACTGCAGAAGAAGTAAAAGCGCTTGATGCAGATACGCAAAAAGAAATGCAGGCTGCTTATGATAAAGTGAAAGAAAATAAATCAGACGATTCTCATGGCATCGTCATCCCAGAAGCAGTATTAAACGGTTATCCGGAAGTGCCGACTGGCGTTGACAAAGATGTTTTAGCCAAAATGAACGCAGAATTGCTGACATGGCCGAGTGATTTCTCTGCTTTCAGTAAATTAGCGCGCATTTTGAAACGCCGTGAAGATCCGTTCAACGGCAAAGGCAAAATTGACTGGGCGCATGCGGAAACTCTGGCATTCGGTGCAATTTTGCAAGATGGCAATCCAATCCGTTTAACTGGGCAAGACGCTCAACGCGGAACGTTTGCACATCGCCACCTTGTATTGCATGATGATAAAACAGGGGAAGAATTGGTGCCATTGCACCATATCTCAGGGGCTAAAGCTTCGTTCGTCGTTTATAACAGCCCACTTACCGAAGCGGCAGTTCTAGGATATGAATATGGCTATAACGTTGAAAACAACAAGGCGCTCGTTATCTGGGAAGCACAATATGGCGATTTCGCCAATATGGCTCAAATGATGTTCGACCAATTCATTTCAGCTGGCCGTTCGAAATGGGGTCAGAAATCCGGTTTGGTCATGCTCTTGCCTCACGGCTTTGAAGGCCAGGGTCCTGAGCACTCCAGCGCACGCCTGGAAAGACATTTGCAGATGGCTGCTGAAAATAACTGGACAGTCGCAAATCTTTCAAGTGCAGCCAACTACTTCCATATTCTTCGCCGCCAAGCGAAAATGCTGGAAGAAGAGTCGATACGCCCGCTTATTATCGTGACGCCAAAATCTTTGCTTCGCCATCCAATGGTAGGGGCGGACGTTGAAGATTTGACAGAAGGCCATTTCCAAACCGTTTTGGAACAGCCAGGTTTAGGCACGAAAGTGAAAAAAGTAGAACGCATCTTATTCGCAAGCGGTAAAATGGCGATTGATTTGGCAGAGCGGGTAAAAGACGGCAAAGACTTTGACGGAATTCATATCGTCCGTGTCGAGCAATTGTATCCTTTCCCATCTGAAAAAATTCAGGCGATTGTTGAACGCTATCCGAACGCCAAAGAACTTGCATGGGTCCAAGAAGAACCGCAAAACATGGGTTCTTGGACATTTGCTGAACCATACTTGCGAGACATCGCAAACGGCAAAGAGGTTGCTTATTATGGGCGCATCAAACGTTCCAGCCCTGCAGAAGGCGACGGAGAATCGCATAAAGTTGAACAAGCACGCATTTTAGACGAAGCATTAGCACAAGCTTAAGGACCCGCTGAACTGATGCTCAAGAGGAGATTCAATTCTCTTGGGCAGAAGTTTTCCGGTCTAATAGAGTGAGATAATCTAAGGAGGAATTTTTTGTGGCAGAAATCAAAGTACCAGAACTAGCAGAATCGATTACAGAAGGAACGATCGCACAATGGCTGAAACAGCCAGGCGAAACAGTTGAAAAAGGGGAATTCATTGTTGAACTGGAAACAGACAAAGTCAACGTTGAAGTTATTTCCGAAGAAGCGGGCGTTGTACAAGAGCATCTGGCTCAAGAAGGCGACACTGTTGAAGTTGGGCAAGTAATTGCAATTGTTGGTGCTGCTTCAGGCGAAAGCGCTGCTCCTGCACCAGCGGCATCAGAAACTGCCCCTAAAGCAGAAGAACCGGCAGCAGCTGGAGCTGGTACAACAATGGAAGCGGTAGAAAAAGCACCGGCAGTTGAAGAGCAGTCTTCAACCGACCGTACAATCGCAAGCCCGGCTGCCCGTAAACTGGCTCGTGAAAAAGGCATCGACCTTGCTGCAATCTCTCCAGTTGATCCAATGGGCCGCGTACGCGTACAAGACGTAGAAGCTCATGGTTCAAAACCGGCTGCTGCTAGTGCACCTGCTCAGAAAGCAGAAGCTCCAAAAGCTGCTGCACCTTCTTCAGATGAAGAATCCGGCCGCGTAATCCGTGAGAAAATGTCACGCCGCCGCCAGACAATTGCGAAGCGTTTATTGGAAGTACGCCAGTCTACAGCAATGCTGACTACTTTCAATGAAATCGACATGACAAATGTTATGGCTTTGAGAAGCCGCAAGAAAGACAAATTCCAACAAGATCACGATGGAACACGCTTAGGCTTTATGTCATTCTTCACTAAAGCAGTGACTGCAGCACTCAAAAAATATCCATATGTGAACGCTGAACTTGACGGCACGGATCTTTTATTGAAACAGTTCTATGATGTGGGTATCGCTGTTTCAACTGAAGAAGGCTTAGTTGTGCCGATCGTTCGTGATACAGATAAGAAAAACTTCGCTGAAATCGAAGCAAGCATCGCTGATCTTGCCAAGAAAGCACGCGACAAAAAACTTTCTATCGCTGACATGACTGGCGGTTCATTTACAATCACTAACGGCGGCGTATTCGGTTCATTGATGTCAACTCCAATCTTGAACGGAACACAAGTAGGGATTCTTGGAATGCACACCATCCAGAAACGCCCTGTAGCCATCGGAGATTCAATCGAAATCCGTCCAATGATGTACGTGGCTCTTTCTTACGACCACCGCGTCATCGATGGTAGCGATTCTGTAGGCTTCTTGAAAATGGTTAAAGATTTGATTGAAAACCCGGAAGATTTATTGCTTGAATCTTAATTTGAAAAGCGCAGGCGGCCAAGTAAGCCTCGACAAGCGCTGGAGGGCTTGAGGTTTAAGGCGTCCCTTTGCCTTAAACAGCAAGACTGAAGCGACCTCGAGAGGCTGGCCGCCGGAGCTGGACAATGAAAAGCGGAAAGAGCCGTTCAGTTTCAACAGGCATAAGACAATTTGGTGAAGCGGCGCTTTTTGCCGCAGAGCCAAAGGACTTATGTCCCGAGAAGCTGGCCAAGTAGAAAAGCGCAGGCTTCCAACATAGCTTAGCTATAACTGAACATATTAATATTTCACTTTGGATGGTCCTGCGTTGCGGGACCATCTTTTTTTTGTCATGATAGAAGCAGAAGAGCTAAAGGCAGGCGGATTTAATGGATTTAACTTTTTTGATGGAATTGGTGCAAAAGTATGGATATGTCAGCATGTTCATTTTCAATTGGCTCCTGCTATTCGGCATGCCGCTGCCCAATGAAGTGGCGGCTTCTTTTTCAGGCGTCTTGACGGAAATCAGCTATTTCAATCCTATTTATGCATTTATCTCTGCTTACTTAGGGCTGATTACCAGCAATACGTTTGCATATCTGATCGGCCGGGTGTTTGGCAAACGCCTGCTGGACCGATTGGATAGAACCCGCTTAAAAGGGGCGATCGATAATTTCACGCTATACATGGACAAACATGGAAGGATGGCGATTTCCTTCAGCTTTTTCCTGCCGGGTGTTCGCTGGGCGATGCCGTATGTCGTCGGCGCTAACCGCTACCCCTTTATGCAATATATGCTCTACGCCTACACCGCAGGATTTGTCTGGATGTTCATTTACTTTAATCTTGGCCGGACTTTTCCATATGCCTACCAATCCATTCTGCAAAATCTCCAAATATTTTTGACAGCACTGACGATTTTGATTATCGGCGCTGTTGTTCTGCGGTACTACCTTTTATCAAAAGGCTCCAAAAAATAAGCAGAATTGAATTTTTCGCCGCTTTTCCTTATACTAAATGAATAGACATATAGAAAAGGATGAGGACTGTGATTCACAACGAATGGCTAGAGAAAGAAACAATCCGGACAGTAACATGCAAACATACAAATGCGGAAAAATTCCTTGTATCCAACGTACTGACTGAAGGAAAAACATATGAAGTGAAAAACGAAACAGAAGAATTCATCTTCGTCATCGACAACACAGGCAAAGTCGGAGGATTCTATAAAACCTATTTTGAATAAAAAAAGCGGAAGTGGCTGTTCACCCCCGACAAGCGGTGGAGGGCTTGAAAGCCATGGTGCTTTAAGCTGTGGATTCAAGACCGAAGCGACCTCGAAGGGCTAGGTGTGCAGCTGGACAATAAGAAAAGCGGAAGTGGCTGTTCAGCTTTAACATTAAGCAAACAAAAAGCAACGCGATATCTTAAATAACAAAACAGACCGATGACCGTTCATCGGTTTTTTATTTGGAAAGAGGGAAGTTAAATGGCAATGATCGAACAAGATATCCAAAACAGAAAAACACGCAAACATGATGACTATGAGAAATTGATTGGCAAAGGCGGCTATATAGCCCCCGATAAAAACCTTTGGCAAGATATTCTTTCTGCAGTTGTACTGCGGAAGCCGGTGTTATTGAAAGGGCCAACTGGAGCAGGGAAAACGAAGCTGGCTGAAAGTATTTCAGCTACATTTTCCCAACCGATGCAAAGCATCAACTGCTCGGTGGATTTGGATGCCGAAGCGCTGCTTGGCTTTAAGACACTGGTCCAGCGCGGAGGCGAGAGCCGCATCGAATTTGTGGAAGGGCCAGTGGTTACGGCTATGAAGCAAGGGCATTTTCTGTATATCGATGAAATCAATATGGCGAAACCGGAAACGTTGCCAATTCTGCATAGTGCGCTGGATCACCGGCGGATGATGACCAACCCGTTTACGGGGGAGGTCATTGAAGCACATCCTGATTTCGGTGTCATTGCTGCAATCAACGAAGGTTATATCGGGACAGCCCCGATGAACGAAGCATTGAAAAACCGTTTTATCGCATATCCGATCCCATACTTAACAGGTGAGCAACTTCAGGAGTTGTGGAACCGGGAATTCCCGGATGCGGATGCCTCGTTAAAAGCATTTATGCTGGACCTGGCAGCGGACTTGATGAAACAAGTGGAAAATGGCTTATTGTCCGAAGAAGCGGCGTCTATCCGCAGTTTGCTGGATGCTACAGCATTAGCTCAGTATATGGACCCATTGCGTGCTGTAAAATACGCCATTGCTGAAAAACTGGAAGACGAAAGTGAACGGGATTTATTCATGGACTTGGCCAATACTTGGAAGAAGTAGGTGAAGGAAATGGCTTCAGTCAATCGCTTTATTCAATTTAATAATGAAACCATTAATACGAAGATGCTGCATCAAATGGAAATGCTGACCGGAGCTTTGGCAGATGCGCCTTATTTGAAAGTGACAACCAGGCAATTAATCGAGTTTCGCCCATCGGAATCGTCGGTTTCGATCAGTGTATTTTGGCGTCACCGGCCACAGCATATTGAACGAAACGGTTATCTTTCGGATATTTATCTCCTGGGTGCTGGATATTGGCGTCACTTCAATATCCAGGATTGGGCAAACTTTAAACAGGCATCCACTGAACTGCCGAATTTAAAAGAGCAGCTACTGTTATGTGCCGAGGAATTCCGGCTGATTGAAAAGATCACTAAAGAGCGTCCGGGAACGGCAGAGGCATTTGCCGTCCGTGAAAGCACTTATCGGGATTATCATAGGGACCGCTATAAGCAGAACAAGCAAAAAGGATTTTTGGCGGATGCCTTTTTAAACGCAGCTTTTCTGCAGTTAAGAGGCGAAGAAGTTCCAGACAGCGAAGGATACGAACCACTGTTCTTTATCTGGTCAAGGGTTTATGATGCGAAATCCACCCGTGAGTGCGCTGCAGTAGTGGAAAACATGCTGCCGCGTTTGGAGTTTCTGCTTGAAGCAGATATGATCCTTAATTATTATACATTCGGCGAATCAATCGAAACTATCCCGCCTTACCGCTATCACAAAGGCATTGAATCGGAACAGCGGGACCAGGAAGAAGAAATTGAAACGATTGAAGAATGGTTTCAATCCTGGCATCGGGAAACGGAAATATCCGAAGCGCCGGCGATGGAGTTTGAACTGGAGCGCGGTGATTCCAGCTATGCAGAAGGCGGCAGGGAAGAGGAAGGAACTGGAGAAATCCAGCAAACTGGAAGAGGCGATTCGCGTGGCGACCATCAGGAAGACAACGATGCTACAGATCGCCAAATGGAAAAAGCAGCTAAACAAGCCAGCGGCAAATTCGGTTCGGCAAATGACCAAGTCGTCTACACCGAGAAAAGAATACAAGTGCAGCAAGATCAGCGGGCAAACATAGAGGACTGGCGCCGAAAACAAGCTCCGTATGTGCGGGCATTGCTTCGGGAGTTGAAAAAGCGCATGACTCAGCGCCGGCAGGACGTCCGTCACAACCTCAATGCCGGAAGACTGTCCCGGAATCTGCTGCCTCTGATAATCGACGAACGGCCAAAACCGTTTTACCGTAAAACCGCGCCTTCAAAAGAATTGGATGCAGTCTTCTGCCTGTTGATTGACGGCTCTGCCTCGATGATTGATAAACTGGATGAGACCAAGCAAGCGGTGCTGCTGTTCCATGATGTGCTGAGAGGTTTGAACATACCGCATGATATTGTGATGTTTTATGAGGATGCTTATGAAGCAAGTGATGCATCTCAGCCGAATTATTTCGAATGGATGCATAAACTGGAAGACGGCAACCGGGACCACGCACAGGAAATCGTCTCGATGGAAGCGCATGAAGACAACCGCGACGGCTTTGCGATTCGCTGGATGACGGACCGGGTCAGTAGAAGAACGGAAAAGCACCGGTTTATGCTGGTGTTTTCCGATGGAGAGCCTTCTGCTTATAACTACGCGGAGAATGGTGTCATCGACACGGCAAACGCGGTTTCCGAGGCGAAAAAGCAAGGCATCGAAGTGCTGCACCTGTTTTTGAGCAGTGAACCGACGACGGATGAACAAGCTGCATTTTACCGCATGATGTATGGCAATAAATCAGTCAGTGCCGACTCGCTGGAGCATTTTGTCGAGCAGACACTGCGGCTATTGAAACGGACCTTGCATTTGGTCATCCAGTCCGGGTAAGCGCCGGGATTGTTTTCAAAATACGACCAGCAGCCGGAAAAATATGGCCGGCAACTGCAGAAATACGTCCGGTTACGAAGAAAATATGATCAATAACTGCAAAAATACGATTATGAAACAGCAACAGCCCATTTCATGGGCCGTCGCTGCCAAAGCGGCTGGCTTTCGCAGCGCGAAAACCAGCCAAGGAGCCCTCCGTGCATGCACGGAGGGCTTTTCCAATAATGCCTTCGGATAGATAGGGAGCTGAATGTTCCGGTATAACGAATTTACTGTCCTGGTTTGCTGCAATACTGTCCGCTCGAGCGGAAATACTATCCGGGACCGGTACAATACTGTCCGCACGGATAAAAATACTGTCCAAACGCCAAAAAGCATTCCACTTCCAGCAAAATAACCACAAAAAACCCCGGAAGCTATTGAGCTTCCGGGGTTTAATAAATCATGCGCGGCCTTCACGGTCATCTTGGATTGACAGCAATCGCTGTTTCAAATCTTCTTCCATGCGGCCGATTTCAAGTTCAGCGGCTTTGCGGTTTTTGCGTCCTTCCGCTTGGATGCGCAAAGTTTCTTCAATCGTATTCAATAAATTTTCCTGAGTTTGTTTCAGTGTCTCGATTTCTACGATACCGCGTTCGTTTTCTTTAGCGGTTTCAATGGAGTTCACTTTCAGCATCTCGGAGTTTTTGAGCAATAGCTCGTTTGTTGTAGCGGTTACTTGCTTCTGGGCTTCAACCGCTTTCATCTGGCGGTTTAACGTCAAAGCGATCGCGATCTGGTTTTTCCATAAAGGAATCGAAGTCATAATCGACGATTGAATTTTTTCAGCCAGCGTCTGGTTGGTCTGTTGGATCATCCGGATTTGCGGTGCGCTTTGGATGGTGATTTGGCGCGATAATTGCAAATCGTATAAGCGTTTTTCGAGACGGTCCAGAAACTGTGCCATATCATTGACTTCCTGGTAGGCCATTTGGTCATTCGACTGTTCAGCCCGACGGCGAAGCGCTGGGATGGTTTCATTTAAAATTTCGTCACGTTTCAGCTCAGCTGCGGCAATATAGACATTCAATGCTTGGAAATAGGTCTTGTTCTGATCGTATAATTGCTCAAGCATTTGAACGTCTTCCAGAAGTCCGCGTTTTGAGTGGTCCAGCTGAATGCTGATGCGGTCCACTTGAGTGCTTAGCTTTTGATATTTTGTCATCATTTCCTGAACGGAATATTTTGCTTTGGCGAATAATTTCCGTAGGCCCGAACGTTTGCTTTGCGACAATTCTTCCGGGTTAAGCTCTTGCAATTTTTTCATAAGGTCATTTAAAACATCTCCGACAGGGCCGATATCCTTGGATTGAACATGATCCAGCATCTTATGTGAAAATTGGCTCAGCTGGTTTTGCGCGTTTGCTCCATATGTTAAAATAGCTTCATAATTACCTGCTGGAATCTGTTTAGCAAGTTCACGCGCTTTTTCCTGCTCATCTTTCGTCAACCGTTCCATTAAAGCTACCGGCTGTCCGTCGGTTTTGGCGAGATTAACTTCCTGCTTTACGGGCTCCATGCCAAATGGATTGCCGAGCAGATCGTCAAGTTCACTTTGATTCGATCGATTTTCTGTCATGTTCCACGTCTCCTTCATTGTCAGTTAAGGGTTGTTCCAGCAATTTTTGATTATTATGCTGATCAACAGTCAAGCGGGCATAATCCAGTTCCATTCGCAGTTGTTCTACATCGGTTGACAGCACTTTCTTAAGGTCGCGTTCGATAACATCATTCATCAAATGAAGTGTTTCACGCGTGTCCTGAAGGGCTACTTTCAATTCCCGGTCTTTTATCGGCTGCCCGACAAGCAAAGCGTATTTCTGCGTCAATTCCACTGCAGATTCAAGATGCGAATAAAAAAACGGTTCTGCCAGATAAAACTTGCGGGGATTTTGCTGTACATGGATAACAATTTTATTGGCGACTTTCGCCATATTCATTAATTGCTTAAAAGCAGCAATTGATCGCACTTGGTAAGAATTCTTTTGCAATTGCTTGATCTTTAATTTGGCTTCTTTAATTTGGTTACGCACATTTCTATATTCACTCCGGGTCATGCCAAGTTTTTTGGAGTCTGATGAGTGTTGTACACGTTTGATGGTTGAGTTGCTGGCAAGATAAGTTCCGGCGGCCACTGCTCCTGAAGCGATCAGTCCAATTTCCGCTCCCATATACAGCACTGGGAACATGACTGTCATTAAAGGCAAGCTGATGGTCTGCCGTTGGATGAATTTTTCAAAAGGCTTCATGAAACTGTCCTCCTTCACTGCTGCTCTTTACATATATACGATAAAGATTACAAAAAGTTTCAGTTGATTCCTTTGTCTCTTTCTTATTTTACAGGGAATAAGAAAGCAATACAAACATTGGAACTGTCAGAAAAAAGGCAGTCAATTTGCTAGACATATTTACACAGTTTTGGGAAAATGCATAGTAGGAAGAAATGGAGTTGAGCCAAATGCACGAAATTTTTTATATAACAGGTTTTGAAGAGCCTTGGTGGCTATTCAACGGATGGGAAAAAGACATTGTCACCCGTAAGGAATTCAGCAATTATGATGAAGCACTTGCTTATTTCGAAGAGATGAAGCAAACTTTGTCGCAGAATTTTTCTTGCCAAAAATCGAAAAGCGAAGCAGCGACCGCTTTTTGGAATGAAGATGATTTGGCTTACTGTGAAGATTGTGATGAAGACATGCAAATTTATCACGGGCTCTTATGGTTTTATAACAAATCGCCTATAAAAAGTTTTTAGATTTATTTGACTTATCAGTTATAATTGTTATAATAGACTTACGAACTAAAGATTACACCACAAAAAGCTATTCACCTATTCAAAAAAGTGATCAGCAAGTGATGGTACTTTTTTGAATATGTGAATTTTTTTATGGAAAAATTCCATATTGAAAATTTTTTTAATCCCAGGAGGTTTTTACACATGCAACAAGGTACAGTAAAATGGTTTAACTCAGAAAAAGGATTTGGATTTATCGAAGTAGAAGGCGGAGATGATGTATTCGTTCACTTCTCAGCGATTCAAGGCGAAGGCTTTAAAACGCTTGATGAAGGACAAAAAGTCGAGTTTGAAGTAGAGGAAGGCAACCGCGGACCTCAGGCTACAAATGTAAACAAAATTTAATCTCCAAGACCCGCTCATTGCTGAGCGGGTCTTTTTTTTTCGTGGCAAGATATTTTATTACGGCCAAAAAATATGCAGCAAAAAAATATCATCGAACAGTCTAAATGATAGAGGTCGCCTTTAAAGTTTTAGAAAATTCATTCAACAGAATGTAAATTAACATAATTTAAGGAAAATAAAAACAGATATAGAAGCCTATATCTTCAGAATAATGAAACAGTTATCCTTTAATAAACCGTCTGACAGTGACGGCATATTAAAGGAGTGAAAACCGATGAAATCAAAGAAATTACTGACTTTAAGTTTAGCTGCAGCATTAGCGTTATCCGCTGCTTCCGCTTCCGTTTACGCGACACCAAATAATGCCGTCTCTGAAAAAGTGCACGTAAACCAGAAAAGCAAAGCAACCGACTTTGTTGCAGGGAAATTGACCATGCCTTCTAAAAAATCTGCCCAGGAAATTGTTTATCGCTATTTGTCCGAAAAAGATGAGCTTTACCAGATCGGCAAAGACGTGAAAGCACAATTCAAAGTCGTCAGCGAAAAGAAAGACGAACTGGGTTTTACCAATTTGAAGCTCCAGCAAATGCATAAAGGCGTTCCGGTATTCGGTTCAGTAATTTCAGCACATATAGATGAAAACGGGGTGCTGGCGTCCGTATCAGGCGGGCTGGTCCCCGAACTGACAAAACAGTTTGAACTGAAAAATGGTTTCAAGCTGAAAAGCAAAGAAGCAACGGCTATAGCACTGGCGGATTTGAAAACAAAACTGGGGCAGTCACCAGAGCTCGATCATCAGGAAACTCCTGAATTGGTTGTGTATATGGACCAAGGAACTGCCAAATACGCTTATAGCACGCAGTTTGAATTTTTAGCGCCATCGCCTGGTAACTACCAATACTTTATTGATGCAAAAAGTGGAGAAGTGCTGCAAGCCTATAACCAGATCCATGAAGCGAAACCTGCAGCCGGTGTAACCGCTCCTTCAGGAACTAATTCAACTGCAGCTGGCAAAGGGGTGCTGGGGGATACCAAAACCTTGAACACCTTGGTCAACAGCAATGGCTCATATTTAGTTGACCGGACACGCGGCAACGGAATTTTCACTTATGACGCTGCCAACCGCACGAGAACTCCAGGGACACTGTGGCTGGATGCAGACAATGCATATCATGCAGCTTATGACGGAGCGGCAGTGGATGCCCATGTCTATGCCGGGCAGACCTTCGATTATTATAAAAATACCCATAACCGGAACAGTTATGACGGCAACGGGGCGCAATTGATCTCAACGGTCCATTATGGCCGCAGCTATAACAATGCGTTCTGGAACGGTTCCCAAATGGTCTATGGCGACGGGGACGGCTCGACATTCATCCCGCTTTCCGGTGGCCTTGATGTCATCGCCCATGAACTGACGCATGCCGTGACAGATACAACTGCCGATCTTATTTACCAAAACGAATCCGGTGCCATCAATGAATCGATTTCGGATATTTTTGGAACTTTGGTCGAATACCATTTCAATAACAACCCGGACTGGCTGATCGGGGAAGATATTTATACTCCGGCAGTCAAAGGAGATGCTCTTCGTTCGATGGCGGAGCCGACCTTAAATGGCGATCCCGATCATTATTCCAAACGCTACGTGGGCACCAGCGATAATGGCGGTGTTCACATCAACTCCGGGATCAGCAACAAAGCCGCTTATTTACTGGCTAACGGCGGCACACATTACGGCGTGCAAGTAACAGGAATCGGCAACGCCAAAACAGGGGAAATCTTCTATCGCACGTTGACTCAATATTTGACGCCAAGTTCCAATTACAGCCATTACCGTGTTTCGACCATCCAAGCGGCCACGGATTTATACGGCTCCACAAGTGCTGAAGTGGCAAGCGTTAAAGCAGCGTTCAATGCTGTAGGTGTGAACTGAATAGATTAAAGAGAAGAACCGCTCCTTGTGAGCGGTTTTTTTCATTTTAAGACATAAACTTCTTTCTATTCCTTACGCATCAGGGCGAACGCTTTCCGCAAAAGGGCCTTAATCTTCCTCGCCTGCGGCAAGCGTAGTTGTTTAGTGGAATATCGATTAGTGAGTCGTTTTAAGCCATTTTCCCTTTCTCTAGTGGCACCTCATTATCCTGACAGGGCCCTTTTTCCATACATAGTTCAAAACAGGTCCAAACACCTGTAAGCCGGAGGGTAAAACACATACTGAAACCTATTTATTCTGAATAATCAGATGGTTAAGATGGACATAACAACCAATCTCTGACAGCACGTAAAGGAGCGGAGGAAAATGAAAAAGCAGAGCATGTGCAGCATCGGATTATCTGCCGCCTTATTGTTTGTAGCTTCGGGTTCTGTTTATGCAGCGCCTGATAAAGGCATAACTGAACAAGTCTATTTGAGCCCGGAAAGTGATACCCCAAGCTTCATTGCCGGCAGCCTGACTCTATCTTCACAAAAAGGAGCAGCGGATATTGTATATTCCTTTTTAGCGGAAAAGGAAAATCTTTACGGCCTTGGGGAAAACGAGTCACAAGAATTCAACAAAATCAGTGAATTGAAAGATGAACTTGGCATGACCAATGTAAAGCTTCAGCAAATGTTCAACGGCATCCCGGTTTATGGCTCGGTTCTTTCCGCGCATATCGACGCGAACGGAGTGCTGACGTCGGTTTCGGGTGAATTGGTGCCTGATTTAGCTGAAACAGAAGCGCTAAAGGACGGCGCAGTTTTAACTGCTGCCAAAGCATCGGCAATTGCTCTTGGCAGCCTAGAAAAAAACCTTGCACAGCCTCCCAAAATCACTAATGAGAAAAAACCGGAGTTGGTGGTTTTTATGGATGAGGGAACAGCAAAACTCGCTTACCATTCTCAATATGAATTTTTAGTGCCAGAACCTGGAAACTTTCATTATTTTATTGATGCACAAACAGGCCAAGTCATTGAATATTACAATCAAATACATGAAGCAGTGCCGCTAAGCATACCGCAAGGCAACGATGCCATATCAGTCGGGACGGGGGTGCTCGGTGATAAAAAGAAAGTGAACACCGTGCTGAATTCAACAGGTTCTTATTTGGTGGACCGGACCCGCGGCAACGGCATTTTCACTTATAACGCGGCCAATTTGACGAATGTCCCTGGCACGTTATGGCTGGATCGGGACGATAAATACAACGCAGCATTTGACGGCGCGGCAGTGGATGCCCATGTCTATGCTGGCCTGACCTTTGACTATTTCAAGAAAGCGCATAACCGCAATAGCTTTGATGGCAATGGAGCTTCGCTTATTTCGACAGTCCATTACGGCAAGAATTACAATAATGCGTTTTGGAGTGGAACGCAGATGGTGTACGGAGACGGGGATGGCACGAAATTCATTCCTTTGTCGGGATCGCTCGATGTCATAGCGCATGAACTGACGCACGCCGTTTCCCAGTCGACAGCCGGGCTGATTTATTCAAATGATTCTGGCGCCATCAACGAATCAATGTCTGACATTTTTGGAGTGCTGGTTGAGGATAAATTCCAAAAGCGGCCGGATTGGGCAATAGGCGAGGATATTATTACTCCAGGCATTGCAGGAGATGCTCTTCGGTCATTGAAAGACCCGACAGCGAATGGGTTGCCCGACCATTATACAAAACGTTATTTAGGAACAGAGGATTTCGGAGGAGTTCATATCAATTCTTCCATCAGCAATAAAGCGGCGTATTTATTGGCAAATGGCGGAACACATTACAATATCAACGTAAAAGGAATCGGCAATGATAAAACCGGTAAAATCTTTTATCGCACGTTAACCCAGTATTTGACGCCAACCACTAAATTCAGGCAGCTGCAGGCTTCCGCTGTCCAAGCAGCCACCGATCTGTACGGCGCAAACAGCAACGAAGTGAAAAGCGTTAAAGATGCCTTTGCTGCAGTTGGATTGAAATGATGGACGCAATAATCCATAGAAGCAACTAGGCGAACCGTTCGTACCGGAACGGTTCTTTTTTAAGGCGAAAATCGGCAATTGTTTAGACATCGCCTACAAAAGGGTATAATTCACCATCTGGAAAAAGAATGCACAGGAGGTTTTTAGATGCGTAATTTTAGCGGAGGAGGAGATTTGACAGGCAATGTAGTGTCATTTGATAAAGAAAAAGACTTCGGCTATATCCCAGGGGATAACGACGAAATGTTCTATACACATATGGAACATTCCAATATCGATGACTTTCCATGCTAAATGAAGGTCAGCAAGTGAAATTCATACCGGTGAAGGGAACTCCGGAAAAGAACACATCTCAACCAATGTGATGTTGATTTTTTAGATAAATGGGTTTTATGAAAAAGGCTTAAAGGTATAGATTATTAAAATGAACTGGGGGAATCGCCATGACCGATGAGTATTTAACAAAACCGCTTCCGAGCGAAGAAGAACAACAGGATTTTTATAAGAAACTGCGCAGCAAAATACAAAAGTGGCTGGACAATAAACCAGGGCCAATAAGCAAAGTTGGCCAATATATCCTCTTTGCTCCCGATCTGTTCCATTTATTGACGAAACTTATGCTCGACAACCGCATTGACACAAAAAGCAAGAGTGCTGTCGGAGCCGGGATTTTGTACTTTATTGCGCCAATTGATTTTTTACCGGAAATCCTTGTAGGACCAGGGGGATTCTTAGATGACGTAGTAGTTGCAGTATTTGTCATCAACACATTGTTGAACAAGTTCCCGATCGAAGTCATCGAAGAACATTGGGCAGGAGACGTCGAACTATTGTCTGTGGTACGAGGAATTTCAAATTCCAGCAATAAATTCGTTTCCCGGTTGCCAGCAGGTCGTTTAGTGAAACGTTTCATGAAATAAAAAAACCGTGGCGTTCCTGCCACGGTTTTTTTGTGTGAGAAAACGAGAGAAACACTAGAAGCTCGGATCAATTGGCCAGACAATCATTCGCATGAAAAATTATTAAGAAGATTGGATTCTGCGGACAAACAAGGCAGGCCATCAAACAGATCAAGGAGCAAACAAAAAAATCCCGCACACCGATTAGGATATGCGGGATTTATGCAATTTATTAGTTAGTGATGCCTTGTGCTTCTTTCCATTCCAGGAACTCATCGTAAGTCAATTGCTTATCGAGAATCGTTCCATCTTCAAGAATTTCAATGACACGATTGGCAACCGTTTGGATAAACTGATGGTCATGTGAAGTGAAGACCATCGCGCCTTTGAACGCGATCATGCCATTGTTCAAAGCTTGGATGGATTCCAAGTCCAAGTGGTTGGTCGGTTCATCTAAAAGCAGGACGTTGGCGTGTGACAGCATCATTTTCGACAGCATGCAGCGCACTTTTTCGCCACCGGAAAGAACGGAAGGTTTCTTCTTCACTTCTTCGCCGGAGAACAGCATTCTGCCAAGGAAGCCGCGAAGGAAAGTTTCACTTTCGTCTTCAGGAGAATATTGGCGAAGCCAATCCACCAATGATTGTTCACTGCCTTCGAAGTAAGCCGAGTTGTCGATCGGCAAGTAAGCGCGTGAAGTAGTGACACCCCAGCGGATTGAACCTTCAGCCGGCTCGTCTTCTTCAGCCAATATGCGGAGAAGCGCCGATTTCGCAAGCGGATCACCGATCAAGACGATTTTGTCTTCTTTGTTCATATTAAAGCTGATGTTGTTCAATAGTTTATTGCCGTCAACGGTTTGGCTAACATCTCTTACAGTCAGCACATCGTTGCCGATTTCACGGCCGATTGTGAAGTTGACGAATGGGTATTTTCGGGATGAAGGACGGATATCGTCCAATTCGATTTTATCAAGCATTTTCTTCCGTGACGTCGCTTGCTTCGACTTGGAAGCATTCGCAGAGAAACGGGCGATAAACGCTTGAAGTTCTTTGATCTTTTCTTCTTTTTTCGCATTTTGGTCACTTGCCAAGCGAGTCGCTAATTGGCTAGATTCGTACCAGAAGTCGTAGTTTCCTACATACAATTGGATTTTCCCGAAGTCAAGGTCGGCAATATGCGTACATACTTTGTTTAAAAAGTGGCGGTCATGCGATACGACGATGACGGTGTTTTCAAAGTTGATCAGGAATTCTTCCAGCCATTTGATGGCATTCAAGTCCAAGTGGTTGGTAGGCTCATCCAGAAGAAGAACGTCCGGTTTGCCGAATAGGGCTTGTGCAAGCAAAACTTTCACTTTATCTGAACCGGATAATTCAGCCATTTTCTTGTCGTGCAGGTCTTCCGAAATGCCAAGGCCTTGAAGTAAAATCGCAGCTTCGGATTCCGCTTCCCAACCGTTGAGTTCAGCAAATTCGCCTTCCAGTTCAGCGGCACGCATGCCGTCTTCATCGGAAAAGTCCTCTTTCATGTAAATGGCATTTTTTTCTGCCATGATTTCATACAGTTTTTTATGTCCCATGATTACAGTTTCAAGAACAGGGTATTCCTCATATTCGAAGTGGTCCTGTTTCAGGACAGCCAAACGTTCACCGGATCCCATTGTTACGTTGCCGCTTTGTGCTTCCAAATCACCGGATAAAATTTTGATGAAGGTTGATTTCCCTGCACCATTGGCACCAATCAATCCGTAGCAATTTCCCGGGTTAAACTGGATATTCACATCTTCGAAAAGTTTACGGTCGCCAAAGCGAAGGCTTACATCATTTACTGCTATCATTTATACGTACCTCCCAAATTTCACAATAAGATTAGTATACCACGAAAGCCGCCAAAATCGATAGCATTCGTCTACAGACTGGGATAAACTTATAAAAGGAAACTTCAATCAGAGGGGATCATCAATTCCATGCGCTTGGCAATTGACCCAAATGGAGATATATGTGCTTATTTGTATTTTCTTTCCTTATACGCTTCTAACAGACCGAGGTCTTTATTGAGCAGATATTCCATGCGTACGTAATCTTTGCGTGTGGGAATATGTTCTTTAGTTAAGCCTTTCATTGAAAAGATGAAATAATAGCCGCCAATTTGGCGGAACAGCACGACGACGTGAGGAAATTCGTCGAAAATGGCTTTGATATTATATCGTTTTGCGTAACTCCAGTTTACGAGTTTCATACTTGTGCCCGCCTTTCACATCCATTTTAATGGCTCAAGCCAGGGAACACAAGTTTGTCTGCATCCATCTCCAAGGAGGAATAGAACAGTGACTGCTCAATCAAAAAAATCAGCTCTCAGCTTGATGGTGCTAGCCATCTTTTTCATTTCATTAAATTTGCGGCCAGCGATTTCATCCATCGGACCGCTGCTAGAAACCATCCGGACCGACTTGGCATTATCCAATAGCCAGATCAGCCTGCTGACTTCGGTTCCGGTTTTTTGTATGGGGCTGTTTGCGCCGTTTGCTGTCAGCTTCAATAAGAAGTTCGGCATGAAGCGCTCGATTGCCATTTTAATCATTGTCATCGGAACGCTGACGCTGGTCCGAGGCATTGTGCCGTCATATCCGGTGCTGCTCGTGAGCGCATTTTTCATCGGACTGGCAATCGCCATCATCAGTCCGTTATTGTCTGCCATGATCAAACGCAATTTTCCGAACCGGACGGCATCGTTGATCGGCGTTTACTCTTTTGGCATGGGGCTAGGCGCCACTTTGGCATCCGGCCTGACCGGCGTGTTTTATACCATCCTGAACTGGCCGGTGGCTTTGGCAAGCTGGGGTTTGCTTGCGATTGTGGCCTTGATTCTCTGGCAGCGCATCGAAGAGCCGGCGGATGAAGCGCTGGGCCTGGAAGGGGAGCCTTCCGTGTCTCCTTGGAAAAACAGACGCGCCTGGTATATGCTGCTGTTTTTCGCTTTCCAGTCTGCGCTGTTTTTCTCGCTCATCACATGGTTTGCGCCGATTGCCAGCGACAAAGGCATGGATGTCTTAACAGCAGGTGCCGCCTTGACGGTAATGTCTTTGGTGCAGCTCCTCGGGAATTTGTCCATTCCAATGTTGTTGCAGAAATTTCCAAGCCGTCTATTGTGGACCATGGTGTTATTGATTTCAGGCACCATCGGAATCATTCTGCTGATGGCAGGGGGGACAGCTTTGGTCTGGCCGGCCGCAGTGTTCCTTGGCATTACACTCGGCGGCTTGTTTCCGATTGCCTTATTGATGCCGCTCGATGAAAACTCCCGGGCTGATGACGTCAATAGCTGGACCGCAATGATCCAGTCAGGGGGCTATGTCATTTCAAGCGCCATGCCATTTGCCATCGGCATTCTTTATGACCGCTACGGAACACATGAGATTACCTTGATCCTGTTTTTAGGATATCTAGCCGTGCTTGCAGTATTTGCTTTCCTGTTGAATAAAAGAAGATAAGGAGAACACCATGATCCGTATCCAAGCAATCAACCAAGAAAATACAATGATCATCAATCCGCCTCTCGAGGCGCTGAAAGAAATGAAATGGTATTGGGTGGACTTTATTGATCCGACAGATGAAGAAATCGGCTTGCTGAGCAGCCATTTCCATTTTCACCCGCTGGCGATTGAAGACTGCATCCATTCGCTTCAGCGGCCAAAACTGGAATACTACGAAAACATGAATTTCCTGGTATTTCACTGCCTAAACCAGGAGTCATTGGAAGCAGAGGAAATCGACGTTTTTATCGCAGATAATTTCATCGTTTCTTTCCATTTCCAGGATTTGAAAGAAGTGAATATCACATGGGATTATTTCAGCCACCCGAGCATGCACCATCAATTCAAACCGGTGGAAGTGACATATAAATTGATGGATAAAGTGGTGGATTCCTTTTTCCCGCTGGTTGAAGACCTGGAAGACCAGCTTGCGGTTATCGAAAACACCGACCGGGTGAAAAAAGCCGACAAAAATGTTATGGAAAAGACATTTTCAGTGCGCCGGGATTTATTCAAATTGCGCCAAATTGTCATTCCTACCAGGGACTTGGTTTACCGTATCCTGGAATCGAAACGCTTTATCTTGCAAGAACATAAACGGGCTTATTTCCAGGATATCCATGACCACTTGATCAAGCTGAGCCATATGATCGACTCGAACCGGGAATTGACTTCCGATATCCGCGATAACTACATCTCACTGAACTCTTACCGCATGAACAATATCATGAAGACACTCACGGTAATTACGACCATTTTCATGCCGCTGACCTTCATTGCCGGCATTTATGGCATGAATTTCGCTTTTATGCCAGAACTTCAGTGGAAGGGAGGATATTACGCCATCCTGACTGTCATGGTATTTCTTGGAGTGGGAATGTTTGCTTGGTTCTATTCAAAAGGATGGTTCGACAGTGAATAATAAACAGGAAAGGCATGATGACCATGAAAAAATATTCAACGATTTTATTTGATATAGACGATACGCTGCTGGATTTTAAGAAATCGGAGCATTCTGCTTTACATAATACTTTTATGTCGCATAATATGCCGACAGGTTTTTCCGATACCCATGCCAGTTACCGAAAAATAAGCCAAGTGCTCTGGCATGATCTGGAACAAGGGAGAATAGCCATCCGGGATCTTGGAATCGAGCGCTTTAAGCGGTTGTTTCTCGAGCACGAACTGGACATCAGTGCTGATACATTTTCAAAGCTGTACTTGGAGAATCTGGGCAAAGAAACCCATGTAATGCCAGGTGCGGAAGAATTGCTGAACAGCCTCGAAGATTGCCGGCTGGCGATCATCACAAACGGTTTTGGAGAAGTGCAGAAATCGCGCATTCAAAATTCACCTTTCAGCGACCGATTTGAACATTTGATCATCTCGGAAGAAACCGGCTTTCAAAAGCCGCATAAAGGAATTTTTGATTATGCCTTCGAGAAACTTGGCCTTACCAGCAAAGAAGGTGTGCTGATTGTCGGCGATTCGTTGGCATCAGATATCCAGGGGGGTTCGGATTATGGCATCGACACTTGCTGGTTCAACCCGTTTGGCAAAGAAAACACTACGGGCATCCGCCCAACCTATGAAATTCAGGAATTGCTGGAGCTTGGAGAAATCATTAATGGCAATAAAACTAAAGGAAATATAGAATGATTTAACCGAGGACAGCCGTGGATTGGCTGTCCTTTTGCTGTTTATGCCCAACTAGCGCCGCTATATGCCCAACTTTTCTCAAATATGCCCAACTGCGCCCTGTTTATGCCCAACTAGCAAAAAAAATGGCGTGAAACCGTCTTCTAGGTTTCACGCCATTTTTTACATAGCTATTTCAGTTCGTCACTTCATTTTTCTCCCATATTTCTTCAAGAAATTCGTCCCGTCCGGAAACGGCGCGATCTTCTTTATAATGCTCCGGGTTCTTCTTATAAAAATCCTGGTGATAATCTTCTGCTGGATAAAAAGGTGCAGCATCTATAATTTCTGTGATGACAGGCTTTTTAAAGCGTCCGCTGGCGTCTAATGCACGTTTCGATTCTTCGGCTAGCTGGCGCTGTCTTTCGTTATGTACGAAAATGGCCGGGCGGTACTGAGAGCCGCGGTCCTGGAACTGGCCATCATTGTCCGTTGGATCGATTTGCTGCCAGAAAATTTCAAGCAGTTGTTCAAAGGAGAAAACATCCGGCTGAAACGTGATTTGCACCACTTCCAAATGCCCGGTTGTTCCAGTTTTCACTTGTTCATAAGTCGGATTTTCAACATGGCCTCCGCTATAGCCTGAAACTACGCAATCGATGCCGTCAAATTGATCGAACGGCTTGACCATGCACCAGAAGCAGCCGCCTGCAAATGTCGCTTTTTCTGTCATATGGAGTGACTCCTCTCACCTATAATAAAAAATCTTACCATCCTCACTGTTTTACGACAATAAAAATGTTTATAATGATTGAGCAGAAACTTCTTCACGCCAACCATCGTCACATATAAGGCCCCATTTAGAAAGGAATGTGTAGAACATGGAAGAAGAATTACAGCCGACCAGAAGACGGCGCAAAAAGAAACGCTTACGTTTTCGCGGTATTTTGCTTCTGCTATTCATCGCGCTTGCGGCTGCAGGAATTTATGCTTTTTTGCAATTTCAAAGCGGATATAAAATAGCCGAAAATACAGAACAACAACCAGTAGAATTTAATGGAGATCCGGAAAATGGAGAATTCCAGAACATCTTAATCGTCGGAGTCGACTCCCGGGGAGAAGAAAAATCCAGATCGGATACAATGATTCTGTTGTCGCACGATAAAGAAACCGATGAAGTGAAGCTGACTTCATTCATGCGTGATATTTACGCGGATATTCCTGGATATCAATCGTATAAATTGAATACTGCCTATTATTTGGGTGGTGCGGATTTACTGGCGGATACGCTGCGTGATATGTTCGGATTGGAAATCCATCATTACGCCCAAATTGACTTCTCAAATTTTGAGCAATTGGTTGATATTGCCGCGCCAAACGGAGTGGAAATAAATGTCGAGAAAGACATGTCCGAAAAAATTGGCGTCTCATTGGAACAAGGCGTCCAGAACTTGAACGGCAAGGAGCTTTTAGGCTATGCGCGTTTTCGTGCTGACGAGGAAGGCGACTTTGGCCGTGTCCGGCGCCAGCAGCAGGCACTTGCTGCATTGAAAGATGAAGTCATCAGCGTTTCGGCAATACCGAAATATCCGAAACTCGCCGGAGCGGTCCAAGGCTATATCCAAACCGACGTTTCTACTTCTGACCAAGTGAAACTGGCGGTCCAATTGGCGATGAGCGGCGGCGGCGAGTTGGAGCGCTTGACCATTCCTGTGGAAAACAGCTATAGCTTCCAAAACTATTCCCATGCAGGCTCAGTTATCGAATTGGATTTGGAACAAAACAAAAAAGCCCTTTCAGAATTTTTGTCACAACCACTCAATTAAAATGTCAGATAATATGCTAAAATTAAGGCATACCGATATTAATAGAAAGTAGGAGTGGCATGGAGACGGAAAAACAATCTTTTTTCTCGACAAACTTTATCCGTTTTCTCGGAGGAACCAACTTATTATTCACTTTGATCGCATTGGTGCTGATCGGCTTGGTTATTTTCATATTCCGGGAAGTGTCGTTCATATTCGAACCGCTGCTCGTATTTTTGAGAACCATTTTATTGCCGGTCATATTGGCGCTGGTGCTGTATTATTTGCTGCGCCCGGTTCTTCGGATGCTGGAAGGTTTCCGGATACCGAGGATTTGGGGAATTGTCATCATATTTGTAGCATTGAGTGGGCTGACCGCTTTGCTGATCGTACTGGTGTTGCCGTTTTTGCGTGAGCAGACACAAAGGCTGATTTTGGAGTTTCCGGATTATTTTATGCAGTTATTGACAGATGTCGATGCATTCTTAAGAACTTCGTATGTTGGCGAGTACTATGTTAATTCGAGCCTGAATATCGAAGAGCTGCTCACTACGCTGCCTAGTACATTTAACGAAACATTCCAGACAACTGCAACAAGTCTGTTGTCTAGGCTGACTGAATTCATCAGCACAGTTACTGGCGTAGTTTTATCAATTATCATCGTGCCTTTTATCTTGTTCTATTTATTGAAAGATGGCGAGAAATTCCCTGCCTTTATCTTGAAGCTTTTGCCTCCGAGATTCCGTGAAGACACGAAATCAGTTTTCCGTGAAGCTGACCGGCAAATTGGCGCATATATACAAGGCAAAATTATCGTAGGGATTTTCATCGGTGTAATGGTGTATATCGGCTTCTTGATTATCAAGCTCGATTACGCATTGCTGTTCGGTTTCCTGGCTGGCGTCACCAGCATCGTTCCGTATATCGGACCGGCAATCGCCTTTGCACCAGCAGCCATTGTCGGGATTGTGATCTCGCCATTTATGCTGTTGAAGGTCGGCATTGTCTGGACCATCGTCCAGATTTTTGAAAGTAACTTGATTTCGCCGCAAGTTATGGGGAAAACGATGATCATTCATCCGATCACCATCATTTTCGTTTTGCTTACAGCAGGATCCCTATTCGGTATTGCTGGTGTCATTTTCGGTATTCCGGCTTATGCAATCATCAAAGTGCTGGTTGCCCATTTCTACAAATTATTCAAGCGCCGCTACAATAAACATGAAGTCAATTTGGACAATCATTACGATTACACCGAATTGCTGTAACGGTTTAAAGAAGTTTTTCTTGTGGTAAAGAAGGATTAGCAAATACTGGAGGGTGCCACTTTATGAATTTCAAACAATTCCTTAGTTCAATCGGTATTGGTTCTTTAAAAATCAATACGGTCGTGGAAAGGCCGCATTTAGAAGAAGGTGAAACCTTGAACGGCACGGTTTACTTTACCGGCGGAAACAGCGACCAGGAGATTGAATACATTGAGCTGAACGTTGTAAAACAAATAGAAGATTATCGCGAAGACAGCGATTTTGATGTAATTGAAAACATCGTCGCCAAACAGACATTGGAGTTTATCGGTTCAGTCAAATCAAAAGAAGCCGTCATGCACCAATTTGAAATTGTACCGGATGAACGCTGGATTTTGCAGAACCCTAAAGGGAAATTGATTCTACGGACGATTGTCCATGTCGATAAAGGCGTAGACATCCATGATGAAGACGAAATCTCTTATGGGTCAGAGCACAGCCTCTAGCATGAAGTAAAAAACAAAAGGCATTCAAATTGATCAACAATTTGAATGCCTTTTAAGTTTTTAGGAGCGTGATGAGCATGACAGCGAACAATAGAAGTTTGGCCAGAAGGATAGAAGCCATCAAAAGCAAGGGGACAAAGGAATACATCTTGAAACAGCAAGAATTCAATCCAGCTGCTGCCATGGAACATCTGCCCTTGCCAGGTAAAGGAGACATTTTCTGCACAGCCAACAGTTGTTTTGGCGTCGGCTTCGGCATGGACGGCGTTCTAGTGGAAAATGACTTGAACACGATTGAAGATTTTGCTCGAAAGAGAGAGAAAGTGGAGCATGTCGAGTTTGAGCTGACACCATTCTGCGATCCCTTGTTACTGGCTCTGCTTCAAGAACGGCGATATACACTCGACCATTTTTTGGCCGTCTGGGTGCTGGAACTTGAAAAATGGCAACCAGCTGAAAATCGGTTAACAGATGAAACCGTGGCGGTCACAGAAGTGTCGGGGGAAGATCTTTATGAATGGGCCTGGACTGTTGCTTTAGGCATTTCAAAAGACAGCACAGTGACTGAAGCCATGATGGAGTCGACACGGACATTTTTGGAAGTCTCCAATAATGCAGGCTTTCTGTTGAAAGAAAATGGTGAAAGTGCAGCTGGGGGAACATTGGCAATAGACAATTTGCTAGGAGAATTATTTCTAACCAGTACAGTGGAGGCATACAGGGGCAAGGGATACCAGAACCTGTTGATTCAAGAGCGGCTGCGCTATGCTAAATCAAAAGGCTGCAGCCATGTCACAGTAACGACTCAGCCGCAAACCACGTCCGCCCGAAATATGGAACGCAATGGCTTCCAACTGATGTACAACAAAGCGGTCGTGAAAAGCCCATCCATCCATTAATCAAGCATCTGCTAACAAAGCGGATGCTTTTATTTTGGTTTTCATTTATAAGTGTAAAAGAGATTTTCCATAATATATGTAGAAAACTACATAAGGGTAATTTAAAAAATCAAAAAAAGCAAACAAGAAAAAAAAAGCAAAAAAACAAAAAGCATTTAAACAAAAAGCATTTAAAGATGTCAAATCTAGATAAAAAAAGACAGAGCTCCCGGATTTGCCGAGAAGCTCTGCCGCATTGGCTGCTTGCCTGACGCCAGCAGTTTTATATTCGGTTCAACAGGACGCCGCCAGCGCAGCTGCCAGCCAGCACCAACAGAAACACCAAGGCCATCCAGACATCCAAACGGCTCACCTTAACCGGCTTATAATATGCCGTCCGCATTTCACCGGTGAAGCCGCGGGCCTCCATGGCGAACGCTGAGCGTTCCGCTTTTCGCACAGCGCCCGCAAGCATCGGAATGAGCAGCCTGCTCATCCCGAACATCCGCTGCAATAGACGCTTTTCCGCGTCTGCCCCACGCAGCCGGTGCGCTTGCTGGATCTGCGTGAACTCCTCTTTCATCACCGGCAAAAACTGGTAGCCAACCATGATGCCATAAGCCAGTTTTGGCGAAAGCTTCAATTGCTGCATCAGGCTCATAATAAATTTAACCGGATCAGTGGTGAAGGCAAACATCAGCGATAAAGTTGAAAATGCCATTACCCGGAAGGCCAGCGATAAAGCGGTGTCCAGTTGTTCGGCGGTTACCACGAGGGAGGCAAATGACCAAATCACTCTGCCGCCCGTGTCTGTCCCGAAGACAATTGCCGTCCATAAATAGCCGAATGCGCCAAGCATAAACGGCAGCATGAACAGAGCCCAAATTTTCCAATTGACCTTACTCATCAGTACTTGCATAACTAATACGGCAACCCAGAACAAGAGAGGAGTCCAAGGATTGAAGAAAAACGCAATCACCAGCATCGAAACCGCAACAATCAAGAATTTCACGGAAGGATTCATGTCATGCAAAAGATTTCGCATAGCGCTGGACTCCTTTCGGCGGCAAGAGGCGATGTTCAGCCAACAATTGGTCATCGTTCCAGACTTCGTCTGCTTTGAATTTTCCGGTTAATTGTCCATCTTTTATCAGCAGGACCGAATCAGCAACGCTAGCTGCAAACTCCATATCATGCGTTACGATGAAAATCGCCACCCCTTCACGGGCACGTTCAGTAATCAGCTCGAATAATTCCAATAGTGCCGCTGCATCCTGGCCTGAAGTCGGTTCATCCATTAAGAGGACCGGCCGTTTGTCAGCAAGCATGGCACCGATGGCGATACGCCTTTTTTGCCCGTGGCTGACTGAGAATGGGTGGGCATCTTTAATTTCTTTTAAGTTTAAGCGGGCCATCAGTTCTTCCAGTTCACTTGCTGATGAAACGCCGGAAAATGCCAGTTCCGCTGCCACAGTTTTCTCGAGAAACAGGTATTCCGGAGACTGCGGCACATAGCCGACCCCATCAGACTTCACCGTTCCGCCAGATAAAGCGTAAATTCCGCATAAAGCTTTCATCAATGTCGATTTCCCACTGCCATTCGGCCCGGCAATGACCGCCACTTCGCCCCGTTTTGTGCTAAACGATAGGGGCGATAGAAGCTCTTTGTCTTTCATCTTCACCGAGAGCTCGTTCGCTGTTAAAGCCGTTTCCGGAGCGGCTGCAAAAATCCGTCCAGGGAATAAAACCGGCTGCCGCATAACAAAATCGCTATCCTCAACGATTTTTCCACCAATGTCCATGGCAAGTTCCCGGTTGAAAAATGATCCCCATAAATCCAGCCGATGTTCGACAGCTATGATTGTCAAACCGAAGTTTTTTTGAAGCTCATCCAGCCATTCGATAAACTGTTTTGCCGTATAGGGATCGAGGTGGGAAATCGGCTCATCGAGCAGCAGCACTTCCGGTTCCATGATCAATGCACAAGCGGTTGCAACGCGCTGTTTCATGCCGCCGGACAGCGACTGAATCACGGAATGGCGCAGATGGGAAAGGCCGGTCAATTGCAAAACTTCTGCAATGCGCAGATCCATTTCGGCAAAAGGGGCATGCAGATTCTCCAATGTAAACGCCAATTCTTCTTCGACCGTCGGCATGCAGAACTGCGAATCCGGATCCTGGAAAACAGTGGCCACCCGGCGGTTGATCTCGCCGGGTGAGTAATCTTCCGCATTTTTGGCGAATAAGTGGATAGTGCCGCTGGCAATGCCGTCACAATTGAGCGGATACAAACGGTTCAGCAAATACAACAATGTGCTTTTTCCGCAGCCGCTCGGGCCGGAAATTACGACGCGTTCACCGCGTTCAATATGAAAGGAAATGCCGTTCAAGGTATTCGCTCTATCATCCGGAAAACGAAAACTCACATCTTGTAAGGAAAATACGCGGTTATGCACCCGCATCACCTTTATTCGCGCGGGCAATGGCGTAGCCGCGCAGTGAACCGGTCGCAAGCAAGCCATCCGTTAAATACTTGCCTCCGACACCGGCAATGATCATGCCGCTCAATACGCGAAGGGTGAACATCAATGCCACGAAAGAAGGATCGAGTGCTGCATAACCGGAGATGAAATAGCCGTAAACAAAACTGAATACCGCCGAACCGGCACCGGCCAGCATCAATACCGCTAAGTTGAAATGTTTGTAGCCGGTCACCGCAAAAGCCGCTTCCGCACCTAATCCTTGGATGATGCCGGATAACAGGAGGCGGGGACCGACTGCATTGCCGAGCAGCACTTCAATCGCAGCAGCCATCGATTCCGACAGCACTGCCGCACCGGGTTTGCGGATGATATACATGCAGATGATGGAAACGATAAACCAGATGCCGAACATCCATTCATAGGCAAGCGGGCCGATGATGCCGGCCCAAATATTCGAGATATGCACAAACAGCAAATAGACAATGCCAAAAACAATGGCAAACAGTGACATCAGCACAACTTCTTTCAGTTTCCACGATTTAAGCATTGGAGGCACCTCTATGGGAAGGGCTATTGATGCTCATCGACACAGTCATCACCAAGTGGCGGTGCTGTTCCGAGCGGGCATTGGTGAATGCTTCTTCGTAAAAAGCGAAAACATCATGGATATCGCCGTGGATGCCGCTCGCGTAATGCATGGACTCGTTAAAGACGCCTTGCTCTTTCGCGCGATCCACTTCACGGTAAATGACTGCCATATAGTCCGGGTTGTTCATCGGGTACAGCGCGAATTGAGACGACACATATTGTTTCGTCTCATCGGTATTCAGCAGCACATCGTCTTTGTCCAAATACACATCGCCCGCTGTATCTCCCGGACAGCCGATGGAGAACGTGCCGGACAGCGCGACATGCTCACCGGTTTTCGCGGCATGCAGCGTGAGCGCTTTCGCCACATTAAAAACATGGTTTTGCTTGCCGCGGATTACGGTCGAAACATCATCGGTGTGCATCCAGACATTCGCTGTATCTGTGTCGTTCAAAGCCCCTTTAATTACTCGGATAAAATCCCCTGTCATCGGATGCAAAGAAAAGCGAAATCCGACAATCGGGCTCGTGCCGCATTGCAATGGTTCCATAATAAATTCTCCTCCTTAAAAATTCGCACAAAAAAAGCTGCATCCGTGAAGATGCAGCCACTATTCCATGTCAATTAAATTTAAGAAAGATCCAATTGCGGAAAGTCACCGCACTTCCTCACGCCAGTATTACCTGGATCGAGTCATAAGGGATCGAAGCTTGCGCTTGCATCTCAGCCGAAAATCGGGCACCCCCAGTGCAGAAAACGGTATGCAGTTAGTTTGTGGCCGGGATTTGTCCCGATGGGTCTAGTGTAGCGGAAGGGATGGGGGATGTAAAGGAGTTTCAGATTTTGGTTTTTGCAGCCGGGCTATTTATGAATTTATACTGAAAATTTAGAAATCCTAAAATATTGTAACTATATAGTCACAAAGCTGAAGAAAATGTATTATTTTTTTAATATTCATGAAACTTTTACATCATTTTGGCGTATTATTAGGAAAGATAAATAATAAATTATAAGGGGGAATCAGTATGAGGAAACGGCTTATGAAGGCAGGAATTTAACTGATCTAAACCTATGGACAAGGAAGAAAAAATAAAAAAACAATTTCAAAAGCTGAAGATAGCAGCATTTACTTGTCCAGATTGCTTTGGGGGATTTTAAAGATAGAAGCTGGGAATGTAAACTCCGTGGGTACCAACGCTTAGTGGCTTAGGGGAAAGCTAATTAAAAAAACACTAAAAAATGGGAGTTTGTCATGAATACAATAGACTGGTTTGAAAGGTTGACTCATACATTAGAGACTTATCAAAAAAACAACAACGCTGATCCGCACCGGCTGCAATTCCACTTAATGCCCGCGGTGGGTTTGTTGAATGACCCAAATGGACTCATCCGTTATAAAGGCGCTTATCATGTATTCTTTCAATGGCATCCGTTTGGAACAATACATGGGCCTAAATGTTGGGGCCATTCCACATCCCAAGATCTCGTTTATTGGCAAGAGCACAAGCCTTCCCTTGTTCCAAGTGAATGGTATGAAAAGGATGGTTGCTTTTCAGGAAGTGCTGTTGAAGTTGATGGAGATATGGTGTTATTTTACACTGGAAACGTCGAGCATGAAAATGGATTGCGTGAAACCTATCAATGTATTGCCGTTTCCCATAACGGTTTTGATTTCGAGAAAAAAGGCCCTGTGATTTTGTTGCCAGAAGGTTACACGTCCCATTTCAGAGACCCGAAAGTATGGAAAAAAGACGATATGTGGTACATGGTTGTGGGTGCACAAACATTTTATCAAGAAGGGGCCGTTGTGCTTTTCGCTTCAACAGATTTGAATATATGGGAACTCAAAGGGACTTTAGCTGGAAATCGTCTAAATGGATTGATGAACTTCGGCTATATGTGGGAGTGTCCGGATTTTTTTGAACTTGATGGAAAAGATATCTTGATTGTTTCACCTCAGGGGCTGGAAGCGAAAGAAACCTTTTTCCACAATGTGTTTCAGTCAGGATATTTTATCGGGAAATGGAAAGTCGGAACAACTGAATTTCCGCACAGTGAATTTATTGAACTTGATCGGGGGTTTGATTTCTATGCCCCGCAAACATTTCAAGATGACCATGGGAGAAGGATCATGCTGGGATGGATGGGAATAACAGATGAACAGGAACCCCATCAACCAACAATTGAAAAAGGCTGGGTCCATGCATTGACGATTCCTCGGGAAATAGAGCTGAGAAATAACCGGATTATTCAAAAGCCGGTGCAAGAACTCCAAAAGTTGCGAGAACCTAAAAAATTCCATTGCCATACAAGCATCGAAAATGAAACAAAGACTTTGCCAGAACTGGCCGGTACAGTAAGTGAAATCAAAATCCACTTCCACCAAAATCTTGCCGATACAGTGAAAATAGAGATCCGTAAGAATCTGTCAATCGTGTATGTACCACACTTGAAGCTGTTGACGTTAGAGAGAAAGCGGTTCATCGATGGCAAAGTTGAAAGCCGAAGCTGTTCGTTGGACAAGCTTGAGGACCTTCATATCTTCCTGGACACAAGCTCTATTGAATTATTTGTCAATGGAGGGGAAGAAGTGTTTACGGCGCGATTTTTTGCCGAAGCACATGATATAGATGTTCTCCTTACAGCAGATGGGCATGTGGATGTAACTCTTGAAAAGTGGAATTTGCGGAATCCGAAAGAGCTTTGAATCATTCCAAGATAAAGGTGCAAAGATTAACGCTATTGCATTATCGACATTTTTCAAACTAGGTGCAGAGCTATTGGCCAAAGTTGCTTCGGCCGATGGCTTTGCTCCATATTTTTTATAAGACCCAGAAGAAAGAGCGGAAGCCGTGTCTGCCTAAAGGGGCTTGTTCAGCTCGTTTCAGTTTTCATTATTTGTTCCACTAAACTTTTAGGCAGCTTACATAAAAGGGGGAGTTTAATATGTTTGACGTCGTCGCTCTTGGTGAACTCTTGATTGATTTTACACCAGCCGGAAAATCTGCAAATGGAAATACCTTGTTTGAAACGAACCCTGGCGGAGCACCTGCTAATGTTCTCGCAACGTTGGCCAAATTCAATGCGAGGACCGCCTTTATAGGAAAAGTGGGGGATGACCAATTCGGCTCTTTTTTAGGAGAAACGCTAAAAAAAGGAAAAATCGATACACAAGGCTTAATTTATTCAAAAGATGTAAATACGACATTGGCGTTTGTCCATTTAAAGGATGACGGCGATCGCTCTTTTCATTTTTACCGTTCTCCTGGAGCCGATATCATGCTGGATGAACAGGAAGTCGATCTTGCACTGGTTCAAAATGCAAAGGTTTTTCATTTTGGTTCTCTTTCGATGACGCATGAACCGGCAAAAACGGCAACATTGAAGGCGGTAAAAGCGGCACAAGAAAAAGATGTTTTGATTTCTTATGATCCTAACCTGCGGCCGGCACTTTGGGATAGTTTAAGCCATGCAAAAGAAACAATCATTGAAGGGATGCAGTATGCGGATATACTAAAAATCTCTGATGAAGAGCTGGAATTTATAACGGACATTCGGGGTCTTGAAGAAGGGTCCAAATTTTTGTTTGAGAGATTCGGACTGAAAATTGCCTTAATCACATTAGGTTCAAAAGGCTGTTTTTATCGATTCGGCACAGAGACCGGACACGTAAGCGGATTCCACGTAAATGCCATCGATACCACGGGAGCAGGAGACCTGTTTTTGGGAGCTTTTCTGTATCAATTTATTGAGAAAGAGGCCCCTTGGGATTTAGTCCAAGCAGAAGACCTTGAAAAAATGATTTTATTCGCTAACGCGGCTGCGGCTTTGGGAACAACTAAAAAAGGTGCGATTCCTGCCATTCCTGACTTTCACGCAGTGAATAAATTGATTGATGGAAGAACATGAACAGCCGGAAGCGGAATGGGATTGTGCAAGAAAATTGTGTGAACTTAAATTCAATATCGCCCTGAAAAACCGCAATGATTCGGATTGCGGTTTTTGTATTTTTATCTGGAAAACAAGCTGCCTTCGGGAACAATTAATAGTTAAGGATAAGTTGAAGACATTCGAGTGAGGAATATTTTTAGGGATTTCTGCTACGGTGAGGATATTTTAATCGGCAAAAAAAAAACGCCCCGAAGGACGTTTTCCTGATCAGCGATTGCGCAATTTCGACAGTAAGCGAAGAATTTCAAGATACAGCCAAACCAATGTCACCAGCAGACCGAAAGCGCCGTACCATTCAAAGTATTTCGGGACACGTCTTTCGGATGCATTTTCAATAAAATCAAAGTCCAGCACCAGATTAAGAGCGGCGATAATGACAATGACAACAGAAATTGCAATGCCTATCGGCGATGCATCATGCAGGTAAGGAATTTGAAAACCGAAAAAACTGCCGATGAATGAAATCAGGTAGACGATGAAAATCGCACCTGTAGCAGCGACGACGCCCAATCTGAAATTCTGCGTCACTTTGATGAACCCGGATTTATAAGCGAGCAGTAAACTCAGCAGCACACCGATTGTCAGAAGGACCGCCTGGAAGACGATGCCGCCGTATTGGACTTCGTACTGCGCAGATACCGCGCCAAGAAACAACCCTTCCAATAAAGCATAGAGAGGTGCTGTGAAAGGCGACACTTTCGGTACAAAAATCGTGATTAAAGCTACAATCAGTCCGCCGATGGCTCCCACCAGGATTAGCGGCATTGCGCTATTTGGATTGCTGAGGAACTGATTCCAGGAATAGACGGACGTAGCCAGCAATAAAAGCATTAGGATTAAGGTCTTATTTACAGTGCCTTGGATGGTCATTTGCTTGCCTGCTACAGCTCCGTCGAATTTTTTGAACGACTCATCATTTAAACTCGGGTTTCCACTTCTCAATTGTCTCACCTCTTTTATTAGTTAAAGCAGCTTCAATTATCTCCTCTACATTCTAAGGGACAAAATCGGTTAAATATAAGTTCAATTCTTTGAAAATGCTTCATCTTGTACTACGTTTAGGCGAGCGGAAAGTTTCAATGAATCATGATGAAGCGCATATTTTTTTGCTTTTACGTGGAAACGGGACATGGTTTGGAGAAAATAATGCGGTGCGGAAAGTATTCTCGATCGGAAGGAAAGTAAACGAGATCGGAAGGAAAGTATTTTCACCTGTAAGGAAAGTAAAACCGTTCTCTGGAATGATTTTTCTCTCCTTTACCTAATAAATTACAGTAAGAAGAAGCAGTTTGGCAATGAACAGCGGCCAGGCGAATGATGATTCGAACAGGATAAAGATTTGAATAACTGGCAATGCATAGATACAAATACCTCTTTAAAAAAACGCTTTAATAATTCTTTTACAATAAAATAATCATTTGCCCTATTGTGTATCTTTTCAAGCATTGGTATCATGAAAAACGATGCAAGTTTAGTGTAAATGTAAATTTTATCTTATTTTATTTTCCTTAAAATCAAAATCATGTCCAATATGCATGAAATATAATAAAGAATTAAGTTGTTTAGTATTTATTCGGGAGGAACACCATGCGCTTTCAGGGGATCAGTTTAGAAGAACTAGAAGAATTGGAGCAAGAACTGCTGAGCGTTGGGGAAACCAGGCTTGGCAGTTTAAGTTATTCCAAGATAGAAGTATACGATGCCATGCACAGCCAATTAGAAAGACTCGTGCTAGAGGATGAAGATTATCGCACTTATTATACCTTCATCAAGAAAAAACTAGTGTCTTATTTATTGCGCTACGGCATGCACTCGTACACTGGCCATCAAACCATCTATGAGGATACGGAAAATGTTCTGAAACAAGTTCTTTCTTACGATCCCCAAAATCCGATTGCGGCATACCGTCTCGGCTTTTTAGCTTACCGTTCAGGTATCCATAGCGAAGCGGTCATGTATCTCCAGCAGGCATTGAGCAGCCAGACTTATTATACCGATGATCGATTTTTGCTGAATGCTGAACAAATCAGCCGAGCCGTGCTGTATGTGACGAACAGCGCTCTTCATACAGCTATCCAAGGAGAGGTTCCGTCTTGCAATATGGTGGATCGTTCCAGCAATACATCGTTGTCGACGCAGCTTTGCTATAATGACGGCATGCTCATGAGCCATGCTTATCGGATCGTAACCCCGTTCGGTGCGGTGCTATGCTCGGAAGAAGAAAGTAATGAACAACAGATGAAAGATGTCATCTCGCTTAAATTCAATAAATTCGGTGCTACGCTGACTTATAACGGCATCACGGAACAGCTGTCTCGTATCCATGCCAATGTGCTGCGCTACCTGCTGGTGAAAACGCGGCGCGGCGAAGCGGCGACTCCGTGGTCATTGAAAGACTATTTCCTGTTTACCCATGTTATCACAGGCGTTCCGGAAGAAACGTTTTTGTTAATAGTTTCGGAAGTGAAGCGGATCATGGCTGAAATGGAAATTCCAGCTGCGATTCAAGTGTCAAAGACCGGGAAACAAGGGTTTTATTTTGACGGCTCTTCGCCGTTCGTAGTGATCGACCGGGTAGACGAAGAAATGTCTCTTTAAGATTCAAATTGATATTATTATTAGATTATTTTTAAAAAAGGTTTGACAGTTTTCAAAATCTTTAATACTATTAGAAACATGTTAAAAACAATTGCATATGGAACATTATCAAGAGAGACCGAGGGACAGGCCCGATGACGTCCAGCAACCTACAGAGCGATCTGAGAAGGTGCTAATTCCTGCAGAATGATTTCATTCTGAGAGATAAGCCAAATCCATTCGGTGCCTCTTTCTAAATGAAAGAGGCATTTTTTATTGGCAAAAAAAGGAGGGACACCATGATAAGCATCACGAATCTTTCAAAAGACTATCAAACGAAAAAAGGGACGGTTACCGGCGTCGATAACGTCACGCTGACCATCAACGAAGGCGAGGTATTCGGGATTGTCGGTTACTCTGGGGCCGGGAAAAGCTCCTTGCTGCGCTGTATGAACTTGCTGGAACGCCCGACAAGCGGCGAAATCCATGTCGATGGCGTTGATTTGACCAAGCTGAAAGGTAAAAAGCTGCGGCAGGCAAGGTTGAAGATCGGAATGATCTTTCAGCATTTCTACTTGATCAGCCAAAAAACGGTGGCTGAAAATATCGCCTTTGCGTTAAAAGCGGCCAAATTGCCGAAAGAAGCAATCGCGAAACGCGTCGATGAACTGCTTGAGATGGTGGGCCTGACCGACAAGAAAGATGTTTATCCAGCGCAATTGAGCGGCGGCCAGAAGCAGCGTGTCGGCATTGCCCGGGCCCTTGCGAATAATCCTTCCGTGCTGTTATGCGATGAAGCGACGTCCGCCCTTGACCCGAATACAACGCTTTCCATTTTGCGGCTGTTGAAAAAGATCAACCGGGAGCTGAACATTACCATCGTATTAATCACGCATGAGATGAACGTGGTGAAGGAAATTTGCGACCGCATGGCGGTTATGCAGGAAGGCCGAGTCATTGAAGAAGGCGAAGTCTACGAGCTGTTCTCCGATCCGAAAGCCGAACTGACGAAGGAATTTATCTCATCCGTCGTATCGTTCGATGTGCCGCTGCCGATTCTTGCAGCATGCACCGGCCGCGTCATCAAAGTGCAGTTTAAAGGGGCAGTCGCCGGAGAAGGCATCATCACCGACACGGTCCAGCATTTTGATGTCAAAGGGAATTTCCTGCATGGCTCAATCGAATACATACAAGAAAAGCCGCTCGGGCTGTTTTTGATGGAAATCCAGGGAAGACCGGATAATATCCACCGGGCCATCACTTATATGGAGGGCCGGGGAGCCAATGTGGAGGTGATTTTAAATGGGATTTGATTTTCAGCATATGATGGAATTATGGCCGGACATCTCAAAAGCGTTCGGCGAGACATTATATATGATCGGTGTGTCACTCGCCATTGCCATTGTCATCGGCTTGCCGCTCGGCATTGTTTTGTTTGTCACAGACAAAGGGCTGTTTTTGCAAAACCGGTTCATCAAATCCGTATTAGGCTTCATCGTCAATATGATCCGGTCGATTCCGTTTATCATTTTGCTCGTCGCTTTGATTCCACTGACGAAACTATTGGTGGATTCCACCATCGGGCCAGCAGCGGCAAGCGTGTCCTTGTCGGTTGCAGCGATTCCGTTTTTCGCCCGCATCGTCGAAACGTCGCTGCGCGAAATCGATAAAGGCGTCATCGAAGCTGCAGTGGCTGTCGGTGCCACACCGTGGATGATCATCAAAGATGTGCTGCTGCCGGAAGCGAAAGCCGGCATTGTCCAAGGGATCACCATCACCATCATTTCACTCGTCGCCTATTCCGCAATGGCGGGAGTGGTCGGCGGGGGCGGCATCGGCGACTTGGCGATCCGTTTCGGCTATTACCGCTACGACAACACAATCATGATCGTCACCGTAGTCATTTTAATTGTGCTCGTCCAAATCCTTCAGCAACTGGGAGACTGGACGTCCAAAGCAATAGACAAACGATAAAAAAGGGAGAGAAACTTACATGAAAAAATTCTTATTGCCAGCTATCCTACTCGTATTATTGACATTGCTTGCTGCATGCGGCGGGGAAGAATCCAGCGCCGACAGCAAATCCATCAAACTGGGCGGTACAGCCGGACCGTACAGCGATATGCTGAACCAGGCATTCAAACCAGCCCTTGAAGAAAAAGGCTACACCGTGGAAATCGTTGAATTCAGCGATTACATCCAGCCGAATAACGCTTTGGACAACGGCGACTTGGACGCCAACTTGTTCCAGCACTCGATTTACTTGGAAAACTTCTCGAAAGAAAACGGCATGGATTTGACTGGCCTGATTACAGTGCCGACAGCTCCAATGGGTATTTATTCGAATAAATTCGATTCGATTGAAGAAATTACAGACGGAGCGACCATTGCCATTCCGAATGATCCGGTCAATGCTGCCCGGACGTTCCTAGTATTGCAGGATCATGACTTGATCACGTTGGACCCGGATGCCGAAGAGCTGACCGTTTCTGAAAAAGACATCCAAACCAACACAAAAAATCTGGTGTTCCAGCCGATCGAGGCAGGCGGACTGCCGCGTGCTGTTGAAAGCTCAGACTTGGCAGCCGTTCCAGGGAACTTTGCATTGGCCGCTGACATGAACCTGCTTGATGCATTGGTGCTTGAAAATATGCCGGACCAGTACCGCAACTTGGTAGCGGTTAAAACGGAAAACAAAGACACCCAGCTTTCAAAAGACTTGGTGGAAATCGTGGAATCACCTGAATTCGAAGCATTGATCGATTCAGATTTTGAAGGATTCGGCAAGCCGGAATGGATGGCAAACCGCTAAGAAAGGGAGATTGTTGTGGATGACATTATCGTAAAAGGAGCGCCGGCTGAATATGTCTGCAATACCCATGTCCTCAGCGGGCTCGAAGAAAAATTGCTGGCAAGAAATATCAAGAAGGTCTTGATTTTGACTGGTACCAAGTCCTGGGAAGCTTTGCGCCCGTTCTTTCCGGAACTCGACAAAGTGGAAGTGGCATATGAAATTTACCAAGGACAGTGTTCGCTGACTGAAATCAACCGCGTTTCCGGAATTGCGAAAGCATTAGGAGCCGATGCCATTATCGGAGCGGGCGGCGGCAAAGTGCTCGACATCGCAAAAGCCGTCGCCCATGAAAATAGCATTAAATCGGTGCTGATTCCGACACTGGCATCGAACTGTGCGCCGTGGACTCCTTTAAGCGTCATCTATACGGATGAAGGGACGATGACCCATTACACCATCTTTCCGGGAAGTGTCGATTTGCTGCTGGTCGAACCGAGGGTATTAATCGGCGCACCGGTTCCGATGCTCGTCGCTGGCATCGGCGACACCGTTGCGAAATGGTACGAAGCGGATGTTCAGATCAGCCGTTTTGAAGACCCGCCAATCGCTTTGAAAATCGCTCACTACACCGCCAAATTATGTGCCGACGAAATGTTCCAGAATGCAGAATCGGCCATTGCTGACGCCAAACAAAGAAAATTATCAGATGCATTCATTAAAGTGGCCGAAACCATCATTATGCTGGGTGGCATGGTCGGCGGCTTCGGAGACAAATACGGCCGTGTGGCGGGGGCCCATGCCATTCACAATGCTATGACCATCGCACCTGAATCCCATCAGGCGCTGCATGGCGACAAAGTGGCATATGGCGTATTGGTGCAATTGCTGCTCGAAGGGAAAACGGATGAAGTGGAGCGGCTAAAAGAATTCTATCAAACAATCGGCTTGCCCGCTTCACTGGAAGAAGTCGGGATTCCGAGACGGTGGATTGAAGAAATCGCGGTACAGTCGACGCGAGAAGGTGAAACGATCCATGTGTTGAGGAAAGAACCGATTCGTGCAGATGAAGTTGCTGCAGTGATGAAGGAAATTGAAGGGATTGTCACCGCATATTAAACACGGTTTAATAATGTAGCAGATTTAAAATTGAACTTTTTAGTTTAAATTGCCAGTGCGAAGATCTGGTTTATACTGTTCTTAAATGTCTATATAAAATTGTGAACGTTCGTAAAGTGTTTTAGGACCTTTACGAACGTTCTTTTTTGTGGTTTTCTAGAGAGTTTAGTAGCGTTCGTAAATGTGTACTTTTACGAACGGTTTTAATCATTCAGCGATAGGTGTAAAAAAGCAGCAGTGTAAATTCAAAATTTGCACTGCTGCTTCAAATAAGGAAAAATCACTTTATAGATTTGTAGTTGTTTCTTTGGGGGCGCGATGTTCAAGTGAAATTAAAGTGGAATTTGTCCATTCTCATGTAAAGGATTTTTGTCAGTTGCTCCGCCATATATTGGGGGGACTGTTGAAACTCATCTTTAATCCAGTGCTTGATCATCCCGAGCACGGCATAAGCCTGGTAGCTGGTGTAAATATTTTGATCGATTAAAGAATCATCGTTCTCTTTAAAAAGATTTGCAGTTGCATTTTCCAAAAATCCTTTAAGAATTTTGATGAATTCGTTTTGGAAATTTAAACTGTTTTCATTCGTCAGCAGTGCTTGATAATAGTATCGGTATTGATGGACATGTTCAAACAGTGTCAGAGTGGATGGTAAAACTGAATCGTTAATCTGGAATTCAGAACCGCTCTCGTAAGGAGATTTCATCGAAGCAATTAAATCATGAGCTGATCTTTTAACCACTTCCTCGAGAATTTCTTCTTTCTTATAATAGTGATAATAGTAAGTACTGCGATTCACACGCGCCTGATGCGTGATATCCGATATGGTGATTGTTTCAAATGGCTTTTGGAGCATCAAAGTAACCAGCGCTTTTCGGATTTTCGACTTTGCACTAATACGTCGGCTTTGCATTCAACCATTCACCTGCACTTTCTTGGCCTTTAGCGCAAACCAACAAATTCTTGCTGATTTGTTGGTTGAGCCTTTCTGTCATTATATTAGACTGAGGGATAAGGGCAAAGTTAAAACACTTTCAGAATTTTGAAAGCTTAACCATTATGAGGAGGAATTAATATGTCAAGATTAGAAGGAAAAGTTATTTTGATTACTGGCGGCGCTCGCGGTATGGGAGAAACAGGCGTACGCAGATTGGCAGCTGAAGGAGCGAAAGTGGTATTCACGGATATTTCCGAAGAAGCCGGCAAACAACTGGAAAGTCAATTCAGCGAAAACGTTAGCTTCTTCAAACAGGATGTAGCCAACGAACAGGATTGGAAAGAAGTCATCCAGCACACTGAAGACACATTCGGTCCATTGGATGTATTGGTCAATAACGCGGGGATCGACTTGCCGGCCGAAGAAATCGAAAAAGTGGATGTCGCTTCTTATCAAAAAGTCATCGATGTCAACCAACTTTCGGTCTTCCTGGGCATGAAACATGCAACAACTTCCATGCGGAAAAATGGTGGGGGCTCAATCGTCAATATTTCGTCGTTGGCTGGCATCATTGGCGCTCCACAAAAAATTGCTTACACGGCTTCCAAATTCGCTGTGCGCGGAATGACAAAAGCAGCTGCTTTGGAACTTGGACAATACGGCATCCGCGTCAACTCGGTACATCCCGGCTATATCAAAACGCCGATGACAGAGGGGCTTCTCACACCCGAAATCGAAGCAAGTTTCCCGCTGCGTCGTGCAGGCGAACCCGAAGAAGTGACGAATATGGTCGTCTACCTCGCTTCAGATGAATCCAGTTATTCAACTGGAGCCGAGTTCGTCATTGACGGAGGATCGGGAGCCCAATAACACACAAGATGAAGTTAAACAGAGCTATCCCAACAGGTCATAAAAATAACCTGTTGGGATAGCTTTTCTTATTTCTGCAATTTACCTGCTACGAGTCCTCCATCAACTGGTGAAATGACACTATTGATCTGTTTTGCCAAATCGGAACACAGGAATAATACGGCATTTGCCTGATGTTTAGTGCCATTGAATCTCGCTTTCCAAGGAGCATGGCTATTCTGGCTTTTTTGGTCTTTTTCCTTTATCTATATTAACTAAGCAGAGGGCAATATACCTTTTGCTCAGTTATTATTGTTATGTTTTAGTTAACATATGATGACTTATCAGAAGAAGCTTGAATAAAAAAGAGGGAGAGAGGATGCTGAAAAACAGCTCTTCTCTCCCTTTGGTTCGTAAAAGCGTACTTTTACGAACGCTTATTATAAGCGAGCAGAAATGAGATATACAATTTACTATATTTAGAATATACTTACTTTATTTTTCAAATGAGGTGAATGGAATGTTTTATCCAAATGTTCGAAGTAATTAGTTCTCGGGCTGGAAAAAACGCGTACCAGCTGTAAAGGGGGTAGTGCGCCTATTTCAGCAGAGAAGCTAGACTTGGAACGAAATCGATGAGCATTTTTACATTTGAAAGGTGGAGCTATTAATGAATGAGACCGAATACAGAAAATTTTATGAGAATGTTGGAAATTTAAACGGATGGGACTTCAGCCAATTACAAGTCTTAAGTGATGTTCCGGAATGGGATTTTTATGATGAAGTGAAAAAAAGATCTCAAAAAACGGATGTTCTTTTGGATATTGGGACAGGTGGGGGAGAAAATGTCTTAACGATCGCTTCTTCGATGCTTTTGACGGTTGGCATTGATTTATCGCATGGAATGATTAAAACAGCAAAAGAAAACATAGAAAAATCTAGTATACCGAATGTGAAATTTTTTCATATGTCTTCAGAAAAATTAACATTTCCTGAAGGGTTCTTTGACATTGTAGCGAGTCGTCATGCGCCATTCAATGCAGGCGAAGTGGCCAACGTATTAAAAGCAGGAGGCACGTTCTTAACCCAGCAAGTGAGTGAAGCTGATAAACTGAATATCAAAACTACATTTGAACGAGGACAATCCTTTGAGGAAGTTGATGGCACTTCTAAAGAAAGATACGTGCATGAACTAAAAAAATACGGGTTTTCTAGTGTACAAACTTATGAATACAACATTATGGAATATTATCAAAGACCCGAAGATTTAATCTTCTTGCTGCAGCACACGCCGATCATTCCGAACTTTGGGGAAGAACAAGAGGATTTCTCTCATTTAAATACTTTTATTGAAAACAATCGGACCGAAAAAGGAATTTGTACAAATTCGAAACGATTTTTGATTGTGGCGAAAAAATAATGTCTTCCTAAAAATATAAAACAAGCGAAACCATCTATTCTAAGATGGTTTCTTTTCAATATAAGTGTACTTTTACGAATGGTTTTTATTTAATTTTTCTTTTTACTCGTGAAAAATTCCTAAATGGTATTTATGGTAAACTTTGTATAAGTAAATTTCAGATTATTAAAGAATTCGAGTGAAGAGGGGAAGAATAATAGATTACACGTTTCAAGCAATGACGTAAGAACAGGCAGAAGAAATCGCAACTAACTGGCATTATAACGATGAGTATTCTTTTTACGATATGGATGCGGATCAGGAAGATTTGCAGGAATTTCTTGATTCAGAAAAACGAAAGGAATCTTATTATGTAGTCATTAAAAATGAGGAGGTTGTGGGTTTTTATAGTTTTAATCTACTTGCGAAGGATACCCTTGATATAGGATTAGGCTTGAAACCAAATTTAACTGGAAATGGAAACGGTTTAGAATTCTTAAAAGATGGACTAGAATTCGCTAAATCAAAATATCATCCGAAAGAAATTACCTTATCGGTAGCCCCTTTTAATCAAAGAGCGATAAAAGTCTATAAAAAAGTTGGTTTTAAAGAAGTTGAAACTTTTATACAGGCTACTAATGGCAGCAGGTTTGAATTTTTAAAAATGTAACTGCTCTGCTGAACTAAGTATTCTTTTTTTAAAAAAGAAAGGAAGTTTTATATATGGACTTATCTGCCAAAAGTATGACTAAAAATTTAGCAGAATGTATTCTTGAGTGGAAATATGAAAAACCCTATGATTTTTATAATAACGAACTTACAGCGGAAGAAGTAATTGAAGGGCTGGATGGTTCATATTCTGCGATTGTAGATAAAAACGAAGAGTTGATCGGTTTTTGTTGTATTGGAAAATCTGCTCAAGTGCCCAGTGGAATCAAAGACGGGGTTTATGAAGGCGAGTTCATTGATATTGGATTAGGAATGAAACCAGATTTGGTAGGTCAAGGTAATGGTTTAGAGTTTGGTAATTTTATAATTTCATATGTTCAAGAAAAAAATAATGTTTTACCTATCCGATTAACTGTCGCGACTTTTAATGCAAGAGCTATACGGTTATATGAGAAACTTGGTTTCAAGAAAAAGTCTGTATTCGGTAATCCTATTTCTGATTTTATTATTATGACTAAAGAAAATTAGTGCTTTCAACACTAGTTTACATATGATCAGATCATCGGAAGCTTTTATAAAAGAGTTTATATTTCTAAAAACCAGTTCCTTTTTTAAGGTTACTGGTTTTTTAAATGCTGTGAAAACTAAAGTCTCACTTCCTACTGGTCACTTCTATAATACGTTTGACTACCGGTAGTTTAAATTATAATTGTTATTTGATCAATAGGGTATACTTCTACGAAGGGGGAAAGAAATAACGACGATGAAATTTGATCCAAAAATTGAAGAAGTTCTCTTAGCTTTATCACAATGAAGGAAAGTACTTAAACGAAAGGAAGCTTGTTGAAGAATTGCCTTTAGCTCTTATTCTAAATCAGGATAAATTATGAAACGACAATTTAAAGCATAGTGGATAAAAATCATGTAAACTTGTTTTGTTGACAAAGATGTGATGAAACTATACGCTTATTTCCATAGACATCGAAATAAGCTTGGCAAGGAGGAGCGAACATGAACGACGAAATGCTGGTAAAAATTTATAAAGCACTTGGTGAGCCTACTCGTTTACAAATTGTAAAAATATTGTCTTCTGAAAGACATATGGCTTGTATGGATATGTCCGATGAACTCGAAATCAATTCCAACTCCACCTTAACCCATCATTTGAAAATATTGATTGATGCCGGGTTGGTCTCTGTAAGAAAAGAAGGCACTTATCGTTACTATAGTGTTCATCGGGATATATTAGAGAAATACGCACCAACCTTAATTCAAAAGAAAGTTTTTTAGTCTATATTTTTTAGCTGGTTAAGTTTATCTGGTATTTCGACGTTTGTAGAAATAAAAATGTTAAACCCTATTCTTTATTTAAAAGCGAAGTTACTTTCTCTATTTTCATATCTGTAGAACTATCGAAATAGATTTACTGCCTAGGTATTTTTCAATTTATATTTCGATGTTTATAGAAATATGGACGAACTTACTTAGAACGCAAGATTGTTTGAACTATACGTAAATCAAGATTAAGAAACGAGGGATAAAAGTGATTGCTATCTTACCGCGCATTAATGAATTGGCAAAGAAGCAGCGCACTGAAGGTTTAACAAATGTTGAACAAGTTGAACAACAAGTGCTCCGTGAAGATTATTTACGAGAAATTCGCGGACAGGTTATTGATACATTCTCTGGGTTGAAGGTTCAAGATTCACTCGGGAATGATGTAACGCCAGAAAAAGTTCGTAATTTAAAATCAAAAGAATGAAATACCCTTTGCAAAAAGATGGGAAAAAGGAAATTCAGTTACCAAAAGAGAGGATTAAAACTATGAGTGACATTGTTATTATTTCAGGAAGTCCATCTGAGAATTCAAGGTCTGAGAAAGTTCTTAACTACTTGGGGACATTGCTCGAGCAGGAAGGACTTTCAATAAGACACATTTCAGTTAAGGATGTATCAGGGGAAGTTCTATTTGAAGGAAAATACGATAGTCCTGAGATTCAACAAATCTCTGCACTACTCCAAGATGCGAAAGGTGTCATTATTGGATCGCCGGTCTATAAAGGTGCATATTCAGGTGTATTAAAAGCGTTGATTGACTTACTGCCACAAGATGTATTAAAACATACACCAGTGCTTCCATTAATGACTGGCGGGAGTCCATCACATCAACTGGCACTGGATTATGCATTAAAGCCGGTCTTGGCATCATTAAAAGCTCACAATCTAAAAGGACTATATTTTCAAGATAAACAAATTGAAAAACAGAGCGAAATTCCAATTATCGATGAAGCTATTTTACGGCGGACAAAAAGGCAACTTCATTACTTTATTGAGCTAGTAAACAATTCGTCATTTCAACAAACTTACTAGCTGAAATCATTTATAAGTAATACGTATCAATTCCAAGTTATTCATACAGCAAAAATTATGAAGAGGCTGTTAAAATCGCGTGGGAAGTCATGGCAAGATAATAGATCTCATAAGGGATGTGAACAATACGATGAAAAACAATAAAGATATCCGAGTTGTAGTCGGGATGAGCGGAGGAGTCGACTCGTCAGTTGCTGCCTTGTTGCTGAAAGAGCAAGGTTACGATGTGGTGGGCGTCTTCATGAAAAACTGGGATGATACAGATGAGTTTGGTGTCTGTACAGCGACGGAAGATTTTGACGATGTTGTCCGTGTGGCAAACCAGCTTGATATCCCCTATTATTCGGTTAACTTTGAAAAGCAGTATCGGGATAACGTGTTCACGTACTTTTTAGATGAGTACAAAGCTGGCAGGACGCCAAATCCAGACGTGATGTGCAATAAAGAGATTAAATTTAAGGCATTTCTCGATTATGCACAATCCCTTGGCGCAGATTATTTGGCTACAGGGCATTATGCTCAAGTGAAAGAAGTCGATGGACGGGTTGAAATGCTCCGCGGGGCAGATGGTGACAAAGACCAATCGTACTTTCTCAACCAGCTGACTGAGGATGTGCTCTCGAAAGTCATGTTCCCTCTCGGCCATATGCAAAAGTCGGAAGTTAGGGAAATAGCAAGAGCACACGGTTTGGCAACTGCCATGAAAAAGGATTCAACAGGCATTTGCTTTATTGGTGAACGGAATTTCAAGGAATTCTTAAGTGAATATTTACCTGCACAGCCAGGGGAAATGAGAACACTGGACGGTGTAATAAAAGGGCGTCATGATGGTCTGATGTATCATACGATTGGTCAGCGTCAAGGGCTTGGTATTGGCGGATCGGGTGAACCATGGTTTGTTGTCGGCAAAAACATAGAAGAGAATGTGCTTTATGTCGGACAAGGGTTTCATAATGAACATCTTTACTCAGATGGATTGATTGCCACAGACGTTAACTGGATAAATCCAGACCAAGTAAAAGAAACAGTTGACTGTACAGCTAAATTCCGTTATCGCCAAGAAGATTGTAATGTATCAGTGACCATTTTAGAAAACGGCAAGGTAGATGTCCGGTTTGATCAGCCGGTCCGAGCTGTTACACCAGGACAGGCGGTTGTATTTTACGATGGAGATGTGTGCCTGGGTGGGGGAACAATCGATCAAATATTTAAAAATGGTGTTCAAGTACTATCTGTAGGATAAAGAAGATTCTAGGATTCCTCAATTTGTTAACAGGGTTTGATCGAAAGAAGAACATTTTATAGTACATTATTTTTTAAAAAAGTTAACTTAAGGAGATTTATTTTATGGCAAATGTATCAGTACAAGATAATTTAAAATTGTCTATTTTAGACTTCGCCTATGTTTATCATGGCATTACGCCTACTGAGGTCCTTGAAAATTCGACAGAAGTGGTTAAATTAGCTGATAAACTCGGCTATACAAGGTATTGGTTTACAGAACATCATAATTCGGAACACATAGTCAGTACATCACCGGATTTATTAGCTTTACATTCTGCTGGAAATACTCGAAATATACGCGTTGGTTCAGGAGGAATTTTACTACCAAATTACAGTTCTCTTAAAGTTGCGGAAAACTTCACATTATTAGAGGCTTTACATCCAGGTCGAGTGGATCTCGGACTGGGGAGAGCATCTGGTACAGATGGAATGACTACATTGGCATTACATCGCACGAGGGAAATTATGATGAAGGATAATTTTCCAGACCAATTAGATGACCTTCTTTCATTTTTTTCTCGGGATTTCCCTAAAGGACATCCTTACTCGTCGATTAAATTAACAGGGGATTCGTCGTTAACGCCAGATATCTTTATGTTAGGCTCTAGTTTTGGAGCAGTAGAGTTTGCCATAAAAAAAGGACTTGGTTATGTTTTTGCGGCGCATTTATCGCCAGAATTAGCCGTCCCAGTTCTTCGTTCTTATCGTGAAAAATTCGAGCCGTCTAAATACTTGAAAGAACCAAAAAGCATTTTATCGATCCCCGTTATTACAGCAGAAACAGAGGAAGAAGCAAAATATCTAGCAGGCCCAATGGAATTACTATGGGCAAGAATGGTTACAGGCTCCAGCGATCGTTCTGTTGTATCGCCTGAAGAAGCAGCGAACCATAAATATAGCAATGCGGAATTAGCTGCATGTAACCACAATAAACAACGTTTTATCATTGGCAGCATAAAGACAGTCGCACAAAAATTAAGAGATTTGGCAAAAGAGACATTAGTGGATGAAATTATGATTGTTGATTTTTATGGGGAACAAGAAGGTCGTTTAAAGGCCTATGATTTGCTTGCAGAGGAATTTTTAAATATAAAAACAAAATAGATGATCGCAATAATTTAAGAAAGTATAGAAAGAAGGTAAATCAATGAGAAAAAAATTAAAAATGGGCGCGATTATTGAAGGTGTTGGGTATAACTATATGGGTTGGCGACACCCTGACATGCCTGCTGATGCGAGTGAAAATATCGATTACTATGTAAAACAAGCAAAAATTGCAGAAAAAGCAAAATTTGATACGTTGTTTTTAATCGATGTCAGCCATGTTGGGCCGGGAAACATACCACATTATTTGAGCATGTTTGAAGGCGTCAGCATCATGTCAGCGCTCAGTATGGTTACTAAGAATATTGGCCTTTCAGCAACAATTGCTGCGTCGTATGGAGATCCATTTACTGCTGCGAGACAGATATTATCCCTCGACAAAATCAGCAAAGGTCGGGCCTCCCTAAATGCGATTACCTCCAATCCGGGAGGAATGGTTAATTATAGCAGAGGGCATCTAACAAAAGCAGATCAGTACCCGATGCAAAAAGAATTTATGGAGATTGTCTTAGGATTATGGGATTCATATGAAGATGATGCGTTTATACGTGATAAAGCAAATGGAATCTATTTTAATCCACAAAAAATGCATCCTTTAAACTATCGAGGGAATTATTTCTCAGTAGATGGTCCATTGAATCTTAGTCGTTCGATCCAAGGCAGACCGGTACTCTTCACGGCAGGATCGTCTTCCAACTTTATGGATAATGCTGCGAAGTATACGGATGGGGCCTTTATCCTTGGTCAATCACTTGATTATTCAAAAGAAATGACGACAGAAATTAAAAAACGAGTAGCAGCAGAAGGACGATCTCCTGAGGACTTTGTTGTTGCAGTTCCACAGCAAGTGCTTGTTGGTCGGACTGAAAAAGAAGCCGAAGAAAAGTTCCGGGAATTGGAAAGTTTAATCCCTCAGTATAGAATACCAAAACCTTTATTTTTCGGTTCGGCCGAGAAAGTCGCCAATCAAATTCAGGAATGGTATGAAGCGGGGGCCATGGATATGTTGTTGGTTCAACAAGAGCATCCAACAGCTTTAGAAGATTTCGTTGATTTAGTCGTTCCAATTTTACAGGATAGAGGCATTTTCCGTACAGAATATGAGTCTAATACGTTAAGAGGAAATTTAGAAATTTCTAATCCAGAACGTGGATTTTTTGAAAGTGAAAATAGGGGATTAAAAGCAGTTTTCCTTAAAGACTAATATTCCAATATCAAAATACATGCGGGTGAGGAAAAAGAATATCTCGTTGCTCATTTTATTAGTGGAACGATTAAGGCCATAAGAATGAACAGCTTCTTATACAGAAATTCCCATACGATTTACCACTGAAGTAGACAATTTCGTGCTGAGGCTATTGGGAAAATCCATAGCTGATATTGAATCATAATGAAATTATAGGTGCAGGAGTACTTGTAAATGGGGGTGATTTTAATTATGCCAAACAATTCAGTGGGGAACTAAGACGAAGAGTAGCCCTAACAGGACGGGCACCGGAAGACCTGTTGATTATGCCAACACAGTAAATCATCGTTGGAAGAACAGAAGCCGAGGCTAATGAAAAATTACAATAATGTGTAGTAGGAAGCGAATAGACAATACAAAAAAATATAGAGGTGCATAAAATGAAAAAAAATATACCATTAAACGTGCTTGATCTGGTCAGTGTATCAGAAGGCCAAACGATAAAGGAAGCATTGGAGCAAGCTTTAGAAGCGGCTCAACTGGTAGATAAGCTTGGGTTTAAACGTCTCTGGTTTTCAGAGCACCATAATATGATAGTTTCGGCATCCATGGCCACTTCCAATTTGATTGGCCTGGCCGCGCAGGTGACGGAAAGAATTCGTGTGGGCTCTGGCGGTATTATGCTGCCCAACCATGCTCCGCTACAGGTAGCTGAAAATTTTGGCACAGTTGCCCAATTGTTTCCTAATCGAATTGATTTAGGGCTTGGACGGGCTCCAGGCACCGATGCTCAGACGGCTCAGCTGCTTACTCGTTCTGGTAGTGACCCCCAATCTTTTGCTGATTCGATTTATGATCTCATAGGCTGGTTCAGTGATGAAGGCTTGGCGCATAGTGTACTTGTAACTTCTAATGTAGGGACAGGCACGAATGTACCCATATGGGTTTTAGGCTCAAGTGTGAATGGCGCCTCGATTGCTGGTCAACTGGGTTTGCCTTATTCTATTGCCTCACATTTCACTCCAGACAATTACAGAGAGAAGATTGATCTGTATCGCTCGGCATTCAAATCGACAGCACCGACGGCACAAATTGAAGAACCTTATGTGATGGCTGGCATTAACGTGGTTGTTGCTCCAACGGATGAGGAAGCGCAGAGAATTTGGACCACGACACAGCAAATGTTATGGAATATGCAAACTGGAAAAAAACTCTTATTGCAGCCACCTGTGGATCCCGAAGAATTAGGGACAGAACAGGAAAGGGCACGTATGGAATCGATGTTTAGTCTTAAAGCGGTCGGTTCACCGGAAACCGTACGGAAGAGATTAGAAGAATTTGCTGAGGACAGTGGAGCGGATGAACTGATTGTTGTGACATACACCTACGATCCGGAAGATAGGAAGCGATCGATGGAGCTGCTCGCTGATCTCTGGTTTTAACTCAGATAGTACAGAACCGGAGAATAAGATTGGCTTAAATGATGGACAACGATTTCACCCGAATTCGGAGACATTTATACCTTACATATGGATTTAGTATTAATGGAGTGTATACATTTATCCGGGATATTGTGATAGCCGAGCTTTTTTAAAAAATAAATAGCATCCTAATAACAGTCGACAAATCATTTGCCCTGTGTCTGGGGAAGCATTCATCTCAAATGGAGTGGATAGAATTTAGCACTTAGATGGATAAGTACGAAATCAATGTTTCCTATATGGTGACAACCGCTGAAACAAAAGAGGAAGCTGAATTCGAAGCAAAGCCTCAAGATATATGGCGTTTACTGTTTACGAAGGGAAAGATGGCACCGGTTTTGACACCTGAGGAAGCAAGTGATTATCCATTGACGGAAATGGATCGCATGATCATTCAAGATAACCGTAAAATCCATTTGGTGGGGGCTGCGAAAGAAATTGCGATGCTCTTACAAAAAGAGCAACAACAATATGGATTTGATGAAGCGATGATTGTCAGTATTCCCCATGCCCAAGAAAAACGCCTGGATGTCTATCGGTTGTTGGCCAAGGAATTGTTATGAGTTTGAGTGAGTGATTTAATGAAATCGAATTTCCTCGTGACAAGATATTTATGTTACGAGGATGTGGCAGGAGAATAAATATATGGATAAATTCCAATCGCATAAAGGCTTTGCGCGGTCATTTTCGGACCGCCGTTTAACTCTGGGACTCACCTTTCCGTTAGAGTCGTACACGGGAAGCTTTCCTGTTTTTAATCTGGAAGAGCAGATGCTACTTGCCAAAAAGGCAGAAAACCTGGGTTTCGCTTCCTTATTCGTAAGAGATGCACCCCTTTACGATGCGAACTTTGGCGATGTAGGTGCTTTTTATGACCCTTGGATATTGCTGGCGTATGTTTCGGCACATACGGATCGAATCGCACTGGGTACGGCGAGTATTGTGACGACGTTGCGTCACCCGCTTCACGTAGCGAAGTCAGCGGCTTCCCTGGACAAAATATCAAAAGAGCGTTTCTTATTGGGAGTTGCGACGGGTGACCGGCCCATTGAATTTCCCGCATTCCAAGTGGATCCTGCCGAAAGCGCAGCGTTATTCAGAGAGTCGATAGAAGTCATGAAAAAAGTGTGGAAAGAGCCGTTTCCGAAAATAAAGACGAAGCGAGTGAATTTGGAGCAAGGCGATATTGTTCCCAAACCCACTTTATCCGACATTCCCCTTCTGGGAACCGGGTATTCCGGCCAAACGATTGAGTGGTTAGCCGAGCATACAGATGGTTGGCTGTTTTATTCGCAAGGCGTCAATGACCAGCGCGAACTGGTGAATAAATGGCGACAAGCGGCCGGTGAATTCAAACCCTTTGTCCAGGCTTTGGCTATTGACTTATCCGAGAATCCAAACGAAGCACCTAAACCGATACAAGGCGGGTTTAGGGCGGGGTATCGATTTTTAATCGATTACCTGCGGGCCTATGAGGATGCGGGCGTGAATCATGTGATATTTGGGTTGAAACACGGAACACGCCCTGCGGAAGAAGTGATGGAGGAATTGGGGGAATATGTGCTTCCGCATTTTCCTGCACATAAATTTTAAAAAGGGACATCTAGAAACCAAACAGGTGCTGCTCCCCCAAAATGAGACTCTGAATTTAAGCTACTTGTTGGACATGAGTCCGGTATTCCTTCCACCGGGTTCATGTTTTTTAATTTGGACTTCATTCATTTGTGGTTGCAGTAAATGATATACTCGCATCTCTTTGGTTGGTTGTATCTAGCAAAATGTAAAGTCCGTTTTTTTATGAAGACGCTTTTCTTGCTATAAACTTGGATCTTTCAAGAGCGCCCGGTAATTTTTCTTTATACGTTACTAACCCACTTTTAGAATACAGTCCCCCCTTTTTTAAATTGTGATATTAGATTAAATATTTTAATTATTATATCTCCGATGAGCAAAAAAACGACTATACATTAAAAGAGGTAAGCTTCTTAGAAGAATTTATTTTCTATTCTCTTTTGAAACATGAATTATGGAGGTAAACTAGGAAAAATTCATTTGAATCTTAGTTGACATATCAGCAGATTATCGGTAGCTGACTAAATAGAAAGGGGGAGAAGATGCGATTTGTTTACCATCTTCTCTCCCTCTTTGTTTATAAAAATGCAATTTTACGAACGGCATTCCTAAAAATGTCTGTTTCAATCTATATTTTATTATTCTTAGGTATTTTTAAAAACTCAATATAGATGGAAATACTTTTGAATCTCATTTTTTTCATTTGTTAAGCTCAATGCCAACATTAGAAGAATCCGTGCCTTCGGGGGATTTAGTGATCCAGAAACGATATAACCGTGTTGATTGTCCATCTCAGTACGGCTTACGATTCCTGTAGGGAGCCGTGAAGACCGTATAACAGAGACTCCGCTATTTAACGCATCCTGAATTCCAGCCTGTGATTGTGCAGAAAGGGTATAGCCACCAGCCGTAGCTACGACGATTCCTTTTGCGCCGGCTTGTACCGCTGCATCATATAAAAACCGGTCGTCGCCTTGATGCGCATAGATGATTGATACTTTGGGCAATTCATTGGCCATTTTTACGTCGAAGGCGGTTTCAACCGTATGGAGATGTGCAATATCTTTATAGAAATAGTAAACTTCTCCTCCGACGATCGAACCGATGTTACCATGTTCCATGGCATTGAACGCATCTACTGTGGTGGTATTCATTTTCGTGATAAAACGCGCAGACCCAATGCGGTCATTAAGAACAACCAGTACACCTTTTCCAGATGATTGTTCATTGCACGCGACTTTAACGCCATTGTAAATGTTCAGTGGGCCTTCTGCACTGATGGCTGTTGCGGGTCTGACCGCTCCAACAATGACGACGGGCTTATGGCTTTTTGTTACTAAGTGCAAAAAATAAGCCGTTTCTTCCAGCGTATCTGTCCCATGCGTGATCACAACGCCGTCTATTTCTTCATCCGCCAACGTTTCATTCACATAGTTGCCCAGTGCCAGAAGCCGCTCGGTTGTCATATCAACGCTATCAATGTTGAACAGCTGCTCGAACTGTATGTTCGCAACATCTGCCAAATCAGGAACTGCCGTCAGTAATTCTTCGATAGGAAGAGCGCCGGGCTTGTAACCTTTCGTCATGGTACGTGAGCTGCCAGCCCCTGCGATAGTTCCGCCAGTTGCAATGATTTTGATAGTTGACTTGTCTTTCATGCTATCGCTCCTCAATGTTTTTTACCGAGCCGGCCTTCTAAGGTTATTTTGATTTAATCCCTGCACCGCAAAGAGGGATGATTATTTTTTCTTCGGGTATTTTTGCGTACTTGAGATAGCCCGCATAGTTTACTGCTGATGTTACTTCCACATAGAATCCTTTGTCACTCAGGGCAGCACGTGCGCTCAGGATTTCGTTTTCTTCAATATTAATAAAGGTGCCACCAGTATTGCGTACAGCTTCTAAAATTTGCTCTGAACGGGCAGGGGCAGCAATGGCGATGCCTTCCGCTAAAGTTCCTGTATTCGTAACAGGGTGTGCGGATTCCTCGCCGGTTCGGAAGGCTTTCGATAGAGGCGCACAATTGTCCGCTTGAATGGCTACGATTTTCGGCATTCTATCGATTAAGCCATTTTCGAGCAACTCTTTAAAGCCATAATACGCTCCCAAAAGAAGGGTGCCATTGCCAACCGGAATTATTAAAGCGTCTGGCGCACCTGCCAGTTGTTCATAAATTTCATAAGCATAGGTTTTCGTGCCTTCGTAAAAATAAGGATTGTACACATGGCTGGCATAGAACACGTTTTCGTCGTCCACAGCCTGCTGTGCCGCAGCTGCAACATCCTCCCGTGTACCGCGGATCTCTTTGATCATGGCGCCGTGCGCTTTGACTTGAGCAATTTTCTTCGGTGAAGTCTCATCACTTAAATAAATGTCACACGGAATCCCACAGCGGGCTGCATACGCGGCAATGGCTGTTCCAGCATTCCCGCTGCTGTCGGCAATTACCTTTGTTGCGCCTAATTCTTTTGCCTTTGTCATCAAAACAGCGGCTCCTCGGTCTTTAAAGGATAAGGTAGGCATCATATAATCAACTTTTACATACACATTCGGTTCTGCAGGATCCAACATGATTAAAGGTGATTGGCCTTCACCCATTGTCACAGACTTCCATGTGTTGGAATCTTTTGCAAAGGGCATGGTTTCGAAATAACGCCACAAAGAATTCGGGTAGTTGTTCCAAGAGCTGACATCAATTTTAGGGGTGTCTTTTGCTATATTTAATACTCCTCCGCATTCGCATCTCCATAGAGAAGGCGTCACATCGTATTTTCTACTGCAGCTATTGCAACTAAATTGAGTCATCTTTTATCAACCTCTCAATACTTTTTTATATAATATAGACTTTTTTATATGATATAAGTAAAAAAAATTAGATATAGGCGATGGCTTCCACTTCAATTTTAAAGCCAAAGTGCAGTTCGTTGGTCGGAACAACGGTCCGAGCCGGTTTGGATTCACCAAAAAACGCTTTATAGACGCCATCCACTTTACTCCAAAGCTGCACATCTGGAATATACAGCGTCATGCGCAAAATCTGCTCTTTTTTACTTCCAGCTGCTTCCACTATCTTTTCTACATTCTTCAGCGCTTTTAACGTTTCTTCTTCGATCGTGCCAAATTCTTTTTCACCGGTTTCTGGGTTAATGGCAAACTGGCCCGATACGTAGACCGTGTTCTCGTGGATGGTGGCCAATGCATAGTGGCCGTTGGATTTTAAATTTCCTACTTCAAAAAGACTTTTCATGTAATTCTCCTTAACTTGATTTAGTTTTGATATCGTCCAAATAGCTGTAAACCGTTACTTTAGAAATGCCCAGCAAAGAGGCGACTTTCTCAACCGACCCTTTCATGAGAAAAATGCCTTTCTCGTCCATAAATCTTATTAATTCAATCTTTTCATGGCGTTTCATGACGGGATGAACACTGTTTTGAATGATTTGCTGGATCAGCTGATCCACTATTCCTTCCACATTCTCAATTTCATCTTCTGACGAAGGAGTTCGATTTTCTTGCACATCGACTGGTGGAGAAAGAAGCGCATCCATAAAGTGCTGCATTTGATTCAGTGCTTCCACATCAAAATTGATACAGAACGCGCCGATGACTTTTTGCTCGTTATCCCGGATCAATGAAGTTGAAGAACGAATGGTGCGATTGTCTTCTGTTTTGAATGAATAACCCGCAAGATGATCTTCTTTAAAATGTTCGGATTGCAATACAGTTTTCACCAAGTGATCGAAAGATTGACCGATTTCTCTGCCTGTAACGTGATTGTTAACGGTAAACATGACGGAAGCATGAGGGTTCGTTAAATCATGAATCACGATTTCACAGTTCGGCCCGAACATTTTTGCGGTGGACTTGGCTAAAGGAATATAACTTTCTAATATACGCTTGATTTCTGTCATCTCTAACAACCCCATTTTTTAAAATTCTATTCAAATATATATTTTTTTCTATGTAAAATCAAATTATATATAATTTTTTATATATAATTAGAAAACTCATTATAGGCGGAGAAAACCAACTCAAAATGAATAGTATGCTCCTTAGGATACTAGGTCGTAAAATTTAGTTTACATATGAGGGATTATTTGCACAGCAGAAAAATAATGAACATCAGTATAATGGCAGCTAAATAAATGGATTGCTTCTCCCGATATATATAAGCGGGAGGCGTGGAAAAAGATGCAGATCGATTTTTCTCAAGTTGATACGGGTGTCATTGACAGGATGGCGTTATTTATTGGCATATTGGCGGCAGGTTGCATGCTTCTGCCTTTGCTGGTGGGTGGAATGCTCAAGATTATTAGAATGCCATTTTTCATTGTGCGAATCGGAATCGTCTGTGCCGGGATGGGATGGTTCTATTACTGGGCAACGCAGATTCTAAATAAGTTTTAAAAAAGAATAAATATTTCCTGAGAAAGAAGAACACAGGAATCGGCGGTAAGAACAGCGACAAGGGCAAACAACTAACCTGATTAAATATGTTTGAACTGTAAAAAATAGAGAAAAGGAATTGGCCATATATAGGCCATTTTTCTTTTCTCGTTTTTATTTGTTCGTGAAATACCTATTTAACGAAGAAACCTCAGCTATTAAATAGAAGAGAAGAGGCTGATTCAAGCGTCTCTTCATTTTTGTCGTAAATGTGTACTTTTTTAACGGTTTTATTTCTAAAGACGTTTTTCCTCTAAAGGTTTATAGCGTTCAAGTCCAAAGAGGAAATAATAACGTCTTAGAACTTGCGGGATAGTTGCAGTGGAAGATCAGCGTGGCCAAAATTATGAAAAGTAGATAAAAGCTTACTCTTTAACGCCGGAGAAAATTACAAACAAGAAAGCTTCTTTATAAAGCATTAAAGTGCACCATAGTAGTTACATTTAAAACCGCGCTCATTTAGGTGGAAATCTGATATAATTTATTCCATACCGGTACTTTTAATAAGTTGAAATTTGGTGAATCTCATGAAGGAAAAAGATAAACGAAGCAGCGATCACACTGCTTTAAAGAAGACCTTATTGCTATATAAAGAAGAAACAAACGAAGATCGTTTGCCTCAACAAGCTTATATAGTAATTCAAAAAGCGATCCGAAATCTACAGCTTCAACCTAATGAGGCTTTTTTGGAACGTGAAATTATCGACATGCTGGAAATGAGCCGTACGCCGGTTCGTGAAGCATTGATTCGATTGGAGATGGATCGCTGGATTAGGTTAATCCCTCGAAAGGGGTTTAGTGTTGAACCCATCATAAAAGAAAATATTGAGCAAATTTGTCAAATTGCTGAAGCGCTAGATGGAGTGGCAGCTGAGTTAGCCACATTGAACATTGACGAAGAGCATCTTGAAATTCTGGATTCCCTTATTGCGAAACAAGAAAAGCACCTGAATGAAAATAATTTAAAGGCTTATTTAGATGTTGATAACCAATTTCATAATTTAATCGTTGAGTGCTCCCGGAATGAACGGCTGAAAAATATAATGGACAGTCATTCTGATCAATTGTATCGGGCGAGGTTGTTTACCATTAATGAACGAAAGCTTCCTGTTCGGTCCATTAAGGAACATCGGGCAATAGTAGCTGCCATGCGAGCCCAAGACAGCAAAGCGGCTCAACTCCTCATGCATTCCCACAGGCATCGGGGAGGGCAGGAAATCTTGGGGATTATCGAAAGCAAGCCAATGAATAAAATGAAAAAATAATGGAAGACGTTTCTGAATAAGAAGCGTCTTTTTTATGTGCATAGAAATTAAAAAATTTATTATTAAGCTAAAATGGCATTTTTAATTATTTTTAAGCTTTATATTGACGTTAATGTATTTATTAATTATACTTTAAACAAATGAAATACACGAAAGGGGCGGTATTAAGATGAAAATCATTGATATCAAAGAAAAAGCAGTACCAATTCAATCGAGTATCAGCAATGCCTATATTGATTTTTCAAAAATGAACGTTTCTGTTGTAGCCATCGTAACGGATGTGTTTAAGAATGGTAAACGAGTGGTAGGGTATGGTTTTAATTCAAATGGCCGGTATGCTCCAAGCGGACTGCTTCACGAACGGTTTATCCCTCGTTTATTAGAAGCGGAAACAAATGATATTTTAAATGATGAGGGATCAAATTTTGATCCTCATAAAATTTGGGATATTTTAATGACAGGTGAAAAACCAGGCGGCCATGGGGAAAGGTCAGTCGCGGTGGGAACTCTTGATATGGCCGTTTGGGACGCCGTTGCAAAAATAGAAGAGAAGCCGCTTTATCAACTGCTGGCCGATCGTTATGGAGATGGAAAGCCGGATGACAAAGTATTTGTATACGCGGCAGGCGGCTACTATCAGCCAGGAAAAGACGATAAAATGCTTCAAGAAGAAATGAAAGGCTATCTGGACCTGGGGTATTCAGTTGTGAAGATGAAAATCGGGAACGGTTTAGAAGAAGACCTTAGAAGAATTGAAGCCGTACTGGACGTGGTACCATCTGGGCAATCACTGGCGGTGGACGTAAACGGACGTTTTGATTTGGAGACAGCGATCCGGTATGCAGAAAAGTTAGAGCCCTATAATCTGTTTTGGTATGAAGAAGTAGGAGATCCGTTGGATTATGAGCTTCAGGCGGAACTTTCCAAGCATTATAAAAACCCGATGGCTACTGGGGAAAATTTGTTTTCCATGCAGGATGCGCGAAATCTCATTCGCTACGGGGGCATGAGACCGGACCGGGATTATCTGCAATTTGACTGTGCATTAAGTTATGGGCTTGTGGAGTATATGAGAATATTGGAGATGTTAAAGGAACACGGATGGTCTTCTCGCCGCTGCATTCCGCACGGAGGGCATCAATTGTCGCTGAATATTGCAGCAGGACTAGGTCTTGGTGGAAATGAATCTTACCCGGGAATTTTTGAACCATTCGGTGGATTTGCCGATGATATTCCGGTTGAAAATGGGTATGTCGGGTTGCCTGATGTTCCAGGAATAGGTTTTGAGACCAAAGCACCGTTGATTAATTTGCTTCGTTCGGTGGCTGAATAATGTATGACAAGAACGATGATTTTTTTGAATGTGCCCTGACTTTTGGATAATTTTTAAAAAAGCTTTTGTTCCAAAGCGATGATATTGATACAGTGGTTTAATCATTGTATCAGTATCATCGCTTTTTTAGTTCCATTGCTTTCGTGTTTGAATGAAGCTGTAATCAGCAAATTCATGGGTGACAATTTTCTTCCTGTAATGAGCGTGTTTCTCCCCTTGCATTTCAATGTTTCATTTTCAACAATGAATATAAAATTTTATAGGTTAACACCTTTTATATTTGAATGGGAGGGGCGTTTGATTTATGCCGAGTAAGAGCTTTGAATTCCAGATGATTTACAAATACGGGTTAAGGGAAACATCCTAATGACGTGTAGTTAGAGGGATAGTTGGTTTACATATGAAGTTTATCGGTAGGGAAGAGACTTAATAAAAAGTCTCTTCCTTTTTTCTTTCGTATGAGTGTACTTTAATGAATGGTTTGGAAAGAACGGGGTGACTTATATAAAGGAATATAGGGGAATTTGGCGAATTACCTATTTAAGGAAATAGACGCGTGGTTAAAGAAGAGAACTCGTGGCGATAGCAGGGATTCGTTATGTTCGCTGTAAAGAAGACTGAAAGCTTAGGATTGACAGAGGTGGGAGTAGATGTAATAACGGCAATAAAAAAGCATCTTCCGAATGATGGAATAACAAGACAAATGGATGCTTCAATAATGGCATTTAGAAAGCAAAACATAGAAAGAAGGGAATAGAAATGGGCTTTCAACTATATCGAATTTGTCACTTGTTGGTGACCGGTTTTCTTGTAATTTCTCTTTCCACCTTTTTTGCTTCAGGTGGAATTGGAGAGAATTTTACGGAGAATCCTTATCCGTATCCTAACTGGCTTATCCCAATTGCTGTCTGGGTGGTTGGAGCGGTTCTTTCCTTCATAAAAAAAACGGTGAAGATCGGATTAATGATTAGCTTTTTGCCCCTTTTATTTTATATTGCATTGTTGGCTTACGCTTATTTCTCTAATTAAATTTCTAAAAGCATGATAAGAAGAATTAGGAAAGATTTTCACCTTTCAGCGGATTTTAGGTTACGCGAAATTCCGATTTAGTAAGCTTTTTACTAACTAAGGACCCGATTCTAATGAAGAGCAGCGGTTCAAGAATCAGCAGATTTTCTCTTTGGTCGTAATCATGTACTTTTACGAACGGATAAGAAAATTTGACTTAGATTGCATAGGATATACTGCTAATTATGAAGACTAAGCTCACTTGAAAATAATACATAGAAAAAATAGGGAAGAAGACCAGTTAATAACGTCTTAAAATATGTGGAGGTTATTATGAAAGCTCAAAAACTGCTGCTACCTTTGTTATTATTTCTTTCTCTTTTACCTGGATGCGGATTAGAAACAAAAACGCTTCCTGAATTTTATGAGAAAGAACTTGATGATGTAACTAAAGTCCAAATACTTGATGGTACTACAGGAGCTAAAAAGATTATTAACGATAAAAAAGTTATTGATAATTTCCTGAGTGAAATAAAGGGGATCAAGTTTATACCGGAAGAAAATCAGGAAGATAGAGAAGGGTTTAGATATGCTATTGCGCTTTATCAGAATGAAGAAATGATACTTACATTTTCTCTAAATGAAGTAAAAGGCAATTACTATTATACAGAGCCAGATATTTATCCAATTGTTGATGATTTTTATATAGCACTTAACGTTAAAGAAGAATGAATCCTTTCATTTTTGAGAATTATAAAAGTATCAGTTTAGATGTCGGAATAATAAGGATTATACTTCGGGAAATAGTTTAAGAGATTTAAATCAGAAGCTTTTAATTAGCTTCCTTACAACATCATATTGTGAAGGAGGGCTAGAAAGTGAGAAAAACAAGAAGACTACTTGTGCTTTTGCTTTCATTAGTAATGATGTTTTCAGGAGTCTATTATTATCTATCAACTCATTCCAATTTTGAACTTGGAACCTCTAGCGGCATTTTGAGAACAGCGATGGAAGAACACGGAACAATTTATTTTGGTTATCAATTTTATTTTGAAGGCTACGGCATCCCCACTATTGAAAATGTATATGTTGTCCAGACGGATGGAACGATTAACCAACCGAATAATAAACAGGTTTCGATAACACCTTTTATAGATACAGATGAAAGGATAGGAGTTGTGGAAGAGGCATATGTAATAGAAGAAGGAATAAGCAAAGGCCTTATTCCTGTTCAGGGGTTTGAGTTTAAAAACTGCCACCACAATATTGCATTTAAGGTTGTATTAAAAGATAAAACCTTCAACCAGGATTTCCAAGCTATTGTTGTTGAGTATCGTCACTTAGGGGCATTGAAGGAACAAACGATTGATTTTGAAGGCTTTTTCATTAATGAAAAAGCTGTATTGGTTAATAGGTTGCATTAGCCTTCTGATAGCTAAAATGAAGTTTACTATTTCCAGGAGTTATGCAGAATTTCAGTAAAGCAGTTCAATCAGTTTACATATCGTCGGAATAATATAGCTATGGCTGTTAAGGGAGAAAGGGGGAATCGTATGCTGATCGGTTTAATGCAAGATATCGCGATATTCTATTATTGGACTTGGTTTATCTGGCCATTTGTTTTTATTTTTTCATTGGTTTATGCAATTGCTTCTTTAGTGAAAGATGATGGAGCATCAATGAAGCCGATCATAATTGCTTCTTTATCATTATTAATAATAGTGACCGGGATCACTGCACCTGCATTTAATTAATTCTTTGTATACAGGAGATCAAAGGCAGGGCCATTGAGATTCCTTAATTAATATTTACGTTTTATTTTTTTGGTGAGTTAATCTGTTTACATATCAGCACTTGTCAGAAGTAACATGAATATAAAAGAGAGTAGAGGTTGCAGCAGCTATGCTTTTAAACTGCCTCTTCTCTCCCTTTATATTTACATAGCTTTTGATAATTCTGGGATATTTCTTTAATTATTTTAATTCTTGAGAGAATAACAAAAAATATTTTTTTATTAATCAGCCGACTCTTTCAGTTACAAGTGCCTCTATCCATTAATTCAAACGCTCATTCTAAATTAAGTTAAGGGTGAGCATTTTCTGAAAGCAAATGAGCTCGCGAAATTAATTTTGTCACAAAATAAGCTTCTAAATCGTTCTATGTATAAATAATAGAATGGAGGCAAAGAATTATGACAGAATTAACTTGTGTCGTTGTTGGAGGAGGATATGCAGGGATTAATGCAGTAAAAGAAATGCTTAAGTACTCAAAACAGTTGAAAAACAAGAAAAAGCTGAAAGTCTATTTATTAGATAAAAATCTTTACCATTTGCGAAAAGTTTTGCTTTTTAAGCCAGCGGCCAGTCAAACGGATATTACCGTTCCTTTGAGCACTTTGTTTCCTGAAAGGGTGGAAATCATCCAAGCCGAGGTAACAAAAGTAGAATCTAAGACTAAAAAGCTCTTCTATCAAAATGCCCAAGGCGATCAAACTTCATTGATTTATGACATCCTTGTTGTGGCTATGGGCAGTATTGTGCGTCAACCGGATCAATTGCAAGGCGGCATCACTTTGGCGAATTTGGAAGATGCAAATACGATTCGAAAATTCTGGCATGAAAATTTACGAAAAGCCAGCCAGGAAAAAGATGTGAAAGAGCGCCAAAGACTGATGACGATTGCTGTTGCAGGAGCCGGCATCAGTGGTATCGAGACGTCGGCTGAACTTGCCTACCGGGTTCAGGAAGATGCGAAGCAAATGGGATTAAATCCGAAACTAGCGAAAATAATTTTGATTAATACTCAAAAAAGGCTGTTTTCAATTGGACCAGCCAAGGTGAGCGCCCAGTTGGAGCATTGGTTAAGCAATGCTGGCATAACCATTCTTCATGAGAAAAGAGCCGTTCAAGAAAAAGAGGGCATGCTCTTATTAACTAACGGTGAAAAACTGCCGGTAGGTCTGTGTATATGGACACTTGGGCTGTTGCCTAATCCACAATTGCGCAATTTTGGTTTGCCCGTCACCCCAGAGGGTTATCTGGTAGTGGATTCAAGTTATCGGGTAAAAGGTGCACCAGGTGTTTATAGTATCGGCGATTGCGCCCGAATCATTGATCCATCTAACGGTCAAGAAGACGGTAAAACATGTAAGGAAGCAACTGCCCAAGCAACGCGATTGATGAAAATTGTAGCAGCCGATATTCAAGGCCGAAAAGCTCCTTTGCATAAGGGTTTCATGGATTTTTTCTGTTTTAGTTTAGGACCGGATAAAGGAATGGCATGGATAGGCCTCGGAGGACTCAACATTGTGGTAAAAGGAAAGCTGGGATGGAAATTAAGAAAATTCACATGGAATTCAGCAAGCTTAATCAAGTAAACTAATCAAAAAAGCAGAATAAGAAGGAGGATTTCAATTTGCAGGAACTATTCGAGCAATACAAAGGGCTTCTGTTCACGCTTGCCTATCAAATAACCGGCTCCGTTTCTGATGCTGAAGACGCTGTACAAGATGTATTCGTAAAATTATTTGAAGTTAAACCGGAGAAATTGACGGAACCCAAAGCTTATTTGTGCAAAATGGTGACAAATAGCTGTTTGGATTTTTTGAAATCAGCACGCAAGCAACGTGAACAATATTATGGAGAATGGCTTCCTGAGCCTATTATCACTTCTACTGACGAATTGCTTGAGCCGGTCATCCAAGGTGAAATGGTATCATATGCCCTGCTCGTTTTGCTCGAAAAGTTGTCCCCTTCGGAAAGAGCCGTGTTTGTGCTGCGTGAAGCATTTGGTTTTGAGTATGGAGCGATATCCGATATTGTAGGAAAAAGTGAAGTGAATTGCCGACAAATTTTTAAGCGCGCTAAAGGAAAACTGCCGATGGATTCACCAGAGTCACACCGCTTCCCGGCAGCCAGCAAAGAGTGGATTTGGGGGTTCATGCAAGCTCTCGAACAGGACGATGTTGACGGGGTAGTCTCCATGCTGTCCAAAGACGTTATCCTGGTGTCTGATGGAGGAGGAAAAGCAATTGCTGCTGTCCACCCTATTGAATCACGCCAGTCAGTTACCCGATTCCTATTTGGCTTGATGCGTAAAGCTCATCAAGATGGGGAAATACTTGATTTTGAAATTCTTGAAGTGAATGGCCAGCATGGAATTGTAATCCGTTCAGCTCAGGGAATCGAAGCTGTGGCTTTGGTTCATATCGAAGAGGAATTGATCGGCAATATATACATTATTAGAAATCCGGATAAACTTAGAGCCTTCATAAATTAACCAACTGGCTTATTTACCCACTCGTTTTTTCTTATTCATCATATTGATACTCACATAGGCAGTGAAGGAGAAGGCATGTCATATGTTTTCTCCTTTTTATTCTTAATAGTGTCAGCTAGTTTAGTTAATGAGCATATCACTTGTGAATTACGTGGATGAAATTTTGTGATTTTCATTTTCGTCAATATATAATTTTAATGCTATATGTAAAACAGACATTTGCCATGCTGAAGTGGTGGGCTTTTATAACTTTAGAGATAAACTTTGTAGCTCAGTTTAATGATTGCTGGACAAACTGCTTACCGACTAGCAACTATAATTTTGGAGCAGTATTGAAAATGATAGTTAATCATTTGGACATTCAATTATGTTACAGCAGCAGTTTTAGTTCTTGCTATATTAAAAGTAAAAACAGAAATACTCAGGGAAGAGACACCGAGGAGGGAGTAAGCTTTTAAAATTAAAAAACTTAAAAAGTTTGCCTAATTATCGTCCTATGTTCGTTTGATTCATTTATTTTCTCACTAACTCCTCGATGTATTCATAAGCGATCACCTCATCTTTTGATTTATAGAAAAACCCCTTATACTTAATTGTATCCCTTGAATTGATGGTAAGGTCTTGGATTGCTTCTCCTTTATCGTCGAAAAAGACGGTTCGATAACTAAATGCGATATCCCCGATTGAGGGTGTCCCTTTTTGAAAAGTGGTTTGATTCAAGTTGTTGAGAAGATGATTGATCTCGCTTTCTTCGGTTATCTCTATTAATTTTATCGAGTTCTCATCCGAAATTGCTATTTTAGAAACCTTTGTTGGTTCGATGCTTACAACTTTATGGGGGAGATAGGAACATGCAAAAGCCAAAAGCAATAAGAATGGAACCGCAAGTACAAACCATTTAATCCACTTTCTTTTATTCACAATAAAAACCTCCTTGAAGGATAGAGAGCGTTGTAAATAACATTTACCGCTTCTTCAATCATTTTTTGCCAAAATCGTTGGGCGGGCAGGTTGGTCTCCAGTTCCGCCACTTCCCATTCTCCAGGAAAGAGGTCGAATAAATGACATGCAGCGTGTTTGCCTATGCCTTCTTTGCGAGATTTCTTCAAGATGAAAAATTCGCTGATTTTGTAATAGGAGGAACGCAGCGAATCCATCACAGCAATTTCTCGTACCAAAGCGAATCCTGCCAGTTTCCCGTCCGCTTTGATCAGAAATGGAAGTGCCCGGGAGCGGTCCAATAGCGGTCCAAGTACCTGTATCCGTAACCCCTGTCTTTGTTTACATCTTCAGATTCGAATTCAGAGAAATCGTACTGGTACAACTCCAGCAAGTCCCGCAAAACATTTTTCTGTTCAATGGTTGGCTGCAAGATTTCAATTTTCATCATTCTTCCTCCGTTCTATTTATACACTTTTTCTTTTAACTACTGGCAGTCAAGTTTGCCATTCTTGCTCTAAAAGAAAAGCAGATGCTTTTTTCTAGGAAACCTCCCCGATGTTCATTCGGTGAATGAGATTATGGTCAGCGATAACTTCAGGTAAATCCTTTTCCAGTTCCCTCCATTTAGAACAGGATGTTCAAGCCAGTTGGAGCCGAAAAAGTTTTGGCTTTTAACTTAACTTCACTATATAAGGAGAAAGTGAAATTCATATGAAAAAGGGGAAGAAATGCTTTTCATTTCGCATTTCTTCCCCTTTTTCTGCATTTATCTACTTTTATCACATGATTTTAAACGACAACGCCCGAAAAGCCATTCAAGGTCTAAGAGCTTTAGCTTCAGTTTTGATAGTTAGGTTCTTTGAAAGCTTAGCTGACATTAAGAGATTATGGAAAACAGCGCTATTTATTTAAGCTTTCCGTAGTAAACTTCTCCGCCGCCGTCTACATCAATGATTTTTAGGTAGCCATTGTATTTTACAAAAATGGTTTTAAACCGTTTTTCTCCGTTTTCATCTAACAAGAACATGACGCGATTTCCTCGATTGTCAGTACCCAAGTAGAAAGTCAGGTTCTCTGTATTTACCTGTTCGGAAATTGTTTTATATTCTTCAAAGGATGCCACATCATCAATTTCAGTTAAGTGGGAATCGCCTTTAAAAGAAGGGGATTCACTAGCGTCCTCCGTATTAACTTCTTTTGATGCATTCTTCGGATCTTGCCACACAATGTCTCCGGATGCAGCATCGACGTGAAACTCATACTCATCTACACTGCTTTCAATTTCAATTTCATAATGATTTTCTTTTCCTTCGAAGGAAAGTTCCACTTCTTTTACAAATCCCTCGACTTGCCCGAATGCTGCCTGAAGCGCTTGGTCTGCGGATACTTCTTTATGCTCACCAATGACTTTGTCATTTGAAGCTCCTGCGACTGCGGCGCCTGAAACAGCAAGAGCTATTGTTGAACCGATTAAAAAATATTTCTTCAAATTTTTTCCTCCTTTATTTTTATTCATGAAAATAATAACATTTGAAAATGAGAAGAATATGAGTAGAAGATTAAAATACGATGAGAAGACCAGACTTAAAAGATCTAAGGTGTTGTTGAAGGAAAAGAGTCGGAAGGGCTGCCGGGGTGAAGAGAGGTGAACGAGAGAAGGATCAGTTTATCGGCGAGTGGCTGCGATTTCATCATCGGGACAGCCGAGAGAGCCAATGAAGGATTTTTCCAATGAAAGTGAAATTGGAAATCAACCTTTTCCCAAATAGATTGGGGGACAAGCTTTGATCAACGTTTTGTGGCCATCTTATTTATTGGGGAAGAATCGAAGCCGGAAGAATTCTCTATCGGTTTGTCTACAAAATGAATCAAGAAACGTTTCGAGGTTCGCTTCTACTAATGAAAACTACTTTGAACTATCATAAAGAAAGCCTGAGAGAAAGCACAAGACTTTTTCTCAGGTTCCTATTTTCTCAGCAAATTCATTGCCAACTAGCCAGAGGAATTCAAAAAATCAATCGTTTTGCATTTTACTATAAACTTTGTACTCGTCCTTATCTAATTTTTTCGCTTCGTACAGCGCCATATCGGCGTACTTGATTAATTTTTTTACATTGATGTTGTCATCGGGATAAAGGGAAACGCCAATCCCTGCCCCCATATTAATTTTATAGCCGTTGAAGATAACAGGTGTTTCATACGACTTTAGAATTCGTTTGGCTGTGATCTCAGCCACTTCGACTGAATCAATTTCAGGCAAGACAACCCCCATTTCATCCCCGCCTAACCGTGCTGCCGTATCAACCGGACGGATACAGGCCTGAAGCCGATTGGCCATTTCTTTGATGACAGCGTCTCCAGCATCGTGGCCAAACTGGTCGTTGATCTGCTTAAATTTACGTCCATCGAGCATCAAAACCCCCACTTTTTTGCCGGAGCGATTTGCTTGAGAAATGGCTTTTTGCAGCTTATCATCAAAAGTCCGTCGATTGGGGATGCCGGATAAATGGTCATAAAAAGCCATTTTCGCGATTTTATCCTGCAGTCTTCTGCGCTCCGTAATATCCCGTGCAATCGTAAACAACTGCTTTACTTCTCCGTCCACTACGACGGGAGTAGGGGAAACTTCCATCCAAATGTAATGTCCATTCCGATGCAAAAAACGAATTTCGATAGTGGTCGGTTGTCCTCCATGAATGAGGGAAGTTACACTTTCCATCAACTCAAATGCATCTTCCGGATGGACATTAGTGGTGAAGGGGCTTCCGATATATACTTGGTCAGGATGTCCCAAAATTTTTTCACTGGCAGGCGAGACATATTCGATCTGTCCAGAAAGGTTGATCAGCGTAATGATATCAAAAGTGCTTTCTGTAATCAGCTTGTATTTCTCCTGGCTTTTCTGCAGTTCCTTTTCAGCTTTTTTAAGTTCTGTCACATTCTTATAAATAATTGTGGCACCGGCTATTGCTTTGTCCGCATTCCGCACCGGCGAGTATGAGGAAATAATGTTCAGCGGTTTTCCTTCCTTAGTAATGCGGATGGTGTCATGGGAATTCACCGTTTCCCCATTTAAGATGCTGTCGATAACACTGAATTGAACAGCTCTCAGATTCGCTGGAATGATGGTGCCTTCTCCGGCGATCATTTCCGCTTCCGAGTAGCCGAACGTTGCTTCAAAAGCGCGATTCACTTTCAGAATGTCTCCCTTAGTATCAATTAAAAAGATAGGATCCGTTGAATTTTGCCAAAACACTTCAAGTTCTTCTTTCGTTTCGATCAATGCCTTTTGTGCTCGATTGATCTCGGTGATATCGGTCGCAATTCCATGAATGCCAACCAATTGATCATCTACAAGGATCGGGATGTTCATTGCCTGAAGGTCGATGTACTGGCCGTTTTTGTGTCGGACGGACATTTCGTAACGCTCCGGCTGTTTTTCCTGGATAGTTTTGTAAAAGTAATGCCGTATTTTGTCAATATCTTCGGGAACAACCATCGACATGAATGATTTTGCCAGCAATTCTTCAATGGAATAGCCGGTCATGGTTTCAGCTCCGGCATTGATGTTTTCCAAATGGCCGTTTTGATCAAAAGTGAAAATCCCGTGTGGGTGGTTATCGAACAAGGACTTGTATCGCTGTTGACTTTCTCGCAAAAGGCGCACCGTTTTTTTCTGTTCGGTGATTTCCTGTGCAATGGCGTAGATGCCGATAAGCTTCTCTTCTAAGACAATGGGGATCGTATTAACGTGAAAAAGGGCGATTTCATTCTTTTTGGTATAGATGGCAGTCTCAAATTCAATCGGGTTTCCTTCCAACGCCTTTTCGAAGTATGCCAACGTCTTTTCCACATAGCTGTCAACCACTAACGAAAGAACCGATCGGCCGAGCAGCTCCTGTTCGCTGAACCCGGTAACTGTTGTGACCATGGGATTGATGCTGATAAAGTTTTTTTGGCGATCAAATTCAAACACCGCATTCCCGTTGTTTGCGACCAAGGAGTTCAACCTTCTTCGTTCGATCTCCATTTCTTTTTGTGCTTTTTGCAAATCCTGTTTTTTGCGCTCTCTCTCCGTGACGTCTCTAACGATTGCTAAGATGTATACGCATTGGCCTCTATCATTCTTTATCGGGTTGAGTATGGTTTCTCCAGCCAGTTCCTTGTCCTCTAATTCAATCTTTTGGATAAATTCAACCGGTTTCTGCGTAGTATGTGCTTTTTGGTAATTCCGGATGATTGACTGAGCTTGCTCGGGAGACATCACGTCTTCGATTCGGCTTCCAATCACTGTCTCTTCTAGGTGCAGAGTTGCAAATGCTGCAGGATTGGCGTAAATATAACGGAACGTCCCTTGATCTTCTGCCATTAAAAAAACTAAATCTTGTATCAGATCCAAAAGAGCGGTGGAAGCTAAAATATCTGCTCCGATTTTTTCTGGAAAGTGTGTCATAATCGTTTGTCTCCCTCGGTAAATAAAGATAACCCCTTTATTCAGATATTCCTTATGTTGTTTTTCGTGAAGTGAAGAATATTGTTTTTGAATTAATTTTTGTATTCCCTCATATTCCCAGTATATCATCTTTTTTGGAATTATAAGTCTTTTAATTTTCTGTTTTCTCCCGTAGCATAAAAGAAAACAAAGGGATTTAAGTAAATTATGGTCTCCGCAAGAAATAGGGATAGAGGGAATGGAAATTGATGCTGTAGAACCGATGTAAAAACTGAGCTTGAGTTCTAGGAGAGGAACAAATCATCATTTTTGCTTCACCAAAGGACCAAATTTAGCTATAAAGAGAGGGTTAGAGTAACTTCTGCATTTTCTTACGGAAGGGCGAAAATCATATGATCTTTTCTTGGCAGTACTATGAAAACTTATGTTCTGGACTAATAGAAACAGCACGAAAAGACCCTTGCATCAGCTGTGCAGCGATTATTGGTTCTGTTTCAGCAGGTAAAGAAGATCGATGGTCGGATATTGATCCCTTTTTAGGATTGACGAAATACTGCTGCATTAGACTTTAGCGGATTGGGCGGAGATGATGTACAGGAAACATGAAGTAGTGTATCACCTTGATGTAATTTCAGGTACGGCAACTTACAGGGTGTTTCTTCTTCGGAACAAATTGCAGATTGATTTTGCATTCTGTTCTTTTACGGAATTTGGTGCTAGGGGACCAGCTTTTAAGTTGCGGTGTGGAAATCGGGCAGAGGAGATCCCCCCAGTTGCTTCTCATTTGGTTAGGGTAGGCGCTATTTATGCGCTGCATGTCAGAGCATGTATCCAGCGGGAACATTGGTGGAGAGCGGAGTATTTCATTAGAGCAACTTGAATGCTTTGATAAATGTCTCTTGGGTTAAATCCTCAGCCTGCTGATGATCACGGACCATCAGCAAAATATACCTGAATATCGAATCACTGTGCTGCTGATACCACTCAGTGATTTCGCTTTTTCTTTCACTGGTCAAGTAACCCCGCCCCCTAATTTGTTGTTGCTACCTGTTAGACGTAATCAAAAAAACAAAAGTCGTGTTTTTTGAAAAATATTTTAAATTTTCCTTTCTTTCGTTTAAGAACAAAAGAATGCTGTAAAAAATGAAAAAGAGAGAGGCCATGTAAAGATAAGCCGATTTCGATCATTGCACTTTTAAGCGTACACTTTTCGAACAGTTTAATCAGCAAGTGAAAGAATAGCTTCCTAATAAGAAGTGACTTCGTTTTATGTAAATGATAAGTTTACTCTTAAAGTAACGATACGGGTTAGCGGAATCGCTGTTTCAGCAACTCCCATATCATTTGAACTTCTAATCGGCACAAATCAACAGATAAGTTTTTATTCTAAAAAGTAAAATTATTGAAACTTCTTTCGACTATAAACCGTATATTAAGATAGATAGGCGATGAAAGCGATGGCCAAAATGAAAAAGGAGGGAAATGGATGCATTGGATGATGTGGGTGTTTTGGGGCTCCTTGGCCGCTTTATTTTTAGGCAGTTGTCTGGTGGATGTTTTAACTCGGCGGAAATATAACTTAAGCAACCAGGAAAAGACGTTGAACCAGAATTTAGCTGAAGCAGAGGCTCGAAGAGGAGCTGGACGGGATAACAATCAAGGTGGAATGTTTTGAATGACTGAACGGAATGGGTGATTAACCAACGGACGTTATCCTGCCAGGAGCTTGGGTTGTATTTCCCGGCTCCTGTTGATGTGCATTTTTCGGCTGATGGCTTAACCGGAATGGCAATCGATCAAATCCCAGGCGAAATATTACGCGAAGCATACTGCTGCTAAGAGATGGAGCACTCCTTTTTAAAACGAATATACATATCGGAAATAACCAGGAGTAGTAGTTATTCTAATAGCAAAATACGGAGAGGAAAAGCAGAACTGATCAATATGCTTTTCCTTTTTGTCTGTATATGGTTACTTTTTCGAATGGTTATTAAATATATAAAGAATTGGAAATAAAAAGCACCATTGCTAGGAATTTTGGTATTTGGTAAATGGATTTTTATGGTGAACTGTGTGGAAGAAGCGCTACTAAATTAGAGGATTTTGAAGGAGAGATGATATGAAAAAGAGATTGTTAATTTTCTTTTCTTCATTAATTGCTTTAATCACCCTTGGTTATCTCATATTCCTGTCCATGTTCTATTATAGACCTACGCCGAGTAAAAACAATGTCGAAGAAATGGTAAGCGCAAGAGACCTTACGGAATTCGGTGAGGTGGAGGGATCGTATCTCCATACTCCAAGAAACTATGGTTTTTACAATGAACACAGCATTTACATCGTAGAACAGAATTTAGACAAAGGCAGGGAGTACGAGAATCAATATGTGATGATAGAAGCGGGTTTGAGAATAACGGTTGATGATGACCAGGCTGTCAATCAAATCCAAGCTAAAGATGAATTACAACCTGATTATGTAGAAAATCTCAAAATAATATCAAAGCATCGAATGACTGTCTTCAAGAATAATGAAAAAGTTGAGGGAAAATGGCTTTTCAAAATTACATATACGTATGATGAAGACTATTTTTTGACTTTTTTGCTTCCTGAAAACGCCGAAGAAGACAGATTCAATTTTTTTACAGAAGGATATGAACAGTTTCTGCAATTTTAATATATTGCCATCATACCGGTTTGGGAATCAGCTTTATCTAAAGAAAAAGGGGGATTCCCCTTTTTTGATAGCGAGAAAAACTTTTATCAGCGCCTCAAATCAGCTTGCTTTATCATGTAAGTTTACTTTCAGGGGTTATCAGAGGTAATTATCCATTTAAGTCGCCGGATCGGAGATTTCAATGGAAGTCCTTCCTCATATTTTCGGACGGTTCAACAAGGAGGATCTTTCGCATACATGTCCCGAAAGCAATCTCGGGCTGTCCACTTGCGCTTGAAATCATGGAAATATCAGTGTAGACAGCCATAGCGATGCAGGAAACACATTCACAATCACGTTTAAAAGATCTTGAAATACCTGGCAGAAAAACGTGCGTCCATTTCGTTTTTCTGCACATTTTTTATGATCAATTTTTCGAAAGAACAAACATGAAAATTAGGAGTGAGGGAAAGTGAAAAAATTATTATCAACACTTTTTTCCATGTCCTGCGCAGCTCCAATAAATTTAACACTAGAAATACATTGTCGAAGTGAGGAAGCGATAAAGCTACGTAATAATCGATTTCCTGAATGCGACTTTATATGCCTATTACGTATATCAAAATATTTGGTATAGGTATTGGTTATTTGGTTTCGGACGTTTTATGATGTTATTGAAAATAAAAAATAACAGGAGGTTCAACATAAGTAAAAAATTAATAGCAGCCTTTGCAACAATTGCTCTGCTGTTGATTATAGTTAGCTCTTTTGTCTTTGCCACAGGCGGAGAAGGCAATCCAGTCAATAATGGAAGCAGCCAAAATGAAAAAAGATCGATTCAAAAGGATAGAGTATACGCTTCGAAATGGAACAAGACTTTCCTTCAGAGCGATGAGGTGACTCTCGAAAAAATAACTTTCGAAAACAGGCTCGTGATTGAATTGGTTGCCGATTTGTATGTCTCTAATGACATGGATAGTTCAGCTAGATTACCTGAAATTATTGCCGGACATCCGTTCAGGGGAGTGAAAGAACAGACGTCCGGATATTAAAGAATAAATCTTGAAGGCCTGATTCCAAGTGATAACTCATTTTAGGAATTATTGTCACCGTGAATGTGTATAGCCTTTTGTTATTGTTGGTGGTGTAATAGCAAAAAAAAATTGAAAAATTGATGACGATTTGAAGTATTCCTGTTGTTTTCGTATATTTTGCATATCCAAGGTGATTTGTATTGAACTAAAAAATATCAATAATCCTTTGAAGAAAGGAGTTCCGAAAATGAAAAAAATCTCTTTAATACTGTGTATCTTTGCACTTAGTAGTGGCCTCACAGCCTGTTCTGCTAGTGAAACAAATGAAAGTGAAGAGATGAATGCAGAGGAAATGCAAAGGAGTGAAAATAATACTGAAAATGAAGGGGCGAATGTGGCAGAAGATTCGAGCAGTGAAATTAACCAAGAAAGGGATGAAGTTGATATGTCAGCCCTACTAACGATTGAATTAAACATAACTGTTGGAGATGACGTATTCTTAGCAAGGCTTTATGATAACCAGACAACACAAGCACTGGTTGAAATGCTTCCTTTAAGCATGGACATGGAGGATCTCCATGGAAATGAAAAGTTCTATTATCTTTCAGATAGACTCCCGACAGATTCTGAAAGCCCCGGTGTTGTTAATGCGGGAGAGATCATGCTTTACGGGGACAATTGTCTAGTATTGTTTTATGAAAAATTTTCTACTTCACATAGTTACACTCGTCTCGGATATATCGAAGATGCGGAAAGATTTGCTCAAGCTGTCGGAGACGATGATATGAAAATCGTGCTTGATTTAGCCGAAAGTGACGACTAAATAGGAATAAAATACTCTTTATACTACTAGATATCAAATGAGTCCGATATCGCTTCTTTATTTAAAACGCATCGAGTCTTGGACTCGATGCGTTCTTTTTATAGGAATGAAGTAAAGGACAAGCTTCTTCTTTTCTTTTACTTCTATAAGTGTACCGTTTCGCACAGCTTCATTTCCAAAATTATCTAGCTATTATTTTAAGTTCTAAGTATATTTAACATATCGTTTCAATTCTTTTCAAAAGATTAAAATGAAAAAAGCCTCTACAAAAAAAGAATGAAAGTATTGGCAAACAGGCCAAAGCTGGTATGTAGCTAATGGGCAGTTAAGTCACATGTATCGACTTATTGAGGGCAAAAGGAAGGATAATTTATTTGAAAGATAGAATCTTGTTCGCAGTTATCTTGTTTTTCGTCTTAGGATCAGCTGCTATTAGTAATACTGATTGGATTAGTCATACGGCAAAATCAATATTTCATGGCATAGGTATGTTTACTATTATTCTAATCGCAATCAATAGTCTTTATAATCTTAGAAAAAATGCAGAAAGAAAGAGAAGTCGCAATTCTTATTGAATTATCTTATTGAAGGTTAAGTAACATTCAAATCAAAAGAACTACTGATTTCAATAAAAGAAAAAGAACCCTGAAAAAGGTCCTTTTCACTAAAATACTTATCATTTCATTGATCAGTCAGCTGTTTTACAACGGCCATTTCTTTGCCAAACCGATCTCCATGATCCTCAAACCCCTTGAAAGCTGATTCCTTGGACTTTACTTAAAAGAAGTGGAATAAAGTTACCAGAAAAAGATATATAGAAATCATTAATTTCACTGTCTTTGCTTTTCTTTGGTGCCGCTCTTTTTCTTTTCAAGAAATCCCTCAAATAATCCGTTATATATATTTTTCTAGTACTAAGCCACCCAATAGCAAGTCGAAAGGAGTTTTGGAATATGTTAAACCGCTATATTCTGATTTTCCTGCTGTTTTTCGGCGTCACTTTCTTTCTCGATTTCTCAAACGGGCTAATGCGGCTTCTATTTGCGTGGTTTGCGACAGCTGTGATTTGGCTTTTGCAGCCGGCGAAAAGAGACAAGCAGGAGTGACCAGTTTGAAATTATTCCATCGGCTAAATCAAAGATTCGGAATGTACACCAGACAAAAATGCGAACGGTAGAGAGAGGATGGGAGTTAATCGCTCTCTTTTGTTCGCTACGTTTTGATTGGCTGAAAAAAGGGAAGGGGAATATTATTGTGAAATAAAATGGAGGGATAAAAATGAAAGCCGTAACTTTTCAAGGCGTGAAGGACATGAAAGTGAAAAACGTGAAAGCTCCTGAAATTCAAAAAAAGGATGATATCATCGTAAAAATTACTTCGACAGCGATTTGTGGATCCGATTTACATATCTATCAAGGAGCTTTGCCTGCAAGTAAAGATTATGTAATCGGCCATGAGCCGATGGGAATCGTAGAAGAGGTAGGACCAGAAGTCACCAAGGTAAAAAAAGGTGACCGGATTGTGCTGCCGTTCAATGTGAGCTGCGGACATTGCTTCTACTGCAACCACGATATGGAGAGCCAGTGCGATAATTCGAATGGCAACCCTCATTTTGATACGGGTGGCTACTTCGGGTTTACTGAACGGTATGGCAGCTACTCGGGCGGTCAGGCAGAGTATATGCGTGTCCCTTATGGTAATTTCATGCCATTCGTCATTCCGGAATCCTCAGAACTCGAAGACGAATCTTTGCTGTTCCTATCGGATGTTCTGCCGACCGCTTGGTGGAGTGTGGAGAATGCAGGAGTCCAGCAAGGCGATACGGTAGTGGTCCTCGGTTGTGGACCGATTGGTCTGATGACACAGAAATTTGCCTGGATGAAAGGTGCCAAACGCGTGATTGCAGTTGATGAAATTCCATATCGCATGAATCTGGCGAAAAAGATGAATAATGTAGAGGTATTTGATTTTACCCAGTATGATAATATGGGTGCCTTCATCCACGAAATTACAAGCGGCGGCGCGCGCATCGTTATTGACTGTGTAGGAATGGACGGCAAGAAATCCGCGGCTGAAGCAGTCCAGCAAAAATTGAAGCTGCAAGGCGGAACGCTTAGTGCCATCGATATTGCCAAAGATGCAGTCAGCAAATTCGGTGTGATTCAATTGACAGGTATATACGGTCTTACTTACAATATGTTCCCACTCGGCAATATGTTTGAGCGCAACGTTACCATGAAGATGGGACAAGCACCGGTTATCCATTTGATGCCGATGCTGTACGAAAAAATCGAAAACGGCGAATTTGATCCGCGTGAAATCATATCGCACATCATGCCGCTTGAAAAAGCAAGTGATGCATACAAAATTTTCAATGACCACACGGATGACTGCACAAAAGTTATTTTAAAACCGTAAATAAACTGTGATTATATATAATCAAACGCCCATATTCCTTAGGGCGTTTGATTTTTTTGTTAAATTTATCGGTTGGTTTGCTATCGGGTTACTGGACTTATTGGGCATATGAGGGTTAATCAGAAGCTGCTTGAACACGATGGAAGAGGAGATGCTGCTTAAAGCACATCTCCTCTTTCTTTATGTCTGTAAATGTGCGTTTTTGCAAATAATAAATTTCCAGAATTATCTAGTAATCAGCTTGCTCAAGCTCTATAATTAATTTATTAATTAATGTTAGAAAAATAAATTTTCGAGAAGTGGGCCGGGAACTGAGTGGACCTTTTTCTTTTATTACCGGAGGTGCATTGTGCGGAAAAAAGGCTTATTCATTTTTATTGTGTTCTTTTTCTTTTTAGCTATTCTTGGTTTCGCTGTTCAAAAATACAAAGAACCTGCTTCCCAGTTGATTTTCTCGTTGGCAGTAGAAAAAGTGGCAGCTGATACTAAGAAAGAGCTTCTAAAAGGTTATGACCGAAGAGCAGAGCATAAGCATATCACTATGTATTATTCAGATCAGGATCAAGATCTCGTAACTTTGACACAGAATGCTTTAGATCGTGGAATCGAATTAAACAGCAAGTTCATCGGCTCTTATCATAAACCTGTCGATCTTGTGCTTTTAAAAAGCAGAGAAGACGTAGAGCGGGTGGATATGAGTATCGGAAATGGACTTTATTCGCATGACATGAACTTGGCCATGATAGTTCCTGAAGACAGAGAGGCATTGGCTAATGGACCTGGTCCTATGATTTGGGCATACAACCAAATCGTCATGCATGAGTATACGCATTATGTAATTGCCCACAAATTGGTGGAGTTGGGGCTTTCACTGGAAGATATACCGTATTGGTTCACAGAAGGATTTGCTGAATACATAGGTAATGAAGAAATGAGCACCACTTTTATGGAGCAGGAACGCTTGCCCTTAAAAGAATTAATAACACCGGACCAATGGCGGACATACGATTTAAATCCAAATTACAATATCTATTTACAATCATATTTAGCATTACGGTTTCTGATTCATACTTATGGGGCCACGGTTATTATGGACATTTTAAACGAAACCCAAGCGACCAACGATTTTAACAGCGCATTCAAGAATGTCACAGGAACTGAGATTGATGACCTGGTCTATTACGATGAAAATGAACTGGGAATATAACAGCTTATTGAAATGTCGCTCGGCTGAAGATATTTAAACGAGGAGGAACATGAATGGGGAAAATCATATTGGCCATTCCATTTGTTATGCTCGGAGCCATAGCACTCCTAATCATATCTATTAACATTAGTGAAGACGAACCAAAGAAAGTTGTACGGGCACCTGAGAATGAGGGGGAAAATGTTGTGACGGAAGAAATGCGTGAACAATATCATTGGAACGATTATGCAAATCCTAAAAGCAGGTGGTATCAAATTGAAAAGGCAGAACATGAAAGTGTTGAGCGTTTCGTAGTTGGAACTTATGAGGGCTGGAAAGAGAACAAAAATAACCATGCTAATCTTGCTTCAGTTGTTTCGTATGTAAACTATTATGAAGATGAAATCACAAATCTTAGCATGACTGCAGCATTTGATCTGCTTCAAAAAAAGGCTTTTGCTCTTACAAGTCCCCATGTTGAAGCGCCAGAAGGGGAAGAGAAAAGACTGCTTGAAATTGAATTTGAAAGGCAGCTGAATCTATTATACGAACAACTTAAAACGGCTAACTAAAAAGATGGAATCAATGGAGCGGCACTGTTCATTTAATGTCTCCAAAATGAAAATGAATTAGTTGATGCCTGATTCCTTTCAGAAGCTGATTGAAGAGGAAGGGAGAGAAGAGGCGGAAGAAGCACATCTTCTCTCCCTTTTCGTCTGCAAGAGCAGACATTTACGATTGGTTTGTATAGACGGATCGTGAGGAAATCGGTTTACCCTTGCAATTCCGTATTTTCTGAACAGTCTCTCTTCTGTAACTTTTTGAAAGAATAATTACGATGAATAGATTATAAATTTTTGTATAAAAGGAGGAAAAATTATGGGGAACAACAAATTACTAAGAATGGATAATGTCGGAATCGTTGTAGAATCCCTTGATGACACAATCGCATTTTTTGAGGAGATTGGCCTAAACCTTGAAGGGCGAACCATTGTCGAAGGGGACTGGGCGGGCCGTGTAACCGGATTGGGCTCCCAGCGTGTAGAGATTGCTATGATGGTTACCCCGGATGGCCACAGTCGGCTTGAACTATCGCGATTTCTTACCCCGCCCACGATAGCAGATCATCGGGCTGCTCCTGTAAATGCCCTCGGTTATTTACGCGTCATGTTCACCGTTGAAGACATTGAAGAACTGGTATCCAGACTAACCAAGCATGGTGCTCAGCTAGTTGGCGAAGTGGTACAGTACGAGGATTCTTATCGGCTTTGCTATATCCGCGAAAAAGAAGGGTTATTAATCGGTTTGGCAGAACAACTTGGCAACAAATAAGTAAAAGACGGCTTACAAAAGTCTATGCTGTTGTATTCTAATGTCCAAATCTAATGGGAAGGCTTGATAAAGCTATGTATAAAATTTTATTAGTATTGTTATTGACCACAGGACTAGGTCTTTTTATTTCATCTAAAACAGATTTGTTTGCTTCATTTACAGATATAATCACCACTGCTTTAATGATTTTAGGTTTTATATTGTTATGGGGATTAGTTTATTTTATAAATAAAGAAAGAAAAAAATCCCACTGATTTTCCTTCGAATAGGATGGCTTCAGCTAAAGAGTATTTTCATCAGGAAAATTTCTCTGTATAAGCAATTATTTAAAAGCAGATTTGAAGATCTTGAAGTCCACCAAAAGTCTCCCTAATTAAACCAATGAAGTTTTATTGTAAATAAGATATGGAGTTGCATATATGAAAAGGTTAGTCGTTATGACGGTCGGGAAAACGCATAGTGGAAAAACTACTTTCGCTAAAGCGCTAGAACAGAGGATGCCCAATTCTGTCGTAGTCGACCAGGATAATCATGCTGAAATCCTCGCCACTTATTATCCGGCATTGGTGCCTCAGGAGGGGCCGAATACAATAAAGCATGCACTTACTCAAACCATTGTCGATCATGCAGTGAATGAAACGGATTGTCATGTCATCTTATGCAATTCAAACCGGAATCACAAAAGCCGGAAGAATCTCCTGGACAATTTTCAAGTAAAGGGATTTGTTCGTATTCTTGTGGACTTTGATATTCCGGATCAACTTCTTGAAGAAAGAATCCGGAAAAGCCTAAGAAGTACAGCCATACTGAGAACGGTTTCTTCTTTTGAGGAAGTGCTTGTTCAACAGCAAAACGAAGCTCAACAAGACAAGTTGGTTGTTCCGTCCAAAAGCGAAGCGGATCATCTGTTTGTCATTAAAGATGCTAAGGAAAGTGAATCTGTCATTTCCAAAATCATTGCCCTTGTTCAGTAATAGTGAATTTAATTGCCTCAATGAACGATTGTCATAACAGCTTCTACAATTAAGGGGGATCATAGTGGGATCAAGAATCATGCATTTAATCATTGCCGATCAAGTATCCAAAAATTTGCCGATTGAAAATAAGCAAATTTTTCTTTTAGGTGGAATTGCACCGGATGCAGCTTACACAAGAGAAAGAAAAACGGAATCCCATTTTTATGAGGGAAGCTTGGAGGATGGAACCAGATTCGTGAATTCTAAGTGGTTCGCCGAAAAATACCGTTCTGAAATTCAAAGTGACTATGCACTTGGCTATTTAACACACTTGATTTCCGATGATGTCTGGATGAAAGAGATTTATTTTAAAAACGATTTTAAGAACCGTGTAGATGCGGATGCGGGGCTGCTTGATAGGTGGCATAACGATTTCAGAAAATTAAACGGAAAATTGATTGAATGGTTTGACTGCAAGGAGTTGAAAAATGCACTGTTAGAAATAGATCCTGTGAAAAACAATATACGTGAAATCAGCCCGGAAAATTTGAGGGAATTCAAAGAAGAGACCCTAGGAGACTTTGTTTACACAGAAGATGATTTAGAGAGAAAATTAGAAGTATATTCCTTGAAACAAATTTTAGATTACATTGATTTAGCAGTTAAAGAAACCCTAAATGCCTGCTTATCATTAAAAATAGAAGCAGCTAAATTTTGTAGATGACAACGACGTTTGGTTAACATATGAACATTTAGCGGGAGAAAAGGAGCTTCGTATAAAGCTCCTTTTCTTTTTGTGTATAGCTGGCCAATGATCTAAATAGCTCTGCCCATGCCATTCTCCTGTTCTGAAGCTAGTGTCATCTTCTTAAGAAACTAAACCAGGTAAAAAAAGAACCTTTTCTTGAAACATAGACTGAAATAATAATGGTAGACCGGTTTTTTCATCTGTTTTTCATCATCAGCAGATAAACTCATGATAAGGCATAGGACAGAAAGATAACTGGCTTTTAAAAAAGCTTAAAATAGCAGATGGTGACTGATTAAAAGGAGGAGCGCTATGAAAATCCAAATTATTTGTGAGACATGCAGCAGTATAGGTGAATTCATACCTCAGCAGAATAAAGAGGAAGTGGGGATTCGGACGATCGACCGCCAATTTCTTCTAGGTGTGAACTGGAAGAACGAAGTGATCGAGGATGTTCAGGAAGCGTTCGTCGAGGAATTGGGCAAGGCCAATTCCAACGATGAACGGAAAGAAATCCTGGAGGAAGGGCTGTCAGAAAATGCGTTCGCTGAGACCATCGATTTTGACTTGAGTTTTACCTGCAGGGGCTGTGGGGACCGGATCACATTGAATGAGTTTCATTTGCTCGACCTTGTTAAATTTTAAATAGTGAACAAGCAGTTCGGGTTAATATTCGGCTGATATTTGGATGGAAAAAATCAGCTTCAACTAATGTGGAACGAAAGAGAATGCGATTACTTTAAAAGCATTCTTTCAGATTGTATAAAAAGTGTGACTGAAATGAATAAGACGGTATAAACCCCAACCGTTCCGGCCACTTCGCTTTCCGTGGGCACGGCCTCAGCCGCCTCACTCCCTGCGTTCGCTCCAGGGTCTTCAGCTCGAGCTGGTCCCACAGGAGTCTCGTGGTCGGATCGGTTGGGGATGTCGCTTTTCAGACAAGTGAGAAGAAGCGGCATCTGGTTTTTATTTCATTTCAGGTTCCGCAGCGGAAAACCTTATTTTTGATAGTTATTCACTTGATTGAAAGTATATTCTTTTGTCTACAAGCTCAGAGAATGCGATTACTTTAATCGCATTCTCTTTCTTAATGTCCACTTTAATTTACTGGCTGAGCAGTTCTTCTTCCTCGAATACGCTGATTTACATTTCTTTGCGGTGTCAAGTTACCTTTTAAAGTGGCAACAAGTATAAGGCTAATGATGGATGGAAAGTTAGTGGCTTCTGAAAAAGGAATCTTCAATCCTAAAGTCAGGATGAATTCGCCGGGAAACCAAGCCTACAGTTATATTTAACAGCCTGTATACAAATGGATTAGACATGAAAACAAATTCTACCCAAAAAGCAGAACTTGTTTTTTGTTTCGATTATTTACGATTCGACAGCAATTGTAACTTCTTTCTCTTTTGGCTTTTTCGGCATAAAAAATATCAAAGCCAAAGCAGCAAATGCTAAAAGCAGCATTAATACAAAAGAGGAAGAGCATTACCTTGACTAGTGATGCTCTTCCTCTTTTGTCTGTTAAGTATACTTTTAGGAAAGCTAATTCAATATATTTTACCAACTTTTTAAGCGTAAAAATTATTATGTGTAAAAGTATAAATAGAAATAGGGAGACCTTTTCTTGTAGAATTAAGTCACTTAGCTTCATTTAATGAAGAGAGGCTAGCCATTGACTTAATTTATGCCCTTATTCATGCAAGATTTTGAAAAAAAGAAAGCATTACCTAATTTCTTCACTCGCTCTTCCAGCTGAAATTTGCAACCAGAACTTCTCAACCAGCTGCCTTTTGAGATTCGATCAAGCTCTTAAAGAAATGGAGGCGATGTTTAAAGACTCTCATCAGAAAAAGATGCCGCTCTCTACGCTTTTGACAATCTCCTATTTTTAAATTTTTTATAATATACTAAGTATTTACTCGGGGAAGCAAATTTAGATTTGGAGGTGCGAAATGAATTTATCACTCTACAATTTGAAAATTTTAAGAATACTTTATGAAAAAGAAAGTGTGAAAGATGTTGCAGAGAAAATGTTTATCTCTCAATCAGCGGTCAGCCATCAATTACGGGTGATGGAAAAGTATTTCGGGGTGGAATTGTTTGAAAGAAGAGGGCGCAATATCGTTTCGACAAAGGCAGGCCACGTAGTTTATAGCTATGTGGTAAACATATTGGATGAATTTAATAAATTACATGTGGCGGTGCAAGATGTAAAAACAGCAAAATCTGGTGAAATCAGCTTTGCTGGGAGCATTAACTTAGGTACATATGTCTTACCGGAGATTGTCAGCCGGTTCAAAGAACAATATCCAGAGCTGCATCTAAATTTGCAAGTTCATAATAGCAACGAAGCCTTGAAATTGACTGCACTTGGTGAATTGGACTTTTGCATTGTACCGGTCAAAATGGAATCGGAGCATTTAATTTATGAACATATTCGGACGGAAGAAATTGTCATGACGGTTGCACCGCATCGGAAGGTTGAATTTGCGGCTTCGACATTAAAGGATTTTGAGCAACTGCCGTTTGTTTGTGCACCAAAAGGAACACAGTTTCGAAAAATCATTGATCAGGCCCTTGAATTGCATGGCATCTCTCGTTCCAATATTGTCATGGAAGTGGGGCATCCAGAAGGAACAAAACAAGCTGTGCGTGCCGGACTTGGATTAGGGATGAATTTCCGATTTGCAGTAGAGGATGAGCTAAAGCTCGGAATTCTTGAAGAAGTTGCATTTGATACTCTTAAACTTCATGGGGATATCTATTTAGCCTATCGCCCCCATAAATATTTTCTGCCAGTAGAACGGGAGCTTATCAAGTCAATCAAAAATGAATTAGCTAACTGACATGAGACAAATCTCAACTATACACTATTTAATTGAAATTTTAATTGTCAGAATCGTGTGATAACATAAATTTGTAAACGCTTTACATTAGAATTTATTAATTAAGCTGAAATTATCTACCATTTCTTCCTTTTACAATTAAAAATAGCTGAGGTGAAAAATCAATGAAAATGCCATTATCATTTGGTAGTTGGGATTATGATCGAATCAGGCCATTAACAGATGGCATCGTGCAAGCCGAAGGAATTGAGTTGAACTGGCTGAATATGCCGGTAGAGGAAACGTTTTTCAGGATGATGCGCCATGAAGAATTTGATGTAGCAGAATTATCACTGTCGTCGTATTTGATTGCGAAAGATAGAGGGATCCCTAACTTTACCGCGATTCCGGTTTTTTTATCCCGGATGTTCCGGCATTCAGGTATTTATATCAACACAAATTCCGGGATAACGAAGCCGCAGGATCTGATTGGCAAAAAAATTGGAATTCCGGAATATCAGTTGACAGCCTGTGTGTGGATCCGCGGTATTTTAAATGATCGCTATGGCATAAAACGATCCGATGTGGAATGGTTCATCGGCGGCGAAGAAAAGCCTGGACGTGTTGAAAAAGTGCAAGTTGATTTGCCAAGCGATATCCGGATTCAACCGATTGGTGAATTTGAGACGTTGAATGGGTTATTGGAAGAAGGGAAAATTGATGCGTTTATTGGCCCTCGAGCGCCATCAAGCTTTTTAAAAGGCTCGCCAAATGTGAAACGCCTTTTTGGGGATTATGTATCCGTTGAAAAAGAATATTTTAAAGAGACTGGCATTTTTCCAATAATGCATATTGTTGCCATTAAAAATGAAATTCTAGAAAAGCATCCTTGGGTAGCACAAAACTTGTATCAAGCTTTTGTAAAATCAAAGGACCTGGTTTATGAGGGGTATGAACAAACCGCTGCATTAAAGGCGACTATCCCTTGGCTGATACCTGAATTGGAGCAGACACGCAAAATCTTAGGTGAAGATTTTTGGCCATACGGTTTAGAGAAAAACCGCAAAACCTTGGAAACATTGCTTCAATACTCCTATGAAGACGGCCTCATCAAACAGAAACTGAAAGTGGAAGACATTTTCTCCAAAACTACTTTAGAAGAGTACGTGATATAGTTTGCTGCAGTGTATGAGATGCACAAAGGGGAGGAATTTCATTTGACATACTATATCGGAACAGACACAGGGGGAACATTCACAGATACCATTGTTATGAATGAAGAAGGCCAACTGAAAATGTATAAAACGCATACAACGGCTGAAGATCGCAGTATCGGCATCATGAAGGCGGTAACGATGGCTGCACAAGACCTTGGGTTGTCTGATGAGCAATTCCTAAAGAAAGTTCGGTATTTTGGCCACGGCTCGACTGCAGCTACGAATGCGTTTATTGAACGAAAAGGGGTCAGAACGGGCCTGATTACAACCGCAGGATTTGACGATACGCTGCTGATTCAACGTTCCATGGGCCAATGGACCGGCTTAGAAGAAAAAATAACGCATTATAGCATCCGCAAAATGCCAGATCCGATTATTCCTAAGAAACTCATTGTCGAAGTTCCAGAAAGAGTAGATTACAAAGGGGAAATTATTGTTCCTTTAGAAGAAGCAATTGCACGCAAAGCAGTTCGGGAGCTGGTATCAAAAGGCGTAGAAGCGATTGCTGTAAGTCTGCTGTGGTCTTTCGCCAATCCTCAACATGAACAATTATTAAAACGCATTGTACAAGAAGAAGCGCCAGGCGTTTTTTTATCAATTTCTTCAGAGATTGCACCGGTGTTAGGGGAATATGAACGCACAGCAACAACAGCAATCAACGCTTACCTCGGACCGAGTATTGCATCATATGTGACGAATTTAGAAGATAAATTAAAAGCGAAAGGCTTTAATGGCTTTTTAACAATCATGAACTCCAATGGCGGCGTCATTCCTGCTGAAGAAGCACGTGAAACAGCAGTGGCACTGCTTACATCCGGTCCTGCAGGCGGGGTATTAGCCAGTTTGCGCTTGGCGCAGCAAATGGGCTTTGCGAATGTCATTACCTCTGACATGGGCGGGACGAGCTTTGATGTGGGATTGATTATTGATGGAAAACCACTCATCAGCAATGAATCGGAAATCGGAAACTATCATGTTGTTCAGCCGCGTGTCAAAGTGAAAGCAATCGGTGCTGGCGGCGGCAGTATCGCTTATGTTGAAAATGGGCGCTTATTCGTAGGGCCAGAAAGCGCGGGTGCACTGCCGGGACCGGTTTGCTACGATCAAGGCGGAACAGAACCGACGATTACAGATGCAGATGTTGTACTGGGGTTGATTGATCCCGACAATTTCTTAGGCGGGAATATGAAGCTGAATAAAAAGAAGGCTGAGGAAGCGATCCGTGTGAAAATCGCAGAACCGCTTGACCTGAGTATTGTCGAAGCGGCAGCCGGTATTCGAACCATTTCAGATAATCGCATGGCTGATCTATTGCGCCAAGCCACGATTAATCAAGGGCACGATCCGCGTGATTTCGTTTTATTCGCTTATGGCGGCGCCGGTCCAGTACACAGTTATAGCTTCGGGGCTGAAAGTGGTGTGAAAGCGATTGTCGTACCTTATACAGCAAATGTTCATTCCGCTTACGGAACAGGCACTTCCGATATTCAGCGGTCATATTATATGTCTGCCCGGCTGCAAACGGCACCGATGTTTGAAAAAGCTTCGGATTTCATTGCAGCAGATGATATTAATGGGCTGTTTGCACAACTGGAACAAAAAGCAACGGATGCTTTAGTAAATGAATTTATCTCAAAAGAAGATATCAAATTGATCCGGTTAATTGATGTCCGGTTCCGTGGTCAATTCCATGAGTTAACGATAGAAGTAAAAGAAGGAGACATAACACCGGATCGGGTAAACGATATGATTGCCTATTTCGAAGAAAAATATGAAGAACGTTACGGCCAAGGAACGGGCTACCGTGAAGCGGGTGTTGAAATAACAGGTTTCCGCATCAATGGACGTGCTCCGATTCCCAAAGCCACTATTGCCAAAGTAAAAAATAAGCACGGAAAAGAAGCGAAACCATATGGTGAACGCCAAGTATATTACTTGGAAGATGCCGATTTCGTGACTACCTACATCTACAACGAGCAAGACTTAAGCCCGCATGATGAAATTCAAGGGCCAGCTATAATTGTACATCCAGGGACAACAGTCGTTGTCGGTCCCAAACAAATGGCCCGGATCGATGAATATTTGAATACGATTATCACAGCTAAACAAACGGAGGCAGCACACATTCAAATCCATAGTAAAGGAGAGGCTGTATATTGAAAAAGCTAATGCCTGATGAAATCGAAACAGTAAAAGTAGATCCGGTCACATTTGAAGTACTGCGCAATCGGTTAGTAGCTATTTCAGAAGAGATGTCTATCACACTGCGATCAGTATCCGGTTCACCGGTCGTAGTAGAGGCGGCAGACTTTAACGTCGGCATTTTTACACGCGATGGCAATATTGTCACAATGGGCAAAACAGTCATCGCGCATACAGGCTCTCTAGTGAAAATGCTGGAGCATATTGTGAAGGACTGTGCAGAAGACCCAGGCATTTATGAAGGCGATATGTTCGTGGTCAATAGCCCATATAAAGGAGCGCTTCACGCACCCGATATGGGGGTATTGGCACCGATTTTCTACGAAGGTGAATGCATTGGCTGGGCTGGCGCCTGTCTGCACCAATTGGACGTTGGGGGAATGGTGTTCGGCAGTTTAGCACCGCATGCGACAGAAGTTTATCAGGAAGCGATGATTATACCTCCTGTAAAAATTATTGAACGGGGAAAATTGCGCACCGATGTACTGAATATGATATCCGGCATGAGCCGCTTGCCGAAAAACTTCAGTTTGGATTTTCGGGCAATGACAGCGGCAAATCGGGTGGCGATCAAACAAGTCCTGCAGCTTGTAGACCGTTATGGTTGTGCGACGATCCATACTGTATTTGAAGAAATCATTCAATTAACTAAAGAAAAAATCGCGGCACGGCTACTTCAATTACCGGATGGAATCTATCGTTCAAGAAACTATTTGGACCATGATGGCCAAAGTAATAAGCTTTATCATATTTCGCTGGAATTGACAAAAAAGGGAGATCGCTTATCATTCGATTTCAGTGGTTCTTCCGAACAGACACCAGGTTTTGCCAATTGCACTGAAAGCGCCTTGATTGGCGGGATTTTCTCAGGGATGCTGCCACTGCTCGCATATGATATCTCATGGAATGACGGTGTGTTGGAGCAAGTGGATATCATTGCTCCGGAAGGGTTGATATGCAATGCGAAATGGCCAGCTGCAGTAGGGCATGCGACATTAAGTGTAATGTGGCTGATTGAATCACTTGTAGTAGAAGCGATTTCTAAAATGCTTGCTTGTACAGATGACTTTATCGGAGAAGCACATGCATCATATTTCGGCGGTGCAGATCTATTGAATGTCACGGGACTCAATCAATATAATGAGCGGTTTGGAAACACCTTTACGGAACAAATGGCCTCTGGTGCAGGGGCATTCAGACATCGGGATGGCATCGATGCAGGAGGCTGCCACCATATTCCTGCCCAAAAAATTCCGAATGTTGAATTTATGGAAAATGGAACGCCGATCCTGTACTTGTACCGTAAATATATAGCGGATACTGCTGGTGCTGGCCGCAATCGGGGAGGCATGTCTGTCGGTTCAGCATTCAAAGTTCATGATTCAAAACAATTAATGGGCATTCCGATGGCACACGGCTTAGAAGTACCGAACGCTTTTGGCTTATGGGGGGCAAAACCAGGCTCCTCGATTGTCCGGACGATGTATCGCACAACCGATATTCAGAGCCGCTTGGAAAACGGCGAATGGGTTTCAAATCCAAGTGAGCTGCAAGCACAAGCAGAACGATTAACAGCCAAACCGGGGCCGATATTCTTTCAACCGGGTGATGTTTTCGAATGGTCCTGGCAAGGTGGTGGAGGCTGGGGAGACGCTATCATGCGCGATCCAGAACTTGTGCGCCAAGATGTTGAAAGTGGCGTCTATCAAAAAGAAACCGCCGAGCTATTATTTGATGTCGCGATTGTAGAAGACAGCATCGACTATGGCGAAACAGAGACACTTCGGCAGCAAAAGCGCCAAGAGCGGAAAGCATATAAGGCAGTTAAGCGATTATCAGAAGATCTTCAACAAGAAACAGCAACTGTACTAGGTCCCATAGGTGAATCATTCAAACGTGTCAAAATCGGCCAGGAACAATATGTTCAATGCGGCTGCGATTATAACATTGCCCCTTTGGCAGACAATGTGAAATCCTATTTAGGGGGCAAGCAAATTGAAGCAAAAAACATCGGTACACGGGCAAAGCTCCATGAAGAGCTTGAAATGCATGAATATGCTTGCCCAAATTGCGGCATCGCACACTTTGTGGAAGTAAAGCGCAAAGGAACGCTTCCACTGCATGATATCAGCCTATCAACTAGTTGAAAAGGAAGGAGATAATCAGATGAATACTGCTTGGATTGATTTTCTTGGAGGCCAGATTAGTTATTACGATGCGGGAGGTGTGAGAACCCGTTGCCTTGAAGCTGGCCATGGAGAAACGGTATTTCTGCTTCATGGCATCGGGGGACATGCCGAAGCATTTTATAAAAATGTCACGACTTTAGCTGACCAGTATCATGTGGTGGCAGTAGATATGTTGGGCCATGGTTTAACCGATAAACCGGATTGCGATTACGAAATTCCGGATTACGTTAATCATTTAAAGGATTTAATGAAAGCCATGGGCGTTGATAAGGCTCACTTTGTTGGTGAATCACTCGGTGGATGGGTCAGTTTTTGGTTGGCTTACCATAATCCGGAACTGGTGCATTCGTTCATCTCCGTAACTGGAGCCGGGCTCTTGGTCGATGATTTTGATGTTACAAGATCAGATGCGCTAAAAAGTCTGCGTAATTTAAGCAAACGTTCTTCTTCAGATGGGATCACCCGTGAATCTGTCAGGGAGCGATTAAAGTGGCTGTTCTATGAACCTAAAAAATCAATCACAGATGAATTGGTGGAAATGCGGTATCGTTTATACTCAAATCCCGAGTGGCAAGCCATCCAGCCGAAAATACAGGCGATGATGGATCCCGAACGTGCAACGAAATGGTATATCAAACCAGAACATCTTCAAGCTTTCCGTGTACCGACTTATATTGTTTGGACTCGGCATAATCCAAGTACACCTTGGCAAACGGGTGAACGCGCGAGCAAATTGGTGGAAGGTGCAAAATTTGATTTAATGGAAGACTGTGGACATTGGCCGCAATACGAACAGCCTGAGGAATTTGACAATTTGATTCGACAATTCATACAGAGCTTGAAAACTTCAGTAAAAATCGTATAGGAAGTGGAGGGATTGCTATGGCTGAACTTGTAGCAGCAGGGGCAGTATCACATACTGCATTAATGGTGAGGGCGAAAGACAAAGCGCCGAAAGAGCAAGCGGAAAATGTTTTTAATGCTTTTTCTGAATTGGGAAGGCGACTGAAGGAAAAGGAAGTGGATACCATCATTGTCCTTTCTTCAGACCATGTAAAAACGTTTTTTTTCGACAATATGCCTTCCATTTCGATTGGGATCGGTGATAAAGGAAAAGGCTGGGGAGACGCAGGGGTTCCGCAATATGATGTAGATATCAATCAACAATTAGCGATGCACTTGTTGTCTTTCGGCTTAGAAAATGACTTTGATTTGTCATCTTCCTATGAAATGAAATTGGATCATGGATTTATCGCGCCGCTGCATTATTTAATGCCGCAAATGGATATTCCAATTGTGCCGATCTTCATTAATTCGGCCACTTTGCCCATCTCTCCTTTGAAAAGAATGTACCGTTTCGGAGAGATGATTTCTCAAGCAGTAAGCGAATGGAAAGAAGATAAGAAAGTTGCTCTGATCGCTACGGGCGGTTTATCCCATTGGGTGGCTGTACCACGAATGGGCGATGTTGCAGAAGAATTTGACAATCAGTTTATAGACAAACTATTAAAAAATCAAAATCATGAAATCCAGCAATTGAAAAATGAAGACATCCTGGAAGAAGCCGGGAATGGCGCATTAGAAATTCGTTGTTGGGTCGCAGTAGCAGGGGCGGTTCCGAATGAAAAACGTGAACTTCTTTGCTACGAACCAGTTGCGGAATGGGCAACCGGAATCGGGATAATGGATTTTATGGGCGGTGAATAAAAAATGAACGCTTTTCGGATTAATAATCTGCTGTCTCAAATTTCACAGGATGAAGAAAAAAGCGCCAAATTTCTTGAAGGGGACACATCTATTTTGGAAGAATGTGGATTGTCTCATGAGGAGAAAGAAGCTGTTGTGACTTGCAACGCTACGAAGCTCTATGAAGCAGGCGTCCATCCACTTCTCTTGATGCATCTCTCGATAATAATGAAAAAAGATATCAAAAGGCTTTACAGGGAAGGAATGTAGGTGTTTGTACTTTAATTAAGGCTTTCGTCAATAGCAATGGCGTTAAGCCTTTTTTAGTAGCCAAGACAGTTTGGAAATTTGCATGACCCAACATTTACCCAGCTTCGGTTTGTGGCCATAACTAGATTCCGGCATAACAGCCACTTAGTAGTGTCAAAATAAATTAGGATAGGGTGATCAAATGGAAAACCGAAAATTTTTGAGTTATGAGAATAAGTTGGTCATGATTTTCTTCTTTGCAATTGGATTCGTCTTTTTTGACAGGCTGGCAATCAATTTCCTGATTCCATATATGCAAGATGATTTTAATTTGACTAATACTCAAATCGGTATGCTGTCGTCTGCTCTAGCTGTCACTTGGGCAATTTCGAGCCCCGTTGTCAGCTATTTATCCGAAAAGGCGAAAAGTAAAACAGCTATTCTATTGATTTTTGTACTGCTATTCTCATTACTCTCGTTTGCACATGGTCTAGCTGCAACGTTCGGTTCATTATTGATCCTCCGGTTATTGATGGGATTCGCTGAAGGACCAATCATCCCTATCAGTTCATCTATTTTGGCACAAGAATCGTCCAAGAAGCGTTTAGGATTTAACTTAGGGTTTACAACAGGAACATCCTATGGTGTATTTGGCGGACTATTGGCGCCACTGATAATTGTCGCCTTAGCGAATGCGTTTGATTGGAAAACTGCTTTTTATCTGACTATTGTACCTGGTCTTGTCATTGCTTTCTTCATCTGGAAAACGGTAAAAAATCCTCATAAAAATCCTGAAGAATCAATTCCTGCAACCGCCAAAGCCGAAAAAGTCAGTTTAAAAAATGTCATGAAGAATCGGAACGTCTGGCTATGCCTTGTAATTGCATGCAGCCTATGGGTATTCCTGCTGCCGTTCTCCATCTTTTCACCATTGTATTTATTGAATGTAAAAGGATTGTCGGCAAGTACGATGAGTATTATAATGGCTGCTTTTGGAGCAGGGATTGCATTTTGGGGATTCATTGTTCCAGCAATTTCAGACCGTGTGGGACGTAAACCGGCTACATTCGCTTTCATGCTTTTAACAATATTTACTCCATTCGTGATCATTTACGTTAACAATATTGTATGGATGGCTGTTTTGCTCTTCATCTCTGTAGCCGGCATTGGTGCATTGGCGATGCTGACAACCATTATCCCCTCCGAGTCAGTTCCGATTAAATACGCAGCAGCAACAATGGGATTCATCCTTGCTGCTACTGAAATTATTGGCGGAGTATTAAGTCCGATCATTACCGGGATGGCTGCGGATGCTTGGGGACTAGCGGCACCCCTCTTTATCAGCTCTTTTGGTGCGGCAGTCGCCTGTTTCGTTTCTTTATTCTTGAAAGAAACTGCCCCAGTTAAAGTAGCGAAAGAGGTAGAAGAGGAGGAAATACAATATGTCTAAAGCCAAAGCTGCAGTCATTGGTTCAGGCAACATTGGAACTGATTTAATATTGATATTAAAGCGCTCACATAAACTGGAACTTAAAAAGCTTGAGGTATCGAGATGAAAAATAAAGTGAATGTATTTGCTTCCCAGTTAATACAAGCAGAAAATTTAAAGAGCGGCATCAAGAAAGGTGTGAAAACAGATCCTTCTTTAACCATTGACGAGGCCTATGCAATTCAATTAGAAAATATCAATAAAAAAGTCCAACAAGGAAACCGGATTATCGGGAAAAAAATCGGTTTAACATCTAAAGTGGTTCAGCAAATGCTTGGAGTGGATGAACCGGACTTTGGCCATCTATTAAGCCATATGATAGTTGAAACAAATGGAACGGTAGATATTTCAACTTTAATACAGCCTAAAATCGAAGGTGAAATTGCTTTTATATTAAAGGAAGATTTAACGGGACCAAATATAACAGAACAAGACGTATTAAAGGCGACAGATTACGTAGTGCCAGCTCTAGAAATTGTTGATAGCCGCATTGAGAATTGGGACATTACCTTGCCAGATACAGTAGCGGATAATGCCTCATCAGGTTTGTTCGTATTAGGCAGTCAAAAAACACCAATTGAAAACTTGTATATGCCGAGTATTCACATGGAGCTTTTACAAAATGGAAATGTGATCAATAAGGGAACTGGAGCAGCTGCACTCGGAAATCCTGTGACTTGTGTGGCATGGTTAGCAAATCGCTTAATGGATTATCAAGTTGCTTTGAAGGCAGGAGAAATCATTCTTTCAGGTGCTTTGTCTGGAATGATTGCTGTTGGGAAGGAGGATACTTTTACAGCGAAGTTTGATATTTTAGGAGAAGTAAGTGTAAATTTCAAGTGACTATATTGTTAACAATGGATGCTGTAAGAATAAGGAAATATTGACGAAGTAATCCAAAGAGCACATAGCATTGATTTTGGATTAGCGGCTTCTATATGGGCTGAAGATTTAGAACTTGCGAAATCAATCGCAAAGCGTTTGGATGCAGGAGCTACTTGGATTAATGAATGTTCAACTTTAACTCCAACAATGCCGTTTGGTGGCCATAAGCAATCCGGATTGGGCTTAGAAAGTAGCAATGATAGCTTGAAAGAATACATGTTGCCAAAATTTATTCGAATTAAGGAATGGTAAACTGGGTGTTTCATGCATAACTGGCAGGGTGAAATGACTAACATACAAACAGATTAACAATTTTCCAATAGCTAAAATAATAGCGATAATCTTTACTTCGCATGCTTCCTTTTGCCGTTAATTTGAAATAGGACAGCCTTAAGCCACCTGGCAATTGTTTGAGGCTGTCTCTTTACTTTTTATGTCTGTTTGTATTGATTGTCCAAAAAATAAAGATGCTTATTACCCAGACATGATATAATCGCTTGTGAAAAAGACTTAAAAATCAGATTTCAAATAATTATTTTGGAGGAGGGATTAGATGAGTGGCAAAGAACTGCTGATCACTTTCAAAAACGACCTCAACAATTATACGCCGGAGCAGCTGAAGCGTATTCCTGCTGAAGGTGTTTGGTCTATTGGACAGATGTATGACCACATCATTCTGGTCGCGCATGAGTACCTCGACAACATGGAAACATGTGCTGCGTTAAATGAGAACCAGCCTCTCGGGAAAACCCGATCTGGTGAGCAATTAGTCAGAGATGGCGGTTTTCCGCCAGTAAAAATCAGACTGCCGGATGAAATGAATGCACCTCCCAACAATTCAGATAGCAAAGAAGAGCTGATTAGTAGAGTGGAAGGGGTAATTGAAAGAGTAGCACAATGGGAAACGAAAGTGGATACCATCAACCCGCAACAGAAAGTGGAGCACGGAGGGTTCGGGTGGCTTAATGCGAAGGAATGGTACGATTTAGTCGAAATGCATAGTCGCCATCATTTGCGCCAGAAAGAAGAGCTGGAAAGTTATATAAGGGAGAACAGCTAAGTTGGGAACCGGCAACTGCCCTTTTCACTTTTACAAAAGGAGAGAATAAAAAGCCCCTGTTTTTCTGATCAATCAGTAGAAATCTTCAAAGTATCAGAAATCAATAAAACTGCAGATTATTATGCAGAGATTAAAAAACAGTAAGATGGAGTCTAAGCGTGAAATGAATCCTGAAAAGGATAGCTATTGATCCGGTTCACTTTTAGGCTCTGAACTTGGTGTTTGGTTAAATGAAAAAACCTGGACATCCATGCCCAGGTTAAACATCAACATTCGAACGGCCCTCAATACAACAAGATAATGTTCATTCTCCTCCGCTGGTATAATTATTATCCCCCATTTTATAGTTCGAACTTTCTCCAGGTCTTGCATGAATATTGATGCCCTTATGGGAATAGTCATTTCTTCTTTTTCGTTTCCATTCGATCAGCGTGCCTAATGCCAAGAGGACAGTCACCGGAACAAAGAAAATCCATACCATTCACGCACTTCCTTTCTTGAATCGTGATAGTGGTTAAGTCTGAGCCATTAAAAACTGATGGAATAAAGTTGGATTAACTAATGAATGATTTATTGAATTTTAGCACAATATCCCAGAAAATCCACTTGCTATCAAGGCAGGTTTTGTTCTTCACGCTGTATTTAAAAAATCCGAATTTCAGCCTCAGCCTTGTTTTCCTAAGTCGACTGCCCAGCCCCTTATTTAGTTCCAAGCGTCTTGATAATCTTCAATGTACTTCTCCAGTTTAGTTGGCTTCATGCCAGTCAATTTTTCATAATCAGTACTGATTCCTTTAGCCAGCCCCAATTTAGTAGGGAAATGGATGCCGATGACCACATTGATAAATGTTGTGTCTAGCCCTTTGCTTAACATATGTTTTTTGAATTCTTTTGAGGATGGATTTGCATAAGAGATGGTTTTACCCAAAATTTTGGTCATCCTGTTCGCCACTTCAAAGAAATCCACTGCCTCCGCGCCAGTCACGGTATAGGCGTTGTTTTGGTGTTGCCGGGACTCTTGAAGTGACAAAGAAATCACATCTGCCAAATCGCGTACATCGACGAAACTGGTTTTTCCTTTGCCTGCAGGAACAAAAATACGCTGCCGCTCTTTTATTTCCATGCACAAAAAATCGTTCAGGTTTTGCATGAAATAGCCCGCCCGAATAAAAGTATAAGGGATGCCTTGCTTTTTAATCAGCTTTTCGTTTTTAAAATGATGGATAAATGGCAGAAACTGGACGTCCTTTACAGAAAGATAGGTGATATGCTGGATGCCTCTTTTTTTCGCTTCCTCCAGAAATTTTTCGAAATGCAGCTTTTCTCCTGGCGGGTACATCAGAAAAATTTTATCGATTCCTTGGAGTGCAGGAGCAAATGTTGCTGGATCGGCAAAGTCCAACTGGACGAACTCATAGGCATCATCAAAGCGTTGGTGAGCTTTTTTCACATCCCGGGTAGCGCATTTGATGCGAACCCCTCTTTTCTTTAAGCTTTTTGCCACTTCATGGCCGACTTTTCCCGTAAAACCGGTTACCAAAACCGCCATATGGTTCACCGCCTTCCATCTAGTTCTGTTGTTCGATTAAAACATAATCATCTAAAACCGAAATCCTTTAGAAGTTAGGTCAGTCAAGCAGTGTTTTCTTCAGTATATCACGGGGAGATGAGCAAGAAGGCTTGACAGGGAGCGGTAGTTTAGTTTGCAATGCAACGGGAAAAGAAGGGGAGAATTTTAAAATAGGAGGAGATTATCGATGGATATGGAAAGAAGTTCTTCAACGGAGCGTTTCCAACCGGTGACTTCCGTAAACAGCCACGATGGCGTATCGCTGGGTAAGGACTTGTACAGCTATACCATCCAGATTGTGAACGTCATTTTCTATGGACAGCCCGGCCTCGGAAATGAATGGGTGCTGATTGATGCGGGCATGCCGAAATCCGGACATATTATCAAGGAAGCTGCAGCTGCACGCTTCGGTGACGGAAATCCGCCGAAAGCGATTATCCTGACGCATGCACATTTTGATCATATCGGCGGCCTCATCGACTTGCTGGAGCAGTGGGACGTGCCGGTCTATGCACATCCACTTGAGATTCCCTATATCACAGGCAAACGGGAATATCCGGACCCGGACATGACCGTTGAAGGCGGCATGGTCGCGAAAATGTCAAAATTGTTCCCGACCGAGGCGATCGATATCGGGAACCGGGCACAGGAGCTGCCGGCAGACGGAACGGTGCCAGGAATGGACGGCTGGCGCTGGATTCATACACCTGGCCACACGGAAGGGCATGTATCGCTCTTCCGTGAATCGGATGGAGCGCTCATCGTCGGCGATGCATTCGTCGCAGTGAAACAGGATTCGCTGTATAAGGTAATGACACAGGAGCTCGAGATCAGCGGTCCGCCGGTATACTTAACTCCGGACTGGGAAGCCGCAGAACAGTCGGTGAAAACACTCGCCCAGCTGCAGCCTCAACTGGCTCTCACAGGGCACGGTGTACCGATCAGCGGTGAATATTTGGTGAACGGACTTGCAGATCTGGCAGAACATTTCAAGGAAAAAGCCGTCCCGGGCCATGGAAAGTTCGTGGATAAAGATGACTAGCGCCAGGTACAGGGGAAAGCTAAAATGTTCTTTGAAAAGCTGCACCTATATGGCAGCTAGTAAATTGGAATAAAGCAGTACTTTAGAAGATTCTATTTTCTTTATTCTTAATGGATCTTAGAAAATTTTTTAGTACTTTTTATGAAAAGAGAGACAGCTACTCATGCAAGCCCGGTTAACTTGCCTATCAAGATAACCGGGCTTTTTTAATTTAGAGGTATACCATGGAACCTGTCACAATTTCATAATCTACTCACTGCTCTTTTTCCGCCCTATGCCTTACCGGATTCATTTTGACGGACGACTAAAACATCACAAGGGCTGTTTCGGACAATGTGTTCAGACACACTTCCCATTAAAAAATGTTCCACTGCATTCATGCCTTGGGCACCGCATACAATCAAGTCGGCCTCTACCCGTTTTGCGTAATCACGTGAGATTACTTTTTTGGGGGAACCAGGCGTGACAAACGCATTGACTTCAGCGATGCCAGCATCTTGGGCTTTCTGTTTATAATTCTCGAGCAGCTCTTTTCTATACTCGAAGAATTCGTCAGTAGGATCCGGTATCCGCTTGGTCATGGTTGCGTAGGAGCGGGTATCCACTACGTAAATCAGGTTAAGTATGGCATTGTTTCGTTTGGCTATTTCAACCGATTTTCTAAATGCGTTTTCAGCTTCTTTTGATCCATCAACAGCTGCGAGAATGTGCTTAAATTCGATTGTCATGAAGTAGCTCCTCCTATCATGATTAATGTTGATGTGTAATTAATTTCTCCAGTTCAAAATTGAAATCCTGCAGCAAATAAAAGGTTTTATTTTATAAATGCGGAATTTTCACTTAATTTTCACTTAGCTCTTTTATCATAGAGATATGTATCAATCACTTCTGAAAATGGATAGACGAAAAGCTTAGAAGCAGAGCATACTCCGATAAATTGGATGTGTATTTGTGAAGAAAAAGAATTGAAACCTTATAGATTTATTCCTTTTGAATATGATTCGATAAACAACTAATGTACAAGGACTTTAAATTCGCTGTGGCATTTAATTGGAAAGAGAAGAGGTGCGATAGGATGCAAGATATCTATTTCGAGGAGAATTATGGCCGCTTGTTTGAAAAAGTGGAAAATGGGGCTTTTCAGATATTCAACTTTCAACATAAATATGGGACGGTGAGGCACTCCTTCATCAAACGTGAAATTCCGTTGCGGGTCCGAGCGGAAATATATTATGACTTGGTGACGCCTTATGGCTATGGCGGACCTCAAATCCTTTTTTGTGAAGAGGGCCGCACTTATGATTTGATCAAAGCTTTCGAAGCTGCTTTCCAGCAGTATTGCACCGAAAGACGGATCGTCAGTGAATTTATCCGTTTCCATCCTTTGCTTAATAATGCAGAGAGTTTTGATAAATGCTACGAGGTCACTCAGCTTCGTGACACGGTCGGAACCAATTTGAAGGATTATGAACAGCCGGTGGAGATCGAGTTCTCAAAATCAGCCCGGAAAAACATCCGGCAGGCATTAAAAGCAGGTGTGGAATACCGTGTAATATTGAACCCCGACAACTTGACCGAATTCAAAAAAATCTATTATGCAACCATGGAGCGCAATCACGCCGATACGTATTATTTTTTCGGCGATGAGTATTTCGATGACTTGCTTTCACTTTTGGGGAAAAACGTTTTGCTTGTTGAAGTGCTGTATGAAGGCCAAGTAATCGGTGCAGGATTGAACTTTGTCTATAAAAATTTAGCACACACCCATTTATCCGGAACATTGTCGGAATTCAATTGTTTTTCGCCGGCTTCCATTTTGAATTATGCCTTGACACTTTGGGGGAAAGAGCATGGGATCGACCTCATACATGGCGGAGGAGGAAGAACCAACAGCGCAGAAGACAATCTTTACGTATTCAAAAAGCAATTTGGCAGACAGACCGCTTTCAAATTTTATACGGGACGCAAAATTTGGGATGAAAAGATTTATAAAGAGCTCTGCGCAACCCTCGATGTAAAAGAAGGAACGGAATTCTTTCCGGCCTATCGGTCAAAATCGTTTGAATTAAGCAATCAAGTTTAAGGGGAAGCCTTTGTGCTGTTTAGTTCAAGCAAAGGTTTTTCCAGCTTTAATTTTTGTAAAGATTCGCATTAGATAAATAGTATACATATGCCGAAACACGAAAAGCTGCTTAAACGAACAAGGGAGTAGAAGCTGATTAAAGATCAGCTTCTCTCCTTTTTTTGTGTTGATGTATTAGGATAATCGATTATCCTTGTGTTTAACGACCTAACACCTAAAAGGAATAACAAGGCTGGTTTAAATGTAACGTGGAAAATCTACAGGCACTCTTGGAGGAGGGAGAAGGATAAAATGGACATCAAAAAGTGGCGCGAAGAGGAATTTCTTGCAGCAGCACTTCTCTTTTTAAATAAAAAGTGCTTTCTTCCAAATTAAAATGATTGGAAGAAAGCAACTTGTTACGAACTTTATTTTGAAAGATTCAAAGCATCTTCTGACACATAGAAGTCTTTTCCATTATAAACATTGACTCCGTCTAGCGTCTTCGTATACGATTTTTTGTTCTGAGTTACATGAGCAATATTTTTATTGATCGGCAATTCGATGGTGATCTTGTTCTTTTCTGCAACAAACACAGGATTATTCGCATCCGTTATATCAATGCGCGTAGTATATCCTTTGTTTTCAAAGGATTCTTTCGCGTTCACGAATAACTTATCAGTTGTTTTGTCTAGATTAAATTCCATGAATTTCGCCATCGTTTTTGCAATGTCTGTATTATCTACCAGACCAAACGGCTTGGACGGTCCATAAGCGTATAAGAAGACGTCCTCCCCCGTATGGCCGCCAGTCGTAAAGCCGATGTTCGCGCGCTGTGCCAGCATGTTGGTCATGTCAGCCTGCAAGTTTTTCGATTGTTTTAATGCATTTAGTTCCTCCGCAGTTAAGTTATCCAACCCATAAAGCGCAGCCGCTTCTTCCATGTTGGAGCGGTCTGATTTCAATGTTTTCAATGCCCCTTCAACGGTCATGGATGCCTTCTTCAAAGGATCGATGAAAGTGGACACGGGAATTTCAGGATAATTTGAGTTGGTATTCATATTTCCGATAGTGATTCCGCTGTTTCCGTGGTCACTGACAGCAATAACCATTGTATTGCCATCCGCTTTCGCAAAATCTACCGCTTCTTCTACGGCTGCGTCAAAAGCCAGTACATCGCTAATGATTCCGACTGTATCATTCGCGTGTGCCGCCCAGTCCACTTTGCTTCCTTCCACAAACATGAAGAATCCATCTTCATCTTTTGACAAGGTATCAATTCCTTTTTTCGTCATTTCAGCAAGAGAAGGCTGGTCATTTTCTGTAGCTTTCCGGTCAAAGTCATATGCAAGAGCTGACGGAGCGAAAGAGCCCCATAACTTATCAGAATCCGAATTCAAAAGCTGCTCTTTTGTCTCCACGAAATCATAGCCATTTTCATCAATCACTTCAACTAAGTTTTCGCCATCAACCCGTGCATTTTTTGTGCTTCCTGGCAACAGTGATTCTTTTCCTCCTCCAAGAACAACATCGATTTCTTGGTATACCTGCTGCTCAGCGATATCCTGGTAGTTGCTTCGGTGAACGGCATGAGCAGAGAAGCCGGCAGGCGTTGCATGCTGGATTTCAGAGGTTGAGATGATTCCTGTAGCTTTTCCGAGCAATTGTGCTCCTTCTAATACGTTAGCGACCGGTTTGTATGTATCTTCGGGGTCAACTGGATCGACGCCCGGTGTATTGACGATTTTAGGGAGAAGGCCGACAACTTTGTCGTTCGATTTGTTTCCAGTTGCTAAAGCAGTAGCAGCAGGCGCCGAATCAGTGATGGCAGCTTCTGCAGAATGGGTGCGCATGCCCCCGACAAGAATCTGATCCATTGCCAGATCTTCGCCTTTATACCATCTTGCCAAGTTGATAGCCCCAGCACTTGTTCCGTCCATTACCATCATGATGACGTTGGTCGGCTCATTTTTCTTATTCTTTGCTTCTGTTACCGTTCCATTTGCAGCCAAGCCTAAAGAAGAAATGGCTACAGCGGCAGCTATGGATACTCCAGCCGCCTTCTTTTTTAAATTGCGTTTCATCCTCATATTCCTCCTTAAAATAATATAAGCAAGTTGTGATGCCACCTATTAGGATAAGGCAAGAATATTTCGCCAGTATGGATTCAATATTAATTTAATATAAATTTTTTACAAAAAATAAAAATCGAACCAATAGGCTTACTTTTATAAAATACTGTTAGAAAAATAGTGAAACGTCAAAGCTTACTGGAACAGAAAAAAATTCAAATTAGAAGGCGATGAATCGACTGAAAGGGTGAAGAAATAGATATCAGTAAGATTGATGCCGGTTCAAAATTATTCAAACACTTCTATGCTCATTCATCTACTTTTAATACATAGCAACAAAAAAATATCTTTAATGTAATACCTTTATACCTATATAATTTCCTTAACGCACACTATATAATGGAAGATGTTATTTTTTTAATAAGACCATTGAACTACAATTCTCTACACTTCAATTTTAAAGTAGACAAAACGTCAACAAATCACTGACGTTAATATGATTTTTTATATTATTAAAGGAGACTCCTAAATGAAACAATTTTTTGCCAATCGAAAAGTGAACTTGGCAACACTGTTAACTTTTCTTGTATCTACTTCTGTCGTTTTCACTCTATTGATTCTAACTATTTCGACTTACCATTCCAATAAGGAATCCTTGATGTCTACTTATTTATCACTGAACTACTCCAAATCTGAAAAAATGAGCCATTCGGTCGAATCATTATTCGTCTCGATGAGAAATAATCTGGAATCCACGACAGACTTCATGCAAGAACATGAAGAAATGAGCGATCAGGAAATCCATGCACAATTAGAACTTTTGCGAAAAAGCAGTGGCTTTTTTAACTCCATTTCATGGGTAGATGAAACAGGATTTGTTCGCTCAATTAGTCCGGTAAGCGTTGGACTGCAAGGGACAACTATCACTTCAGGTGTAACAAAAGAAGTTTTAGATGCGAAAAAACCGATGTTGACTACACCGTATATCGGACCATCAAATCGCTTGCTGATTTTGATGAGCCAACCCTTATACTCCAAAGACGGTACTTATAGAGGGATAATTGGCGGAACCATCTATCTGCAGGAGCAAAATGCCTTGAACCAGATTCTTGGTAACGACGCGGTTGAGAAAAATGGCTCTTATTACTATGTCGTCGGTCCAAAAGGAACGCGTTTATTCCATCCGGAACGTGAATTGATCGGTCAGAGGGCGCTCGAAAATCCGATGGTCCAAAAGTTAGTTCAAGGACAAAGTGGCATGGAACTGGTTACCAACACGAAAGGAATTCCCATGCTTGCCGCGTATAGTGCGGTGCCCGAAATAGGGTGGGGAATTGTGCAGCAAACCCCCTATTCATTCGTTCAGAACTTGCTGGTCGAACAGTTTCAAAAACTATTGGTGAATGTATTGCTTCCATTCTTGATATTGCTTGTATTATCGGTCTTTATCGCCCGAAAGTTAGCGAAACCTTTTATCCAGTTAGCCAACCTGGCAAATCGAATGGCCGAAGGAAAAGAAGTTTCTCATTCCCTGAAGGACACTCTTGTAGAGTCCCATTGGAACCGGGAAGCCGATGCGCTTACCAAAAGTGTCAGTATCGCGCTTGAATTGCTGGAAAAAAATAATCAGCAGCTCACTCAGTCCGCTTTAACCGATCCTTTGACCGGTCTACCGAACCGAAGGAAATTAGACGAAGTTTTGAACGCCTGGTCAAAAGAAGAGCGGCTTTTTTCTTTGCTGGTGTTGGACATCGACCATTTCAAATCGATCAACGATACGTATGGACATAAAATGGGTGACGAAACATTAAAAATGCTGGCTGAGACGATTCAGATTGCAACACGGAAAAATGACTACTGCTTTCGATATGGCGGAGAAGAATTTGTTCTTCTCTTGCTTGACAGTGATGCTGCAGAAGCAAATAAGGTAGCGGAAAAGATTCGGGAAAAAATCGAAAAGACCATGATCATTCCCGGCAAAACCATCACGGTTTCAATCGGACTCTCGGAATTTCCAAAGCATACAAATTCGCTGCATGAACTCTTTGAATTAGCAGATAGCGCATTATACGAATCGAAATTAGGAGGAAGAAACCGAATTACAGTTTCCTCTAATTGAAAAATTTTAAGAAAACAAGAGAAATCAACATGTGGCAGATAAAGCATCTTAAAATGAGATGCTTTTTTTCGGTTTTCTTTTGCTTTGAATATTGGCATGATACGAAATTCGGGAAGCAAAGCCAATCATTAAATTAAAAGAATTGAATAAATATTTATTGTAAATCAATAAATATCGTGTTAAATTCATAATGAAATTAATTAAATAAACTGCATTGTGAAAACAAGGCGTGCTGCTTTTATCCACGAAATCAATAGTCTCTAGGAAATTCTTTGTCTGGCTTGGTGTGTTATTCCACCCCTTTTGAAAAAAATAAAAGAAATGCCGGTTTAATTGTCATAAAATTAAGAATTCCGGTGTCATTATAATAAGGGCTTTTTGAAGGGAGGAAATAATGATGGAGGTGAAGGCGAATTTGTCCGATAACAACAGGAATTCGTCTAAAGAAGATGTCTTTCAAAATTTATTCAAACAACATTACTCTCTTGTCGTTCGGAAAGCTCTCATTATTGTTAAAGAACAAAGTATTGCAGAAGATATTGCGCAGGAAGTGTTTGTAAAGTTATATCATGCGGATCGCCAAACTATCGAAAATATAAGTGGCTGGCTGACAAAAGTGACTGTTAATACAGCCTATAATCATATTCGAACCGAAAAGCGCCATCTTGCCCGAATGAACAAACAAAAAGTATATGAAAATGAAGCGGCTGGATCCATCGAAGACCAATACGTGGAACTTGAAGACATCAGCGAAGTTCAGAAAATTTTAATGAAATTGCCTGAGCGGGATCGTGATATTCTGCTCATGAAATTTTCGGGATACAGCTACGATGAAATTGCCAAAGATAAAGGCGTAGAAAAATTATCCATTGGAACTATATTGGCTCGGGCCAAAAAACGCTTCAAAGATTCATATATAGAAGAAAGGAGAGAAGATAAATGACTTGTCACAATGTGGGGATGCTGCAGGCATATTTAGATGGAGAAGTCAGCCGCGAACAGAAAAAACAAATCATGAAACATTTAGAGAGCTGTCAAAGCTGCCGCGGTAATATCGATGAATTGCAAAAACTGCACTCATTTTGTGAGAAAGCTTTAGAGGCGCAAGATGTTCATGTCGATACAAATCAAGCCTGGGCAAAGTTCGAGGAAAACCTGCAACTTGCTGGAAAACAAAAACTGGCAGAAGAGAAAGTGACGAAAAACAGAAAGGGATGGAGTACATTGAAAACGAAAACCAAACGTTTACTTGTATCAGGAGCCATTGCAGCAGCGATCTTCAGCTCACTTGCCCACCCTCAAGTCCGGGTGGAAGCCAATCAATTTCTATCCTTATTCCGCGTCAATCAGTTTGAAGTGGTGACATTGACACCAAATGATATAAGTGAAATCGAGAACTGGGTCAGCGAGAACAAAGAAGGGTCACTCGACTTGAAAGGAATTGGGCAGCTGGAAAAGTCAGAGTCTGCAGGGGAGACAATGTATTTTGAAACCCAACAGGCAGCTGAAAAAGCCGGCCATCAAGTGCCTGCTCTAGGTGACTTAAACGTTGAAGGAGTGAACGTGATTCCGGCATCTACGATCACTTTTACTTTGGATGTAGAAAAAGCGAATCAATTATTGGCTCAATTAGGTTCAGACCAACAGTTTGAAGCCTTATTAGACGGCAAGCCTTTTTCCGTATCAACATTTGAAGCTATTCATACAGATTACGTGATGGATGGCCAATATATCTCTTATATGCACACGAAATCCCCAGAAATCAATGTTCCTGAAGGCGTGTCGATCGAGCAGTTGAGAACTACGCTGCTATCTCTTCCATTCCTGCCTGAAAATGTGAAGACCCAATTGGCCGGAATCGACGATATCGAATCGACATTGCCAATTCCTTATGCAGCCACAGAAGGATCTAAGATGAGCGAAGTCCGTGTAGGCGATGCTCAAGGAGTCGCCGTAGAAAGCGAGGAGCATTCCTATATTGTATGGCAGGTGAATGGCGATATCCATACAATTTTTGCTGAAGGCGCAATGAGCACAGATGAATTGATAGCTTTAAGCGAACAAGTTAATTGACTCATATTAAAGTTCAGAGTGGCCCGTTGCCCTCTGAACTTTTCTAAATGCACCTTAAGGAGGAAGAGAATGAACGTTATTCAGACAAATTCGTTAACGAAAACCTATGATGGAAAAGGCGGCATCTCAAATGTGACTTTGTCCATCGGAGAGGGAATAGTCTATGGTTTTTTAGGGCCGAATGGTTCCGGAAAAAGCACTTTCGTTCGGACTCTTCTTGGATTATTGAAGCCGACAAGCGGAGAAGGGTTCATACTCGGAGAGCCGATTGGAACGACAAAGTCGCGGGAACAAGTGGGTTATCTGCCGGAATTGTTCCGTTATCCTGATTGGCTGACAGGCAAGCAATTGTTGGACAGCCATGCGGAGTTATGCAAAATTCCCATCCGGCAACGGAACAGACGAATTGAAGAAGTCATCGAGTTAGTGGGAATGACCGGAAGGGTAAATGGGCGGATCAGTGGGTTTTCAAAAGGGATGTCGCAGCGCATCGGCCTTGCTTGTGCCATATTAAATGACCCGCAGGTGATCTTTTTGGATGAACCCACTTCTGCACTTGATCCAATTGGGCGCAAAGATGTACGAGATCTCATGGGGTATCTGCGTGATCAAGGAAAGACGGTTTTTTTAAATAGCCATTTGCTGCATGAAGTCGAGTCCTTGTGTGACCAAGTGTCGATTATCCATGAAGGAGAAATGATTGTACAAGGGCCTTGGCGGGAATTGATGATGACAGAAGCACAAGTGGAAGTCGTTACAGAAGGTTCCATTGGCGTGCCATTTCCTTCATTTGTGACAAGTTATCAGAAAGGCAAAGCGGAACAAGGGCGTATGCGTTGGCTGATCCAGCTGGAGAATGAGAAGGATATACCCAAGATTCTTCATTATTTATCTGCCCAAAAAATTGATGTTTTTGAAGTGAAACCGATCAACCCTCATCTAGAAGATGTTTTCATGTATTGGGTGAACCAGAAAAAGGAGAGCGCTTATGTGGACAATCAGTAAATTAACCGTTAAAGAAATGATATCCAAGCGGATTTTCTTGATTACCGTCATTATGACGCTTGTTTTTCTGGCGCTTTATGGAACTGCTATCTATTTTGCCGGAAAAGAAGGAGCAGAAGAAGTCGGCAATGCTGGCCAAGGAACTGAAGTCGTTTTAATGCAGCAGTTCATCGCTTCTCAGCTTCTAGGAGTCGGCCTTTATTTTTCTTCTTTTATAACAGCGTTGCTGGCAATCATGTCCAGTGTCAGTTCAATTTCAGGCGAAGTATCCAGCCACCAAATCGATACATGGCTGATGCGGCCGATTTCCCGGTTGCAATTTGTGCTCGGAAAGTTCATGGGATTGGCTTTTTTGATGATTGCCTATGCCATCTCGCTCTTTTTTAGCATTATCCTTCTGCATCAAGGGATTGGAGCGGAATGGATGGCGCTGAACCTTACTCCAATGCAGATGATTAAAGCTGTCAGCGTCTTTGCGATTCAGCCGTTTGTGTTGATTGCGTTCGGGCTGTTATTAAGCACACGAATGACAACCTTAAATGGAGGGATCGTTGCCATCATTTTGTATGGGGCAGCCTTTATCGGAGGCTTTATCGAACAATTTGGAGCAATAATCGAGAAAGCGAGCCTTGTAAACATCGGCATCATCATGAGCCTTGTTTTTCCGATAGACTCCATGTACCGCAAAATGACCATTTTGTTATTTGATACAACGGATAACCCACTTTCCATGGCGCAAGGCGGGATGTTCACAAGTGTCTCGGTTCCCGGCAATGTGATGATCTGGTATGCGGTGCTTTATGGAATAGCGGCAGTTCTTTTTTCGATTTATAGTTTTAATAAACGAGATGTATGACATGCTATTTGCTTTAAAGGTAAATGATGTTGGCAATCTATTCGTCCGTAAAGGAAGATTCTCTCCTTTACGGACTTTCTTTATTTTGAGGCATGAAAATTATAAAATCCTGTCTAACAAATCTCCCACTTTTTCCGCCATTTCCTTTGGAGGATAAGGCATTTCGTTTTTTAGCCACCATTCCACTATCCCTACGTACGCATTTGCAACAAATTCAGCAACTATCTCTTCATTTTGGCCAAGATTTTTGCCTTTCGTGACATCCAAGTCTTTTTTGAATTCTTCGATATTGTGCTGGACGAACCGGCTGCGAAAATAAGGAGCTCCTTCGCTTGCCAGCATTGGAGAGAAGAAAGAGTAATTGCTTTCCAAGTACTCCATACAGTGGACTGTAGCTTCAATCCAATCCATGTCAGCGTCCAGTTCACAAAGCTTAGCCATGTTTTGGACATGCTCTTCGATGATTTTATCCAGCAAATCAAATTTATCCAAGTAATGAAGGTACACAGTTGCGCGGTTAATATTCGCCCGGTCAGAAATATCCTGAATGGTGATGCTATCGAAGGTTTTCTCGGACATCAGTTCAAGGAATGCTTTCTTTATGGCATCCTGCGTCCTAGCAATTCTTCTATCCACTTTGGCCATTTTCTCAACACCATGCCTTTCTCTACATAATCGACATTTTTCGCTTGTTTGTCGTGTAAACAACAGAACCGCTAAAATTAACGATTTTTATGCCTTGTTTAATTTATTTTAATATTATAGATTATTTACAGATGTCGAGAAAGCATCAATTGTAGTATTTTAGAAAGGGTGAGAAATAATATGGCTATCGAAAATAAAGTGATTGTTATTACGGGTGCAAGTTCAGGTATTGGGGAAGCCACTGCCAAGCTGTTAGCAGAAAAAGGCGCTAAAATTGTCCTTGGAGCTCGACGTGAAGACCGCTTGGTAAAACTGGCTGAAGAAATCCAATCAATGGGTGGCCAAGTAGCGTATCGTGTCACTGATGTTGTCAACCCAGAGGATAGCCAGCAGCTTGTCAAATTGGCCAAAGATACGTTTGGTGGCGTCGATGCAATCTTTTTGAATGCTGGAGTTATGCCCAATTCTCCGCTTTCCGAATTGAAAATTGATGAGTGGAACAATATGGTCGATGTGAATATCAAAGGTGTTTTGAATGGGATTGCCGCAGTGCTTCCAACATTTACTTCGCAAAAATTTGGGCATATCATCACTACTTCATCAGTCGCGGGGCTTAAGGCTTATCCAGGCGGTGCGGTTTACGGAGCGACAAAGTGGGCCGTCCGTGATTTAATGGAAGTTTTGCGGATGGAATCCGCCCTGGAAGGGACGAACATCCGAACAGCGACTATCTATCCAGCAGCGATTAATACAGAATTATTGGATTTAATTACACACCAGACTACTTCAGAAGGCATGACAGCGATTTACGAACAATATGGCATTTCACCTGACCGAGTGGCCAATGTGGTGGCATTCGCAATTGATCAGCCAGAAGACACGAATATAAATGAGTTTACTATTGGACCGACAAAACAACCGTGGTGATTATCATCTCAATAAGCGGAGGACTACTCAATATCAAAAGATTAGGCTATTAAGGTAAAATAGTAAGTTTATTAAGTAGAAGCATATAGACAAAAACAAGAACAATATTGTCGAATAGTCAGCTTAAATGTTTTCTTTTATATAGAAGAAAAAAGAATTTATGCAAAAGGAGAAAAGATGCGATCATGACGTCTTTTCTCTTTTTTACATTAATGATTTAACTAATCTATGCACAAAAATTAAAGAAGATTTTATTGATACCTTTTAAATGAATATTTTGATTATTGTATGCGCAACTGGATTTATCTGATATATTTGCAGAGAGAATGCTTTTAAAAGAAGGACAGGCTCACTTTCTTTTGTGTTGAAGCGAAAGCAGCAATGGCATGGAATTTTTGACAAGAATAAAAAATTACTTCTTCATTCATCAATTTTCTCCAAGAAGCAGTAGGTGAATAACGATTTCTTTAAGGGGTGTGAGTATGTTTTCGAGTGAGTTGGTTTGGGAAAATAAAGAAACTTTCGGCTGTGAATATTTAAGGCTTTTCATTAATGGAAGTACCATTTCCGCCCATAGTACAGTAATTTATTTGGAAACCGGTGCTCCTGTACAAATCGATTATCAAATTGAATTGGACCATTTATGGAGAACAAAAAGCGTGAATATCATTAGCAAAAGAGGGGAAATCCTTCAAATCACTTCTGATGGAAATGGGGAATGGTTCGACCAGCATGGAAACAGAATGGATCAGTTGGCTGGAGCGATTGATGTTGATTTATCTGCCACCCCTTTTACAAACTCATTGCCCGTTAACCGTTTAGATTGGAAGCTGGGTCAGAAAAGAGAGTTAGATATGGTTTATGTGTCCGTACCAATTTTGGAAGTAAAAAAAGTGAGTCAGGCATATACATATATTGAAAGCAAAGGGACACACAGGATTTTTAATTTTCAGAGCGAGAATTTTGAATCAGTAATCCTGATTGATGAAATAGGCTTTGTTGCGGAGTATCCCAATTTGTTCGAAAGAAAGTATTAGCGTTAAGCCCATAAATTAATGACAGCTTCTTTAATTTTTTATAACCTTACATTTTTTGCCTGTTGTATTGATACTCATCATACGGGGCAATATAGAGCATGGGTAGAGAACGCAGAAAGAAAAGACTCTGCTTTACTGAAAACTGTTTAAGTTCTAGATAGCTGATGCATCTATTTAAATGCAAATAAGTTTCTTGTTTTTCAGAGAAATAAATCCGGATAAAGTTTGAAATAAAGAAAAGGGGAAATTAAGACCATAAAGAGGCTTTCATAAAAGTGGCTATCTTCAAATGAAATTAATTTTCAAGGAATTAAGTTGTTTTCCGTTATTTTATGGTCTGAAAGATGAAGTGCTACTCATTTAAGGAAAAATGGAAAGGGAGTGCAGGAATGACGGAAAGAATTTTATGCATCGTGGCTAACCCCGATACCAGGGCCGACTCTTTTAGCTCTTCGATTACAAGAACATTTTTGGATGAGTTGCGTGCCAGCCAGAGGGATAGTGAAATCGTTGAGGTGAATTTATACGAAATTGATATGCCTATATTGAGTTTCAATTCGATTAAAGAGTTAGAGGGATTAGGCAGGGAAGCAGAGGACTTCAATCTATTGCTTGATCAAATTACCAATTCAGATTCGTTTGTTTTCATTTCTCAAACAATCGCATTTGGCCTTCCTGCCCAGTTAAAATCATTGGTTGAGTTATTGATAGCAACAAAACAGATTGAAAAACTTAGCAACAAAAAAGGAGTTCATCTGCAGATTGAAGATGATACACTCAGTCCTATTTATCATACGGGGGAACAAGACAGCTTTAGCAATTTTTTAAATGAAAGCTCAGTAAAGATGATGAAGACACTTAAATTGCCACATCATCATCAAGAATCAGTAGAACATGAAAACGTTCTGCTTGAAATCATTGAAGACACCAGACTAGCTGCTCGAGAGTTTGTGCGTTTCATCAATCAGGAATCTTCTTAATCACTGCGCCAAGTTGTGTCGCTGAAGCATCAATTGAAGGATATGGAAGAATTCTAATTATCAACAAGATTTGAAAGGAAGGCTAGAGTTGGACATATACCCTTAACCTTCCTATTACATAATTCAATTAATGGTTGAGCAATTTCATCTCCTTTAAATATGGGAATGCCAGAAGGTGGATGAGGCGGCCGGCAGTATCAAAGAATCTTAATATTGTGGCAGAAGTAAAAAAGTAAAGTACATTAGGCATTCGCCTCTGCATGTTCTGCCGTACGGACAACAAGAACATCGCAAGGGCTGTGGCGGACAATATGTTCAGACACACTGCCCAGTACAAATCGTTCAATTGGATTCAGTCCAGTGGCTCCGCAAATGATGAGGTCGGCTCCAACTCTCGCTGCAACTTCCCGTGATATTGTGTTTTTAGGAGAACCGGCAATGACGATATTATTAACGTTCAGAACGCCAGCATTTCCCGCTTCTTGCTGATATCTTTCAAGAAGCTCATTGCCTGACTTGAAGGTATGTTCTTCAAGAGATGGATTGTAGACTTCTGCACTAGTGAATGTCCGGCTGTCGACTACATATACAAGATTTAAAGCAGCATTGTTGCGGAGCGCAATTCCGATAGACTTTTTAAATGCCCATTCTGCTTCAGGCGAACCGTCAACCGCTACCAGAAGTTGTTTGTATTCCAATGTCATGGTGGTTCCTCCTTAAATTTTTGTTCATCTTATTAATTTTAATTCTTTAAAATCCATACAAAATCCTGCTCTATCGAATTGAATATCCGTAATTCTCTGTTAAGGGCAAGTCAATTAAACACAGTATTCAACCATAAAACTGTATATTTTTGAAGCGCAAAAAATTCAAAACAAGAAAAAATGCAAAATAAAGCAGAATGGGCTATAAGCTCTTTCTGCTTTATTTTGCATTTCTGGCTCAAAAAGATGGTCTCTGGAAAATATGCCTACCTAGATGGGGTAGGTTTTAAAACTAAAACGATATAACCTACATCCTGGTCATAATTCCAGTCAATAAAGGTTTCCGCGATCTGTCTCTTTAAGGTTTCTCCCAATCGGGCTTGTTCCAGCAAACTCCGTTCAAGGGGCCGTTTAACCAATTTTAAAACCTCTCCGTACCCTTCGGCAATCAAAGCCTTTTCAATGCCAACCATTATACCTGCCCGCTTCACCAAAAGTATCCGGTTACTGAGCCATATGCTTTCAATCAAGCCGGGCTTGCGTTCAACTGCTTCGTTGACTTGTTCGATTTTTTCATGAAATGTTTTTTTGTTTAGTTCTTTTGGCCATTTCAGGCTTTCTGCAGCCGCTTTTTCTTCCATGATTCCTAAAATTATGCCGGACTGCAAAGTGAGATCCCAATCAGCATATAGTTCAGTAAATTTTAGCTCCGTTATATGCAAAAGCTCATTTAGAATTCGAGGTTTCAAATTATTCATCAGCAAATCCCTAGTTTCCAAGACTCTTTTCCATTCATTTTGCTTGAGCAAAATTTTTTCCATCGGAGTAAGTAATCCACGGAAATGAATTGTGATATAAGGTCTTTTAATGGTGACATAAACGGAGGCAGGGCCTTTTCCGAAATGATTACGCAATAAAGTGGACATATACCCTGATATTTCGGAGGGGATGGTTCTTTCTTCAGACATGTCTAAAAGCTCCTTTCCGGCGGGGGCAGCCGGCTATTTTCAAGAATCCTGCTTTAGTATTATGGTGGCTTTTAGCTTTCCTGCTTTTTCAATAAAAGAACCATATAACTTATATCGCGCTGAAAATTCCAATCTACAAATAAATCTTGAACATGGCTTTTCAGCAAAGATTCCAGATTGAACAACTCGATAATCCGGTATTCCAAAGGTCGCTTGGCCAAACGCAATTCTTCGGTAATTCCGTTTTGAATCAAATTTTTTTCAATATCCACAAGAATGCCTATTCGTTCAATCAGAAGAATTTGGTCACTCAGCCAGAAGAAATTCGTCTGGTCTGGCTTTTTTTGCGTACGCATGCTATTCATGAGAATAATTTCCTTCAGCGTCTTTTGATCAACATCCGCCGGCCAAGGAAAGTCATCTGGAGTCTTTTCTTTTTCCATTGTGACAATAAATAAACCACTTTGGTTTGAAAGATTCCAGTCCGCATACAAATCGGTCAATTTTCGGTTGGTGTGCTTTTGAAGTCCTTTCAACAGATCATCTTTTACCGAATGGATTAGGATATCCCGGGTTTCAAGCACATTGTCCCATCTTCCTTTTTCGAGGAAGATTTCTTCAGTTGGCAACACAAAGCCGCTTAAGTGGATAAGGAGGAAGGGAGGACGAAAAGTGACCGTCAATTGGTCCGGTTTTTCTCCAAAATTTTCTGTTAAAAATGCCTCCGTGAACTGGGTTATTTCGGCTTCACTTTTCTGCTTCTCAATCATCGGTTACACTCCTTTGCTTTCTTGCTATAAATTATAGTTATAGACAGCTTCAATTCTTTTAGGAGAAATTCAAGCAAGAGGAGAAAAACGTAATGCGCCTAGTTGAACACCTCACTCTTGCCTTGTTCATTTAAAAATTTCTGTTATATAAAAAAAAGAACGCCAAAAAGAATACTTCATCCTCCTTGGCGTTCTTACCGGCACTATTGTCCGGAAGACCCTGCTCCATCGATATTGTGACAGTCGGAACTGTTTTTTAAGTTGCTGTTTTATAAAAAGATATTCTATAAAGAATATCATAGAATCCTAATAAGTACATAATTCCTATAACCTTGCTGAAAATGAATGGCTAATTATGTAATGAAATAAAGGTTCTTCTCTGAACTAGGTATTCAAAAAGGTTTTGAAACTGAAACCTGGCAAAGGAGATAACGCAAGAAGCGATTTCTCCTTTGCCAGCCGCTAAATCGAATCAGAATGCTGCAAATCCCAACATTTCGCCAGAAAATCTTTTGTATCAGGAGTTGAGCACAAAGCCAGCGGCTCAAGAAGCTGCTGAACTTTTTCGACCATGCTTTGCCCAATGCCTTCGTTCCTGAAAGAAGGATTGACGGTAGCATGATGAACGGTAAAGGTATGCTCGTCCAGCTCAATCCCGATCACGCCCACAAAATCGTCTTCCTCCTTCCACAAGTACAACTGCCAATCCGGATTCTCGTCGTATCGCTGCATGGTCTGCTGCAGAACACTTAGGTCCTGTTCGCTGGGCATAAAAGACAGCAAGCCCATAGCGATTTTTTCATTCATTTTCTTGTACTTGATCAACACAATCAAAACCTCCCAATCTAATCATTTATATTTTTTATATCCTTCAATACAAAACAAAATCTGTTCCATTGAGCTCCAATCGAAACCAAGAAACAGGTTTCTATTCAAGCATCGGTAATTGCTCATATATCGGCCAATCCCTCTAATTGGGTCAATAAAAAAACGCCAAAAAGAATGGACCATTCTTTTTGGCGTTATTACCAGCGCTATTGTCTGGAATACTCGACCTGTTCACTATTTATTACAGCTAAGGGCTGTATTGGGATTAAATATCGGCTAGTCTGCTTCTTGCAGAAAGGATATACTGTAAATTTGTTTACAATAATAAGATACCTAGAATCTTATGCAAAGTAAAGCGAAACGGTGCTTTTCCAAAAACAAAGAATAGTGGTAACTTGATTTTGTTCACTTCAGGCAATGGTATAAAAGTCAGCTGCACAAAAACTGCACTTTCAATTGTTTGATGTAACCAACAATTGGAAGTGCAGATCCGGGCGGCTGTCTTTATCTGTTTTTATTATTGTTGTTTATTTTCAGCTAAGCGTTCCGGATAATAAGTAGAGGAGCTTTGTTTGGCATTTTTCCGGTTTTCATATAGGTCGAGAAGTCCGACCACTGTATTGCTCCATTGGTTGACTTGTGCAACATTTCTTTTGTCCCGGTCCACTCTCGAAGCAACGTCGACTGTGATTGCCCGGACAGCCGAATTCAAGTCGGAGACTGAGTTTTTCGTACCTTTTGCTGCATCAACAAAAAGGCTGACTTTTTCGGATTTCACTTGCATGTCTTCTTTCAGTTCATTTGTATGATGCTGCAGACTTGTTGTCTCCAGTTTGAGCTTATCCATCCGGCCTTTTAAATTGTTCACGGAGCCTTTTATTTCTTTCATCGGTTCCTTCATTCCTTTTAAAAACAAACCAACTCCGATTCCTGCTACAATTAGCCCTACTACCAAGATGGCGAGCGCTATGTACAGCCACATTGTCGAGTCCATGCTGTTTCCTCCTCTGTTTTATTGACATCTCGAATATGCTATACCCGTTATTTATAGAGGAATAACATATTATGTATTGTCCTAAGCTGGGTGCAACAGCAGTATATATCTTTTAAAAAAGCTCGGAAGCAGTAAGGCAGAGGAGGATCAGACTGTAGAAAAAGTGTGCTTGAAATGAATAAGACGGTCTAACCCCCAACCGGTCCGGCCACTTCGCTTTACGGAATCCCTTACATCCAGGATGCCGCTTTTCACTTCACGCCAGGTTCCGCAGCGGAAACCGGCGTCTCCTGCGGGATAGCGAAGTGCCGAAATCCACTCGGGCGCCAGTCCCGAGTTAGTTCGGCGCGAGCCCGCGGAAAGCGTCCGGTTGAAGCGTAGGAACCGAGGAGAATCTTGTTTTTGATAGTTATTCACTTGATTGAATGTATCTTCTTTTGTCTACAAGCTCAAGGATAACTATGGTTGATAATGAACAAAAACCCTTCTGCTATTTTCAATTATCACGGCTTTTTGACAGTTTTTAAATGCTTGACCTTATTCAATAAAAATTTAGGGAGAGTGCCTATTCATGGAGAAATATTTTTATGAAGCTTTTGCAGGGCTGGGACGTCTTTCGCCGGGAAGCGAACGATCAACGAAAAAAGCCATATCGTTGGTGGATATAGCTAAAGACAAAGAAATGAACATCTTAGATATAGGATGCGGAACTGGAATCCATACACTGATTTTGGCGGAAAGCTTCCCAAACGCGCATATAACGGCTATTGATACTAACGAGCCATATTTGGATATACTGAAAAATCAACTTGCTGAAAAAGGATTGGAAGACAAAGTAACCGTCCTGAATGTCTCCATGCTGGAAATGGATTTTCCTCCAGAAACGTTTGATCTGATTTGGACAGAAGGGTCCATTTATATTGCAGGTTTTCAAAATGGCCTTATCAAGTGGAAAACCTTTTTAAAGCCTGGAGGGTATCTTGTATGCAGCGAGATCTCATGGCTGCATACGAATCCCGCCAAGGAAAGTAAAGATTTTTGGGAGCAAGGATATCCAGAAATCAATGCCATTTCCAACAAGGTCAATCAAATCATTGAATCGGGCTATATGTATATCTTTTCATTTGTGTTGCCGAAGGAAGATTGGATTGATCAATATTACAATCCCCTTGAACAAAATCTTAAGAAAATGGAAGACAAATACCAGGGTACACCTGCCGCTTTGGATGCAGTGAGCATGATTAAACAAGAAATTGCACTTTATCATGAAAATTCCAGCGACTACAGTTATGTATTCTATGGCATGAAAAAAAGTTAATGCAAGTACTTGAGGAATTGATTGCTGAATCAATTCCTTTTTATTAGTTAATCGTACTTTAATGAATGGACTAAAAAGGCTTTTCCACTATCCACAACAAAAATGCAGGCTTATTGAATTAAATTTTTTGAAGCCTGCAATCGATGTCTTTACATATTCATGTAGAGAAATTTTTAAAAAGTTGAGAATAACCGCTTTACATACTATAGGGGGGTATTGTATAGTGATGTTGTAAAGAGATTCAAGTTCTCGAAATCAAATATTGCACATCTGGAATGTACAATATGCAAACGCATATGCTGAAGTGATTAAGGCAGAAAGAGAAGCAGCACAAGGAATCGCTTTTATGCTTTTGCAGAAATTATTAATCATGAAAAGAAGGAGGGAAAATAGAATAGACCTAGCAATTTAGGAAGCAGAGCCTTGGTATTTTGAGTTCTTACTGGTATAGAAAGCAATGGAGAATGGTCCGTGGATATTTTCTGGAACATAAAGGTGGTAAATTTTCTAATTTCAATATACCCTCTATATGTATAAAGGGAATGAGCAACTCATTTGCATATTGTTTTATAAAGGATAATCAAAGCAAATAAAGGAGCGCATCAACATGAGAACTGAACGACTCATCTTCTTTCTAGCCTTAATTCTTGTCGTATTAGTAGCGGCTTGCAGCACTGACACACAGGAAGAGCACACAGAAATGGACCATGAAGAGAATGGGCATATGGATCATTCAAGTTCAGGGGAATTGCCGAAAGGGCTGAAAGAAGAAGAAACTCCTAAATTTGAAGTAGGCAGCAAGGCCATCATGAATACGGATCATATGGAAGGCATGAACGGAGCCGAAGCAACCATTGCCGGCGCTTTCGATACGGCGGTATATGCTGTTTCATATACACCTACCACCGGCGGGGAACCCGTGAAAAATCATAAATGGATCATCCACGAAGAAATCGAGGATGCTGGAAATGAACCATATAAGACCGGAGATCAAGTTGTTATAAAAGCTGATCACATGGAAGGTATGGAAGGGGCTCGGGCAACCATCGATACTGTTGAACAAGAGACAGTCTACATGGTCGATTATTCTTCGACAACAGACGGAGAAACGGTAAAAAATCATAAATGGGTAACAGAAAACGAATTGTCGGCCAAGTAGTTCACATTGATTAGAAGTTCAATATTAATTGAATACATTGTCCGCCATGTTAAGCTTTCAACTTGTTTGTTGAGCAAACCAAAAACAATTAGTTTCCAAATCACATACTTTGACTTTTGCAAAACTATATTCTATAATACGGGTATAGGGTATAATGATTCGGGAGGTTCGGCGAATGGAACAAACAATGAAAACCACAGTACAACCCAATAAGCAGCAGCTGTTGAACCGGCTGAAACGGATTGAAGGGCAGGTCCGGGGGGTCCATCAGATGGTGGAAAACGATCGGTATTGTGTGGATATCCTGCACCAAGTCAGCGCCATTCAATCCGCGATGAACAAAGTGTCGCTGGCCTTATTGGAAGACCACACCCATCATTGCGTGGCAAAAGCCATCAAGGAAAACAAAGGCGAAGAAGCGATCCAGGAATTGATGGATGTCATGAAAACCATGACAAAGTAAATGACGAAGCAAAACAATTAACATACCGCAAGAGGGTATGTTATGTTTAGGCAAATCTTATCCTAGGAGGCAAAACCAATGAATGAAACATTAAAAGTACAAGGCATGTCTTGCGCGCATTGCGTGAATGCGGTCGAATCGAGCGTCGGTGAATTGCAAGGGGTCTCTTCTGTGAAAGTGGACCTGGGCAAAGGGGAAGTGACCGTGGCTTATGACAATAGCCAAACATCATTGAACGAAATCCAGGAAACAATCGAAGAACAAGGATATGAAGTCGTATAAGGGTGCTGCACAGCACTCTTTACTTTTATAAGATATATACCCCCATATAGTATAGGAGAGGAGGAAAACTTTATGGCGATGGCAACAAAAGAAGCGAATTTACAAATCACGGGCATGACATGTGCTGCATGTGCGACCCGGATTGAAAAAGGGCTAAGCAAAATGGAAGGTGTCGAGCAAGCAAACGTTAACTTGGCACTTGAAAAGTCTTCCATTCAATACAATCCGGAAAAATTGAGCGAAGAAGATTTTGAAAAGAAAATTGAAGCGCTGGGTTATGGCGTCGTGAAACAGAAAGCGGAATTTGATATTACCGGCATGACATGTGCCGCATGCGCCACACGTATTGAAAAAGGGATCAATAAATTGGGAGGAGTTGCTTCTGCGAATGTAAATTTGGCATTGGAGAAAGCAACCATCGAATTTAATCCATCTGAAGTGACCATTTCCGACATCATTGCAAAAGTCGAGAAACTGGGGTACGGCGCACATCAAAAGCAGGAAGAACACGAACAAGTGGATTACCGGGAAAAAGCGATTCAGGACCAGAAACGGAAGTTTATTATTTCAGCTATACTGTCGTTGCCGTTGTTATGGACGATGGTTGGGCATTTTTCCTTTACTTCATTTCTTTATGTTCCCGAAATTTTGATGAATCCGTGGGTCCAGATGCTGTTGGCAACACCGGTTCAATTCTATATCGGGAAACAGTTTTACGTGGGCGCTTATAAAGCGCTTCGAAACGGCAGCGCCAATATGGATGTGCTGGTGGTTTTGGGGACATCGGCAGCCTACTTCTACAGTGTCTACCAAGCAATTATAACAGCTGGAACTCATCACGGAGCAGAGCTGTATTTTGAAACCAGTGCGGTGCTGATCACATTGATCATTCTTGGTAAATTGTTTGAAGCCAAAGCAAAAGGCCGTTCTTCTGAAGCGATTAAGAAATTAATGGGTCTTCAAGCGAAAACAGCAACGGTTGTGCGCAATGGTGTGGAAAAAGAACTGCCATTGGAAGAGGTCGTCATCGGGGACACTATTTTAGTCAAACCGGGTGAAAAAATTCCAGTTGACGGGGAAGTATTGGAAGGGCTCACAGCGGTGGATGAGTCGATGCTGACTGGCGAAAGTTTGCCGGTGGACAAAGCGGCAGGCGACGTCTTATATGGATCAACGATCAACAGCAACGGCTCTATCCAGATGAAAGCCACAAAAGTGGGACGCGACACCGCGCTCGCACAAATTATCAAAGTAGTGGAAGACGCGCAAGGAACGAAAGCGCCAATTCAGCGCTTGGCCGACAAAATTTCAGGCATCTTCGTTCCGATAGTCGTCGGGATTGCCTTCCTCACATTTCTGGTTTGGTTTATCTGGGTTCAACCTGGTAACTTCACCCCGGCACTGGAAGTATTGATCGCGGTGCTCGTCATTGCATGTCCTTGTGCGCTGGGCCTTGCAACTCCGACTTCCATTATGGCGGGTTCTGGCCGTTCAGCGGAAATGGGTATTTTGTTCAAAGGCGGCGAGCATTTAGAGCAGACCCAAAGCATTGACACAGTAGTCGTCGATAAAACGGGTACAGTCACACATGGGAAACCCGAAATGACGAATGTTGTAATTGCCGAAGGGCAGGACGAAGCGAAGTTCTTGTCGCTTGTCGGTGCAGCAGAAAAACAATCCGAACATCCATTGGCGCAAGCCATTGTCCAAGGGATTCAGGAAAAAGGCATCGAACTTGGCAAAGTGCAATATTTCGAAGCCGTTCCTGGATACGGTGTGCAAGCGACAGTTTCCGGACAAGCCGTTGTAATCGGCACACGTAAATTGATGCAGCAATACGGCATTGATATTGCATCTGTTTTGCCGGAAATGGAAGAGCTTGAAAGCAAAGGCAAAACAGCCATGTTAGCGGGCATTAATGGCCAATACGCAGGAATGGTTGCGGTAGCAGATACCATTAAAGACACTTCCCGGGAAGCCATCCATCGCCTGCAAAAAATGGGTATCCAAGTGATTATGATGACAGGGGACAACCAGCGGACAGCAGAAGCTATTGGAAAAGAAGTTGGCGTCGATGCAGTGATTGCAGAAGTGCTTCCAGAAGGCAAAGCGGATGAAGTGAAGAAACTGCAGCTGCAAGGCAAGAAAGTGGCCATGGTCGGAGATGGCATCAATGATGCACCTGCATTGGCTGTAGCCGATATTGGAATGGCCATCGGTACAGGTACCGACGTGGCAATGGAAGCTGCCGATATCACGTTGATTCGTGGCGATTTGAACAGCATCGCTGAAGCGATCATCATGAGCCGCAAGACGATGCGTAACATTAAGCAAAATCTGTTTTGGGCATTTGCCTATAATACGCTTGGGATTCCGATCGCCGCAATCGGTCTGTTGGCACCTTGGCTTGCAGGAGCGGCAATGGCTTTCAGTTCGGTCTCAGTCGTTTTGAATGCGCTGCGTCTGCAACGCGTAAAATTAGAAAAACAGTAATATTGTCGAATAGTAAAAGAGGCAGGCCGATGGTGGAATTTGTTCACCATTAGGTCTGCCTCTTTTTAGCTTCTTTTTCTTTTATGAGGAATGGCGTAATTTAAGCGTTGAAGAACAAATTAAAGGAAACAGCTGAATATAAAAGTGGACTTTCATGAATAGTTTTGAAAAGGAAAGTAAGTATGCTCAGTAAATTAATATTTATTAATAAACAAAGGCGAATTAAAGAGCAATAGAGAATTATAGTTTAATAGCGAAGCTTTATAAAAAGGAGGTCTAAGATGAATGTATACTGTAAAGGAATTGTTTACCAGATGGACTTAGCGGTGGATTCTGTAATCCAGCTGATGGATTTGTTGAGTGATGAAGACTTGAATATTAAACCGACTGCAGAGAAATGGTCGATCGGTGAATTGCTTGCTCATATGGCCCTTATATGCAAAGCAGATTTTTTAATTGGCTTAGGAGCTTCAGAGGAGGAGTTAGACCACTATTACGAGGAGACAAAGCCAGAAGTGAATCTTCAAGCCATTACCGCCACTTTAATTGATAATTACTCATTTTTAAGAAAAGGCATAAGTGAACTAGAGGATAATGAGTTATTAAGGGAAACAACATCCTTCTTTGGTGCTGTTCATTCCCGGTATGAGTGGCTTCTTGACACGCAGTCTCATTTCTATCATCACAGTGGGCAGCTGCACGCCATGCTTGTCCATGTTCTAAAACGAAATCCAAAAGTCCGACTGTTCGAATAAGGGGACTTTCTTTATAGGACTAAAAAGAGAATAAAAAATATGAGAGGACGGTTTTATTAAAATTCTTCAATAATTACTTCTTTGAAGAAAGAGCATTTTAAGGGAAAAGCTAATTAAAAAGTTGAATCCATAAGGCCAGGATTCAGCTTTTTTTGGTATTCGCATCTTAAATGCTCACTTAACACCTTACATATATGCGTTTAAAGCCCAGGTTTCCTCGATCCATTTCTTTTTGAAACGTTTCGGCAACAAGAAGTGTGCTGCTTTTTTTCTGATTTTTCCGGATTTCGACGGGTCCTACTGTTTATGCCGTCACTATTGCCTGTTCATGGAGTGGTATATATGAAATTGCTGCTGTGTAAATAAAATTATTCATCGAAATTTTGGTACGGTCAGGGGATTCGTGAATCGTGTTTGCCACTTGGCCGAGCATTGCAGAAAGCTTGTCAGGATCAAATTCATTATCCGAACGATTGCCTAAAAGCCAGCAATAACAGCTCCAGCCTGCCGACATTTTAAGTTCCTCGCCGCTGGCAATCCATTTATCGGAAAGCGCTTGTGCAAAATCGGCTTCTGCCAGCGAAACCGCCACCACGTAATCGGACAGCATATAAAAATATGCCTCGTCCATCCAGCGTTCAAATTCCTCCTCCGTCTTCATGTCGGAAATCGTTATTTCGCCATATATGTCATGGGTTAGAAAATAAACTAAAACCATTCCCCCAAAGGGAAATGGTTTTGGCTATATGGCTCATTTATTCAAAATCTGTTTGTCTCTGATTTTCAGCTTTATCTGAATCATCTATACGGACTACCAGAACATCACAAGAACTGTTACGGACAATATGCTGTGAGACACTTCCCATCATATAACGTTCAAATGCATTCATCCCGGATGCACCGCATATAATAAGGTCCGCCTCAACCCGTTTGGCGAACTCACGGCTGATGGTTTTTTTGGGGGAGCCTGGAGTGATGATGACATTCACATTTTGAACACCCGCGGCTTCGGCTTCTTTTTTATATCTATCAAGAAGTTCTCGTGCAAACTCGTTTGCTTGTTCTTCAATATCCAATTCATTGAATTTGACGGCAGTGAAGGAGCGGGTATCTATTACAAAAATGATATTCAGTATGGCATTGTTTCGCTGGGCGATTCCAACCGACTTCCTAAATGCCCATTCGGCTTCATCTGATCCATCAACTGCTACAAGTATGCGTTTATAAGCTAAAGTCACCGCTATTCCTCCTGTCATGAAAAGTACTACGACATATTTTCTCCAATAAGAGGTTAAAATCCTGCTTGGAATAAGACAGGTCTTGTGTTTATTTTAAACTGAGATTGAACAAATAAATTACCTTTGATTAAAAGAGGATTTCTGCAAGAGGAAAGAGGATTAAACCCGGGTAGCTTTTTAAGAATGTTATAGTAGATTTAGACAATAGAAAGAGGGGGAACAAGCGATGTCCCAATGTAAATGGCCAGAAAGCAGTGAACAGATGCAGGCTTATCATGATGAAGAATGGTGCAGACCCAACCGGGATGATCGGTATATATTTGAGATGCTGTCGTTGGAAGGAGCCCAAGCCGGATTATCCTGGAGTATTGTTTTATCCAAACGTAAAGCGTATCAAGAAGCCTTTCATCATTTTGATATTGATTTTTGCTCAAAGCTGACTGACGCTGATATCGAAGTTATCAAAGAAAATTATAACGTGATTAAACACTCAGCGAAGCTTCAATCCATTCGGACCAATGCGGAAGCCGTTTTAATAATACAAAAGGAATTTAAAAGTTTTTCCGAGTATTTATGGAGCTTTGTCGACTTTCAGCCAATAATCAACGATTGGGAGACAGAAGTAGAGATGCCAGCGCAATCTCCTTTATCAATCCAGATTAGCAAAGAGTTAAAAAAGCGGGGATTTAAATTTGTGGGTCCAGTTATCATTTACTCGTTTATGCAAGCAATCGGAATGGTAGATGACCATATTAAAACTTGTACTTTTCATACTTCAAATAAATCAGCAGATTGAGTAACGAAAGAGCATGAAAAAGCGGCAGGTTGATGAACCTGCCGCTTTTCCGAGTTTAGAGACTTAGAGAAGAAATTCCCCATTTTGCAAAAAGTTCATTCTATCTTCGCTCCAATAGAATGTAGAATGAACCGATAAATGTTCCGTTTTTATATTGAGGATTTATGCGTCTGCAAAATGTCAATTTACTAATGTTTCTTATTAGAACAATCTCTTAGTCTTTTTTTATCTTTTTTCCCATCACTTGAGCCACTTGAAGCGAATTCGGATCTTTTTCCTCATGGAGTTTCGCGACGATGTTTTGATAATCCTCTTCATTTCGGTTCTGGCTCATTTTATAAGCCGCCTGGATTTCTTTTACGTGAATCTTAAATCCGACAATGCCTTTCACTTCTTTTTCCAATAAGGAAGGGGAGAGCTTGGCCCAGAGAACAGGATCCTTCCGGTGGCTTTCATATTTCTGTAGCAGCCTGGTCAAATCCTGCTTTAATTCTTCTTCTTCTAAAATGGTGGCTTTTCCATATACATGCACCGCCTGATAGTTCCATGTCGGGACATTTTCCTGTTGGTACCAGGAAGAAGAGATGTAAGCGTGGGGGCCTTGGAACATAACCAGAATATCCTCTGAAGCTTCGAATGTCCGCCACTGGGGATTTCCGTAAGCCATATGCCCGGTTATGTAATAATCCTCTTCTTCTTTTATCAGCTGCAGCGGCAGATGAGTCGCAATGGGTTTGCCTTTTTTGGTGGTGACAAGCGTTCCAAAGGAATTGTGTTGGACGAATTCCCGGATTTCTTCAACATCTGTAACTTTAAAATGCTTTGGAATATACATGATGTTCCGCCTTTCGCATAAAATTTATTGGAGTGTTTTGGTCATGATTAAGTCTATTTGTTCATCATCGCCCATAAAGAATGAGTGGGCACCTGTTTGGACAAAACCTTTTTTCTGATAAAACGCAATGGCATTGGCATTATCTTCCCAGACACCCAGCCAAATTTTCTTTTTCTTCTGCTCCAGCGCAAGTTCAAACGCCTTGTTCAGCAGGAGCTTTCCAAGACCGTGTTTATGAAATTTTTTCCTTACATAAATCCGCTCGACTTCCAGAAAATCACTGCCCATCGGTTCGGACTGGGCATCTTCTGTGTTGATCTTCAAGTAGCCGGCAACTTCCTCATTGAAATAAACAAAGAAGAATTCTGAAGACGGATCGGCTAATTCCTGTTCCAACTGCTTCAAGTTATAGGCTTTTTCCAGATAGGCATTTAAATGTTCAGGTGTATTATGTTCTTCAAAAGTCTCGGTAAATGTCTCAACACTGATTACTTGAAGGTCATAGATATCTTCAAGTGTGCATTTCTTTATCGTCATTGTCATTCTGATATGTCGCTCCTAACATACTTTAATAGTCTCGCTTGTTGCCTTTTTTGACAAACTCCCAGTCTTTTTCAACATTTTTTCGGATTCGCAGCAGCAAGTCAAACGCAGTTTCTGCTTCTTTTTTTGAAAAGCCTTCTAACGCCACTTGATCAGAATGATTATTTTCCCTCTTGATGAAAGGGTAGACCGTTTTGCCTTTGTCCGTTGGAAATAGCTTTTTCACCTTCTTATTATTCGGATCTTCTTTTTTTTCAACAAAGCCATTCGTTTCCAGTTTTTGGATTGCGCGAGTGGCAGTGGAACGGTCCACTTTGATCATATCAATTAATTGTTCCTGGATGATTCCGGGGTTCTCGCATATTCGGACTAAGTACAAATACTGCCCTTTGGTGAGATCAAATTCTTTAAATTCGATATTGCTGATGGAATCCAATGCCCTAGCGATCATGCCGATTTCACGTAAAATTTCTTTCATGATAAGCTCCTTTTTAAATATTTTTGTTGCAAATGCAATAAAGAAAAGTATATATTGAATGTACTCGATATTTGTTGCAATTGCAATAATAATCTGTGGGAAGAAGGTGTACAAAGTGAAATATATTATTTTTGTTTTAGGAATTCTTCTTTTAACTTTAGGAATAGCTTTTACCATACAATCAGACCTTGGAACTTCTCCATTTGATGCTGTGTTGGTAGGGCTGTCTGAAAGGGTGGGGCTGACAGTAGGAAGCTGGGAAGTTGTGCTGGCTATCCTGATCATCGGATGCAATTCACTATTGATAAAACAGCGCCCTGAAGTTCTCGGGCTGGCGACAGCAGTTATAACGGGAATCGGCATAGATTTTTGGCTATTCCTTTTGAGCGATGTGATTACGCCCGAACTATGGCCAAGCCAAGCGGTTTGCTTTGCGATTGGCCTGATTGTGATGGGGTTAGGGACAGCTATTTACCTGCACACGAATTTCGCGCCGATTCCTGTGGACCGGCTGACATTGATTTTAAAGGAACTGACTGGAACGAATATATTTATGTCAAGAACATTCATTTACGTTGTATTCTTGATTATGGCCTTTATGCTGAAAGGTCCGATAGGCATCGGAACTTTATTGACCGTTTGCTTGGGAGGGCTGATTCTTAATTTCTTCATGCAGCCAATAGGAAAGGCATTAGACCGAATTTTAATGAATTCACATACGCTGCTGCCTTGACTCTTATAATATAAAAATTAGATTGCTAATGAAGTTCTATATGTATACACTTTAATTGAATCTGAAAATTCAAACTTTTTAAGTCGGGACTTATCTGCTGTTGCAAAAAAGGCAATCAGCAAAGCTTGTGCTTTCAAGTTAAACCCTTAAAAAATTAAGAAGGGAGGTTTTCATGATGAAAGCGAGTGTGTATAAAAAGTACGGTCCACCGGAGGTTCTGGAGCTAAGAGAAGTTGAAAAGCCTATTCCCAAAGATAACGAAGTACTGGTTAAAGTGCATGCCACGACGGCGAGCACGGGTGACTGCAGAGTGAGAAAAGCGGATCCGTTTGCTGTCCGCTTTTTCTATGGCATTAAAAAACCGAAAGTCGGGATATTGGGAACGGAGCTGTCTGGAGAAGTAGAAGCTGTTGGAAAAGACGTTAAAACATTTAAAAAAGGGAATTTGGTATTTTGCGGCACCGGAACGAAGCTTGGCGCAAACGCGGAATATGTATGCGTGAAAGAAGAAGGTGCTATCGCCCTCAAACCGGCCAACATGACATTTGAAGAAGCTGCTTCCGTTCCATTTGGAGCGACAACTTCTTTATTTTTCCTAAGAGATAAAGGGCATATACGGGAAGGGCAAAAAGTGCTCATTTACGGTGCTTCCGGTGCATTGGGCACATATGCAGTACAGTTGGCCAAGCATTTCGGCACGCAGGTTACAGCGGTCTGCAGCGGCAGAAATGTGGCGCTGGTCAAGTCATTGGGTGCTGACCATGTCATCGATTATACCCAAGAAGATTTCACCAAATCCGGTATGACTTTTGATCTTATTTTTGATACGGTCGGCAAAACTTCTTTTTCAAAATGCAAAAGCTCTTTGAGGAAAAACGGGATTTACCTGGCAGCGGTAGCGGGATTGCCGCAATATGTGCAAATGATCGCTACTTCGATTAGAGGCAATAAGAAAATGAAAGGCGGAGTAGCGAAGATGCACAAAGAGGATCTGCTTTTCCTAAAAGAGTTGATCGAGGCAGGGAAAATCCAGTCGGTAATAGACCGGCGTTACTCTTTGGATCAAGCTGCTGCTGCGCATAGATACGTTGAAACCGGGCACAAACGCGGCAGCGTAGTCATCAATTTGATTCCAGCTGAATAATTTTCGTGAATAGAATTGTCATACAGACAGTCAAAAATGCTCCAAGTGTAAAAGGCAAAGAAGCTTCCTAAGAAGCTTCAGACTGTTGACAAAGTGTGCTTGAAATGAATCAGATGGTATAACCCCCAACCGGTCCGCCCACTTCGCTTTCCGTGGGCACGGCCTCAGCCGCTTCACTCACTGCGTTCGCTCCAGGGTCTTCGGCTCGCGCTGGTCCCACAGGAGTCTCGTGTCCGGACCAGTTGGGGGTGTCGCTTGACTTCACGGAATCCCTTCCATCCAAGATGCAGCTTTTCCGATAAGTGAGGAGAAGCGGCATTCGGTTTTCACTTCACGCCAGGTTCCGCAGCGGAAACCGGCGTCTCCTGCGGGATAGCGAAGTGCCGAAATCCACCCAGGCGCTAGTCCCGAGTTAGTTCGGCGCGAGCCCGCGGAAAGCGTCCGGTTAAAGCGCAGGAACCGAGGGGAGAACCTTGTTGTTGATAGTTATTCACTTGATTGAAAGTATATTTTTTGTCTACAAGCTCAAGCTTCCTAAGAAGCTTTTTTGTCTTCTGTTTTTAGAAAGCATGATTTTAATAAGCTTCGAAAACTCTAGTCAGTCAATGATTAAACGGGCCTGAAAGTTTTAGGCAATGGCTGTAATAATTCCTGGCGTGCTGTATAAGTATCGAAGGCAGGATGATGCATTTCTATAAGTGTTAGGGTGTCTGACAATAAGCTGCAAAGCAGTCCGACAGCAGCTTCCGGTTTTTCTTTGTACATGTTCCGAAGCCGGACTTCAATGTTTTCCGGTTTGAAAGGCAATTCTGCCAATCGTTTGTATATCCATTTATAAGTCGGGAAGTAGGATTTATTCAACGCGAGAAGAATCACAAACAAACTGCATTGGATATTGCTAAGCATATTATAGAAAGCGGTAGGGTTATCGCGTTTTGATTCCAAATAAATATGCCGGAGATGAAAGTGCGGCAAGTAATCTTTGAAAAAACGTTCGGCAAGTTCTGTCGGATAGTTTTCAACCCGGTCTTTCCATGGCTGTATAAATTCACTGCCATGCAATGGGATGCAAAAGCGCATCGTATCCACAATATTGCTGGCATCCAAATCGGTGCTGCAGTCGTCGACTACACTTGTAATACTTGCTTCTTCATCAAAAGAAGATTTATGCCAAATATCGACTGGGAAGCCGTCGATAATCAAAGCACTATGATAGGCGAAATGCGTTTCAGGATAACGGTGGTCAGCCTTTAACATCATGGAAATATCATTTTTCAATTGATCTTCTGGCTCTTTGTCCCAGTATAAAATTAGTTCCAGGTCAGAATAGCCGTCGGAATAATTCCGAGCGGCCGAACCAGCCGCAACAATAGACCGGACTCCGGGATAGTGGGTTAATTGCTTGGAAAGTTGTTTTGCGATTTCTAATCTCCAATATGTATGGACATTCAAAGATGGATGCCTCCTTAATTTTTCTGTTTTGATTTTATTCATGGGTTTCTTCTATAACTAATATGATATCGTAAAAACAGTATATGAATACTGCAAAAGCTAAAACGTGCTTGTCAATGAGTGCTTTGGAAAGAAACTTAAAATGTTTTGGAAAAACCTTGTGGAACTTTTTTATTTTTCTGGAATATTCAATTTAACGAATTGACAAAAAAGAACCATCCGTTTATATTAATTGAAAGATAATTATTGAATGCCATGACAAGGACATGAATTTTTCTTAACGGTTTACAGAAAGGGAAGCATTGCTGAGAGCTTCCTGACGCTGCAGAAAAATTTACCGCCTTTGAGCAGTACCGGTGAAAGAATAGTAGCGGGTACCGCAGAAGCTGCGATAAAGCTGACACAGAGCCATCGATTTTGTTTACAATTGATGGGAAGCTGGGTGGAACCACGAGATCAAAACATACTCGTCCCTTTAGAGGGATGCGTATGTTTTTTTATTTTAACTTAATAGATGATGCGTTGACGGGGACATGAATTTTTCTGGACGGTTTACAGAGAGGGAAGCAGTGGTGAGAGCTTTCTAATGCTGCAGAGAAATTTACCGCCTTTGAGCCGTGCCGGTGAAAATAGTAGCCGGTGCCGCAGAAGCTGCGATAAAGCTGAAACAGAGCCGCCATATTTTGTTGGTTGAAATGGGTGGGAAGCTGGGTGGAACCACGGGTAAAAGACACACTCGTCCCTATAGAGGGATGCGTGTGTCTTTTATATTTTAAGAGGAGTGGTGGAGATGAGTAACAACGAAGTGGGCGTTAAGTTTCCAGACGGAAAACAACAGAAATTTGAACAAGGCATTTCCTTAAGCGAAATCGCTGCATCCATCAGCCCGAGCTTGAAAAAGCGCGCAATTGCCGGAAAGGTGAACGGCTTAGTAGTGGATCTGGAAAGAAAGATCCACAAAGATACAGAAATCGAGTTCTATGATGTCCAATCACCGGTTGGAGTAGAAATCATGAGGCATACAGCAACCCATATCATGGCACAAGCCGTCAAACGGCTTTATGGGAATGTGCATCTTGGCGTTGGTCCGGTTATCGACAACGGGTTTTACTACGATTTTGAATTGCCGCATTCGCTGGCAAACGATGACTTAAAGAAAATTGAGAAAGAAATGAAGAAAATCGTTTCGGAAAACCTTGAAATTCAGCGGGAAGAACTATCGCACGAAGCTGCAGCAGAACTTTTTGCTGACGATCCGTTAAAGCTTGAACTTTTAGCCGATATACCGGAAACAGAGCCGATCACTGTTTATCGCCAAGGTGAGTTTGTCGATTTATGCCGCGGCCCGCATTTGCCGGCTTCCCGATTTTTGAAAGCCTTCCAATTGACTCATGTATCGGGTGCTTATTGGCGCGGGGACAGCCGCAATAAAATGCTCCAGCGCATCTATGGAGTAGCTTTTTCTTCAAAGAACGAATTGGAAGAGCATTTTCATTTTCTTGAAGAAGCGCAAAAAAGAAATCACCGGAAACTTGGCGGCGAATTGGAGCTGTTCATGTTTTCAGAAGAAGCTCCCGGCATGCCTTTCTATTTGCCAAATGGCCAAATCATCCGAAATGAACTGGAGGTATTTTTAAGAAGCTTACAGCAGGCCAATGATTATCAGGAAGTCCGGACGCCGATCATGATGAACCGAAGGCTATGGGAAAATTCAGGGCATTGGGATCATTATAAGGAAAACATGTATTTTTCAGAAGTAGATGAGCAATCGTTTGCCTTAAAGCCGATGAACTGCCCCGGGCATATGCTAATTTTCAAAGACAAGCTCCATTCCTACCGTGAACTGCCCATCCGGATGGCTGAGTTCGGACAAGTTCACCGCCACGAATTCAGTGGCGCCTTGAACGGCATGCTTCGTGTCCGGTCCTTCTGCCAAGACGATGCCCATCTATTTGTCAGACCCGATCAGATCGAACAGGAAATAACAGCTGCCTTGCAGCTAATAGACGAAGTCTATTCGACTTTTGGGTTTGACTACTCCATTGAACTTTCGACAAGACCGGAAAACTCTATGGGGAATGAAGAACTGTGGAACGAAGCGGAAAGCGCGTTAAAAAATGTCCTAAACAAATTGAATGTTGAATACCAGATCAACGAAGGCGACGGTGCATTTTACGGCCCGAAAATCGATATCCATATCAAAGATGCCTTGAACAGAAGCCATCAATGCGCGACAGTCCAATTGGATTATCAAATGCCGGAGAAGTTTGACTTGGCTTATATCGATGCCCAAAACCAAAAAGTGCGTCCGGTAGTCATCCACCGTGCTGTATTTGGTTCCATTGACCGTTTCCTCGGCATCTTGGTTGAGCATTTTGGGGGTGCGTTCCCAGTCTGGCTGGCTCCTGTCCAAGTCCAAATCATCGCAGTTTCAAACGAAGTCCACGGCGACTATGCAATAGAAGTCCGGCAGCAATTGAAGAAAGCCGGCATCCGTGCAGAACTGGATATGCGGAATGAAAAGCTTGGATATAAAATGAGGGAAGCTCAGATGAAAAAGATTCCTTACATCGTGGTAGTAGGAGATAGCGAAAAAGAGAAACTTTCCGTCAACGTTAGACAATACAGCCAAAAGGATTCGAATTCGGTCGGGCTGAACGACTTCATCAAGCAAATAAAACAGAAAATTGATGCGAAAAGTTTATAGGACTATGTCCGATTAAATTAGGTGAGAAGAAACTTATTATAAGTTTCTTCTTTTTTTTACATTAAAGTAGAATATAAAAGCTTCAAGTTGACTTCTCAATAAAGAAAGAATATAGTGGGTTTAATTAAAGACAACAAGAGTCTGTGATATCTTTAAAATAAATTTACTGGAGGGTCTTATGAAATATTCAAATGCAACAAACTATGCCTTGCACACAATGGTGCATTTAATTCGATTGCCTATAGGAAGCACAATAGGTGTTCAGGAATTGGCAGAGATGCAGCATCTTTCGCCTACTTATTTGTCCAAAATACTGACCAAACTTACCAAAGCCGGTTTGATCGAATCCACACCTGGCGTGAAAGGCGGCTATAAAATATCCAGCGCCCCGCATGAGATTTCATTTTTGGATGTCATCAACGCGATTGAAGGAGATACCAATTTGTTCAATTGTTCTTTGCACCACAATGAACGTTGTTTGATTGAAAATGTCATGAGACAAGCTGAAGGAAACATGAAAGAAGAGCTTGGCAGTCGTTTACTAATTGATATTGTGAAGAAGATGGAAAGCCACGGCCAAAACAGCATCGAAGAAGCTAAACAGTAAAATATATGGGAGGAGAGGATGACCATGATAATAGATTGTGCGGTAATCGGCGGGGGGCCGGCTGGGTTAAATGCTTCGCTCGTTCTTGGAAGATCGAGGAGGAAAACAATCCTTTTTGATGACAACAAGCCACGAAATGCTGTGACTTCCGAGTCCCATGGATTTATGACGCGAGATGGCATCGATCCGCAAGAGCTAAAGCGAATTGCCCAAGAAGAATTAGGCAATTATCCGGACGTCAAAATCGAAAAACAGCGGGTTCAAAGTGTGATTAAAGACAATGGCCTGTTTCAAATCGAAACTGTGAATGGGAATATCTTTAAAGCCAAGAAAATTATCCTGGCAACCGGATTTAAGGAAATTCTTCCGGCCATTGAACGTGTAAAAGAGTTTTATGGATCCAGTCTGTTCAGTTGCCCATTTTGCGATGGCTGGGAAATGAGAGACCGGCCGTTGGCAGTCATTGCAGAAACCTCCCGGGGTTTTCATTTGGCAAAAGTAGCTTCTAACTGGTCGGATGATCTAATTGTCTGTACGAACGGTAAACAAGTACTTTCAATGGACGAAAAAAGAGTGTTGGAAAGCAACGGCATCCAAATTTATGAGCAAGAGATTCAGTCATTAATTGGCGAAAAAGGATATTTAAAAAATATCGCGTTTGTGGATGGAACGGTTGTGCCTCGCGAAGGTGGATTTATCGCACCGCAATGGGAACAGGCAGCTTCTTTTGGTTTATCGTTAGGCTGCAAGTTGAACGCCCTAGGCGGCATAGAAACAGATGAGTTAAAACGGACAGCTGTTGAAGGGGTTTATGCATGCGGAGATACACTGATCGGTGGGCCGTCTCAATTGATTATCGCAGCTGGAGAAGGCAGTATGGCTGCACTTAGTGTCAACGCAGCTTTTATTGAAGAAAAATTTAAGTAAATTTATCAGTAAAGAGGAGGAAATAGATAGATGGACCATCATCATAGCAAGCATCAAAAAACAAATCATTCTGGAGGAAAAGTATCTTACTTGGACAGCTTTAAAAGAAGAGAGGAATTACCGCCAGAAAAGCTGTTGAGTATGATTCCAATGAAAGAAACAGCTACTATTCTGGATTTCGGTGCAGGCACAGGGTATTTATCGATACCTGCGGCGAAGATGATAAAAGGCATTGTTTATGCACTGGATATTGATCCAAGCATGCTGGAAATTATCCGTTCAAAAGCGCTGCAGGAAAACATCACCAATATTGAAGCGATTCAGGCAAGCAACGCTGAATTTTCACTGCCGGATGCATCCATCGATATAGTGCTCGCTTCTTTGGTATTGCACGAAATTAACCCGTTGAGCTCTACATTAAAGCAAATCACTGCTGTGCTGAAAGAAGGCGGCTATTTAGCCTGTGTGGAATTGGAGCCAAAAGGAGAGCCCACTCATAAAGCACCGAGAATTTCTTCAACAGGAATGGAACAAGAAATAACGGATGCCGGATTGCGTGTAACACAAAAATATTTTCAGACGGAATCCTTGTATATTCTGATTGCGCAAAAGTAATGGCAGTAATATTGAACATTCAAAATTTTTTGTTTTAATTACAGATAACAAGTATCTTTAAAGGTTTTAATTATTGAAGGCTTTGTTATTTTGAAGGAGATGGAAATTGGTATACCATATGCCAGTCTCTTGACAAGCAACCGAAAGGTTGCGTATACTTTAGTTATGAAGAACAAAGATGCAATATTCAAGGCACTCAGTGACTCGACCCGGCGGCTGATATTAGATGAATTGTCCGAACGCAATGAACTGACGCTGTATGAACTCACGGTGCGGTTAATAACGAAACACAACCTTAATATGTCCCGCCAAGCGATTGCCAAACATCTTGCAGTATTGGATGAGGCAGGATTAGTAAAATCAGAACGAAAGGGAAAGTATCGTGTACTGATGTTCAATAAGGAACCTCTTAAAGACTTGCTGAAAGGATGGATAGAGTAATTTATTGGAAGTGAAATTTACTTCAACGAGCGTATAAGCTATTTACCAAGGAGCAGGAATTCAGCAACCGTTCTTTTTTGCGAAAATATGAGGAGGCAAAAACAAAATGAATATCATTGTTACGAGTTTATTTGTAGAAGATCAAGACGAAGCCTTAAAGTTCTATTCAGAAATGCTTGGGTTTGTAAAAAAACACGATGTGCCCATGGGTGAATTCAGATGGATCACGCTTGTTTCTCCCGATAATCCAAACGGTACCGAGCTTTTGCTTGAACCGAATAACCATCCTGCTGCAAAAGAGTATCAAAAGAAAATATTTGCGGAAGGGATTCCGACCACCATGTTCGGTGTTGAAGATATTCAAAAAGAATATAATCGATTAACGGAACTGGGCGTAAAATTTACGATAGAGCCGACGAAAATGGGCGAAACTACAATCGCTGTCTTCGATGATACTTGTGGCAACTTTATTCAACTGGCACAGCAGTAGATTTCATTTCAGGTAGCCAAATATAATATAAAAAGCTTAATTTCTCAAAAAAAATCCGAGAAATCAGGCTTTTTTGTATTAGGGTTTCTTTCATGTTAAAAGAAATCAGGTGATATCAAAATTTTTCAAAAGATTTTATTCAAACTCTTAAAATGAGACAATCCGCTGTAGTAGTAATGCTTATAATAACAATATAAATATTGCTTATGATAATCTAAATGCTGTTGCAAAATATATACAATACATAATTTAAATTAGCTGTTTGGCAAGCAAGCTTACTGTTTAGTCCATAAGGAGGTGCCTACAATAAAAATCAACATCAAATACCGAAATATTATCTTTGCATTCCTCATGGCATTGTCGATGTCTGTTTTCATCACTTTTGTATTAGTCTCCTTGAGTACAGGCTACACTGAGGATTTCTTATTTGAATGGATGAAAACCTGGTCGCAAGCGTTCTTTTGCGCATTCTTTGGTGCTTACTTTTTCCCCATTGTTATTAAACAAGTGATGAAAAAGATTAATTTCGTGGAAAACCCATTGGTCATTGAAGATGATTATGCCAATGAGAGAACTAAGCGCTAGGTAATTATTGAATCGGTGGAGCATTTTGAGCAGCATAAAAAGAAAAAAGGGCCGCTAATTTATATTCGAATTAGTGGTTCTTTAACGTTGATTCTTCAATTTTTTATATAAGGCCAAAACATTGCCATCAATTCCTGGTTCTGTAAAGCATATAAGTTTAACAAAGTTAATCTTTTGAATAAAGAGAAATAATTACTGAATAATTAAAAAACTCAAATACCATTGCTTGTGGTTTCACTTCTATATTAAGGTTATAGTTTGTGCTAGCAGTTTAGCATTTTGGTGAAGATTTTCTGTTTAGGACGCAATCTGTATTTTATCCAGATATCTCTTCATTCAATGTCAGAAACCGCTGCATGAACATGAAGTGTATTTATTCCAAAAGGAGGAGTTTTGTAAATGAAGAAAAAAGGATTTACAGTAGCCATCTTGCTTGTTTTCTTGCTTGTTGCGGCTGGATTTGTCGGCGCAAAATCATTGTATGAGACAAAACCCGTGCCAAAAGGCGAAAGGCACAGCATCTCGGAAATCATTCCTGCTAAAGCCAAATGGGAAAAAGTCGTAAAAGGCGATGGCGGCTTTATGGAAGGCATCAACTTCGACCGTAAAGGCGACATTTGGATGGTCAGCCCGATGTCGGGGGAACTTCTTAAAGTAAAAGGGAATAAAGTCGAGCAGGTCAGAAAATACCCAGGGCCAGTAGGGGCGAAATTCCACAAAGATGGCCGCCTTTTCATCACGGACATTACTGGAGTCATCCATGCTTATGACCCGAAAACCGGAAAAAGTGAAACTGTTGTAAGCACATATGAAGACAAGCCGTTAAACGGTTTGAACGATTTAGTATTTGATAAAGACGGCGGCTTGTATTTCACTGAGCCGATGGGATCCAGCGCGACCAACCCGGTCGGACGCGTCTTCTACTTGCCGGCAAACAGCAAAGAGCCAGTTTTGTTTGCAGATAAAATAGCGTATCCGAACGGAGTCGCTATTTCCGCTGACGGCAGCCGTGTTTATATTTCCGAGTTCGGCAAGAACAGAGTTCTGGCTGCTCCGGCAAAAAATGCACCTCCATCACCTGAAACGCCGTTTGTCTTTGGACAATATGAAGGCGGAATCGGACCGGATGGATTGGCTGTCGACAAAGCAGGAAATCTATACGTAGCCCATTTCCAGGCAGGGGAAGTCGTTGTCCAAGACAAAGATGGATTCAAATACGGAACAATCCGTCTACCTGAAGGTACGGGAACATTTACAACCAATCTGGCATTCCACGAAGGCTATCTGTATGTCACCGAGTCTTCCAAAAATGAGGTTTGGCGCATTAAAGTGAATAAAGAAGGGCTAGTGCCTTACGGATTGCAATAATATGGTTTGTAAGTAAGAGAAAATGAAAGGGAAGAAAAATTGCGGAGTACTTGCAATTTTTCTTCCCTTTTTTCTGTTTGTTAGTTTTTGAAACGAGACAGAAGCTTATTTTGTCCTCTTCAATTTTTATAAAGGGTTTTCGCTAAAAGCTTCCCAAAGTTCGGGGAACGTTTTGCGCAAAGCTTCTTGATCGTCTTCATCCCAATCTAAATCAATTTCCGGTTCGCTGTCATCTAGTTCCGTCAATTGGCCATACAGGTTCAAATATTCTTCAAATTCTTGGCCGGTTTTCTCTTCGTATGCGCTGCTAGCAACGAATCGGAACTCTTCCAATTGGGGAATTTCTTCTTGCTCTTGTAGCAGCAGTAAATAGGGAAGAAGAGACTCCGGATCATCAATCGCCTCGTAATAAACTTCTTTCCCCAGGTACAGGATCCATGCACGGAAATAATCGAAGCAATCATCAGAACAGCCGCCCATAGCAATATAGGCAGCGGCCCATAACTCCGAAGTATAAGACTTGGCATAATGCTCTTTCAGGATGGACTCAAATATCAGGATATCCAGTACCGGTTTTTTAGCTAAATGAGAAACCAGCCACTCCATATGTTCAAGGGGATCTTCACCATGATCACCGCATTCATCTATCAAATGCCAGAAGTACGATTCTGTCATCATACTTTCTTGCACAACTTGTTCAGCCCTTTCAGCCGGCAGATAACCTTTTTTGAGTTTTGATTGAACGAGCCTCTGGGCTTCCTTTTCGCATGCTTCCGCCGAAGGGAATTCTTTCACTCTGATTGTTCCGGCAGTGCCGATTCTTCCGTAAGTGACCGCAAACGAGTTTTCTGCCACAGAAACTTTCCAAAACTTATTTGAATATGAACTTTTAAATACTAGCAGGGTTTCCAATGACATATCTCCTCGAACCATTCCATTTCGGTTTTCGACTATTTTTTTCATTCATTTCTTATTATTGTACATAAAAGCAGGAGTTTTTACAGCGATGAAAATTTGGAAGCAGGTATTCGAAAGTTGTAATCAGTTAGGCAAATCTATTACTCTTCTCCTTTGTATTACCGTAAATATCAGTCAATTCGGAAAATTTCATTTACAATTCAAAAATCTTCCCCTATACTTTTCTGTATACAGTATACACTGTGAAGATTAATTATGAGAAAGGAGGATTCATGAAAAAATTAGTAAAAAAAGCCACGTTGGCGGAACAGGCATACGAGTATATCAAGAAAATGATTATCACAGGAGAGTTGAAACCCGGCGAAGAACTGCCGGAAGAAAAGCTGGCTGTAGAACTGGGAATCAGCAGAACGCCTTTGAGAGAAGCGTTAAAAAGACTGGCTGTTGATGCGCTTATCGAATTGAGGAAGACAAGGCCCGCTATCGTCGCCAAATTTACTCGCCAAGATGTCGTAGAAATTATGGAACTTCGGAAATTGTTGGAAATTCAAGGGCTTGAAAAATTATCGAAAGCAGATCAAAAGCGTGTCGTCGATGAGTTGAAGGAAAATGCAGCACAACAATGGAAGACGATCCAGAAAAAAGACTTTGTCAGTTTTATGGATTTGGATCAGGAATTTCATTCCTTGTTGTGCCGGAGCCATAAAAACAGGCGGTTGAAAGAACTCATAAAAGGAATCAACACCGGTGGAAGCAGAGCGTTTATGCTGTTATCCGACGCAATTGCTGACAGTGCGGAAAAAGCATACGCCGAACACCAGGAGATTATTGAGGCGATTGAAAAAGGAAATATCGATGAAGCCAAACAGCAATTGGTGATTCATCTCGACAATATTGAAAACCGATTGCTGAAATACATCTTACAGGAGGAATTATGAAGAAATTACTCGGATTATTACTTATCGGACTATTTATTTTATCAGCATGTGGGCGCCCGGATAGCGGCGGTACAACTTCAGAAAACGGGGAAACGAGCGGTGAGACTTTCACAATCAGGATTGCACATCTAGTGCCGGAAGAGCAATCGTCTCATATTGCGGCTGAAGCATTTAAAAAGAAATTGGAAGCCGAGTCGGATGGCCGCTTAAAGATAGAGCTTTATCCGAACGGCCAGCTTTACGGCTCGGACCGGGAAGCGATTGAAGCTGTGCAGCTCGGGAATGTTGAAATGACGATTCCAGCCGTGGCTGCAATGGCATCATTCAATGATAAATTTCAGGTATTTGATCTGCCATTCTTATTCAATAACAACGAAGCCGCTTATAAAGCGCTCGACGGTGAATTAGGGCAAGAGTTAATGGCCGATTTGGAAAACAACGGCATAAAAGGTCTGGTATTTGGCGAAAATGGCTTCCGTCATGTATCAAACAACGAAGGTCCGGTTGAAGCTCCGGAAGATATGGAAGGATTGAAAATGCGAACATTGGAAAGCCCGCTGCACACGGATACATTCAATGCATTTGGAGCGAATGCATCACCGTTTGCCTTTGGTGAACTTTACACGGCGCTTCAGCAAGGCACTTATGATGCCATGGATTGCCCGATTTCCTTGTACTACACAAACAAATTCTACGAAGTCCAGGATTACTTGACACTGACAGGCCATGTTTACGCAGCGACTGCATTGTTGGTCAACGATGATTTCTATAACAGCCTGCCTGAAGATCTGCAAAGCTTGATTATGGAAGCGTCTGAAGAGTTCCGCACCGAACAGCGAGAACTGGCACAGCAGCAAGATACTGAATTCCTTGAAAAATTGGAAACGGAAGGCATGCAGATCAACGAGTTGACGGATGAGCAGCGCAACGCATTCCGTGAAGCGGCAGAGCCGGTTTATACAAAATATGAAGAGCAGATCGGCAAGGATCTGATTGATCAGGCACTTGCAGCGAATAAATAAGGAAGATGCTAAACAAATGAAGAATCAAGGAAGCAATTCCTTGATTCTTCATTTTTGGAAGGAAGTGTGGAAATGATAAAAAAGTTTGAGAAAGCGGAAGAAGCGATTCTTGTGTTGACGCTTGTAGTTATGGTGGCTCTGATATTCGGGCAAGTGGTCGGGCGGTATGTGTTTTCCAATGCGCCAAGCTGGACAGAGGAAATGGCCCGCTATATACATATTTTCCAAGTATGGATCGGTGCGAGTTATGCGGTGAAATTGCGTGAACACATCCGCGTGGAGGCTTTTATCACACGTTTCACAGGCTTACCTAGAAAAATATTGGAAACCATCACTTTAATGATCTGGTTTGCAATGGCATTATTCCTTGCATATTTTGGAACAGATCTGGTACTAAGCAGTATTTCCAACGGACAAGTTACGCCAGCGATGCAGCTGCCGATGTGGATACCGTTTTTAGCAATTCCGTTAGGCGGAATCGGCATGTGTATCCGATTGATCCAGCAATTGATCAAAATTTGGCAAGGCGATTATGAAATGCATAAGGGAGGCGACCTTCCGGCATGACGATAGCCCTGTTATTTGGCACTTTATTTATTTGTTTATTGATCGGAGTTCCGATTGCATTCGCGTTGGGCGTCTCAGCGTTGACAGCGATTTACTTCGGCACCACTTTGCCGCTAAGCATCATCACACAAAAAGCATTTACATCGCTCGATTCGTTTCCGTTGCTGGCAATTCCGTTCTTCATGCTGGCCGGTATTCTAATGGGCAAAGGCGGAGTCTCCAAACGGCTATTGGCCTTAGCTTCCGCCTTGGTCGGGTGGATGACAGGCGGGCTCAGTATGGTGACGATTGTGGCCTGTATGTTTTTCGCCGCCATTTCTGGTTCGGGTCCAGCTACTGTGGCCGCAATCGGAGGTTTTATGATTCCGGCCATGATTGTGCGCAAGTACGACGGCGGCTTCGCTTCGGCGGTTGCAGCGTCAGCAGGATCAATCGGTGTTATCATTCCACCAAGTATTCCCTTTGTTTTGTACGGCGTCATTGGTGGCGTTTCGGTCGGAAGCATGTTCTTGGCCGGTATTATTCCAGGGATATTGATCGGAGTGGGATTGTTAATCACCGCCTATTTGATCTCGAGAAAACGCGGGTATAAGCCTGAACCAGGAGAAGCGTCGACTTTTGAATTTAAAGATGTCGTAAAAACTTTCTGGGAAGCGAAATGGGCATTGCTGATTCCGGTCATCATTCTCGGAGGCATCTACGGCGGGATATTCTCTCCCACAGAAGCAGCAGTAGTGGCAGTTGTCTATGCCATCGTTATCGGTAAATTCGTCTACAAAGAATTGTCGTGGAAGGGCTTGTATGAAAGTTTCCGCGAGGCAGTTGTCATCAATGCCACGACGATGATCATCATCGGATTGTCTGTATCGTTTGCTTACTTCATGACAATCGAACAGATTCCAGGAGAAATTTCCGATTACCTGACTCAGTTATCAACGAATCCGCTCGTCATCTTAATGGCCATCAACTTATTGTTGCTGGTCGTCGGGATGTTTATCGATACCATTTCAGCATTGGTTGTTTTGACGCCGATTCTCTTGCCGATTGTGGTGGCAGTAGGAGTTGATCCGATTCATTTTGGCGTCATTTTGGTTGCCAACTTGGCCATCGGCTTTATCACGCCTCCGCTCGGCGTCAATTTATTTGTGGCATCAAGCGTCGGTGGTGTCCGTTTTGAACGGATTTCAGTTGCCGTTCTGCCGTTTTTGTTTACGATGATCGTTTGTTTGCTGGTCATCACATTCATTCCGGCATTGTCCATGTGGCTGCCGAATCTATATGAATAACTGCCATCGACTGCCGCAGCAGTAAACCGTAAAAGGTTCTTGCTGCGGTTTTTGTTTTGAGATAAAAGAAAACCTGTACAGCGAAAAATAGCTGTACAGGTTTTTTAAATGGCATCAACTCATCATTTCATCAAATGACACTGATTTCTGCTGATTTTAAATCGGTGATGAACATATGCCCAGGTGCATGCGTAATCATGATTTCAGGTTTTACATGCATCGCGATGGCTTACGGCGTCACTCCACATGCCCAAAAAACAGGTATTTCCCCTTCTTTGATGGTGACGCGGTCTCCGAAGTCTGGGGCGTTTATATCGTTAATGCCAAGGCCAGCCGGATTGCCGATATGGACAGGGGCACCATGGGCGCTAGGGAAACGGCTTGTTACTTGAACGGCTCGGACTACATCTTTTTCAGCTACCGGCCGCATACTGACAACTGTCGGTCCTTCAAACCGTCCAGCTTTCACCGCTGGGACGGCAGTTCTGAACATCGGCACATTGCAGTTTTCTTCGTTATGCCGCATGGGAATACCGTTGCTGATTAATGCTTCTTCAAACGTGAAGCTGCAGCCGATTAAAAATCCGACCATATCTTTATTCCAGAGATCCATGATATTGTCCTTTTCTTCAGCCAGTACACCGTTCCGGTAAACGCGGTATTTTGGGAGATCGGTCCGCAGATCGGCCGACGGCGCAGATAAGGCCGGCACAAACGAACCAGGTTCAGTGACATCGATCAGCGGGCAGAATTTCGGGTTGCGCTGGCAAAACAGCAGGAATTCAAAAGCCATTTCCTTTGGCAGAATCGCCAAATTGGCTTGCAGATAACCGTTTGCCAAGCCGGAAGTCGGCTGCTGCCATCTGCCTTCTCTAATCAACTGGCGGATATCGGCAGGAGATTGCAGTTCAGTCATATTCATTAAGATCCACTCCCTTATGGGGATACTATTTCACCATGTGCCGGAAGATAAAGAAGAGCTTAGCACTAGCAGAGGAGCCAAACTGACTTTAGTTCTATTACCATCGAGTATACCTTTAAGGCAGTTTATTGTAAAATCAAATAATTCAGTCATTCGTCTTATGAATACTATTTTCATAGAACATGTTTACCTATATACCAGGTGGGGAATTATTATATAGTTGTCATTCTACTTCTTCTTATGGAAATATTTAGCATATGGTATAATTGAATCGGCAAAAAATAGAACATTCAATAAAATGAAGAGCTGAGCAGCTCTTATTTTATTGAGTGCTCAAAAACAGAGTAGAAGGTGAATTTGGTATTCTACCTTATGACATGAAAGGGGGGATAAAGTGGAAAAATGGTTAAAATTTCTCGAGGTGAACGCACCAAGAATTTTGGAATTGACCGTAGACCATGCTGTTTTAGTCACGTTAGCAATTGCTGTGGCCTTAGCTATCGGCGTGCCGCTTGGCATTTACTTGACAACGAATGAATACCTTGCAGGAATAGTCCTTCAAGCTGCTTCAATCACCTTAACGATTCCGAGTATTGCACTGTTTGGCGTCATGATTCCTGTTTTTTCTCTTATCGGCCAGGGAATCGGTTTTCTTCCGGCTTTTGTTGCGCTCGTACTGTATGCACAGCTTCCCATTATCCGAAATACATACACAGCTATTAAAAACGTTAATCCGGAGATGCGTGACGCTGCGATTGGCATGGGAATGAAAACACATCAGCGCTTATGGCGGGTTGAAATTCCAAACGCGTTGCCGATCATCATGGCGGGCATCCGGACAGCAGTGGTCTTAAACATCGGGATTGCTGTTATCGCAGCCTATATTGGAGCTGGCGGACTGGGTGTCCTCATTACACAGGGAATTAGCCGGGGCGACAACTATTTGATTATCAGCGGCTCGATTGCTGTGGCAATCCTGGCAATCATTGCGGATGCCATTTTGCTGATGATCCAAAAACGTTTTACCAACAAAGGTATAGTCCAGTAATTGCAGAGAGGTGAAAAAATGATAACGTTCAATCACGTAACAAAATCATACAATGGTGAAAAAATAGCGGTCAACGACGTAGACTTCAGCGTAGAACAAGGTGAAATCGTGGTCTTATTGGGGCCATCCGGCTGCGGGAAAACAACGTTATTGAGAATGGTCAACCGGTTGGAATCCATTTCAGCAGGCAAAATCAGCATCAATGGACAGGATTCTATGGAGTTAGACGCTATTGAACTAAGACGGAATATTGGATACGTAATACAAAGCAATGGTCTTTTCCCAAATATGACGATAGAAGAAAACGTTATGCTGGTTCCGGATCTTCTCGGATGGAGCAAAAAAGATAAGCGTGAACGCTTTTCTTATTTAATGAAGCTGATCGGGTTAGATGCAGAGGAATACCGTAAACGCTTTCCTTATGAATTGTCAGGGGGGCAGCAGCAGCGCATTGGCGTAATCCGGGCACTTGCAGCCGATCCACCTGTCATGCTGATGGATGAGCCATTCGGTGCACTTGATCCGATTATCCGGGAAAAAATTCAGGATGAATTTTTACAAATTCAGCGGGAAGTCAAAAAAACGATTCTTTTTGTTAGCCACGATATTGATGAAGCAATCAAAATGGCTGATAAAATCATCCTTTTGCGCAACGGGGAAATCATGCAATATGCTACGCCTTCAGAAATGCTGGCTCATCCGGAAAATGAATTTGTTTCTCAATTTTTCGGGCAAGATCGGGCAATCAAAAGTTTAAGTTTGCATACGGTTCAAGATGTTCAAGAAAATATCGGACTTGGACTAGTGAATAATTCCATTCAAGATACCAAAACAGTTAATGTCCGCCAGGATTTGCGGAATACTTTGTCTATGCTGATGAACCAGGAAGCCGAACAAGTTATTGTGACAGATGGACAAGGGGAAAAAATCGGCACAATTACCATTGATCTTATACAAAAATATTTACATTTTGAAATAAAAGGGAAGTTGTCCGTTTCTCAGAAAGGGTGAGCCGGTGAACAGACAAAAGTTAATAGGGAATAGTGTAAGGTTTTCACTTTATGCTTTGGTCGCAGTATTTTTCATCTGGGCGATCTCCAATCATTATTTCGATTATATATTCAGTGAAAAAGAAACATTTTTAATCCTCTTAAAACAGCATATCCAACTAGTACTCGTTTCTTCACTGCTTGCCATTTTGATTGCGGTGCCGGCAGGGATTTTGATTACGCGTCCTAAATTCCGAAAAGCGGAATGGCTTGTTTCCAATTTTGCTAACTTAGGGCAGACCATTCCAAGTCTTGCAGTGCTTGCTCTTATGATCAGCATTTTAGGCATCGGTTTTCAAACCGCTGTTTTTGCATTGTTCATCTATTCAATCCTGCCTATTTTTAGAAATACCGTGGCAGGAATTGACTCTATTGATAAAAACATGATTGATGCTGCAAAAGGGATGGGCATGAAGCCGCTTCAAATCTTATTTCGCATTGAACTTCCAAATGCCGCATACTCGATCCTTGCAGGTATCCGGACAGCTGTCGTCTTGAATATTGGCACAGCGGCTCTGGCTTATGTGATTGGAGCTGGAGGTCTTGGTGTATGGATCTTCACTGGGATCAGCTTATTTGATAATGGCTTTTTGATTTCTGGTGCCATTCCAGTGACGTTATTGGCCATCCTGACTGATTATCTATTGCGGAAACTGGAGTACGTGATCGTTCCAAAAGGAGCAAGACGCCTTGAGTAAAAGGTATTAGAAGACAGGAGGCAAAAGTGTAGTGATTAATTCATTCAAACTTCTTCTCCCGCTAATTTTCAGCGCAGTTCTTCTTTCAGCCTGTTCCGGTTTTGGATTTGGAGGAAAAGAAGTTACTGTCGGGGGAAAAGACTTTACCGAGCAATACTTATTGTCTGAAATGACAGGATTTTTATTGCAGGAAGAAGGCTTTAAAGTCAATCAGATGAACAATTTGGGAAGCAGTGTTGTCCGTTCGGCATTGGAAAACGGACAAGTCGATATGATGTGGGAGTATACCGGAACTGCGCTCATGACTTACATGGGACAAGAACCCGTCCCTGATCCCCAGCAAGCATTCCAAAAAGTCAAAGAGCTGGACAGCTTGAACGGCATCCACTGGATGAATATGTCACCGGTCAACAATACTTTTGTATTGGTGATGCAAAGTGAACGAGCCGAAGAGCTTGGGATTAAAACCATCAGCGATCTTGCTGCCTATGTCAATGAACATCCTGGCGAGTTAACGATGGCGGCGGGTGTCGAGTTCGCAAACCGTGCGGACGCTTTGCCAGGTGTAGAAAAAACGTATGGCTTTGAATTTGGTACGGAGCAGATCAAACAAATGGATTTGGGGTTGACACACCGTTCATTAAACGATGGACTAGTGGACGTTACCGGGGCATCTGCAACGGATGCTTCCATTAAACGATATGATTTTACTGTGTTAGAAGATGATAAGCAATTCTTTCCTCCTTATTATGCGGCTGTATCGATCAACCAGGAAGTGCATGAGAAATATCCGGAAATCGAAGAAATCACAGCCCGTTTAGCTGGTAAACTGAACGATGACATAATGAGAGAATTGAATTATCAAGTGGATGTTGAAGGGCAAAGCGTTTCAGTTGTAGCGCATGATTGGCTGGTTGAAAATGATTTGCTGGCAGATAAGTAGATTTCTTTTCGCCGAAATTAAAGCTTCATGTACTGTGAGTTTATAAAATGAAAAGCAGTTCAATAAAAGCCTTTCCCCTTATTTAGTGGGAAAGGCTTTTATTGTTCCATTTTTATGCGGATCCCCATTTAAAAACTTCGTGTGGCAATACACAACTTCATATCATGTTTCGCGTGTATTACAGGATTTTAAAGAAAAATCGGCCATCCAGAGGAAGTATAAATATTTCATTCCAAGTATAAACTATTCGAAAAATACTGAATAAATAATTAATTTATGATACTATAATAGAACTTAAAAATATTAAAAATATCATTTATTTATCATATAGAGAAATCGCTATACAAGAGCAGAAGCAGGTATAAGGAAATTTATAAAATGAAGAGAAATCCCGAAATTTACATCTTTTTGATGAGTCAGCGTTTGTGCAAAGAACGGAGGTAAAAACATGACAGCTAAGAGAAAGCAGAAAAAAAGGAAGTGGATGCTATGGAGCTTAATCGGCATTTTGGTTTTAGCGATGACTGCAGCTGGTATTTTTATGCCGAAAGGAACTGGAGCTTTTCAAGCTGAAGTCGCGGAAACAGGAGACATCAGGACATATTATAATTTCCCCGGGACAATTGACGCCAAAAACAGAGAATCTGTCATAAGCGAAAAACCGATGCAAATCTGCGATATTAAGGTGCAGCAAGGCGATCAAGTCAAAAGCGGGGATGTGCTAATGGTAGCAATGACAGGCGAAGAAATAAAGGCGCCGATAGACGGCGAAGTTTCGCAAGTTCTAATCAAGAAAAATATGCAAGTGACGGCCGGCACTGAAATGATGAAGCTGGTGGACTATGTTAATTTTGAAACAAACGTGAAGGTGGATGAATTCAGTTTTAAATTCTTGAAAACCGATCAGAAAGTAGACGTTACCATCAATGCACTCGGCAAAGAACTAACAGGGACTATTTCCGAGATTTCTAAAGAAGCGATAAGTGAAAACGGTGTTTCGTATTTCATTGTGGCGATTGATCTTGAAAAAGATGAAGGATTACGGATCGGTATGAGCACAGAAGCGAAAATCATTAAGGAAGAAGCGATAGCAGTGACTACGCTGCCGATGGAAGTGATTCTTTTTGACAACCACAACCAGCCATATGTGCTGCTGCCATCCCAAGAAGGCGAGCCTGTAAAAAAAGCCATCACGACCGGCATCAATGACGGCATGATTGTGGAAGTGAAAAGCGGCGTATCAGCTGGAGATAGCGTCATGCACACGACCGGCGAGGAAGGGCTGCTGGAACAGCTTTTCTGGAGGTGATGAGGAATCATGGCAGAGCAAATTTTGAAAATGTCAGGCATCAGCAAATCCTATTTCTTGGGTGGAGAAGAGCAAGTGGTTCTCAACCATATTGAGTTGTCCGTAAACAAAGGGGACTTTGTGGCGATCCTTGGCCCATCGGGTTCCGGAAAATCTACATTGATGAACTTGATCGGTTGCCTGGATACTCCAACGGGCGGTGAGTATAGCTTGTCACGGCAAAATGTGCAGGAACTGGATGAAAAAGAACTGGCCGCTATCCGCAACAAGGAAATCGGTTTTGTTTTTCAACAATTTCATTTGCTGCCCCGCTTAAGTGCAAGACGTAATGTGGAGCTGCCGCTTGTTTATGCGGGCATCCACGAAAAAGAACGCGAACTACGGGCAACGGAAATGCTGGCCAGAGTCGGACTTGACGGAAAAATGGAGCACCGGCCCAATCAGCTTTCCGGCGGCCAGCAACAGCGTGTGGCCATTGCCAGAGCGATGGTGACCGAACCGACGATTCTGCTTGCCGACGAACCGACGGGTGCGCTCGACCAAAAGACGGGCCAGCAAATCATGGAACTCTTCCATCAGATAAATAAAGAAGGAAAATCGATTATCATGATTACGCATGACGCCGAAATCGCGAAAAACGCAGGACGGGTTTTCCGCATTCTGGATGGCCAGCTTCGGGAGGAGAGAGCCGGATGCTAAAAGAAAATTTGAAAATGAGCTGGATGAATGTCGTCCACAACAAGATGCGTTCGGCGTTAACCATCCTTGGCATTGTCATTGGAGTAGCCTCCATCATAACGTTGATCACCATCGTCAAAGGGGTTACCAGCGACATGACCAGCGATTTCGCCACATTTAAAGCGGATAAAATCATAGTAACGACTTTAGAAACCCCACTGAAAATGGGCTTGCTCCAACAGGACATCGAGCGGCTTGCTGAAATTGACAATGTGGCCGGCGTGTCACCGGCCGTCACGGGCTTCACTTCAATTGCAGCGGTTGGCGCCGTTAAAAAAGAAGTAAGCGTGATGGGGAGAAACGATGTCTATTTTTCGAAAAACGAAGATGTGATCGAAACAGGAAGAGGGATCAACCCATTAGACATCCAAAGTGAAAACAAAGTAAGTTTAATCGGGTCTTCGATTGCCGAAGAAATGTTTTATGGCGAAGACCCCATCGGGAAAAGCGTGATAATCGGCGGCATGAACTTCACCATCATAGGTACCCTCCAACAATCGCATGCCTTCTCGCCAAGTTCCATTAATGAGACGGTCATCGTCCCTTACACGACATCGATGCAGTTGCTTGGCACCAGTTATATCATGGCGGCCGATGTTTATATGGAAGACTCCGAGGAAGCTGAAAAAACCACACTCGCTATTGAAGCTGAGCTTAATGAAGCGTTTAAAGATCAGGGAGAAGGATTTTCAGTCAGGAATACGCAGGAGATGCTGTCGACCATCAACCAGATGATCACGACAATGTCTTGGCTGCTTGTTGGTATTTCTTCTATTTCCTTGATAGTGGGCGGAATCGGCATTATGAATATGATGCTCGTTTCGGTAACAGAAAGGACGGCGGAAATCGGGCTGCGGAAAGCACTCGGAGCGGAACCGAAGCGGATCCAGCAGCAATTTTTGTTTGAAGCGGTTTTTTTATCACTGATTGGTGGAATCATTGGCGTGGCAGCCGGCATCCTGGCGGCCTTTGCTATTTGTTCGTTTATGGACACCAGCTTCTTGCTGTCTCCTTTAACCGTCTTTTTGGCTCTCGGATTCTCAATGACGATTGGCCTTGTTTCCGGAATGGCCCCTGCCAGAAAAGCGTCGAAATTGAATCCGATTGATGCTTTGAGGAGTGTATAGATTTAGATAAATAAAAAATGAATGACATAGAACAAACTATATAAGCTGAACTAAAAAACAATCCTTTTATATCGCTTTGGCCGCTTTGGGCATGACTTCCACTATAAGCCGAGAAGACCACTCGTCTTATAGCTCCGTCTAGCTCTGGACGCGCCGGCGCTGGATAAGTTTTTTACACTAGGGAGAATCATTGATAAAGCTCTTTTATTATTGCTCACTTAGATACTTCACAAAACAGCTAGAGTAGCATATTTTTTATTGCCGCTAGGCTCCTGTTTTTGTCACTGCATCGCTTCACTATCTTCGACGCATTATTCAAATCTTCATCCACAATATTCAATATGATTAAAGTTGAACAACTGAATATTTATTAGGTGTAGCCTTTAGTTACTTGACTGAAGGCTGCTTTTCTTTTTAATAAGTGGAAAAGGCAATATCCATTCAATTATGACTAAATGCATATGGAAAAAGAAGAAACTTATCGCAATCTCAACCGTTATCTTGTCTAGGGACTTTCTTGTTGGTAGTATTAGGAATAAAAGAAAAATGTTCATATTATGATTATCGATAGATTACTATTAGTTAAAATTTCTTACATAATAAGGAAAGATAAGAGAGGTGTATTCGATGGAACCAGTTACAGCAAATGAGAAAGCCAAAAACTTTTTTGAATACATGCTGGCATTAAATAATTTAGTCGGAAAAGTTATACGGAACTACACGGATTTCGAGAAGAACTGGCAGCTGGAAGACTTAGATAAATTGGATGGCTGTTTTACTTTCGGGAATTGCCACAATGGTGAAAATCTCGTGGAAATACATAGACCCGCTATCACGAAAGCGGACGAAACGCCGCCCGCTCCCAAACCGATTTTCAAAGACTGGCTCAATTTTGAGCCGAAGAAAGAAACCGCAATCCCTTCCTATATAACGATGAAAACAACAGAGCTTGCAGTTGGCGAACAGCAAAAGGAATTTTTCATTGACAACGATAACCGCCTGGCCGCTTATGAACAATGGATGCCGGAGTGGAAAGAGTGGTCCGTAAAACTGAAAAACAAAAAACGCACGCTGGAGAAATACGAAGAATTTTTCGAGCTCTTTTCGCGTTTTGAAAAAGAAGGGGAAACGCTGGAATTTGTCTACGGAACCGGCCTTTTCGTTTGGCAGCATCCGGATCCGAAGATTGGAACCATTCGTTCGCCGCTTTTGACAAGCAAAGCGGAACTTGAATTGGATGCTTTTAAAGGCATCATTTCCGTGAAATTGGTCGATCAGGAAACAGCAGTTGAGCGTGAAATTTTCTCGGGGATTTCCATTCCGAATATCAATCCGATCAATCAGTTATGGAAAGAAGTTCAAACGAGGGAAATTACAGAAGACTTTACCGACTTCTTTACACAATTTATCCAAACATTTGATGCAAATGGAAAATTTATTTCGGATGCAGCTTCGAAAGTTCCGGACAAAGATCCAGTGATCTACAACTATCACATGCTTTCTCTCCGCATCAAAAATGCGCGTGTATTAAGAGATGATCTGGCTCAAATTATTGACGGCATTTCCACAGGTGAACTGGAATTATCCGATACGGTCGCTGCTATTATCGGAGAGCCCATAAAAGACAATTCAGCCGAAGGAAATGAATCTTTAAATAACGCCGGAGCATTTGACGACAATAATTTGTATTTCCCGCTTGAATCGAACGAACAGCAAAAAGCGATTATTCAGCGGGTATCCCGCCATCAAGGAGTTACGGTGCAGGGACCTCCTGGTACAGGGAAAACGCATACGATTGCCAACTTGGTTTCCCACTTCTTATCAGAAGGGAAAAAGATTCTCATCACCAGCCAAAAAGAAAGTCCGTTGAAAGTCTTGAAAAATAAGATTCCCCAGGAAATCCGTGATTTATGTGTGCCGGTTCTTGGAGGCGGTCGTGAATCGCTGCAGGAAATTGAGCAGTCGATCCGCGTCATCGGGGAAAAACTGGGCGAACTGGATGTGCCAAGGCTGGAACGAGAAATCGAACGCGATAAGGAAGCGCTGAACCGCAGCAAGCGCGAAGAAGCGCGCTTGAAAAACCTACTTAAGGAATATGCCGAAAAAGAAGGCACTGTCCTCCAATACAAAGGAGAAAAACTGTTCAAATACGACGTCGCCAAACGCCTATCAGAATCAGATACCCATTACAGCTGGATTCAAGACAATGTTGCAATAGATGCAGCGTTTCCGTTGAACCTCGTAGATTTCAAGGAATTATGGCAGCTTAAAAACGAGACAACAAAAGAACAGCTTCTCTTGCGGCATCAGCAGCTTCCTTTGGTTGAAGCAGAACTTAAGAATGCTTCATCTTTTGCCGTGTTCATAGAAATCGAAAATAACTTGAAAATATCAAATGAAGAAGGCAAAGCCGTCTTGCAGAAATACGGGCTGCCATTGGACGAAAAAGAAATCAAAAGGCTCCAAAAAGATCTTAATGAACTTCTCGGAATGTCGGCAGTGTTGGAGAATCCAGTTTACCAATCCATGATGGATGATTGTAGAGCAGGCGGCCACCGTGAAGAACGCTGGCGGACATTGACCGATAAATTAGCTGGAGCCGTTGATCGTTTATTTGCTTCCTATCATATCCTGGTCATCCACACGATCAACTTGCCGAAAAAAAGCAATGAAGCTTTAACAAACGATTTAACTGTCGCTAAAGAACCTCTTCAAAATGGTAAGAAACCCAACTTTTTATTCTTTATGGTAAAAGGAAAACAAGCTAAATACTTATTCGAAGATTCCGTGCTGAACGGCGAACCGGTTAAAACAGTTCAAGACATTGAAATTCTGGAGACCCATTTGGAATACGAATGGGTTAAAAAAGAAGCGGCTCGCCTGCTGAATGGCAATATGGAAGACATCCGCCATACCGTGATAGATGAAAAAGAAAAGCGGTTCCCGCACCTATTGGAAGAACGGCTGAAAGAATTGGAATTGGTCATCAAAACCGTTGATACAGCCCAATCCATAAAAGAAAAGATTACTTCTTACGGCATGAGCGATATCAATCTTTACTCTATTGCAGAAATTAAACAATTGATCCTAGACCTTGAATTGGTGCTGAAGCGAATGGAGTATTTGAAATGGGAAGCCCAATATAATGAAGAACTGGCTGGGTTAATGGCTTTAAGTACCCAAAACCAAATGCATCCGGTTAGCCGAGATTTTGCCGTGGCTTATCAAGATAAAGACCTTTCAAAATGGGTCCATCTTTTGAGCACACTTGAAGAATTGCAGCTGACCAAAGCGAAAGTGGGTCGTTTTTATGCGTTACTTGAGCAGTTCAATCAGACATTGCCTCTGACTGGAAAGTTGCTTGAAATGTCAGCGGGAGAAGATAGTGAGTTTCCTGAAGACCATGCACAATCATTTGAACTGAAAAAATTGCAGACTTGGCTTGATGAAACGAAAGATACGAATACGACGCTTTTGAAAAAACAGCTTGAAGAAGAGCATAGTGAACAAAAGCGTTTGATCCGTGCGATTGTCAGTGCGTCCACTTGGAAAAACCAAGTAAACCGGATAACCGATGAAGAAAAACGGGCATTGTCTGCCTGGAAAACCTATATCAAACGATTCGGCAAAGGCAGCGGGAAATCGGCGCAGCGCAATCTACAAGGTGCCCGAGAAGAAATGAAAACTGCACAAAGTGCCATTCCGGTATGGATCATGCCGATCAGCCAAGTGCTTGAGAACTTCCCGGTGACCAATGAAAAATTCGATGTCATCATTTTTGACGAAAGCAGCCAATGCGATTTGTTCGCCATCAATGTGCTCCTGCGTGGCAAGAAAATCGTGGTCGTCGGTGATGACGAACAAATCAGTCCGCAATCGATCGGTACCAAGCAAGACGATGTAATGGAATTGGTGCGCCGCCATTTGAAAGGCATACCGAATGCGGATCTGTTCGATGGCAACTTGTCCCTATATGAAATCGCGGAGCAGACCTTCCCGAAAGAAGGAAAATTAATGCTGCGGGAACATTTCCGCTGCGTACCGGAAATCATCCAGTTCTCGAATGACATGAGCTATGGCGGTGAAATGATTCCGCTTCGTTTGCCGCTAGAAGAAGACAAGATTGATCCGCCGGTACTGGCAATCAAAGTCAAAGACGGCTATATCGAGGACCGTAAAGATGTCAATGAAGGCGAAATCGATGCGATTGTTGCAGACATGGCAGAAATAGTCCGCGATCCGAAACTAAAAGGCCAGACATTTGGCGTTATTACACTGCTTGGCCAAGACCAGCATAAATTATTGGAATCCCGGATACGCCAGGAAATCGGCGACCGCGAATTTGTGGAGCGGAAAATTATTTGCGGCAATCCGTATACACTGCAAGGAGACGAGCGGGATATTATCTTCCTATCGATGGTATCTGCACCAAACCGCAATTTCAGAGCCTTGACGGGCAATGCTGACAAGCAGCGATTCAACGTCGCGGCAAGCCGCGCGAAAAATCAAATGAGATTGTACCACTCAGTGGATTTAGAAGAGTTAAGTTCAGTGGATTTGCGCTACCGCTTATTAAGCTATTGCCAAAACCCGACTCGTTTGAATATGGAAGTTCAAAACCTGGAAGAACTATGCGATTCGCCGTTTGAAGTCGATGTACTCCGCATGATTTTGGCTAAAGGCTATAAAGTGACGCCGCAAGTCAAAGTCGGCCAATACCGAATCGATATGGTTGTCGAAGGAATCCGTGATCGCTTAGCCGTTGAATGCGACGGGGAAAGATGGCACGGCCCTGAGAAGTTCGAGGAAGACATGAAGCGCCAAGAGTCTTTGGAACGCTCTGGTTGGAAATTCTGGAGGGTGCGGGGCAGAGAGTTCTACTTTGATAAGGTGAAAGCTTTGGAGAGTCTTTGGGGGCAGTTGGAATCGCTTGGGATAGAGCCGATAAAGGAAAAACAGTTGATTAAATAATGATTTAGAGTTTGAAAAGAAGCCTTTCAGCTAAATGAGAGGCTTCTTTTCCATTTTAGAACGAGGATTTAATACTTGATTGCAATACTGTTTGGACTACTTTGAGTTCTGTTTATAGTTATAAAGAATAATTTAATTGAAAATTATGGAACTTAAGTGGTACTATTAATTTATTAAGCAGCTAACTTAAATATCTGAAAGTAAAAGGGGAAATCTAAATGTTAGAAGCGATTTATGAAGGGGAAAGGTTTAATCTGCACAACCATTTAAGTATGCAAGACTCGGTTAAGTTAGAAGTAGGTAGGTTGAAGAAAGCAGCAGATAAAGGAGCATTTACTTGCCCATATTGTAATGGGATTTTAAAGCTGAAAGCTGGAGACATATATGAAAAACATTTCTTTCATCCAAGTAATTCTTGTTCTATTTCAGAAGCTAGTGAAACTTACCAAAAACAAATAAAAAGAGAATCAAAGAAACATTCAGTAATGAAGGAAATCATTTACGATGAATTGAAGACGCAAGAAAAAATTAATGACAATCTACATGTAGAATATGGTTACATCGAAAAAGCGGATGAAAAATGGAAATACTATCCGGACATTATAGTTGAAAACAGTAAAGCAGAACTTGCTATTACTATTTTGACTGACGTAACCGCAACGAAAGATTCAAGACTTGTACAACAAATAAAAAAGAGAAATGATTATTTTAAAACTAAGAATTTAAAACCGATATGGTTTGTAGAAGAAACTGAGCAATCTATTGATATGAAACATCGCGTTATTCATCTATGGGAAGCGGAATTAGACATCGCAGTTAAGATGGAAGAAGACCATAAATGGGAAGCAGCTTTGGACCATCTAAAAACGGAAAATAATTTGTTTGATCTCTTCAATTACCATCATCAAAATGCTCCAAGGAAGTATGAAGTGTTTAGCCTTTATTACGTGAAATCTACAGAAACAAACATCACTTTTACTATACAACGTTTTTTGAAGGATCAAACAAGTCATCCTTACCGGGCGTTCGCATTAAATGAAGCTTATGAAATAAAAATGGCTACTGCTCTGTTGACAGAAGACACTATGCAATTAAGTGACCCTCTTATAGAAGATCAGCAAAGAGAGAACTTTTTACAAGAAGCACTTAAAAGAGATAAAGAATACATACCAGCAGCTGCAGAAGGGTCAATTATTTTTGATGAATTACAAGTTAGTCAGCCACTCACTAATGCTAAAAGATATGATGAAGTAGGACTATCAGTGATTTTACATGATTACATTGAAGAAGTGAAAGTGATTTCAGCATATGAAGTAAGCAATTATTTAGTTAAGGAATGCGGTGCTCCATCAGATACATTTGCTACAGGTAGATATCGAATTTATGGAGATGTCTGTATTGCCTTAAGTAGAATAGAAACTTCCGGAAAGATTAAGCTGATAAAGAAAGACTATGTAAACGATAGGATATATGAAGTCATTTGAAATAGGAAAGCTATTTAACATTTATATCTCCATGGAAGTAGTATTTTCTTTAATGATTAAACAAGTGTATTCTAACCTGTGTATAACCTGTCTAAAGGTTTACACAGGTTTTTTTATGCAAAAAAGAACTGTTATTGCAATAATAATAAACTAAAGTAAAATAAGAACTAAGTATAAATTAAATATGAGGAGAAATAAATGGAAATCAAAATATTCTATCGTACACAACGGGATATAGCTGCAGCGTTGAATCAACTGGTTGATGCCTATTGGGAAGATAAAATTATCGAACAAAAGCTAATTGAAGGCGTTAAAGGCATATATATAAATAACCAGGAAAAGTTGGTCAAAAATAATGAATTTACTAAAGTCGTTCAACAACAATGCGGAAAAAGAAGGTTAGTCATTATCGAACGTATCATAGAAATGAAGAATTCATAAAAAGGTTTAAAAAAGTTTGGAGTGAGAGCAAAATGGAGTTAGAGTATTCATCAAGTTTGAACGGTGCTTCTTACTTATTATTTGAGTTAAAACAAGCTGCAAAATTGAAAGTGCAAGGATTTTCAAACGCTGAAATTCGTAAAAAGATAGTGGATGAAAATTTGTTTCAGTTTGGAAACAAAGGGAGAATCAAACGCTCAATGCCTTCAATAATGAGAAGATTGGATGTTATTGATGAAACTCTTGCAAAAATCATATTAGAAGGTTCTCTGGAATCGGGAAAAGTGATTAACTTATACGCAATAATGAAGACTGATCTTTTATTCTTTGAATTTATGGATGAAGTCATAAGTGAAAAGATGCATACGAATAACTATCTATTTGAAAAAAAAGACATTAACATTTTTTTTACTGTAAAATCAGAACAAAGCGAGCTGGTTGGAAATTGGAGTGCTTCTAATATCGAAAGATTAAAAAGTGCTTATCTTCAAGTGCTTTTCGAAAGCGGCATGTTAAAACAGCGCCAAAGCAACGAATTAAATCGCTTAATCATCGATGAACAAATTAAAGAACATCTAAGACAAATTGGTGATGCCAAGTACGTCCAAGCGATGGGTGAATAGAGGTGAGAGAATGGCAAACTTAAATGCAAGACTTGACCGAATCATTCCGAAAATTAAAGAAGATAAATTCATTGATGGCCGAGGGCTTGGAAATGAAATTAGCTTTTATGTTTTCGATTACAAACCTGAGGATGAATTGGTTGTCCGTGATTATATAAAGCATATAAAAAAAGAATTTAACTATGATGGTTCGACTAGAAAAATCATTGAATTCGACCTTTACAAGCTACTATTGGAAATTACTAAGGATAAAAGGATTTTCGATCGGATTTTTGAAATGGAACAAAGACAAGGGAAAGATGCCTTGTTCAAAGCTCTTACTACATTTGCGAATCCACAAATATTTCTACAGAAAATTAAAGAACAAATGAATGGACATGACGTGGTCATTTTAACAGGGGTAGGGAAGGTTTATCCGTTTGTCAGATCCCATAATATTTTAAACAATTTACAAGAAGTCATAGATAAAACACCGGTAATCATGTTTTATCCAGGTGAATACAGCGAACAAGATTTACACTTATTCGGCAAGTTCAAAGACGATAATTATTATCGGGCATTCCGCTTAGTTGACTAATTAAATAGGGGGATTATAAATGTTATTAAAAGAAATGTTCCAGAAAGATATAGAACGTGATATTCGTGGTGTAATTAAAGTTGCGCAAACTGATGATGAAAGCATTTATCAGGAATTGGACGAGTATGTAGTCACGCGCGAATTACAAAAGCACTTATCGAAGTTTTACGAGAACTATCAAAAAGGCGTAAATGGCTCAACTGATAAAATGGGCGTTTGGATTTCAGGTTTCTTTGGATCTGGTAAATCGCATTTCCTTAAAATACTTGCTTATTTGTTAGAAAACAAAAACGTGCAAGATAAAAATGCTATAGACTTCTTTGATGAAAAAATTCAAGATCCGTTAGTATTAGCAAACATGCAGCGAACAGCCGATATCGAAACAGAAACTATTCTATTCAATATCGATGCAAAAGCGCAACTGGATAATAAATCAAAAGAAGATGCGATTTTACGCGTATTTATGAAAGTCTTTTATGAACATAGAGGCTATTACGGCGACATTTCAGGCGTTGCTGAGATGGAGAAGTACTTAGACAAACAAGGGAGCTATCAGACTTTCAAAGACGAGTTTAAAAACTTTTCCGGTGAACCTTGGGAAGAACGTCGCAACAGTTTTTATTTTGACAGAGATTATATCGTCGGTGCTTTATCAAAAGCCACAGACATGACAGAAGAATCAGCTGGAAACTGGTTTGACAATGGGGTTAATAATTACGAAATCAGCATTGAAAAGTTTGCAAAAGACGTGAAAGAATATATCGTTGAAAAAGGCAAAAACTTTCATCTGATTTTCTTGGTGGATGAAATCGGTCAATACATAGGGGACAGCAGAAGCTTGATGCTAAACCTCCAAACGCTTACTGAAGAACTGGGTACCCATGCGAAAGGTAAAGCTTGGGTCATGGTGACTTCACAAGAAAGCATTGATAGCATCGTCAAAGTAAAAGGCGATGATTTCTCACGAATTCAAGGCCGTTTTGATACAAGACTTTCACTATCTTCAATTTCAGTAGATGAAGTCCTGAAAAAACGAATCCTTCTTAAAAAAGATTACGTGAATGACAAATTGAAATTGCTTTTTCCCGAGAAAAGTGCCATCTTAAAAAACTTGATCAGCTTCCGTGAAAGCACGGCTGATCTGCGAGGCTATGACAATGAGCAGGAATTTGCAGAAGTATATCCATTCATCCCTTATCAATTTAAATTGCTTCAAAACGTCTTTGAACAAATAAGAAAACACGGTTCTTCTGGTAAAAGCTTATCTGAAGGCGAGCGTTCTATGTTATCTGCATACAAAGAAACTGCTTTAAGATACAAGTTAGAAGAAGAAGGCTTCTTAATCCCGTTCCCTGCTTTTTATGAAACAATTAGAGAGTTTTTGAATCCGTCAGTTTCTCGAGTGATTGACGGAGCATATGAAAACCCGGCATTGAAAGATGATCCTTTTAATATGGAAGTATTAAAAGTCTTATTCATGGTCAAGTATATTAAAGAACTGCCAGCGAATATTGATAATATTGCGACGTTAATGATTACAAACATTGATGAAGATAAATTAGAGTTAAAAGAAAAAATCAAAAGTTCACTTAGAAAACTTATTTCACAAACTTTAATCCAGAAAAATGGGGATTACTATCTTTTCTTGACAGACGATGAGCAAGATATTAACCGTGAAATTAAAGCTTCGAATATAGATGAGGAAGTTGTGAAGCGTGAGTTAGCCACTTACATTTTCCAAGACCTTTACGACGAAAAACGGTTCCGTTATTCTTCTGAGTACCTTTTCTCATACAACCAAAAGATGGACGAGAAAAATTACGGTAATCAATCATCGAGTATCGGTGTCCAAATAATTTCCCCGCTTTCTGATCATTATCAAAAGTCTGAGCAAGAACTGATGATGATGACTGGCGGCAGCGGAGAAATGATTATCAGACTGGGTGGCAGTGAATTGTATGTAGAGGAAATCGAAGAAGCCCTGCGTATAGAAGAATACCGCAAGAAAAAAAACATTACGCAGCTTCCGGAAAATATCCAAAATATCTTGAATAACAAACAAGCGGAAGTACGGGAACGCAAACGCCGTGGCCGCGAATTGCTGGAAGATGCCATTAAGAGCGGGGCTTTCTTTATCAACGGCGAGAAAGTCGATATAAAAGGTTCATCCGTAAAAGAAAAATTTAACACAGCATTCAAAATCTTAGTGGATAATATTTATACAAAGCTTGGCTATGTAAAAGAGCATTTGGAAAATGAAAGAGGATTAATCCATATCCTAGCTTCGGATAACCAACAGATTTCATTCGATGATTCTTTGGAAACCTATCCAAACGAATTGGCTAAAAAAGAAATATTTGATTTTATTTGCTTACAAGACGACATCCAAAAACAAACCCGTGTCAAGATTTTATATGACCGATTTATGGATAAACCGTATGGTTGGAAGCAATTGGACATAGCGGCATTAATTGCGAAGTTATTGAAAGAACAACTTATTCGCATTCGGTATAACGCTGAATACTTGGAACCTGAGCAGAATACAAATCTCTTAGTGTCAATTTTCGCTAAGACGGCTGATGCAGACAAAGCGATTATTTTAAAAAGGGGTAGAGTAGATGAAAAGTTGATTCGTGCTGCCAAGCGTGTTGCAAAAGAAGTTTTCAATAAAACAGATCTGGCTGACGATGAAGATGGACTAGTGAAAGATCTCCGGCTGTTGATTGAAATGCAGATCGCCGAGATCAATGAACTAAAAGCTCAATATGAAGGACAAAAATATCCAGGGAAAAGCCTTCTGAATAAAGGCCTTGAATACTTCAACCAATTCCATAATGGCTTAGATAACGCAACGTTCTTCACAAAACTAAAGGAATTAGAAGATGACTTAGCTTATTGGGAAGAAGACATCATGTACGTAAAGAGCTTCTTCAGTGGTAATCAAAAACAAATATTCAATCAAGGATTGGCTCAGTATGCTAAATATGATGAAAACATTGCCTTTTTAGGTGGAGAAGAAATAGAAAAAGCCGTAAAAAGTTTAGCAGCAATTTTAGACGATCCAATTCCTTACAAAAGAATCAAAGAAATTCCTGAGTTGGCTCATAAAATAGAAGAACACATAAATATGGTGTTGTCTGAAAAGAAAAAGAACGCCATAAACAAACTTACTGATGATCAGGAAAGTATCTTATCCTTCTCCAGTCAATACGGTGTTAGCGATGAAACGAAACAACAAATCAAAAAATTCTATGAAAGCTTAATAGAAGATCTTGCTTCATATACGGATATTTTTAAAGTAGAAGCCACTATTCCGAGAAGTGCTAACTTCAAAGAAAAAGCGGAGAATAAAATTAATGGAGAAATTGAAGAATGGCTTCGTAGAAAACGAAAAGAACAAGAAGATAGACCGGTTAGAGATGGAGCAGACTCAACTCCTACTCCTGTTCAGAAAAGATTCGTTCAACCGGCTGAATTATTTAGTCCAACTCCTTTAACTACAGAGGCTGAAATAGATCAATACATTGAAAATTTATCTCGAAAATTAAAGCAAATTATAAGAGATAATAAACACATAGAATTTAGAAAGTAAGTGGGGGAGAATATTGAATAAACCAGCATTAAAGAGATTTGCTACAGAAGCAAGAAGAGAATTATTAGAAAGAGTTGAGCTTCAAGCAAGAAAAGTCGGAATTACAGCTGAAGGAATCCAAAAAGCTAATATTGAAAGCTCGGATGCCATCTTTATAGATGGCAAGCAGCTTTCGGAGAAAGAAAGAGTGCAACGCAATAAGCTAATCATCCGGATTCGTGATATTGGATTTGATCGAGTGATGGAAGAAACGGCCTATACATGGTTTAACCGTTTTACAGCCCTTCGTTTCATGGAAGTGAATGATTACCTCCCTACTAGAGTACGTGTATTATCTTCAATAAATGCAGAAAATACAGAGCCGGATATGATGAAAGAGGCTATATCCCTTGACTTAGATTTAAATAAAGAATATATATACGATTTGAAAATGAATAATAAAGATGAAGAATTGTTCAAGTACCTTACTATCAAACATTGCAATGATTTAAACCGGTATATGCCATTTATGTTTGAAACAATAGACGACTATACGGAAATCCTATTCCCAGAAGGATTATTAGCCACCGATTCATGTATCCGCAAAATGACAAATATTGAAGCGATACCTGAAAGTAATTGGCAAAAAATCGAAGTAATCGGTTGGCTTTATCAGTACTATATTGCAGAAGAAAAAGATCGGGTATTTAAAGCCAAAAAGAAATACAAAGCGGAAGAAATTCCATTTGCGACACAATTGTTTACACCTGACTGGATAGTTCAATATATGGTGCAAAACTCATTGGGACGTTATTGGGTCGAAGCCCATCCTGAACATCAAGATTTAGTGAATGATTGGAACTTCTTCTTACAAAACACTGAAGAAGGTTTTGAAGAAAAGATAGCACCGTATATAAATAAAGAAATGAAAGTGGAAGACATTAAATGCTTTGATCCTGCTATGGGGAGCGGCCATATTCTTGTTTATATGTTTGATGTGCTTTACGAAATATATAGCAAGAGTGGTTATATGGAGAGAGAAATTCCACGCCTTATTATTGAAAACAATTTATACGGCTTGGATATCGATGACAGAGCTTATCAACTCGCCAGTTTTTCAGTAGTAATGAAAGCTATGGAATACAATAAGCGTTTCTTGAGAAGTATCGAAAGAGAAGGACTAATACTTAATTTGGCTTCTATTCAAGAAACGAATACCTTCACTAATGAGGACATAGAATTTCTCGCGGGAAGTGTAGATTTTTTTGAAGAAACTCAAACTTTTATTGGACAGTTTCACCACGCTAAAACTATAGGTTCTCTCATTAAAGTTATTGACGGAGATACAAAACGTTTAGAGGAAAGGGTGGAATCTATACATGCAGCCCCTATTACTGATCTTTTCGATTTAGAAAAACGCGACAAAATTTTATCTTTGTTGCCAAAAATAATCAAGCAAGCAAAAATTATGTCATTAGAATTCGATATTTTAGTGACAAACCCGCCTTACATGGGGCTAGGAAGTATGAATAATGAACTTGTTGATCATTTAAAAAAAAATTATTCGGATTCTAAAGCAGATTTGTTTGCAGCATTTATGGAAGTGGACTTTTATTTGAAACCAAGTGGATTCTTTGCGTTTATAAATCAACACTCATGGATGTTTTTGTCTAGTTATGAAAAATTACGTAGAAAAGTAATTGATAGAAAATATATTGATAGTATGTTGCATTTAGGTCCGAGAGCTTTCGAAGAAATTGGTGGAGAAGTTGTTCAAACTACAACTTTTGTTTTAAGAAATATTTCTATACCTAATTTTAATAGTACATTTATTCGATTGATAAATGCCGGAACAGCACAAAAAAAAGAAGAAAAGACCTTAGATGCTATTAAAAACCCTCTGGTTCCATATCAATATCTATTTGACCAAAAAAACTTCAGTTTAATACCTGGAAGTCCAATCGCATATTGGCTTAGTAATGATTTTATAAATCTTTTTCCTTCATATAATAAAATCGGAGATGTTGCTGAAACAAAACATGGATCAACACTCGGTAATAATCAAGAATTTTTACGTTTATGGCATGAGATAGATTTAAAGAAAAAAAATAAATGGTTTATTTGTCAAAAAGGTGGCCCTTTTAGAAAGTGGTATGGTAACCATGACTATGTGATAAATTGGGAAGAAAATGGAGAGTCAATCAAGAAGAGTGGAAGAGCCACTATTCGAAGTGAGAGTTACTTATTTAAAGAAGGAATTACTTGGTCAAATATAACGACCGGAAAATCATCATTTCGAATTATGGAAAAAGGATATTTTTTTGAAAGCACAGCAAGTGTATGTTTTCCTCGGGAAAACAGATTATATATGTTGGGATTATTAAATACTAAAATATCTGACATAGTAACTCAAATATTGAATCCTACTTTACATCTTCAAGCAGGTAATGTTGCAGATATGCCATATATATTAATCGAAGAGAAAGTTCAAGAAGTAGAAAAATTAGTAGAAAGAAATATTGAACTGTCAAAATTTGAATGGGATTCATTTGAAAATTCTTGGGATTTTAAAAGACATCCCTTTTTATTATATTCATGTAAAAAAATAAATAAGATTTTCGAATTATGGGAAGAACAATTGTATAAAATCTATAAAGAAGTTGAAGAAAACGAAATTAAACTAAATGAAATATTTATTAAGCAGACGTCTTTAGAGAATGAATTAAACTTAATTTCGGAAGTAAATGACGTAACACTAAGGTTGGCAGATGTAAAACGCGATGTGAAAAGTTTTATTTCCTATGCAATAGGTTGTTCATTTGGAAGATATTCACTCGATGAGGATGGATTGCTTTATACTGGAGGAAATTTTGATTTTTCTCGCTATAAGAATTTTTTTGTTGATGATGATAATATTTTACCAGTACTTTCAGTAGCACATTTAGAAGATGATATTATAAATAAGTTCGTCCAGTTCGTTCGAATGGCATATGGTGAAGAAACGCTCGAGGATAATCTTAATTTTGTAGCGGATGCAATTGGTCGAAATAGAAATGAAACAGCAAGAGAAACCTTACGTCGATATTTCTTAAATGATTTTTATAAAGATCATGTACAGTTTTATAAGAAACGACCAATTTATTGGTTATTTACTTCTGGCAAAGAAAAAGCTTTTAATTGCCTCATATATATGCATCGTTATGACAAGACAACTCTCTCTCGTATTAGAACCGACTATTTACATGAGGTCCAAATTCGCATGGATACTGAGAAGAGAGATTTGCTTAATATAATTGAAGGAGATTCAACAGCAAAAGAAATTGGCGATGCCAAGAAAGAACTGAAATCTCTCGACAAGAAAATCGATGAGTTGAAAGTATATGATGAGTTGTTACATCACATGGCAGATCAGCAAATTGAAATTGATTTGGATGATGGTGTAGCTTTCAACTATGCGAAGTTTGACAAACTAGTTGCGAAGATTTAGTTAAATTAAAGAGATAAAGAGGCATTATCGAATAAGTGGGGGAAGACAATGAATAAACCAGCATTAAAGAGATTCGCCACAGAATCCAGAAGAGAGCTGCTAGAACGAGTAGAACTTCAAGCGAGAAAAATAGGGATTACCTCTGAAGGTGTTCAAAAAGCATCAATTGAGAGTTCGGATGCTGTCTTTATAGATGGAAAGCAGCTAACAGAAAAAGAGCGAGGGCAACGCAATAAATTGATTTTCAGGATTCGTGATATCGGATTCGACCGGGTGATGGAAGAAGTTGCTTATGCGTGGTTTAATCGTTTCACTGCTCTACGTTTCATGGAAGTTAACGATTATCTTCCGACTAAAGTAAGAGTATTGTCCTCGCTTAATCCAGAAAGTGCAGATCCTGACATGATAAAAGAAGCTTTATCGCTAGATTTGGATTTGAATGAAGAATACATTTATAATTTGAAAATGACCAATAACAATGAAGAACTTTTCAAATACTTAATTATTAAACATTGTAATGATTTGAATCGTTATATGCCGTTTATGTTTGAGACGATTGATGACTTTACAGAAATTCTATTTCCCGAAGGTTTGTTGAGTACGGATTCTTTTATCCGACAGATAACACAAACTGAAGTTATACCTGAAGACGACTGGGGAAAAGTTGAAATTATTGGTTGGTTGTATCAATATTACATTTCCGAAGAAAATGAGCGAGTGATACAAGCTAAAAAGCGTTATAAAGCAGAAGAGCTGCCCTTTGCTACACAATTGTTTACACCGGAGTGGATTGTCCGGTATATGGTTCAAAACTCTTTAGGGCGTTACTGGATAGAATCACATCCTGAAGATCGTGATCTGATGAAGAAATGGGAGTTCTATTTAGAAAATCAGAACGTCGATTCTACCTTTGAAGAAAATTTAGCTCCTTATATAAACAAAGAACTCAATGTCGAAGAGATAAAGTGCTTTGATCCAGCAATGGGAAGTGGGCATATTCTTGTTTATATGTTCGAGGTCTTATATGAAATTTATAGTAAAGCTGGTTATATAGAAAGAGAGATTCCACGATTAATTATTGAAAATAATTTGTATGGTTTGGATATCGATGACCGTGCCTATCAATTGGCCAGCTTTTCGATTGTTATGAAAGCAATGGAACATAACAAACGTTTCTTACGAAGCATAGAGCGAGAAGGCTTAAAAATGAACCTAGCAGCTCTGCAAGAGACAAACACCATTAATGATGAAGAGATTGCATTTCTAGCAGGAGAATCCTCAGGAAAAAACTACGAAAACATGGAAGAATTTGTAGAACAATTCCATCATGCCAAAGCAATTGGTTCGCTGATAAAATTAAATTCTTTCAATGAAACATGGCTAAATCAACGAATGAAAGTCATTGAAGAACAGTCGGGCAATTTGTTTGAAATGGATATGAAAGACCGTTTGGCTCCACTATTTAACAGTCTGATTAAACAAGCTGAAATTTTGAATGGTCAATACGATATTTTCATCACAAACCCACCCTACGCAGGGAATCGGTATTTAACAACTGAGGTTTCGACATACCTTGCAAAACATTACCCAAATGTGAAGTCAGATCTATATTCAGCATTTATAGAATATAGTTTCTATAAAACTAAACTTAATGGTCAAATGGGCTTTATTACTCCATTTGTATGGATGTTCATTTTGTCTTTTGAAAATATTAGAAAAAAAATTGTGGAAGAAAAAAATATTAGTTCATTAGTTCAATTAGAATATAACGGCTTTGAATCCGCAATGGTGCCAGTTTGCTTATTTACTCTTAGAAATTATCAAGTAAATGTAACTGGAGAATTTATTAAGTTATCGGATTTTAAAGGAATCGAGAATCAATCAATTAAAACTTTGGAGGCAGTTCAAAACCCAGGTGTTTCATATCGCTTTTCATTTGACCAAGAAAACTTTAAAAAAGTACCGGGAAGTCCAATAGCATATTGGGTCTCCAAAGAAATTAATAAAGCATTTGAAGAAGGAATCTCTTTAGACCAAAAAGCATTACCTAAACAAGGAATGGCAACTTGCGATAACAATAGATTTTTAAGATTTTGGTTCGAAGTAGGACGAAATAATATTAAATTTCAAGCCAAGAATGCTCAAGACGGGATAGAATCAAAGTTGAAATGGTTTCCATATCATAAAGGGGGTCCATATAGAAAATGGAGTGGAAATTTTGATTATGTTGTAAATTGGGAAAATAATGGTTTTGAAATAAGAGAATTTACGGAGAAATTGAATAAAGAAAAACCAGGAGGTCGTATTAAAAACGAAGAATTTTACTTTAGAACTGGTCTTACTTGGTCAGCATTATCTTCTGGAAGTATTTCATTTAGATATTTTGATGAAGGTTTTCTTTTTGATACTAAAGGATCGGTATGTTTTCCGATTGATCCTGAAGAGATTTATTATCTTCTAGGGTTACTTAATTCCGTAGTTATTAATAATATAATGAAAATTCTTGCTCCTACCTTAGATTATAATCCCCAAGCAATCAGAAGAATTCCTTATTTTGAGAATAAAAATTATAAAAATTCTATTGAAGGCTATGTTAAAGAAGCGATTTTATTATCTAAAAATGATTGGGATTCATACGAAGTGTCATGGGACTTTAAAAAACATCCTTTACTTAACTTTTTGACTGATACTATAAAAAATTCTTATGAGAAATGGGAAGATTTTATGGAGAGTCAATTTAATCAACTCAAATATAATGAAGAAGAACTGAATAAATTATTTATAAATATATATAATTTGCAAAATGAACTCACAGATAAAGTAAGTGAAAAAGATATAGTGCTACGAAATATAAATTTAGAATATGATATTAAGAGTTTTATTTCTTATGCAACTGGCTGTTCGTTTGGCAGATATTCATTGGATGAAGAAGGAATTGTTTATGCAGGAGGAGAATTTAGTCTTTCGAATTATAAAATGTTTCCTGCTGATGCTGATAACATCATTCCAATTTTACAAGATAAATATTTTGAAGACGATATTGTAAGCCGATTTATCGAATTTATTCGGCTGACGTTCGGTAATGAATACCTTGAAGTCAATCTTGGTTTTGTAGCAGATGCATTAAGACCTAAAAAGAACGAAAGTGTAAGTGAAACTATACGTCGTTATTTTCTTAATGATTTCTATAAAGATCATGTACAAGTTTATAAGAAACGTCCAATCTATTGGTTATTCACATCAGGTAAAGAAAAGGCTTTTAATTGCTTGATTTACATGCATCGCTACGACAAAACTACTCTTTCCCGCATTCGTACAGACTATTTACATGAAGTTCAAATTCGAATGGATGCAGAGAAAGTAGATTTGCTTAACATTATTGAAGGGGAGTCAACTCCAAAAGAAATTAGCAATGCGAAGAAAGAATTAAAATTACTCGACAAGAAGATTGATGAGCTGAAAGCTTATGATGAGTTGTTGCATCACATGGCAGATCAGCAAATCGAAATTGATTTGGATGATGGTGTAGCGGTGAACTATGCGAAGTTTGAAGGGCTAGTTGCCAAAATATAAAAAACAGAGATGCATCGGAGATTTCTGATGTATCTTTGTTTTATAATGGATAGAGAAAGCAGGTGACTGACATGAACATGGGACAAATCGTGTCTGCTCTATCAGACATTTTTAAAGAGCCTTTAAAAGAAGAAGAACAGAGGAAGCTTGTTTTTTGGGTTGATAAAGATCAGGAGTTTACGGAAGAAATTGATGAACTGGTTATAGACGGAGTAAAGGTCCATTCGCTGACTGATAGAAATCAATTTTATACGAAGCATTTACTGGAGGAAGAAGATGTAGCTTCTTCTTATTTGATTTATACGAATTTAGATTTAGGAATTGAAGATAATTGGTTAGCAGATACCGTCATGTATTCGAAGACTTTTTATGCGGATCGGATATCGCTAATTTTAAGTGATTTACATATTGATCCATCGCTGCGAATGACAGTAAAAAAATACGAGCGATTCTTTAACAGTAAAGACCGTTTTAAAAAGTTTGCAGCATTCGGGATTGAGTTGTTTACCGAAGAAATAATAGAACTCTCGATTATGAGTGTCTTATGTAACTTAAAGACACCGAATTTTGAAGACGTCCTAAAAACCATCTTGATGGATACTTTAGATGATGCGGAAAATAAATATCTTTCTTTGATGGAGCGGTTCTTTGACCTGAAAGTTTTCTGGTCATACGTAGAAAACTATTGCGGATATGAGCGTGAAGTTAAAACATTAAAGACTTTATTCATTCATTTATCGGTAACGGCCTTCAGCCATTCTGTCGATGAAAAGTATTTAACTGGACTAGATGATTTTATTGCTAAGCGCAGCAAAACCAATGCTTTGGTGTTTATCGATCATTGGATGCATCACAAAACAGATTATCCGAAATTTGATGAGTATGTTGAAATGGCGGAACAAGAAGTTAATCTTTCTCAGATTATTAATGGAATTCCTTTGGAAGAGTTCAAGCAAGCGGATATCTTTCCATATATTGACCGGGCTATCATTATTCATATTGCGAATAGCATGATAGAAAAACTGGAAGATTATGAGGAGTATAAAAAGCTCATTAAGCTTAGAAGAGTGAAACATTTTTATGACAATTATGCTGCTGTATATGAAGCGCTCTATTACACCGTGAAAATGCATGAATTCTACAATGAACATCGGCAAGGGATTCCGCAAGCTCAAGCGATGGATATCTACGTGGCTTATGTGAGTGGCTATCATAAAATGGATACGTATTACCGAAAGTTTTATGTAGCTTATGACGAAGAAAGCAATCGTGAATTACTGAAAAAGCTGAAAGAAATGGTTGAGAACTTGTATTCAAACTGGTTTATGGGCGAATTGAGTTCTCATTGGTCGCAAGCAGTCCATTCAGAAATATCTACTCAATGGTCATTGCCAGGAATTCGATCGCAGCAAAGCTTCTATTCTTCTATCATTGCCCCGCATATGCGAAACAATGAAAGAGTATTTGTTATTGTTTCAGATGCGATGCGCTATGAAGTAGGAGTGGAACTGGCAGAACGGTTGAATTCTGAAACGATGGGTGTTTGTGATATCCAAACGATGCTTGGAGTAGTGCCTTCCGTTACGAAGCTTGGAATGGCAGCATTGCTTCCGCATCGGAGTCTAGATTTTGATGAAAATGGTCGAGTACTAGTAGATGGAAAAGATTCAGCAGGACTTGAAAATCGCAGGAAAATCATTGAGTCAGAAGTTGAAGATAACATCGCCCTTCATTTCCATGATGTTTTAGCTATGAATAAAGCGGCTCGGAGAGAGACGTTCAAAGGAAAAAAACTGATTTACCTTTACCATGACACAATCGATGCTATGGGCGATAAAGGCTCGACAGAAATTTATACATTCAATGGAGTCGAGACCGCTTTGAACCAGCTCTATGATTTAGTGAAAATCATCCGGGATGATTTGAGCGGCACGAATGTTTATATCACAGCTGACCATGGGTTCTTATATCAACGAGACGCTTTAGAAGAAAGCGATAAAATTGGCAAAGAATCGATGGACGCTATTGAAGTAAAACGGCGCTATATTTTATCAAAAGAAAAACGGGATGTTTCTGGACAATTGTCCATTAACTTGTCGTCTATTGTGAAAAATGAACAGGAATTGACCGCTTACGTTCCGAATGCGACAATCCGTTACCGGATGCAGGGCTCAGGAGTGAATTTTGTCCACGGAGGAGCAAGTCTACAAGAAGTTGTGATTCCGTTAATTTCATTTAAAAATAAACGGACTGGACAAAGAGGTTCTCAAGCTATCCGAAAAGTTGATATTAAATTAACTAATACAACACGAAAAATAACAAACAGTATTTTCAATTTGGAATTCTTCCAAACTGAAAAAGTGGAAGACAAAATGGTGCCGCGTACTGTAGTGGTTTATATGGCCGATCAAGATGGTGGAATTTTATCAAATGAAGAAACGATTATCGGCGACCGTCCTTTCGATAATCCGGCCGACCGGACATTTAAATTGCGATTTGTATTGAAGAGCATCACATATGACCGCAGCAAGACCTATTATTTAATGTTCAAAGATACGGAAACCGGAATGGTGACTGACAAAATTCCGTTTTCGATTAACTTAGGCATCGTCAGTGACTTTGACTTTTAATGGAGGAGGTGTGTAAATGGAAGGAAAAACAGAAGTATCCTTAACGGTTGATCTTGATAAAAAGTTGAACAGTGCATTTGCGGGCCGCGTTGTCCGAAAAGACTTAACCAAGCTGATTAAAGAAGGGGCAAACGTTCCAGTCTATGTGCTGGAATATTTGCTTGGCATGTACGCAGCAACCGATGATGAAGACAGCATCAGTGAAGGTGTGGAACGCGTCAAGAAGATCCTTTCCGATAATTTTGTGCGGCCTGACGAAGCGGAGAAAATCAAATCGCGTATCCGTGAGCTTGGCCAATACTCGATCATCGATAAAGTATCGGTGGTTCTAAATCCGAAGTTGGATATCTACGAAGCTGAATTTTCGAACTTAGGATTAAAAGGTGTGCCGGTAGGTTCCAACTTTGTGAAAGAGTACGATAAGCTGTTGGTTGGTGGTATCTGGTGCATGGTAAAACTCGATTATTATTACGACGAAGAAGCAAGAAATAATAATCCATTTAGTGTCAGCAGTTTGCAGCCTATTCAAATGCCAAATATGGATATTCAAGAAATCTTTGAAGGAAGAAAAGAATTTACGAAAGATGAATGGATTGATGTTTTGATCCGTTCGACTGGTATGGAGCCGACTCACTTAGAAGACCGCGTGAAATGGCATCTTTTATTGCGTCTCGTGCCTCTTGTTGAAAATAACTATAATATGTGTGAACTGGGACCACGTGGGACTGGTAAATCACATGTTTATAAAGAAATTTCACCGAATTCGATATTGGTATCAGGCGGCCAATCTACTGTCGCTAACCTATTTTATAACATGACTTCCCGAAAAATAGGGCTTGTCGGCATGTGGGATTGCGTCACATTTGATGAAGTGGCAGGAATAAGGTTTAAAGACAAAGACGGCATTCAAATTATGAAAGACTATATGGCATCCGGATCATTTGCTAGAGGGAAAGAAGAGAAGAACGCTTCGGCTTCGATGGTCTTTGTAGGCAACATCAATCAAAGTGTCGATGTCTTATTGAAGACTTCCCATCTTTTTGCACCTTTCCCTGAAGAAATGGCAAATGATACGGCATTTTTTGACCGTATGCATTATTATTTGCCAGGCTGGGAAATCCCGAAAATGCGTCCAGAGTTCTTTACGGATAACTATGGCTTTATTGTCGATTATATCGCAGAATTTTTCCGGGAAATGCGCAAGCGCTCATTTGCCGATTCGGTTGACCGATATTTCAAATTAGGTAATAACTTGAACCAGCGGGATACGATTGCGGTCCGCAAAACGGTATCTGGAATGGTGAAGCTCATTTATCCGAACGGCATTTATACAAAAGAAGATATAGAAGAAATTTTGCATTATGCACTAGAAGGACGTCGTCGAGTAAAAGAACAACTCAAGAAAATCGGCGGCATGGAATTTTACGATGTCATGTTCTCTTATATCGATAAAGAAACATTAGAGGAAGAATATACTTCCGTGCCAGAACAAGGTGGCGGAAAACTGATTCCGGAAGGCATGGGAAAACCCGGCCATGTTTATGTAGCTGGTCATGGTAATTCAGGGATGATTGGTATATATAAACTTGAAAACCAAGTTGTAAGCGGCACAGGCAAGTTCGATAAATCCGGTGTTAGTTCATCGCGCGAAGCTCGTGAAAGCTTAGACACCGCATTCCGCTTCTTTACAGCAAATAGCAAAAGTATCAGTAATGCTATCGCTATTAAAACGAAAGATTATTTGATGCATATAAGTGATTTGCAGGGGATTGGATTAACAGATGAGTTGGCTATTGCTGAATTGATTGGTCTTTGCTCGGGCGCATTAGATAAGCCGGTTCAAGAAAGTACTATCGTTATAGGCAATATGACGGTAGGGGGTACGATTGCGAAAGTGGAAGAGTTTGCGAATGTGCTGCAGGTTTGTGTAGATGCGGGAGCGAAGAAAGTATTGATTCCTGCTGCTTCTGTCATGGATTTGCAGACAGTTCCACCGGATTTATTGGTGAAAGTGCAGCCGGTGTTTTATTCGGATCCGGTTGATGCGGTTTATAAGGCGTTGGGGGTAAATTAATTTTTATAATACTTTTAAAGAATTATTTAAGGCGATAGAAGAATGGGTTTTTAACCCATCTTTCTATCGTTTTTTTATGGGTTGAAAATAGTTAACAGAACTAACTAAAATAAAACGACACTTATACAGGGAATATGATACATTTGTAACAGTTTAAAAGTTATAATTTAACTAATATGATATAAAACTATATAAGTAACAGAAATTACCTTGGGGGCGAGGAAAGTGGCATTTACGCAAGAAAGTTCAAGTAAAATTTATAACGAAAAAAAATATATAAAAAAGCTCCATGAGTGTGGAAGTATTGCTGAAAAACAAGCTAATAATATAATGAATCAAAAATTACCTAAAATAAGAAACTTACTAAATCAAAGCAAAAATAATTTAGAAGAATTTGTGGGAATGTCTTCTTCTCAAAAGGATTTCAATGATCCGCAATTAGAAGAATTATTGTTGAATTTAACTGAATCTATCGATTCACAATTAAATGTAGGTCTTCGGCATATGGAAGATTCTCTTAATAAAAAACAAAAACACCTTAGATATTTTACTGTAACTCTGTTTGGGAGGACAAAAGCTGGAAAAAGTACAATTAGAGAAGCTTTGACTCTAGGAGATGGGCTGAGCATTGGTAAAGGATTACAACGAACTACTAGAGAAATAAAGGAATACGAATGGAACCTTCTTAGAATTATTGATACACCCGGTATTGCAGCATATGAAGGGGACGAAGATACAGCCCTTGCTGAATCAGTAATTGATGAGTCAGATGTAATATTGTTCTTATTAACAACAGATGGAATTCAAGAATCGGAATTCGAACAACTATCAAAGTTAAAATCGCTAAACAAACCAATAGTAATTTTATTAAATGTAAAGCAGGATCTTACGAATAATATTCGAAGAAAGAGGTTTTTATCTAACTGGATAAATATAGTAAGTGAAGAAGGGCAAATAGGCCATATTGAAAGGATAAGAAAATATACAAAAGAATACTTTGGCTTAAATGAAGTTAAGATAATCCCATTTCATGCCCAGGCGGCTTTTTTGAGTACACAGGAAAATGATGAAATCCTTCAAGAGTTGTTATATGAAGCTTCACAATTAGAAAAGATAAAAGAAACTTTACAGGATATAGTAGTAAATGAAGGTACTCAACATAGACTTAAAACTTTTCATGATACCCATATTTATTATCTTAACAGCTTGAGTAGTGTTTATTGGGATTCTTATAGAAATATTAAACCACGTGTTTTCTATATGAAAACTAAGATCAATAAATTTAAACAATGGTTAAATAAGTTTGATAAGCAAGGGTTAGATATGATTGATAGTAGAGTGGAACAAATTTTTGCTCCGATCTATTCGGAAATCGGAAATTTTGTTGATGAATATGCAGGAAGAAAAGATGCAGAAAACCAATGGAAAAAAATAATGGATAGCCAAGCTATACATAGTAAAATCGAAACTATTTGCAATGATTTAGAGCAGGAATTAAAAATTTATATAATGGAATTTTCAAGACAGTTGAATTTTGAAATTCAGTCGATTAATTTTGAAACTATGAGTTATGGCGTGAATGATGTTGCAAAAGGTGTAATGGGTAAAGTTGCCAGATGGGGAGGAGCAGCACTTGGTGTAGCAGAAGGTGCTTTAGTTTTTGGAGCGATTATGAATTTTTGGAATCCAGCTGGATGGGTAATGGGTGCACTAGGAATTGCGGCTATAACTGTAAGTATTTTCGGATGGATTTTTGGAGATGACACCAAACGTCATGAAAAGGAAAAAGATAAAGTCAAACATAAGATGACAAGTGAATTGAAAAAGCAGGAATACAAGATACAAAAGGAATTAAAAAAATGGCTTAAAACTGATATTCTAGCTCCAATTAAAAGGAATTTATCCACTCAAGTATTTGTATCATTAAAAACAATGGAAAAGTTGTTAGATGAGTTAGAAAAAGAATCGAAAACTATCGATAAAGAAATAATGGCTGAAAACAAAGAATTAATAAGAGAATTATATTTGGAATCATTTGGAATAGATATTAAATATTCACTTTCTTCAATTGCAAGAGAACAAGGTACTTTAACCAAAATATTGTACAAAGATAAAAAATCAATATTTATTAATAAAAATAGAAAAGAATTAGAAAAAATTTTAGGGGAAAGAGTTATTACGGTTTCTTTTGATCAGGATCCTATTGAATTATTTAAGAGAGCAATGTTTCCTGTTTCACTCTCTACAGAACAGATAGTATATATATATGAAGAAAAAAAATTTATTGTTAAATCTCCAAAAAAAGAAATCGGAAAAATCATAGGTAAAAAAGGCAGACATATTAAGTCAACAAGTAAGTTATTAGACTGTTCTATTGAGATTTTGGAGGTATAACAAAATGGGGAATATAAATTTTAAAGTTTATGAAGAAAGATGCAAGAAAATAATTGATAATTTTCACTCTACAATAAATCTAATTGAAGAGCAGAAGGTAGCACATATACTAAACGAAGCTAAAGAAGAAATAGCAGATCTGGAATCGAAAATGAAATTAGAAATTGCATTTATTGGTCAATATTCTGCAGGGAAATCAACAATTATTTCTGCATTAACTAAAAATAATGACATTAAAATTGGACAAGATATTACGACTGCCCATCCACAACCTTACCAATGGGGAAATGTTCTGTTGGTAGATACCCCGGGAATTCTTGCAGGAAATGAAGAACATGACTCTTTAAGCTTAAGATACATGGATAAAGCAGATTTATTGGTATATGTCATTACTGTTAATGGATTTGATGACATAATTGGGAAAAATTTCAGAAAATTAGCATTTGAACAGAATCGGTTTCCTAGAATGATTCTATTGATGAACAAATTATCTACCGAAACCTCTTTAAACAAAGCTAATTGGGAAGAATCTATTAAACCTGTTATTGAGCCATTGACACCGAAGGAAATAGGATTTATATGTATAGACGCTCAAGACTATATTGATGGTAGTTATGAGATCGATACTCTTGATGGTAAAGAATTAATAGAATTAAGTAATTTTAATGAATTCCATAAGCAACTGGATATCTTTATAAATGAAAAAGGGCTGATGGGAAGAATTATTGCCCCGCTTAACATGGTTCAAACTTATTCAAATCAGATAATCAATCAATTGACTTCTGACACGGAGGAAGTATCTAAACTCCAAGAATTAATTCGACAAAAACAATTTATAGTAAAAGAAAGCAGAAAAAGGTTAGAGCAAAAGGTTTTCAGCGAAGTACACAGGCTGTCAACTACAATAACTAAAAAAGGTCATGAACTAGTATCGTTAATTACACCTTCGATTGAACAAGAAGTATTAGAAAGCAAAAGCGATGAAATAAATATGGAAATTGATAAACTTTTTTTTGAGACATCAATAAAAATTGACGATTTAATCGAGGAAGAACTAAGTATCCTTTTAAACGAAATAAATGAATTAATGGAATCTCAACTTGCGGAGGACTTGAGGGAAACATTGAATATTTCCTTTGATTATCAGGTAGATGTTAAAGATAAAAGGCTAAATGAGAAAGCTAAAAAAGCTCCTGAAGTATTACAAAGAGTTGGTGGCTTATTGAATATAGTCGGAAAGAACTTTAAAGATTGGACAGTTAATTCACAAAAAGTTGGTGAAACTGGCTTGAAGGCTATTGCAGGTGGCGACGCTCATAAGGGAATATTGGAAATTGGCCATTTTTTTGGCAAAAAATTTAAACCTTATGAAGCTCAAAAAATGGCTTTGAAACTTGGGAAATTTGGCGAAAATGCTGTGAAAGTAGGTAGAGTTATGGGGGCAGCACAAATAATAATTGCTCCAGCTCTTGCAATATATGAAGAAAATCAAGAGGTGAAGTATGCAGAAAATTTGAAAAAAACAAGGCTAGAAGCGAGAGATAAGTTTAATGAAATGTCTAAGTCTGTTAAAGAAAACTATATTAATCATCTAGAAAGTGTGTTAAATAACGTACATGATAAAGAATTGGAGAATATTTCAATTAACTCAAAGGAACTCCGAAATACAGAACTTGCAAAGAGTGACTATGTTAAAGAATTAGAATTAATTATTAATGAATGTGATGTCTTAATTAAAAAGGCAAATTAGTTAAAACTTGTTTCAAGATTAAATCGAAACCTGACCGATAAATTAGCTAAAGATGGTCATATCCGATTGTGTTCAGGAGCTTAGACAAATCAGTTCTAAAATGCGCCATTGTTATTAGCATGTATCTTGTATTTTATTAGATTTCTGTAAATGCGGTTTATAAGGGCCAAGGAGTTAATTAAACAAAAAAATTTAAGGAGTAACTTCATGGAAACTATTATAACAATATTAACAAGTATATTTGGAAGTGCCGTTATTATTGGCTTTCTACAAAATTTATTAATCAATAGTTTAAGCCAGATACATAAAAATAATAATGAGAAAGTATTAGAGGAGATTAGAACGATTAATCAAGAAAATTTGAGAAATTTAGAACATAAATATCAAAAACAAATAGAAGACCACAAAATTACTCTGAATAATTATGTGCGGTACTCCGATGAGCAATTTAAGTTATATAATGAATTTTGGTCCTCTTTGACAGACTTGAAGCAAAAAGCAGATGATTTATGGAAACATGCAGATAATCAAAATTTGATCGCTTTTGCTAAGCAGTTAAGAGAGACAAAAGAAAAAGTGGAAAAGGCAAGGTTGTTTATTGAAGAAAACCACTATCAGCAGTTAAAAAGAATACTTTTAAAGTTCTCGGATTATTCTTTTGGAAAGAAAAAATTAATTAATCTTAGAAATGATAGAATTGAGAGCGGACAGAGAATAAACCCTAGAGAAATTGAAAATTTAATAGATTCTAATGGTAATTTAAAAAATCATTACGATAAAATAACGGAAGAAATATTTTTGTTGTTAAGGAATCAAATATATTTTTCAAAACCAAACGGCAATAATTAATTAAAACTCAGAATATAAGCGGAGGTGGCATTATGGCAATTCCAGGTTATCAAGAATTCATGTATCCGTTCTTAAAAATGCTCGAAGATGGGCAAGAGCATTCATTACGCGAATCATATATCCGTCTAGCAGAGGAGTTTAATCTCACGGAGCAGGAACGAGAAGAATTACTGCCAAGCGGCAAGCAGCGCATTTTACATAATCGTGTAGGATGGACGAGAACATATTTAAAGAAAGCGGGGCTATTAGACACTATTCGCCCCGGAGTCTTTAGGATTACTGACCGTGGTAGACATGTTCTCAATGATACTAGGGTCACCGCAATTGACAATGCTTTTCTTATGCAATTTCAGGAATTCCGGCAGTTTAAAAACAAAGGTGAAGATCAAAAAGATTTAATTATTTCCCCTGTAAAAAACGAAATCACGCCTTTAGAGGAAATCGAACGCAATTACAAAATCTTAAAAGAAGAAGCAAAAGAAGAATTGTTGGATAAAGTTATGACTGGCACACCTTTATTCTTCGAAAAACTTGTTGTGGACTTGCTTGTAGCAATGGGATACGGTGGCACGATGAAAGACGCTGGCCAAGCAATTGGACGATCTGGCGATGAGGGAATCGATGGAATAATCAAAGAAGATATTCTTGGCCTTGATATGATATATCTTCAAGCTAAGCGTTGGGAGAATACAGTTACCCGCCCAGAGCTTCAAAAATTCTCTGGTAGCCTTGACGGTAAACGTGCTAGAAAAGGAGTGTTCATAACGACTTCTACTTTTTCAGATGGAGCGAAGGAATACGTGCAAATGATTGATAAGAAAATCATATTAATTGATGGTGATGCACTTATGGAATTTATGTTTACTTACAATATTGGTGTTAGTCATGAAGAGACTTTTGTGATTAAAAAAGTGGATGAGGATTATTTTGGGGAAGACTGACTCCACTAATTAATATAAAAAATTTTCTACTTAGATAATTCTGTAAAAGACCATAACTGAATTAAAGAACTACTAATTCTTAAAAAGAATTAGTAGTTCTTCTAGTTTACATATTATTTTTATTTATAAATTAGACGGTATAGATGAAATTCACTTTGCACAAATCTATTAAGGTATTTTAGAAGTAAAAATTTTAGAATCTTAACTTATGGAAAGTGGGTTATTATGAGATGACTATCGAAGTAAAAAACATCGCAAACCTGATACATAGTAGAGAATTCGAAGAGCTGAACCGGATGTTTAAAAAGTTTAATCCACTAAAGGTGCTGCGAATGGACAGTCATGAAATCAGACATTCCAATATTTTGGCCTGGTTACTGGACCACGAAGAAAATCACGGACTAAATTCAGTCTTTATTGAAAAAATAATCAGCAAAATGCTTATGAAGCCTCAGAATAATTCATTAATCACTGATTCAGAGTTTTTCCTTCAAATCCTTGGTTTGAAGTTTGCTGATTGGAAAGTGGAGCGGGAAAAGCAAACAAGTAAAAAGAGATATATTGATTTATTGTTGAGTTCAGAAGATAACCAAACTGTCATCATTATTGAAAACAAATTCTATTCTTCTCAGTCTGCTAATCAATTGAATGATTACTTGGATTATGTGAAAATTGAATATCCAGGATATACAATTGTACCTGTGTTTCTTACACTACTGGATGAAGAACCAGCAAATGAACTTTATTGGACATTAAATTATGCGGATGTAGCTAATGTTCTTGAGTTTATTCTCCAGTTTTATAAGGAATCCATCAGTGAAGAAGTATTTGTGTTCCTAAAAAATTATTTGGCGGTTTTGCATGAACGTTTTGCTCCTGACCCGGAGCGGCTGCTTCTTGCTGAAGAGATTTATGAATCGCATGGAGAAGCAATCACATATCTATATTTGTTGAATAACCCGGGCATAAAATTCTTAAATCATCACCAGCCTTATAAGCTTCAGCTAAAGAATATAAGTATTGCTGAGGAAGATTGGATGAGAAAAGCTTACCAAGCTTCAAAAGAAGCAATTGATTTTATTTATACAGAAGGCTCTTTAACTCTTAAAAAAGCTTTTGAAAGATTTATAGAAAAAGATAATCAGAAAAAGGTATTTCGGTTTGATGCTTCAAAATCTAGTCCGAGCTTTACCCATCCTGAATGGGAAAATCATTCTGAAATATTAGAACGGTTAACTGATAAAGCTCCATATTGGTTGAAGTTAGGGTTAATCATATTTATGAAACGAGCAGCAAATAACAGGTTAAATATCATCATCGAAGTTGGAAACTTAGAATATGATATCCGACTCAAGTTGCTACATTATCTAGAACAAAATGGCTATTCTATTAAACCATCTTCAAAATCTTCGAATTCGATGTATACCCGTATTTTCTCTGATCAAGTTGAAGTGAAAGACTGGACCAGTGTTGAACAAGTACATACAGCCATTGAGCAATTAACGAACAGTGATCAATTTGAAAGTAATATTAAAAGAATAAATGACAGTGTTAAAATGCTAGCAAAAGAGCTTAGTGAATAAATTCTGACAGTTTTGCTTGCGTCAGAACTGTCAGATATAAAGTCCAATAGAAATTAAGTTAAAAAGATAAGAAAATGGAGAAGTTCACCCTTAGGGACGAACTTCTCCATTCGTTTTATAAGCAGGACTACATGATATCTATATCCTTCACTTAATGAGTTAATTGAAATCTACTCACTGATTAATTTACTCCCTATGTTGGACACAATTCAAGATATGCAATAATACTGCAAGAGGAATCCAACGAAGCAAACAATAGAGCGATTTTCTCATGCAATTATAAGGTAAATGGAAAGTTTTCATAATTGAGGTGGTCACAGGGAACATTTGTGTACCTCTGGTATAATGTGGAAAACAGTAAAAATGTGTGTGATATTTTACCACAGACATACCACTACCTAAACCTTAAACCTCTTCCTGGCTCTGCTCCTCCATATACTAACTGCATATTTCCGCCAGAGTTTTCCTCGATTTTTCATAAATCACAATGAATACTAAACCAGCTATACAGCCCTTTAGCAATTTCTGCATCGACAAAATGTTTTCATTGGAGTCTACGAGACTCCTTTTTTGCATGGCATCAATTTCAGGCAGCACCCACTTGATCATTCGTTATTTTGTTTTGGCGGTTGTATTTTTGTTCAAGAAACTTCCATAGTATTCGGTGTATTCGTTTAAAGGAAAAATCTTTATGGGAGGAAGAAAGTTTTCATGGTAATATAGTTTTATGAATATTCCGATTTTATAGACCGAACTTTATATTCTACAACCAAGGCCAAACAGTGTCCAGCTGCCACGCCTGTTTGAACGGCTTAATGCTGGAGTGAATCGTAAGCTGACGCATATCGCCGCCTCCGCCGGATTTGGCAAGACGGCGTTGATTAGCGAATGTGCAGCCGGTTGCTGCCAAAGGGGATATTGATCCTACCTGCTTCTAGGCTTACTTTATTGCTGCATTGCAGACGTTTAAGGAAGACCTTGGAACCGGCGTGGTGGATCTGTTTTAAATCTCAACAGCCACCGCCAATCGAACCGATTCTTACGGCTCTGATCAATGACATTTCGGCCATTCCATCCAAATTCATCCTTGTTCTTGACGATTTCCATGTGATTGATTCCAAAGAAATATCTGAAGTTGTTCCCGTGAACGCAGAAACTGAAGCGCCTGCCTAAAAAAGGAGAGTGGCAAAATGAAAGCACTTGTAGCAACGAAATATGGGTTGCCTGAAGTTCTTCGATTCAAAGAGGTCAAAAAACCTTCTCCTAAGGACAATGAAGTTCTAATAAAAGTCCGCGCAGCTTCCGTGAACTCATGGGACTGGGATCTTTTAAGAGGGAAACCTTTATTGAACCGGATAGGAGGGCTGTTTAAACCGAAATACCAAATACTTGGCGCTGATATTGCAGGGCAGGTCGTAGCGGCAGGCAAAAATGTAAAGCAGTTTTTGCCAGGCGATGAGGTATTTGGCGATATCTCAGGAGCCGGATGGGGCGGTTTTGCCGAGTATGTATGTGTCCGTGAAGATGCAGTGGCATTAAAGCCAGCACACATGACAAACGAACAGGCAGCTGCTATTCCTCAAGCAGCAGTCCTCGCCTTACAAGGGCTCCGCGATAAAGGATTGATAAAAAAAGGGCAAAAAGTTTTGATAAATGGTGCCGGCGGAGGAGTCGGTACATTTGCAGTGCAAATCGCAAAAACGTTCGGTGCAGAAGTAACCGGTGTGGATGATTCAAAGAAATTGGCTATGCTGCGTTCGATTGGTGCAGACCATGTCATTGATTATACAAAAGAAAACTTCACTGAAAATGGCCAGCAGTATGATTTGATTCTGGATGTTGTCGCTAAACGCTCGATTTTCGACTGTAAACGCTCATTAAAACCGAAAGGTATCTATGTAGTAATCGGAGGCACCACTGCCCGGATTTTTCAGTTTGCGGTACTGGGGCCATTGGTTTCACTAATGACTAAAAAGAAGATGAAAATTCTTATTCATTTGCCAAACCAACAGGATTTAAATGTGATAAAAGAGCTTTTCGAAAAGGGTAAAATCGTGCCTGTCATCGATAAAAGCTATCCCTTGTTTAAGGCTGCCGATGCTCTCCGGTATTTTGGAGAAGGGCAAGCTAAAGGAAAAGTGGTCATCACGATGGATTAATAAGTTTATATCTTTAATTGACCTGTTTATTTAGAAACCGGCTTTCTGTGATGAACACAATCCAAGTTATACGATAGTAATACAGGAGGAATACAACGCAGTCAGTGATAGACTTTACAAGTGAAATAAAATTTATGTTTAAATAAATTGACTTAGCCAAAAGGTTTTTTATGAAAACGACAAAATGAAACCCAGAAAGGTGAAAAAGCATTGCCGATTGCGCAATGCTTTTTTTAATCGGTTTCTATAACCTCCAGCCCAATTTCAGCAAGTATAGCCTGTCCTTCTTCTGTTGGGTGAATATCGCCGGCAATAATATAGTCTTCCTGTTTGTCGCGGAAAGCTGAATAGGCATCAGCCAGAAAGACGTTCTCGTAGCTTTCTGCCACCTTCCGGAATTCGGCGTTCACTTCAGGCAGAAGGGCCTCGCCGATTTGGTGCATGGTGCTGTGAGGCGGAAAAGGGTTGTAAATATTATAAAGAATGATTTGAGCGTCTGTCAGTGACTGGATTTCCTCAATGAGTTCACCGATTTCATTGAAAACAATGCTGTTGCTGAGCTCTTGGCGCATGATTTCTTCCATCCGTTCCGGGTCACCGGCACTCGCAGTTTCGGCGAGGCGGAGGATTTCAAGTAAATCGTTTGCGCCGATTGTCATGGCGATCACATCCGCGTCTTTGACCTTTTGCCGATATTCTTCGTCTTCGAGAAGAGCTTCCTTGACCTGTGCAGTTTGCCAGCCTGATACAGCCAGGTTATGCACTTCAAATCCAGCATCTTCCCCAATTAGATAGGGGTAAGCCGATCGGCCGCTGTCTTCGAGATTGGCGCCGTAAGTAATGGAATCGCCTAATGCCACAAGAGTCGCTTGAGTGGCGTCTTCTTGTGTGCAGGCGCTCAGAAAGACTATGGAAAAGGCAATCAAAGCACTCCGGATGGCCCGCTTGATTTTTATCATAGCGCATCTCCTTTTTTATTTTTTTCCAATATAACATGAACTTCAGCCAGAGGTGCTGTGTTCTTTGAATATGCAGCAGATCAAGAACACGCCTAGAAAGCACAGTGATCGTTTTTTGCGGAATAATGATAGAAAAGCTTGGCAGAGGAAATGGCGGTTTATGTTATTCTTTTGTTAACGGACAATTTTGAATATCTAACTGAAGGAGTCGTCATCAATGAAACCTTGTCGCGATGAAGTATTGGCTATTACGAAACAATTGGTTGAAATAGAAAGCATTGTGAACACTGAAGGGGAAAAGGAACTTGCAAAAGCAATGCATGCCTTGATTTCATCTTTTCCTTACTTTAAAACGAATCCGGATCATGTCCAGTTATCTCAAACGCATAGAGATGAGCAGGAAAGGTATAATGTCATGGCTTTCGTGAAAGGGACAAAAAGTGAGAGCCAACGAACAGTCGTATTGATGGGCCACCTCGATACAGTCGGATTCGAGGATTTTAATACGTTGACAGATGTTGCCTTCGATCCTGTAAAGTTGAAGGAGAGGCTTAAAAATGTACAAATTCCCGCTTTTGCAAAAGAACATTTAGAGTCGGAGGACTGGCTTTTTGGACGGGGTGTCCTTGATATGAAGAGCGGTGTTGCCAGCAATTTATATCTTCTGAAGTATTATTCTGAGCAACCTGAAAAATTGGAAGGCAATATTGTTTTTCTGGCAGAATGCGATGAAGAAGACGGTTCACATGGGATCCTTTCCGCCTTGTCGACTTTTCAGCAATGGAAAAAGGAATATGGAATTGATTACATTGCAGCGATTAATGCGGACTTTGTTTCACCACGGCATGAAAATGACCCCAATCGATATATTTACCGGGGAACGGTAGGGAAATTGCTGCCTTCCTTTTTTATCACCGGCGCGGAAACGCATGTGGGCTCTTGTTTTGAAGGGCTGGATCCCAACTTTATCGCTGCTGAGCTGACAAGACAGATCAATTACAATCCAGAACTTTGCGATGAAGCATTCGGCGAAATCACTGTCCCTCCCGTTACATTAAAACAGACCGATTTGAAACCAAGCTATACAGTTCAAACTGCTTTATCCGCATTTGTGTATTTTAACTTCTTTGTTCATTCCTGGACTCCAAAAGATGTATTGGGCAAATTAAAAGAGCAGGCTCTGATAGCTTTTGAGAATGCTCTGGCTTCTTATGAAAAAAGATACAAGCAATTTTGTGCTATGTCCGGGGATCCATATCCGGGCATCAGCTGGAAACCGAAAGTGCTTAGCTATGAAGAAATGGAAAAAGGGCTGATCCGTGAAAACGGCGCAGCGTTTATTTCCCATATGGCCGAATTCAAAGAGGCTCTTCTGCAAAACAACGAATTGGACACCAGGATGTTTTCGGTTAAAGTGGTGGAAGAAGCATGGAAGTGGATGAAAGATAAATCCCCTGCAATTATTTTATTTTACTCTTCGCTGTATTCGCCAAGAATTGAAATAACCGGAAAAACACCGCAAGAAGAGGCGTTGATAAACGCCTTGAACAAGGCAGTTGAAGAAGTTCAGCCATTTTACTCACAGCCGATTGTCATCAAAAACTTCTTTCCCCACATTTCCGATATGAGTTTCGTAGCAGTAAGTGATGACGAAGAAGGAATCCAGGCATTGTCCAACAACAATCCGGCATGGGGAACCAAGCATTATGTGAATTATGAAGATATCAGAGGGTTGAATATACCTGTCATCAATATTGGTCCGTATGGTGTTGATGCGCATAAAAAACTGGAAAGAGCTGAGATGACTTATTCACATGAAATTGTTCCAAACTTAACTGGCAGAGTGGTTGAGTTATTATTGGAAGAGCAAGCAATGGAAAGCTTTAAAGAATTCAGTAATGTTGTGGCAGGGGAACCGAAAATTTCTGGAGACTGATTCTTATTCTTTCACCACACTCTTACTTAATTTCAACCATTAAATATACATTATTGAGTATGCCGATATTGATACAGGTATCTGGTCTGATTGTCCAGCATCCAGAGCACATGGAGTGGCTGGAAATGCTGGACTGCCGATTTCAACTGTATGTATTCATATAATTGTAAGAAATGCTATTTTGATGAATGTGTAAAAGCCGGAGAGCATGCATGAGCGAAGTACAAACAGAAGTAGAGATGAAGAGGAGCTGCTAAATCTAAAGCGGATTCTCTTCTTTTTTTGTGCTAGAAAATCCTTTTTATGAAAGGCTAACTTATAAGAGTTCTGTCACTGTCCATGGCTTAACAGCTTGGCAGGCCCTTAATGTACCGGGAATCACAGAAGATTGTCTAGTAAGAGGGGGACGCACTTAACTTTATGTCTAATGTAGTAAAAGGAATTACATCATATACTGGCAATAGAATCTTAGCAGTCGACTATAGATAGGTTAAAAAAGATAAGTTAAAAAGAGGGAAAACTTGTACTGCGGAGAATACATAATTCAAGGAGGGAGATTTAAATGATTATTGGAGTGCCGAAGGAGATTGACACAGCGAAAACCTGTAACACTTGCATCTAGTCGAACAGTTTCATTCCTGAAAAATGGACATTGCGTATTAATCGTAAAAGATGTATGGGCCATTCCAATTTGACCTTGAAAGTAATGGAACCGCTTCCGCAGGAATAACTTTAGTTTCATAAAAGCTTGCTTCTATTGACGAATAAAAAAAGATTTTTGAATTTCAAGCATAAAAAATAAAAATGCTCTACTTTATTAGCGGAGCATTTTTTCTATTCCAATAAATGAACATGAGGAGCATGCAGAATGAGCCAGAAGGAAATTGTCTATCTCTTATCTGATTCAAGTGGTGAAACAGCTGAGTTTGTGGTCAAAGCAGTAGCCGCGCAATTCATTGAAAAAGAATTTGAAATCCACCAAACATCGCATGTCAGTTCAGAAGCGGATATTGAACGCGTTATTCTAAAAGCCAAAACAAATGATTCGATACTTGTTTATACGATTGTGGTCGACGAACTAAGGGATTATTTAAATAGGCGGGCACTTGAGGAAAACATTGCAGCTGTTGATTTGCTGTCGCCGCTCATGAACGTCTTCATTAAAAAGTTCAAGAAGGAACCAGCCCATAAGCCGGGGCTTACAAGGAAATTAGATGAAAAGTATTTCCAGAGGGTCGAAGCGATTGAATTTGCCGTGAAATACGATGACGCCCGGGATATTGAAGGAATTGCAAAAGCGGATATTGTGCTGATCGGCGTTTCAAGGACTTCGAAAACGCCGTTATCGATGTATTTAGCTTATAAAGGCTACAAAGTAGCCAATATCCCGTTGGTTCCAGAAGTGCCTGCACCAACCGAACTTTTTGAACTTCCAAAAGGCAAATGCATTGGTCTAATTATTAAACCGGATAGCTTAAACGCCATCCGGAAGGAGAGGCTGAAAAAGCTGGGGCTCCAGCCACATGCTGATTACGCGAAATTAGACCGCATTTTAGAAGAATTGGATTATGCTGAGAAAATTATGAAACGGGTCGGCTGCCCTGTCATTAATGTATCAAATAAAGCAATTGAAGAAACCGCCAATGATGTGATGGATATTCTTAATGTACAAAAAAGCATTTATTCACTTTAAAGGATAAAAAACCTCAATACCGAAATAGAATTGAACCGGACACCACATTTCAAATAGCGTATTTACTTTATAGGGGGCTTGGAGAATGGATAAAAAGGTATATATGTTCGACGAAGGCAATAGCGGCATGAAGGAAATTCTGGGTGGAAAAGGGGCAAATTTAGCTGAAATGACAAATATCGGTCTGCCGGTTCCGTATGGTTTTACGATTTCCTCCAAAGCCTGCAATGATTACTACGAATCAGGCAAGCGCATACAAGAGGAAGTGAAATCGGAAATTTTGGCATCGCTGGGCCGACTGGAAGAAAAGACCGGGAAAAAATTGGGCAGTACCGACAATCCTTTACTCGTCTCAGTGCGCTCCGGGTCTGTATTTTCCATGCCGGGGATGATGGATACGGTTTTGAATCTGGGGATGAATGATCAGACCGTGGAGGCGGTAGCCCGTTTAACCAACAATCCGCGCTTTGCTTATGATTCATACCGCCGGTTCATCCAGATGTTCTCAAATGTGGTGCTGGAAATAGATGTCTTTTACTTTGAGCAGCAACTGGAAAAAATCAGAGAAGCAAAAGGTTATCACAGTGATCCCGAAATGACAGCTGAAGATTGGAAGGAAGTCATATCGACTTACAAACAAATTGTAAGAAAACATACAAAGGAAGACTTTCCACAGGATCCGATGCAACAGCTTTTCCTTTCCATCAATGCTGTATTCGATTCATGGAATAACCAGCGGGCGATTATATACCGCCAATTGAATAAAATTCCAGGGCATTACGGTACAGCGGTCAATATACAGAGCATGGTATTTGGCAATATGGGAGAAGATTCTGGCACAGGCGTTGCCTTCACGCGAAATCCATCCACCGGTGAATCGCTGCTGTACGGGGAATATCTCATCAATGCACAAGGAGAAGACGTGGTTGCGGGCATACGAACCCCTAATCCAATACAGACTCTGCAAAAAGATATGCCTGAGGTATTCGAACAATTCGTGGAAGTGTGCCGCCGGCTTGAAAAGCATTACCACGATATGCAGGATATTGAATTTACCGTGGAGCATGGAAAATTGTTTATCCTTCAAACCCGGAATGGCAAACGGACTGCCCAAGCAGCCCTTCGGATTGCGGTCGAAATGGTGGAAGAAGGTGTGATTTCCAAAAAAGAAGCGATTGGCCGCGTAGAACCGGAACAGCTGAATCAGCTGCTTCACCGCCGCATTGACGATAAGTTCGAGAAAGCAATTTTGGCAAAAGGCTTGCCGGCTTCTCCAGGAGCGGCGACGGGACGTGTCGTTTTTGACCCGGATGAAGCTGAACAACTAAACAACGATGGTGAAAAAGTGATCTTGGTCCGTACTGAAACCACGCCTGATGACATTCATGGCATTCATGCAGCTCAAGGTGTGGTCACCAGCCGGGGAGGCATGACAAGTCATGCCGCAGTTGTAGCCAGAGGAATGGGGAAATCATGTATTTGCGGCTGTGAAGCGTTGAAAATCGACATGCAGTTGCAGCAGTTTCAAGTAGGGGAAACGATCGTAAAACGGTTGGATACCATCACAATTGACGGCGGAACAGGAGAAATTATCATAGGTGAAATCCCGATGATCGATCCTGAACTTTCGAAGGAATTCGAGCTGCTGCTGTCATGGGCAGACCAAGAACGGACGCTTGGCGTGCGTGCTAATGCAGACAATCCCAAAGATGCGAAAAAAGCCTTGGAATTTGGAGCAGAAGGCATCGGTTTATGCCGGACTGAGCATATGTTTATGGAAGCCGACCGGGTTCCGATTGTGCAGCAAATGATTCTAGCTGAAACCGAGGAACAACGAAAACAAGCGTTGGATAAACTATTGCCTATGCAGGAAAGTGATTACAAGGGGATTTTTGAAGCAATGGAGGGGCTTCCAGTAACGATACGGCTCCTGGATCCGCCGCTTCATGAATTTTTGCCGGACAAAGAACATTTGGCGGTAGAAGTGGCAAAACTGCAGATAACCAATCCGGGTTCTAAAGAACTCACTGAAAAAGAAAAACTGCTGAAGCGCGTACGCCAATTGGATGAATCCAATCCGATGCTTGGCCACCGGGGATGCCGCCTCGGCATCAGTTTCCCTGAAATTTATCAGATGCAGGTTGAAGCGATCTTCAATACAGCCGCATCATTGGAGGACAAAGGGATTACTGTAATCCCGGAAATCATGATTCCGCTTGTTGGCCATGTAAATGAATTAAAAATAATGCGCCAGCTGGTCATTGAGACGGCAGCTGCAGTCCAGCAGAAGACAGGGGTACAAATCGAATATACAGTAGGAACCATGATTGAAGTGCCACGTGCGGCGCTTACTGCGGATGAAATTGCGACGGAAGCCGACTTTTTCTCATTCGGCACCAATGATTTAACGCAAACCACTTTCGGTTACAGCAGGGATGATGCAGAAGGCAAGTTTTTGAAAGATTATGTAGAAAATAAAATTTTGACGGATAATCCATTTGCTGTTCTCGATCGAGCCGGCGTTGGCGAGCTTATCAAAACAGGCATTAAACTTGGCAAAAAAACAAAGCCTACATTAAAAACAGGGATTTGCGGAGAACATGGCGGAGAAGCAAGTTCGATTGAATTTTGTTCCCTTCAAGGGCTGGATTATGTCAGCTGCTCACCATACCGCGTTCCATTAGCGCGCTTAGCAGCTGCACAAGCGGCTATAAAACATCAACTGAAAAAAACGGTATACACATTAAGCTAACAACAGAAAGAGTCCGACTCAAGGGAAACTGCCTTATGTTGGACTCTTTAATTCATCCTCTTTTGCGATTAGACGGCAATATATAAAGCAAATGGTCTGCTGTCTTCCTATAAATCCTCGATAATTGGACTATAATACAGTTTTCTTCAATAACAATATCTATTAACCATACACAAAAACCGATGGACTAGGAACCCATCGGTTTTTGTGTATGCAGGGATAAATACATCTCTATTGACATCAATGCCCGTGTCATCGAAGCGTCAGCAGCCCATCATCCAATTGCTGAGAAAGCCTGTCCCATAATGCTTCAGGGTCTTCAATTTCAGCAAAATAGCAGCATTGGATGAACTTGTTTTTCACTTTATCCAAAGCCGTTTCAGGTCCAAGGATATATGTGTGATTGTGCTCTGCTGATTTGGAAAAAACACGTATATCCCCAGGCGGCAAACCTGGAGCATTTTCTTGAGTTGGCTCTACTTCAATCATAGCGGCAAGCTGCAAAACCGCTGCGTCATCCAAAGCTTTTTCCGTTAAATTATTCAGATCCACTCGACCGTGGACAAAAGCGAATGCCACCATGAACGGGATGCTGAACTTGGCGTCCTGCAATGTCCGGGGACGGCAACGGTCCGCTAAAGGACGGCAAAGCATCGCTGCAGTTTCGTTGACTCCGATAATAATTTTATTGATTTCACCCACTTCGATGGTGTTCCGGAGAATTATTGCCGAATGGATAAAAGGATGGGAATAGCGGCAGCTGGGAAAAAGCTTGATGGACGTATCGGAAAAAGTCCAGCTGTCCGTATCGAGTAAAATTTCCCGCTGATGTTCAGCAAGATTCCGACCGAAATAAATCGGGAAAAATCCTGTCGGCCCGTCCAAGCTGCTGGCAGGAGCAGTCACTCCTTGGCTGGCCAATAATGCAGCTTGAACGCCTCCCATCGAAGCGAATGCCGGATAAATCGACCTGGCCTGAGAACCCGTGCCGACGCCGGCTTCTTTTCCACCCGCTGCCTGCATATAGGCTAGGCCGATAGCGTGCACGAGTTCCTCATCGGTCAAGCCGAGAACGAGGCCAGCGGTGATGGCTGCACCAAAATAGCCGAAAAGCTGGCTTAAGAACCAGTTTGCATCAGCACCAATGCCTTTTGGTTCAATGGCTCTGCCCATCCGGCACATGATTTCATTTCCAATGGCGACAGCTGTCACCAGATCGATGGCTGGCGGTTTTCCAATATCAGCTGCCGCTAAAGCAGCTGCCAAAGTCACGGGTGTCGGATGGATTCTGGACAAATCGTTGATGTCATCAAAATCCAACGCATGTGCCAAAGCGGTATTGGAAAAAGCCGCATGGCCTGGCGGAAGGCGCAGGGCACTGCCGATCACTTGGGAGGAGCCTGCCGAGCCCAGAGTAAATGCGGAGATTGATTGCTTGGCGATAGGCGCTCCTTTATGGGCAGCAAGAGAAATCGCGACGGTATCTTTAATATGCAGCCTTGCTTTATCGAGAATTTCATCAGGCAATCCTTTATTTTGGCGAATGCGAATGGCACGGACCAGTTCAACGCTTAGCGGCAAATCCATCACTTCCTTATCAGAATATTAGTTCCATACTAACCTTAAGAAGAGTTCTGGACAATCTATTTATTGGACGCCGGAGCTGATGAATGGCTTTATTCAAAGAAATGAAAACACAAAAAGCGCATCATATTTTGGAACGTTCTCTATGTTTATTTCTGATTTTGATTGGTTTGAAGGGATAGTGAGTATAGAACTGATATTGACAAATGAAACAGGTTCCCATTATAGTTCGAATACGATGTCTGAAAATTATGTTTATAGGGGAATCAACTATACTAAAATATTAGCTCGAAAAAGTGGAGGGGTTTTCATGAAAGAAGAACAAGCTTATAAGAACATCAAAAATATGATTGTCCACGGAAAATTCACCATGCAGGAATCAATCAGCATCAATGAGCTGGCAGCGCAAATGAACATGAGCCGGACGCCGGTCCATAAAGCGCTGGCGCAATTGGAACGGGAAGGGTATATCACCATCACACCGCAAGTGGGCGTGTTTGTCCGTCGCCCCGACCAAAAGGAAATCTTTGATCGCCTGCAATTATGTGTGGCCATTGACGTCTTTTTAGCTGAGCAGGCGGCGCGTTCAATCAATGAATTCCAGCTGGAAGAGTTGAGAAAAGTGCTTGAAAGAATGGAAAATCCCAGTTTGGCTTCTGAAGAGTATGAGGCTTTGAATGTGCAATTCCATACCGTTATCTGCAAAGCGGCAAACAACGATTTTGCTTTCCGGTCCAATAAAATCAATTGGGATTATTTGAACTACGTCAACATTTCCGATGAGCTGTTCCAAGGCGGTAACCGGGAACAGTCCCAAGCGGAACACCGGATGATTTATTATGCATTGAAAGACCGTGACACGAAATTGACGGAGCTTTTGATGAAAAAGCATTTAATGCGAGTTGCGCAATTTATTACCGAAAAATACAAGCAAGTGAATGTCTAAAAGCAGAAAACGATCCGATTTTCAGTAAGTTTTATACAGAAAACGAAAAAGAATTAAGTAACTATTTATTGAGTTTTCAAAATTGATTGAAAGTTCAAGGCATTCAGCATAGAATCAAAAACAAGAACCACAGAAAGCTGAAAGAGAAAGCGGAAAGGAGGGCCGGTAAAATCAGCGGATCGTCTCCACACAAAATGTAAGCGTTTTATTTCTTCGAAACTGAAAAAATGGTTTGCGGCAGATGAAGTCAGGAAGGCGCTGGAATTTACACATACTAAAATATTAGAATTTTAGTTTTAACGTAAAGATGAAAAATCTACAAGTTTTTAAATTGATGTTTGATAATTTCTTGAAACTAAAATTTCAGTGAAAAAGGAGCAGATATAAATGCCGATTACGACACGCAAAGTGAAAACAGGAACATACGAAACATTGATCCATGAAGGTGGAGTGGGCAACAGCGAAACGATCCTCTTCCTTCACGGCAGCGGACCTGGTGCAAGTGCCAGTTCGAACTGGCAGGATGTATTGGCGCATTATGCCAACGACTATCATGTAGTGGCACCGGATCTTGTTGGGTTTGGCGAGACAGATCACCCGGCAGAATATCCGGCGAATGGTGTGCAATGGATGAACTTGCGGATCGAACAAGTATTGAACCTGATGGACAGCTTGAATGTCGGAAAAGCCCATTTGGTCGGGAATTCACTTGGCGGCGTCATTTCTTTATTCCTTGCGATGGATACGCCGGCCCGCTTTGACCGCATCGTTTTGATGGGCGCAGGCGGCGGATTGACTGAACCGACTCCGGAACTCAGCAAACTGGCGAATTTCCATAAAGACCCGACAGCGAAATCGCTGCGCAACTTGTTGAGCTGGTTCCTTTATGACACGACCGGCATGGAAGATAAACTAGATGCCATTGTGGAACAGCGCATGGAAATGTTTAACCGTCCGGAAGTTCTTAGATCTTATGAAGCTAACTTCAAGAACACGCAATTATCGGATATGCTGGTTCCGCCGTCCGCTTTGAAGCGCATGAAGCATGAATTCCTATTGATCCATGGCCATCAGGACCGTTTTGTTCCATTAGCGAGCAGCCTTTATGCGATGGATTATCTGGAAAACGCCGAACTGCATGTATTCAAACGCTGCGGACACTGGGCGCAAATTGAGCAGAAAGAGCAATTTGTTAAATTGACTCATGACTTCTTCGACCGCAGTAAAGTGTTTAACAAGGTTTAATCCAATATTTACAAACAGCCAGTCAAATGACAGATACAGATACAGATACAGATACAGATAAAAAATGATAAGGGGTGTGGCTATATTGACTCAAATGGCGACAGATATTAAAAAACAACTGGTTGAAAACGGCACAGCGTTAATTCCAAAACTGAGAGACTTGAGTTTTGACATTGATCGCAACAGTGCAATACCGGATGAATTGGTACATGATCTTCAAAGAAATGGCTTATTGAAAGTACTTCGTCCGGAAATTTTCGATGGGCATCAGACGAATATGCGGACATTCACCGAAGTGGTAACTGAAATTTCACGGGGCAACGGTTCGGCCGGCTGGTTTGTGTCATTGAGCAATATCCGCGATTACATGATCTCTTATGCATTCGGGCAGCAGGCGCTGGATGAAATCTTCGGGCCTGGGGAAGACGTCATTTTGGCCGGGAACTTCAAACCCATCAAATGTGAAATTGAAAAAGCGGATGGCGGCTATTTCATCAAAGAAGCGCAATGGCCATTCGTATCTGGAAGCCCCCATGCGGACTGGTTCTATTTCGGATTCCCGGTAGCTGACGAAAACGGCGGAATGGAAATGGCGATCATGGTGCTGCCAAGACATGAAGTGACGGTTCTCGATGACTGGAACGTAATGGGATTAAAAGGATCAGGCAGCAACAGCGTCCGCGTGGAAAATGTCTTCCTTCCGGAGCACCGCGTATCGCTTGACCGTTTGGCGAGACAAGGCGAATACATGATCGAACCGTTAAAAGATATCCCGCTTTACCAAACACCTTTCGTCCCTTCATTGACCTTGTCAATCGTTGCACCGGCTTTAGGCTTGGCGCAGGCGGCGCTGGACCTTCACATGGAACGCGTTGGAAAAGCGGGAATCGGCAATACCTTCTATAACAAAATGAGCGAAGCACCGATCACCCACCTGCAAGTGGCACAAGCGCAGCTGAAAATCGATTCTGCTGAACTTCACTTATACCGGGCAGTAGATATGCTTGATGATTATTCGGTGAGAGGGCTGCAGCTGACGATGGCAGAAGGCATTCGCATGAAAGCGGATTTCGGCTATGTTAACCAGCTCTGCAAAGAAGCGGTCGACATACTGACAGAAGCTGCAGGATCGGTGTTCTCTTACAACAACAACTTGTTCCAGCTGGTCTACCGTGATTTCCTGTCGATGCACCTGCACGGTTTCATCACACCATCCAGCTTGATCGAAACATACGGACGCGTCATGTGCGGACAGGAACCTAACACATATTTCGTTTAAATTATATAGAAGTAACTTAAACCCATTTCAACTAATCAACCAACCATAAGGGGGAAATTCGAATGGCAATTCCAGAAATCGCGAAATTAGGGCATTTTGGTTTAGTATCAACAGATCTTGAAAAATCACTGTGGTTCTTCAAAGAAATTTTAGGCCTTGAAGAAACAGAAGAAAAAGATGGCGTGCATTATTTGCGGGCTTGGGGAGATTTTGAGCACCATACGATGACAGTGCGACAAGGTGAAGAAGCGAAATTGGACCATATTGCATGGCGTACGAAAAAACCGGAAGACGTTGAAGCGTTTGCTCAGCTTTTACAAGAATCAGGCACTGAAATCACTTGGAATGAAGAAGGCATTGAAGCAGGACAAGGCAAAGCTTTCCGTTTCAAGATGCCAAGCGGCCATACACTGGAACTTTATTACGAGATGGAAAAAACGCTGGCAGATCCTAAGAGCCGTTCTGTATTAAAAAATCAGTCGCATCGTTCTTGGGCACGCGGAGTATCACCTCGCCGCATCGATCACGTGAATTTGCTGTCTTCATTGCCGGCAAATGAATTATCGGATTTCCTGATGGAGAAATTGGGCTTCAAAATGCGCGAATGTGTGGAAGCTCCGGACGGCAGTTTAGTCGGCGCTTGGTTGAGTGTAACGCCTCTAGTGCATGATATTGCCATCAGCTTCGATCCAAATGCAGCTTCAACAAACGAAATTCACCACGTTTCGTACTGGTTGGACAATGCGCAGGACTTGCTGCGTGCCGCGGATATTCTAAAAGAAAATGGCATTTACTTCAAAGGCCCAGGAAAGCACGGAATTTCCCAGGCGATGTATATTTACGCAATCGACCCGGGCAGCGGTCTGCGTGTGGAAATCTTCACTAACGGCTACTTGATCTTTGAACCGGATTGGGAACCAATTGTCTGGACATTGGATGAAATGGATATCGGCTTTACTTACTGGGGCGACCAAATGGATGCTTCAACAGAAAACAATCCAACAATAAAAGCATAATAAGATACTCGAGGAGGCAACAACTATGGATGACCGTTTATTTAGAGACGCAATGGGAAAATTCACAACAGGAGTCACGGTGCTGACAACGGAATTTGAAAACGAGCCAGCCGGAATGACGGCCAATGCTTTTATGTCAGTTTCTTTGACACCGAAGCTGGTAGTCGTGTCAATCGGGCACAAAGCGCGCTTTTTAGAAAAAGTGAAAGTGTCACAAAAATTCGCAGTAAATATCCTGGCAGCAGACCAGGAGAATTATTCAAGAATGTTTGCCGGCCAATTGAAAGACGACAGTAAAATCGAATTCGCTGAACTAGCCGGGCTTCCGGTCGTGCCAAAAGCTTTAGCGCAAGTCAGCTGCAAAGTGGTCGCTGAACATATCGAAGGAGACCACACATTATTGATTGGTGAAGTGCTGGATATCCGTTTGGAAGAAGGCAATCCGCTGATTTTCTTCAGCGGCCAATACCACGCTTTAGCAGAGAAAACAGCCATTTTGTAAAAAGGAGGAAAAGGATGGATATTCAAAAAGCAGCAAATCTCTTGGCGCAAGCTGAAAAAGATAAAACGCCGATTCCTCCTTTTACATCCTCAGCAGAAGAAATTTCTGTTGAGGATGCTTATGGGATCCAGCTGCTGCAGATTCAGGAAAAGCTGCAGCAAGGAGCCCAAGTCAAAGGATTGAAAATCGGATTGACGAGCAAAGTGATGCAGGACATGTTCAATGTTAGAACACCTGATTATGGCCATGTTCTTGATTCGATGGTTTACGGCGAAGAAAAAGCCGTCAATATGGATCAATTTATCCAGCCGAAAGTGGAATTCGAAATCGCTTTTATTCTCAAAAAAGATCTTGAAGGCCCTGGCGTAACAGTAGAAGATGTTTTGGCGGCCACCGATTACGTCGTGCCGGCAATTGAAATCATCGACAGCCGCATTGAAAACTGGCAGTTCAAATTTGAAGATACCGTAGCAGATAATGGATCATCAGCGGGTGCGATTCTTGGAACCAAGAGAACTTCTCTTACAGCTGTCGATTTGGCTGCAGTTGAAATGACTGTCTACCGCAACGGTGAAGTATTTGATTCCGCTAAAGGTGAAGCGGTCATGGGCCATCCGGCAAAAGCGGTGGCTTGGCTAGCTAATGCTGTAGCGGATTACGGCATTACATTGCGCGCCGGCTATTTCATCTTGGCCGGGGCATTATCCAAAGCTGTACCGTTTGAAGCGGATGATGTGTTTAAAGCCGATTTCAGTGAACTGGGTGAAGTCGCCATTACGTTTGTAAGGGAAGGTGAAAAAGTGTGAGGAAATTAAAGGTGGGCATCATCGGTTCCGGTAATATCGGCACCGATTTAATGTATAAAATCGAACGCAGCGATGCGCTCGAAATGAGTGTTATGGTCGGCATCGATCCGGAGTCGGAAGGACTGAAACGTGCAGCAGACCGAGGTTATGTTGTGGTTGCGGACGGCATCGACGGTTTGATGGAACGCCTGGAATTGGTTGATATCGTCTTTGACGCCACTTCCGCCAAAGCGCATAAGCACCATAGCGAGCTATTGGTGGCGGCAGGCAAAAAAGTCATCGACTTGACACCAGCAGCAATCGGGCCGTTCACCGTTCCGACTGTAAACTTAAATGAGCATTTTTCTGAGCCCAATTTGAATATGGTGACTTGCGGCGGCCAGGCGACGATTCCGATCGTCAACGCCATCAACCGCGTGGTGGAAGTGGAATATGCAGAAATCGTAGCGACCGTTTCCAGCAAAAGTGCCGGACCGGGTACCCGTGCTAACATCGATGAATTCACGCGCACGACTTCAAAAGCGATCGAGCAAGTGGGCGGAGCCAAAAAAGGCAAAGCCATCATCATTTTGAATCCAGCTGAACCGCCGATCATTATGCGGGATACAGTTCACGCCTTAATTGCTGAAGATGGAAAAGAAGAAGAAATTATCGCTTCGATCCATGACATGGTGAAAGACGTGCAAAGTTATGTGCCAGGATACCGCTTGCGCGGAACTCCGCAATTCGATGGCCGGAAAGTATCGGTCTTTTTGGAAGTGGAAGGGGCAGGCGATTTCTTCCCGCCTTACTCAGGAAATTTGGATATTATGACAGCAGCCGCGGCCAAAGTAGCAAACGAACTTGCGAAACAGCTGGCAGCCGCTGAAGTGTAGGAGGGAAATCGGATGTCACAACGCTCATTTGAAATATTGGATGTCACTTTGCGTGACGGAAGCCATGCGATGAGGCATGCTTTTACGGAACAGCAAGTGATTGATACAGCAAAAGGCCTTGATCAGGCTGGTGTGAATTATTTTGAAGTGTCGCATGGAGATGGCCTGGGCGGTTCTTCACTGCAATACGGGTTATCGAAAGTGGACGAACTGAAGCTGATTGAAGCGGCAGCAAGTGTCTGCAAGACATCGAAAGTTTCGGTGCTTCTTATTCCTGGAATCGGCATCAAGGAAGATCTGCAGGATGCGGTGAAAGCCGGGGCTAAAATGGTGCGCGTTGCGACGCATGTTACGGAAGCGGACGTCGCAGCGCAGCATATTGCGCTCGGGCGCGAACTGGGCTTGAAGACGGTCGGATTTCTGATGATGGCACATATGGCCTCGGTGGAAAAAATTGTCGAACAAGCCAAACTGTTTGAAAGCTACGGCGCTGAAGTTATTTATGTCACGGATTCAGCGGGTTATATGTTGCCGCATGAAGTGACAGAGCGCATCAGCGCTTTGAAACAATCTGTCGGCTGTGAAATCGGTTTCCATGGCCATAATAATTTATCGATGGCAATGGCGAATACCATAGCAGCAGTCCAAGCAGGTGCTACATATATCGACGGCAGCCTGCGCGCATTAGGTGCAGGCAGCGGCAATACGCAGACTGAAGTGATGGTTGCAGTGCTTGAACGCCTCGGCTATCAGACCGGCATCGATTTGTACTCAATCATGGACGTAGCAAATGATGTAGTGGCTCCTTTCATGCAGCGTCCACAAGAAATCACCGGATCCAGTTTGATCATGGGTTATTCAGGTGTCTATTCCAGCTTCTTGCTGCATACGCAAACAGCTGCCAAGAAATTCGGCGTCGATGAACGCGATATCCTCGTGGAACTGGGCCGCATGAAAGCGGTCGGCGGTCAAGAAGATTTAATTTATGATGTGGCTCAAAGTTTTGCTGTGAAGAAAGCTCTTTAAGCAGCATTCGTGAATAATGGAATCCTATAGGTAAGCAAAACGCTGGGAAGAGAAATCTTTCCAGCGTTTTTTCAGGTTATGGACAAACTTTTAGGTTCTGGTCTCATTGCGCTCTAGGCGGACGCTTTTCGCGGGGGGCGACCTAAGCCTCCTCGCTCGCTGGCAAAAGCCTTGTGCTCCTGCATCGCTGCGCTAGCTTCGTCGCAAATGAGTTGGGCAAACTGCTTTTGCCCAACTCATTCCCTGTGGGGTCTCAGGATTCGCCTCGCTACGCTGCTCCCGCAGAAGTCGCCGCCTTCCGCTGCATTCAGCTTCCTTTAGTTTTCTTTAACAGTTCTCTAAAACAGTGACTGTTCGAGAAAGCTTTCTATTTTTTGTTCGTGCTCTTCAGATATGAAGCCAAACAGCCCAGACCCTGCAACGCTCTTTCATATCTCGAAGCTAGCGCAGCAAAGAAGCGGCTTGGGGCTCGCCCGCGACTAAAACATATGCTCCTGCATCGCTTCGCTGCTTCGTCGCAAAGACTTAGCCTCGAAAGCTTCAGCTAATGTCTTCGCAACTGTCTGGCAGAATATCGGTTGATCGAGTCCACAACTAAATGATTTATCAACGTTCAATAAAGCAGGGAAAGTTGAGCAGAAAAATTTTATTATTTATTAATTTTAGAGACTTAAAGCTTGAAAATCAAAAACCAACAAAAACCAACGGAAAACTCCTTGGGAATCGAATAATTTCTACTCTAGTATGTAATATTTTGTTTGTGTAATATTTCAGTATATTCAACAAATTCTTTAAATTGATTTGTAAACGCATACAAAAGGCGGGGATGAAATGGGCAATCCGGAAATTGCGAAATTGGGCTATGTGGCCTTGGTTACTCCAGATTTAGAAAAGTCTTTGCATTTTTTTAAAGAAGTAATCGGGCTCGAAGAAACAACGGTTATCGATGGAGTCCATTATTTGCGGGCTTGGGGTGATTTCCAGCACCATACTTTATCAATCGAAAAAGGCGATAGCGGGCATGTGAAATATATCGGCTGGCGTACGAAGCACCGTGAAGATGTAGAAGGGTTCCGGAAGTTATTGGATCAAGACGGAGTTCCTGTTGACTACTTAGCAGCCGGAACAACTCCGGGCATTGGTGAAGCCATCCGTTTTAAATTGCCGAGCGGCCATACCTTTGAATTATATTACGATGTTGAACGGCCGGCAGTTGAAGAAAGCCGGAAGTCGATTTTGAAAAACCAGACTTATAAATCGTGGTCTAAAGGTGTATCGCCAAGAAGGCTTGATCATGTCAACATTCACACTTCCACAGATGCAGGCATCACTTACGATTTTCTGAAGCAATTAGGCTTTAATATGCGGGAGTATTTGCGGGATGACAATGGAGACGTTATCGCCGGCTGGATGAGTGTTACACAGCTGGTCCACGATATTGCGGTAGCGCAAAAACCAACCTTGCCGACTCCGGCACGCATACATCACATATCGTATTGGTCGGATGATTCACAGGATATCTTGCGGGCAGCCGATATTCTCCGCGAACATAATATCGATTTTATCGGACCTGGCAAGCATGGCATTTCACAGGCGCTTTACTTATATGTCATGGATCCAGGCAGCGGCTTCCGAGTCGAATTATTCACGGGTGGCTATTTGATTTTTGAGCCGGATTGGGAACCGGTGGAATGGACGATGAAAGATCGGGCATTCGGCAATACGTATTGGGGCGATACTGTCCAGGACAAGGAATTGAACAATATCACAATCGAAGCAAAATAAGGAAGAGAGGCGAAACCCTATGAAAACAATCGAGATCAATCACGCCAATTTGCAGCATTGCCAGCAAACGCTTCCGCCGCATGTAATCGCTTTGGGATTTTTTGACGGACTCCATAAAGGGCATCGGAAAGTGATTGAAGCCGCCCGCAGAAAAGCGGACGAATTGGGCTTGCCTTTGTCGGTCATGAGCTTCTTCCCGCATCCGAAGAGTGTGTTGTCAAAAGGGCAGGAACATGTCGAGTATCTGATGCCACTGGAAAAAAAGCAGCAGCGGCTTAAAGAGCTGGGCGTCGATTATTTCTTGATTGTTGAATTCAGTCTGGATTTCGCTTCTCTTTCCCCGCAGCTATTCGCTGAACATTATCTGGTCGGACTTGGAGCAAAGCATGTGGTATGCGGTTATGACTACACTTATGGATCCAGAGGAGCCGGCAACGTCAATACGCTTTATGCACACGGCAACGGGTATTATGGCGTTACTGAAGTTGCAAAGGTGGATCTTTGTGGAGACAAAATCAGTTCAACCCGAATCCGTGAAAGCCTGGCAATAGGTGATATTGAATTTATCCAGAATTTGCTCGGAGAACCTTACACGGTGGAATGGTGTCCGGAGAATGGATTATTGCCGCAATATACTTTGCCGGCAAGAGGAGAATATGTCGCCACGGTGAAATGCCATGACCGGGAAATCGTAGGCATTCTGCAAGTGACAGCTGACCAGCAAATCAATTTCAACCGAGTCGGTTTTATCTCAGATCGGATGATGACAATCAAATGGCATAAAGAAGTGGAAGAAACTGCTTTCAGTTTAATGACTTAATGACAAAGGATGGTTGGATGTCAAAGAACAAACAATTCAAAGCGCTGCTTCAGCAGCCAAATGCATTTATTTTGCCAGGAGCATATGACGGCATGACGGCGCGTTTAATAGAAGAATCAGGATTTCCCGCCATTTATGCGACAGGAGCTGGAATCTCGAATGCTCAGCTTGGCTGGGCGGATGTAGGATTAACGGCTGTCACAGAAATTGCGGATGTGGTCAGCCGGATGTCGGATGTCACAAATGTGCCAATCGTCGTTGATGGGGATACCGGATTCGGCAATGCCATCAATTTGATGCGCACCGTGAAACAGCTCGAACGGGCGGGCGCTTCCGCTATCCAGTTTGAAGATCAAGTGGCGCCGAAGAAATGCGGCCATTTTGGCGGGAAGCAAGTCATTTCAAAAGAAGAGATGGTCTACAAAATCAAGGCCGCAGTGGATACACGGAAAGACGATAATCTCTCCATCATTGCACGGACGGACGCCTTGGCTGTGTACGGTATGGGCGAAGCGCTGGAGCGGGCAAATGCTTATAAAGAAGCTGGTGCTGATGTGATTTTTGTGGAAGCGCCGACAACCATCGCGCAATTGATGGAAATTACTGCAAACGTACCCGATATTCCGCATATCATCAATATGGTGGAAGGTGGCAGTACGCCGCTTGTGTCGCTGGAGGAAGCGGAGGAAATGGGCTTTCAAATCATGCTTTGCGCCAATACGGTGCTGCGCTCCGCCATTAAAGGGATACAGGAAAGTTTGCGTGTCTTAAAGCAGGAGCGATCGCAGCAAAATATCCATGATTTAATCTGTACATGGGAAGAAAGGCAAGAACTGTTTAAGCTGAAGCAAATCAAGCAATGGGAAAAAGAGTACCTTGAATTTGATAGAGCAGAGGAGGCGCCGAAACGATGACAAGAGAAGTGGATTATGATATCGCCATTATTGGCTGTGGAGCTGCAGGTACAGCAGCGGCTTTGTCAGCGGCGGAAAAAGCGAAAGAACAAAACAAGAATATCAGAATCGCCATTATTGAACGGGCCGATTTTGATAACCGTGGCGGCAATTCACGCTGGACAGCCGCTTATATGCGAATGGAAAACATCGACCAGCCAGCAGCAAACTTCAAAGAAGATATGCTCGCTTTTTCGGATAATTTTTCTGACCGTGCGTACATTGAGACTTTATATGATGAAGCCGGGCCTACATTGCGCTGGGTTGAATCGAAAGGCGTCGAATTCGGTTATTTGCCGACAATGTTCCTGACTGCTTCAAAACCTCGACTATTGCCGGTTGGAGGCGGGCGCGCTTTAATCGATACGCTGTCGCTGCGTGCACGGGCGCTGAATGTTGAAATTATTTATGAAGCGACAGCCTGGGACTTGAAACTCGATGAAGAAGGTGCTGTTGAAAGCTTGAAAATCCGAGTCAAAGGCGGAGAAAGTCTGGCACTAAAAGTGAATTCCGTTATTTTGGCGGCTGGCGGCTTCCAAGGCAACCAGGAAATGATGGCCCAGTATATCGGCCGGGACGCCCATAAGATTCCGCCGGTTGCGGAAGGCGGCTATTACAACAAAGGCGAAGGGATCCGCATGGCGCAGCAATTAGGAGCTAAAGGAACCGGCCAGTGGGATTCGTTCCATGCCGAACCGGTCGACCCGCGCAGTAAACGCGAAGAAGCAGGCGTCATGACTTATCCATACGCCATTCTCGTGAACCAGCGCGGAGAACGCTTCACCGATGAAGGGGAAGCGACAATCGACGAGCAGTACGAAGCCGTGGCGCGAAAAATCTTCTATGACCAGCCTGGCCATATCGCTTATATGATCACAGATCAGAAAATGTATGATATCCCGAATTACGAGGAAGCGCTGCAAACCGAACAGCCGCCGATTGTTTCCGATACGATCGAGGGCTTGGCAGAGCAGCTGAACATCAAACCGGAAAACTTGAAAAAAACGGTCGAAGAATTTAACCAAGCTGTGCAGCCTGGGCAATTCTTATGGAATGTAAAAGACGGCAAGCAGGCAGTCGGCATTGAACCGCCAAAATCCAACTGGGCGATTCCGATTGACCAAGGTCCTTTTATCGCTTATCCGATCGTCTGCTGCAATGTTTTCACTAACGGCGGAATCGCGACGGATATCCATGGCCGCGTCGTTTCCAATGACAACGAGCCGATTCCGGGATTATACGCTGCCGGGGAAATGACCGGTTTATATTACGGCAAATACCCAGGGGGCACATCGGTATTGCGCAGCCTGGTGTTTGGAAAACGTGCAGGAGAACATGCTGTCCAGTATATCGCTTCAACGGTGAAAACTTATTCATAACATAAGGAGGTGAAGCATATGTTAACAGGAAAAGTGGCGTTCGTCACAGGCGGCGGCCGGGGAATCGGCCGTGAAACAAGCCTGCTGCTGGCTTCTCACGGAGCCAATGTGGCAGTTTGTGCCAGAAGCGAAGAAGAATGCAAAGAAGTCGTCCAGGCAATCAAAGAGCAATACGGCTTAGAAGCCATTGCAATTACTTGCGATGTCGGAGATGAACAAGCAGTAGACCGGGCAATTGATCAAGTGAAGCAGCGCTTCGGGAAAATTGACATTTTGATCAACAATGCCGGAGTCATGAGCATGAAGCCGATCACCGAACTGTCCGTCGAAGAATGGAAATGGGTCCATGACATCAATGTCCATGCACCGTTTTATTTAAGCAAAGCGGTCGTTCCGGAAATGATTGAAAGAAGAGAAGGCGTCATCATTAATATTTCCTCCATTTGGGGGACAAAAGGCGGACCGAATCGCAGCGCCTATATTTCATCCAAACATGCCATTATCGGATTTTCAAAAGCATTAGGCGAAGAATTGAAGCCTTATGGGGTCCGGGTAAACGCCGTTTGTCCGGGGCCAGTCGATACGCAAATGATGGCGGTGCTTGGCGCCGGAGTAAACAAATCCAGCTGGCTGCAGCCGATTGATATCGCGCACGTCATTGTCGATCTTTGCCTGCCAAAAATGGTGGCCGTTACAGCAGCATCCATTGAAGCATTCGGGGCCGGCCAGCCGGTCGCAGTTTCACAACAATAAAACTAAAAGGGGTAGATTAAAATTAGCGAATTCATCACAGCAATCGAGTCGAAAAACATTAGCCTGGCATTAGCCACAAAATTACTGGAAGCAGCAGCAGAAAAAGGCAAGGAAATGGGCATCCCGTTCAGCATCGCCATCGTGGACCGTGTAGGTAACTTGAAAGCTTTCTCGGCAATGGACAATGCACCTGTATTGAGCCTTGACATTGCACAGAACAAAGCGTTCTCCGCAGCAACTTATAACCGTGCCACTCATGAATGGTACGACCGCTTGAAAGACGATCCACCCCTATTGCATGGCTTAGTCCATACAGAGCGTCTGGTAATCTTTGGCGGCGGTTACCCGATCAAAATCAACGATGAATTGATTGGCGGCATCGGCGTCAGCGGCGGCCATTATTCACATGATATGCAAGTATGCGAAGCGGCTTTAGAAGCGTTAAGCGAATTGACTTCAAAGGTAGTGTAAAGCCTATGCAAGATACGTATAACTTGATCATTGTCGGTGCCGGAATGGCGGGCTTATGTGCAGCGGCGGAAGCAGCTGCACAAGGAGCTACTGTGCTGGTGCTTGAGAAAGAGAAAGATTTCGGAGGAAGTTCATTGCTCAGCGGGCGCTATATGGCGTTCGCCGGAACCGATCTTCAGAAACAAGAAGGCATCGACGATAAATCAGAATTTCTGGTTGAAGATATGCTCGCAGTGGGCGAAGGAAAGAACGAAATTGAATTGGTGGAAGCTTACGGCGACCACCAATTTGAAACTTATAAATGGCTCGTATCCATCGGAGTTCAATTCCATAAAGTCCAGGCAGTAAGCGGCCATAGTGTTCCGAGGGGCCACACGATTACGCCGCAGCAGGCTATTACCGCTTTGTATGAGGCGGCAGCAGCATCCGGAACTGTGGCATTTAGAACGGGAGCGGTCGTTAAGCGTCTGCGCAAAGATGATAATGGGCGTGTTTCACAAGTGGTTTTTGAACATGCCGGCAAGACAGAAACAGCGTCAGCTGAGAACGGTGTATTGCTCACTTCAGGCGGCTTTTCGAAAAGCGAGGAATTACTTGAGAATTTTGCCCCGCAATTAACCGGCGCCATTCGTATCGGCGGCAAAGGGAATGTCGGAGACGGCATCAAATTGGCCAGCGAAAAAGGTGCTTGGCTGCGTGATTTCCCTTATTTAAAAGGGACGTATGGATTCCATCCAACCGCAGACGGTCCCAGAAAATCGCAGGCTTTGGCTTTTTATAAAGGAGCCATCATCATCAATAAATTCGCAGAGCGTTTCGTCAATGAATCGATTTCTTATAAGCTGATTGGTACGGAAGCTTTGCTGCAGCCGGAACGAATCACTTATCAGATTTGGGATCAGCCTATTATGGACCAAGGCGTTCCAGGCGATGCTCTTTACGATTTCGAAAAGCTGGTGGCTCTCGGGTTGATTGAAAAAGCGGATACGCTGGAGGAACTAGCGGATATTATTCAAGTTCCTGCCGAAAAGCTGAAATCCACTGTAGTGGATTATAATAGCGATATCCAAAATGGTGGAGACCGTAAATTCGGAAGAACTACATTAACGCATCATTTCGGCACACCGGCACCAATCGACAGCGCACCGTTTTACGCGATGCGGACAACAGTGGCTATGCTTGCGACATACGCCGGAGTCAGCGTCGACAAATCCGCCCATGTCTTGAATGCGTTCAATGAACCGATTGAAGGCTTGTACGCTGCAGGTGAAATTGCCGGCGGGTTTCACGGTGCGGGTTATATGACAGGAAGTTCACTCGGCAAAGCTGCTATTTTTGGCAGGATAGCCGTTCAAGCCGCATTAAAAAAACAGGCTGTTCTTTAGGGGGACTGAGGGTTTTGAAAATTTGGCATCAGAGTTTGACGTCTATTGAACAAGTGCCGGCTTACCGGGATGCGGTCATCAGCCATATCCAGAAAGTGGCACGTCCGGACGTGGAAGTTGTGCTTCACGGCATGGCAAGTGAAACTTATCCGAGCGATTATCCGGGCCATTTTATCACCTATGCTTATTTGCAGAACCTGCACAAAGAGCAATTTATCCGCAATGCATTGATTGCGGAAAGCGCCGGCTATGACTGCATGTTCATCGGCACTATTCCGGATGTCGGTTTGCTTGAGGCACGGACATTGGTCGATATTCCGGTGATCGGGTATGGGCAGGCTTCTTTACATATTGCTTCCATGCTCGGGGACCGCATCGGCATCGTCAATTTCCTGGAGCCGCTGGAGGACCAATTGCGCAGCAATGCGGAACGCTACGGCCTTGGCAATAAATTAGGGCCGATTGTTCAGACTTCCATCGGTTTTTACGATGTGCTGGCAGGCTTTGAAAATCCCCAACCGGTTATCGACAGCTTTATCGCAAGTGCGGAGAAAGCAATCGCTCTTGGCGCTGATGTTATCGTACCTGGCGAAGGACCATTGAATGTCTTTTTAGCTGCCCATGGGATTTCCCGGATCGGCGATGTGCCGGTTGTGGATTCTTTTGCAGCGGGAATCAAGATGTGTGAAAGCTTAACAGACCTTAAAGTGAATTCAGGCGTAACGCTTACACGCAAAGGATATTTCAATGCAAAGCCGCCAGAAGAGGCAGTGAAAAAATTGCGAGCGTTCTATAACCAGGAAAGCGATATTCATGCCGGTCTGGATTACGGACTATCTGTTAAAGCGGGCGTCAATATCTGACTTTGCAGAAAAACCTCCGGCTTTTTGGCCGCAGGTTTTTTGGCATGCAGCTTGTTTCAAAATAAAAGAGTATTTTATCTAAAAATTTCGTATAATTCCTTTAAGCATATATTTTGTATACGCTTCTAGATGAGATGGGGAAAATGCTGGAGTTCACGTTCTTAGAGACCACTATGGCTACAAGGGGGATTTTCATGAGAAAAATTGATACATTTGATCAAAGTGAAGATAAAAAAATCTCGACGACTTCTGCCACTTTCGGGTTATTAAGAAAAGAATTGATTGAAAATCTGGGAGTTCAGCGGGCAAAGTCGTTTTTGCTTCGTTATGGTTGGAATCTGGGGAAAGCCCATGCAAAAGATGTACTGAAAGTCGGCGGTACGACCGAACAAATGCTGGAAAAAGCAGGGGCATTGCATTATGAAACAGGGCAAATATCCCGTCTGGTATCCAAGCGTGAAGTGATTTTGGATGAGCACGGGGAAGTAGCACGAATTTCAGCTTGCGGAGAATGGATGGATTCTTTTGAAGTGGCGGAACATGTCAAAAACCACGGGATTTCAGATTGTCCGGTATGCCATACGCTGACAGGTTTTGGAAGCGGTTTCACTTCGACGATTACCGGCCGCCGTGTTTTTCTCCGGGAAATTGAATGCCGAGGCAAAGGGGATGCCTCATGTATGTTTGAAATGAAGCTGGAAGAAGACTGGGACGATGTGGAAATGAAAGAAGAAATTCAGTTGTACCAGGAAAGCCGCTTTATCGATGAACTCAATTATACGTATGAACAATTGCTCGACCGAAAAAATTTCATCGAAAAAGCATCGGCTTTCCATGACACGCTGACAACTAGATTATCCGATGGAGACTCGATCGAAGAAATGATCAGCACCATCTATGAAGCATTGAATATTCCGGTCTCGATTGAAGATTTGAATTTCCATCCTAGAGTGTACCGGGGAATCGATGAGATTCAGTATAAGGTTTTCAGCGAAGACTTTTTAAACTCCATCAATAAAACCAAAAGTGGTAAGATCCTTTATTCATCCTATGATAAGACCTTTGTGATCCGGGGGAAAGCCCATAAGCGGCTTGTGTCGCCGATTATCGTCCAGAAAAAGCCAATCGGCTATATCACGTTTTTCTATTTAGACAAAGATGCCGAAGCGGAAAATGAAACCATGTTCATCCAGCGTGCCGCGACTTCAGCAGCACTGTACTTTTTGAACGAGAAAACCAGCCTCGAAGCGGTGGAAAACATCAAAGCCTATTTCTTTGAGCAATTATTGCAAAAGCAGTATTCCTCGGTTCCAAGCATTGTTTATCGGGGATACTATATGGGCATCGATTTGAAAGAACCATTTTACATCGCCAGCTTAAAATGCACTTCTGAACATCTGGATGTTACCAAAGTGGAACTTCTCGATCAGATCATCCATTCCATAACGCGCTATTTGGAAATGCAAAGCTATAAAATCCTGATTACCGAATATGAAGGGTCGATTGTCATGCTGCTGCCGAAAGTGGAGCGGCTCAATTATATGCTGGAAAATATCCTGAAGCACTTAAGCCATGAACACCGCCATATTGCTTTCCAAGTCGGCATGAGCAGCCAGCATGAAACCATCGAGACGATCGATGAAGGTCTGGAAGAATCGAGAGTTGCGCTGCGCTTGAATACAGCCGACAAAATCGCCACTTTTGAAGAAGTCAGTATCATCGGTTCGTTGATCAATTCAAAAAATATGCTGACCATCCGGCGCATCGCTAAAAAAGAATTAAATCCGATTTTCGAACTGAAAGACCATAAGCGAGACGAATTGTTGAAGACGCTGTATGTGTTCTTGCTGAACGGCGGAAATCTGCAGCAATCGATCAGCGATTTATCTCTGTCGATGAGCGGGCTGATGTACCGCATCACGCGCATTGAAAAATTGCTGGACAAAGATTTGCGCAACCCAACTGTGGCATATGAGCTTCTGCTGATGCTGGACGCATTGAAAATTCTCGGCGATATTGATGTATAGAACTTCCCAATTGCCAGCTGTATACAGGAGGCCAACCAGAAAAGTCTTTTCACTGACTTTTTTGGATGGCCTTTTTTATATTTTGTTTTAAAAAAACAGAAATTTATTTTAAGGTCGTTCGGTCGCTTGGGGCATAGCTCCCGCAAGAAGCTTAGCACAGACCGCTAATCTTCCTGCTTCGCCTCGCCCTTTTACGCGCCTCTCTTAGTGAGCAGCTTTTATGGCAGTAATAAACGGTGAAACCACTTCTTATAGAAGAAATTGATAATACATAGTCCCACGGCGTGCCGCCGTTTTGTATTTTTACATCAAGTGTTTAAGTTGAACGAACAATTCATGCTTGCTGCTGGTGCATGATTTAGCTAGAAATCGATAGGTTGGAGTTTGTAAGTACTATTCACTCCAATAAAGATTATCCCTGCTATAGAGCACGTTTTATTTCTGTGAGTTTGTTCCGTTATGCCAAATCTTTTATAGAATAATAGAGCAATTTCAGGTTTCATTTTTTAAAGAGCTTCTCCAGCGCCGGCGCGTCTAAGGGCGAGACGGAGCTATGAGACGAGTGCTCTTCTCGACTCATGGCGGGAGTCCTGCCCAAAGCGTCCGAAGCGGTGTACACAAGGACTCCATTTAAATTCAATCTCTTACTGCTCTTGCGCATTTATTAAAAAGAATTAACGGAAAAATGATGGAAAAGAAGATTCTCAAGAAAAAAACTAATAGTTTTTATTGGAAAAAGTACGGAAATCGAATGGTTTTTCATCTTTAATTAATTCTGAAATTTCTTTAAATTGAGTATAGAAAGAAAAAGATGCAGAGGAGTGGACCGAATATGAATCCTGTAATCCAACAAGATAACCAAGTCGACGTGGTAGCAGCGGCGAAATCGCTGATCCCGTCTTTAAGAGAACGAGCAAAAGAAACAGAACAAATCCGCCGCATCCCTGAAGCGACGATGAATGAATTGAAAGAATTGGGATTGTTCAAGATGCTTCGCCCTAAACGCTACGGCGGTCAGGAACAGAATATGCGCACTTACAGTGAAGCCATTGTTGAAATCTCAAAAGGCTGTGGATCGACAGGGTGGATCGTGGCATTATGTGCCATCCGTGAATTGATGGTAGCCGAATCCTTCAGCGAAAAGACGCATGAAGAAATTTTTGGAAAAGACGAAGACGATGTCCTTTTTGCAGGAGTTTACGAACCCCGTAAATGCATCGCCAAGAAAGTGGATGGCGGGTATTTGATTGAAGAAGGATTCTGGATGTTCTGTTCAGGCTCCCAGCACGCTACTTGGGGATATTTCGGGATGCCGATCATCAATGAAGAAGGTAAAATGGTCGACCAGGTCCTGATGACGCTTCCATTCAGTGAAATGGAAATCATGGATGACTGGGATGTTATGGGATTGAAAGGCACCGGCAGCAATAGCGTGAAAATGCACAATGTCTTTATTCCGGAGCATCGCTGTACATCGTTTGTCAAAGCGCTTGATGGCGATTTCGAATCTGAACATTTGCGCGATATTCCGCTTTACCATACAGCCCTTTTCCCGGCATTGATCTTATCGCTTGGATTGCCAGGAGTGGGAATGCTTCGTTCAGCGATGGAGTTTTTCAAACAAGGTTTGCCAAATCGTCGTGCAGCCCATATGGGAGTTGAATTTGTCAAAGATGCGGCAAGTACGCACGCGGTTATTGCCGAAGCGGAATTGAAGATTGAAACAGCAGAGATGTTCTTCTTTAAAGTGGCGGATGATTTGGATGCCAGCGCACAAGCGAAAGAATATATGGCCCGCCATGCACGCGTGAAAGCTCTAGCGGATATCGGCTATGCCAATCAATTGCTGAAAGAAGCGATGGATTTACTAATGTCAGCCAGCGGATCTGGATTTGCTTATAACGGGCACCCGATGCAGCGAATTCTGCTTGATTTTCTGGTATTGCATTCTCACCGTTCATTGTCGCCAATCATCACAAAAGAAAACTTTGGGCGCGTATTGTCTGGCCTCGAATCAAATGCAGTGCGTTATTAAAACCGAAAAATGTAGACGCTTACAAAAATTCCATAGTTAAAGGAGGTTTTCCGGTGAAACCTGAAATTGCAAAACTGGGCTACATTTCATTGGTATCGGCAGATTTGGAGAAGTCATTAGTATTTTTTAAAGAAGTAATCGGTTTGGAAGAGACAGAAGAAAAAGACGGGGTCCATTATTTGCGGGCATGGGGAGATTTTCAGCATCATACCTTGTCCATCGAACAAGGGGACCGCGGACATGTAAAGCATATCGGCTGGCGCACCAAGAAAAAAGAGGATATTCAAGGCTTTAAAGAGCTTCTGGAAACGAACGGTGTAGAAGCGGCCGATATAGAAGCCTGGACAACGCCGGGTATCGGGGCATCCATCGCATTTCAAGTGCCAAGCGGTCATACTTTCCATTTCTACTATGACGTGGAGCGGCCGCCGGTGGATGAGCATCGACGTTCCGTATTGAAAAATCAGACGTATAAGTCATGGGCAAAAGGAGTGTCGCCTCGCCGGCTGGATCACGTCAATCTCCATACTTCGGCGGATTCATCCGACACTTATTCCTTTATGGAGAATGTACTCGGGTTTAAAATGCGTGAGTTCTTGGCGAACGATGCGGGAGATGTACTTGCTGGCTGGATGAGCGTTACGCAATTAGTGCACGACGTGGCGCTCGTTTCACGGCCGGAAACGCCGACGAAAGCGCGTCTGCACCATATCTCTTACTGGCTGGACGACTCACAGGATATTCTGCGCGCAGCTGATATTCTGCGGGAACATAATTTTGAATTCGTGGGTCCTGGAAAGCATTCCATTTCCCAAGCCCTGTACTTATATGTGACTGATCCAGGCAGCGGTTGCCGCGTAGAATTGTTCACAGGCAGTTATTTGATATTCGAGCCTGACTGGGAGCCAATCCATTGGCACGAAAGTGAACGTGCTTTCGGCAATACGTATTGGGGTGACAGCATCACAAACAAAGAGCTTGTCAAAGAGACGATTGAAGCATTGTAAAAAAAATGTGATTAGCTTAGTGATGATTCAACTATTGAAATTCATAAAGCTATCTAAATGATTCTCTCTTTTTAAGAAAGCTTCTCCAGCGAAGGCGCGTCCACGGGTGAGACGGAGCGATAAGACGAGTATTCTTCTCGTCTTATCGCGGGAGTCAATGAGGTGACCAAAGATTTTGGGCACCTCATTTGCGACGAGCTTGCGCAGGAGCACAAGTCTTTGCCTTACCCCAAAGCGTCCGACGCGGAATACAAAAGGATAATTCATAAGTTCAACTTGTATCGACAATAGAAAGGGGCAAAAAAATGACTTTATTGACGAATAGCGTGACTCAGGAAATTGTTCAAACGGAGAATTTTGCTACTTATTTAAATCGTTCAGGTGAACAGAACACGGAGACGATTTTGTTCTTGCACGGTTCAGGTCCAGGAGTGACTGCTTTCGCCAACTGGCGGAGAGCGCTTGAAGAAGTGGGAGAAAACTTTCATTGCTTGGCGCCGGACCTCTATGGTTTTGGGAAAAGCAGCCACCCGGATGTACCGCTGAAAAATCGCCAGCAATGGACGGATCAATGGGTCAAGCAGACAATTGAACTGCTGGATCACTTGAAACTTGAAAAAGTGCATGTGGTCGGCAATTCCCTGGGCTGCTCGATTGCTCTTGAATTATTGCTGGAATACCCGGAACGTTTTGAGCAAGTGGTATTGATGGGCCCTGGAGGCACGCCTAATACCAAATTGAGTCTTGAGCTGGCTCGGGCGAAAGGGTTTTACGACAATCCTTCCAAAAAGAAATTAAAGCAGATCATGAGCTGGTTTGTTTATGATGAAAAAGAGATGCAGCCGGTCATCGACAACATTGTGGATGTCCGCTACGAAACAGCGATGCAGCCGGAAGTGCGGCGCTCAAACGATTCGATTTTCTCGACAGCGGCTGTCCCGGTGCCAGTAGTGGCGCTGAACCGCATCGAGAACGAAGTGCTTCTAATCCATGGATTGAACGATAAGGTTTGTTCAGTCGAGTCGAGTTATTATTTAGCAGAGCATTTAAAAAATGCGCAGCTGCATGTTTTCGGCCAATGCGGGCATTGGGCGCAGCTTGAAAAGAAAGACAGTTTCCATGTACTCATCCAATCATTCTTTAACAAGAAAATATAAGCAATGGGAAGTGGCTATATGGAGTCCAGAACTGATACCCAATATGAAGCGGATGTAGTGATTGTAGGGGCCGGCAATGCGGCGATGTGTGCGGCACTGGCTGCACAGGAACAAGGTGCGCGAGTCCTCGTCCTTGAAAAGTCGCCTGAAAAAGAAAAAGGCGGCAACACTACATACACCCATGGTTCGATTCGTTTTGCGTATAACGGAACAGAAGACATACAGGCGATCATCCCGGATCTTGAAGAAGAGGATCTCCGTATGACAGATTTCGGAAGTTATAGTGAAGAGCAGTATTATGAAGACATTTGCCGCATGACCAATTACAAGACTGATCCTGAATTAGCTTCGATTCTTACGGGCGAGAGTTTTGAAACGATGAAGTGGCTGACACAGCACCACATTAATTTCATTCCGATTTACGGTCGGCAGGCGTTTAAAATCAATGGCATATTTAAGTTTTGGGGAGGCATGATCCTGGAATCAGTCGGCGGCGGCCATGGATTGGTTGAAGCTTTGCATAACGAAGCTACCCGCCAAGGCGTCCGAATCTTATATGATACGATGGCCGTTGAATTGCTGCAAGACGACGAAGGGATTCAAGGCGTCAAAGTGAAAGAGCGAGGGCGCAGCAAAATCATCCGTGCAAAAGCCGTTGTCATGGCTTCCGGCGGTTTCCATGCCAATGTTGAAATGCGCACCAAATACCTTGGACCTAAATGGGATGTTGTCCATACACGGGGCAGCCGCTACAATACCGGCGAAGGCATTCAGATGGCTTTGGATATCGGAGCGCTGTCAGCTGGCAACTGGTCGATGGCGCATGCCGTGACAGGAGATCGTTACTTGCCTGATTTTCAGGAGGGCTTCCAGCGGTTGAGCTATCCTTTTGGCATTTTAATCAATACGGACGGCCAGCGCTTCTTGGATGAAGGCGCTGATTTCCGGAATTATACGTATGCCAAATACGGCCGCTTGATCTTGGAGCAAAAAGACAATTGCGCTTGGCAGATCTTCGACGGCAAAGTTTCTCATTTATTGCGAGAAGAGTATAAAGGGAAACAAGTGACGAAAGTGAAAGCGAACTCACTTGAAGAACTTGCGGATAAAATGGAAGGCGTCAACAAAGAAAAATTCCTCAAGGAAATTGCTCAATACAATGCTGCGATCGATGAAGCGGTGCCGTTCAATCCGAACGAGAAAGACGGCCGGGGAACGGAAGGGCTTGAGGTGCCTAAGACCAATTGGGCGAACCGCATCGACACCGCTCCGTTTGAAGCCTACGCCGTGACTTGCGGCATCACGTTCACGTTCGGCGGATTGAAGATCAACGAACAGGCAGAAGTCCAAAACACGATGTATCAAAAAATCAACGGCCTGTATGCTGCTGGGGAAGCGGCTGGCGGATTGTTCTATGATAATTATCCGGGTGGCGCTGGCTTGATGGCCGGTGCCGTCTTTGGAAAAATCGCCGGTGAACAGGCGGCCCACTACGTGAAATCCGGAGTGGCTGAGGAGGTCTAAGTGCCTCGTAATATTCAAATCAAAACGCTTTCTGGAATTCTCTTTGCCGAGATGCCGGAAGGCGTTTTTTTCGAAGGTATTACTACGGAGACACGCAAGTTGCGTCTTTAATTAGAGATGCAAAATAAACTTTTTTAGATTTGTACCAGTCCTCCCGCGGAATAATCTAAAACTGTTGATAAAACCATAATAATTATAATATGTAAACTTATTTGAAGTTTGATTCACTTTTAAAGTTAAATCTGTTTATAGTGGTAGCTAAGCATACATTCAAACAAAACAGGGAACGAATGAAAATACAAGCTTATTTCATCAATAAGGCAAAAAAATTGTAATATAACTTATGAACGCGTAGGATTTTATTTAACAGCAATTTAAAATGGCCCACCCATTAAATCATAAACCTATTATAAAGTAGATAATCTCTTTATCTAGGGGGCTTATAGACATTGCTTAAAAGGTTTCCAGCTCTTAATTATCGGCTATTTACGCGTCGTTTTATTCTTATTGATTGAAAAGCTACTATAATATAGTGTTCATGTAATAGATTATTGAAAAATGAAAGGTGGTTTCCGATTTGGCTTTAAAAGTGAAAGTGTATTCGGATTATGTTTGTCCATTTTGCTTCCTCGCAGAACAACCGTTAGCGGAAGCTGTTAACAATAAAGATGTTGAAGTCGAATGGATGCCGTTCGAGCTTCGGCCAGCACCTACCCCGACTTTGCGTCCTGAAGACGACTACCTACAGACGACTTGGGCACAGTCGGTGTATCCAATGGCTAAGAACATGGGCATTGATATTGTATTGCCGGATGTATCGCCTCAGCCACATACCCATTTAGCTTTTGAAGGTTATCAGTATGCTAAAGAATATGGCTTGGAAACAGCATATAATAAGCGTATGCTTCAAGCGTTTTTCCAAGAAGGGCTGGATATCGGGGATATTGAGATACTGTCTGGGCTTGCAGGAGAAATTGGGTTAGATGCACAACAATATCGAGAAGCTCTGGAATCCGGAAAATACAAAGAAGCACATCAGCAAGCGCTGAAACACGCTTATGAAGAAGCCAATATTACATCTGTTCCAACCTTTGTGATCGGCGAAACAGCAATTGCAGGTATTCATTCGAAGGAAACAATTGAACAAATCATCGAAGAAGAACTGGGAAAGCAAAAGCCTAAAGTCCTTTTCGAAGGAATGGCTTGCGGACCTGGCGGATTCTGTTGAAATATTAGAAAGAAGGTGTAAGCCTATGATGAATGACAATAAAACTATCCTAAAAACGAGTGACTGGGTGAAAGGCATTTCCCGTAATGATGAGCTAATCATTGGTTTCATCGATTCTATGAGCATCATTCAGGAAGCCGTATATGTCGTGGTAGCTGAAAGTGATAATGAAGAACTGATTGGAAAAACGATTCCGATGTCCATCAAACAAGTTGAAATCATGCCGGCAGCAAAAAACAAAGATGCCGGACAGCTGGAATTTTTAATCGATCTGGCTTTATCAACAGGCGATAAAGAATGGTTCGATGAGCTTTCTGCTGAGTTGAACTCGAAGAAACAATCGGTAAACTAAAATATTAATAAATGGATTTTCAACTTAATACATTTCGAAACAGCATTTTCATCCGCATGGCTTTTAATAAACTGAAGCCGCGGATCGGAGGTGCTTTTTTTCGATTATTTAGTCTTGCAGATTCAGTGATGCGTCTCTTTTAAATTTATTAAGTATAAGATTGAAACTAAATGAGAGCACGCTCGTATGAAGAAGTACCAAAGTTAAAGAAGAAAAGTGTATTTGAGGGAGGGAGCAGCATAGGTAATTCAACTGTACGAAATTTATTTTGCTTGTCATTATTTATTTTCCTGATTATTTCACTTCAACTTGAAAATTACTTTCTTTTAGGGGTCTGGGCATTGCTTTCTTTTGCCTTATTTATCAAATCGGGAAAGCCTTTAAAGTCCTTCATCTTGATCCAATTGGCATTTGGCGTAGGCTTCTTTTTTTATTTGTATGCAAATTATAACTGGCTCTATCAAATAGAGCCCAGGGAATGGCGGCTTTTATTAAGCCGAATATCTTTACTGTCCATTTTAGTACCGCTACTTGGCATATCTCTATTCTTTAATGCTCCGTCTATAAAATATTGGAAAAAACCAGTATGGAATGAATTTATCTATTTTCCTTTTATATGGACAGGGTTTCATCGCATAAAAGCAAAATCATTTCTTTTAATAGCGTTGACAGTCAATATTGCCATCTTTATGCCTTTCGTCATCTTGAACGGCTGGCCATTCATCCAGGAAATATGGTTATGGGCACTTTTATTTGCCATCACAAACGCTGTTTTAGAAGAGTTGATTTGGAGAGGCACTCTTTTGAGCCGTTTTTCTGAGCTATTCGGTGATCGCTGGGCAGTGGCATTGACGAGTTTAGGTTTTGGATTGCAGCATTACTCACTTGGATTTCCCTGGCTTGTTTGTCTTGCTTTTTCGATTGGAGGCATGTTTTTCGGTGGAATCACGATTAAATCCAACAGCATTCTCCCGGCAATCTTATGGCATGTGGTCTTAAATATACTGATGGTTTTAAGTGGGTTGATATAAAATCGGCAATTTTTAAAAATAACACTCTACATAATTTGGATATTTTTCCTCGTATTTACTATATAAATATCATGCGGCTATTTGAAAAAGATAATTACTTTCAAATAGATTTCATGAAAAGAAATTACAAAATGCCCTTCGATGTTAAAAAAGCAATGAAAATTTATTAAAAAAATCTCTCTCTTTTTTTATCTTAATAAAATTTCGATTAAAATGTTAACTTATTACACTATAGTAGAAATAGTCCGGAAAATAATTAAACTATAGAAAATACAAGAAGGCGAAGATGCTGGTGCTAAAGCATTCTTCGCTTTTTTCTTTGTCCTGCTCCAGTCTTAAAAAATTGCTGGAACCTAACCCGAAACAGGGATTTCCTCGTATAAATAGAGCTTTTTATATTTATACAGTTTGATGTAAAGAATTGCATAGTCAGTTTAATGGATGGTCTTTTTTTCATTTCAAAATCTTCTCGAAAAGAAGAAAAGGATGAAACAAAGTTGATTTCTTTTCTAAAAATATAACTTTTCAGAGTGGAGAAAGTATATAAGAAAAACATTATTATATTCAGAATTAAAAGAATATTCTATAACCCTTTACATATTTTATGCCATATAATAGGCTTAAGGTATCGAAAAACAAAAATTTATTTATACAAATTAATTCTTTGTAGGTAAAAAGTTTGGTTATTTGTTTTTCGAAAAATAAAATATTTTATTCTAATTTTCTAAATAATTATTTAATATTACTTTTTAATCAATCAACTTGGGGTGGAAGGAATGGTTGAAGTGGTAGAGACGGATTCATTGGTTTCAGTAATTGAGAAAGTAAGTGAATTGATGGATACAGAAGTTGAGATGAATTCTGAAATCTGTCAGTTTAAAAAACAGCGGATGGTCGAAGCACAGAAAAGCTCCAATGTGTGCGTAAGATGGTCGCTCGATCTGGCCATTTCTTTTAGTCTGCTCAATAAAGATGGAGAAGCAGTAAACGAAGCCGAAGTTTTTCTTCTTCCAGAAGAGCTGCCAATTTTTTTAATGGCCCTTATACAGCATTCCATTTTGCTTCCTACAAATTATTCCCAGCAACTCACAATGGAACGTGGAATGTATTGCGTCCGTTTAGAGTCACAGGAATCACCAATAGAGTTTACTGAACGCCTTGTCGGAGTGCTTCGCTCTCTTGGATAAAACTCCATATAATATAGAATCGATGCTGAAATTGGGACAATTGTTTCTTGGAAACCTAGATTAACAGTATGAAGGGGAGCAGATGGATGGCACAAATACGACATATACCTCAAAAGTCAGTTAGCTATCATTTTCTTAAATCAAAAGATGTACAAACAAAAAATGGTTCTTCTTTTATAACTTTCTTTGCACGTCTGACTCGGGAAGTCTTTCATGAAAAAGAGGGGCAGAAACAAATGGAAGTTCAGACTGTTTGGATGAAAACGGATGAGGTGCAGCTGGAACAAGCATCTGAAAAAGCGAGAGCATTACCGAATTGCGTGCAGCATTACGAGCTTAAACAAAACGTCTTTTATACTTTGTATCAATTAACCAAGTATTGTCCGAACGAACTTTTTTTCGTGACACCTTTTCATCGTAAGTCCCACCGGGGAAATTTCATCACCTGACATCATTTCAAGCATAGCTGAAGTAGGAACAAACGGATTCTATTTGGAGCTATAATTTTTTATCTGAAATAGAATTCGAAATAATAGCATTTTTCATTAACCATTTATACCAGCTTTTGCAATCTGCCAATATGTTTTGTAGAAATGAACCAGTGCCACGGATTTGAGAGTAATTATCTAGCGGTCCCATACTAAGGAGGATGAATTATATGAATGCTGTGATCAGAGAAGAAAAAAGAATGGATGGACAAACTAAAACTTATTTGCGAATGTATCAGGAATTTGTCAAAGGCTATAAGCAGTACAAAGCGGAAAGAGTGACTCAATATACAAAAGCTGCCAAGGCTGAAAGCGATGAAAAGTGATGTCGATTTAAGTCACCTTACAACTGAAAAACTTGTTTCCCATAAGCACGTTGATATAATCGGGGAGACTCTATCTGTCTATACATCAGAAAAAAGGCATGCCAATTTTCCGATCAGCAGAGAGTTGACGGAAAGAAAATCGGGGGAAGTTTGGTACGAGAGCTTGGTAGATATTAAAAAGTATTTGAACGACAAAAATTCAACAGCGCGCACTGAAAATAGAATCACAGACCTTATTTAACTAAAAGTAAAGAAAAAAGGTGAAGAACAAGCTGATAATCCAGCATGTTCTTCACCTTTTTAACGTTATAATTCATGGTTTTCAAACACTCAAGCTGACTGAGATCCATTTATTCCTTAGCTTCAATTATCATTTTTACAGTTGCTTTAGCTAAATTCATCACAGTATCTAATCTTGTGCTGTTTAAAGAATGATGGGGAAATTGAGCATCCAGATAATTTACAACTGCTGTTAAATGATAATCACCTATATCAATCAGCCCTTTATTTAATGCTTTGCCAGGTTTGAAAGAACCTTCTTTTAAATAAATGGAGCCAATTTGATGATAAGCGCCGAGGCCGGCATCAATTCCTATAATGAGTGAATTTTTGTGCTTTCTCTTTATGACTTTTAATACCTTTTGCAGGTTAAGGGCATGGACGGGTTCAGATAAAGTGCCATAGACAGGGAACGGGAGATGGTTTTCTTTTAGCATTGTCCCAACCAGAGGGCCATAGCAATCTCCAGTAGAACGATCTGACCCAATACATAAAAAAAGAACATCATGAGAAGCTTGTGTGATGATTTTCTTTAGTTCAAATGTTATTCTTGCCCCTTCTTCTTCCGCTTCCTCTAAACTGCTGCGATAAATAATCTTTTCTTCTTTCTTTAGCAGCTTTCGCCCTCTAATATGGTACATTTCTTCCCCCCTCGACCTGCATCTCTATTTAAGATTTTATTTCTGCAAACTTTTTTCTTCTATAATAGAGGAGCTGAAGAGATGATACAAGGGGAAAAACAATAACTTTATTTAGGAAATAAAAACATCTCATATAAAAGCTTGGTAAATAGCATTAGAAAATAAGGAATATGCCATAATAAGATCATCAGGCTATTGAATTATCCACCACTAGTAAAGTATGAGTAAGTAAAAGGCAGTCAAGGTTTATGCTGTAGTTCCCTAAGCGCAATGAAAAGGAGGATGCAATTTGGATTTAAAAGTAGAAACAATGAATAAAACTATAGCAACAGAAATATTGAAGTGGAAGTACGATGCCCCCTATGACTTTTATGACAATGAACTGACTGATGAAGGAATGTCAGAACTTCTAAATGGGACATACTTTGCGTTACTTGATGAAAATAAAGAAACAGCGGGGTTTTTCTGTGTAGGAACGAGCGCTCAAGTTCCAATCGGCAACCAGTATGGTGTTTATGAGGCGGCTTGTATTGATATGGGCCTAGGAATGAATCCAAAACGGGTAGGCAAGGGAGAAGGCGCGGCATTCGGTTCTTTTGTGCTTAACTATATAGAAGAAAGTCATCGAGAACTACCGATTCGTCTAACTGTGGCCGAGTTCAATAAAAGGGCGATCCATCTCTATAAAAAACTTGGTTTTGTTCAGGAAAAGCAGTTTAGAACTGATGCTGCTGAATTTATAACGATGGTTAAAAAGAAAAAATTGAAGGGAAAAAGTTAGAAACGGAAAGCTAAAGAATTACTTATAGAAGAAAAGATGAATAGAGGTAAATTGAGAAGAAGGATGATTTATACGTGAGAGGAAAAATAGAAAAGCTGAACTGGTGTCTTAGATGAGGATGGAAGCAGTATGGAAGTTCAGCTCTTTAGGGACAAAGATTAAGCAGCTTTTTTATTGCGCCGGCCGATGAGCATGAATCCACCAGTCAAGGCTATGAGCATACCGAGCATTGTGTAAAGCGGTCCGTTTGATGCAGTAGTCGGCATTTCGTCACCTTCGCCAGCCATTACAACTTGTCCACGGATTTCTCCTTCAGGGTACTGTTCTGTGTGAAGGTTCACGTAAATATTGCCTGCTACAAGTGCTTTCGTAAATTCATCCCAGCTCATGTCTCCGGCTAAGTCTGCTTCAGTCAGTGTGCCGCTTGCTACCTCTCCGTTATAATCCATAGGCTCTGCATTTTCAAATAAGAGTAATTCTACTGGTCCGTTTTCACCAGGAGGCGCACTATGGAAATGCCCAGCTAATGTATTTTCCAAGTTCTGAGCATTTACCGTAAACTCTAGTGACATACCGTCTTCACTGAATTGGATATGTGCGTCCCCTGATGCATTGCTTTCCACTTGCATAGGTTCCTGATCAGGTGTCATTTGTGCCATAAACGCCTGACCTTCATGAGCGGCGAAAACCGATCCTGCAAATCCTGCGACTGCCAACAATACTGTCAACGGCAAAACCATTCTTTTTTTCATGTACCAATCTCCTTTATTGCATATTTCGCCATTGGGCGATACTATAATTTATAACACATTTTTCATAAAATAGTGAAAATTCTGATAAAATGATTAAATAAACATAATTAAAAGTATTTTACTTCCTAATAAAAAGTCATTTATCTTTTGCTTGTTCCCATATTTTCGCAAAAGTATTCATGAAATTAGCCGGAAGCGATTTAAATTGAAGTTCTATAACATGATTATTAGGAGGAGAGGAAGTGAAGAATAAATTCGCAATGATGCTCATTTTAGCAGGAATCGTCTTCGCTGGATGGAACGGGTTTTTATGGATGGCCGAGAGTTCTTCCGGCAGAGAAACCATTGGAGAAAATGATATCGTCATAGCGGATAAAGCTACGAATCCAGAGGAAGAAAAATCAGCTATTGAGCGGTTTCATAAAGAAGAAGCTTCTGATGAAAAGACTGAAGACTTTCTTGAAAAAGAAGCATTGATCTATTCTAATCAAACAAAGCGGGAAGAAAGAATTGCAAAACCAAAACCCCGTGATTATGGAGAGTATAACAAAGGAGAAAAAATCGGATGGCTTCTCATTCCTTCACTTGACATGAAATATCCGCTGTATTGGGGAACAGATGACGAGACCTTGACTCAAGGCGTTGGCTATCATGTGGGGAAATTTACTACACCACCGGATGGGCTCGGCCACACAGTGCTATCTGGACACCGGGATACGGTTTTCCGGGAACTCGGTGAATTAAAAGAGGGTGCAAAGATGTATGTGCAGTTTGAAGGAGTCCAGTATGAGTACGAAATAAAAAAAACATGGATAACAGAAGCGGAAGATCGAACAGTAATCGTCAATAAAGAAAAGCCGACTCTGACGCTCACTACTTGTTATCCATTCCGATTCATAGGAGCTGCGCCAGATCGCTATATTATTGAAGCGCCGCTAATTGAAAAGACGGATATGTAAATTTAAAGTTGGTTATGAAAATAATCGGGTGGGCAAAAGGATAATTTAAAAAAGGCAGCAACCAGAAAAGCAGCAACCCTATCATATAAAAGGGTTGCTGCTTTTCTGGTTAATTATTTTTATCCATGGAACAAATAGCTTCCAAGCCGATGTCAGCCAACACTTCCTGGCTCGCAACAGTTGGGTGGATATCACGAGGTAATATATATGTTGCTTGGTTATTGCCAAATGCGCTAGAAGCATCAGCCAATTCTACACCAATATTGGCTTCCGCAAGATCTGCATAAGCAGCGTTGATTTGCGGCAAGAAACGGTCTGCAATCGTGTGCATTGGATTATCTAATTGGAACGGATTGTAGACATTATAAAGAATGATCGGGGCGTCTGTCATTAAGCGTATTTCTTCAATGATTCCAGCAATATTGTCAAATACATCGCTGCTTGCCAGTTCTTGTGCGAGCAGTTGCTGAAAAAGTTGCTGATTTACATCGCTTTCAGCATTTACAATCCTTACATTTTCCAGAAAATCGTTGTTTCCTATGTTTAACGTCATGTAATCCGCTTGGCTGACAGCTCGCCGGAATTCTTGGTTTGTTTCCAATGCCACGCGCAAGTCGAGTGTCTGCCAACCCGGAACTCCCAAATTGCGTACCCGCAAACCAGCATCATCTCCGGTCAAATACGGAAAAGCAGATTCGGCAGGACTGCTGTTATTTGGACACAGGTTGTAGCCGAAGGTTATGGAATCGTCCAAAGCGACAAGAGGATCTTTGCTGCTAAAGTATTCGGAATTAGTTAAAAATGTTCCAAGCGACAATGTAATCAAAACGGCAGCAAAAATTTTGACTAGTTTACTCATGAGTCACCTCTTGCTTACTTTAAATTTAAGCATAATAAAGACGTAGTCATATGTTAACTTTTTGATTTTTACGTTAAGATATAGATTTTAAAAGAATTGGAACAAGAAACGAGAATGAAAGCAGAATTTTTCACAGCCTCTAAATTTTCGGACGTATTTCTCGCTGTTCTCAAGTTTAGTCATTTCCAAATAAATGCTTCATAGATAAAAACCGTCGTTTGCTCCAATCAAATTTCATTATTATACAAAAAAACGCATTGCTTAGCTATATTAGTACCTAATACTAATAGTTGATGGTAGAATAGAGCGAGTACATCAAGAAGGGGCGGAATACATGAATACTTCAAAAGCAAGAATTACAGCTATCGGATCTTACGTACCGGAAAAGAGGCTGACGAATCATCACCTGGAAGAATTAGTGGAAACGAACGATGAATGGATTGTCCAACGGACTGGAATAAAAGAACGCCGGATTGCAGCGGAAACTGAATTCACGAGCGACATCAGCATTAAAGCTGTTGAAAATTTAATGGAACGCTATCAGAAATCTCTTGACGATGTCGATATGATTATCGTCTGTACGATGACGCCGGATTTTAAGACGCCTAGTGTATCCGCGCTTGTACAGGCCAAGCTTGGCATAGAAAATACCGGTGCCATCGATTTGAATGCGGCCTGTTCGGGATTCGCATACGGCCTTCATATGGCGAATGGCTTGATCACAGCCGGCTTAAATAAAAAAGTTTTAGTGATCGGCGCTGAAACGTTTTCTAAAATTCTGGATTACAGTGACCGATCGACTTGCATCTTGTTCGGAGACGGCGGCGGTGCCGTACTTGTCGAATTCGATGAAGAAAAACCAAGCTTCATCGCTTCTCATATGGGGACAGACGGGGAATTGGCAAAAAATCTTTATTGCACGGATCTTTCCAACCAAATGTTTGGCAACGAATTGGCGGTCAATGGGTTTGTTACACAAAACGGCCGTGAGGTTTACAAATGGGCGGTCAATACTGTACCAAAAGGGATGAAGGCGTTGATGGATAAAGCCGGATTTGACAATGATAGAGTGGATTGGTTTGTTCCGCATAGTGCAAACTTGCGTATTATTGAATCAATCTGCAGCCGAAATGGGCTCCCTCTTGAACGAACAATCTACAGTCTGGAGTATTACGGGAATACCTCCGCAGCTTCGATCCCTTTATCATTGGATAAAGGCGTGAAGGAAGGAAAAATCAAAGCCGATGATAAATTGCTGTTATACGGATTCGGTGGCGGTTTAACGCATGCAGGAATAATTGTCAATTGGACGATCTGATATAGGAAATACAGTACGGGAAAGTCTTCTTCGATGTTGAGGAAGACTTTTTTAGTTTTTAATCAATTACTTGATTTTCACTTGATTTTCATCAAAGCTCTTTAAAGTGACGGTATGGAAAGAAATCGAACTGAAAAAGCTTTTATTTACGAGATGGATTTCTGTTCAAGCGGCGTGCAACATTAACAAATCAGCGGAAACTTAACCAGCTTTTATTTGCTTAAGATCATATTGGATTATGAGACAGGGGGAGATTTAAGTGCCTATTCGATAGTGGAATTCAACTACGGTTATTCAATTTTGTTACGAGAACCCTATCGGTGAAAGCCATAGTGCATAAAACACACAAAAAACAGGCTGTGCCGTGACGAAGTGGTACAGCTTGTTTTTATTTTTGTTAAAATAATTAGAATATTTCACTAAATTTAAATTTAAAAGAAAAATTTAATCTTTCTTTAACCTTTTTATGGTGTACTGGAATTAGAAATAATAACGCCGTTGGGAAAGGGTGTTTGTTGTGAAAATTTTATTGGCAGAAGATGATGAAATGCTCGGCGAATTAGTTGTTCATTTGCTGAAGAAAAAAGGAGCCAAAACGGTTGACTGGGTGTCGGAAGGGGAAGACGCTTATGACTATGCCGCTGCGTCGTTCTACGATGTTATCATACTGGACTGGATGATGCCGAATGGCGATGGGATCTCTATTTGCAAAAAACTTAGGCAAAGTGGATATGGAGGAGCGGTATTGATGCTCACTGCCAAAGATGCGCTGAATGATCGGGTGGAAGGATTGGATGCCGGAGCGGATGATTATTTAGCCAAGCCTTTTGAAATTGAAGAATTGTGGGCACGGCTTCGTGCTCTGGCAAGGCGCACCTATTCTCCTCTACAAGAAGAAGTGGTAGAGGTAAATGGATTGAACATTAACCGTACTGCACATTCAGTCAGCCGAGGAGACCAAAAAATCAACTTGACTCCCCGGGAGTTCCAGCTTTTGGACATGTTAGTCCAAAATCGAGGAACCGTGCTGACAAGGGAGTTGATATTTGACCGAATATGGGGATTCGATACGGATGTGTCGATGAAAACCATAGATGCCACCGTAAAATTGCTGCGTAAGAAAATTGACAGAGATGAAAGCGGCAGTTTAATCGAAACCATCAGGGGAGTAGGTTATAAAGTTGAAAAAACCTGAAGTCTTTAAAAAGAGTGAAAAAGACGTCTTTGCACAAACCCGGAACCGATTGACCCTTTTTTACAGCACGATTCTTACGTTATTCCTGGCTGTTTTTGTCGCATTGACGCTATTTGTATTTTACATCGTCGTTACCAATGATCAGGAACAAACCCTTCGCTTATTGTCGGACCGGGAAGTGAGCATGGCGGAACGGGCACTGGACGGCAGCGGCGGAGCATGGAGAGAACAGGAGCGACGTGCACTTGCCGGCAATCAAATCTTCTACTACATTACTGATGTCAAAGGAGAGCTGATCATCAATAACGATGATCATGAAGAGCTAAGGGAATTATACTTAAATCTAACTGATGGATGGGTGACAGAAGCCATCGAAGTCAAACAAGTGCAAATCGATATTCCAGAAAACGACCCGTTGTTTGAAGATTTTTCTGAAATGGAACTTGAAGTGATGGTGCTTGCTAGGCCGGTCATACACGAGGGAAAGCGAATCGCTATGATGTATATGGCAATCGATAATACATTTTATAGCAATATGATAAAATGGGTGGTTCTGATTTTCGTGTCTATTGCTATTGTCTTTGCTGCTGGCGGTGTAGTATTGAGCCACTGGATGTCTAAACGGGCGCTTGAACCGGTCAAAGAGGCGTATAACCTTCAAAAAGACTTTGTATCGAACGCTTCACATGAATTGCGAACACCGCTCAGCGTTATTTTATCAGCAGTGGAAGCCCTCGGCATGGAGTCTGATAAAACCAATCCGTTCAAAGAGAAGATGCTCGGCACTTTAAAGCATGAAGTGAAACGGATGTCGGGGTTGATTACAGAATTGCTCGCCCTTGCCAAGACTGATTCGGAACAGGCTGCGATGCAGGTGAAAAAAGAACGATTTGATATCTGCCCGGCAGCAGAGCAGATGGTCGAATCATTCAACAAACCCATAAGCCAAAAGGAAATCCATCTGAAACTGGTTGCGCCAAAGCGACTTGAAATGGTCGGGGACCGGGATAAGCTCATCCAGCTGATGTATATCTTAACGGACAATGCCATTAAATACACTCCATCCGGAGGCCAGGTGGAAATCCGTCTTGAACAGCAGCATGCTAAGAAACACAGTGAATTTATCTTGTCCGTCGCAGATAGCGGCATCGGAATTTCTCCTGAAGACCAGAAAAGAGTTTTCGACCGCTTTTTCCGAGCCGATAAAACGCGCTCAAGGAAAGAAGGCGGTTATGGTCTTGGCTTGTCTATCGCAAAATCTATTATTTCGGCACATAACGGAGAAATCATGGTGGAAAGCGATGCAGGAAAAGGAACGGTTTTCAATGTGAGAATTCCTTTTATAGTTGAAAGTTCAAACTTCATGCAGATGCCGAGCCCGGATTTAAATCAAACACTTTCCTGATTTTCATGTTTTACAGAAAGAAATTTATTAAGATGACAAAGAATGGTTTGGGAAGTCGAAAAAGGCCGGTGATGGATTCGCTTATTCCATCACTGGCCTTTTAACATGCGGGCAAGAACTAAAAAATTTGCAGCCATGTATTTTTTCGCAATGGTGAGAGGTTTCTTTGCGAAGGAGCATTTTTAAAGTGATTTGGGAAAGTGGAGATATGCTTAACAGTTTAATTAAAAGCGAACAGGGAAGAAGAGGTAATGTAGGGATTTCTTGAATAAGCGACTTGCTAGAAGAAAGGAAATGAAGACATGCAGCAATTAAAGGCGTTATTTTTAAATTGTTCTTTAAAGAGCTCTGATGAAATTTCCAATACTGAAGGGCTCATGAAAGATGTACAAGTTCATTATAATCAGTTAGGTGTGGAATCCGAGATTATCCGGCTGGCCGATCACCGCATTGCTTTTGGCGTTCAGGAAGATATGGGCGGAGATGATCAGTGGCCATCGATTCTTGAAAAGGTCAAGGCTGCAGATATATTGATTATTGGGACACCGCTTTGGCTGGGCGAAAAGAGTTCGCTTGCCACGCTTGCCATTGAACGGCTGTACGGCAGCAGCAGCATCACGAATGATAAAGGACAAGCGATTTTCTATAATAAAGTTGGAGGTGCACTGGTGACCGGCAACGAAGACGGTGCCAAACATGCATCAGCTTCTTTGCTTTATGGCCTGTCTCATATCGGTTATTTGGTTCCACCGAATGTCGATGCTTATTGGGTAGGTGAAGCGGGGCCGGGAGCTTCTTATATTGAAGCAGGCCGCGATAATGACTTCACAAAAGCGGCAGTGAAACGGTTAGCCTACAACACCTATCATTTGGCAGGGTTGCTTAAAAACAATCCTATTCCAGCTGAAGGGAACACTCTGGACTAACAGCATAGCGATTTATTTTAAAAAAACCACCTTTTCATAAAGGTGGTTTTTTGTTGTAGAAATTATCCTTTACTAAAAGATTTTCAAAATCTTTTCAAGTAATCGCAGAATGACTAAGCGAAAAAAAAGTATGCTTTTATGATATAAAAGCATACGGCTGATTCGTTGGTAACTATTTAGTTAAAGGTCTATAACTTAACTTTCACTTGAGGAGGGACTTCAACTGGAACCGGCAATGGAATCATATAGTTAAAATAAGCCGCTTTTCCGACCGTTTCTTGTTTTAAAGTAAAATGCTTAATGGCATTTCCAATTTCTTCTGCATGCTTTCGCAGATTAGCATCATCAACCGTCACAGAATCTATGGAAATAAAAGAATCGGTAACTTCAATAATCCGCACTGCTTGATCATCGAGTACGGCTGACAATTGAAGAAAAACCCATTGATTTCTGGCTGCCAGTGAATTGTAGTGATTATGGCCATTTAAATAAAGCCCGGCGCCTTGTTTTTTGTTCAGAATATCCCAAATAGGGATATCGGGATGGATACATCGTTTTTCTTTTTCTGAATTTATGGTGGTGGAGAAGACGGGATGATGAGCAAAAAGGATGAGCGGCAGTTCCTCCGATTCCTTTACAATAGATTCCAGCCAGTATTGCTGTACACCGTCCATCGTTCCTCCCCAGTCTTCGTAATCCTGTTCACGTGCTGTATCAAGAAAGGCCAGAATTACTGAATCGGTGGAAACTGTATGAAAATGCTTTTGCTGGGTGATAGAAAGAACCGCTTCCCGGGACATGGAGTAAAGATCATGGTTTCCTAAAACATGTTTGAATGGTTTATTGTGCTTTCGGATTATTGCATAAACTTCCTCTAATTCATCTCTCCGCCCAAAATTCGTTAAATCGCCTATGGATACATACAAATCAGCCGGGATTGAGAAAAAACGTTCAAGAAACGTTTCATAAAAAACTTGGCGGTCTTCTTCAATATAAGCACACCCATCTTTTAATGTTGGATAATGCAAGTCACCGATCACAGCAATTTTCATCTTCGTCTTCATCCCCTTCTGTTTTCTGATAATTCAAGTATCTCATTATATTGTTTAGCAGTTTTAAAGGAATTGTAAAGAATTGTTAAGTAATTGGCCAACCTTTCTTGTGCCGATTAAGTTCATGATGAAAATCACTTAAGAAAGGGAGACTTTAACAGAGGCTGATGGGGTATGGTATTTAGAAAAAGCAAGAATCGAACAGCCGGGGTTTGATATTGTGTGCAAAAAGAAGTCTCACCTTTCCAGGGAGGAATAGAGCATGGACGGCAAATACATTCACATGATCAAAGAGCTGTCAGATCCAAAATTGGGGGGACGGGCGCCAGGCTCTCACGGTCATCAAGCTGCAAAAAAGTTGATTGTCCAGCATTTTGAAGAACTGAAGCTAGAGCCTTTAACAGACCAGGGCTGGGGACAGCGGTTTCCGGTCTCAAAAGAAATAACAGGAGAAAATTTGTTGGCTTTTAAAAAAGGAAATGCCAAGGAATGGATTCTTCTAGGGGCGCATTATGATCATTTTAAAAATATTCCCGGTGCTGACGACAATGCTGCTTCCATCGGAATCATTTTCGATGTAATCGCTTCGCTTGCTCAAATGTCTCACAACATAAATATTGTGCTCGGTATTTTCGACTTGGAAGAACCTCCGTACTTTTTATCCGACAAGATGGGAAGCGTCTATTTTTACAATCATTTACCAGACACTCTTGAAATGGAATATTTTAAGGGTGCAATTGTTCTGGATTTATGCGGACACGATATCGCGATAAAAGGGCGCGAGCATTCCCTCTTTGCGATCGGGGCCGATTCGAGCCCATTGTTGTCTGCCAGCATCGCAGAAGCCGCAGCAGGGAATGAACGCTTATTGGTCTATCAAATCCTGGGCAGAACTAGATTACATCTCTCCGACCATTATGTTTTTGATATTCATGATCAACCGCATATCTTTCTGTCATGTGGCCATTGGCCTCATTACCACACGCCTCAAGACACTTTCGAAAGGTTGAACGTAACCAAAGTGGCCGACGTAGCTGATTTTTTAAGAGAGACACTTTTTCGGATTGATGCTAACGTCAAAAAAGATGCGGTTTTATTGAAGAAGTTTACCAGAGAAGATGAATTGGTTGAAGTGAGCCGGCTAGTCGGAATGGAATTGCCGCCGATCCGCTCAATTGATCCCGTCCTTGGTGTTTTAATGCACACAATTTCAAGGAAGAAAAAAAGCTCTCTTCGAAAAGTGCAGTTGATGTTGAAGGTTTTGTTAAAAGGATTGTGAAGAAAGGAAATACAAGCAAGTGTTTCCATGTCCAATCAATGATTGAATCAAAATTAAAACTAGAAGACTTCTCGATTTAGAGGAGTCTTTTAGTTTTAAATGTAGAGAATACTTTTCAATGTTAAATTATCAGAAAATATAGAATTGTTTATAAAATAGGAGTATAATTTGAAGCGAAAGAAAGTCATTTACTATACATAATAGAAGCAACGGCTTTTGACAAGAGAAGATGCTTAGTAAAGATTTTTTTCTGCTGAAAGATTAAGCGTCTAGTTTTGAATTGAAGAGGAGGATGCTGATGCAAAAGCCCTTAAAAATTCTAAACTCAAACAATCACATCTTTTCCACGGTTCTGATTAAAAGTTCAGATCAAATATTGCGCTAATTACATTTTCAGAAGGAATTGCCTAACATTCAGTTTTGGTATTAAGGTTGGGAGGTAAGGAAAATGGAACAGCAAATGAATAATGCTTTTTCGCTTGCACGTGGAGAAGGCAAAGCGTATTGGTTTACCGGTACGTTACTCGAAATGAAAGCAACTGCTGAAAATACGAATGGCGCTTTTACTTTATTTGAAGAACTATTTCCACCAGGTTATGAGACTCCATTGCATTTACATCGCAATGAAGATGAAACCTTTTATGTAGTGGAAGGTGAAGCCACATTTACAGTTGGGGAAAAAACAATTAAAGGAAAACCGGGAACGTTTCTTTACGGACCGCGAAATATTCAGCACAAGATTAAAATAGAAGGATCTACGCCAGCGAAAATTCTTATCATGCTGACACCAGCTGGAGGAGAGCACTTTTTTGTTGAAGCGAGTGTGCCGGCAGATGACCACAAGTTGCCAACGGAAACCTTTGTGCCTGATATGGACAAATTATTAGCGGTTGCTCAGAAATACGGTATAGAACTTCTGGGATGAATGATGAATGAAGCGAAAGAGTATTCCAAATTCCCTTAATGATCACGTGTAGAAGTTACCGATTGCTCAATCCAGCACCGTTAAAATTGGGAGGCAATAAAAATGGAACAGCAAATGAATAACGCTTTCACGTTTGCGCATGGGGAAGGCAGAGCCTATTGGTTTAATGGCACGTTGATGGAAATAAAAGCAGCGAGCGAAGACACCAATGGCGTTTTTAGTTTGATTGAAGGACTGCTGCCGCCAGGTTATGAGACGCCGCTGCATAAGAAACAAAATGAAGAGGACATTTGCTTTGTATTGGAAGGTGAATTAACTTTCACTTTTGGTGAAAAAACTATTACGGGAAAACCGGGAACTTTTGTTTATGTGCCCCGCAATGTGGAACATAAATTCAAAGTTGAAGGATCTTCACCTGCGAAAGTGCTCTTCATGTTTACACCTGCTGGAGTCGAACAATTCTTTATTGATACCGGAGTGCCAGCTGATGAATTTAAATTGCCATCGAAAATCGATACCGATATGGAGAAATTTACGGCGGCTGCACAGAAATACGGTGTAGAGATTTTGGGGTGAATTATAACAATGCGGTTAAGATCTACGCGTTATCGTTATGGAGCTCATAAGGCGCGGACGAAATGCGGCTTTGCATTTTTGCTGAGCAGCCTCTTTTGGTCTGCCAAAAAATCCATGGGCCTATGAAAGGAAGAAACCGCTAAATACTTAGTTTAGCGGCATAAAGAAATGAGGTTAGAAAAATGGATTTTCCATTAAACAAAGCATTTGCGCTTGCACAAGCTGAAGGGAAAATCTTCTGGTTTTTAGGCACACTCTTGGAAGTGAAAGTAACAGGTCAAGAAACGAATGGAGCATTCAGTTTGCTTGAAGAAATTGATCCGCCAAAGTTTCCACACCTTTGCATATACACCATAATGAAGAAGAATATTTTTACATCTTGGAAGGCGAAGCGACATTCACAATCGGCGAAAAAACATTTTCAGCGAACCCGGGAACTTTTCTTTTCGCCCCCCGAGATATTGCTCACATGTACACAATCGAAGGAACTGTGCCGGCTAGAATTCTATCAATATTAACCCCTGCGGGACTAGAGAATTTTTTCATCGAAACCAGTGTTCCAGCACCAGAATATAAGCTCCCTGCAACTGATAGTGATATTGATCTGGACAAGCTATTCGCGGCTGCCTCTAAGTATGGAGTCGAAATACTAGGTTAACCATAAAGATTCATTAAACCCTGCATTTAAATGAACTTCTCTGTTGCCAGGAACAACAGAAAAGGTTCAAAGTGATGCAGGGTTTTAATTATATTGTTAAATGGAAAGAGAGTACATAAGAATAAGCAAAGTATTTCCACTTACGAATTATATGGGAAATTGATAGTTTTCTCTGTTCGTTTGAAAGAAAGACGGGTAAAATAAAAGGTAAAAGATTACAGGAAATGAAAATAGTATGAAAAATATTAAAATTACTGGGGATTCAAGAATTGACTTTCTAAATCCTCTGAATGGAGAACAAGTGGATGCTAAAGGAACAGACACGCTATTCCAGGCTTGCCAATATCACTAAAGTCATCAATACGAAGCTCGAATTGCGGAAAGTGCTTCAGCATGTAACCACCGCGATTTCTGAAGAAATTGTCCAATGCAACTCCGTAGGCATTTTTTTGCCTCACGAAGACGGTAGTTTCCGCGCGTTCGTCGGAAAACCGGAGTTTATAAACGACAATTCGTTTGATTCACAAGTGCTTGATCTTGAAAAGGATTTGTTGGCAAAAGAAGTAATTGAAACACAGAAAACGATTTATATACCGGATACTTCAAAAGACCATCGCCCCGATCCAAGATCGGTGGAAGCCTTCGAGATAAAATCGCTGTTGGGCTTGCCTATTTCTTTTGAACAAGAGTTGTTTGGGCTGGTTTTTTTATTTGATCATGGCGCACCGATGAATTTGACGGAATCTGAAATTCAAAGTGTGGAGGCATACGTCAATATGGCTGCTGTCGCGATCCAGAATGCGAAAAACTTGGCCCAGAAAGAGAACTTGATTGCCGAAAATCAATTATTGCTTAATATATCCAAGGAATTATCGATGTGCTCTTCTATTCAGGAAAGCATTGAAAAAAGTTTTTACTATTTATCAAAAGTTCTGGGAAGCAATAACATGGCCGCCCATCTTTTGGATCCGTTGGATAAATCGAACATTTCCTTGACTAAGGTGAGTGAAGGATGCAATTGGACAGAAGTGGACTGCATAAAGAATCTTCCTGGTCTGCAGTTGGATCAGAGTTATGTAAGCCTGATTCAAAAAGTGATTTACTCCAGAAAAACGATGTCTATTTCCTATCGGACCACTAAAAAATTGCTTCTCATACCGATAGTTTCAATGAAAGAAGTTCTTGGTGTTATGACAGTTTTGAATTCGGGCGGAGACTACGACAACAGCCAAATTCAATTGGCTCAATCTATAGTTGATACCACAGCACCTACTTTTTCAAATCTGCTGTATATGGACCAATTGGAAAATATGGTAGAAGAACGTACAAGTGAGCTCGCGGCTGCAAATGAAAAAGTGACCAGTGTCATAGAAAGCATCACTGATGGGTTCTTTGCGTTGAATAAAGAGTGGGAATTCATCTATATCAACAAGCATCAATGTTTGCCGGATAATAAGTCGCCCAAAGAAGTGTTAGGGAAGAATATTTGGGATGTTATTCCTCAAAATATCGCTGCCATCATGTATGAAAAATTTCACCAGGCGATGTTTGAGCGTATACCGGTGCAATTCGAAATTCCTTCTCTAACGGAAGAATCTTGGTATGAAGTTGTCGCTTACCCGTTTGACGAGGGAATTTGCTGTTTGTTTAAAGACATAGCTGAAAAAAGGAAATATGAAAAGGAACTGAAAAGATTATCTAAATTGGATTTAATCGGCCAAATGGCGGCAGGAATCAGTCATGAAATCCGAAATCCAATGACGACCGTCCGGGGATTTTTGCAGTTATTAAAACAAGAAGAAGAGCTGCACAGGCATTTTAGTTATTTTGATTTGATGATTGAAGAGCTGGACCGCGCTAATTCAATTATCACCGAATTCCTTTCCATGGGAAATACAAGGTCCTCTGATTTGAAAAAGATGGATTTAAATTCCTTGATCAGCGATATTGCACCTTTAATAAAAATTGATACATTTAACCAAAACAAACTTATCGAATTCAATACCCAGGAAATTCCTGAAATGCTGATGAACCGAAATGAAATTCGGCAATTGATCATAAATTTATGCCGCAACGGGCTTGAAGCGATGATTGAAGGACAAGTTTTGACCATCAGCACTTACCAGAATGCGGAAGGATGTGTCGTACTGGCTATCCAGGACGAAGGTGAAGGGATTATGCCTGAAGTTCTTGAAAAAGTCGGAACTCCCTTTTATACAACAAAAGATAATGGAACCGGATTGGGACTCGGCATCAGCTATGCTATTGCCGCACGTCACAATGCGAAAATTGATATCGAGACAGGGCCGGGGGGCACTATCTTCTATACTACATTCTGTAATCGGGCCGAAGAATAGTTCTTTTAAAAGAACGGCAAAAATATAGTGGAATTAAAAAAGGAGAACGTTTGATAACTTCAAACATTCTCCTTTTAGCTGTTCAAATAGTTGGTAAAGTTTATTCTCAATTATTTGTTCTAGTTCTTCCGATAGGCGGTGCATAGCAGAGAAAACAGATTGCTTTGAATAGCTTGTGTCCCAAGTGATTCATTATGAGCGACTCAATACCAGATACGAGCAACTTCCGGCTGAATACGAGCAAGTTTTTGCCAAATACGAGCAACTCATCTAAAAACTAAAAAAGTGGCACAAGCTAAGATGCTTGTGCCACTTTTATTTTTAAGAAATATGCAATTATTTAAAAAACGGCACTTTTTTAAGTGCAATTACTGCCGGTATGGCGACCAGGAGTCCTACGACGTTTTGAACGATATTTCCGGGAATTGAAGCCGCTGGGACAATAAAGCTATTGAAGATGATGGCTTCACCAATATAATAAATGCCGAGCATGAAAGGAATAGAAACGATGGCGCCAATCAAATTGAAAGTCTTGCTTCCGCCGTTTCGTCCATTCGACCAGGCGATTTTCCCGACAATATAACCTTGCAGGCCACGTGCCAGAATGGAGATCGGTGCCCACAATGTCCATCCGGAAATCAAATCGAACAAGCCCATTCCGACCGCTCCAGCGATAGCTCCTTTTTTAGGGCCAAATAACATCGATATGATAAAGAGCATGGCTGTACCAAGATGCACCAATCCGCCATTCGCTGTGATCGGCAATTTGATGTTGAGCAGCAGTGTAGCGACAAAGACAAGGGCAATTGACATCGCCGTAAGAATTAAATCAAAAGTTCGGGCTCGCGAGTAAGCGGGCGATGGAGTAGTTGTTTTTTGCATAATCTTAACCTTCCTTATTGTCAGTTTTTATAATAAGGCTAACTTTAGCAAAGGATTGGCCTAGTTAAAAGTATCAATATGGTGAAATTCTTAATGGTCAGATTGAAAACGAGAGTTACAACACTCAATATCGCGCTCTTGTTAATTCAACTTTCAAAAGCGAAGGTCTTTTAGATAAAAGCTTAGTTATTATGATTTTTTCAAATCCATTGAATGATTTATATGGAGTAATTATTTCGGCACTCTAATTATTTCTCCAAACAATTACATTTTCCTATTTCAAATATACTGAATTATTTATAAGATTTTACAGCAAACTAAATTTTTAGGGGGAATATGTATGTTGAAAGTGTTGTTGGCTTCGGTGCTATCTTTTGCTCTAATTGGAAGCGCTTTATTTGCAGGATTAAATGGCAACGATACTGCCACAGTCCAAAACAGCAAGTATGAATTATCTTTGGCTGAACACGTAGGAGCTTCACCCGAACTTGCGGAAAGGGCCAAGAAAATGGGGATCGATCTTTCTAAAAAAGATCCTGCCGAAAAAGCGGATCAAGCGGGATCAAAGTTTCATACGCCAAATGATAACCGTGTTGCCTATAAAGTTTCTCAAGGAGATGTACCGGTCCTTGTGATTTTGGCGAAATATAAAGAAGGCGATGAACCCATCGGGGATATGCCTGGCCAAGTGCCAGCTGAATACTACGAAGACTTGATTTTTGGAAGCGAATACAATCCATATGAACTGCCTCAGTTAAAGAAGTACGCAGAATTTAATGGAGTTAGAGTTCCTACGGACAGTACGATGCAAAATGTCTACAAAGAATCTTCCTATGGTAAAGTGAATCTGATTCGCAAAGAAAACACTGATTACCTATGGGTGGAATTGCCGAAAGGCGCATAGTATTACCTGGATCAAAAAGGAACATATGCACAAGGAGGGAAATATGTACATGGCAATGTCAACGGAGATGCCCATACAGGGGAATTTGTCCGGGATTTACTAAAAGCCGCTGATGATCAAGTTGATTTCGCTCAATATGCGGTAGATGGAGAAGTGCCAAATATATTCGTTGTCCATGAAGGTACAGGAGCGGAGTTCAGCTCTGATCCGGCTCAATTGTGGTCACATAAATGGAGCTTATTAAGCGCATTATACTACGGGAAATATTATGAAACCGGACAGCCGGCCGATGTCTATGAAGGCAAAAGCCAAGAGCAGTGGATCGATGAAACGGTTGCTGAAGACATGACCTATGACGGCGTATTGATAAATAACTACAATCTCCAACCGGGTATCGGCGGCAACGTATCTGGATATGATGCAGCCACAGGTTCGTATTCGGATGCAGCAAAGACCGGGCCTTTCCCTGCTCAGCCTGGCGTTTATGCCCATGAATTTGGCCATGCCCTAGGATTGCCAGACTTCTATGACACCGTCTATTCGTCTGAAGGTGTAGGGAACTACTCAATGATGGCAGGCGGTTCATGGATGCGTTATCCGGATAATGCAGCATATTCAGGAAATGCACCAACACATTTTGATCCGTTCTCCAAAATCTTCTTAGGTTGGGTAAACCCGATTGAAGTGGAGCCGGAAAGCGGTGTGCAGCAAATTACATTGCCGGCGATCAATAATGCAAAAGCGGATAATGGTATTGTAAAGATGGAAGTGCCGGGTTCAAACGGTACAGAGTACTTCTTATTTGAAAACGTTTAGCAGGAAGGCTTCAATAAAGGATTAGGACGTCAAGGAACGGATGCCCATGGTTTGCTTGCTTGGCATGTCGATGAGAATATCATTAATTTGTACCAGGCAGCTGGCTTTCGTCCTAATAATGTCGAGAATTGGATGAACAAACGCTATCAATACAATCAGTTTGCGATAGCTGCCGATGGAACAAAAGTAACCCATTATGGTCTGTCTTTGCTTCAAGCGGACGGCAAATACCAGTTAGAGAAAAACGAGAACCGCGGTGATGCCGGTGACTTCTTTAAAACCGGCAGTCAAATTACCCCGGTCTCAAGCAAGGTTCATACCGGTTCGTATTACTTCTGGAAAGACAATAGCGCAATTCCGGCAGACTCCGGGATTCATGTAACCGACATCGCGGAAAACAAAGACGGTTCGATTAGCGCTAAATTCTTCTACACCAGCAATTCAAGCAGCAAATAAGATAAAGCAACCGCCGTGTCAGGCAATCATGCCTAACGCGGCGGTTTTTAGGCGAATGATATGTTTTTGAGAAAAGGAAAGTTCCAATTTGTCTGGCTCTTAATTTCCCGGCTCTATTTTAAGATGATCGTACTGGTATAATAAATGGTATAGTTATCAGTCCTAACAGCAGAAAGCTCTTATAAGAGAACGGTAAAGAGAATCGATTTTAAACTTTTTGTATAAGGGGATGAAGCAGATGCCTTTGGAAATCGTACGAAATGATATTACTAACATGCAAGCCGATGCCATTGTCAACGCAGCAAACGAAGCGCTCCGAATGGGGGGCGGTGTATGCGGTGCCATTTTCCGTGGAGCCGGAGCCAGGGAATTACAAGCAGCTTGCGATAAAATTGGCCATTGTCCTACTGGGGAATCGGTATACACAGATGCTTTTAACCTTCCGGCACAATACATTATCCATACGGTCGGACCGGTTTGGCAAGGCGGCAATCACGGAGAAGAGCACCTGCTTCGCAGTTGCTATAAAAATTCTCTGGAGTTAGCCGCATCTCTCGGTTGTGGGTCAATTGCCTTTCCTCTCATTTCTTCCGGCATTTACGGGTATCCGAAAGAGCAGGCGCTGCAGGTTGCGATATCCGAAATCCATGGTTTTTTGATGCAGCATGAAATACTCGTGTATATCGTGGTTTTTGATAAGCAATCGTTCGGCATCAGCGAAAAAATATACAACTCCATCAAGCAATATGTCGATGAAAATTATATCGACGAACATGAATTGCGCTTTCCCAACTACCGGCGCGTCTTTGAACAAGAAATCAAGTCGGAACAGGTCTATGGACAATCCCTGCAACTGGAAATTCACCAAAGAAGCCTGGAAGATATCGTTGGCCAAATCAACGAATCTTTTTCTGCCAGATTGCTGCGTTTCATTGATGAAAAGAACATGACTGATGTGGACACGTATAAAAAAGCGAATATCGACCGCAAACTGTTTTCAAAAATCCGCAGTTCCACGAATTACACGCCGATGAAGAAGACGGTCATCGCATTCGCGATTGCGCTGGAGCTTGATTTGGTTGAAACGGAAGAATTGCTGGAGGCTGCTGGCTACGCCTTATCCAAAAGCAGCAAATTCGATGTCATCGTTGAATATTTCATCGAACGTGGCAACTACAATATACATGAAATCAATGAAGCGCTGTTCGCGTTCGACCAGCAGCTGCTGGGTGCATAAAGTGTCGCTTTTCAAGCGACCTTTTTATTTTCCCGAAAGCTTATTCTTAAGTTGTAAAGTTTAACCGGAAAGAGATCCGGACCACAACTCAAGGAGGAAAATAAAATGGCATTAGACAACAGTACGGAATTGGTATTTATTCTCGACAAAAGCGGTTCGATGGGCGGGCTTGAAAGCGATACGATCGGCGGGTTCAATGCGCTGCTTGCTAAACAGAAAAAGGAGCCCGGTGATGTGAAAGTAACGACAGTCCTGTTCAATCAAGATTATGAACTGCTCCATGACCGATTGCCGATTACAGGCATTTCGCCAATAACGGAAAAGGAATACGAAGTGGGCGGCACCACGGCCTTGCTCGATGCAATCGGTTCGACGATCAACAAAATCGGCAATGTACAAAAACGCACCAGTGAAGACCAGCGGGCAGGAAAAGTGATGTTCGTCATAACGACGGATGGCATGGAAAACGCCAGCTGTGAATACAGTTACAATAAGATCAAGTCAATGATCAGCCATCAGAAAGAACGATACAATTGGGAATTCATCTTTATGGGTGCCAATATTGATGCTGTGAAAACAGCCGGCGATTTCGGCATCGCAGAAGAATTTGCGGTCAACTACCACGCTGATGAAGCGGGCACCCAGTTGAATTACAAAGTGATGAGTGAAACGATCAGCTCTTTCCGCCGCGGCAAACAACTGGACCGTTCCTGGAAAAAAGATATTGAAACTGATTTTGAACAACGGAAACGGAAATGATAAAGAACGGACCCTTCACATAGAAGGATCCGTATTTTATTTTACTTCTATCCGTCTTTGAACTGGCCTCATGGACATGAACGAATACCACTCATACAATAGAAGAAAAACGAAAAGAGGCGGTCAAGATGGAAAGGCAAATCTTGTTTATTCACAGTGCAGGCCCTCAAGGGATTGATCAAGGAAGCAGCGGACTCATCCGGTTTTTGGCGAAAGAGCTGGGCGATGAATTTGAACTGATTCATCCCGATATGCCAGATCCGGAGAACCCTGTTTACGGAAAGTGGAAGGAAAAATTGGCCTATGAGTTCGCTCAACTCAGGAAAGATGCGATTTTGGCTGGCCACTCAATCGGCGGTTCAGCATTGCTGAAATTCTTGTCGGAAGAGCCAATAGTTGGACCGTTTTCAGGGCTTTTCCTTGTTGCATCTCCAATATGGGGGTTTGAAAAGGACTGGGGAAAAGAAGATTTTATATTAGCTGATGATTTTGCTTCAAAACTACCGGAAATTCGGCGGATCGCCCTTTTCCATAGTATGGGCGACAACATTGTGCCTTACTCGCATCTTGAAAAATATGCAGAACTTCTTCCTTCTGCAGCTATCAAAAGCATCTCTGGCGATAGCCACCTTTTCGAAACAGGGTTAAAAGAACTGACAGATGAAATGAAAGGTTTATAGCAACGCGAGAAAGGTAAACAAAGCAAAAGCAGAAAATTGCTATGATCCACAGTGCAGGAAAAGGAGTGGTAAGGGATGAAAAAACAAAGCGTGAATCGTGTAGTTTTAATCGGCACTGGGGCTGTTGGCTGCAGTTATGCTTATTCATTCATCAATCAAGGCGTAGCAGAGGAACTGGTATTAATTGATGTAAATACAAAGAAAGCGGAAGGCGAAGCCATGGACCTCAACCACGGCATGCCTTTTGCTCCTGCGCCCGTCAATGTCTGGAATGGCACTTATGAAGATTGCGGAGTTGCTGATTTGATTGTTATAACAGCTGGACTTGCACAAAAACCTGGAGAAACCCGGTTGGATCTTGTGTCAAAAAATGCAGAGATTTTTACCGGCATCATCAAACAAGTTATGGCAAGCGGGTTTGATGGGATTTTCTTGATTGCTACCAATCCAGTGGATATCTTAACTTATGTGGCATGGAAAGAATCGGGTCTCCCGAAAGAGCGGGTCATTGGATCCGGCACGACATTGGATTCTGCCAGGTTCCGCTATTTGCTCGGACAGTATTTTAATGTGGATACTCGAAATGTGCATGCCGCGATTATTGGCGAGCACGGCGATACCGAACTTCCGGTGTGGAGCCATACCAATATAGGCCTGAACAGTGTAGATTCTTTATTAAGAAAGGAAGGCAAGTACACTCAGAAAGATCTTGATGATATTTTTCTCAATGTCCGGGATGCCGCCTATCACATTATAGAAAGAAAAGGCGCTACCTATTATGGCATAGGAATGTCTCTTGTCCGGATAACAAATGCCATTCTGAGGAATGAAAACAGTGTACTTCCTGTATCGGTATATTTGGACGGGGAATACGGACAGCAAGACGTCTTTGTCGGAGTTCCGGCCGTCATCAACCGGACGGGTATCCGGGAAGTGGTGGAAATCGAATTGAATCAAAAAGAACAGGAGCAGTTCGCCCATTCGGTGAAAGTGCTTAAAGAGACCATGGCTTCCGTGCTGTAACTAAAATCGGCCAGTCAATGAATTCACTTAACTAAATTAGAATTTATCAGGGAATGTGTTTGCTGAAGAAACCCTTCAACTTCGCAGTTGCTGAACATTTTCGAATCTTTTAAGGGATTAAGAAAAAATCCAAAGTGAAAAGAGCGTGATTTCAATGGAAGCAAGAAAACTTGGACAGCAAGGTCTTGAAGTATCCGCCATCGGACTTGGCTGCATGGGGATGTCAGAGTTTTACAGCGGTAGAGACGACAACGAATCCATTCAAACGATCCACCATGCGATAGACCGAGGCATTACATTTCTGGATACCGCTGATATGTACGGTGTGGGCGCGAATGAGGAATTGGTGGGACGGGCCGTTAAAGGACGGCGTGATCATGTCGTGATTGCCACCAAATTCGGCAATGTCAGAGGGGAAGATGGTTCTTTTAAAGGCATCAATGGCCATCCCGACTACGTCAAAAAAGCTTGCGATGCCAGTTTAAAACGGCTCGGAATAGATGCAATCGATTTGTATTACCAGCACCGGGTCGACTTGCATGTGCCAATCGAGGAAACAATTGGAGCGATGAGCGACTTGGTCAAGGAAGGGAAAGTCCGTTTTCTTGGCATGTCGGAAGCAGCGCCGCAAACTATCCGGAAAGCAGCGTCAGTTCACCCAATTTCAGCACTTCAGACCGAGTATTCGCTATGGAGCCGGGAAGTGGAAGAAGAGATTTTGCCGGTATGCAGGGAGCTTAACATCGGATTTGTTCCTTATAGTCCGCTCGGCCGTGGATTTTTGACGGGGCAGATCCAGAAATTCGAAGATTTAGCTGAAGACGATTACCGCCGCCATTCGCCTCGTTTCCAAGGTGAAAACTTCCAAAAGAACTTGGATCTGGTGAAAAAAGTGAAGGGAATGGCCGAGGCAAAAGGCTGCCGCCCAGCTCAACTGGCACTTGCTTGGCTGTTGGCACAAGGAGAAGACATTGTTCCGATACCTGGAACCAAAAGAGTGAAATACTTGGATGAAAATATCGGGGCATTGGAAGTGGAATTGACACCAGACGACTTAACGCAAATCAATGAAATCGCGCCTCGAGGCATTGCTGCAGGCGACCGGTATTCGGATATGAGAAGCGTTAACCGGTAAAAAAGAAGCAGCTTGATTTCAAAACATGCGTCGCTGATGCGGCGCTTTTTATTTTGGATGAATGGCATAAAACATAAGCAAAAATTTAAAGATTGCACTCATAAATCTGTATTATTTTACTAAACAATACGGTATTTTTATTCAAATTAGCAAAGAAAGTGTTAATATAGTCAGAATATTTAGTTAAATACGTTTAAGGAAAATACCGGAAGGGAAACTGAATAAAAGCTGCCTGCGCTTGCTAGCATGTTCTCCTTGGCCATACATAAACAGCAGGTCCTGGCTGCCAAAAAAATATTAGGAGGTTTTGGAATGAAAGCAATGAACACTGCAACGACTCTGCTGTTGATTTTAGTGCTTCTGATACCGCTTGGCGGAGGCGCAGCGCTGGCAGACAGCCATCAAAGTGGCGAAGCGACTGTTGAAACACCGGCTTTGGAAATGAGAAGTGAAGTTGACCGTATTTTATCGGAACATGGCTTTGGCACCATTACATTGATGCGCAAGATTTTCAACAAAGAGCCGGATGTCGAGCAGCTGAAAGAACTGGCTAATATGAATAGCCAGGATCTTCGTGCCGGATTTGCCTCTGTCTTTGGGGAAGGGCCTGCAGATGAATTCATTGCACTCTGGAACGAGCACAATGCTTTATTTGTAGAATATGCAACTGCTGCCACAAATAATGACCAGCAAGCGATGCAGGATGCAATGGTTAAAATGGAAGAAGGCGCCCATAAAATGGCCGCTCTCCAATCCCAGCTGTCAGAAGGGAGATTGTCTGAAGCCGTTGTTGCAGAAATGCTCATGACGCATGAACAGCAAGTGAAAGCATCATTTGATGCATATGTAGCAGGCGATTATCCAACCTCCTACTCGATGCAAAGCGAAGCGATGGCATATTTAGTGAATACGATGAGCAAAACGCTATCCACAGCATACGCGGAGCAATTTCCTGAAAAATACGATAATTCGAAAGCGTTGACCGTCGCGGGCAATCTCCGCTCAGATCTGAACCTGCTGCTCGGTGAACATTTTGCTGTCGCCGGAACAGTTATGCAAAAACGCTTCCAGGATGCACCGGATTTTGAAGCTAGCCTTGCAGCACTGAATGCCAATACGGGCAAAGTTGCTGCAGCCATAACTTCCATATACGGAGAAGAAGCAGGGAATCAGTTTGCGGCACTTTGGAACAGCCATAATGAATACTATCTGCAATATGTTGATGCCACTAAAAACAATAATGCAGAAGAAAAAGAGGCGGCCGTGGCAAATCTTGGCCAGTTCCGTGATGAATTTTCTCAATTCATGAGCACGGCGACGGAAGGCATCCTAGATGCGGCTGCAGTATCGGAAAACCTTCAAATGCATATCGATACAACACTTGGTACATTTGATAGTTTTGCGGCGGCTGATTATAGTGCCGCCTGGACAACCGCACGTGAAGGCTATGCCCATATGTTTGCTACGGCAAAGGTGTTCAGTGCGGCATTTGTCCAGCAATTTCCTGATAAATTCGCAGGTGTCCCAGCGATGCCTGAAACTGGAATGGGCGGCATGGCTAGAGTGTTTGATATGAATTCGCTTCTTTGGAGCCTGCCTTTCCTTGTAATCGCAGCTTTACTGGTATTTTCAAGAAGGAAAGTATTTGAATGAATGAAGTGAAAGAAGAGGGGAAATACCCCTCTTTTTCTTAAGAGAGGTGATGTGTTTGACATCGTTTGCCAAAAAATCACTCCTCCTATATTTCCTATTTCTGTTTACGACTATCAATGGCAATCCAGGCCAGCATATGGAGACATTGGCAAGCAGCAATCAAGGCAACGCGCCTGAAATCATGAATTCAAACTTAAGCGACCGGATATGGGAAAGGCAGTTGCGAAGAGAGAAATTTGAGGATAAGAACACTCCTGATCCTAAGCTGCCGGTGAAAATGGATCCGGTCATCCAGCCTCAATCGCCAGGAGTAGTGCCGTCAGCCATCGAGATTCCGGCTATTGATGTTAAGGCGACTATCGTCCATGTCGGCAAAGCCAAAGATGGCAGTATGGCAGTGCCCGAAGATATCGAGACCGTCGGCTGGTACAAACACGGCACGGAACCGGGTGATTCTGGAAATGCAGTGATGGCAGGGCATGTGGACGGATTATCCGGTCCGGCAATTTTTTTCGATTTGAACAAACTGAAAAAAGGAGATGAAATCCACATTGCCGATGCGGATGGCAATCAACTGACGTTCGTTGTTACAAAGAAAAAAAAGTATTTTCCGGATGAAGCGCCTTTGTTGAAGATTTTTGGCGACAACCCAAAAGCTAAATTGAATTTGATCACGTGCACCGGTTCATTCAACCGGAAAATCGGCCATTATGAAGAACGGCTCGTGGTATATACGGAGCTCGTTGAGTCGAATGATAGGAAATAATGCAGCTCGTTAAACAGGAGATCCTTCTGAAAACAAAGGAAAAAGATTTCCTTCCATTTTCAGAAAGGATCTTTCTCTTTGCTATTTTATATAAGCAGATTAAAGAATTAAAGAGAAGAAATTATTTTTCAGCTTTTTCTATTAACTGAATTTCCAATGCAAATTCTGTAAGAGCCACAATATACTGTTTCGGCTCGAAAGCATGGATGACGTGGTTGGCATGGACTTTTTGGTAGCGGGCTTGGGGAACCAATTCCAGAATTCGTTCGGCATCCTGATCATCCATGGCTCCAACCAGTCCATAATCCGCATAGCGATTCCAGTCAGCATGAAGCACCAGAACGGAACACCGGAGACTTTGCAGCGCAGATGCATGGTCAAGCCCTTCATAAAAACGGCCATCAACAAAAGCCCGGGCGAAATCCGGATCGAACATCGAAAGCGATTTCAGCAGCAGCCTCAATGTACTGGGGAACCCTGTTTCTACCGGCAGGCCGGGATGGGCCTCTTCGAATGTACGGATTTTTTTGGAAAGGTAACGGACAAACTGCGACGGCAGCCGTTTGACCCGGGTGTCTGATACCGGCATTTCCATACCATTGAAGTATTGGGCGAGGTCCCGATTTTCCGGATCACCTATACTATCGACGAGCTTCTTCAATCCATTATAGACAAAGCGATCCTGTTCTTTAAATCGGGGCATTTCGGCCGAAAAAACCGGCGCATCTTCCAGTACGATGGCTGATACAAATTGCGGGACATTAACAGCACACCATAAAGCGATGATTCCGCCTGAAGAATTGCCTGCGACAATGGCTTTCCGTTTTACCACTTTTTCTAAAAATGCTTTCATATCAAAGCCGACCGACTTCCAGGAATAATCTCCAGGAGTCCAGCTGGATTTCCCGTGGCCGCGTATATCAAGTGCATATACCTGGAAATTTCGTGATAAAGGCACCATCACTTTTTGATAACTTTCCCATATGCCCATTTGAGCGGGAATCAGCACTAATGGAGGACCATTATTCGGGCCAACCACGTGATTGAGTTTGACCTGCCCATTATCAAATTGACGTTCTACAAAGCCGGCTTTTTTTATTTTGGAAGCTGTGATCTTCCCGGAAAGCTGCTCATATGGATTTTTGTACATGGGGACTCCTTTCTGATGCATCTGTTTCTATCATTATACTCATTTTAATCTCTGGAATTAGGTAAATCTATCATAGGCGCATTAAAGTAATTTTGAGGAAAGAAGTGATCGAATGAAACAGATCAAGCTCGGAACGAGTGAATTGATGGCATCTGCAATTGCTCTTGGCTGTGCAGGAATCGGCAATCTTTCTGTAAGTGACGCTGAGAAAGTAATCCGCAATGCATTCAATCTAGGCATCAATATGTTTGATCATGCCGATATGTATCAGGCAGGCCAGTCAGAATCTGTGTTTTCGGATGCGATTGGCATGGAGCCGTCCATCCGTGAAAGCATGATCATCCAGACGAAGACCGGCATTCGCAGGAAATATTATGACCAATCAAAAGAACATATCCTGGAGTCAGTGGATGGCTCTTTGAAGCGTTTGAAAACGGAATACATTGACATCCTTTTGCTCCACCGGCCGGATGCTCTGGTGGAACCGGAAGAAGTAGCGGAAGCATTCAGCCGGCTGAATGCCAGCGGCAAAGTGCGCCATTTCGGTGTCAGCAACCATAACCCTATGCAGATTGAATTGCTGAAGAAGCATTTGGATCAGGATTTGATAGTCAATCAGCTGCAGCTGAGCGTTATGCATACCCCGATGCTGGATGTGGGGCTCCAAGTGAATACCAAAAACGAAAACGGCATAAATCGGGAGGGCAGTGTGCTGGATTACAGCCGCCTGACCGATATGACGGTACAAGCCTGGTCCCCTTTCCGGTACGGCCATTTTGAAGGTTTTTTCGTAGATAATGAAGACATGCCGGAGGTTAATGCCAAGCTGCAGGAGATTGGAGACAAATACGGCGTCACGAAGTCGGCTATTGCAGTTGCCTGGATTTTGCGCCATCCAGCGAAAATCCAGGCCATTGTCGGAACAATGCGGCCTGGGCGGCTGACTGCCATTTCCAAAGCTTCAGATATCCAGCTGACGAGAACGGAATGGTACGAAATTTATTGGGCTGCCGGAAATGTCTTGCCGTAATCTATAACAGGTTGAACGCAGCATAAAGGTCATAGAGATTTCTAATAGCGGTTTTACGAATCCGGGCATCCTAATATTAGGGATGCTTTTTTTGAGTTGCTTCAAACGCAGGAATTATTTGCGTTTTTCATAACCCTTTTCGGGTAAGCAGTAATTAGGACCAAAAATGGAAATTTGGCATAGAAATAGACCAGGGCAATAGCGGCAATACTATTTATAGAAAAGAGGCGAAGCCAGTGAGCCAAGGAAAGATGAAAACGTTGGGTTTTTACAAGCCTGGAAATCATTCAAATTCTCCGGACTTTCAATTCATTGAAATTGATAAACCAGTTCCGGCCGGCAGGAATCTGCTCGTGAAAGTGCAGGCCATATCAGTGAACCCAACAGATTTGCGGACACGCGATGCTAAAAAGGACAACGATGAATCATTGACGGTTGTAGGCCGGGATGTTGCCGGTGTGGTCGTAGAAGCGGGAGAAAACTGTTCTTTATTTAAAGCGGGTGATGAAGTTTTCTATGCAGGCACGAGTGCCGCACCGGGAGGGCAAAGTGAGTTTCATTTAGTGGATGAACGCATTGTCGGAAAAAAACCGCAAAGCATCGATTTTGCACATGCAGCGGCTATGCCGCTGACCAGCTTAACGGTATGTGAAGCGCTGTTTGACCGTTTAGGCATTTCCCGCATTGCAGCGGATAACAGTGGAAAAACAATCTTGATTATCGGCGCTGCTGGCGGTGTCGGATCCGTAGCGACCCAGATTGCGAAACTGGCCGGCCTTCAAGTGGTGGGTACTGCTTCAAGGAAGGAAACGGTCGAATGGGCAAAAGACCACGGAACTGATTATGTCATCAATCACCGGGAACCGATTCAGGCACAGCTAAAAGAGCTTGGTTTAGAAGGTGTACATTATATTTTCTGCCTGACAAATACCGACGACCACATGGAAGCCATGGGGAAAGTGATTTTGCCGCAAGGAAAAGTCTGCTCAATTCTTCCGGCTCAAAAGCCGATCTCTATGGCATTCTTTTCTAAAAGTGTAACATTTGTTTATGAATTGATGTACACCCGGTCGATTTTTCAAACAGAAGATATGATTGAGCAGCACCATTATCTCAATGACTTGGCGGAATGGATTGATGAGGGGAAAGTCCGTTCTACGCTGAATCAACACTTCAAGCCAATAAATATCGAGAATTTGAAACAGGCATATGAACAATTGCTGACGGGCAGGACCATAGGAAAAATAGTGCTGGAAGGCCCTTTTGAACAGTAAGTATTTTTAAGTGAACAGCGGCAGTAAAGCGGGCTCTAGTAAAATTAATTGAGAAATGAGGGGAAGCAATGTTTGAAAACAAGGCTGGCAGTTATGTGATTGATTTGTTAAAAGAGTGGGGCGTAGAACACATATACGGGATGCCGGGGGATTCCATCAATGAGTTTATGGAAGAACTGCGAAAAGAAGAGGCGATCCGTTTTATTCAGATACGCCATGAAGAAACAGGCGCATTGGCTGCATCCGCTTACTCCAAGTTAACCGGACGGATCGGCGTTTGCATGTCGATTGCAGGACCGGGAGCGGTCCATTTGCAAAATGGCTTATACGATGCGCAAAAAGACAAAACGCCAGTATTGGCGATTGTTGGCCAAGTGAGCAGCACATCGGTCGGAACGGATACCTTCCAAGAACTGAAACTTGAATCGATGTTTGAAGATGTGGCAGTGTACAACCGTCGCGTGCAGTCGGCGGATCAGCTGCCGGACATGCTGAACCAGGCGATCCGGACTGCTTACGCTGAAAAAGGTCCGGCCGTACTGATCGTGTCGGATGATTTATTCGCTGAAAAGGTCAAACGGAAAACTCCTTTGACTTCTTCGGCCTATGCGGTCCCTAAAATACGTGCTGCGGAAGATGATCTGCAGGAAGGTGCCCGCTTGATTCAGGCAGCGAAAAAACCGGTAATTTTAGCCGGCAAAGGGGCGAGAGGTGCTGAAGCGGAATTGATGGCATTTGCTGAAAAGATCAAAGCGCCCATTATTGCTTCACTTCCTGCAAAAGGGATTATCCCGGACGACCATCCGCAAAATCTCGGACAGCTCGGCCAATTGGGGACCCAGCCGTCAGAAGAAGCGATGAAAGAAGCGGATTTACTGATTTTAGCAGGCACTGCGTTTCCTTACCGTGACTATTTGCCGGACAATGCTCCGTCCATTCAAATCGATATTGAACCGCGGGTGATCGGCAAATATTATCCTGTGACGGTTGGGATTGTAGGTGATCTTGGACCCGCAATATCGTGGTTTACGGCGCAAGTAAATGAGAAAGAAGCTGATTTTTTAGCGATATACATGCAGAAACGGGAAGCTTGGCGCGCTAAGCTGCAGCAGGATATGAACAAAGAAACTCCGGTTCTCCAACCGCAGCATGTATTAGCGGAAGTTCAGCAAATCATGGAGAAAGACGCAGTCATATCCTTGGATGTAGGCAGCGTCACCATCTGGACTGCCCGTTATTTGCAGCTCTCGGGACAATCTCTCGTCGTCTCTGCTTGGCTTGCGACTATGGGCTGTTCGTTGCCAGGAGCTATTGCAGCAAAATTGGCTTACCCGGAACGGCAAGTGATCGGCTTGATTGGCGATGGCGGTTTTTCGATGGGAATGCAGGATTTTGTCACGGCGGTCAAATACAGCCTGCCGATGACACTTGTTGTATTCAACAACCAAAAAATTCAGCTGATCGAACACGAACAAGAGCAAAAAGGCAATCCGGCAACGAATGTGGAAATCGCCAACATCGATTTCGCAGCTTTTGCAGCGGCTTGCGGAGGAATCGGCTTTACCGCGAAAAACCGTACAGAATTGAAAGAAGCACTGGCTAAAGCGAAAGAAAGCACAAAACCGGTTGTCATTGATGCTTATGTCGAAGATATCTCCCCACTGGAATAGCAGCTTGTAAAATCCTTTGTCTATTTGAGATGAAGGATTTTTCTTTTTATGAAACCAGTCTGTCTTTTTTCGTAAAATGGAAAGAGAGGGGAGGGGACTGAATTGAATAATCAGCCGAAAATCGATATTGCCAAACCTCGCGTGACGATTTTGCTGGATGCACTTGCAATCCTCACATTTGCTGCTTTGCTCATTTACTTGATCAGCCAGTATGGTTCATTGCCGGATCGAGTGCCAGGACATTATAACGGTGCAGGAGAAGTTGACCGATGGGGAAGTAAAATTGAATTATTCCTTTTGCCGATTATCGGAGCAGCTTTATGGGGCTTCATGGCCGTTATGGAAAAGTTTCCTCACCTCTATAATTATTTGAATCTTACAGAGAAAAATGCAGAAGCCCAATATAGAAATGGGATTCTCATGATGAATGTGCTAAAAAATGAAATGATCTTAATATTCTGCTTCATCACTTATCGGAACATGGAAGTGGCAATTGGAAAAGCAGAAGGCTTAGGTATAGGATTCATGCCGGTTTTCCTTGCATTGATTTTCGGCTCCCTTTTAGTATTCGTGATTCGCATGGTTCGCCTGTAAAGAAAAAGAATGCAGGTTTCCGGTTCAACAGGAAACCTGCATTCTTTTTTTGTGGGGCAGCAAGTTTTTAAAAAAACAGCCTGGAAGGGGAGGGGAGCAAAGGGCATTATACTGGCATTTCTTTGCCGTTATGTGCATCAAGGGTGATGCAGGAAATAAAAAGAACAGCGTAATTGCCAGAAGGCCAAAAGAGGATGAGAAAAAGCAATCTAGCTGAAAACTTCGGCTATCCACGCCGAAAAAGGGAGGTATAAGTTAAATAGAGGCCATTGGTGTGAGTAACCCACAAGTTTTATAAGTTATCCCCAGCACCTTAAAGTTATTAACTTTTTGCTAATACAACTGTATTAAAAAGTGGGTATGGGATAAATTTAATTAATACAGTTGTATTAATATATTGAATATTAATAGTATTCTGATAAAATAGGAGTATGCCAAAACTAACGAATCATGAAGAAGTTAAACAGTCGATTGCTGAAGCCGCGTGGAAAGTCATTTTAGAACAAGGGTTGGGAGGAGCATCCGTAAGGGCAGTTGCTAAGGAGGCGGGATTATCATTAGGGGCGCTGCGCTATTATTTCTCCAGCCAAGAAGAGTTGGTCGCATATTCCAGGGAGCTCGTCTATAAAAGGACTGCAGAAAGGATGAGAAGAGTATTTAAGCTTGATATGCCGCCGAAAGATAAGATCGTCCAGGTGTTGCTCAATCTATTGCCATCTTCTGAGGAGAAAAGGTTAGAAGTGGAAGCCAGGCTGGTATTCAAGGTTTATACACGGCATAAAGGAGACAAATTTGATGCCCAGCAGGACAGCGTATATCTGGCGATTAAAGAAGTGATGTCGTATCTTGTCTTGCTGAATTTGTTGAAAAAGGACTCCGATCTGCATCTGGAAACGGAAAGGCTTTATTGTTTGATGGATGGCCTGGCGCTTGACGCCATGATCAGACCGGAATTATTGGAAGCAAACAGGATGAAGAGAATTATCATTTATCATTTAAATTCGGCTTGCACTGAAGAATTTGGGACAACGGGATGGTAGCTGAAGTGGTAAAGCTATCGCGAAAACGGAGCTTTTGCATAAAGATGCATAAATTTAAAACAATAAATATTTTTATTATGTAAACATGTTACGCTATTATCTCGGTCTTAAATCCTTGCTCGTGAATAAAACGAAAAATCCAGCCGCTTATACAGGGCTGGATTTTTTATAGCTCGCTTTTGATGAAGTGAAGGGCTTGACTATTAAAGGAACCTTTCTGGGACGTTGTGTTCCAGCCATTGAGTAATTTCCTCAAACAGTTTCAAGTGATCAATTTTCAGCCTCTTATTTACATGGCCTGAAAGTACACTCTCTATTTTCAGCACATTACTTTCAATATTGACGCTGTCGATAAAGTGAACCAGGCCAGGGGCTTTCCTGTGCAAGTTCCTGAAATAAGCTTTTTGAGGAAAGACCATGCGCAGGTGTTTTTCAAAGTTCTTTCGTCTTCTTGTAACATCCTGGTGCTTGCGTGTTCGTAACTCCTGTTCATTTGCATACAAATAAAAATAGAGATCAGGAAAGCTGAGGATGTTATTGGCTAAATGGCTTCGGTAATATTCTAAAGGATGTGTGGAGTCACCAGCCTGTTCACCAGGGAAAATCCAGTTATACCAAATCGGTTGGAATGGATCACCGTCAAGGATCACTATTTCATGGGATTCCAGCTTTTCTAATGCCATCTGCCAGCGCTCCACCTGTCTGTCGAAATACCAGTTTTTCGAAGCTGAACAGGGAGGCGAGAAAAGCATATTCACTTCTGGTATCACGAAAGCATGGTGTTTATCGGCTAAAACGTTACATGTTGAAGTCTTACCGACTCCGCTCGGACCTTCTAAGTAAATCAACAACGCTGCAGTCCCTCCTTGCTTATTTTTATCTTCTTTCAATTTGCCTTATGAGACAAAAGTAATTAACATAAGAAATTTTCGAAATATTTGTATGCAATATATTGCAGTTGAAAGAATTGTGTGATAAGTTAAATAAAATAAATAATGAAGCGTAGGCTTCAAAAAAATATATAAAGACGTCATAACTTCAAAAGAGGAAGATACTTATGCAATTGTCGGAACTGATTCAAGAGAAATACAGCAATTTATCAAAAAGCCAAAAAAAGGTGGCTGGCTATGTCTTGGAAAATCCAAGGAAAATCGCGTTGGAACCTGCACAAGATGTTGGAGATTCCATTGGAGTCAGCGAAACCACGGTAATCCGTTTTTGTTACAGTCTGGAGTTGTCAGGTTATGCAGAGCTGCAAAAAGCCATCCGAGAACAATTGCTTTCAAAAGAAAGCAGCTTGAGTGCCTATCAGCAATCGAAGATGGAATTGGAAGAGCAGCCGCATTTTTTGGAGGAAGTGATGGAGCGGGATCGTTCCGCTATTGCAGCAACAATGGAACAGATGAACGAGCAGCAATATGACATGGCGGTCAAGGAATTAGCCCAAACAGATTCGGTCTATATATTGGGGCTCCGTTCGTCATTCGCGGCGGCACATTGGCTGACATTTACGCTTAACCTAGTGAGGAGGAACGTATATCAAATCCGCCCTGAGACAGAAGATGTCATTCAGACTCTTAGTGAAATGGACAGTAATTCCGTTTTGGTCGTAATTTCATTCCATCGTTATCTAAAACAACCAGTCCAAATTGCGGAATTGGCAAGGCGTAAAGGAGTTTTCATCATTGGGGTGACAGATTCCCCGCTGGCGCCGATCCAGGAGCATAGTGATGTGCTTTTGCCAATTTATTCACCGAACAAATCGACGCTTGATGCAACAGCGGCCTTATTTTCTTTCCTGAATGCGGTAGTGGCTGGTGTCGTGGTAAAGGTTAAAGGAAAGTTCCGGAAACGGCAAGAGGATTATCGGTCTTTAGACAGCGATTTCTTATTTATGGAAGGAGAAGATCGTCTATGAAAGAAGTTTTAGAAGAAATTAAGCCAGTGGCTGAAGAAGTATTTCGGCATTTGCATACACATCCTGAAATCAGCTGGCAAGAAGTGGAGACCACCAACTACTTGGAAAATCTGCTGGAGCGAGAAGGATTCGAAGTACAGACTTTCGATGATTCTACCGGATTGGTTGTCACAGTAGGCAGCGGCGAACCGTGCATCGGACTCCGCACCGACATCGATGCTTTGTGGCAGGAAGTGAATGGCAAATATCAGGCAAATCATTCCTGTGGCCACGATGCACATATGACACTCGCTGTCGGAGCGCTTCTTACCTTGAAAAAAATCGGTATACCGGCTCAAGGCCGTTTAAAAGTGATTTTCCAGCCAGCAGAAGAAAAAGGCACTGGTGCATTATCATTCGTCGATAAAGGAATTGTCGACGATATCGATTTTTTATACGGTGTCCATCTTCGTCCAATTCAAGAAATTGGCCATGGCTTCGCTTCTCCCGCCATTATGCATGGTTCCGCAAAAATGATCAAAGGGTCGATTCGAGGGACGGATGCTCACGGTGCACGGCCGCATGAAGGACAAAATGCCATTGAAGTGATGGCGCTGCTCGTACAGGCCATCCATTCCATCCATATCAATCCAATGGTCCCGCATTCTGCAAAATTGACGATGTTTCAGGCAGGTGGGGAATCGGCGAATATTATCCCTGGAAATGCAATTTTCAGCATTGATATGCGCGCACAGACCAATGGCGTCATGGATAAATTATTTGCCCAAGTCACTAAAGCCATGAAATCTGTAGCAGAAATGGCAGGTGTGAAAATCCCTTATGAAGTGGTGGCAGAAATTGCAGCGGCTGAAGTGGATGACATGGCTGTTGAAATTATGGCACAAGCCATAACTGAAACTCTAGGGGAAGAGTCTCTCGTGCCGCCAATTGTCACTCCAGGAGGAGAAGATTTTCATTTTTATACACTGAAACGACCTTCGGTCAAAGCGACAATGCTCGGACTTGGCTGTGATTTGGCTCCCGGCCTTCATCACCCGGCAATGACATTTAATCAGGAGAGTTTGATAGTCGGCATTGAAATCCTAGCGCGCACAGTCCAGCGCACTTTTGAACATTTGGAACGAGGGAAGTGACAAGCATGAAAAATAGAATCATAATACGCAGGCTCGAAACCAATGCGGATATGCGCATGATCCAGCAGCTTGAGCGGGAAGTTTGGGATATGTCACCAGTTCCGACGCATCAGACATTTACCGCATCTAAAAATGGCGGGGTTCTGGTGGGGGCTTTTGACGGTGAAAAGCTGGTCGGCTATTGCTACGGTTTCGCAGGATTTAAAGACGGCAAAGCCTATCTATGTTCTCATATGATGGGCATCCATCCGGCGTATCAATCGATGGGCATCGGCAAACAGCTGAAATTGGAACAGCGGAAAATCGCGCAGCAAATCGGCTATGATCTGATTACGTGGACATTTGATCCATTGGAAAGCCGCAATGCGCATCTCAATACTTCCAAATTATTCGGCATCAGCACCACCTATATTGAAAATTGCTATGGCGAAATGGATGATGGCTTGAACCGGGGGCTGCCGACGGATCGGCTGCAGATTGAATGGTGGATTTCAAGCCATCGTGTAGAAGTCGGCTGGATTCCTGAAATCGCAGAATACAGTCAACCATTTCGAATCAGCCGGGCCGCCGATGGCTTTCCAGTGCTAGATTATGACGGCAATGAGCTTCCGGTTCAAGCGGAAGGCATTGAAGTGCCGGTACCGCAGGAGTTCCAGAAGATTAAAAAACTAGATCCTGAACTGGCGATGGACTGGCGCATGAAGATCCGCTCGGTGTTCCAGCAGTTATTCGCAGCCGGGTTCGCAGTCACCGGTGTCCGAAAGGCTGAGGAAAGCGTCCATTATTATCAATTCGTTCCAGCAGACTCGATTCCGCTACAACCAATAGAAAGAGGCGATGGGCAGTGAAAATTACAGAAATTAGGATCCGGAAGATGAAGATGATGATGAAAAAACCATTTACGACAAGTTTCGGGACATTCCAGGAGAAGGATTTCCTGTTGTTAGAAGCAAAAGATGAACTCGGCAACTCCGGCTGGGGAGAATCGGTTGCATTCCATTCTCCTTGGTACAATGAGGAAACGCTTGAAACCAATGTGCATATAATCAGGGATTTTTTAGTGCCGATCGTTCTGGAAAATGAAATCAATCATCCTGAAGAAGTCAATGAACTATTCAGCCATCTCCGCAAGAACAATATGGCGAAATCGACAGTCGAAGGAGCCATATGGGACCTTTATGCAAAGCGCAATAAAATAACCCTTGCTGAAGCGCTTGGCGGCACACGCGGCAAAATCGAAGTCGGCATCAGCATTGGAATCCATGAAGATGTCAATGACTTAATCGAAACGGTTGCCGGGTTTGTGGAGGAAGGCTATAAACGGATCAAAGTGAAAATCAAGCCGGGCTATGATGTCAATGTGATGCGGGAGCTGCGCGCCAAGTTTCCGAATGTGCCGATGATGGCGGATGCCAACTCCGCTTATCGGCTGAAAGATATCGATTTGCTGAAGCAATTGGATGAATTCAATTTGACGATGATCGAACAGCCGCTGGCTTCGGACGATATTATCGACCACTCTAAATTGCAGCCGGAACTTGCTACACCAATTTGCCTGGACGAAAGCATTCATTCATTAGAAGATACCCGGAAAGCGGTGGAGCTCGGAAGCACCAAAATCATCAATATCAAAATCGGCCGTGTCGGAGGAATGACGGAAGCGAAAAAAATCCATGATTATTGCATGGAGCAAGGGATTCCTGTTTGGTGCGGCGGGATGCTTGAATCCGGAATCGGCCGTGCGCATAATATCGCTCTTACGACTTTGCCGAACTTCATCCTTCCGGGAGACACTGCCGGTTCGTCGCGCTACTGGGAAGAAGACGTCATTTCTCCGGAAGTGGTTGTGGAAAATGGTTTCATCACCGTTCCAAAGGATTATGGAATTGGCTACGCAATCAATCAAAAAGCCATGGACAAGTTCACCGTTGAAGAAATGATCTTCAAATCACAGCCAACAGCAGCCGGCACCGGACAATAAAATACATTTGATCAAACGGGGGAAAGAATATGAGAAAAAGTTTTCAAATTGGCGGTGCTTTTATTGGTGTAATCGTTGGTGCGGGGTTCGCTTCCGGACAGGAAGTTCTGCAATTCTTTACGAGTTTCGGAATTTTTGGAGTGATCGGCTCATTTGTCGCTATGGCTTTATTCGCTTTTCTTGGGATGAATCTGACGCAGCTTGGCAGCCGCCTTCAGACAAAATCCCACCAGCATGCCATTCATCATATTTGTGGCAAGTATTTGGGTCCGGTTGTTGACGTTGCCATTACATTTTTCTTGTTCGGCGTGACGGTCGTCATGTTTTCAGGATCCGGTGCCATTTTCGAACAGCAATTCGGCATTCCCGGATCGGTCGGGAATGTGCTGATGGCCGTTCTAGTAATCGCTTCTGTTATGCTAAGTGTCCAGAAAGTGATTGCGCTGATCAGCGCCTTTACGCCGGCATTGCTGGTTATCGTCATCATCATAACCGCTTATTCTCTATTCAATTTCGAAATGTCGGCAGCGGAAATTGAAGCTGCAACAGCCACGGCTGCAAACAGTCAAGCCGCTCCCCATTGGCTGTTAGGCGCCGTCCTTTATGTCTCTTATAATCTGGCAGCAGGCGCTGCGATGATGACAGTAATGGGCGGGACGATCAAAGATGAGAAAGTGGCTGCATGGGGTGGGATCATGGGTGGATTGGGGCTTGGTTTGCTGATCTTGCTTATCAATGTATCAATGCTGACTCAGCTGAAAGAAATTGCGGCGGTGCCGATGCCAATGCTGGTGCTGGCCAATAATATCAGCCCACTGGCGGGAGCATTGATGTCGGTCATTTTGCTTGGCATGATCTATAATACGGCTGTCGGGATGCTTTATGCTTTTACAGCACGAATTGTCAAACCTGAAAGTCCGAAATTTAATGTGTCGGTCATCGCGTTTGGTACAGTGGCATTCGCTTCCAGCTTTGTCGGATTTGTAACGCTGGTCGGGACTGTTTATCCGGTAATGGGATATTTAGGGTTCACGCTGATTGCGGCAATTGTCATCGCGTGGTTCCGGAAAAGAAAAGTACCAGTGGCCAAACAAGCGCTCAATTAAATATTTGGAGTTAAAGTATGGAGAAATAGTCCTTTGCATTTACAGGATGCAAGGGGCTATTTCTTTTTGCCAATTCTGCTCATCTGCTCTATTTTTATTTCGAAGCCTCTTGCTCCCAGCACCTGGCCGGTTTCTGCACAATTAGAAGTTTTTATGGAGAGGTCTGGGGGAACATAAAACTAGGTGCGAATAATGGCATATTCCATTCACTTGAGTGGATGTCTCAAACTCTGCTTTCTAGAGTCTGAAAATTCAGCTATTTTCTATCCTATCTGATAGGAATATGCTACTATTTAAATGAATTCGTACTTCCTATATTACTCTATCCTTTAAAGAATTGAGGTGTTGTTCCGGACTGCAAGTCCAGCGCTTTCATTTTTCTATGCGTTTAATCTAAAGATAACGAAGGAAAAAAGAACAAGCCCAATCAGCAATATTTCCATGCGAGATGACGTGCCTTTGGTGTTTTGCTGAACAAAATGACTGCATTGATAATATTCAAGAAGAGAGGGATAAACATGGCTGATGCAAGCGTCCGTGCGCGAATCCAGCGCTTCGGAAGTTATTTGAGTGGAATGATCATGCCAAATATCGGTGCCTTTATTGCTTGGGGTCTTATTACTGCTTTGTTCATACCGGATGGCTGGTTCCCGAATGAAACTTTGGGTTCACTGGTTGGCCCGATGATCACCTATTTATTGCCTTTGCTGATCGGCTTCACAGGGGGCCGGCTCGTCTATGATTTCCGCGGCGGTGTTCTTGGTGCCATTGCAACGATGGGGGTTATTGTCGGAGCTGAAATTCCGATGTTCCTTGGAGCCATGATCATGGGTCCGCTTGCAGGGTTTGCGATGAAACTGATAGACGGCTGGTTCCAGCATAGAATCAGAGTCGGTTTTGAAATGCTCTATAATAACTTTTCCGCCGGTATTTTAGGGGCATTCCTGGCGGGGATCGCCGTTTTCTTCGTTGGGCCAATCGTTAATACGTTGACGAATACATTGGCCAATGGCGTTGAAGTGATAGTTGATATGGGTTTGTTGCCGCTTGCGAGCATCATCATTGAACCGGCGAAAATCCTGTTCTTGAACAATGCCATTAACCACGGAATTCTAAGTCCATTGGGTGTGGAACAGGCGGCAGATGCTGGTAAATCCATCCTGTTCCTGCTTGAGACAAATCCAGGTCCAGGGCTCGGTGTGCTATTGGCCTTTTCGGTATTCGGCAAAGGGATTTCAAAAGCGTCCGCGCCCGGAGCTGCAATCATTCAATTCTTAGGTGGGATCCATGAAATTTACTTCCCTTATGTCTTAATGAAACCCATTTTGCTGTTAGCTGTCATTGCGGGCGGGATGAGCGGCGTGTTCACATTTACAGTGTTCAATGCGGGGTTGCCGGCAACACCGTCGCCCGGCAGTATTTTTGCCTTGCTTGCCTTGACGCCACAAGGAAATTACCTGGGCGTCATTTCCGGAGTGATCGTAGCGGCAGCGGTATCGTTTGCCGTTGCATCTGTCGTATTGAAAACGAGCAAAGTGGAAGATGAAGATTTAGCTTCGGCAGCGGGAAGAATGGAAGAAATGAAAGGCAAAAAAAGCGACGCGACTGGCTATTTGACACCAAAACCTGCGAAGGAAGTAGTGGGAATGACTGCAGGCGACCGGGTGGAAGCTGATAATACGCAGCCGGTCAATGCGGCTCCGTTGAAAAATACGGAAGAGATCAAAAAAGTCGTGTTTGCTTGTGACGCAGGAATGGGTTCAAGTGCAATGGGTGCTTCTCTTCTAAGAAACAAGTTTAAAAAGGAAAAAATCGATATACCGGTTTCCAATACCGCCATCAACCAGCTTCCTGAAGATGCCGATATAGTGGTTACGCATAAAGATTTAACGGACCGCGCAAAAGCGAAATTGCCAAATGCTGAACATATCTCTGTAGAGAATTTCATGAACAGCCCTGAATACGATAAGCTGGCGAGAAGATTGAAAAACGAGTAGCAGCAACCTAAAAGAAAATATCCAGTGGGAGTGATTTGAATGGCAAAGGAAGTATTGAGCAGAGAAAACATCAAACTGAATGTACCTTTGACCGGAAAAGAAGAAGCTATTCGTTATACGGGGGAAATCCTCGTAAGGCAGGGGTATGTCGATGCAGGATATGTCGAGAAGATGTTTGAGCGGGAAGAAATGGCTTCCACATATATGGGGAATTACCTGGCCATTCCGCATGGTACGGAAGATGCCAAAAAAAATGTCTTTGAAACGGGAATTTGTGTGGTGACGGTCCCCGATGGAGTGGACTTTGGAGACGGCAATCTAGCTAAGATTTTCATAGGGATTGCCGGCAAAGGAAACGAACATTTAGAGATTCTTTCAAATATCGCAATTGTGTGTTCAGAAGAAGAAAACATCGATAAAATCTTGAATGCCCGGTCAGAAGATGAAATTCTGGAACTCTTTAGCGAGGTGGGGTAAATGCAGGCAGTTCATTTCGGTGCAGGGAATATTGGTAGGGGGTTCATCGGCCTGCTCCTCAGCCAATCAGGATACAGTACGCTTTTTCTCGATGTTAACGACTCCGTCATTAATGCAATTAACGAAAAGAAGGAATATGAAGTCACTTTATCTGCAACGGAAAAAGAAGTGATACGGGTCACTAACGTCCTGGGGATCAATAGCATGACGAATGCTGAAGAAGCCGTTGAATTCCTGAGCAGAGCGGATCTTGTAACTGCAGCAGTAGGGCCGAATGTGTTGCCTGCGATTTCAGGGCTGCTGGCCGAAGGGCTGAAAAGAAGATTTCAGAACCGCCCGGAGCCATTGAATGTCATCGCCTGTGAAAATATGATCAATGGCAGTTCTTTATTAAAAGAGCATGTCTACAAGCATTTATCCGAAGAAGAAAGAAATATGGCAGATGAACTGATCGGCTTTCCTAATGCTGCGGTAGACCGGATAGTCCCGGATCAGCGCAGTGGCGATCTGCTTGGAGTAGCTGTAGAACCATACTATGAATGGGTTGTTGAAGAGCCGGCAGTCAAAGGACAACGTCCGCCCGTAAAAGGCATTACCTATGTGGATAATTTAGGCCCTTATATTGAGCGCAAGCTTTTTACAGTCAACACAGGGCATACGGTACCTGCATATTTAGGGCGTTATAAAGGCTATCAAACAATCAATGAAGCCATGGATGATGAAGAAATTGAACGTATTCTCCAAGGGGCGCTTATAGAAACGGGTGAAGTACTGATTCAACTGCATCTTTTCGACAGAGTCCAGCATGAAGAATATATCCGGAAAATCATCGGCCGGTTCCGAAATCCATATGTTTCAGATTTCGTTACACGTGTTGGAAGAAGTCCCATCCGGAAATTAGGTAATAATGACCGTCTGGTACGTCCTGCAGGCCTTTATCTGCAACTGACCGGAAAAGAGCCGGTCAACTTGGCCACTGTAATCGCTGCCGTTCTGCTTTATGAAAATGATGAAGACGATGAAGCGCGTGAATTGCAGAAATTGGTCAATGACAAAGGGTACGCAGATGCATTCCGGCAAGTTTCGGGATTGCCGGTTGACGATCCGCTGATTCCGGCAGTGATGAAGCAGTTGGAAAAAATGAAAAAATAAAGCTTGTAGCATTGCGACACAAAAAGCGGCAATTTGGGTTGCCTCTTTTTGTGTCGGTTTTATAAAACAAAGAGCTATTCAGCAGATATTTGATGGTTTATAAAGTTGTCAATAGAACTAAAACCATTAGGACATCCTGGAGATGTACCCAAGAGGCTGAAGGGGGCTGACTCGAAATCAGTTAGGGCGTGCAAGCGCTGCGGGGGTTCGAATCCTCTCATCTCCGTAAAAATCATTAAAAAGTATTCCAGCGGCTGAAAATACATTTCAGCTGCTGTTTTTTTGAATAAAGTTGTTAGAAATTTCGGAGAAAGGGTAAAGAAAATTATACAAAAGTTATATCAGAAATTTTTTCAAATAGAAAATATTTATTGTTTAAATGGAAAGATACGGGGAATATGGAAGTAGCAATCATTTATAAATTGTATTAAAAATTGACAAAATGGAGGGAGAAGATTATGAATCAATTTACTGGGGCATTTCGGGACATGGGAACCACAATCGTGAATTTCCTGCCCAATGTCATCGGCGCCATCTTGCTGTTATTGGTCGCCTGGCTCGTTGCTACGATTGTCCGTGCAATTTTTACGAAAGGACTTAAAAAGGCTGGAGCACCCAATGCGATGGTCAGAGGCCATATGGCAAAGACGCAGGAAGATGCGAGCAGCAAACTGGACTCGATCGGCAAAATTTTATACTACTTGATTTTTATCCTGTTCTTGCCAAGTGTATTTGAGCAATTGAATATGAGAGCAGTGGCAGCACCGATTACCAACATGATGGATAAATTATTAGCCTTTATACCAAACTTGTTGATGGCAGCAATCATCCTCATCCTTGGTTATTTCGTCGCTAAATTCGTTAAGAACCTGGTTGCTACCATTCTGACCACGATCAATATCGACAAATGGTTCAACAAATTGACGAACAAAACAGGGACACCTGAAAAAATGTCAGCTAGCAATAAGAACACATTAGCCAATGTCCTGGCAAATGTTGTCTTCGTCCTTGTATTGATCCCGATCATTACAGTGGCACTGGAGACTTTGAACATCGATTCGATTTCACGTCCGGTTTCCGATATGCTTAACCAAGTTTTGAATATGATTCCGAACATCTTTGTTGCAATCATCCTGATTCTGGTCGGGGTGGCCATCGGAAGATTTATCGGCGACTTGTTGACTAGCCTATTGAAAGGCACCGGGCTCGATAACATCTCCCAGTCTTTGAACTCAGGTTCCAGACCGAATATGCCAACGTTTGATTTAGCTACTATCATCGGCAAAATTGTTCAAGTATTAATCATCGTTTTCTTCACGGTTGAAGCGTTGAACGTATTACAGCTGGAAGTGCTAAACAATATCGGTTCTTCCATCATTAGCTACTTGCCACTTGTCTTGAGTGGGCTCATTATTTTAGGACTCGGCATAATTGGTGCTAATTTGCTTGGCAACTACATTCAGCGTGCATCCGGTAATCGCATGTACGGCGCCATAGTAAAATATGCAATTATCATCATTGCAGTATTTATGACGCTTGACCAATTGAATTTTGCGACAAGCATTGTCAATTTGGCATTCCTGTTTATCATTGCCGGCCTGGCTGTAGCCTTCGCCATCTCGTTCGGTATCGGTGGACGTGATTTTGCCAAACGCCAGTTAGATAAATTTGAAGCGAAAGCCCAAGCAGAAGACAATAAACCGAATGATGGAAATTTATAAGAATAAGAAAAGAGAATGCCTTGTAATGGGCATTCTCTTTTCAGCTTGTTAAGGAAGTTAAAGTTTCTATTAGTGATCCCTCCTTAACCGATATTCCGCCAACCAGCTGCGAAGACATTAGCTGAAGCTTGCGAGGCTAAGTCTTTGCGACGAAGCAGCGAAGCGATGCAGGAGCACAAGGTTTTCGCCAGCGAGCGAGGAGGCTTAGGCCGCACCCCGCGAAAAGCGTCCGTCCTGGAGCGAAATGAGAAAGGGTTATCGAGAGTTTCTCGACAGCCTGAAAAGAGAATGCCTTTTAAAAGGCATTCTCTTTTTTAAACTTAGTGCATTTCATCCAGCAGATTTTTAAGCGCCTGTTTTTCCAGATTGATTTCATTCACTGTTCTTGCCCCCAACTTTCGGATCAGCGGCAAAGGAGGACACCATCCTTGTACAGCCTGCTGCACCATGATTAGGCTCGCAGCTCCACTCAAGTACATCCAGTTCTTATGGGATATTATGCCGAGAATAGAAGAGGCTAATGCAATGGAGGCTAAATTAACTTCTATTAAGCGCTCTGCATCCCATTCCTTTTCCAATTCAAGAATACGGCTTTGAATGGTTTCTCTGTCTTGCCTTTTAAAGTAATTTACGTTGGCTTCAATCTGACGTTCAATTTCTTCGTTAATAACATCGGGGGTATGCTGGGCAACTCTGGACTGTGTTGATGGTAAAGTTTCGATTTCCATGGCCATGTGATTCTACCTGCTTTCATTTTCTGTCTTAAGAAGTATTATTCCGCTAATCACGGATTATAAACCTCATTCAACGATTTGCTCATTCAGAAAACAACAGAAAAAGGGTGGCATCTCATCGTGTTTTTTAGGGGCTCCTGGTGCTCTGCATGCATTAAAGCACTTAAAGATCTGGAAAACAATAAACCATTTTTTGCAGAAGAAAATATTCACTTGATTACTATTGCGACTGATAATTTAGCAGACTTGAAGCAAATGTCAAATGAACTTCAGTTATCTTTTCCGGTATTAGCAGATGAAGACCAAGCATTTTTAAATCAATATGACGTTTATTCGCATGACGAAAATGCTCCATACGAGGATACAGGGACATATGGTGAACCGGCATACTTTTTAATAAATGAAAAAGAAAATTGCTTTTTCAGCAAAGGCAGACCAATCCTTATGGCCGCCCTTCTGCAGACGAATTGCAGCAGCTAATAAAATTCATCAAAAAGAAATTGCAAACTGTCTAAATACAGGTAAAAGCGGATTCGTTAATTGAATCCGCTTTATTTAATGTGCCAGCTTTTTAAAAGAGGATATAAATTACCTGAATATTGCATTATACTTATTCCACCAGAACTGCAGGAACGTGAAAAGAGGGATATTCGTGCATAGATACATTTGTGAAACTTGTGGAGTGCAATACGGGAGTTGTGCTGTTCCACCGAACGAGTGCAAAATCTGCAACGAAGCACGGCAATACATTAACCCTTCCGGCCAAAGCTGGACAACTCTGGACAGAATGATGAAAGAGGCCCCTTATAAGAATTGGATTGTGAAAGATGAAGAAGAGGTCTACAGCATTGTTACGAAACCCGGTTTTGCTATTGGACAGACAGCTTATCTAGTACGAGAGAAAGGGTTTAATCTTCTATGGGATTGTATTACTTATATTGATCCAACCACTATGAAGGAAATAAAGGAGCTGGGAGGTATCGATGCGATCGCTTTATCTCATCCACATTATTATGCAAGCCAAGTGGAATGGGCTGATGCGTTCAATGTCAATATTTACATCCATGAAGATGACAGGCAGTGGGTGCCCCGTCAAAGTAAAAAAATCATTTTTTGGTCAGGACGGTCGATTGAACTGCATGAAGGTTTAATCCTGCATAGACTTGGCGGGCATTTTAAAGGAGCAGCTGTGCTCGAATGCCGAAAAGGCATATTATTTACAGGAGATATTGTGCGGGTGACGCCGGACGGCAATTGGGCCACTTTTATGTACAGCTATCCTAATTTCATTCCATTACCGGCATCAACAGTCCTAAGGATGGCAGATTATTTGAGCGAAATCAGATACACTCGGGTTTATGATGCTTTCCACCGGATCATGGAGGAAAATGCAAACGAAAAAGTGCGAAAGTCGGCTCAACGGTATATTGATGCGCTGAATGGAAATTTCTTTTCCACATGACGTTTCAGGCAAAATAAGGAGGAAGAAGAATTTATGGATCGAGAACAATTGAAAAAGAGAATTTTCTCAGCAAATAAACAACACCCAGCAGAACTAGTGATTCGCAATGCAAAAATCGTGAATGTCTTTACGAAAGAACTGACCTAGGGAGATATCGCCATTACGGACGGAGTGATAGTTGAGATCGGGGAATACGAAGGCAAAAGGGAAATTGATGCTGCCGGCCGGTATATTTGCCCAGGCTTGATTGATGCCCATGTCCATATAGAATCATCCATGGTGACTCCCCATCAATTTTCTCAGGTAGTGCTGCCCCATGGAGTGACAACCGTCATTACCGATCCGCACGAAATTGCGAATGTCAGTGGATCCGATGGCATTGAATTTATGTTAAGCGATTCCAAATCTGCCTTGCTTGATGTTCTCATCATGCTTCCGTCCAGTGTACCGGCTACTTCTTTTGAAAATTCAGGCGCTACACTGACTTCAGTTGATTTGCAGAAGTTTATCGGCCGTGAGCGGGTTTTGGGAATAGCAGAAGTGATGGATTTCCCTTCCGTTTTGAATGGAACCGACGGAATGCTGGATAAGCTATTGCTTAGCCGGCAAATAGACGGCCATGCGTCAGGGTTAAAAGAGAATGATATTAATGTCTATCGCACTGCCGGTATATTGACAGACCATGAATGCGTCACCAAAGAAGAAGCGCTGCAGCGGCTGCAGCGAGGCATGTATGTCATGTTAAGAGAAGGTTCTGTAGCCAAAAATTTGTCGGCCTTGCTGGAAGCAGTTAATGAGAACAATGCTCACCGCTGCCTTTTTTGTACGGATGACAAACACTTGGATGATTTAATCGAAGAAGGAAGCATCGATTTTAACGTCAGGACTGCTATCCGGCATGGCATTCATCCGATTACTGCCATTTCGATGGCAAGTCTTAATGCTGCCCAGTGCTACGGGCTGCATACAAAAGGTGCAATAGCACCAGGATTTGATGCAGATTTTATCCTTCTGGACAGTCTGGAAGAATTCACGATTTTTGAAGTTTATAAAAATGGTAAACTCGCAGCGAAAGATAGCCGTTATGCGGGACCCGCGGTATCAGGCACAGCGACTGATAAAGTTCGAAAAACGATGAATGTCAGTAAAATAAACGTAAAGGATCTGCAGATTGATTTGGGAAAAAGTTTAAAAGCCAATATTATCGGAATCAACCCGAACAGTCTTATCACGGAGCATTTAATCGAAGAAGTAGAAGCGGAAGATGGTTATTTCTTTCCAAGCATAGAAAAAGATTTGCTTAAGATAGCAGTGGTTGAACGGCATCGGGCAACCGGAAATATAGGCCTTGGAATCGTCAAAGGGCTTGGACTGAAAAGGGGAGCCATTGCGACTACCGTAGCACATGATTCGCATAATGTTATTTCTGTAGGAACCAATGATGAGGATATTTTATGTGCTATTGACGCGCTTAAGAGAATGGAAGGAGGATTGGCAATAGCGGAAAATGGAAAAGTGTTGGTGGAACTTCCGCTTCCGGTAGCAGGGCTGATGTCTGAAGAATCCTATGAAAAAGTCTATCAACAGTTAAAGCAAGTGGATGACGGCCTTTCAAAAATTGGTGCACCGACTCATTTTAATGCCTTTCTCACATTGTCATTTTTATCTTTGCCGGTTATTCCTCACTTGAAAATTACAGATTCCGGTTTATTTGAAATGGCGGCATTCAAGCATATCGATGTTCCAGTAGAAGAAAAAGCTATTGAGTAAATAAAAAGTCCTGTTCTAAAATTTCTAATAAAAATAAGTTTCAGAGCCATATCCCTTTTAAGGATATGGCTTTTTTTTGGCTTGCAGGAACTGACTTTAGCTTTTATGCGCCGAACAAATGAATCAAGGACATTAAATACAGAGTAACGGCCCATTGAAAAAGTGAGGAACACCGGTTTCTGAAAATTAAGTTTAAAAAATCCATGAAGGAGGAATTAGTGCAGAAGATACATGTTTTATTAATCAATTTGCTTTGTAGCTCGAAGTATTATAATATTAAAAAAACGCTTTTAATTTTCCGAAATTTCAGTTTTATAGGAGGTGAAGACGTTAAATTCATATTTTATTGCAAATGCTGACATATTAAAAAGGGGGCTTCATTGATGAAAAAGATTTCGTTCTTGCTAGTACTGATTGCAGCTTTGATATTAGCAGGCTGTGGCGGGGGTTCTGGCAGCGGTGAAACTGCCGATGGAAAAATTGAATTGACTTTCATTAACGGATTTACCGGCGGTGATGGGGATTACATGAAAAAAATCACCACTGGCTTTAACGAATCACAGGATAAGTACGTGATCAAAGAATCACAGGAAAAAGACCATTATACGAAATTTAAAACGGGTAATTACGATTTGGTTTTAATCCACACAGACAATCTTGATACTTATCGGCAAGATGGCATGATCCAGGATATCAGCGGCGTCATGGAAACTGCCGGGATCAGTCCGGATGATTTCCATCCTGTTGCTAAAGAACAAGTTACGTTTGATGATGGCGTCTTTGCAGTACCCCTAGACATTCACCCTATGACAATGTTCTATAACAAAAAATTGTCTCCTGAAGCTCCTCAAACTTACGAGGATTTTGCTAATTTAACCAAGACCCTTCAACAACAGGATCCAAACCTCTTCGCAACTGGAATTCCAAGTGCCGGTCTTGGCGAATGGTTCATCATGACAGTCGCTGCTCAAAATGGAGTCACCATGATTGAAGACAATTATGTGAACTTCGCGCAGGAAGAGTTAGCGGATGCCTTGATGATCTACCACGACATGATCTATAAAGACAATATCTCTCCTAAAGGCTTAGGGCTGGACGGGGAGTTCCAGGCATTCATGAAGCAGGTCGATGAAGGAAGCAGTGCAGTCCAAACAGCCACTGCTTTAACGGGTCCTTGGTATTACCAAGCGGTTAAGGAAGCGTACGGCGATGACTTGGGAATCGCTTCAGCTCCTGTAATCGGTCAACAGCCGGGTGTTTACGGCGGTGGACATACGATTGCAATGCCGGCATCTGTGACGGATGAAGAACGTATGGCTGGAATTTCCGAATTCCTTAAATACATGTATACTCCTGAAAACTTGATCAATTGGGCGGATAGCGGACAAGCGCCTACACATATGCCCACTATGGAATTAGTAGAAGCGGATCCTGAGAAATATCCGCTGGCTGCCCAAAACACCAAACAATTCGATTCATTCCAAGGTGCGCCGAAACTTTATCAATACCGTGAGCAAGTACGTTATGCGGTAGAGAATGTTTACCCGCATGTGGTCGGTGAAGAAGGATTGACAAAAGAAAAATTGATGAGTGAATTGGAAAAAGCTACAGAACAAGCGAAACAGATTGCAGAAACGGCACCTCAATAAATAGTTTTAATAATAGTTGGGCGGCATTTCATTCTAAATACAATGGAATGCCGTTCTATTTAAATATCGGAGGTGTAAATGAAACTATGCGCATATCAAGAACTTGGTCCATCATTTTGTTTTTGCCGTTTTTAATCTGTTTTATGTTGTTTTTAGTGGTCCCTTTTGTTTATGGCATTTATATCAGCCTTCATCAATGGTCCATTTTCGGAGGCAATGGCGGATTTGTCGGGCTAGAAAATTATGTGTCCATATTGACTCCTGGCAATGTGTATAGCAATGCATTTTATAATGGGTTAAAAAACACCTTGTATTTTGTAGCGATCAGTGTAATTCCGTTAGTGATCATCTCTTTAGCACTTGCCTTATTGATTGATAGCATCCCGGATAAATTCAAGGTTTTCTACCGGACCATCTTCTTTATTTCCTATGCTGTTTCCGTAACAGCTGTTTCTGCCATTTTCAAATGGCTGTTTACCGGAAATGGAGGTTACGTAAACAATGTATTCAACACTTTCGGTCTAGGTACGCCCAATTGGTTAAATGACCAGCCATTGGCCTGGATCGCCATTTTAATCGCAACTGTATGGTGGACGATCGGATTCAATATGATCCTTTTTATCAATGCATTGGATGAAGTGGATCGAAACCTTTATGAAGCAGCAAGCCTCGATGGCGCGAACTGGTGGGAAAAATTCAGCAATATAACCTTCCCTTCTATTAAAGGAGTATTCATCTTCCTGACGATTATTACAGTGATCGCTTCATTTAATTTATATGGGCAGACCTTGCTGATAACAGCAGGAGGCCCGGCACAAAGCACGACCACTTTAATCATGGTCATCCAGCAAATGGTTTTCAACCAGAATAATTTGGGGATGGCGTCAGCCATGTCGATGCTCATGGGACTCGTAATGGTTCTGATCGTCGCCATTCAATATGTTTACACTTTACGGAAAGGATAAGGGGGTAGAACTATGAAGAGATCAAAAGGTAAAAATGCTATCATTCTTATCTTTGCTACTATACTCGCTTTTTTGTTTCTGTTGCCTCTGATATTTATGCTGTTCACTTCCTTTAAGACCTTAGGGGAAGCGATGTCTTCTTCCGCATTGTTGCCAAGGTTATGGACTTTGGAGAATTATGGCAGCATTTTTGGAGTCGCTGCTGGTGTACCGGTCATAAGATGGCTGTTAAATACAGGATTCGTGACCATTTTTGGAACCGCTTTGGTTGTATTCGTCGATGTGCTGGCTGCCTATGCTTTAGCACGATTGAATCTTCCTGGGAAAAAGTTCTTTTTCACCATGGTAGTAGTGGCATTGACGATACCGGGAATCGTTACGCTGTTTCCGATGTTTTATATATTCCGGGAATTGAATTTGATCAATACGTTTGCGCCGCTGACTTTAATTTATTCAGCAAACACAATGGGAGTCTTTCTGATTTATAGTTTTTTAAGAGGGTTTCCCAGAGATTTGGAAGAAGCGGCCGTTATTGACGGAGCTTCACTTTGGCAGATCTTGCGTTTTGTCATCTTTCCGGCCATCCGGCCAGTTGTTGCCACTTTAGCTGTTTTGACCTTTTTGACGATTTACAATGACTTTCTATGGCCATCTGTCGTCACCAGTGCCGACGAAATGAAAACTGTTACAGTAGGAGTGGCGAACCTTGTTCAAGGAGCAAACTTCGTTAATCCCGGCCGAATGATGGCCGCAACAGTAGTCGCCACTTTGCCGGCTTTGATCATCTTTGTAGCCGCCAACCGATACTTTGTCCGAAGTGTTATCAGTTCAGGAATTAAATAATGTTCCATTTAAAGTGTGTATCTTGCAAAAGGTGCACGCTTTTTTGTGTTTTCGAGGCGTATTGCTAAAAATCCGGGCAAACTTTTAAACAGGTGGTGCATTTTTACGCTATGATTAAAGCAAGGGAAAGGTAAAACCGTAATTTTGATTTGTTTAGGAGGGAAATTAATTGAATAGCTTTATAGTCATGCAAGGTGAAACATATCAGGAAGAGAAAAGAATGGGAATTTTATGGGCCCCTCAGCAAGATAAGTCCGGAATGGTGCCACATTCCTATAAAAGGATGCAAGAAATAAAAAAGGGCGATCGAATTTTCCATTATGTAAAAGGTTATATTGTTGCTCTTAGCGTAGCGAAAGAGAACTGCCGGCTGGGACATAAACCGGTTGCAACGGACGTGGTTAACGGCAGCGTAGAAAAGGATTATTTTGTTTCTGTGGAATACCATGAATTGGAGCAGCCTTTAAGCATAGGCGAGCGGATTGAAGAGCTTTCAAAATTACAGCCAATTAAATACGCTGCATTTCAGGAGGATGGGAGCGGCAACTCGGGTTATTTGTACCCGTGCAATGAAGAGCTTGCCATTAAACTTCTGGAAGGCATCAGTATGTTGAATATATATATGCCGGAAGAAGAGCAGCTGGAATTAGCGATCGAAGTGATTAGGACAACGGAACACAATCCGCTTGTGCCATTGATTGCTGAAACCATCTTGGAAGCGAAAACAAAGATGCAGCGCGGGGAACAGCAGCACAGAAAACGGCTTACGCGATTATGGAACAAATCTTGCCCTATTTGCGGGATGGACTTGGAGCCTGTATTAAAAGCAAGCTATGCAAAACCTTGGAAAGACAGTTCAGACCTTGAACGGTTGGATCCATATAACGGTGTTTTGTTGTGCAGCAATCATGATTCTATGTATGCGGCTGGACTCATTACCATAAATGCGAATGGAAAATTACAAATTTCAACAAAGATTCCTGAAGAGAAATACAGCGATTATGGCTTGTCCGCACGTTTAAGAGTGACAGTCTATCCGGAAAACAGCTCTTACTTTAAATGGCATAAAAAGAATGTTTTCATTGATAAAAAAATTCGTCGGACTAATCTGAATGAAGAAAAAAAGATGCTGGAAGAAATCAACCCAAAAGTGGAAGCAATAGAGAAAAATTAATAAAGGCATGCAGTGAACCGAGCTTTTCCGGGTATACAAGAATATCAACTTAACCCCCTGGAGAACGGAGAGCCTATATGGATATCTTAATGACGGTATTGCTGTTGATCAGTTGTTTGCTGATTTCCAATATTATTAGCCACTATACGCCATTTATCCCGACAGCCTTAATTCAAGTGGCATTAGGCATAATTATTGTTTTTATCTTTGATGATATTACGTTTGACATCGAAACGGAATGGTTTTTACTGCTTTTTATCGCTCCGCTTTTATACAACGATGGCCGCCATTTTCCAAGAGATGAATTGTGGAAAATGAGGGGTCCGATACTAGGAAATGCGGTATTGCTTGTTTTAATTACAACCGTGGCTGGTGGCTATTTTATTCATTGGATGATAGCCGATATTCCATTAAGTGCGGCCTTTGCATTAGCTGCGATTTTATCACCTACTGATCCGGTGGCAGTCAATGGGATTGCCCAGCGCATTCATATCCCTCAAAAAGTGCTGAATCTGGTTCGGGGAGAATCGTTGATCAATGACGCTTCCGGACTGGTCGCTTTCAATTACGCTGTTGCCGCAGTAGTGACAGGATACTTTTCATTGTCCGAAGCGGCATTGGACTTTTCTTATAAATTTGTGGCAGGAGCAATATTGGGTATTGTTTTAGGCCTGTTTGTCATTTGGATCCGTTTTATTCTGCGCCGGCAAGGCATCAATGATGTCACTTTTCAATCACTTCTCCATATCATGACTCCTTTTATCATTTTCATCATTACAGAAGATGTGCTTCATGCTTCCGGAGTTATTGCTGTCGTTGTAGCCGGGATCGTCCATTCGTTGATCCGGGAGCGAACTGAAACCCTGGTGGCGGAAGAACAGATGCTTGCTGAAAACATTTGGACGATTATGCTATTCGTACTGAACGGCATTGTTTTTCTTCTGCTTGGATTAAGCATTCCTTCTTCAATGAGTGGCGTGCTGGAGAATCCGAATATCAACGAATGGATGCTGTTTGGCTACGTAATCGCAATAGCTCTTGTTATTTTAGGTCTTCGCTTTGTTTGGGCCTATATATTTGAAACTTATGAATACCGTTATGGGAAAATAAAAGACAGTCCAAAGCCCAGTCTTAAAACAATTTCATTTATCAGTTTAACAGGCGTTCGCGGAACCGTTACAATGGTCGGTGTATTATCGATTCCTTTCTTTCTGGAAAATGAAGAAGCTTTTCCAAATCGTTCATTAATTATTTTTTTAGCTGCTGGAACGATTTTGTTCACTTTAATTGCTGCCACAGTACTACTGCCATTGCTGAGTAGAGGCATGCTGGAAGAAGGCGAACAAACGGACTTTTTGGATACAGAAGAAGCCCGAAGGCGTATTCTGCTGGCTTCCATAAAAAAAATCAAATCTGAAATGGACGAAGAAAACGAAATAGCGGCTTATGAACTGATGGATGAATATAAATTCCGGCTTCAGCAGACATATTCAGAAAAAGAAATTGCGTCCAATAAAACGAAAAAACGCAGGAGAAAGTCCAAACAAATCAGGTTGATGGCTTTGAATGCGGAGAGGGACTATATTGAAGAATTCCGGAAAAAAGGCATGAATGATGAGGTATATAAGGCATTTGAAAAATCTCTTGAACGCCGGGAAGAAATAGTCAGGAAAAACATTCGTTCTTTCACTTTGCATTTACAAGGTAAACTTATTAGGGCATGGAAAAGGTTCAGAGGACAATTTTTGAAAGATGAAGAAACTCGTTTAGTCAATATGCAAATTGGCAAAGAAGTTCAATTAGGAGCACTGCAAGCTGCTGTAAAGAAGCTGGAGGACTTTAAAAACAATTCGGATGATAAAGAAATTATCGACTCGGTTATTTCCGACTATAATCAAATGATCAGCGGTCTAAAACGTCCGGAAGCACAGTTCAACGATCAATTCGAATTGCAAAAAGAAGAACTGCGCCTGATCGTGATGGATACCAGTAGAGCTGAGATAAATAGCATGTACGAAACAGGAGATATCACACGGGAACAAGCAAGAGAATTGAGAAGGTTTGTGAATTACATTGAAAGCATAACGCTTTATGAACGAGGGGATTAAAACGAATTTGAAAAGGTTTGCAGGCTCTTATTCAAGCAGCTGTGCAGCCTTTTTATTTTTTGAGCAAAGACTGCTGGAGCATCCAAAATAGATTTTCTTAAATAGTTCTTGTTAAATTATCAGAATAATAAGATAATTTAAATGAAGAAGATGTCTATTAAGGAGGGGAAAGATGGAAGGGCAAACGAATATTATCAGATTGAATAATGGCTACCATGTCTGGACCAGAAAAGTTGGAGAAAGTCCTATTAAGATACTGTTGCTGCATGGCGGGCCGGGATTGTCGCATGATTACATGGAAATTTTTCAGGAGCATTTGCCGCCTGAAGAAATTGAAATTTATTTTTATGAGCAATTGGGCTCTTTTTATTCCGATCAACCGGATGAGCCTGAACTTTGGGACATAGAGCGTTTTTGTGACGAAGTGGAGGAAGTGCGTATAGGATTAGGGCTTTCAGATTTTTATCTTTATGGACATGGATGGGGTGGCATGCTGGCGATTGAGTATGCACTGAAATATGGAGATTCCTTAAAAGGGCTAATCATCTCTAACACCACTCCAAGTACGCAATCATTTGTAAAATGTGCGAATGAAATAAGAGATGCATTGCCGGCAGCAGTCGTTGATCAAATGAAGTCTTTAGAAGAGGCAGGCAACAGTGAAGGAGAGGAATATGAAAATCTGTTCTGGGAATACTACGGCAAGGAGCATGTCTGCAGATTGGATATCAAGCCGGAACCTATAGTTCGGACAGAAAGGCGAATCAATTTAAATGTATTGGAAACATTGATGGGAGATCAACAATTTGATGTGAATGGCGTGCTAAAAGACTGGGATCGATGGGAAAACCTTCACGAAATAACCAGTCCTTCCTTGGTGCTAGCAGGACGCCATGATGCACTTTATGAAGGGGATATCGAGGAAATGGGCAGGCGCATTCCGATTTCCCGGGTAGCTTTTTGTGAAAAAGGCAGTTTGCTGTCCATGTGGGATGATACGGAAGCCTATTTTAAACACATCCTATCTTTTTTGCATGCAGTGGAAGATGGAAAAATGGAAAGTCAGAAAAAATAATGAAAAGCCGGATTCGAAAAAGGTGATAGCCTTCCAGCGAATCCGGCTTTTCATTTGAAGGTTTGAGTCTAAGCGTTTAAAACTATGCCAAATTCTTCTTTAAGCACTTTTAGTTTTTCTTCCGGTGAAAGTTGTATTTTTTCTTTCTGTCCATTTTCCGAACGGGTCAATTGATGGTCAGACAAAGTGACGCGTCCTTCCAGTGTTGCTTTGGTTACCAGATCATCATGAGTAAAAGGAGAATCTTTGGAAACCTGATTAAAGACACAGCCTTCATGAAAATCGGCAAGTTGTTTTTCTTCCAGGCTAAAGCGATAAAGCGTTCGTTCTTCGCCATCATTTTCCCGGACCAGGTCATAAAACTCATCATCAGCTTGTTTAATGGTGTAGGTGCCGCTATGGTCGGTATGCCGTTCGCCGCCAAGTGGTATTGGGCTGATCGTAGAATCCCCAAATCCTGCATCGACAAGATAAGGCACATCCAAATTTACCAGGATTGCGGCATGGGTATCCGCTTTCGACCAGTCACCATCCGGCTTTTGGACGGTAGCGGAAATCAGTTTAGCATCAAACCCCAGTTCTTGGAGCAGCCAGTGAAACAATCCATTGATTTCATAACAATAACCGCCTCTCTTCTGGGTGACGATTTTTTCATATATATATTCAAGATTCAAGTAAATTGGAACTTCCCGGATGACATCCAGGTTTTCAAAAGGGACGTTCTGCATATGCAAAGATTGTAGCCGGGCTAGGTCTTGTAAGTAGCATTCCTCCACTGGATAAGCATTGAATCTTTTCAAATAAGCGACCGTATCCATATTTTATATCCATTCCTTTCAATCGTAATCTCCTCTAATAGTAGCATGGCAACATTCATTGGACACGGAATTTGAATTTGGTTGAAGTATAAATCATCAATAAAATTTCTTTCTGAATTTCTTCGCTCTTAGCCATTCAACAGTAGAGCAGCTCTGCGGATGAAAATCTCTCACTTAAGCAGTGAAATAACTTCAGCAAAAAAAGGATTAAATGTTTTATTCGATCTGTATTCTTCAATAATTTTTGTTAGCCATTGGCAAAAGAATTTTTGTTTTTTATCGGATAAGCTTTTATTTGACGTTAATTTATCTGAGATTTTAAAAAATTAGCTATTATCGAGCAATATGTATAATTTATTAGGTATAAGTTCCCTTTATTATTTACTGAAATTTTAGTAATATATAGACAATTAAAAAAACTTCATTACTTTTGGTTGATTTTTTACACCGAAATTTTTCTTCTAAGGCCATGGAACTTTATAAATTACAAATATTTATTATTCGAAAATTATATATTCATTTGCAATACAGCTTCTGCCAACTTTAAGCAGGATATTTGTAAGTTGTTATTGCATGAATGGATGCGTTGGAGGGAAAGAAAGTTGGCTACAGCACTTCAAGAGATCAGAACACTGGAAATGAGGTTTGCCGGAATGTTAATCAGGTACAAAAAATCTTGTGAGAAAATTGCCATGGGATTGCTTTCTTTTATGCCAGGAGAGAAAGAAATAAAAAAATTAAAGCAGACGATGCAAAAATATGAAGAGAATGCCGATTGCCATTTATACCTTTGGAAAAAAGGAGATGACTTTATCGGATTGATTGGAGTGGAACTGAGCGATAATCATTTCACGGTGCATCATATATCGGTGATGCCATCCTACCGAGGAGAAGGAATCGGACATGCTATGGTTGAAAAAATCCAGCAAATTATGGAGCCACGGGAAATTCGAGCTGTCGATGAAACAAAAGAATTTATTGAAGCATGCAGGAAAGTTAGAAAAAGCGTGAACTGAGTGTAGCTAATTTGAAAAAGTTCAGGTAAACAAAGAGCCCGACATTTGTTTATTTTGAAATGTGGAAGGAATGAAGGATATGCAGCTAGTGGAAACAGTGGCGGAAAAAGTAGGGCTTCTTTTAGATGCGGAAGTGGAAGGGAATTCTGATCGATACATCGTTAAAAAGAATAGAACACTTCAAATATGCACAGAAGATATCTGTTTTACTTGCACCCTTGAATTGGATATTTTTTTTAAACGGATGCACAACAATGGGATTGCTTTTAATAAAGCCGAAATTCTTTTGTTGCCGGAAGAGTTGAAAGCTTTCACTTTTGCTTTAATGGAGCATGAAATTTCATTTCCTTCATCTTTTCGCCAGTGGCAAGTAGAAAATACTCATATTATAGCGGTTAATATTGAATCAATGGAGCCGCCGGTAAATTTCGCGGCACGTCTCGCTTCAGCTTTGCAATACATCGATCAAAAAGAATTGTGGATGGAAAAGACATGGGATCAATAGTATGTTTATAAGTAAGAAGGGTTGCGGATTTTACATTCCGCAACCCTTTTAAATTTGCCATAAGGCGAGTTAGCCATTATGTTGCTGAACTTCTGCGGCGGTTTCTTTCACGGAATACTTGGCTGTCCAGGAACTGGTGGAAATACCATTCGCCTCCACCAATAAAAATACCTGAAATGATTGCCGGTGTAATAATGTCAGTAGTGCTAGGTACAAGCGCTTCTCCTACAAGCCAAATCACCAAAATGGCTACTGCTACATCTGCTATAGTCGCAAGTGAATTGCGTTTTGTTTGTTCCGAACGTTCCCCAGATTTCCGGAAAATCATCAAATCGCCCATCGCATATGCAATTAACGTCAAAGCAAGGCTGATCAATAACGTATCCACAAACGAAATATCAAAAAAACCGGTTAAAATAATTAATAAGACTGCTGCAATCATTACAAACTTAATCGCTAATGCCATAATATGCCTCAACCGAATCTCCTCCTATTTTTTATTGTTATAGTCAATCTTTACCCCGAAATATAAATAGTTAAATCAATAAAATACAACATTCCGCTTTTTTTATCACGCTGATAAAGGCTGAGCTATTTTTCTTCAATTTCTGCATAAATCGAACAAGGTTAGGGTAATAAAAAGGAGTAGAACTTGAAACTTGAAAGTAGCAAGTTATTTGAGATGCAGAGTGGAGGACGAGGGATATGGAATTGCAGCGAATGAACAGAGGGATAGCGACCTCACTTACAGCTATCGGAATTGCACAAGGATTAAAAGTACTTACACATAAGAACCTGACCGGAAAATGGGATTGGAAACAGGCCTTTACCACGGGTGGAATGCCAAGTTCCCATTCAGCTGGTGTATCAGCACTTGCGGCTTATGTAGCTGCGAATAAAGGTACAGGACATACCGAAACAGCTTTAGCTGTAGTTTTCGGAACGATCGTGATGTATGACGCGCAAGGAATTCGACGCCATACTGGAGAAATTGCTCATCTGGTCAATGATCTTGAAGATAGTTTTGTTTCTCTTACAGGAGAATTCCCAAGCCTTGAATTTGAAAGGCGGGAAAAAGAGCTGAAAGAGATTCTTGGGCATCAACCGATAGAAGTTTTAGGCGGAGCTATATTCGGGGTACTATTCGGGCTTGTTTCTGCGAAAATTGAAAATGATGAACGCAGCAAAAAGAGAAGAGAGCGCAGAAAAGAAGTCGCCAGATTCCGTTTAGAATCAAATGAAGTTTATGTGCCTGTCAAAAGATAAAAACCAAAAAAGCGCACCTTCTCAGGTGCGCTTTTTTGGTTTCGTTAAATCAATGCTCAAACGTACTTTATTCATCTTTCCGATAAATACATATGCCAACGCTAGAATAAGGAATAAGGTTAAGCTTACGTACCACGGGAATTCGGTAATTGCTTCACCGAACGCTGTATAAATGATAGCAGGTAAAATCAGGCCAAGCATGGAGTAATACATATATTCTTGGCGGGTTTTCGTCATTTCCATTAAATAAAGAGAAAGCAGGTGAAAATGGACAAAAGGCATTATGCGTAAGATCATCACTTGGCCTACAGAAATTTTGCGATCTGCAAACATTCTTTTTTTTAAGTCAGACATTTTTTTCCGGAACTTCGGGAATTTGTTAACCAGTAAATACGACACCAAACTCATTAATGAAAGGCCGATAAAAGACAATAATGCCCCTTCCCAAAAACCGAATACCAATCCGCCTATGACACAGACCAGTATAACAGGCAAAAACAAGAGAGGCCGCAGCAAATGCAATAGCACAAAGAGAAGTGGGGCAAGCCAGCCGAATCCTTCAATAATAGTTTCCAACGTGTATTCAAATTGATCCATTGTTATACCCCATTTAATATCTTGTTAACTCTGAAGAATAAGCCTTTAAAACCGCAAAAGCAAGTAAGAGGATTTCTTCAAGCCTTTTGCAAGCAATCCATTTATTCAGCGTTATTTGAAATCATAAAAATATAGGGACAATGAACAAGAGAGTTGCTTGTAGTTTTTTATGTATGACAGTCCTTGGAATGGAGTGAATAATTTGCAGAGTTTCTTTCAGTATAATTGGATGGTCAGAGAAGCATATTAAAGACCCTTTTTCATATGTCGGATGTTGAATGGAGCTTGGCAAAACCTTTTGCAAGGAAAAGCGGATTTCCAAGAGATTTCGAGAATTTTCGCAAATTGGCAGCCTGAGATAAAAAATCGTATTCTTGAAGAGCAGCTGCCGAACGGTCAAGTCGATCGATTAATTTGGTGCGATGCGATCCACCATGTGATTGCACATCACATCAATCTTTCCGGGCGACTTTCTATGTGGTTGAGAGAAATAGGGGAGAAACCTGTATCCGTTGATTTTTTAAGGAAAATTTGCACAGCGAGAGGTAGGGGAGTGTGATTTTCTCCCAGATCTAGGTGTGCGATTTGCTTGAGTTTCACTTCCGTTAAATCATTGTTGAAAAACGGTGCTTCAGCATCGGGATGGCAGCTAAAAATAGCCCCATGTCATTCGAAGCTAAGAGCTTTGGGGCTGTTTATGTAATTAAAGGATAAATGTTGAAATTTAAAGCTAAGACTTATTCAATGTCTTTGATCCAAATCATATGCGGTTTTCCTTTTCCCCAATAATCTTCAATCAGACGGCTGGGAATCCCTAGTTTCTTTAACCAATACTGCTGAGAACTAGAAAATCCAGCATCTAAATAGAACTTTGTTTTGCCAAAACTATTTAGTTGGTTAATTGCATTTTGCAATAGATATTCTCCCACTCCTTGTCGCTGATAGTCAGGGTGTACATATACGCACGCTACTTCGTATTGCCCTGAATCTACATCAACCATTGACTCTATCAGGTCCCAGGGAATTTGCAGGGCAATCGTTCCTACAAGTTGATTTTCTTGGAGAGCAATATAAAAATGATTTGCTGATTCCGCGAAACTTTTAGTCACGGCTTTATTTAGCCTATCGATTTCTTCTTCATATAAAATTTGGTCATTAAACCCTTCCCGCGCAAGCAAATCTGCCATACAAGTTCGAAAAAGCGCGTTCGCTTTTTCGATATCCATTACTTCGCTTTTTCTAAATATCACGTTACACCTCACATCTTCTTAAGTTAAACTCTTTCGATTCCTTAGCGTCAATTCGTGTTCTTTATTTATAATCACATGAAACTTCACCCATTAAGTTTTTTGCAGCCGATACATACAATGACGCCAAAATTAGTCCGAACTCTAAAAGCTTATTGTATGAGGTAAGAAATCCTTGCCCAGTCCAGTGTTCTGAGGCATATAAAAAGCCATCTCCGGCCAGTAATGGCAAGTTATGGCTTATGTCTAGCTTACATAATAAACGGTTGATCATCGTGGCCAGTGGCAATGGGCTTGGGCTCATAGGCATTTTTACGGTTTACATATGGAATCAACTTAAGGGAGTACAAAGCGCTTAACCCTACTAGTGAATAAACCGATCTGGATAATTTTGATTTTTGGCCAGCTTGGCCGCCTAACAGCCTTGCCACAATATCGTATTTGAATAAGCCGACCAAAAGCCAATTGATTCCTCCAATAATCACTAAAATCAATGAAAAGACATTCAGATTTTTCATATTTTTCCTCCTTCCTATATTTTGCCGTAGCATGTTAATTCGTATATACCCAGCAGAGCTGGACGAAAACCATTTACTTACATTACATTGAAGAAATGACTTTTTTCGTTATAAGTTGAGAAGACATCCGCTTCCCAGTGTAGCGGACGGCGTGGATCAATCACTGGTTCTTCTTTAGCTGCTTTGACCAATCGTTCATCTGTTCTTTCTAATTCAGAAGTTGTTTCCTTCTCGGAACAGAACACTTGTTCTATTTTAAAGAAAGGTTTATAATAGACTAAAGAGGAAAAAGCATTCTTCGCCTGAGTGTGCCTGAAAAAACGTTAGATGATTTCATTTCCAAGCAAAGTGAACGGGGGAAATGCATAGAAAAAGCCAAAAGAATTTGAGTACATTCAATATCTTATGTAAAATTAAATTATTCCTTTAAAACATATCAGATGGAATAGCTTGATATAAAGACAAGAAAATAGACATAAATATTACACATTTTCAGCAAAGCGATAAAATCGAAGAACTGGTATTTTTGTGATAAAATTAGTGCATATCCAACTAGAAAGGGACGTGTTGCAGGATGAAAACCAATTCTCAGCCTGGCGCCCTTTTGACAGGAGCGCCTTTCTCGCATCCAAAAAAGCAGAAAAAAATGCTTTATATAAACCACATTGTACTGCTAGGTGATTCAGTCGCTTATGGCTACGGTACACAAGGCGGCATCGCTAAATACTTGAAAGAAACCTTTCAAAATAGCAAAGTGACTAATTTGGGCATAAACGGATTGACAAGCAATGGAATGGTAGAACGTCTGCGTTCAGGCATTTGGGACAAAACAATTGCCTCTGCAGATATGGTTTTGATCAATATCGGCGGCAATGATTTGCTCCGGGGCTTCCGCGGATACGGAGCGAAAGGGCTGGTGCGCCAATTTTCCTCCATTAAACGGACGTTCCGCCAGAATTTGCTTGAAACTTATAAGCGGATCCGGGAGCTCAATGAAGCTATCTTAATTGTCCAGAACAATTTGTATAATTCGATGAAAAAAGAAGTACAGTATTTTGGCTTTACGGATCTATTATTGCGGCTATGGAACTCATCAATCGGTGAGAAAGATGTCATTGTTTCCCGCACGGACATTATGGGGAAAAATCCGGAGATTTGGCTCGACGCGATTCATCCAAATGACGCCGGTTATAAGTTAATGCATGAATTATTGATGAAAACTTTAGATTCTACCGGTATTATCATTAATCCCCCAGAAAGAGCGAATCAATCTTGATGGGGTTAATATAGAAAAGGCCCAATGGTATGACATACCAAGGGGCCTTTTTCAATGCAAATCAATTGAAGCAACAAATAGAGGATGGCAATAGCGATCGTAGCTCCATAAAAAAGCTGCAGCAAGATTGGACTTTACTGATATATACCAACATGAGCTTTTTAAGGGATCCGTTATTATTAGTTTTTTAGCAAATTGTTTCTTGATCCATAACGCGGCAGAAAATCAAAGTTTGAGCTGTTTATTATTATTTTAATATTATATTCCTTTTAACTTTTCTGATAATTATGTATAATGAACACTATTAACCGGACTGAAATAACAGGAGATTTTAGATATTCTTTATTTCTTTACCGGGAATCGTTATACATAAGGAGCGAAAGATTATGACCCTACAGAACCTCACCGTAATTATCGATGCCTTAAAAGCGGCATTAGCAGAAGAACAGGTCACGGTCAATGAGACGGTAAGAGAATTGCATGGCAAAGATGAATCTTATCATGCTCTTCAATTACCGGACATTGTCGTTTTTCCTGAAACAACCCAACAGGTCAGCGAAATTATGAAAATCTCCAACAAATTTAAGGTGCCGGTTGTTCCATTCGGCCTTGGGTCGAGTCTGGAAGGCCATGTCATTCCAATTAATGGAGGAATCACGATTGATTTTTCATTGATGAACAAAGTGCTTGAAGTTAAGGAACATGATTTTCTGGTAAAAGTACAGCCTGGCGTGACGCGCACTCAGTTAAATAAGGAACTGAAGAAATACGGTTTGTTTTTTAGTGTAGATCCTGGAGCGGATGCGACGCTCGGAGGAATGGTAGCGACCAATGCCAGTGGAACTACATCAGTCAAATATGGCGTCATGCGTGATCAAGTGCGCGACTTGGAAGTGGTGCTTGCCGATGGCATGGTCATCCACACAGGCAATATGGCCGCTAAATCGTCATCCGGCCTTCACTTGAATGGATTATTCACCGGTTCTGAAGGAACACTCGGCTGCTTTACGGAAATGACGCTGCGCGTGTATGGCATTCCGGAGCATGTATCTGCAGCGCGGGCCTGCTTCCCGTCTGTCAATGACGCTGTAGAAGCGGTAGTGTCCATACTGCAGGCAGGCATTCCCGTAGCGCGTGTCGAGCTGGTCGATGAACCGTCGATGAAACAAGTCAATCTTTACAGCGAAACAACATACCAGGAACAACCGACTCTGTTTTTGGAATTCCATGGAAACGAAGCTGGCTTAAAGCAAGATGTTGAATTCATGAATGACATCGTTTTGGGGCACGGTTGCCAGGAAATTCAATTTGAAACCGATACTGCCGGCCGCAACAAACTATGGGAAGCCAGGCACAATCTGGCTTATGCGTTCATCCACGGCTATCCAGGCAAGAAAATGATGGTAACCGATGTCTGCCTGCCGATATCCGAACTTGCTGGAGCCGTTGCCCATGCCCGTGAAAACCTGGAAAGCATGGAGTTGATCGGCGGAATCGTCGGACATGTCGGAGACGGCAATTTCCATGTGCTGCTGATGATGGATATGAAGGATGCAACAGAAGTTGCGAAGGCCGGGGAATTCAATGAACGGATTGTCCTCTACGCGCTTGAGCGGGGCGGCACCTGTACAGGAGAACATGGCGTTGGCATCGGTAAACAGAAATATCAGCAGCAGGAACACGGCGATGCGCTTTTCGTGATGCAGAAAATCAAACAGGCATTGGATCCCCACAATTTGCTGAATCCGAATAAAAATGTCAAATCCGAGGAAAAGGGGGTCTCCCAATGAAACTGCTTGAAAAAATGAGTGCTGTTGCCGGTAAGTATTTCGCTGTTTGGGTGATTGCCATTGCTATCATCGCCTTTTTGATTCCCGAGCCATTCTTGCCATTCGGAAACTATATCACCATTTTGCTTGGGATTGTCATGTTCGGAATGGGGCTGACTTTAAAACCGGTGGACTTTAAAATTGTTCTCATGCGCCCAATTCCCGTCATCATCGGAGTAGCTGCGCAATTTATCATCATGCCGCTAGCCGCTTTCTCCATTGCCTATTTGCTGAAATTGCCTCCAGAACTTGCTGCAGGTTTGGTGCTCTTGGGGTGCGTCCCGGGTGGAACAGCTTCTAATGTGATGGTTTACTTGGCAAAAGGAAACTTGGCATTGTCTGTCGCCATGACTTCCATGTCAACTTTGCTGGCACCAATTATGACTCCATTATTGCTTTTGTTATTAGCAGGGCAATGGCTGCCGGTTGATCCGGTATCCATGTTTATGTCCATTGTTCAAGTCATTATCTTTCCGATCGCTTTAGGGTTTATTGTACAGAAGTTTTTCCCGACAGCAGTAGAGAAAAGCGTTTCGATTGTGCCGCTGATTTCAGTATTGGCCATTTTGATCATTGTTTCTGCAGTGACTGCAGCCAATGCTTCGAATGTCGTCAGTGCCGGGTTCATCGTCTTTATTGCCGTGTTCCTGCATAATGGTTTCGGATTATTGCTCGGTTATTTAACGGCAATGGCGCTCGGATTGAATGAAAACGATAGACGCGCCATTTCAATTGAAGTCGGCATGCAGAATTCAGGTCTTGGAGTTGCCTTGGCAACAGCCCACTTTAGTCCGCTTGCTGCACTTCCAAGCGTGTGGGGAGCTATTTGGCATAATATCTCCGGACCGATCATTGCAACAATTTGGTCGAAAAAACCCGTCCAGGAAGATAATCCAGCGGCTACTTCTTCTGATAAAGCGGTTCCTTCCGGTGCGAATGCAGGAAAATAACGCCTAAAATTGCTCTCTGATAGCCAAGAGAAATTAGAAAAGAACAAAAAACGAGAAAAGCTGGCAAGCAGCTTTTCTCGTTTTTTTATTTTTGCCGCAAAAATTCAATCCGCTCTATGCCACCTACAGTCTTTGTGGAGAAAACGATTTCGTCACCTTTTTTAAGAACTTTAAAATCGCCCGTGGCGTCTTTGGAAATGGGATAACGTTTTTCTGTGCCTTTGATATCGATGATCACTTCGTCTTTTTCAGCGTCGGCAAAACCTTTAAAAATTCCATCCGTTTGAGTTGTCAAGTCAATGCCTGATGCCGGTTCTGTGCGTTCTGTTTCCTGAACCATTTCATTTTCCGGACGTTCGATACAGCCAGAGAGCGACAAGACAAGCAGTCCGAATAATAAGGTCTTAGGGATGAACTTCATCAGTGCTCCGCCTTTCCATATGGACGTCTGTGAAAGCAAACATAGCCGAATAAATTAGCAGTTGGTTTTTCCATGAAGAACATTACTTTTTTTGAGGTTCCAAGACGAATACGGTATAACCGACGGCTGTATCAAAATTCCAATCGACGAAAGTTTCCAGGATTTTTCGTTTCAACACCTTCTCGAGTTGGACTTCTTCCAATACTTTAAGTTCCAACGGGCGTTTGGCAAGCTTTAATTCTTCGGAAAAACCGTTAATGATGAGTTCTTTTTCTATTTGTACTAAAATTTCGAAGCGCCTTACGAGAACAGTGCGCTCACTAAGCCAAAAGACTTCTGTTCGTTCAGGCTGTTTTTCGGCTAGTTTGCTGGCTTTGTCTATTTCTGTCCGAAAAGCTTCTTGATCTATTTCTTCCAGCCAGCCGGACTGTTCTTCCCGAGGATCTTCATCTAATACGGCGATGATCATTCCAGTTTCATTATCTAGATTCCAATCCGCATAAATTTCTTGTATGTCCAGTTCAGTAATTTTCTTTAACTCCAAAATAATTTCCGAACGAAGATCGTTCATCAGCAAATCTCGTATTTCCAATACTTGTCTGGACGCTTGCTGCTTCATCAGAATTTTTTCCATCGGTGCCAGGAAGCCACGAAAATGGATGGTGATAAAAGGACTTTTTAAGGTGACGTAGACAGAAGTAGGGCCTTTTCCAAAATTCGAACGCAATAAACTGGAGATATAGGCAACAACTTCGGCTTCCATCGGTTTATCCACTGCCATTTTACTGCCTCCTTTTATGAATGGATTCGCGATTTTCACTGGATATTAAATGAAAATTGTATTTTTGCTAGTCGTTATGGAAGTACCGGTTCCAAGATGAAAACCAGGTAAGCTTTGTCGTTAATAAAATCCCAGTCGACGAACAATTCAGAAATCGGTCGATGCAAAATTGGCTCCAGTTCCAAGGCACTCATAATCCGGTGTTCCAGCGGTCGTTTAGCAAGCCGCAATTCTTCAATAACACCGTTTTTAATCAATTCTTTTTCGATGTCAACCATGATGCCAGATCGTTCTACGAGCAGAACATCGTTGTTTAAGGCATAAACCGTGATTGAATCCGGGGCTTTTTGGGTTTTTTTGCTGATTTGGACAATCTGCTCGATGAGTGCTTCTTTGTTAAGGTCTGCTGGCCATTCAAATGCGGTGGGATCAGACGTTTCATCCAGTACGATGATAAACATGCCGGTTTCTTTTTCAAGATTCCAGTCTGCGTAGAATTCCACCACATCCAACCCGCTGATTTTGGCTATGCCTTTCAATATTTCCGTTTTAATGCTATTCATTAATAAATCCCTGATTTCCATCACTCTTTTTGAATCTTGCCGTCGCATCAAGACTTTTTCAGTAGCCATTAAAAAGCCGCTAAAATGAATGACGATAAATGGGTTTTTGATTGTTGCCATTACTGATTGGGGGCCTTGACCGAATTGATCCTGGAGAACCGTTGAAATATATTTGCCGATTTCATTGTGTATCTCTTTTTCTTTAGTCATTTTCAGGCTCCTTTTATCAGAATTTCATTTCGATTTTGGTCAATTATATGGGATAAAGGTGGCATTAGCAATCAACGTGCAATAATTAAGCTTTTTCAGAAACCTGAAGAATAGCAGAAAAACAGGCATTCTTTCGGTTGAGAGTCTGAATCGAACAGATAGGGGAAAGAGAGTGTAGCAGAAGAAACCTGGGAAAGGGAGGCGGCAACTCGAATCTATCAAAGAGGATTTCCAGTTTTATAGAAAGCGGTGATAGCTATATGAGCTTTTTCGCAGGGACGCTCATTGTCCACATCATTGCAGGAAGCATCTGTTTGCTGTCAGGCGCTGTGGGTTTTTCAGTACGAAAAAGGCGAGGGACGCATACTTTATTCGGTGAAATCTATCATGGCTGTTATGTGGTGATTTTATTGACTTCTATGGGCATGGCTTTTTGCATTGAAGAGACAGCTCGGTGTTGTTTTATACCGCTATTTTTTCATATAAAGCGGAAAAAGTTCAATAATGCAGTCACCTGATATCAAGAATCAGTTGAAAACCATTACCTGGTTTTGCTTTCAAAAGATCAATATCATTAGTGTTTAAGTGCTTTTATGTTACTTGGTCTCGTATCTTTTCCATACACTTGGAAGAAATTCAGTTATTTCATGAGCCAGCATTGTTTGCGTAGAACGTGTTTCTGCCCACTGGTCTGCACAAGCCCCATGGAGAAACACGGCGTTTAAAACTGCATGTTTCCAGTCTTCATGGCAGCAGAGCATCCCGAGAATCATGCCTGTCAATGTGTCACCAGTGCCGCCTTTTGCAAGCGAGGGATTTCCGGTAGAGTTTTCCCAGGTCTCACCATCCGGGAAGGCAGTGATTGTCTGGTGTCCTTTCAAGACGATGGTGACCCCCAGCTTTTTCGCATGCATGGACGCGTAGTATCCGCGTTGCTTCTCCAGATCCTGTGTTGAAATTCCTGTAATTCTTGAAAACTCTCCAGGGTGAGGAGTTAAAATAATCGGAGCTGGCCGCTCATCATATATCCTTTTGGATAAAGCACCCGCATCGAGCACAACAGGACAATCGCAATCGACAAGCTGTTCGATAGCATGTTCCGTTATCCGGTTCGGAACAACGCCAGGCCCGATGGCAGCTGCACGGTACTTATGCAGTTCAAGCGTGCCGTCTGCTACTCTCTCTATGCCATTTCGGATATACGTAGCTTCCGGAAGGGAAGGGACCACTAGAGGGATTACGTCCGATTCGGTTCCAATCTCAAGTTTTCCAATTCCAGAGCGCATAGCCCCAAGCCCGGTTAATAGCGCAGCACCTGGCATGTCCCGACTGCCCGCTAATAATAACCCGGTGCCGTAGGTTCCTTTATGGCTTTTTCGATTCCGGATCGGAAGGGTTTTTTCGACAGATATTCCGGTCCAAACAGGCAGCTTTTCATCATGATTTGCCAACATCTTCATCTCCCAGCATATTATCCATTTAATAAGGCATACCCGTTCCGAGCAATAAAATAACGATTGCAAAATTTGAATTTCTTTAGAGGTTATGATTGTTAATTTACGGGAACGGTAAAGCATGGAAATGAAAAGGAAAGGGTGGGGTGTATGGGGCAAGCGCTATTTTGGGGCGCAGTTGCAGGCGGAGCCAATTTATTGGGCGCATTGATAGTGATGGCCGTCGCGCTTCCACAAAAGCTCATCGGTTATATTATGGCACTTGGTACCGGAGCACTTATCGGAGCCGTGGCATTTGAGCTTTTGGTGGAAGCGATGGAAATCAGCGGGTTGACGTATCTAGCACTGGGATTTCTTGGAGGCGCATTAATTTTTACTTTTTTGGATATTTTGGTTACTCGGAAAGGCGGTATGCACCGCAAACGCTCCGGGCATGGAAGGGATGCGCCCAGCAATTCGGAAGCAAGTTCTGGCATGGCCATCTTTCTTGGCACTATCATGGATGCTATCCCGGAAACAGCTATGATCGGGCTTGGCATTGCCCAAGGTGGAGGCATCGGTTTTGCTTTGATTGCAGCTGTTTTCATCAGTAATCTGCCTGAAGGCATCTCCAGTACAACCGGTTTGCAAAAAGGCGGGTTCCACAAAAAGAAAGTGCTGTTGATGTGGGTTTTTGTGCTGGTGGCATCCGCTTTAAGTTCCCTTTTCGGCTACACATTCCTGGAAAATGCATCACTAGATGTGCAAGCCCTGCTCAGTGCCTTTGCAGCCGGCGGCATCATTGCTATGGTGGCATCCACCATGCTGCCTGAAGCCCATGAAAAAGGCGGACCAATTATCGGGTTCATTACAGCATTAGGCATCTTTATTACGCTTTTGCTTCAGCAAATATAAAATAAGGCCTTGAGAAAGATTTCTTAAGGCTTTTATTTAAGACAAGTCAAAGGACAGAAGTATGCTTTTGTAGGTGTAAGTGTTAGAATATTCAGTATAGTTTTGAATTGAAGGAGGATGGCCGTGCATAAACAATTAAACGAACGCATTCACATTATTGACGGATGGGATTTAGGATTAAAAGAAAGGACAGGAACTTATGTAATCAATGAGCAGGATTTAACAATTATTGATACAGGCGCGAGCCCTTCGGTGCAGCATGTAAAAAGCGGGCTAAAGGATTTAGGGTATTCACTGGAGCAAGTGAGGTACATAATCGTCACCCATGTCCACCTTGACCATGCCGGTGGAGCAGGGCTGTTGCTTCAAGATTGCCCGAACGCCAAAATTGTGGTCCATCCAAAAGGGGCACGGCATCTTGTGGATCCGAGCCGTTTGGCTGCTGGGGCCAAGTTGGTTTATGGTGAAAAGTTTGATAAATTATTCAATCCCATCATACCGGTTCCGGAAAGCCGGCTGCTGATCAGAACGGAAGGCGGCCGATTGCAGCTCAGCCCGACTTGTACGCTGGAATTTTGGGATACGCCGGGCCATGCCAATCATCACTTTGGCATCTATGATCCTGTCAGCAACGGCATGTTTGCCGGAGACACGGCTGGAATCCGCTACGAGCAGCTGGTCCCGGATGGCATCGATTTGTTTTTGCCGTCGACTTCCCCGAATCAGTTTGATCCACTTGCCATGAAACAAGCGATTGACCGGATGCTGAAACAGAACTTGGATGTTATCTACTATGGCCATTACGGAATGACCGAAAACCCCAAGGACGCGCTTGAACAAGTTTCCGGCTGGCTCGAGGTCTTTTTGGATGAGGCGAAAAAGGCAGTTGACAGCGGTTATGGTTCCGATGGCATCACGGCCAGATTGATGGATCGGGTAAGGCAATATTTGAAGGCGCTGCACGTGGCTGATGATCATCACGTTTACAATATTATCCAACTTGATATGGAAGTCAGCTCAATGGGCATCATTGATTTTTTGGCTAAAAACAAAAGCAGTAAGCCTGCGGCAACTCAATAAATCAGCAGCAAAGTTGGGTTTAAAAGTGAACTATCGGGTATTGAATAAAAAAGATTTCCTTAAGGAGGAAAATTCTATATGGCAGATGTGAAAAGCGAAAAGTTTTTTAAAGAAATGAACATAGCTTTTGTAATCGGTGACTTGGATTTTCTTAAAAAACATGTTGCGGATGACATCATTTGGGAGATGGAAGGCGAAGAGACCATTCGCGGGAAAGAAGAATTTTTGAGCTATGTCGGCGCCATGGAAACCAACCATGATGTGAAGGTCACAATTGACAATGTTAAAACTGAAGGTCTCCAAGCCACTGTAACCGGAAAAATGATGGTCAATGAAAAAGATGGCAATGTCAAATCTTATTCCTATCAAGACATATACCAAGTAAATTCGGAAACTGGAGGGAAAATCACCAATTTGACATCCATCGTCCATGAAGACAAATAATTCAGCAATGCTTAAAGAGGAGACAGCGATCTCCTCTTTTTTTATGTCCGGATATTTCCGGAAGAAAACCGTATGCCACTCTTGTTCAGTGCAGGATTTTTACAGTTCGTAATCGAATTACTTAATGACCTTTGGAGGACAGATATAAATGCTTAAAGGGGAGAGTACGATTTTGGTAAAGCATTTGTTCGACGAAGGCCAGGAACTATATGGAGGAGGTATTAGATGGCTATTCCGGTGATTATCGACTGCGATCCCGGTATTGATGACGTGATGGCATTGACTTTAGCTTTTGCTCATCCGGAACTGAAGGTCAAGCTGATTACAACAGAAGCGGGAAATCAGACGCAAGCAAAAACAGTAGCGAATGCATTAGCATTCACCAGCTATTTGGGACAGGACATCGAAATCGCAAAAGGTCTGGACAAGCCGATGTTCAAAGAGCTCGAAATTGCAGATGCTGTCCACGGAGACAACGGTCTTGGGAATGTGGAATTTCCTGAATCATCGCTGGAGTTGAGCGGACGAACGGCTATTGGAGCAATGAAACAAGTATTAATGGACAGCACGGAACCGGTAGTGGTTATCGCAACCGGCCCGTTGACAAATCTGGGAGCGTTGCTGTTCACGCATCCTGAAGTCAAACAGAAAATTAAATTCATTTCTTATATGGGTGGAGCAGCAGTTGGCGGAAATATGAGCCCAACCGCTGAATTTAATGTATATGTTGATCCTCATGCCGCTGATTTAGTATTCCGCTCCGGTGTTCCGATTGTTATGAGCGGATTGGATGTCACACATAAAGCGTATGTAACGCTGGAAGAACTTCGAAAAATTGAAAGCATCGGTTCCGATTTGGCCTTAAAAGTCTTGAAAATGCTTCGCTTCTATATCAAAGAGGCAAAACAGACGGCATTTCACACGCCGGATTTCGAAAACTGCATCCGTCTGCACGATTTATGTGCAGTCTCGTATGTCTTAACTCCGGAACTGTTTGACGGCGATGACTGTTTTGTTCAAATCGAGACGGAAGGCCGATTGACGGCAGGGACCACTGTCGTCGACTATGCCCAGCGTTCCGGGAAGGCGGCCAATGCGAAAGTGCTGCATACGGTCGACCGGGAAAAATTTGTCGCCCAATTTGTCGATGCAATCAAAAAGATGAGCCTGCAGAAAGTTGACCATAACTAAAGGGGGAAAAAAGATGAAGCGCAGTTTTAAAGAAGATTTCAGTTTAATGGCCATGCTGTTGATTCCAATCGGAGTCGCAATCAATATTGTCGGTTTTCAATTGACAAATGTTCTGCGGTTGCCGATTTTCCTGGACACCATCGGCACCATTTTAGTCGGTGTCATTGCAGGGCCGTGGGTGGCTTTGCTTGCGGGACTTATCACCAACTTGATCAATGCGATATTCAATCCAACTTATTTGCCATATGCCTTAACTTCAATGGCCATCGGTGTAGGAGCCGGACTTCTCTCCAAATATGGTTTTTTTAAAAGCGTACCGAGAACGATCATTTCGGGCATCATTATTACATTGATTGCCGTTGTCGTATCAGCACCGATTACGGTTTTGGTATTCGGCGGCGCTACAGGAAATACCTCTTCTCTGATTACGGCAACTTTCCTGGCATCGGGACAGCAATTATGGACAGCCGTATTTTCATCCAGCTTTATCGTTGAAATCGCCGATAAAGTGGTGTCTGTCCTGATTGTCTTTTTCATTGTAAAAGGCATGTCAGACCGATATTTATCAAAGCTGAAATATGGCCACCTTTATATGAAGCGCAGAAGCCGGATATAAAAAATGTTTTATTGATCTTCGCAGCAACTTAGGTGCAGCTATGGAAAAGAGGTGGCATCATTTATGAAAACAAATACATTGCTCCAGCTTCATCCGATGACCAAATTTTATTTTGCACTTTTCATTTTAGCGATTGTTTTAATCGTTCCAGGATACCTATTTGCTTTTTCACTATTTTTTGTGTTGCTGGCTATTTCCATAATGGCGGGCGTATTCAAACAGTTTATTGAAATTGTCTTGAAAGCTTTATTGAGCGTATTAATCATTGTTTTTCTGATGCAAATCTTTTTCTTTCCAGGTGAACAAGTGCTGTGGCAATGGTGGATTTTTGAAATCAAGCAAGAAGGCATTTATTACGGCCTCCTGTTGACTTCCCGCATCTTGGCGATCGGCTCTGCTTTTGTGCTGTTCTTTAGAATGACAGAGGTGCGGGATTTTGTTAAATCACTTGAGGACAAAGGTATGCCGCCGATGGGTGCATATGTGGTTTTATCTACGCTGCAAATAATCCCGGAAATGCGCCGCCAAGCTAATACCATCATGGAAGCCCAGAAAACAAGAGGCGTCGAAACGGAAGGTTCCTTATTCGTGCGGGCGAAAGCATTTATTCCAACTTTAACACCGCTGATTTTGTCTTCTATCGCCGGCACTGAAGAACGGGCCTTGACACTCGAGTCCCGTGCATTTTCGGCACCGGTCCAAAAGACCAGCTTGCATAAGCTGACAAGAAGCAATTTGGACAGGATTCTGCCGATTGTTTTTCTTTTAATCATCATCGCTTTACTCGTCTGGAGGGTTTTCGTATGGCCGCAGTCATAATTGATTTAAAAAACGTATCATATCGTTATCCGGTAAGTGATGATTATGTATTGAAAAATGTGTCCTTTACCATAGAAAAGGGAAAATTCACTGCCATCATCGGCAATAACAGTTCAGGCAAAACAACTCTTTGCAACGCCATCCGGGGATTTATTCCTCATTTTTATAAAGGAGACCTGGAAGGCGAAGTTCTTGTTGAGGGCATCAATATACGGGATACGCAGCTTGGCCAATTGGCTGAGAAAGTGGGTTATGTTTTCCAGAACCCATTTATTCAAGTTTCAGGCGTTAAAGACAATGTTTTTGAAGAAGTGGCATACGGTTTAGAAAATTTGGGGATACCGGTTGAAGAAATTCGTTTGCGGGTTGAGGAGATGCTGAAACTCGTTAAAATCGACCATCTGCGCGATAAAAACCCATTTGAGCTGTCAGGTGGCCAAAGACAGCGTGTTGCCCTTGCGTCCATAATAGTAATGGACCCCGATATTCTGGTCATTGACGAACCGACTTCCCAGCTCGATCCTATTGGAACAGAGCAGATTTTCGACATTATCAGCTTGATGAAAGAACGGGGCAAAACCATTATTTTGGTTGAACATAAAATGGACTTGATTGCTGAATATGCCGATGACTTGCTTGTTATGCATAAAGGGGAACTCGTTATGCAAGGCGCCGTTCGGGACATTTTCGCAGATCCGCAATTCGCACAATATGAAATACAATATCCGCACGTTACAGAACTTGCACTACAGCTTCAACACGCCGGGATGCCACTGGCGTTTTTGCCGATAAGAGATCGCGAATTGGCAGAAGCGCTGAATTTGAATGGAGTGATTGCCCGTGACTGACCTTCTGTTGAAAAATGTCAGTTTCTCTTATCCGGACGGCACAAAAGCGCTTGAAGACTTTTCCTTGTCGGTCAGAACTGGCGAGCGCGTTGCCATTGTCGGACAGAACGGGGCTGGGAAAACGACTGCAGTAAAACTGATGAATGGCTTACTGAAACCGACGGCTGGAACGGTGCTTGTCGGTGATTGGGATACCAAACAATACACTACGGCTCAAGTTTCAAAGAAAGTCGGCTACGTTTTCCAGAATCCGGATGATCAAATCTTCCATAATGATGTGGAATCCGAGGTCCGTTTTGGTCCGAAAAATATGAAGTTTGACACGGAACGTGTAGATGAGCTGACACAATGGGCAATGGAGATTTGTGGGATCACCGATTTTGCGGAAGAAAATCCCTATAATCTGCCATACTCTGAACGTAAATTCGTGACGATTGCGTCTGTTCTAGCGATGGATTCGGATATTATCATCCTTGATGAACCGACGGCCGGGCAAGACAAAATCGGATTGAAAATTCTTGGGCGCTTGCTGGAGACGCTAGAACAAAAAGGGAAGACGGTCATTACGATCACGCACGATATGGAATTTGTCACCGACTATTTCCGACGGATTGTTGTCATGGCAAACCGAAAGCTCGTTGCCGACGACCAGGCGAACAGAATTTTTTATGATGCCGGAATTCTGGAAAAAAGTATGCTGAAGCCTCCAGCGGTAGCTCAGATGGCGAGAATGCTGGATTTTCCGGACGGCATCCTATCCAAGCAGCAATTGATTGATGCAATCCTGCAGCAGCGCACCGGACATTAAAAAAGCCACAAGGTTCAAAAGAACCTTGTAGCTTTTAGGCTGTTGAAAGACACTTATGCTTTTCTATCATTTCGCTCCAGGGCGGACGCTTTCCGCGGGGTGTGGCCCTGAGCCTCCTCGCTCGCTGACAAAAGCCTTGTGCTCCTGCATCGCTGCGCTAGCTTCGTCGCAAATGAGGTGGGCAAACTGCTTTTGCCCACCTCATTCCCTGCGGGGTCTCAGGACTCACACTATTCCCGCAGGAAAGGCATCAGCCAACCATAGTTGGGTGGTGCCTTTGCGACGAAGCGCCTGGCGCTGCAGGAGCACATCTTTGCCCTTCGCCGCCTTCCGCTGCATGCTGCTTCCGCTTGTCACTTTTAGAGATGCTCTAAAAGTGTGAGTATTTTGGAAAGCTCTATAATTTTTGTTCCTGCTCTCTAGATATGGAGCCAACCAGCGGAGAAAACCGTACTGCTCCTGCATCGCTTCGCTGCTTCGTCGCAAAGACTCGCCCTCGCAGGCGTCGGCCAATGTCTTGCCTGCGGGGCAGCGTAAGCGACGAGACAGCCGAGACCCCGCAAGACGCGAAGCGGCTGAGGAGGCTTGGCGCTCGCCCGCGGCAAGCGGAGCTGGTTGGCGGAATATAGGATAAGTGATGAAAACAAAGTAAATTTACTTTCTCAACAACTTAAAAGCCCCCAAGGTTCTTTTGAACCTTGGGGGCTTTTGTTTTACATTTTTTCTTTTACGTAAGTGGCAACTTCCACTGAAGTGTCCATCGCTAGAATATGGTCAATATGGCTTTCCATATCGGCTTTTGATAATTTGCTGATTTGTGCACGTGCTTTCAGAATAGATGAAGCGCTCATTGAAAATTCATCGAGGCCGAGGCCGAGCAGGATCGGAATGGCAATTTCATCTCCTGCCATTTCTCCGCACATGCCTGTCCATTTGCCTTCGCGATGCGAAGCATCAATGACCATTTTCACCAGTCGCAAAATCGCCGGGTTGAAAGGCTGGTACAAATACGACACGCGTTCGTTCATACGGTCAGCCGCCATCGTGTACTGGATCAAATCGTTCGTGCCAATGGAGAAGAAATCCACTTCTTTTGCAAACGTATCCGCCATAACAGCAGTAGAAGGAATTTCAACCATGATGCCGATTTCGATCGAATCACTGACTTCAAGGCCTTCTGTCTGCAGCTTCGCTTTTTCATCGAGAACGAGCGATTTTGCCTGGCGGAATTCGTCGAGTGTTGCAATCATCGGAAACATGATTTTCAGATTGCCATGGACGCTTGCACGCAAGAGAGCGCGCAGCTGTGTCCGGAACATATCTTCCATCTCCAGGCATAAACGGATTGCCCGCAAGCCCAGGAAAGGGTTCAATTCTTTCGGCAATTGCAAGTAAGAAAGCTCTTTATCGCCGCCGATGTCCAATGTACGGACTACCGTCGGTTTGCCTTCCATCGCTTTCAATACCGAAGAATAAGCTTCAAATTGCTCTTCTTCCGTCGGGAACTGGTCACGGCCCATGTACAGGAATTCCGTGCGGTATAAACCGATCGCTTCTCCGCCGTTTTCCAAAACGCCAACCGTATCTTTCGGTGTGCCGATATTGGCGCCAAGTTCCACTGCATGGCCGTCCGTTGTGATGGTCGGCTCATTTTTCAGTTTTGCCCATTCCGCTTTTTGACGGTCATATTGCGCTTTCTTTTCTTCATAAGAAGCAATGGTTTCTTGGTCCGGATCAATGATGATTTGGCCATCGAGTCCATCAACGATGATGGTTGTTCCGTTTTCAATAACTTCCATTGCAGTCTTCGCCCCGACAACTGCCGGTATTTCCAAAGTTCGGGCTAGAATGGCCGAGTGGGAAGTGCGTCCGCCGATATCGGTAATAAATCCTTTAACAAATTTCGGATTCAATTGCACTGTATCGGAAGGGGTCAAATCTTCCGCAATGATCACGACTTCATCGGAGATCATGCTTGGGCTTTGAATGGACACCCCCAAAAGGTGGGACAGCACGCGTTTTGTGACATCGCGGATATCTGCTGCACGTTCTTTCATATAATCATTGTCCATTGATTCGAACATCTGGATGAACATATTTGCGGTTTCCTGCAAAGCATATTCCGCATTATTTTTGTCGGTCTCAATTTTTTCCTTGATCGGGCCCAGCAATTCCGGGTCGCTTAACACCAGTAAATGGGCTCCGAAAATGGCGGCTTCTTTATCACTGATCTGCTGAGAAGTTTGTTCTTTAATCGTTTCAAGTTCTGAAATGGATTGGGTTAATGCGGCTTCTAAACGGGCTACTTCCTGCTCTGCATCCGTTACGATCGTTTTTTCAACAATCAATTCCGGATTTTCAAGTCTGAATGCTTTTGCAATGGCAATGCCATTAGAAGCGGCGATTCCGGATAGTGTTTTGGTCATTAGTTTGAAAGCCCTTCTGAAGCCATAACCTGGCTGACTTGAGCAAGTGCTTCTTCTTCGTCTTCTCCATTTGCAGCCACAGTAACAGTGGACCCGGAAGCCACTCCGAGGGACATAACCCCTAAAATCGATTTAAGGTTCACTTTTTTGCCTTTATGTTCTAATGTGATGTCTGATTTGAACTTAGATAAAGATCCCACTAATGCTGAAGCTGGACGAGCATGGATACCTGCTTCATCTGTGATTGTAAATTGTTTTTCTACCATGTAAAATTCCTCCTCTAAATAAATGATTGTTTTTGGTCGATTCTTAATCAATTATGAACGATTTTGAAAGAAATTTAAAGCGAATGAATGTTTTTGATTGCTTATGAATGATTATGATTGATTTTGGAAGCGATTTCAAGTATTATCTATTTAAATGAATCAGTAAAGAAGGTGAATGGATGTTAACGAACGAACGGCATGACTTCATTTTGAAATTATTAGAAGAAAAGCAGACGATTAAAATTCAAGAACTTGTGGATTTGACGGCCGCTTCCGAGTCGACAATCCGTCGTGATTTAACTGAACTTGAAAACCAGCAAAAATTGGAACGTGTTTTTGGCGGAGCTGTTCTTCCTGCGCGTTACCTGACCGAACCGAGTGTAGCTGACAAATCTACACAAAACCTGCAAGAAAAAATCCAGCTGGCGAAATTTGCAGCTGCGTTCGTCCATGAAGGCGACAGTGTGTTTTTGGATGCAGGCACAACCACTTTTCAAATGGTTCCTTTCTTAAAAGAAAAAGACCTGGTTGTTGTGACAAATGGATTGACCTTGGTCGAATCATTAAACGAGCATGGCATCACCACTTATCTGACAGGTGGCAGGGTCAAGCCGCGGACCGGTGCACTGGTCGGAGCACAGACCATCCAATCTTTAAAAAATTACCGCTTCGATGTTTGTTTTCTTGGAGTCAACGGATTTCATCCCGATTATGGATATACGACGCCAGACCCGGAAGAAGCAGCTGTTAAGCAGCTTGCCAGTTCACTAGCGCGCAGGACTTATGTGCTTGCCGACCATTCAAAATCCAATAAAGTGAGCTTTGCTAAGATTATGGACTTGGATCAGGCAATTCTGGTCGTTGATGAATTATCCGGTGAAACCATTGAAATTATGGAAAAAAAGACTACAGTGAAGGTGGGAAAAGCATGATTTATACGTGCACCATTACACCATCTATAGACTACACCACCTATTTACCCAAATTCAAGACCGGGAAACTGAATCGCACGGACGACGTACATTATTATCCGGGCGGTAAAGGCATTAATGTTTCCCGTGTACTAAGCCGGCTGGGAACTGCCAATCAGGCACTTGGATTTGCAGGCGGGTTTACAGGCAATTATATAGAAGAATTTCTCCAAACTGAAGGTGTAGCCACCGATTTTATCAAAACGGAAGAAATCACGCGGATCAATGTGAAAATCAAATCCAATGAAGAAACTGAATTGAATGGTCCAGGTCCAGCCTTGAACGAAGGACAACTCAGCGAATTGGCAGAAAAAGTCCGGGCGATGGAAAAAGGCGATTGGTTTGTGCTGGCAGGCAGTTTGCCTGCCTCGATTCCGATATCTTATTTCATGGAACTTGCCGACATCTGCCGAAACCGTGAAGTCCGCTTTGTTCTTGATACATCCGGTCCGGCATTAAAAGAACTGGTAAAAGCCAAACCGTTTTTGATCAAACCGAACGAACATGAGCTGGGGGAATTGTTTGATATTGAAATAAGCGGCAAACAACAAGCTTTGTTCTATGCCTCGAAACTGATTGAAAGCGGTCTTGGACATGTCATCGTTTCAATGGGCGGTGAAGGCGCGTTGCTGGTGACTAAAGATGAGGCAATTTCGGCGCAGGCGCCAAAAGGGCAAGTCATCAATACGGTAGGATCCGGTGATTCGCTGGTTTCTGGTTTTATCGCTTCCTATGCAACAGAATCCAATGCTGTAAATGCGTTCCAATACGGAGTGGCTTGCGGCAGTGCCACAGCTTTTCGCTCCGATCTATGTGAGAAACAAGATGCAGAAGCGCTGCTCAGCCAAGTTGTACTCCACCCCATTAATAAAGAGGATGTGACGACATGAAAATTACTCAATTATTGACTGAAAACACCATTATCCTGGATGTGAATGCTTCTTCCAAACCGGAAGTGATTGACGAATTGGTCAAGCAGCTCGACCGTGCCGGGAAGTTAAATGATCCGGTCCAGTTTACAAAAGACATTTTGACGCGTGAACAGCAAAGTACGACGGGCATCGGGGAAGGCATTGCAATCCCGCATGCCAAATCCCACGCTGTCAAAGAGCCGGCCATCGCTTTTGGCCGTTCGGCACAAGGCCTCGATTATGAATCAATGGACGGCCAGCCGGCAAACCTGTTTTTCATGATTGCCGCTACTGAAGGCGCCAACGACGCCCATTTGGAAGCCTTGTCCCGCCTCGCCACATTTTTGATGGACGATAAATTCCGGACAAGAATCCTTGCAGCTACATCGAAACAGGAAGTCCTGCAAGCCGTGACTGACAAAGAAACAGAAGAAGACGGACCGGTCGCACCAACAGATGAACATACCGCTCCGGCAGAATCTTCCAGACGGATTTTGGCTGTCACAGCTTGCCCGACCGGAATTGCCCATACGTATATGGCTGCTGAAAAGCTCAATGACCGGGCAAAAGAGCTCGGCATTGACATCAAAGTGGAAACAAACGGTTCAAGCGGCGTGAAAAACCGCTTAACGGACGCTGACATTGCAGCAGCGGACGCCATCATTGTAGCTGCTGATACTAAAGTGGAAATGGCGCGTTTCGCCGGCAAGCCGGTCATCCAGACAAAAGTCGGCAAAGCAATCTATGAGACGGACCAATTGCTGAACCGCGCAGTCGCAGGAGATGCTCCGGTTTATCAGCACGATAAATCAAAAGATGAATCCTCAAATACCGAATCGAAAGGATTGTTCTATAAGCATTTAATGAACGGCGTTTCCAATATGCTGCCTTTCGTTGTCGGCGGCGGGATCCTGATCGCCATCTCCTTTTTCTGGGGCATCAATGCGGCTAATCCGGACAGCCCGGAATACAATGAATTTGCTGCTATGCTTAGCACCATTGGCGGAGGCAATGCGTTCTTCCTGATGGTACCGGTGCTTGCCGGGTTTATCGCCATGAGCATCGCGGAACGGCCTGGCTTTGCTCCAGGTATGATCGGCGGTTTGATCGCCATCACGGTCACAGGTGTTGAAGGAGCAAGCGGCGGTTCCGGTTTCCTTGGCGGTCTGATCGCCGGATTCCTGGCGGGTTATGTGACATTGCTCGTTAAGCGGGTATTTACTGTTTTGCCGAATTCACTTGAAGGATTAAAGCCGGTGCTGTTCTTCCCGGTGTTCAGCATCGCCATCACCGGAATCATCATGATGCTGGTCAATCCACAATTGACGAAAATCTACACAGCGATTTCTGCTTTTCTTGAAAGCCTTGGCGGTACGAACTTGGTGCTGGTCGGCCTATTGCTCGGCGGCATGATGGCCATTGATATGGGCGGCCCGATCAACAAAGCCGCTTATACTTTCGGCATTGCCATGCTGGATGCACAGAACTTTAACTTTATGGCAACAGTTATGGCAGCTGGCATGGTTCCGCCGCTTGGAATGGCCATTGCCACAACGATTTTCAAAAACAAATTCACCAAGCCGGAACGTGAAGCCGGCAAAACCGCTTACGTTTTAGGTGCTTGCTTTATTACCGAAGGTGTCATTCCGTTTGCTGCGGCAGACCCAGCGCGTGTTATTCCGGCGTCGGTTGCCGGGGCGGCCGTGACCGGTGCACTCGTTATGCTGTTTGATGTCAGCCTTCGCGCTCCGCATGGCGGGGTGTTCGTCATGGGATTGGTAGACGGCGGTATCGTGCAAATATTGATGTATGCTGTCGCTATCATCGCCGGAGCCTTTGTTACGGCCATCGTGGCCGGTGTCTTGAAAAAGAAAGCTGTTGCAATCGCTTAATTGAAAAAAGCCGTTACAGATATATAGTCTGTAGCGGCTTTTTGTGTTTTTATTTTATCAATAGTTTAATATAATGAAATAAAAGTAAAAAAAATCCAGAACTTTTTATTGCAATTAAACCATGCTTTAAATAAACGTGATAAAGTGTAGTTTATAGAAAGCTCGAAGAGAAAATATTAGGCCTTACGTACAGGGCGGGGAGTGATCGTTTGGACAACCTAGAGAGCAATATACTGCATTCTATCATCAGCGGAGACAATCCGGATTTTTTATTGGAGATGTTTTCAAGCTTAGTGGAAGAAGCAGCGGTCTGCATGTATATCTTAAGAGACGGGGCTTACAGCTATGTCAATAAACGATTCTGCGACTTTTCCGGGTATACGAAAGAGGAGATTATGAAAGAACAAAATGTTTTGGCCAAATTGATCCATCCGGAAGATTTGCCCATTGTGTTAAAGACGATCCATAATCGACTGGAAAATAAAGATGCTAAATCACGCTACCGCGTCCGGATTGTGAAAAAAGACGGGTCTTCAGCTTATACCGAAATCCATTCTGTCAAATCGGTGATCGATGGTGTCATCGTAATGGCGGGAACTGTTATAGATGTGACAGAAGAAGAAATGGTGAACCAGCAGCTGAAGGAAAACAATGAGCGTTTCCATTCGCTATTTTATACGAATCCGGATGCTATTTTTGCCATTGATTTATCGGGGAAATTCGTCGATGTAAATCCAAGCTGTGAAACCTTAACCGGCTTTACCATAGATGAGTTATTAAAAATGTCGTTTACACCGCTAATCCTGCCCGAACATTTGCCGAAAACGATGGATTATTTTGAAAAAGCCTTACAAGGTTCGACCAATAGCTATGAAATTTCAATTTACCATAAAGACGGAAGCCATTTGCACTTGGAAGTCACGAGTTTTCCTAAGAAACAGAATGGAGAAATTGTAGGGGCTTACGGCATCGCCAAAGACGTCACAGAAAAGCTGCTTTATAAAAAACAAATGGAAGACTTGGCGTTTTACGATTCTTTGACGAAATTGCCGAATCGGAGACTTTTTGAAGACCGGGTGCAGCAAGTCATAGAAATGGCGAAAATCAGTGATTGTGAACCCGCTGTCCTTTTCTTGGACTTGGATCGCTTTAAATTTATCAATGACTCATTAGGGCATTCGTCAGGTGATGAATTTTTGATTTTAGTGGCTCAGCGATTAACGGAGAATCTGCGTAAAGGCGATACAGTGGCGAGAATTGCGGGAGATGAATTTGTTATCCTATTGCCAACTACTGAACGGCAGGAAGCGGCGGGAATAGCGGAGCGGCTGATTGCTTCGATGGGAGAACCCTTTGACGTGGCCGGCCATTCGGTGTCCATTTCCGCTAGTATCGGCATTGCTTTTATAGACAGTCAAGACGAGACGGCTTCCGATTTGATAAAAAAAGCGGATACTGCCATGTACTATACCAAAAAACACGGCTCCAATAATTTTACGGTTTATTCGAAAGAACTGGATTTTAAAACAATATTCAAAGTAGCTGTGGAAAAAGATTTAAAATCCGCCATTGAAAACAACGAATTTGAACTGTTTTATCAGCCGATTGTCAATTTGAAGACCGGCCAGTTGACGGGCATGGAAGCTTTATTGCGCTGGACCCATCCCACTCTCGGGTTTATCGCTCCTGATAATTTCATTCCCATATCCGAAGAAAGCGGGCAAATCATCCCGATTGGCAAGTGGGTGCTGGAAACGGCTTGCCGGCAAAACAAGGAATGGCAAACTGCAGGGCATTCCCCGTTTAAAGTCTGTGTAAACATTTCTACAATGCAGTTAAAGCGCCCGGATTTTGTGGACAAAGTAAAAGCCATACTCCTTGAAACGGAACTTGCTCCGCAATGGCTGGAACTGGAAGTGACTGAAAGTATTTTGATGGAAAATACAGAAGTTGTGAAAGACAGTTTGCGGCAGTTAAAAGATATGGGCATATCCATGTCGATCGATGATTTCGGAACAGGATATACATCACTTAGCTATCTGCGCCAGTTTGCTTTTGACCGGGTCAAAATCGACCGCAGTTTTATAGAAGATATTGACCGTGATTTGAACGGCAAAGCCATTACATCCTCGATTATCGCTTTAGCGCATAAATTGAATATCGGAGTGATAGCAGAAGGCATTGAAAATGAATGCCAGCTCAAGTACCTTCAAGAAGAATTATGCGACGAAGGGCAAGGCTATTATTTCAGCCGCCCCTTGCCGGCAGAAAAGCACATTTTTCCTATTGGAAGCAAGAATTATTAAAGTCTCGAAATTTACGATTTAAGGAATATTTTTATGTAGAAAAGGGAACTCTATTAATACCACTTAACAAATTCTTCCGTTATTAGGAAGATTCTTATCTGTTGTCGGAAAGTAGCCAGATTGCCTTCTTCATTGATTGCGGTATGGCTGTTTTTTTACGTGAATGCTGCTCTGGCCGTTCGTACTTTTGGACAAGGAGGATAGCAGGATGGAGCCCGAAAAAGAAAAACTGAATATGCGGACAGTCGCCACATGGTTCGGAAGATGGTTTTTGAATAATAAACTGGTTGCGATTCTGTTGGTCGTGTTGTTGGTTTTTTTGAATCTTTATCTTTTGTCGAAACTCGCATTTCTGTTTTGGCCAATCCAGGGTTTTTTTAAAGTGATGGGCCTGCCGATTGTTATGTCCGGTGTCCTCTTTTATTTGCTGAATCCGTTGATCGACTGGATGGAAACGAAAAATATCTCGAGGGTGAACAGCATCATTATGGTGTTCGGCTTGCTGCTCGGGTTGATCATTTGGGGAGTGACCATCCTCATTCCCATTTTGCGGGAACAATTTGAGAGCCTGCTCGCCAATTTGCCCGATTATATCGATAGTTTGGTCATCCAAATCGATTCTTTGCTCCGAAGCGATGTGTTGTCCCAGCTGCAAAGCCGATTGACAGGAGATACAGAAGGCATTACCACATCCATCACGGATCAGACGGATGAAGTGGTCGATACGACCGTCACTGGCATTGGAAGTGCATTAGGTGTCGTAACGAATACGGTTCTGGCGTTGATTACCACGCCGATTATCCTGTTCTACCTGTTAAAGGACGGCCATAATCTGCCTTATCATATTATGAATTTAGTGCCTTCCCGCATGCGTGAAAAAACGTATGTCCTATTGAAAGAAATGAACTTGCAGATTAGCCAGTATATCCGTGGCCAGTTGCTCGTCGCGTTTTTTGTAGGATTAATGTTTTGGATTGGTTTTACAATCATCGGGCTTGAATATGGTTTGATCCTCGCCATCATGGCTGGCGCGCTAAACCTCATTCCTTTTTTGGGCTCGTTTATCGCTTTTATTCCAATTGTCATTGTGGCCATCGTGGCTCATCCGCCAATTATGCTGGTAAAAGTGCTGATTGTGTTTTTTATCGAACAGACTCTCGAAGGCCGTATCATCCAGCCGCTGATTCTAGGCAGCAATTTGAATATCCATCCAGTGACCATCATTGCCGTATTGCTGACGGCCGGGCAACTATTCGGCATTGCAGGCGTTGTCTTGGGGATACCGGTATTCGCTGTCAGTAAAGTCATTTTCGTGCATTTATTCATTTGGTACCGGACCTATACCGGATTATACGATGATAATTTCAATCCGGCTCCAAAGCCACTGGTATCGGAGAAGAAAAAGCGGAAGCAGCTGTCGATTCGGAAAAAATTGCAATAGCATTTTATAATGATCAATGGTTTTTTCAGAAACTGCTGGACTGTTTAAACGAAGGAGGTGCTAACGATTTAAACCAACAAATTTGCAAAATAAAAAAATGAAATCATTTGCATGATTTCATTTAAGGGATCAATCGGTTGTATGATTTGTTGATTTTCCTTTTCTCCAGGAATAAAAGGCCAAGGCAAAAAAGAAAAACGCTGTATTAAAGAAAAAGACAATGTCGTCGAACATGCCTTCAAACAGCAGGATGTTGATCAAAGTTAAGACATGCATGACGCCAAGGGTGATAATTAAGACCGTCGAAGTTTTCATAAACGTTCCTCCATCAGTTATTGAATCTCTAGTGTACCTTAAATGGGCCGAGAAGAAAAAGATTGAAAGGAGAAATGAATATGTCAGTCGTAACTAATCATCAGTTTTTTGAAAAAGTGAACAGGGCTTTTATCGAAGGGGACATCAATTTTCTGGCAGACCACGTGGCGGATGATGTGGTGTGGTTGATGTATGGCAATAAGTCGGTCGGCCGTGACGAGTTTATCAATTGTGTCAAAGAAATGGGCATGGGCAATGACACTGCCGTTGTGTTGACCATTGAAAATTTGATTGCCAGCGGAAATGCCGTAGCGCTGAAAGGGAAAATGCATACCAGTACGGATGCAGGAAATGAAAAAGTTTATACCTATTGTGATATCTATGAATTGGAAAATGAAGGATCCGGTAAAATCAAGGAACTGACTTCGTTTATTCTGGATGTTAAAGAATGAGTTATTTAGGTGCGAAAATGCTATGGAATAGTATGATAAAATAAAATTAGGCAATTGAATAGGAAACTCAAGGGTGGTCGGCCATCCCCAAACGAAAGGGGGTGGTGCGGATGACGGTTTACGAAGCGTTGATGTTTGCAGTGTTTTTTGCAGGACTGATGCTTGTCGCCATGTCATCAAACCAAAAAAAATAACCCGCCCTTGAGTTGGTAGCTCTGCGGGTTATCCTATAAAAAAGCCTGTAAGCTGATCTCCCTTGACGGGACCTTTCAATTGCTGCTTTGCCGCTCGGTGTTGACGCACCGGGCGGTTTTCTTGTTTCCATTATATTACCCGTGCCTCAGATTTTCAAGCATCGCCTGCTTTAGCTTTCCAAATGTCCTTTTTTCTGTCGATATGCGGCTTCCATGTGTAGGCAGTATGAAAAAGGGAATAACTAGCTTATTCAGTATTGAAAACGAAAGGCGGAGTATAAATGGCACAATCATTAAAAGGGAAAATTGCATTTATTACAGGAGCAGGAAAAGGCATTGGGCGGGCAACTGCTTTGGCGTTGGCTGCCGAAGGTGTTGAGGTCGGACTGATTGCCCGCACTGAAAATGATTTGCAGAAAGTAGCGGACGAAGTGCAGGCTTTGGGTATCAAGGCGGCGTTTGCAGTTGCTGACGTGTCTTCGATGGAACAAGTGGAAAAAGCAGTCACTGCTTTAACCGGATCGCTGGGCACTGCAGATATTTTAATCAACAATGCAGGGGTCGGCAGTTTCGGCCCATTCCTCGACATCGACCCGGCCGAATGGAAAAAGACCATTGACGTCAATTTGCTAGGCATGTATTATGTCACGCGCGCTGTATTGCCACAGTTGATTGCTAAGAAACGCGGCGACATCATCAATATCTCTTCGATGTCCGGTTTGAAAGGGACAGCTGGGTCGAGTGCCTACAGCGCTTCGAAATTCGGCGTCCTCGGCATGACGGAAGCTTTGTCCCAGGAAGTGCGCAAACACAATATCCGGGTATCCGCTTTGACCCCAAGCCGGGTCATCACCAATTTCGGAAGCGGGGAAGAACCGGCGAACAGCAAAGAGAAATTCATGCAGCCGGAAGACATCGCGGAATACATGGTCGCCCAATTGAAACTGCATCCGCGGATTTTCATCCCGACTTCCAGCCAGTGGGCAACGAATCCATTCTAAAAACGTAAGGCACCGGACACCGAGAGTTTCCGGTGCCTTTTTTCGTATCGGAATATGATACGATATGGGTATTGAAAAACAGCTGCTGAATCAGTGAGGAGAGGAAACGATGGTCAAATGGAAAGAACAACGGGTCATTCCGGCACATATTGAAACGGTTTGGAACCTGTTCGCGGATAAAAATATCAAACGGCTCATGCCCAAAATAGAAGATCATATCTTGTTGGAGAACAATGACGACGAAGCGGGTGCCAAACATGCCCAGAGTTATTATGAAGGCAAGCAATTGCAGAATTATATTGTGGAAACGATCGCTTACGAAGATTTACCGGAACGAAAATACCGGCACACCAGCTTTGTCATGAGCCAGCTGTTCAAAGTGGAGTATCGCTATACACTCGAAAAAGTATCTGCAACAGAAACTCTTTTCATCTATGAAGGAACCCAACAAGGACTGACTTTATCCGCTAAAGCGATGCTGCTTTCCGGAAGCAAAGCGAAGCGCAACGAAACGGTCCAGGCATTTATGGATAGAGTCGAATCCGAAGCATCCAAATAATAGACATGACAAATGGATCCGGCATCTGCTGTAAAGCGGTTGCCGGATTTTTCATTGCATTGTTGACTGGGTGGTGCACCACTTGGCTAAAAATAAATGCTAATTGAAACAGAAATGAACCTACCGATAGCCATATTTTTCAATACCTGTATGTCAAAATGGAAACGATTTGTTTACTTACGGTCAACCTAATAAAAAACACCAGTTAGATATATCTTTATACTCGCAAAAAACAATGATTCTAAACTTTTATTGAATCTATTTGATGTTTTTGTTAAATATTATAGAATATTCTGAATTTTTTATTGCTCTAAGTCGCCTGCTAAGAATATAATGAAGGTGTAAAAATACATAAAGACTGCGAGACCGCCTGTACAGCCTGCAATTCGAGGGGGGACACAACGGAAAATACCAAACATCTTTATGCCTTCAGGGATTATCTTCATACGGCGGTGGTACGCAGTTTGAACTACGTAGCGATACGGATGGGCACCGTGACACAGTGGAATCCATGTACGGATAAGTGAATTTAGCGAAGAGTTTAACGCTGCCGCCGCCCATTGAATCCTTTGATACGGCTTGGGAAGAGAATTGGGTGGCTGTCTGGGACGGCAAGAGCAAAATTTCGGAATTCGATTCGATGGAACAAATTGCGTTGTACTACGCTCAGTTAACGCTTTAGAGCGGAAAAACGCTGCCATCAGCAAACTATACGGTTACATGGAGGCAGGAGGATTTGCAGATTTTGGCATGACTTGGGCTATGTTGCGTACAGTGCAGTTGCAAATACAGGTGAATAGAGAATCCTTTGCCAGTCAAATCAGAAAAAGGACAAATTTCAACCAACGAACGGAGTGAGTCACCATGACTTCTTCATCAACGAACAAAGCATTCAGACGGATCGCCACCATTGCACTCATGACCTTGGTGGCAGGAAGTGGATGGAGTGCACAGATGCCCCTTGCGTCAACCGGCCTGCCAAATGAAAACGAATCGAATGCGCAAAATATGAATTTCCATGATAATGCGGGAATGCCAACACGCAGTTCTGCTCCGATGGTCACCATGCCAGGGAATGATGACCATGCATCTGTTGATTGGGAGAAGGTCACCGATTACGATTATTTCGCTGCGTATATTGAACCTGAACTATTGGGGCTCTTGGACCGACTGAACGGATTGGATGAAAGAAGGGATGAACTCTGGGGGACGACCAACGGCGAGGACGTAACGGAGGATGTACTGAGTCTGATCACTGACTACAAGCAACTTCGTACCGAACTGCTGTCCATGACGTTCACGGGTTCAATCGAACGCCGCAAGCTTCTTTACGCAGCGGGGGATGACCTGTATCAAGCCCTTACGCTTCGGTCGAACGCACTTTTCGTGTTGCATGAGGGGCTGATGGAAGGAGATGGCACCACCACGCATGACGAGGTGTACCGCAGAGTCGAGAAATTCAACAAGTTGATGGCGGCATCCGATACCCATATCGACGGACTCAACGACAGCCTGGTCGCCCTATATGACAGTTTCCCTGAATTTGATGATGCGAGCCAGAACCCGCCAGAACCCAATGTACCGAAACAACTGACGGACAGGGAGCATTTCCTGATCTACTTCATCAACGACCTCACCTATGCCGTCAACGAATACGAGAAAACCCAAATCTTCTACATCATGCCGATCATCACGGGATTCGGGTCACAACGTACGGACGACCCGATCGCCCTGTTACGGATGGGCCAGGGCTACCGATTAGCCCTTGACCAGATTGCGGCGGATTGGGATTTCACACTGCTTGGTGAGAATGCGGCTCATCTGATCGGTTTCCAAAAGAACTTCCGCGAGGCATTGAAGTGGCAGGGCGAAGCATCTGCTATCCTTGAAAGGGCACTTCTTAAAAGAGGGGACGGTCCATCCGATGAAGCCTTTGCCGCCAGCTTGGAAGAAGCCAGTGTTTCCTTGCAAAAGGCGTCTGATTCCAACGGTGTCGCCATGGACCATTTTTTCACTTACCTGGAGGCGGAAGGGCTGACGGAGGAAGATTGGGCAGCATGGTATTTTTTAGGATTCGGTGATATCAGTTCCGTTATCGATCGGTATGAATAGAACAGCCGTTATGCATCGATGAGGCTCAAACGGCTTGACAGGTGTCGAATGAGCCAATTGGGAAAATACTGTCACCCGCCAAGAAAAAGACATGCAAGAATGGGGGCCAATTCACCCGCTCCCCAGTAAGGATTTCGCTTCTAACCGCTCGTAAGCAGTAACATCGACAGCTTTAAGTGGGAGCAAAATATAGAAAGAAAGAACCCATATGAAACGGTCAGAGTTAAGGTTGCACCACCTTGGGAAGACACTTTTTCTTTAACTGAGCTGATTCGTAAAATACTCGAACAGTTGATTGAAGTTCACTGAAGAAATTCGTAAAAGTGCGGCTATTTATTTCGAAAGGCATATCGGCATTCTTCTAATGGAAATGAGATGAAAGCGAGAAGAGTACAGTCGGGCTTTTGAAATATGAGAAGGCGGGAATATCTTGTTCAATGTTAAAATATATATAGAAGGAGTTTAATAAAAAATCGATCAAGTTGTGTTTAACCTGATCGATTTTTTAATGTTTTATTATTCCATGATAATCAATCGACAATTGGCTGTATAAAATCAGCGAGTTTTCGCACATCACCGGATTATCAAAATAAACGCTGCGTTATTATGCAGAAACGGAGCTGTTGGAACCTTCTTTTATTGTTCCGATGAATAAATACCGTTATTATGACGATAGCGGTTATTTCCTAACGGTTTTATTGATTTAGCTGAGAGGCTTCGGGCTAAGCATCCAGGAAATGAAGCGCATGATGGAAGATGGGTCATTTTTTACTCCGGAAGCATTGCTGCTGAAAAAGCGGGAGAGTCTGCTGGGGGAGATTAAAGGCCTGAACGCGCGTGTCAAGGAAATAGATGAATTTTTAGCGAGTGGAAAGGACGGGGAAGCATGATCAAATGGAACGAGGAAAAAGTCATCAATGCGAATATCGAGAAGGTCTGGCAATTGTTTTCCGATGAAAACATCCAGAAAATCATGCCGAAAGTGGAGCAGCATCGATTGATTGAAAAGCAGCCTCATGAAGTGGGTGCGAAACATGAACAGACATACCGGGAAGGAAAACGGGTAGAGACTTACGTGGTGGAGACGCTCGCTTATGAAGACACCGATGAAAAGAAATTTAAACAGACAAGTTTTGTCCTCGGAGGAGCATTTCAAGTCACCTATGCGGTCTCCTTAGAAAAAATCAGCGGCAACCGGACGAAATTTACCTATTCCGGCCAAAACGAAGGCATTAACTTTGTGGGTCGGGCCATGCTGAAGCTGGGAAGTGAAAAAAGCAATATGCGAGTCGTCCATGAGTTTATAGGGAAAGTGGAACAACAAGCATTGAAAAATTAAAAGGCCTGGACATGCCGCAGTTACGGTGGTGTTCAGGTCCTTTCTTTTAAAAATGGAAACCACAACTGCATTGCGGTTCGCTATAATAAAAAGAAGGAAAATCGATTAGAAAGATGCGTGGAAAATGAAAATATACATAATCGGATCGGTTGGAAGCGGGAAAACGACGCTTGCCAAAACAATAGCGAAAAATATAGGGATTCCCCGTTTTGAAACAGATAATTTTGTATGGGAACGGCAGGCAGGCGGAGATTTGCGCAATAGTGTAGAAAAGCGCAATACTCAATTCCAAGAAGCGGTCCGGTTGCTGGAATGGGTTATTGAAGGTGTCCATATCGGTTGGACCGATGAAGGATTTAAACGGGCAGATATGATTCTTTTTCTCGACATTCCGCCAAACGTCCGGACCTGGCGCATCATCAAACGGTTCATCAAACAGAAATTGAAGTTGGAGAAGGCGAATTACCGGCAGACGCTCCACATCTTTTACAAGATGTTCGGTTGGAACCGGTATTTTGAGAGAACGATGAAACCGGAATTTATGCAAAAGCTGAAGCCGCATCAGAAGAAGACATGCATCGTGAAAAACCAGGAAGACATTACAGCATGGCTGGAGGAGAAATTATGGAGCAGATAGCACACGCGCTTGTCATCGGTGGAACCGGTATGCTGTCAGGAGTCTGTAAAGCGTTGGCAGCCGAAGAATGGAATGTTTCTGTTATTGGCCGATCGGAAAATAAATTCAACCCTTTATTAAAAGAATATCCAGAAAAGATCTGCCCTATACAAAGCGATTACAACTCTGAAAGAGTTTATGGCCTGGTAAAAGAAGCAATAGCTGAACGGGGACCATTTAATTTGATTATCAGCTGGACACCAAATTACCAAGCTTTGGAGAAGATTTGTGCATTAAATGCACGAAGCACTGGTTTTCAATTGTTGCACATCAAAGGAAGCAAGAGGTATTTTTCCGACGAAGAAATCAAGCTGCCCGCAAACTGCCATTATCATAAAATCTTTCTCGGTTACATACGTGAAGCTGGAGAATCACGATGGCTGACTCATGAAGAAATTTCTAAAGGAATCTTTCGGCAAATCGATTCAAAGGAAACGGCAAGTATCATCGGGCAAATCGAACCGTATGAAGCAAGGCCACGGTAAAAAATATCAATCAAATCGTTTTTTTACTAATATATGTAGAAAACTACATAAGGCAAATTCAGAAAAATCAAAACCATGCAAACAAAGAAAGGAGACTATTATGGAACTGGAAAAGAAAATAATGTTCATCAAACAAGCGCTGCCTGACATAGAAATTTGCAAAATAGAAGAAAAGAAAACCGGATGGGACAATGAAATTGTGGTCCTCAATGACAAAAAGGTTTTTCGGTTTCCTAAAAATAAAGAAGTGGCTAAAAGAGCGGAAATGGAATCGAGATTGCTTGGTGACTTATTGAAAGGGAAACAGCTGCCTCTGAGCATACCGAATGTCACTCTTTTATATGGAGAGGACAAGAAAATAGTTTGCGGATGCTATAATTTGATCGAAGGAGGTATGTGTAGCGGATTCGAAAAAGCAGGGACGATTGACAACGCCAAATTGCTGGGGGAATTTCTAACACAATTACATAGCCTCGATCTCCCGGATTATATGGAGAGAAAGCATACCACAGCTTATTGGGAAACATTCTATCGGGACGTTCAGAAAGAAATTTTCCCGCATCTCACACAAAATATGCAATGTGAAATACAAGACACGTTCGAACGCTTTTTATTGCAACTGGATTATGCAGCAATTTCATCAACCGTAATCCATGGAGACTTGACCGCCTCCAATATCGTTTTCAATAGTGCGGAAAACCGGATTACCGGCATCATTGATTTCACCGATGCACAAATCGGCGATGCGGCGTTTGATTTCGCAGGAATCTATTGGGACTACGGGCCGGCATTCGCACAACAAGTCCTGGAAAACTATAGAGGAACAGAAAAGCATGAAGCGATTTTTAAGAGAGTCCAAGCATTCTACGGCTTACAGCCTATTTTTCATGAACTGCTGTATGCACTGAGAAACAAGTTGCCAATTGATTGGCAAAAAACGTCGACAAAATTTTTGAAGTTGAAAAACCAATAAAGTCCTTCCTTTGAAACTTTTAATAAGCTTATCCGTATGAATACTTAAGAAAGAGGAGGAACACGCCATGGTACAGATTAGAGATAAAAGTAATTATGAAAAAGTAAATCCTTTCACAGCTATTTGGCTGAAAACAAGAGAGACTGTCCGCTATGTGATTGAAGAAAAATCAATGGGCTATGTCATTCTCCTGATGATGCTGTCCGGCATTAGCAGTGGACTGGTCACAGCATTCAACACGGAAATGAATCAATTTCTTCCGGTAGGGGGCATTATACTTGGCTCAATTATCGCGGGCCCGATTTTCATCCTGTTGATTTTTGCCATCATGTCAGGAATTTATCTGGTCGCTGGAAAGCTGTTTAAAGGTGTTGGAACTTACCAGGATCTTTTTAAGGCCACAGGAGCAGCAACGATTCCTCAAATTTGGCTAATCCCTGTCTATCTGATCTGGATTTTGGCAGCGCCGGAAACGTATTTCGCTCAACCTGCCGGAGAGCAAGGAGATGGAAGCGGTCTCCTGTTGACCCTTCTCGGAACCGTCATCATAACAGTCGTGACGATTTGGAGCATCGTGATCAACAGCAAAGCCATCGGGGAAGCACATCGCATCTCCAGCTGGAAAGGCTTTTTCACCATTATGATTCCGTCACTCATTATCGGTTTCATCATTGCGGTAATTGCGATCTTGCTGGCGATTTTATTTTTCAGCTTTTCAGCTTGAAGACTTCGGTCTTCTTTTTTATTTGGCGAAATAGAGAAGAAAATAGTAATAAATGTACAAAACTACATAAGGAAAATAATAATAAATCAGAAAACGTAATAAGAAAAAATCAGAAAAACGAAAAATGAAAAACGAAAGATAATAAAACTGAAAAGAAGATGGGAAGGAGAAATCACGATACAGGCAGAAGACATACCAGAAGGCAATACAATAAGTTAAAAGAAGAAAACAAAAGCCTTACCAGTTAAAAAGAAAGAAGGCGATCAGATGATCGGCATTGATCACAAAGAAAATGTAGTTTGCGTTGAAGGCACCATTGAAAACTTCAGCCGAAACGTATTTGTTTACCTCGTCGACGGCATGCTGGTTGATACAGGACCGAAAAAACTTGGACAAGAACTTATTCCTTTTTATCAACAACACGAACTGGAACTGGTGGCGCTTACGCACAATCATGAAGACCATACCGGAACGGCAGCATGGATACAGGAAAATCTAGAAATCCCGATTTATGTGCATCCGAGTGGCATAGAAGTTTGCAAGAAACCAGGTGAATATCCGCCGTACCGGCAGCAAATCTGGGGCGGACGAAAAGCGTTCCATCCATTGCCGCTCCCGACAACCATACGATCCCGCAATTATGAGTGGAAAGTGATCTATACCCCAGGTCATGCAGAAGATCATGTGTCGTTTCTGAACGAAGAAACCGGACAATTGTTCTCGGGGGATTTATTTGTTTCAGCCAAAACCAAAGTTATTATGGACAGTGAATCCATCCCGCTCATCATGAACTCCATTCGGCAATTGCTGCAATACGATTTCAAATCGATGTTTTGCGGGCACTCCGGTTATTATGAAAACGGCAAAGACATGCTTGCGAAAAAACTGGACAATCTTGAAAAGCTCAGTTTGAAAGTGCATGCTTTGAATGGCAGTGGTTTGTCTATAAGAGAAATCAATGAAACGATATTTCCAGCAAATTATCCTATCATTGGGTTCTCAAAGGGTGAATGGGATTCTCGGTATATTGTGGCTTCCATCCTGAATGCAAAATGACTGGAGGTGGAACATGGGACCGCGAGTAAATAGCTTAGGGCTGGTGTTCAAGGGAGACAGTGTCCTTCTTGAAGAACAAAGAGGCGTCCATTCAAAAGGAGATGGTTTATTTTACCGGCCTATCGGCGGGACGATTGAACTCGGTGAACACTCGTCTGAAGCATTGATACGGGAATTTCGGGAAGAGCTGGATGCAGAAGTCGAAATTGACCGTTACATAGCTTGCCTGGAAACCATCTATACGATTAAAGGAGTGATTTCTCATGAAATCACGCAAATGTATGCCGTGAAATTTACAGATCCGGCAATATACCGTTTGAACGAAATGATGGTAACAGAAGGCGAAAAAATTACGCAAGCCAAATGGATTCCCATTTCTGCATGGAGCGGCAGTGAATTCGTGCTGTACCCGACAGGCTGTCTGGAATTGATGGTTCAGCACCTAACCGATATAGGAGGTACAAGCTTTGGAAAAAGCATGTGAAATGCAACGACTGTATTTAAGAATATTATCTCTGGACGATTTAAGCGCTGCAGAACGCTTCTGGGGCAATCCGGAAGTTATGGGAGAATCAGGGGGAGCAACTTCTATAGAAGCTCTTCCACGCGTTCTGGAAGGTTATAGGCGCTGCCATTCGGAAAAAGGTCTTTCCGTATACGGTGTTGTTGAGAAAGCATCCGGAGACTTGATTGGCGCTGCTGGATTCAACGCCCACGATTCCCTTAACGTGGTGGAATTGCTGTACCATTTTGCGAAAGACAGCTGGGGCAAAGGCTATGCCACGGAAGCCGTCCGAGCCTGCATTGAATTGGCCCAAGAACATCCTGAAGTTGAAACGATTTACGCCTCCGCCGCTCCCAATCATGAAAGTTCAATCAAAGTACTTGAGAAAACAGGATTTCAGTTTATTGAACTGAGATGGTTTGATGATACTCAACAAGAAGAACCTTATTATGAACTGACAGTGAAATGAATTAGTATGCTGACAGACACCAACCTATCCATCTTTGAAAATGAAAAGGGCCAGCAAGTGGCCCTTTTTTGCTGTTATGCAGAATCGATTGCTAAAATTCACTAATTGCCTAAGTCCTCGCAAAACGAATTGCCTGATATTTGATATACTAAAAAGATGAAATATTTAATTTTATGCCTACGAATATTTCGATGCAGAAAGGAGGCAAAACTTTGGTTTATGCAGTCCTGCTTTTAGAAATACTGTTCATCACTGTTTTCATTTATTTTGTCAGCGGACGGCTGATGGGGGCACAAGTCAACTTTACGAAACGCGTTTTATCGGTAGTCCTCGGGGTCTCGCTGACGACATTTGTTTACTGGTATTCTTATTTGCGTTATACCGATTACTTATCAGAAAGTGTCATTAACACAGCTACCGACGTCAGTACGATTATATGGATCGGCAGCATCCTGCTTATTTCCATGCTGCTTTACTTGTTGTTCGAACTTTTTGATCCCATTGAACTGGGTGCAAAAGGAGAACGTATTACCGGCAGAAAGTTCATCATCAAACGCCTTCAGCATCGCTGGCGGCGGCAAAAGAGGCTTCGCCAAGTTGTGGAAATCGCTATCCGCAACGGCATTTCCAGAGCCCTGAAATACGCCAGGCACCGGGAAAACGACCGGGAATTGGCGATTGCATTCCGTGATACGCTGGAACAAAGCGGCGGCATCTTCATCAAATTCGGCCAAGTGCTGTCTACTCGCACTGAATTGTTTCCGCCCGTTTTTGTTGAAGAGCTTGGAACCCTCCAACAAAATGTCAAACCGCTGTCAAGCATCCAAGTGCAGACCATCCTCCAGAATTCGCTAAAAGATGAACTGGATGAAGTTTTTTCGCATTTTGACATGGAGCCAATAGCTGCAGCGTCTATCGGCCAAGTCCATAAAGCCATTTTGAAAAAAGGCAACCAGCATGTCGTGGTGAAATTATTGCGGCCGGAAATTAAACGGATCATGCGGGACGATCTGAATATCCTGGTCGAATTTGCGGAGTGGGTGTCCAGCAGATCGACTTGGGCAGAGAATATCGGTTTCCGGGAACTGGCCATCGGATTTGCTGCTGGGCTCCGTGAAGAAATCAATTTCAATATCGAAACCCGCAACACGATCCAAATCTCGAATGCGCTTGAAAACAGCCCGTATCATGTTAAAATCCCACACGTTTACACGGAGTACAGCAACGACAGCCTGATCGTCATGGAATATGTGGAAGGCAAAAGCATTGCGCAAGGAAACGCCGTGTTCAAGCAATTCGGCATCAACCAAAAAGATTTTGCGCGGACCGTGCTGTTTTCGTTTTTCGAACAGATGCTGGAGTCGGGCATTTTCCATGCCGATCCGCATCCGGGCAATATTTTCATTGATGAACGGGACGGTTCGCCGATTTTGCTCGACTTTGGTGCAGTAGGCCGCTTAGCTGCTCCTCAGCAGGAAGGGCTCAGCCTGTTCATTATCGGGGTAGAGCAAGGCGATGCCAGTGTCATATATGACGCGGTCACTTTGCTGGTCGAAGATTCTCAGCACATCGACCGGCACCGCTTTGAACAAGCCATTGGGCAGATTTTATTGAAAATTTCGTATGTCAACCGGATTCCTACTACTGAACTTATCCATTCGCTGTTCGACTTAGTGCGGGATTTCGGCCTGTCGTTTTATCCGTCTGTCGGAACTGCCTTGCGTTCCCTGATCACATTGGACGGCACTTTGCATACCATCGATCCATCGTTTGATATGTTTACGGAAGCCAAAGTCTTTGCGCAAAAATACAAGACCGCTTTCTTGAAGAAACCTTTCACGGAACCGAAAGCCGTCAAAGATCGGATCGAAAGCGAGCTTTCCTTGCTGATCCCCGAAATGGTGAAATTGCCAAAACGGCTGGACCGGCTCGTCGAACGGGTGGAAAGCGGAAAAATCATTTTGCATCATGACGTTTTTTCAGACCGGAAAAATGCCAATTTTATCACCCAATTGTTTTCCCGTTTCATCTTGTTGATGACGGGGATCACGTTCGGCCTCGTGTCTTCTGCATTGCTCGCCATAGCCCAGTTTATCCAGGCGGCGTATGCTGTCTATTTGAATACCGCCGCCTATACCGGATTATTTCTTTGTGTTATTTTACTGGTCCGGTTGTCCGTGCAGGCAATACGGGACATGAAGCGCAGCAATGATAGCTGAATTTTATCGCCATCTGGTTCAATAAGCTGGGTGGTTTTTTCATAACAAAAAATAGTGGACATAGTCAACTAGTGGAATTACTCTTTAATTAATTCCGAAATTTTGAAAATTAAAGGAGGGGGCAGAATGTCCAAATTAACGTACATAGAAGAGATCCGAAAATTTAACCGGCATTATGCCAATGTTCTCGGAAAAATCGATCAGCAAATCTACCGAAAACCGTATCCTTTAAGCGAGGTGCGTGTCATTGCCGAGCTTTACGGCAAAAAAGATGCAACCGCTACGGAAATACGCGAAAAACTCGGCATCGACCGCGGCTATATGAGCCGTATGATTCAGAAATTCGAAGAAGAAAATATCATTTCCAAAAAACAAGCATCCACAGACAAACGACAGTATTTGATTCAGTTAACTGAATACGGAGAAAAAGTGCATCACAATTTGGTTAATGAAGCCAACAGGGAAGTCGGCAAGATGATCGGTACCCTTAATGTGCAGCAATTGGACCGATTGACAGTTGCCATGAGAACGGTCGAGTCTTTGCTGAACTTTGAGAAAATTGAAGCACCGCGTGTCATCATCCGACCGTATCAGGCCGGTGAATTGGGCTATGTATCGTATCTGCACGGGGCGTTGTACAGCAAGACCTATCAATTCGGTCCCGCCTTTGAATACTACGTCATGAAAGGCCTGGCGGAATTCATGATGGATTCTAAGGACGGTGAGCTGTGGATTGCGGAAGTTGACGGGGAGATTGCCGGTTCGATTGCCATTACTGGATATGTTGATAGTGCCCAGTTAAGATGGTTTGTGCTGGATGAACGTTTCCAAGGCTACGGCATCGGCCAGAAATTAATGGATACCGCGCTGGCATTTTGCCGCGCACAGCAATACCGGCATGTTTTTCTATGGACCGTCCACATTTTCGAGACTGCGCGGTATCTTTATAGCAAATACGGCTTCACTTTGACCGAGCAAAAAGCGAATAGCGATTGGACAGATTACGGATTGCTGGAAGAACGCTGGGATCTTGAGTTGGGTTCGTAGCCCAAAAAAGCACTCAGTTTTTCACTGAGTGCTCCAACAGCATATAAGAAGTCATGTAATTCTTTTAGAACGGATCAATAGTTTGCTTACAGGAGCCAGTAGTAAGAAAAGGGATTTCTGGATTGGCCACGGCGGTTTTATGATCCGGATGTCGTTCTGATGCCTAAGCGCCAGGCGAGACAAAATCAATAAAGGCGGCAGCCCTTGGCTATTCAGCTTCTGGGCATGGGCTAAAGCGAAATAAGTTTTAAAAAAGCGGTCAATTGTCAAAGCGGGCCGGAAGCGTTGAAGCGAGTGAACTTCCTGCGGGCCTTCATTCCAGAAAAAGTGGGGGACTCCAGGCGGTATCGTCACTTTTTCCCCCGGACCGACAAGCCGAATCCGCCCTCCAACTGAAAAATGCAAGGTGCCGGAAAGCACTTCTACAGAACTTTCTTGTTTCGGATGGACATGTTCCGGCTCTTTTTCATCCGATGGCGGGTTAAACGTTTCGATTTCCAAGTATGCGCCGTTGGTATCCTGTGCCGTCTTGCGGAAAATCATCCTTTGGCCACTTCGCGGATTGAAAATGCTTTGATGTGTCGCCATTGAACTAACCTCCATATGAAATGAATTGAATGACAGACCATTACTGACAGAGGGTTAAAAATCCCGCAAGACAGGCCGCTGTTGAAATCTTTATGTCGACTCATTTCATTAAACTGGAAAGACCTGTAGATTGCGCTACTTTAGAATGATAGGAGTTGGATTTCAATGAGCATGCCAAATAAAATACGGATCACCAAAGAGCCGCCCGCCGATTTTAAAGCCGTTTTTCAGCTGTACCAGGAGTTATCCTGGGATTCGCTCGGATTAACCGCAGACGAACTGGACAGGATGTGTCAGCAAAGCTGGCATGTCAGTTATGCGTATGACGGCGATCAACTGGTCGGAATGGGCCGGATCATATCAGATGGCGTGATTACCGGAATTATTTGCGGGCTTGGCGTTTCACCAAACCATCAACAGCTTGGCATCGGCCGACAACTTATGGATCAGCTGATCAAACAATGCGACCGGCACCGGATCATTCCGCAATTGCTGTGCAATGAGAGCCTGGAGCCGTATTATGAGACGATGGGATTTGAAAAGTTCGCAGTGGGCATGACACGGAAACGGAAAAGCGAGTAACCGGTTAAATGGCCATTAAAGACGGATGAGAAGAGTAAGAGAGGCCGATGATGCAAAGCCTCCAAATTCCAAAAAATATTTTAGTTTACATAATATAAATTATCGGAAGTTGCGTTTCACTTAGTAAGTATACTTAAGACAGTGAGACGAAATCGATTTTTCGACTGTTTTGGAGCGTTTTTCGGCTTTTTCGCTTTTCTGCGCTTTAACTGCATTTTGCGCTGTTGTTATTGGTGTTTAGATTAAATGCATGAGATTTTTTCTGTAAAGTTTTTTTGAATCGACTTCGTCTCAATGAATTTATTCGGATGCCGCTAAAATCTCTCAGCTGCCGTTAAAATATGCGACCGTCATTCTGGAGTTTGCTGAACCGGTCTCATTGCAAGTTCCATACGAATCTTTGCTGCTGACTGGTTATGTCTTTACATCACCAGCAAATTCCACCGGTGTCCATCCAAATCGCTGAATCCAGCTCCATAAAAGCCGTCCGTTTCTCCAGGTCCACTAAATACTGTTCCGCCTGCTTGTGTCACTTTTTGACACAATTCCTGGACTTCTTCGCGGGAATCCGCTGATATCGACAGCAATACTTCGGTGCTTTGTGAGGAATCGGCCAATCCATTATTTGAATATTTCTGGAAAGCCGCTTCCGGAATCAGCATAATTGGTGAATTCTGCTCCCCGATGACTACACCCGCCATTTGCTCACGTTCATTTACCGTATACCCCAGCGCTTGAAAAAATTTCTTCGATCGGTTCAGGTCTTTCACCGGTAAATTGATCCAAAATTCTTTCGTCATTGCATTCATCCTTTCTGATATTAGGATTTAAACTGCTTCTGACTGGACAAGCTGTTACCGCCATTATATGTCCGTTGATAGACATTTACTAGAGTTTCCTCCAAACTTTTCTATATTTCCCACAGGCTTTTAATCATTCAAAACCTATCAATTCTTGCTTGAGATAAGACGAAAATCTGTATATAGCCGGGTTTTTCCAATATTTTATATTAATTCTTGTTATAATGGATGATATATCCTTTACAGAAAGGAATTGCAGCAATGAATAAAAATGGTACCGACCTTCCCTTCTTCTTTCATTCGGCAGGTGAAATCCGGCATCCAAGCCACGATCGCCACTTGAAACCGCTCCACGTCCACCCGGAGTCATGTGAAATCATGCTCGTATTGGAAGGCCAATGCCGCTTTGCCATCAACCAGAAAGCTCATACGGCCGAAGCCGGCTCAATGGTGCTGATCAATGCCGGAGATTGGCATGCAGAAGCCTCTGTAAGCGGCCAGCCCTTTGTCAGCCTCTATCTTAGCTGCTCCGGCAACTTAATCGAAGGCTGCGGCCCAAACCAGTTAAGAGCGCTCCAGGCGTCTCCCGTGCATCAATCGGCAGAGTTTGCACAACTGCAATCGATCTTAACGCAGATTATCCAAGACAACAGCAGCTCCCATGCCAATAAACAGCAGACGGTCGGACATTTGCTGGGCTGGTTCCTTAGCATCTTGAACCGTTCCCTTGCCCCATCATTCACTGCTGAAAATGACCATCGGCAGCATGTGCGCATGGCCAAACGGTTTATTGAAGAAAATGTGCACAGGTCGCTGACTTTGGAAGACATCTCGGCAGAAGTCGGTTTAAGCAAATATTACTTGGCCCATATTTTTAAGGACTGTACAGGCATTAGCCCGATCCAGTATGCCATTCAATGCCGACTCCGTGTTTCTGAGCACTTGTTGATCCATTCCGACTTGAATATCCAACAAATCGCCCGCCGGACCGGCTATAAAAGCGAAACGCATTTCCAGCAAGCCTTTAAAAAAGCGACCGGGCGGACACCGCGCAAATACCGCACAGCGAATAAAGAAGCACATGCAACTACATAAAAAGATCATAAAAAGCCGGAGTCGCAATCTGCGGCTTTTTAAGTTTTCTCTCATTCCAATTCAGGTTCAATTGTTTCGTACTTATTTTCCATCCCCAATCTGAACAGCAGCACTGCTAGCATGCCTGTAACCGGCGTCATCACCATTGTCTCGAAAAAGGAATTCGACAGCAAATTGCCTGCGGTATTGAGCACCATAATTCCACATAGCAGCCAAATGCCGACTTGGACACTTTTCTTGAACCGCCCTTTGAAAACGTAACCGGCTTTTATCGCTACGATGAACATAAAAACACATTGCACACTAATCGAGATGATTTCAAATACCAAAATCTGTGATTCATTCTGGAGTCTGCCGCCCCATATAAAACCAGCCGGCAGTATTTTCACAAGGATCAAGACATGCATGACAATGGCCAAGGTATTGATAACAAGAATGACGTTGCAAGCGGTTCGGACACCCAACATTTTTTTCATGTTCATCCACCTTCCTTGACTGCCTGGTTGTACTAGAGACCTCCTTCCTTTACGAACTTCCACTCATTGCATGTGCGTTCTTATTCGCTGTTCTTTGGGAAAACCCTTTAATCTTCAAATGATCTTCGTCTGATACAGGAACCCTCCCATAAAAAAGGGCTCCGGTGCAATACCGGAACCCTTTGATTAAAGCTGCGGGTATTCTTGATACTATTTCTTGTGAAACCAGTGGCTGCTTGGTTAATTGCTAAAGTGGCTTTGGTTTTTCGTTTCTTCCATGACGTTTTTCCATACTTCTCGCAAATTCAGAATTTCTTTCTTGCCGTTTCCGTAAAAAGAAGAACCATGCATGACGGCCAATGTATCGGGCTCAAGTTCACTTAAGTTCAGCAAAATCTGATCGGTCTTCTGGTTATACGGAACATAACCAGCGAGCGGCCCTTCCTCGAATCCAAGCAAAGCTTCCCGTGCCCGTTCCGCCAAACTGCCTTTGCTCAATGGCTCCGTATCGCCATTTTGGTGAAACAAATCTGAAGTTAATAAGGTACGATCGCTTTCCTCGTAAAACAAGCCCGCATCCCAGCCATGTGGGACATGCGGAGTGCTGATATAGCGTAATTTCTTCTTGCCGATACTCAAAACTTCGCCATTTTGCAAAATATGGGCAGGCCGATTGGCAAAGTCGTTAATGTTGACCATTCCATTGACGAATCCCGTTACCGTTTGTGCCTGTGGCGAAAGTTCCAGCCAATTGTTCAACGCCCCACACTCGTCGGATTCAAAATGGCTGAACCCGATCCAGCGCAGCTGGGTAGGATCAATGATTCTGGCTACCGCTTCCTGCATTTCTGGAAAGAACATTCGAAAGCCTGTCGCAAAAAGCAAGGGTTCTTCATCCCGTATCAAAAACTGGTTAAACTGCATGCCAAAGTCCGGTACATAAATGGAAATTCGGAAGACATCTGGGGCGATTTCGTCAATTCTGGCCACTTTTCGTCATCGCCTTTCTGGAAGAAATTTATGTATACGTAGCTACAGAAACAGTATAATATATTTTAGTTAATTATCACAATATTCTGTTTTTATAACAATATTTTGTTCAGGAATGAAATTCGCAAACCAAGAAATTTTATCTTTATTTGCAACTTGACGACCAGCACTATACAGTAGGATCAAACAATGTCTTTATCTTTACTAAAAAAGGAGAGATTGTGATGAATCCCATGGCCTTGATGTCCCTTGGCTTTCCAGTCATGATTATTGTGTTGGTGTTAATCGCCCTCTATAAAGTATTCGTGAAGAAAAAATCCGTCACGCCATTTTACACGCCTTTTGACGAAATCACCGGCCAAACCGGAGTGGTATTTCATGAAGAGCAAGAAGCGCATGCCGAGGATCCGGAAGAAGGCGATGACAAAGACCGCTAAGAGGCAATTATAATGAGGGAGAGTGCAGATTTCGAGTAATCGTTCTTCCTTTTTTGGGATTTACTTTCCTTCCGAGACGAAATACTTTCCTTCCGTGTTTAATTACTTTCTTTCCCGTTGAAAATACTTTCCTAATTCGCCAAATCTGATTTGAAGCAGCAGCTTTTCTTAAAATACTGTCCGTTCCAGCGATATACTGTCCCAAAACGATGATTTACTGTCCGCAAATGCACAAATACTGTCCCGCACTTTATTTAGTCCAAATAAAAGACAGAAGCACTTTCGCTTCTGTCTTGTTTTCATTCTTTATTGCCTAACCCGAGCGTGTCTACCACTTTCTTGACCGCTTGCGTCCACACTTCGCTGATGGCACCTATATGATCCGGATCCCATTGTACACCCGAAGGCAGATCAAACTGAAAATTCTCCGCATACGGCGCCGGGCGATCCATTAAAAAAGCCACAATTTCTTCTTTTACAAAATCACGCGCTTGTTGTGGCGTGCGTTTTCCTGTGACGATTTCGTGCATCATATTGAGTGCCAGGATATTAGCGCCTTCATTGTCACAATTGGCCGTCACTTCCCCTTTGGTCCGGGCAATGATGAGGCTGCCGTCAAACAACCCGATATCCCCCACTTTTTCTGCCGGCACATGATAGCTGATGGTTTGCTCCAAGACATCCGTATGCGGCACCGGGAAATCATGAGGTGCTTCTTCCCGGTAGGCAATGGTCCGTTTCCAGGGTCCGTTATTGTACCAGAATAAGCGGCTTGGCGTGATTTCATTGGGCGCGCCGTAATAATCCACAATCTTCTGTGCGGCTGCTTTTGCTGCTTGAGGCCAGTGGTCCAGGACTTTGTTTACAAGATTGATGTCAATCAAATCTGCAGAACCGTTTTTTCCTTCATTCCGTGTTGTGTGAAGGGTGCCATTCGAAACCATCGCAATCGCCGCCAGCTTCAACTTTTCTTTTGCTTCCATTTGGCTGGCTGCGGTACTTGTCTTTCGTTGATGATCCATTCCCTCATCTCCTCGTCCGATTAGGAATTATTGCTCCACCGTAATCATTTGACAGACCACATCTTCTTACTTTTCGTTTCTCTTACTGCCTTTATAGACGATTAAAACCATAATCACGGGGACGCTGACCATTAATCCGAATACCGCAACAGCAATAACAATTCCTCCGCTCACAATCACATTCTCCTTTGCCTCTTTATGAAGTATCTCTTCGCTTTGATTTTACACCATTTCAGGCCTGCCTCGAATGCCCTTTAGCCGATTTGCCAATTTATATAATATATTTCTTTAAATGCACGCTAGATTAAGGCACATGACAAAAGCAAAAATCTTATGAAAACCCGAGCCCTGCTCCAAACAGCAAACACCGCTCAAGGCAGGCGAAAGGCGGAGGAATGAAATAGAACCGATTAAACAAATCTGGCTCATACTGCTTTATATAATGAATAAGCCTGGAACTGTCTAAGTTCCAGGCCAGACCGTTAATTCACTTTCTTCGCACTGTTCCAGTACATCTCGCGCAGGCGGAATTTCTGCAGCTTTCCGGTCGCCGTTTTCGGCAAGGCTTCCACAAAATCAATCGACTTCGGTGCTTTAAAATGCGCCATCTTCTCACGGGTATAATTGATGATGTCCTGCTCTGTTGTTTGTGCTCCCGGCTGCAGCACGATGATCGCTTTTGGCACTTCGCCCCATTTCTCATCCGGCACTGCGATGACGGCGACTTCCATAACATCTGGATGCTTGTACAACACGCCTTCGATTTCTGTCGAGGAAATGTTCTCTCCGCCAGAGATGATCATGTCCTTGATGCGGTCCTGGATTTCGATATAGCCATCGGGATAAGTAACGGCAAGATCGCCCGTGTAAAACCAGCCGTCGCGGATCGCTTCTGCCGTCTTCTCCGGATCTTTGTAGTAGCCGCTCATGACGACGTTGCCGCGAGTGACGATTTCGCCAAGCTCTTTGCCGTCCCAGGCGACTTCCTGGCCATCTTCCTGGTTGACCACTTTCGTCTCCCCGTTAAAAGCCAGTTCGATGCCTTGGCGCGCTTTGATGGTTGCTTGCTCTTCCGGCGATTTCGACTCGAATTCCTTTTTCCATTCGTTGTATAAAATGAACGGCGACGTTTCCGTCAGGCCGTAAACATGGATCATATTAAGCCCTAGTATCTCTTGCGCTTTGCCGATCAATGCCGCAGCGGGCGGAGCCCCGGCTGTCGCCATGCGCGGTTTGGTCGTGATCTCTACATGTTTCGCTTTCGGTTCATTGACAAGCATGTTGACGACGGTCGGAGCACCGCAAAGAATGGAAATCTTCAGCTGTTCGAACAAATCCAGAATGAGCGGCGGATCGACTTTCCGCAGGCAGACATGAGTCGCACCGGCTGCTGTGATGGCCCAGACACCGCCCCAGCCATTCGCATGGAACATCGGCAAGGTATGCAGATACACATCGTCATGGGCCACATTCAAATGGTGCAGGAAGTTTGCGGCATTTAAGTAATTGCTGCGATGCGTCAACATGACGCCTTTCGGATTGGACGTAGTCCCGCTTGTGTAGTTCAATGTCAGCATCTGATTTTCGTCGATGTCGACTTCAGGGACGCGTGCATCTTCCAACACTTCATCAATGAAATCTTCATATGTGACACCGTGGATGGCCGACTCGCATCCAGGCACTTCGACCACAATATATTTTTCTATTGGAAGCTTTTCCTGAATGTCTTCAATGATTTTCCCGAACTCGGCATCGACGATCAGCATCTTGGCATCGCTGTGGTTGATGATGTATTCGAGATCTTTTGCCGCTAACCGGTAATTGAGCGGCACCATGACTGCACCTAATTGGCAGATGCCGTAAAAGCATTCAAGCATATAATGGGTATTCGGCAGCATCACTGCAACGTGATCGCCTTTTTGGATTCCGGCATTATGTAAGGCGATGGCAAGGCGGTCCGTGCGCTTCCCGAATTCCTTGTATGTAAAACTTTTGTCTTCGTCAATCACTGCGATTTTCTCCGGATAATACTTGATGGCACGCCGTTTCCAATCGAGAGGTGTCAATGCAGCAAACATATTCTTTTCCCCTTTCAATCCCAATTTTTATATAAGTTGTTATAAAACAGTATATTAACCGCTTTAAACTGTGTCAACAAAGTTGTCGGAATTGAACGAAAACTTTGTTGTCTGCAATCGTTCGTAACGCATGTCAACTTCTCCTTGTAAAAAAATGGGTTCGAATGATACGGCTTTTTCTCTGTAGCCTTTAGTATACGAGTGTTCAATACTCTTCAAGTTTTCAATCCGATTTCCTGTCCAACACCATAAGAATAACCGCTCCAGCGCGTGGTTTAGTAGCCTGTGTAATGAAAGTCGCCGGAAAGATGTCGGTCTACGAATGGTTTAATTAAAGCAACTCCATTAAAAAAGAGCCGCTAGGGGCTCTTAAAGCGGATACTTGAGAAAATAATCCTTGAATTCCTCTTGGTAATCCTCCAGAATTCCAAAAAACTTGTAGCTGTGCGGCTTGCTGTAGTCTTTTCCGTACTTCTTGAAATAATCCATCAGGTAATTGAACAATTCGTCGTACAGTTCCATGAACGGTTCTTGGGTCATCCGCTCAAACCGCTCCAAATACAAGTGAATGGCATCCTCGTCGCTCTTGTCGACATAATAGAACAAATCGCTCATGCTTCGAATCAAAGCCAGATATGTGCGGCGGATGTTTTCTCCATTGAACATCTCATCCTTTGCCTCCAGATAAAACGGCAATTCATTCAAGTAGATGTCATTTTCATGAACACTCTTTTTCCGTTCGAAGGATGCATGCGCCTGGCAGAAAAATTCCGACCAGAAGAAATAGCCATCCCGGTCTTTCCATTCTCCGTATTTCTCGAAATCCATCTGCAAGCGGTAATGCTCCACCGCATGCCCCATCTCATACGTCAGCAGGCTTTTTGTTAGTCCGCCATAGACTTCAACGCCGATGATGCTTTTGTCGCCAAGCGGGTAATGCGCCGACTGCTCCGCTCCGCTGAACTTGTCCGGCATGCCGTAAGCCTTCCAGATGTACCGGCTAAAATCGCTTCGATCCGTATAAAAGATGATGGTTTTCACCTTGTGCCGGAAGTTGAACGTCGGGTAGCACCGCTCCGCATCCAGAATCATTTCCTGAAAGTCCTCTGATTCGTCTGATAGGTTTAGATAGTTAACGCCTGTCGCTGTTTTATTCATATCCACTGTCTCCATTCCCTGTAAATTTCCTTGTGTGGACTCACACCTCTTTCCAATAACGGCTTTCTTATTCTATACCCGAAATACCAGCAGCTACCCATTGTCCCTATAATTTCCCATAAAAAAAGAGCCCTAAAGGCTCTCAGTGTCTGTCTTCTGCAAAAAAGTTGGTGAGTTCCTGTTCGTATTGCTCCAGCCGTTCAAAGAAGCTGTATTCGTGCGTGGCATTATAAAACATGCCGTTCCGTAGCAGGTAGCTGTTCAGCTCCATGTAGAGCGTTTCATAGATGCTCATGAATTCGGGAGACGAATCCTGTTCGAAGCGGTCAAGGTAATAGGAGATGGCTTGGGTGTTTTTCTCCATTGTGTAGGGGTGCAAATCCGCCATGGAATAAATCGTGTAAAGAAAAGTCTGTTGGATGTGCTTGTCGTCAAAAAACAAGCCCTTATTCTCCAAAAACATCGGAAAATTGGTAAGGTACAGGTCATTGCCTTCCGGTGTCCGCTGAGTCAACGAAGCATGGGCTTGGCAGAAGAACTCCGACCAGAGCCGATAACCCCGGCGTTCCTTCCAGTCTTCGTAATTTGTGATATCGCTTTTCAATTTGTGATGCTCGATGGCATGCCCCAATTCATGGGTCAGAAGCATTTCAGTCAATCCCTTGATCGCTTCCACACCGATGATGCTCTTCAACCCATGCGGATAGTGAATCGCACGTCCTTCTTTGCTGTATTCGTCTTCTATGCCATACTCATTTTTTATGTATTCAGTGAAATATTTCCGTTCGGTAAAGAAGACGATGATTTCTATCTTATCCGCAAAATTAAAGTCTTCGTAAACGCTCATGGCACGTTCAATCAGTTGGTTTAAATCTTTACTGTTGGTATCTTCCAGTAATGCCAGGTAATGAATTCTGTTTGCCAATTTGTTCACTACGATACCTCCCTATCTTTTGTCCTTTTTTGTTGAAAAATGATTCTGGGTCAAATCTCCTCAACTCCTTTATTCTAGCAGGTTGAACGCAAAAAAGCCGCCCGGAGGACAGCTTCATCTTGTGTTTTTTTACCGGGACATTCCCAGTACATAGTCGGCTTACGGGGGTATCTCTTCATATTTCCGCCTGCACTTTAAATATGAAAGCCGATGAATGAGATCATCGGTTCCGTAGGATTAATGCCCATCTTCAGAAAATGTCTTGATGCGTCTGCCGATATCGTCCCGCACTTGTTGGAACACTTTCCATTTCTCTTCTTCTGTACCTTCCGCTTTTGCCGGGTCTTCAAAGCCCCAATGATTGCGTTGTACATGAGGCGGGGTCATCGGGCATTTGTCTGCTGCATCTCCGCAAAGCGTGATGACTAAATCTGCGTTGTTTAAAATCTGCGGATCAATCAAATCGGAAGTTTGTTCGGAGATGTCGATGCCGATTTCAGCCATTGCTTTCACCGCTTTCGGATTTAAGCCATGAGCTTCAATACCCGCACTGTATACTTTCCATTCTTTTCCTAAATATTCCTTTGCCCATCCTTCCGCCATTTGGCTGCGGCATGAATTTCCAGTGCATAAAAAGTAAATGGTCTTTTGTGTCATGTGAACTTCTCCTTTTTTTCAGCAAATGGTGTCTGTTGCCTGCTGATACAAGTCTGTCTCTACTACTTGAACTATAAAGCATTTCATTTTTGTGAGTCAAACTTAATTCACTCAACTTAGAATAGCATGCTGTTAAACGAAACTTTCAGCACGGATGAATCGTATAAGTATAAAGCGGATAAGCATGATGCAAAAGAAAAGAGGCTGGACAATGAAGTTATCTTATAAGGAGTATGGAAATCAAAGCGCACCGTTGATGATTTTTATCCACGGCGGCGGAGTCGGCGGCTGGATGTGGGACAAACAAGTCGAACATTTCAGCGGTTATCATGTAGTGGTCCCGGAACTCAATGGCCTAGAGACCGGTGAAGCCTTTTCCATCCAGGAATGCGCCGACCTGATCATTTCTTTTATAGAAAAACAGCGGCAAAACAAACCGGTCATCGCCATCGGTTTTTCATTAGGTGCCCAAATCTTATTGGCCGTGCTTGGCAAAAAGCCGGAATTGGTCGATTATGCAATGGTCAACAGCGCATTGGTGAAATCGCTGCCGTTTGCGGATGCCCTGATCAAAACATCTACCTTGCTTCAACCACTGACGAAAAACAAAACCTTCTCCAGGCTTCAAGCAAAGTCATTGTACATAGAAGAACCGCAGTTTGAAAGCTATTATCAGAACAGCTCACGATTGAAGAAACACGAACTCGCTGTCCTGCTGAAAGAAAATATGTCGTTTACACTGCCCGAGAACTTCAAAGCTGCCTCTGCGGATATTCTTGTAACGGCTGGCGGCAAAGAGCGGGGCATCATGAAAGAGTCGGTGATGGAAATCTTGAAAAGCAACCCCAATTGCAGAGCCATCACCTTTCCAGAAATCGGACACGGCATTTCATTGGCGAAGCCCGAATTGTTTAACCGCGTCATTGAAAATTGGCTGGCAGACATCGAATTCCCTGATGAAGTCATGGCGATAACCGATTGACTTAAATCTTTTGGGGAAAGTTTTCTCCTTGTCCACCCGTGCGGCGGACAGCTACCCGTTTTATCATATCGGAACCCAAAGCAGCGATTTAAGCGGGCCTAAAGAAAAGCCGAGACCCGGTAAAAGCTGCTTCGGCTCCATATGCTCTGGAATTCATCCTCTTAAAACCTTCATAACCCCCCTGAACTTTAGGCAAGCCGTTTTTTTATAAACAAACAGTGAAACGGGAAGTATTTTCGCCGGGAAGGAAAGTATTCTGGCGCGAAAGGAATGTATTTTACCTCGAAAGGAAAGTAAATCCAAATAAAGGAATAAAACTTTTGCCAATCGGGTTGATTTTCATTGAATGTGCCTTTTTTTGCTTGGTTGCCTGTTTTAATTTTCAAAATACACGTATGTAATGATGTATTTAAGGAATCAAAATATTCACTCTTAGAGAAAAACAGTTCATAAGCAAAATCTCCACTCTTCCACTCCACTTTTTTCTTATTCTCGTCACCTAAATCTTTTTGATTCCCTGAATATGGTAATGTGGAATAACAGGATCTCATTTCCATTCTTCAAATGACTCATTTGCAGTTATGCTCACCGTTTCAATTTTTACGGTGCATTAGACAATTCGACTGGAGGGCTCGTATGCTTAAATTCATTGATGATTTGGCGGGTGCCTTATGTGACCTGATGAAATTGTTTTGCTATTTCTTGGCGGGTGTTTTAGCTGTAAGTGCGGTCCTTTATGGAATCACCGGAATCATCCACCTCCTAATAAAGTTATTTTTTTAGATTTAGAAGCATGTCCAAGCGTCCATCATAGCCAATATCTTACCGCTTTTCCTCTTCACCAGGTTCTGGCCAAACAAAAATCCCACCCTCAAGACAATTGTCTTGGAGGTGGGATTTTCAAATCGCAGTGCTGTCTCTTCTTGCAGATCTAAAGACTTGTCCCGGTCAAAGCCACTCTTGCTCACCAATAACCGAAACATTGAATGAATTTTTTAAGAAAATAGAATCTTTTAAGGTTCTTTTAAGTTACGTCGTATAAATTTAAAGCAATAAAGAAAATCAGTTTAAACTGATCATTAACGCTTTTCACATCAATTAGGAGGGAAACCCATGAAAAAACTATATTCCGTTCAGCCAGAAGAAACAGCAGCGGTTAAAGTTGAATTTTCCCCCGTATGGGAGATGATTTTAGGAATTGCGGGGTATTCGAATAAACGCTTGCATGATAGCTATTATTTGGATGATACATGGCAGGCGAATCAAATTTCCATGTCTCCTGCGTTAGCAGAATCACTTAAAGAAGTTGAAAAAATGTCTTTATGGCATGGACTGATTCTGCTGCAGAATCAGTTTTCCGCCGGTTCTTTGGAAGAATTTAAAAAACGGTTAATTGAAACTCCTCCAAATACGTTTTACCACTTGCTTCTTCCTTATCGGGACCGGCATTGTGAAAAAATGAGATTGGAAGCAGCGCAGCAGCCCTTGCAAAAAAAGTTGCTGGAAGAGTATGCCGAACTTTTTAATAGTCATGAGTATCTGGGCAGATATGTTCTAAATATCGGAAAATATCCTCAACAAGAACTTTGCGAACTTCTAATCAATGTCTTAGAGGAATGGAGTGCCTGGGTTACACAACAGGAGTCTTGGGAAAAATGGATGCAGGCGCTTACTTTTGAAGAAGAATACCACGGCACATTAAAAACTGACGATCTTTTGACAGAAATTCATCGAGTGACAAGCGGCAGTGTCGATTATTTGCCGGAACCTTCCATCTGGACAGTTAAACTGATTCCTCAGATTTCCTATCGTCCATGGGTATTTGCCTGCCGTACAGCCGACACCAAACTGTTCTTTTATCCGGCCAATGAAGAATTTCTACTGGAGCCTGGCATCCCTTCGGACGAATTGATTCAAGGGCATAAAGCTTTAGGGGATGAGCTCCGCTTGAAATTGCTGCTGCAGCTACAAAAAGGGCCTTTATCCCTGCAGAAACTCAGCACCCAGTTCAACATCTCAAAAGGCACTCTTCACCACCAGCTTTCCTTGTTGAAAGCAGCCAAGTTTATTCAAGTGGAAAAAGGGGTTTATTCAATCAATCAAGCCAACATCGATGAATTTTCGGCGCAGCTTGTTCAATATTTGTCCACCGGCAGCTAAGCCGGTGGATTACAGCCCCACCCGTTAAACCCACTTTTTCTCTTTCGGCAAGCTTTTTTTCTTCATATAGCTTTTAAGCGAATAATATCGGTACAGCAGGCCAACCGATTGCCGCTTGATCATGGAACCGATCAGCTTTTTCTCCAAATTGCCTTCCTGGAAATAACAGGCTCGCTCATGCAGCCATTCATTATGGATGATTTCGCCTATATGCTTTCTTGTCAGTTCTGGCGTCAATGTGCTGTTCGGATGGAACAGATTCCAGAAACAGGTCATGACCCGCGAGGTATAGAAATTTTCGAACAGCACTTTATTGCTACCGGAATAGGCATCGTTTCTTTGCAGAAATTCCCTGACGGCTCCTTGCATCATTTGCATATTGTCGTATAAGTCCGGACGGAATTGGCTGGTGATGGAACTCGCATTTGAATCGATGTAATAGTAGAGGGCATCAGGAATGAGGCTGATTTGTTTGCAGTTTTCGATATAGCGCAGATTAAACAATAAATCTTCTCCCCAACTTACTTTTCTATCAAAAGACAGGCCCGAATCTTTAACCAGATCCGTTACATACAGCTTATTCCAATTAAAGTGGATGTAATAATGCTGGTACAGCACTCCAAAATCTTTTAAAAACTGCTCGTATGAAAATGTGCCGTTTCGCGGCATGCAAAAAACCTCAGATTTGATGATGCGGTCTCCCTGCGTCAGGATCTTTTGATAGCCGCATATGGCAAGCTGGCTCCCGCTTTCCATAGCTTGGACCAGCCGTTCCGTCATCTGGAGATCGATAAAATCGTCGGAATCCGCAAACTGGATATAATCACCAGTTGCTTCCGCAATTCCCCGGTTGCGTGCGGCAGATGGACCCGCATTCGCCTGATGGATCACTTTCACCCGTTTATCTTTTCTCGCATAGCTTTCACAAATCTCCCCGCTGCTATCAATGGATCCATCATTTACAAGAATCAGTTCAATCTCGGGATAAGTTTGATTGATCATACTGTCAATGCTTTTATGCAAATAATTTTCCGCGTTGTATACCGGGACAATCAAACTGACTAATTTATTTGAATCCATCGTACTCCTCCTGACTGTTAACTCTGTGGTGTCTCCCCATCTATTAATCCATATTCTTCAGCAGAAGCAAATTGATTTTCCTCTATCAAATCAGTATATCAATTTTTTATAAAAAGAAGAAAACAGAATTATGCAATTTTAGTTGTCTTTGTATAATTCTCCAACAGGAGAGAATGGCAAGAATAGTATAGAATGGGAGATGAAAAGATATTCTCAGCTTTTATTATGTTACTAGTCATCATTTTACTTTGGGCAGTAAGCAGGGTAAGTGAAAACCAAGAAAAGGTGGGATTTAATGAAATACATCATTTTTGATTTTGACGGGACTTTAGCCGATTCGACTCCACTCTTTATGCAGGCTTGGAATACGTTTGCGAAACAATTTAACTACCTGCCGGTCAATCAAGAAGATCTGGTGACTTCCAGAAACTTGACGATTCAGCAACGGGCAAAGAAATATGGCTTTCCGATGCACAAAATACCGATTATCCTTCCGAAGGTTTACCAATATTTCAAAGCGCATATGAATGAGGTGGCTCTTTTTGACGGAATCAAGGAAATGCTGGAAGCTTTGGCGCACAACGGCTACAAAATCGTAATCATTTCATCCAACGCACAAGAGAATATTGAGTTGTTTCTGCGGCAGGAAGGAATTGAGACGGTATCACAAGTACTGACTTCGAACCGTATTTTCGGCAAGGATGCCGTCATCCGTAAATTCATGAAACAGCAGAACCTCACAGCTGACCAATTATTATATGTCGGAGATGAAGTGCGGGATATTCTCGCCTGCAACAAAGTTTCTGTGCCTTTTGCCTGGGTCAGCTGGGGACTCGATGGCTATGAGTTGATAAAAAAGGAAAATCCGAAATTCGTCGTTCATACGCCGAAGGAATTGATAGCGGCCTTAAATTTGAAAAATTGATTCGCGCCCTCCATTTTTGAACAAACAAAATATTTTTCTGGAAATTGATAAAGAGCAATGGCTTCCATTTGATGGCCATTGCTCTTTCAACAGTTCTATTTTTCATTAAGGCATTTTTCAGGTGGGGTTTCCTGATTTCGGCTCAGGCATACTCTCCAATTAAGGCTTCCAGTTCATCAAGAATCGGTTCGAAAAGCGGTTCTTCCACTGCAGTGTGGATGTAATGGGCCCCTTCTTCCATATTGAACACATGCTGGAGATGATTTTTCGCCGCTTGTTGATTGCCCAGCAGCATTTCACAGCGGGCCAGTTCATAATAGGCCGGCAAGTAATCCGTTTCTTCTTCCTTTAAAGAAGTCAAAATGCCGCGTGCCATTGCCTCTTCGTTCACCGCAATATACGCCATCCCGAGAGAAAGGCGGACCCATTCATGGTCTTTCAGCTCTTCCGGCAGACGGCTTTCAAAGCCTTTGACTTCTTCTGGGCGTTGGTCTGCCAAAAGATGCAGCAGCTGAATATAGCCTTCCGCATGATAAGGGTCAAGGTGGATGGCAAGTTCATACTGCTCCAGCGCTTTCTCGGTTTCGCCGATTGCCGCCAAGGCTTCCCCTCTCAATAGCAGGACCCGGGCATCGAACGGCTGCTGTTCATGCAGTTTCCGTGCCTGAACAGCGGCTGCGCGGGCAAGCTTATAGGACTCTTTTTCCTCCGCCAATTGTAGATTCGCTTGGATTAGCAGCAACGCCGCTTCGTAATTGCTGGTGCGTTCGACAAAAGGCTTCAGTTCGTCAATGGCTTCCTTTGCCATCCCTCTCGACAGGTAGAGTGTAGCCAAATGCATGACTGGAACTTCGTTTTCCGGAAGGCGTTTGATTGCTTCTTCATACAATGCGATGATGTGGCTGATGGTGCGCAGTGAACGTGTATTATGCCGAAGTTTCGAAATAAAGCCTTTAGGCTCTTCTTGTTCAAATTCTTCGTACCAGAGTGCCAAGTAATCTGCACAATACATTTTAGCCATGGCCAGTTCATCACCGGAAAGTTGTTGCTTCAGCCTTTTGTCAATTTCATTGGTTTTGCCGATTTTGCTGAGCATCATGACATATTTCTCATACAGCCCCATCAAATCTGGATATTCTGTGATCATTTCTTCCAATAACAGGGCGGCTCGTTTAAAATCGCCTCTGCGTTCGCAATATTCTACATGATCGAAATGCGAGGTATATGCTCCGTTGACTGTTTTTGCTTGTATGAAAAGATTTTCGGCATCTTTCAATCTGCCTTCTTTTTCCGCGCAATGCGCTTTAGCAGACAGCAGCCATTCTTCCGGTACTTTCTCCGCGAGTTTTTCAAGTGCTTTCGAGATGATCTTGACCGACTTGTCGGTATCGACAAGGGAGAAAAATTCTACAAAATCAAGTTCCAAAGGATCGCTCTCAAAAACGTTCATGGCCGCTGTAAATGCACGAGCTTTGTTGTCTAAAGCCATATACGTGCGCATCAAGGCGCTATGTGCCAAAGTAACACCCGGCTCCAGTTCTGTACAGCGGACATAATTCCAAATCGCTTTTTCCAAATCGCCTTTTTTCTCTTCCAAGAGCCCGAGCCGGTAATAAGCTTGCGGGTCTTCCGCTATTTCCACTGCCTGCTGGTACAAGCGGCGGGCATAGCGGTGATTATCAGCATGTTCATGCAGCTGCCCTTCAATGATTAGCAGTTTTCCGTCTGATTCAGCGCTTTTTATTTCTTTGATTTTTTGCAGCACCCGTGTGCGGAAAAGAGGTTCTTCCCCATATTCGGCATATTTTTCTGCCAGGTCATGAAATTCTTCACGGTCCCGGTCTGCAAGGCCGTTTTCAAGCAGAACCAGAGCCTGCTCTTTTCCTTTAAATTCCGGCCACTCTTCCCAAAGCATCGAAGCAGTTCGGATGAAATAGCCGGTATCACCTTTTTCCGCATACTCCATCATCCACTCACTGGCTTCCATGAACCGTTCTTGTTTGATGAGGGCATGAGCGATGTGCGTGACTGCGAACAAGTCATCCGGATCAAGTTCCAGTGCTTTCCGGTATTCGGCTTCCGCTGCTTTGAACTTTTGCTGCTCCATGGAAACGTGGCCCCGGTACATATGCAGCACATCAGGGGTTTCGACAACTTCTATGCCCTCATTGAGAACATTTAGGGCTTCCGGCCAAGCTTCAGCATCCATATGGATTTCTGCAATCCTCAAATAAGGAAAGGGCTGCAGAGGGTCCATTTGAATGGATCGCTTGAAGGACTCGATCGCTTGGCCGTCTTCTCCAAGCTGTTGCAGACAGCAGCCAGCCTGGTAGACGAAAAATTCATCATCGGGCTCTTCCTCAGCCAATTTCCGGAAACGTTTCAGCGCTTTTTCATAAGCCCCTGTTTCATACTGGATCAAGCCATGGGTGATTTGGACGGGAATATCGGATGGCAGCTGATCCAATGCAATTTTTGACCATTTATAGGCTTGAGAGGTCTTTCCAATTTCAAGATAACAGCGGGCTAGGCGGCTATAGGCGGCTGGCTGATAATGGTCCATTTCGATTGACCGCTTTAACAGCGGAATCGCTTGTAAGTATGAATCTTGTTTCATCAAAACAGCGCCTTTCAAATACAGGGCATAAGGGCTCTTTTTTCCGTTCACGTGAGCCAGGCAAGCAAGCGCCTCCGGCAGCTGGTCTTTCAAATAATGCATATGTGCTGCCAAAAGGGCCACTTCTTCGTCTGTATCCCCAAACTCTTTCTGCAGCCTTTCCAGCCATTTTTCATGCAGCGCTTTGGCTTCATCAGAAAACAGGGAGGCCAGTCCGATGACCGCCGCGTACCGCTCTTCAATATGGGCATTCAAGAAAGCGATAAAAGCCGGGCTTTCTTCTTCTGATTCCTCTTCTTCATCCAGGAATTTATAAAGCTCGTCAAAAAAGCGGTGCTCGTTGTCATCCAAAAGCGACAACAGATGCTGGTGTTCATCCTTCAGAAAAATCATGCTGAGGGAATCAGACATTTTATAGGCTGCTGTTAAATCCGAGTAAGGCAGCAGAAACGGTGCCATATCGTTTGGATCTTGAATGATCAGTCCCTGGAGCCGGTCATCATAGCCGATGACCACTTGGACATGGGCACTGTTCTCGACCATCATACTGAGAAGGATGGGGAGCCCGTTGTCTATAAATTGCTTATACAATTCCAATGAGCCCTTGAAATACCGCGCTTTCAAACCGTGTGACTCCATATATGACATGGTAGTCCGAAGCTTTGTGCCTGTTACATCAAAAATATGCGAAGCGATTTCATCTTGGCTGATTTCTTTTCCGAAAGCTTCCATTATAAGTGACAGCGAAGCCGGTACACAATAATTCATTTTTTGGACCTTGGGTGTCAGTTTAAGCCTTGTTATTTTTTCATCTTTGCGGATGGTGTTCTTGCCGTACACCGTATTTTTTAAGGGTTCTGGGTGGGCATTGACCCAGCGCCCCAATTCTTCCCATCGTTCCAGCTTATACAGGCACGCCGCTGTCAAATAAATAAAATAGTCCCGGTGCACATGAAACGGATTTTTTTCGTCGATTTCTTTCATCTGGCGAATCGCGTCTTCATACCGCTCGAGAAGGAAATAGCTTCTGACAAGTTCAGCACGGTATGTCCAATCTTCAGGATCGAGCGCATTCCCTTCCTCCAGTACAGCTAGTGACTCAGCCCTTTTTCCTGTCATAGCCAGTACATCTGCATAACCCAGCCGCACAAAACGGTGCCGATCTGAATTTTTTTCAGCCATTGCTTGTTTCAAAATCGATTCAGCTTGTTCCCATTCCCCGCTGTGCACATAATAAAAGCTTTCCAGATCTGGCCAGATCATGCCTTTGATTTCCTTGATTTTTTCCAGCTGTTCTTTGGCTTCCGGGAGCCGATTCAATTGGCTGAATACGCGGAGCAGCAATTGATGTGCAGAAGCTAGCTCGTCAGCCGAATAACTGTCATTTGCAACGCCTTGCAGCCGCCCGAGCATCCGTTCTTCTGCTTCCAGGCTTCTCCCTGTTTCCATGAGCCTGCCGCAATGCCAGCTAAAAGACCGAAGCGTACCGAAACGCTTGTGTGCCTGGGTTGCCAATAAATTGCTGTATTTATAAAGATCCGCTTGATCCCCTAGTTGAATCAAGCGATAAAAATCGTCTTCCGTCTCTAATTCTGCTAGCCATTCTCGGAAATTCTTGATTGAGCGCTTCGCCCACAACTGGCGAATGGCTTCAATCAGATCATCTGCCGTTTTTATGTCTTTTGGTGTAAAATCGATATACATTTTCTTTCTCCCCTTGTTCCCCAAAATTTGTGGTTGATTCATTATATGTTGGAAAATTATAGGTTTCAAGAGCTTTTTTAGTTCTATTAAATTTACTTTACTTTGTGCTCTTACTTCTTAATCGCAGCTTTAGATTTTATTGCTTTTATATAGAGAATTGCGGCTAAAGTGAAGTTGATTTTTCTTTAGCCAAATACCCCCATCTACTGAGGAATAGATAAAAAAACCCTTTCCTCACTACGAGGAAAGGGGATATCTATAGGTCTTCTATTGATTTTTATGAGTTTACTAAATCTTCAACCGGATCCGCGACCGGTTCTTCAACTGGCAGTTCAACTGCCGGTTCATCTACACCGGGTTCAACAGCTTCAGGTACTTCTTCAATGACATCAATGGTCTCTAGCAGACTTTGAGTTTCAACTGCGGACTCAAATGCTGAATTTAAACCTAATTTTACCGCAACAATCTCTGATGAACTGTCATCAAATTTCTTTAACACTGCTTCCAGCTGATTGGTTGAAGCTCCCAGCTTTCCAAATACAGAGTTTATTTGTTCTTGATACTTTAGATATTCTTCATAACTTAAATTCTCAACACTCTCCAACTCTGAAGTGATGCCAGAAACTTGAGAAGTTGCATCCGAAATTCGCTTTTCAATGGGATTTAGCCGATGAGTTAAATCTGCCCCGCTTTTAATAGCGTTGCCTTGCTCTACTTTTACTGCTGCATTGGCTTTTACATCAGCGTTAGGGCTTGCAGCTAATGTGCCTTGTGCACCTAAAGTCAATCCGATTGCTAATGCTGGTGCTGTAAATTTTAAAAGCGATTTTTTCATCTGATATCTTCCTCCCTTATAAAAAATATCTTACAGGGAATGTATACCTCATGTGTTCTCAAATATGCGCAAAAAGTATTTATTTAACATTAAAAAAAATTTTGTAATAAAAAGTAATAAATTTAATGTAACTGCTTATCTTTGCTTCGCGCCAAGCCTTCTGGAGGAAAGATGCGCTCCAGCTTTCCCCGTTAATGTCCTCTAGAAAAAAGAAGCATCCGTTAATTTCTGCGAATTTATATTAGCTCAACATTAAATTCGGCGTAAAAACAACTTTCAGTCGGATATAGGGCCATTCAAAAGATGGCGTTTTCAGATTCAGTTTTGGTCTCTGCACGATCTTTTCTCGACATCTTCTAACTTCATTATTTCACTTCTTGACGGTTCACCCTTTCTGTCATCTTCTTATAAGCAAACAAAAGAAATCCACATATCAAAGCCACCCCGATAAAAGAGCCCGTAATGAAAAAAGGCGAAACAGTCATGCCAAATGCAACTTCTTGCTGAAGCATTTCTGTCTGCGCCGATGCCCGAATCCTATTCGGCTGGTAAAGAACGGTCTTTACAAAATCAACGGCAAAAGTCATCACAAAATACACAGCATGAATAGCAGCTGAAGCAATCAATGCTTGGAAAACAATTTTCATTCTTTAATCCTCTTTTCTTAAATTCATTCAGTTCCCATTTTTAGTTTTTTTTACTAAAATTTAGTATACCAATAAATATGAATTCTAACCAAGAGGTTTTTAAATTTTCAATTAGTGTTAATGAACAATCTATGCTTTGTCCAAAACTCATACATTTTGAACGGAAACAACGCATGTATTCCCTTATCTCGAACAATAAAGCCCCATGCTTTTAAATAGCGTGGGGCTTTATTATAACGGAATTTCTGTATGCGTTTATTATTTCGTACAAATAGGAGCCGTAGTCCGTGTTGCATCCGGAATATCCCTGCTGCCTAAGCATGGAAGTAACATTGCCTCCATGTTAGGTTCCGTGGTTGACAACATAAAGCATCATATCTTGGTAAGAGCATGGTCAGTTGCCTATTTGGTTAAAGCGTCTACCCGGTTTTTCAGTTCGCCGTCACCAATTCTTCCGGCAGTTCATGCAGATGATCAATAACCTCATTACTTGCCCATTTCTGGTAATCAAATATTTTCAAAGCGGTGTTTGGCATAGATCAGTTCCTTTTCCGATTAGCAGGAAGCAAACAATGCTAGAAAACTTCACTTCAAAGTAATAGAAATCAAACTGAGTCTTATAACTGCCTTCATTCTGCAGAATCACTTGAAGCAGTCACGGCCACTCTTCTATCATCATTCTTTGTTTCGTTATGTCCCGGTCCGAACAGATTCAAAATAACTACCCCTATCAAAATGAGAATGATTCCAGTAACGCTGGCAAAGTTTATTTTCTCTTTCCAGATCAGAACAGATATCACCGTGGTAGCCACCATCCCTAGCCCCGACCAAATTGCGTAAGCAGCATTCAATGGAATGTTTTTTAGCGCCAAAGATAAAAAGAAAAACGAAAAAACAAAAGCCGCCAGCATACCCAGTGTAGGAAGCAGCTTTGAAAAGCCTTCAGAAGCTTTTAATAATGATGATCCGATCAATTCTCCGATTATGGCTAGTGACAAGTACAGATACGACATGTTGAATAAACCTCCTAAACTGGCTGAATATCACTTGGTAACTACAAAAACACAGCGACCTTATGCAAAATATCTGGAATGACCAATTAAATCCACCTTCTTTATCATGATACGCGGATTGAAACCGGCGGTAAATAAAAATGAGAAAACCAAAGAACATTGAACCTTATAAGTACTTTCCCATTGTATGATTCAAATTATAACGGATGCATCAATTATAAGCAGTTACCGGTAAACAAGATTTTAAAAAACAAAAAGAAACCGCCAATTGGCGATTTCTTTTTTATATTGTATTTACATTTATTGTGCTTTGAGACTGATTAGCGGATGGTTTTCAAGGCTGTTGCCCATGGGATAACCTGGTCGAGCATCTGGTTGACCGAATCCGCTTGGACCGGCGCCGCTTTCAGTTCCGCGCCGTTCTCGAAATCCGTGAACAGCGACAATGCCGGGTGGACGCGGACGTCCGCTACCGACAATTCCCCGAGGATGCCGCGCAGATGTTCCGCTGCCCGTGCACCGCCGACCGAGCCGTACGACACGATGCCGGCTGCTTTGTTGTTCCACTCTTCGCGCAGGTAATCGAGTGCGTTTTTCAAAGAACCGGTGATCGAGTGGTTGTATTCCTGTGCGATGAAGACGAAGCCGTCCTGTGCTGCAACTGCTTGAGACCAGGCAGCTGCACCCGTAGCGTCGCCACCGTTTTCGCCCAATAGCGGCAATTTATAATCCGCGATGTCGATGATCGTGTAGTTTGCGTCGCCGCGTTTGTCTGCCAGTTCTTTGACCCAGTTTCCGACCTGCGGGCTCAAGCGCCCTTCCCGTGTGGATCCCAAGATGATGCCGATGTTTAGTTTTGTCATAGTTTTTTCCTCCTGTTGTTTTGATCCGAAAAATTTATCAAATATACCCATATGTTTTCTTCTCCTCACAAATACTCTTTTTCGAACGTACGCGTACTGCGCACGGTGTCGATCGGCCGTACCATTTTTTCAATTTGTTCGCGTTTTGGTTCTAGGAACGGTGGCAGCGACAATTTTTCCCCTACCGTTTCGTACGGCTCATCGCCCATGAATCCGGGACCGTCTGTCGCCCACTCGAATAGAATTCCTGGAGCCACTCGGGCATATAACGATTCGAAGAAGAAGCGATCCACATAGCCGGAAGTGCCGAAGCCAAACCCTTCCATACGGTCGATCCACTCTTTCAATACGCTCGTGTCTTCCACACGGAATGCCGCATGGTGGACAGTTCCGAAGCCTTGACGGCCAGCAGGTAATACCACGTTGTGCTCAACAATCACTTGTGCACCGTTTCCGCCTTCCCCGACTTCAAACAAATGCAGCGATCCGTCTTTGGCTACTTCGCGCATCAGCATGGCTTTTTCCAGCACTTCTTTTAAATAGTCAAACTCAGCGATTCGCACATGTATTGGACCTAAACCGGTAATGGCGAATTCCAACGGCACCGGGCCGTTCTGCCAAGGAGTGCCGGATGCAACGCCTTCGTTATGCTCGTCCGACACCAGCATATATTGCTGGTCATCAAAATCAACGAAAGACAGGGTTTTCTTGCCGAAAAGTTCCTGGATGTCCTTGTGTTTCACGCCGTATTTATCGAAACGCTTGACCCAGTAACTCAGCGCTTCATCGGTTGGCACTCGGAAAGCCGTTTTGTAGATTTCGTTCGTCCCATGCGTCCCTTTCGGAATTCCAGGAAAATCAAAAAACGTCATATCCGTTCCGGCGGAGCCTTTGTCATCGGCGAAGAATAAATGATAAGTCTGGATATCGTCCTGGTTGACCGTTTTTTTAACTAAGCGCATACCCAGGACATGGGTGAAAAACTCATAGTTCTTTTCGGCGCTGCTTGTGATGGCAGTGACGTGGTGAATTCCTTTTATTTCATTCATGTTCTTCTCTCCTTTTACTAAATGCTATCAATTATCTTGAAATCAAGATATACATTTAAAAAAATTTAACACTTGATAGGCAATTTTTAGATGTCATTTTTATATTTTTCATCCGAAGCTCATAAAATGGAGCATGCCGTTTCAAATTATTACTACGAAACTATTTATCTTTAATTCAAGATAATCTTAACATGCTTAAATTTGTACGTCAACCTATTGAATTGAATCGACATTATAGTTCTAGAATAATATATTCTTAATTTGATGGATAAAACAAAAAAGCAGCCTCAGATTCCAGGCTGCTTCATAAAATGAAAAGTATCATTTTTTATTGTTTATTTCGTAGTGGCTGCAATGCATTGGTCCAGGCATTGACTTGATCAAGCATTACATTGACTGATTTTCCATGGACGGCTGCCGGTTTAAATTCGCTCATATTCACGAAGTCTGTAAATAAGGACATTGAAGGATGTGCCCGGACTGTCGCCACTTGCAATTCCGCCATAATAATCCGCAACGCCTCTGTTGCGCGGACTCCGCCTGCCGAGCCGTAACTGACAATGCCCGCGGCTTTGTTATTCCACTCGATATACAAATAGTCGATTGCATTCTTTAAAGCTGAAGTCACCCCTCTGTTGTATTCAGGGCAAATAAAGACATAACCATCCAGTTCGGCAATTTTCTTTGACCAAGGAATCGCTTCAGGTGTTTGATAATCTTGGCTATAAGCGGCAGAAATAGGTTCCGCGTACATCGGGAGGTTATATTCTGCCAAATCCACGATTTCATAGTCTGCGTCTCCCCGCTGGTCCGCAATGCCTTTCACCCATTGTGCCACTTGCAGGCTTTTGCGCCCCGGCCGTGTGCTTCCAGTAATAATACCGATTTTTGTCATGTTCTCCATTCCTCCTCAACTTTAATAAAGTGAATCGAAAGAAAAGTTATTGATTGATACGCTTTCATCATATAGGAAGAATGACCGAAGTTCAATGATATTTCTGACTATTCAAGTCTGATGTTTTGGCAACAATATACGAGTATAAAAGTTTTTTAGGTTCAAATTAAAAAGAAGTTGAAATGATCCTTCAACTTCTTTTCCTCACTTTTCATTGCTTGTTTCGGTAAAGGTAAATGGTAATAGGCGCAAAAATAGCCGTCATGGCCAAGGAGACGATGAGCACCCACACCACTTGTTCCGCCGTAGCCGTTCCATGCATCGCGCCGCGCACTGCCGTCGCCAGTATCGAGATCGGATTGATCTCAACGAACGCCTGCAACCAAGTCGGCAATGTTTGCGGGTCTACAAACACATTACTGACAAAAGTAAGCGGGAACAGGAACAGGAAACTGATCATCATCAATGATTTCTCGGAACGCACAATTAACCCGAATACTGTCCAAATCCATGACAAGCTGAAAGAGAAGATTAAAATCAAAATAATGGCGCCAAGAACACCCATAAGCCCTCCTTCAGGACGAAATCCAAGTGCAAATCCGAGGCCGATCATAATTAGGGATGCCATTGAATAGCGAACGACATCAACAAGCAAGGAACCGACTAAAGCGGATGGCAGCCAAATGGGCAATGTGCGGAAGCGGTCAAAAATGCCTTTTCGAATGTCATTGTTTAAATCGATCCCTGTATACATGGTAATTTGGGCAACCGTCATGACCAGTATGCCAGGAAGCAGAAATTGAAGGTACTCAGCAGTTGAACCGGCAATGGCGCCGCCGAATAGATAAGTGAACATCAGCAGGAAAATCACTGGAAAAACCGTGACATCAAACATTTGTTCAGGAACATGTTTGATGCGCAACAGTGCCCGAGTAGCGAAAGTGAGCGTAGAAGAAATGGCGCTTGGCGGTTTTGGCCGAGTGCTTGAAGCGATGGATTCGGAAAGCCGTCCATCACTTGATTCTCTTTCACGTTGTTCAATGTAATCCGTCATGATACCCCCTCCTCGGTTTTTGTTTCCTCAGTAGTTGTATGGCCGGTTAAAGTAAGAAATACTTCGTCGAGGCTTGGGCGCCCAAATGAAAAGTCACTGACCACAATGTCTTCTCTCGCTACGTCCCTGAGGGCATCCGCCACCAGTGCAGGATCGTTTATTTGGGCTGTCAGCATATTGGAATCGGAAACAAAGTGAACAGGAACCGAAAGACTGGTTTCAAGTATTTGCACGGCCCTTCTTCTTTGGGCAGCATCGACAAGCTGTATATTCAAAGTCCCGCTGCCTACAGACGCTTTCAATTCGCTGCTCGTGCCTTCGGCGATGATTTTGCCTTGGTTGATGACGGCAATACGGTCTGCCAGTTGGTCTGCCTCTTCCAAGTATTGAGTGGTCAGCAGCACGGTAGTTCCGGCGCTGACCAGCGCACGAATAATATCCCACACTTGGTTGCGGCTTCTGGGATCCAGTCCGGATGTAGGCTCATCAAGAAACAGCAAATCTGGAGTTACGACGAGGCTGGCTGCAATATCAATGCGGCGGCGCATCCCTCCGGAATAGTTTTTCACTTGGCGTTTTGCTGCATCTTGCAAGCCGAAAGCACTTAAAAGGTCTTTTGCACGCAATTTTGCCTCTTTGCGTCGGTACCCCATCAATCTTGCCACCATGACCAAGTTTTCCATGCCGGTCAGATCTTCATCAATCGATGCATATTGGCCGGTCAAACTGATCCGGCTTCTGATAGCATCACCTTCATTGCTAAGGTCATGGCCAAAAACACGTGCGTATCCTTCATCAGGCTTCATCAATGTAGCAAGCATACGAATAGTAGTCGTCTTCCCCGCACCATTGGGTCCTAGAAAACCATAAACCGTTCCTCTCTGAATCGCTAAATCTACTCCGTCCACAGCGCGGTGCTTGCCAAAAACTTTGACAAGCCCTTTTGCTTCAATGGCCAAGTCATTTATTTTCGGCTGCTTTTCTATATTTTTCACGATTCTCACCCTTTCGGTTCAAATAGCTGAGCAGCATTTTTCCGGCTTTCCCGCATAAACTGGAAATCTGTAAGATCAGGGAAGACGAATAAATAATGCCTTTTAACAAAGTAAATCTAGTTGCCTTCAGGAATAGAGCCGTATATGTATAGGAAAGATTCAGTTTTATGAAAAGTTGTGAACGGAACGTATGTTCCTACCTTTTTAGGATTCCCCCTATGCATCTAATGTAAACCTTAATAATGGAATTTTCTGATTTTTATTATCGGCAGAAAAACCTATATTTCAATTGTTGGCCTTTCACCAGATGGGTGCCATTGATTTAACCTACCAAGCTTTCATGGAAATTCATGTTCAAATAGATGGATTCTGTACGATTAACTTGTTCGTGTCTGAAGGCAATTACTGTTATTTTACTGAAATTGTTTTAGGGCGGGATGGCACGAATCAAATATAAAAAAAGTCGAAGGATTAATCATTCAAACAGCTGTAAAAGCAAAATTACAGTGTTCCGAATTGCGGTTATATTGTGTTTTATGTAGTAAACAGCGAAAAAATCAATAATCCATGACCATAAATTCATTTCGTGTTGCTACAGTCAAGGCCTGAATGAATAACCGTCCGGAAAATGGATCTGGTCTTCTATACGACAAAAGTGCCGCTAATTAAGCAGCACTTGGCAGTTAGCTATTAACTGAAAAAATAACTACGGTAATAAACAAAAATAAAAACGATGGCGTAAATCGTATAAGCAACGGAAGCGTAAATTGGAATATTGCCGAACTTAACGTATCTTGCCTCTTCAGCTTCGATAAATGGTTTACTGTTGAAAAGATCGCTCATGGGATTGTTCGGAGCTGTAGCTAAAATCCCCAGAATCCCTACCGGCAAAGCCAGATCAATGACGTTGTACTGAAGAAAATAAGCGGCTGCAAAATTAACAATCAATAAAATAGAAATAGTTAACAAAAAGTAAAGTAATTTAACCAATGTCTTTCCTCCTAAATCAATTAAAAAAAGAGTACCAGTTTAGCAGGATTTCTACAATAGCCAATTATTAAATAAAAATGGAGCTTCTGAACTGAAGATTAATGATTGTAGTTGCTTGAAGTTTAATAGAGCAAAGCCATGAATACTACTTACTGTTTTCGTGGCTACACTCAAAGAAGTAAAACAAAAAAAGAAGACAGGATCGGTTTCATCCTGCCTTCCTTTATAAAGTCACATTCATGAGCCTGCATTCGTTCAGATTTACAGAATCGGTGCAACCAATTGGGCGACTTGCAATCTAAATCGGTTAATAAGCGAAAATTCCTGAAAATATTCTGGTGTAAGTTCTGTAGAAAGTTTCAAATCGTTTAAGTACAACAAGTTCATTTCTTCTGCGGCTTCCACATTGTACACGAACGCATTTGCTTCATAATTGAGTGAGAAACTGCGGACATCCATATTGGCAGAACCAATGGAAAAAACCTTGCCGTCTACTACTATGGTTTTCGCATGCAAAAATCCATTGTCATAAGTATAAACTTTCACACCGGTATTCACTAAGTCTTTGGCATATGACAAGCTGGCACTGTAGACGAAAATATGGTCTGCTTTACAGGGAATCATGATCCGCACATCTACGCCGCTAAGAGCCGCCGTGCTGAGTGCATCTAATATGGCCAAATCGGGAATCAAATAAGGGGTTTGGATATAAACCGATTTACGGGCCTGGGCAATCATCCGCAAATAACCATTTTTTATATGATCGAGCGATTCATCCGGGCCGCTGGCAATCAACTGCATTCCTGCCCCGCCAAAAATCTCCACAGCAGGAAAATAACTTTCCTCGTACTGGACGGGTAGCGTCTCGGAAGTTTGGTTCCAGTCGCTTAAAAATCGATGCTGCAGAGAATGAACGGCTTCCCCTTCAAAACGAAGATGCGTGTCTCTCCAGTAACCGAACTTTTCGTTTCTCCCCAAATATTCATCTCCGATATTAAAGCCGCCGATATAGCCGACTTTCCCATCGAATATGGCAATTTTTCTATGATTGCGGTAATTGACTCGCGGATTAGCGAAAGGCAGTTTGGAATGCAGCGATGCAGCTGCACGGCCACCCGCTTTTGAAAATGCATCGAAGTAATTCTTAGGCAAAGAATTTGAACCGATATCATCATAAAGGAAAAGAACTTCAAGTCCTTGCCGGGCTTTTTTTGTCAAAAGGGTGATTAGACTTTTGCCAATCGCATCATCTTTTACCATATAGTATTCGAGATGGATATGGGATTTTGCCGCTTCGATATCGTGGAATAACGCTTCGAATTTCTTCTTTCCATCAGTGTAGATATTTAGCCGATTATGCTGCGTGAACGGAGCCACACCACTTTTCAAATTCATCCGGATGAGAGGCTGCCATTCTTCAGCCACTTTTGTTGGATAGCTATAGGAACCTTCGTCTATTGCAGATAACTGCTGTTCTGAAATACTCAAAATTTCCGGGTTCAAATAAGCGCTTGAATGTTTACCTTTATCTATTTTATGTGGCTTGCCGAACAATAAATAAAGCAGCAAACCTAAATAAGGCAGAAAAAACAAGACCATAAACCAGGCCCATTTAGAAGTCGCTCTTTTCCTTTCGACAAAAAGGATGGAGAAAGCTATGACGATATTTGTCAGTAAAAACACATTGCTGATCGTGTTCCACCATTGAAAAGAATTCCACCAATCGGAAGTAATAACTATTACCTCCTTTCGTTTTCCGTCTTCTTTTCTTTACCCTAAATGACAGATGGCTAGTCGTATTTCAGCTGAACCAGTAACGAGCTAGACGCAGCATTTAAAATTCCTATAGAATTACTCCTGAAAAACCGCCTCTCGGCACTTCCTTAGCTTGCTGGTTCTTGCAAGAAAAGGCAGCAGCAATACGCGTTTTTTGCTCTTGCATTTCAAATTCACTGATGATCACTTCGCAGAGTATGGTATTCCCCGTGAATACCGGCCTTAAAACTCGAAGTCCATATGCCGCGCCAGTACGTCATGGTCTCCTCCCACTTTGGTCGGCAAAGTTGCTGTCAGCAGGCCTTGGACGACCAGTCTCCCTTGTTCATCGGGCTGAAGGTGATGAATACCTTCAGCTCCAGATATCTTCGAAAACAATTCAACGTCTTCCGTTGTGAAAATGCGCTCGAATGTTATTACATCACCGACAGTTATAGGCAAAGTTCATTCCTCCTTATAATCAATCCGCTGCCGCTCATTATTTTTAATAATGCTCTCCTTTAGGCTTCGATGGCCCTGCCTAGATTTCTTCTCTCCTGGTTTCTATATTTCAACAACAGAATCGCTTAGTTTATTGCGAGTGAACGAAAGGATTTTGGAATAAAATCCCGAATATCCTTATGGAGAAATGAAAAATTGGAGGTGTGAACGATGCAAAAAACCGCCCTACTGGTCATTGATGCGCAAAATGAAATGTTTGCAGCATCTAATCCGGTATTCAATAAAGATGACCTGCTTGATAATCTTCGGTATTTGATTGAGAAAGCCCGTTCAGTGGATGTTCCGGTTATTTTTGTTCAGCACAATGACCAAGCGCTTGTGGCTGGCACTGATGCCTGGCAGATACATTCGTCCATTAGCCCGAAACAAGGAGAACCCATTTTCCAAAAACAGACACCGGATTCGTTCCACGAAACCGGCCTTGATCAGGCATTAAAAGCAATGGCTATTGAAAACCTGATCCTTGCCGGGAACCAGACAGAGTATTGCATCGATGCGACTTGTCGCCGAGCACATAGTCTTGGCTATCAAGTGACACTGGTGAGAGACGGACACGGCACTTGGGATTCCGATTCGCTAAAAGCGAAACAGATCATCGATCATCATAATGGCGTATGGGGTTCTTTTGCGGCTATAAAAAATGCCAAGGAAATTTTTGGATGACAGCGGATTTCGAAGTCTTAACCGGAGCGGAACCGTATAAAGTTGAAGGCGGACATGTCGTAACAGTGGGTCCTACAGGAACCCTACAAAGCTTGCGGCCGATTAGCGAAGCGTTTGCGGAGGCCGGATTCACTGTGACTGTTCCCCGCCTGACCGAACATGGAACCCGTTACGAAGAATCAATGGCTTTCTTCGATAAGTACAACTGGTGAAATAAAGAGCCTTCCAATCTTGAAACAATAAAAAGGCAGCGGTTTAAAAGAAACCGCTGTCCTTTTTCGCTAAAATTCAGCTTCAAGATCTTCACTGGCTTGAATCGCTAGTTGCAAAGCTTTAATTCTTCTCTCTAAAAGCGTTTTTTGAGGACTGCCGGCTTTAGACTTGGCATAGCTGGTTTCAAGGGAAGGAAATAACCCTGTCAAAACACAGCGAGTTTCAGATAAGTCATTCTGGCTGTAATGAAGAGGTTTTTGATTCCAAGCGGTTTCAAGCACTGCTAAACCCATATTTAATGCGGTGAGACGCTTGTTTATCAAGGCAGTATTAGCGCCTTTTTGAACCATACTGGCCAAGGCGTTTTCCGATTTGCGGATTGCCGATTGGATAGCCTTGAGGGATTCTGATTGATCTTCAGCTGATACGTTTTCCATCTGATGCTGACCTCACTTTGAAAATAATGAAGAAGTCCACTTTGATTTCCAGAGATATTATTATTGAATTTATAAATATTGAAGAAGTCTTTTCGCATACAAGCTACTTCAGGTTCATTCTTTTGAGAGCTTCTTATCATGAAATGCAAGCTTCCTTGTTTTCCCATGCATTATAGCTTCTCTTAATCCAGGCAAAGTTCCACCCTTTGTTCTATTCAAAAGATATTTATCATGGAATAAATTTATGAATTCATCTTCCCGTCCTTGAATGTCACTTGTTTCATATACGAATATCCTTGTTGTATCATAAGCTCTAAAGCTGTCAATTGATAAAATGGAATTTTCTTTTCTTCCGAATATTAACCGGTCAAATTCTTTTTGTTTACTCCAATGCCCCTGGATCCGGCTTGTTACATTCCGGCTTCTGCCAATATAAGCTTGGGCATATTCATCCAGAACCATTATGTAATATCCAGAAACCCCTTTTAAAGCAGAAAGATCGGTAATTTCCTTAAAGACTTTAATTTTATTTAGAAAACGTTGGAGTTCTTCATTAAATTCATTGTTAGGCAATGAATGAAAATACTCTATGTTCCAAACGTAGTTAGTTAAGCAATCTTCAATATGCTGTTCTATGATCGATTCAGAATAAATTTCCCCTTTAATCAGGGAGCTCTTATTACTTACTTTTATATAATTGTCTCTTGTAAGCTTTAATCCATCCTTTTTGTTCTGTATAGTCACACCGAAATGTTTCATGATCCATGATTCCCTTACCTGTACCATTACTCCTATACTACTGAGCAGTCTACTATAACTGCCCCTCATAAAACCAAAATCATTCTATATCCAATACGATAATACACTAACTACCGAAAGGCAATTTCTATAAATATGCCAACTAAATCTGAAATTCAAGCACCCTGATCATCCGCATAAAATGATAATTATTACCATTTTACCGTAATAAATCCTTGCACTGGTTAACACTTCGTTAATAAAAGGTTAATGTAAACATTTATCTGCGTTCAAAAATTTTTATCTGCGGTATATTGTATTTATCTGCGTTTAAATTTTTATTTCTGCGCCCAGACCTTTAGTGCCCCGATTCTTGCCGACTGCGCTGAAACAAATCAAAAAACAGGAGCCGCTCATTCGAGCGTCTCCTGTTTTTTGAATAGCTTATTGTTGTCATCAATTACTCAATAAGCATCCGATTCAACTAATTTGATGAATTCTGTTTCAGACGATGCCCCCATATAATCCATTGCAGACATTCCATCAGGGCCTTCCTGAGCAGGATCGGCTCCTTTTTCCACCAGTAATTTCACACTTTCATATTCGCCGTACATCACGGCCGTTCCCAATGCCGTCGAGTAATTGTCAGCTGTGTTCACATCTGCGCCAGCTTCCAGTAAATATGACATGATGGCCGTATCTCCGGAGTAGACAGCATGCATCAACGCATCCGTGCCTTCAGAATCTTTTTCATGTATATCGGCACCTTCTGCTACAATTCGCTCAACTTCCGCAAGATCCCCGTTTGAAACAGCAGTAATCAGCGGGGTTTCTCCTTCTATCAGGAATTCATCAGAATAAATCGAATCCCCCAGAATATCCGGCATAAACTGGGAGTAGACCATTGTACCGCCTGCAAAAATTGCAATGCATAGAAAATAAACACCTACAACTGCTGCAATCAGCAAAGATGCACTTAATGCGATTTTGCCGCGGTTCGGGGTATAAATAGAAGCATGATTGCCTTCGAATTGCTGTATGGACTGAATGCGCTTCGGCAAATTCGGATGAGAAGACAATACTTCACTTAGCCATACAAAGCCGTTCGACTCAGTGGCAATTTGTTCTCTATAGGCATCCTCATTCACTTCCGCATACATTTTCTTGCCGATCCCAAGCAAGGTCAACGCCCGTTTTGCAGCGGCTGCGTTTTGAATAGTGTAGGCGGCATGGCGGTCACAAGTATATTCACAAGACCGGCTGTATGCCTGGCTTAAAAACGGAATAAATCCGGCTGGCATGATCAATATATTTTTCCAGACATGGCGGCGTTTCACATGGGCCAATTCATGGGCAATAATGAAGTTTAATTCATCTTGCCCTTGTTCGCGTGCCAATTCAAATACTTCTGAGTACAAAACAACCATATTCCGCCCGAAAAAGCGTGTAGCAAATGCATTTAAGGCTCCTTCGGACTGGATAACAAATACATCGGGCACTTTTTTCAGGCCCATTTCTTTCGATAACGCTTGTACGCTATCGTAGACATCCGGGAATTGCTTTTCGTGAATCCGTATGCCGTTTCCGCGAATAGAACCAAGCATCAAGGCATTGGCGAAAAGCAATATCACTACGAGTGCAACTGTCACCGCAATACCGATAATAGAAACGATCGCCAATAGATAAGTTAAAATACTGATTGCCAGACTTATGACAAAATACAAAGTCTCTCTGTCTGACTGAATAGTAGCTTTGTTCATTATTTCTCCCCTTTAATATGAAATTTCTTACATATATTAGCATGAAATTCCTAAAAAAGGCATATTAATTTAAACTTTCTTTTATAATTTTTGTGAATCTAGCCAGATTCCTACGGTTTCCGATTCAGAGTCTATACAATTTTAAGCGAAATTCTATTATGACTGCTTTATTAAAATAAAAAGATTGCCGAATAAGAGCCTAAAAGTGAAACAGCATCAAGACCTGCCTTCTTTAACGCGGTCTTTTACAAGAGTTGACAGTACAAAGATACAAAATGAATGAAGTTCATAAAACCTGTCCCTAGCTGATCAAGCAATTGGGCATAAAAAAGGAAGGATAGAACGGCTCTTCTACATAGCCCTTCTTCCTTCCTTTTGCAGGTGCCGTTTAAAGACTGACTTCAATTTGATTCCTGAATAAGTTTTTCAACTTTTCGAAGGCGATATCTTCCGCTTCAACCCCTTCTTTTCCTTCCAATTGAAAGGGCTGATTTGTTTGCTGCGAAGGCGAATATTTAGCAATAATCATATCTTTGCCTTCTGTTGAAAGGACTTGTAAAGCGTGATTGATTTTTTCGATTGTTTTATTGAACTCTTCAAGATTGGCAGCGACTATATTAAACCGTCCCAACATTTGTGCATAAGTGCCGGTCAACAGCACTTCATTTCCTGCTTCTTGGACCGGTATATACGAAATGACCGAGGGCATTTCTTTTATCTGTTCCAAGCCCTTTATTTCTTTGATGGTTCCTGTACCCAGGAGGATTGATAGGTTGCATGCCGGAAACTTCGAATATCCTTGATCATATCGCTCGATCGGATACTTATCCAGGTTTCCGCCGGTTGCAAAATCCAGCATCATTTCAAGTAAATTAATTCCCATTTGTTTTTCCAGAATCGTGTAATATTGTGTTCCACTCAGACGGAATCCCATTTCATAAAAATAAAAATTTCCATCTTCAAAAAGTGATTGAATGAATAAAACACCATTTTCAATTCCCATTCCACTGATCATCGCCTTGACTCTCATATCCAGCGTGGCAGTATAATGGCCCAAATGCTGCGACGGGAAAATCGTCGCTGTTGGTAAAGGCGGATGTTCTTTATACTCTTTATGGACATGGCGGTCTGTCATGGCCGACAATACCACTTGGCCATTCTTAACAGTGTAGAACATCATGACGCCGTAGTCATTATCTACAAACCGTTCGACAATCACCTGCCCTGACTTGGAATAGCGCAAAGCCTTTTCGTAGCCTTCTTTTAAGTCTTCTAAGTTGTAACAAACCATAATGCCTTGGCTGGCATAGCTATCGACGGGCTTGATGATTACTGGAAAAATGCATTTTTCAGCTTTTTCTCCGGCAAGCAGATCTTCAATCTGATATTCTTCAATCACCGGAACAGCAAAACTTCTGCAAAATTCTTTGAACCGCTCTTTGTCTGAACAAATTTCCAGCTGCCCATGTGTTGCGTAATGCGGAAGATTCAGCCTTTCGCATAACTCAAGAGCTTTCCAGGTATTAAAGTCATCAAAACCATTAAAGACGCCGTCTATTTTTTCTATTTCTGCAATCTCCACTAAACGATCAATTTCATCCGTGCTAATGTCATATGCCTTATCCGCAAAAGCTTTAGCGGGAGATGTTGGCTCTCTGTCCACTACAATGGTAAAAAGCCCCATCTGTTTCGCTGTATTTACCACATCGATCATATGTGTGTAGCCGCCTAATATCATTACTTTTTTCATTAGCTTCCGCCTCTTCTCTTGCATGATTTTCAGTATAAATAAATGACTATGCGCAATCATTTGGTCCATTTATTTGTGTAGTAACTTCTATATTTGCCTATTATGCAGCTCTATAATGAAATTTGAGTGAAATTTCCATTAATTATTGCTTTTAAGCTTTTAGCTCCTGAGAAAAAAGAAGGCAATAGTTTCGCTAATTTCATAGAAGGATGCATATCGGGCGGAAATCGAACGGGACATCCTGGAAGTGGTTTGCTTTTCAATAAAACGGCAGTTAAAACGCGTAAGGTGGATATGAGTTAATATCCACCTTACGCGTTTTCATTTGATTTCTTCCTCATCCTTATGCATTAATTGCTCAGGGTTTTACTCGGCTCTCCGTTCAATACATAGTTGTATTGAATAGAGGCGTTAATGGAATGAACAACTGTGCAATAAGTGTCGCGTGATAATTTGATAGCCCGGACAACTTTGTCTTCCGGCAAATCGCCTTTCAGATGATAGTTAATAGCAATTTCGGTAAAACGTCTAGGATGGTTTTCTGCGCGTGTACCTTCGATCTCAATAAAAAATTCATCAATCACTAAGCGCATTTTCTCCAAAATCATGACGATATCCATCCCCGTGCATACTGCGGCAGCATGCAAAAGCACCTCCGTCGGACGGGGGCCACTATTTGACCCGCCGCTTTCCGCATCGGCATCTAATAAGATTTTGTGTCCGGATTCCGTCATCCCGCTAAAAGCCATTCCACTATCCCAATTTAACGTTGCTTTCATTTTCATCTCTCCCTTTCTTTCAAATTAGCGTTTCTATTGATAAACTATTGCCTTTAATTTACTATACCCCAATCTTTAGCAGATTCATTCAAAATTTAAAATGAGTTTCTGAGTAGGTTTTGCCATAAAAAAGAAAGGAAAAAAAGCAGCGTCTTGAAAAATTCCAAAAGCAGGAAGTTGTGAGGAAATGACAAAGGTTGATTTGGCGTTATATCCCTGTGCCATCCCTTCCTGTTTCCTTATTGAAGCACTTGAAACTTTCGTTATTCTTTCCCTCTTTAATTTCTTGTGTCCAAATCTTCATTGGCCATCAGTTCGTGAAAGTGGCTGTTTTTCAACAAACCTTCTTAAACTAACAGCGCTGACACAAATTGTTGAACAACGAGGAATAAAAAGGGGCGATTTTTTGTTATAATAAGATATTGTAAAGAAGAAGTATCCTAGTTGCTTCAGTTTGAAATTACGATTAAAGATGCAGGGAGATAAGAAAAAACTATGGAAAACACAATGGAAATCAGTTCTGCCAGATTAATGTGGACAATGACGCGTCCGCATACTTTGACGGCGACTTTTGCGCCGGTAATACTTGGGACGGTGGCAGCGCTTTATGTAACGGACATTGATTGGCTTTTATTCATTGCAATGATGGCCGCTTGCTTGGCTTTGCAGATTGCGACGAATTTGTTTAACGAATACTATGACTTCAAACGCGGTTTGGATACGGCTGAATCTGTCGGAATCGGCGGCGGGATTGTCCGGCACGGATTGCAGCCTAAAAATGTCTTAACCGTCGCAATTTTATTGTATGTTATAGCTGCATTTATCGGTCTGTATATTTGCATGAACAGCAGCTGGTGGTTAGTGGTGATCGGCTTTGTCGGCATGGCGATCGGCTTTTTGTATACAGGCGGACCGCTTCCGATTGCATACACTCCGTTCGGAGAATTGTTTTCAGGATTAGCAATGGGAACCGGCTTTATTTTGATCGCTTTTTTCATTCAAACCAATGCGATTACGCTTGAAAGTGTGTTGATTTCCATCCCCGTCGGTATTTTGGTGGGTGCCATCAACATGTCGAATAATATCCGGGATATCGATGAAGATACAAAAGGCGGAAGAAAAACGCTGCCGATTCTGCTTGGGAGGGAAAAAGCGGTTATCGGTTTGGCGATTGCTTTTGCCGTTGCCTATCTTTGGATTATCGCTATTGTATTGATGGGTTATATCAGTCCTTGGGCTTTAGTCGTGTTCCTTAGTTTCAAAAAACCGGTTTCCGCCATCAAGGGGTTCCAAAAAGGCGTAACAGAACCAAAGTATATGAGATTTGCTATGAAATCGACGGCTATGACCAATACCATTTTCGGTTTTCTGCTATCCGCCGGCTTACTGATCAGCTACCTGTTTTGATAAAGAATTTCCTTTTGGCCAGAACCTCGAGTGGAAGTGATTAGATTCTCTTCCCTTCGGGGTTCTTTTCGTTGTTTGGCGTTTATGTTAATCTATTTTCTCAACCATCAATTGTCCTTTATGCTCAGCTGCGTTTATTGTATACTCCTTCCCATTTTCCAATTGAATCGTAACAGTCGTCTCTGCAAATTCCATATCTATATAGAGAAAAACATAGCCTTCTAATTCGATAGAAGCAACTCCGCCTCTCTCTCCTTCTTCCATTCCTAAAAGGCCATATCCTTGCCGGGAATAATCGTATACAGCGATGGCAGGCGCTTCATCGATGTCCAAGGCATAAGCAGTGAGGCCCCCGTCGATCCATTCATCTTCCTTACTTATCACCGGAACTTTTTTTGTCAGCGAATACTCGCCCCCGTAGGAATATTCCAAGTCCCTCCAAAGATCTTGCTGTGTTGGATAGCCTCCTTTGGTCCAAGTGCTTGGTTGGCTCACTTTTCCTTCGTCATCAACGTATAAAGTGACGCCAAACAACGGAGTTTCTGCTTTATTAACTTCAAAAGAACCAACTGAATATCCCGCTTCATATCGTTCAGGCACAATGTCGAATTCAGTATCCGGATAGTTTTTTGACAAGTGGTCAATAAGCACTTCATATCGCTCATCATGTTCATTTGTCTTTAAGATCGGAAAATAGAGGTAGTAGCCAATAAATCCGATAACCAGTGCACTCGTCAATAACAGCCTCCATCTTTTTCTTTTTCTAAAAATTAGCCAAACGACCAAAATGGCGGCCAATACGGCTATCCCAATCAGTCCAAAATAAATGGTTTCGCTTGGATTCATGCACTCACTTCTTTCTCAAGAATATTTTCAGTGGTTGTTACTGGACTCTTTGGTAAATAATTTATTCTTAATAATATACTAAGACGCTGCCTGAATAGCTAGATAAATCTGGAAGTAAGAAATTCTCCGCAATTCGAGTCGCCAGCCAGGTCGGCTTCAAGAAGAAAAAGACTTAGAAATGTGCATATCTCCGAAGAGTCATATACTATAGAAATAGAAGATTAGCGAATTTAGATAAACAAGGAGTATGAAATGATGTTAAAAGAACAATTTAGTTTGAAGAATGAGAAACTACACGAATATTTATGCGAAAAAAACAAAGAGCTTACGGAACAATGGTTTAATACATTGGAGGAAAGTGCCGTAGGTGTATATGCATCTTCAAACCCGGAAACCATTGAAAAATTAAAGCAGCAAAACCATGAGTTTCATGAGCGTTTTTGCCATATGTTCAGTAAAGACGATAGTGAATGCATAAAGGACTTCCAGGATTGGATTATGCGTATCGCTAAAGATGAAGGCCATTTAGCCACGCCTCTTGACGCCGTCTTAAAAGAGTTTTTCAGAACCCAAAAGCAATATCTGCAGCTTATTGAAGAATTTGCGGAAGCACAGGAAGAAAGAATTTCCCCGGAACAAGTGACTGCATGGAACAGGGCAGTTGTTGACACCATCAATGACATCATTCTGGAATTTACCATTCAAAGCACAAATGCAGCAGAAAACCGGCTGAATGCCCAACAAGAAATGATTGTTGAAATGAGTGCACCGGTAATTTTGCTGACAAAAGAGATCGGCTTGCTTCCACTGGTAGGAGAAATTCATACATATCGGGCGCAGATTGTTTTTGAGAAAGTGCTGAAACAATGTTACGAAAATTCCTTGGAACGGTTGTTCATTGATTTATCCGGTGTGCCAATCGTTGATACAATGGTTGCCCACCAAATCTTCCAATTGATTGAAGGGCTAAAAATCATTGGAGTGAAAACAGCTATAGCGGGCATCAGCCCTGATATTGCACAAACTGCTATCCAATTAGGCATCAATTTTGGAGAGATTGAAGTTTACAATAAATTGGCACAAGCATTGAAACAAAATAATCTGCAAGTTTCTCAAAAATAAGTTCTAATTAATGATTGTCCTTTTGCTAGTTAATGCAATAAAAGCGGACTTTTCGAGACTGAAAAATCATCTCGAAACGTCCGCTTTTTGGTATTTACATGGAAGTCAGTTCATGTATCGATATTCCCTTAGGTTATTTAAGTTATTAATTTCTTGTATTAACTGCTCGCCGATATTCGTTTCTCGGACCATTTTTCGTTCCAATTCTTCGTCCACCAGTCTCTTTACAGATAAGACATCGGTTTCATTGCTTAGTACTTCTTCTTTTGAATTGAAAAGCTGGTGGGCGACCAGCTGCATCCCATAAGAATTATACAACAGTGTATAGCCGGCAATTCCCGTGGTCGATTGATAAGCTTTGGAAAAACCGCCATCGATGACTAGCATTTTGCCGTTTGCTTTGATCGGATTTTCCCCGTCAATTTCCTTCACCGGCGTATGCCCATTGATGATGCGGCCGTAATCGGGATTCAAATCGAATTCAGCGAGCATTTTGCGGCATATTTCCTCGTCTTCACGCAAATAATAATAAGGATTTTTTCTTTCCTTATGCGTTTCTTTTTCTTTGATGAAGTAGCGTTCAAAAGTGGTCATTTCTCTTTTTCCAAAGAGTGACGATTTTTCGCCTGTCCATAGGTACCAGACCATATCGGTTGCGAAATCATCGGTTTCTTCAGGATGAGCAAAGGCATATCGCAGATAACGCTCAAAGACATCCAGCAGCTCACGCCCTGCATACTCTTTACCTTCAATCTCCATTTTTTCCATATCGCCGTTTTCATCCAGTGGAATGCAGCCGTGTATCAGCAAGTTTCCATTATACTTCAAATAAAGGCTGCCTTTTTTCATGATGAAATTCATATGTCTGGCGAGTTTTTCCGAATGCTGGACTGAAAATAGCAGTTTATCGATCACTTGCTGTTCTTCTTCCAACAATTCGTCGGGCTGCTCTGGATTGATCGTCGCAAAACATGTGTTTTCCAGTTTGTAGTTTATATCATAAAGAGTGGCTTCGTTTCTGCCATAATCGACTTTCTCGAGCAATAACCGATTCGTCATATCAAAACAAGGGCGCCGTTTGATGATCGGGCTTTCCAGCTTGAATTGGATGATGGAGATGGCTTGATGGATTTTGGTGATTTGCAGCTGTTCTTGCTCTGTCAGTTGTTCACCTGAAATCCGTTTTGGACGAAAAGCCGGATTGTCGTCATAATACTTTTCTGCCAGATTCAGTAATGGACGCAGATTAATCCCATATACATCTTCAATGATATCCAGATTATTATAACGCGCGCAGATCCGGAGGATATTCGCCAGGCAAACCTTGGAACCGGCAAAAGCGCCTAGCCAGAGGACATCATGGTTTCCCCATTGAATATCAACGGAATGATAATCGATAAGCGTATCCACAATCTTATGCGGATCGGGACCCCGGTCGTAAATATCTCCGACCACGTGAAGATGATCCACAACCAGACGCTGAGTCGTATACGCAAGGCCAATAATCAGTTTATCGGCTTGGCCGAGTGCAATAATTTGCTCGACCATTTTTGCATAATACTCTTTCTTGTTTTTGAACTCATCTGTCTTGTACAGCAATTCTTCAATGATGTAGACAAATTGTTTTGGCAAAGCTTTCCGCAATTTGGATCGGGTATATTTGGAAGCAGCATAAGAAACAAGTTTCAGCATGCACTCGATCGTTTCTATATACCACTCATGCAGTTCCTGTTTGCTGCTGAAATTGCTTTTGATTAGTTTAATTTTCTCTTCGGGATAATAAACCAATGTCGCAAAGCCATTTAATTCTTTTTCATCCAGTACATCCTCAAAAAGGTCTCTAATTTTCACCTTTACATTTCCTGAACCATTCCGCAGCACATGCTGAAAAGCTTGGTACTCGCCGTGCAAATCACTTACGAAATGTTCCGTGCCTTTAGGCAGATCCAGAATGGCTTCAAGATTGATGATTTCAGTGGCCACTTTTTCTTCACTGTCGTATTTTTGAGCCAGCAAATCCAGGTATTTTAAATTTTTCATGATGTACCCCTCCAAATCTCAATAGTCATTCTTCATTTAATACAGTAATACTTCCATTATAAAGGAAATCCAGCGGACTTTTCTCTTTTAATTGAAAAAGCCGCTTTTTCTCATTAAAAATTTTCATTTTTGTTAATACTAAATCAACTGCAGCGAAAAATAGTAAACAACATGCCTCTCCTTCAAATTTTTTGTCTGCTGCTTGAGGCCGTTTGCAAAAGATAGGCCAAACAGTTGACCTATAAAAACTTTCATGCAATAGTAGACTAACGACCGTTAGGTAGGTGAGAAAATGAAAGCAGAAATATTGCAGAATGCTGTGGTTCAGTTCGCCAACGATGGCTATGAAGGAGCTTCTCTTGCAAAAATTGCGGAAGCTGTGGGCATCAAGAAGCCTTCGATTTATGCCCATTATTCCGGCAAGGACGATTTGTTCTTTTCGGCTATGGAATATGCTTTGAAAAGCGAAAGACGCCACTTGGCAACCTATTTCACTAAAATGAAAGGTGAGCCGCTAGAAGCTTTATTGCGCGGCTATTTTGATTGGTTCATCAAGGATTTGGAAGGCAATGAGCATATGAAGTTCATTCTTAGAACGATGTACTTTCCCCCTGCCCGGCTTGAGAAAGAAATAGCTGAAGTGATCAACCCGTTGTTCGATCAAATGCATTTGCATTTTACCCGAGTTATGAGAGAACACGAACGCAGGGAAAAGATCCTTTATTCCGATGATTTTTCCAGCTGCGCGTTAGCGTTTATTACGGTCATGGAAGGGACGATGACAGAGTTGGTTTATGGCGGGACAGGCGCATACCGGAAACGTTTTGAAGCGGTGTGGCCGATTTTTTGGCGTGGATTGGTCCGGTAACAAAAATTTAAAAAATATAGGACGTTTTATTATTCATAAGGAAGAAAAAATGCAAAAGAGGTTCATTCATGAAGAATTACAAATTGGTTTTATTTATCTTGCTGCTGAATTTATTTATCGCTTTCCTGGGAATTGGGCTAGTCATACCCGTAACACCAACGATTATGAACGAATTGAACATTTCCGGAACGGTCGTCGGCTATATGGTTTCCGCTTTTGCATTGGCTCAGCTGATTGTTTCTCCACTCGCTGGACGGGCAGTCGACAAATATGGGCGCAAGCCGTTGATCATCCTGGGTCTGTTCGTCTTCAGTGTTTCCGAATTATTATTCGGGCTTGGGCAAACGGTTGAAGTGCTGTTCATTTCACGAGTTCTCGGTGGGGTCAGTGCTGCCTTTATCATGCCGGCTGTTACGGCTTATATTGCGGATATCACGACGCTCAAGACGCGTCCAAAAGCACTCGGTTATATGTCAGCAGCAATTTCGACCGGATTTATCATCGGTCCGGGCATTGGCGGATTTCTTGCAGAGATCGGCACACGGCTTCCCTTTTTCTTTGCCGCAGGCTTTGGACTGTTCGCGATGCTGCTATCTCTCTTGCTGTTGAAAGAACCTGAACGCCAAAACGATGAACAAAATTTGTACGGGGAGCAGAAAACCGGATTTGGACGTATCCTGTCCCCGCTGTATTTTGTCTCGTTTATGGTCATCTTGATTTCTTCCTTCGGCCTCGCTTCGTTTGAATCATTTTTCGCCTTGTTTGTGGATCGTAAATTCGGTTTTACACCGCAAGATATCGCGATTATCATTTCACTTGGAGCCATTGTAGGGGTCATTGTGCAAGTCGGCTTTTTTGACCGCTTCACACGTTGGTGGGGCGAAATCCGGCTGATCCGCTACAGTTTGATCGTCTCCACGCTGCTTGTCCTGTTATTGACCTATGTGACGAGCTACTGGTCCATCTTATTGGTAACAATGGTGGTCTTTGTCGGATTTGACTTGATGCGGCCGGCCGTCACCACTTACCTGTCACGGATTGCCGGAAACGAACAAGGTTTTGTCGGCGGGATGAATTCCATGTTTACAAGCATCGGCAATATCATCGGCCCCATTGCAGGAGGCATTCTGTTCGATATCGACCTTAACTACCCCTTCTATTTCGCGACTGTCGTTCTGGCTATCGGCATCGCGTTAACATTCGTCTGGAAGACACCAAAAGCAGTACTTTTAAGAGCAGCGGATTAACTTCGCTGCTCTTTTTTTTCAGCTTCATCGCGATTGCATGGCTTTTATTCAGCAGAAGTTGACCAGGCATTAGCATTTGACTAACTGCCTTGATAATACCCTAATACTTCCGCTTGAATTTCAGAAGTCTTTATTCTGTGCTGGCTGCCTCTAAACCAATCGTCGCCAACTACGAAAGTTTCATCATCGGCTAGTTGGAATTCACTAGTTGTTTGAGCAAATATTTCCTTCATGGAGTCAATATTCTGTGTTTCTCCGTTCTCTATCAATGCCTCATTGTATTCCTCGTTTGAGCTTTTACCTGCTCGGTGTGCCTGGCCATAGAATGTCTCCAGTTCCCGGTCGTTGATATAGATTTGGCCGTTAATGATTTCCACCGTTTCCCCTGGCAGACCCACCACTCTCCCTACAGTCCGCTTCCTTCCATCAAAAAATTCCGCTTCATAGACGATGACGTCTCCTCTGCCAATCTCTTTTTTTGCATAGGCATGCGCGTCTATCAATAGTGGATATTCCGCGTATTCATGACTTCCCCTGTCCATTGCGTCGTATTTAAAGTCGAAGACTTCTAGCGGCGCTTTATAGTCCGTAAACACCTGAATCTCTACCTTTGTATCTGGCTCGGTGCGAACCGGATTTCCTTCTGGAGCGGCAGGAGAAACCGTGTTTTTTTCACTCAATGAAAAAAACGCGAACAAAGTTGCCGCTGCCAGGAGCAGCACTAAAACAGCTGCATATCTAAATAGTCCGATTCTCCTGGAAACTGTACCGGATGTTTTGTCCTCTTTTTTCAACTCCCTTAAGAATTTTCCTTTTAATGGATCTTTGATGCGAGGGGAATCACCGATAAACTCATCTGGTTTTCGTTTAAATTTCTTCAACTTATAATCCCTCCCATTCTCTTGGATTTACTTGTGAGCTTTAAATAACACGCGGTTTCTTTTTCCATCATTTTCTGTTTTGAAACTATCCAGCAATGCGTAGCCCAACACCAGTCCAGCAATGGTCGGCACAGTCGTTCCACCTATCACTATGATTTCTGGAAGCGCAAGCCACCCAGCGCCAATCGGCAAGAAAGGCAAAAAAGTCATCACAACTATATAAAGGGCCGGCAAGCCAATTGCAGCGAAAATGACCCAGTCAAACTTCCGGGGCTTATTCTCTTTCACTTCTAGAAGAAATTTCGGGGTACGCAGCAGAAGCCCCATCGCTACAGGGAAAAGCGCAATATACACTCTCAGTGCAGCAGACTCAAATGTCACTCGAGCCATTTCGTTCAATACCTCCTGAAGCTGCATACCAAAATACAGTACAAATCCGAGAGCCATTGTCCAACCAAAATAATAGAGAAACCGCTTCAAAACCATCTCCTCCTTCGTAGGAATATCTGGAACCAAACATTGTCTTCTTATATACGATAGGAAAAGAACGATGGTTTCGTTAATTTGAAATAATTTCCTGTTCGTTTGTTCAATTCAAGTTGGCAAACAAAAAAGAGCGAAGAAGCGCTTTTTTGAGCGCCTTTCCCTCTTTTGCTCTCGTTGCTGTTAATTGTTCACTGTTACAGGTACACGCGTATATTGCTTTCCGGGATGAGCCGGTGATAGATGCGCACCTTCCCCAAACAAAGCATCCCGCAAAGAATCCCCTTCATATTCTTTTTGAACGAGCCCCCGCTCCTGAAGGATCGGCACGACAAGATCGATAAAATCCTCAAAAGTTCCAGGGGTGATGGCGTAAGCGATATTAAAACCGTCAACGCCCGTTTCGGTCACCCACTTTTCAAGCGTATCAGCTACTTGCTCTGGCGATCCGACAGTGAAAGGCCCAAGTCCTCCGATGCCGACATATTCCTTAACGTCGTTGACCGTCGGTTTTCTTCCTGGCAGAATTTTGGTGAAGTTTTCTAAAGCAGATTGAATGGCATCATTTTCAATGTACTCAAGCGGCTGATCTGGCGCATAATTGGACAAATCAATTCCAGTCCACCCCCCAAATAATGCCAAGGCACCTTCATGGCTGATATGTTTTTTATAATCGTTGTATTTTTCAATTGCTTCTTGTTCCGTTTTTCCGACAATCGGGGTAAGCAGCGTCAGAATCTTGACGTCATCTTTATTCCGGCCGGAATTTTCCACTTCGGTGCGTATCTTGTTGACCGTTTGTTTCGCCAGTTCCATATTTGGCGGACCGATGAAGACACATTCAGCATGTTTCCCGGCAAAAGCTACACCTTTTTTAGAAGCGCCTGCCTGATAAAGGACAGGAGTCCGCTGTCTGGAAGGTTCCGTTAAATGGGCACCCGGCACTTTATAATATTTCCCTTCATGCCGGATATCATGCACTTTTTCAGGGTCTGTATATATGCCATTCACTTTATCCAGCAGCACGGCATCTTCTTCCCAACTGGATTCCCATAATTTATAGCACACTTCCAAATACTCTTCAGCAATATCATAACGCTCATCATGCTTGATTTGGTCGTCCAGCCCGATATTGACAGCCGCGCTCTTGAGATAAGACGTCACGATGTTCCAGCCGATGCGGCCTTTTGTTAAATGATCCAGCGTAGAAATCCGGCGGGCAAAAGGATAAGGATGTTCATGGGTGACAGAAGCTGTGACACCGAAACCCAAATGTTTCGTGACTGCCGACATAAGCGGTACGACAAGCAGCGGATCGTTGACTGGAGACTGTGCACCTTGCCGGACTGCGGCATCTCTCGACCCATTATAGACATCATATGTACCGAGGACATCTGCTATAAAGATAGCATCAAACTTCCCTTTTTCCAATAGCTTCGCCAATTCTATCCAATATTCGCTGTCTTTGTATTTATGCGATTGATCTTCGGGATGGGTCCAGAGCCCAGGTGATTGATGTCCAGCACAATTCATATCAAATGCATTTAAATAAATCCGTTTGTTTGTCATATAGATCCGCTCCTTTGTGTGCACCGTTTTTGGTGTTTCAACTAATCTTTTTAACACAATGATTGATGTGAGGATTGATATTGCCCTTTCTTTATATGTACTTGCCGTATTTAAGTTTGAGGACCATGAACAAAATAAAAAACCTCCTTTTCTCGGCTAAAGAGAAAAGAAGGTTGTATATGTACACAATCCCGCTCTTATCTCCCAAGAATAAAATTCTTGCTGGATTTAGCACCTTTCTGACAAATGTCAGAGGTTGCTGAAGCGTCAATGGGCCAGTCCCTCGGCTTCTCTGGATAAGATTATTAAATTAAAAATAATCATAATATTAAATCTATTGAAAGTCAATCTATATCGTAAAATTAATTTATTTACCTTATAAGTCTTATCACATTAGTCGGTATAAGCGATGAATAACGGATGCTTTTTTAATATTCTAGAAGAGAAAGCCCTCTAACTCGCGGCTTTTTTATTGGAAGTAAGTGCCTTGCTCGATTTCTTCTAAAAGATCTTTATTCGATTAATAAGTAAAGAAGGTTTAACTTATAGCCGGGTTAGGGAAAGACACAAGAATAACGATAATAAAGAAAGAGGTTGGATAATATGCCAAGAATTGCAGTAGAACATCCGTTTACAGACATTCAACAAGCCCTAAGAAACAGAGGTTATCAGGCAGACATGCTTGATCAGAAAACAAAAGCCGCCCATTATGATGCGCTGGTAGTCCGCAGCTTGGAGAGCTATGACCATCTTCGCTTTAAAGGATCTCTGGTAGAAGTGAGTGGGCGCACGGTTAACGAAATTGTAGCCGAAGTGGAAGAACGTTTGCAGCGCGCCGGAAAAATTCAAGGCCAGCCAGATGCAGCCAAAAGTGAATCGGGCAGCGGATTTTTCGCAGGCCTCTTAAGCGGAGCGGCAATTGGATCGGCAATAGCCCTTCTTCTAGCACCGAAAAGCGGCAAAGAACTTCAAGTGACCGTTAAAGAAAAATTGGCAAGCGGCAATGCCGGCAGTGATGGAAGCGGAAAACTGAGCCAAGTAAAAGAAAAAGCAGCCGACTTGGCTAATCAGGCAAAAGAAAAGGCCACCGAAGCCACTTCTCAAGTTAAAGGGAAAGTTTCCAGCTCTTCCAACGATCAGCAAGGCACTGAAACTTCAAGAGATTCTTCATCATTGAATTAAAATAACGAGGATAAAAAAGCCGAAGAGTCCACTTTCTAGTGGACTCTTCGGCTTTTCACTTATGGCAGCTTGTCTGCTTGATCCTGCATCAAACGAATCTCCTGTCCGAAGAAATCGTTCGGTTCCGTGGATGTTCTGACAGAATGGAAGACACCAATTTCTTTACAATAGGCTGTTGCGATGAGAGCATTTCATTTTTGTCTTGGCTGGTTGCGATCAACCTGCCTTTTTCCATGACTGCTAAAGCATCCGAAATGGAATAGGCAGCTCTAATATCATGGGTGATAAAGAGATAAGAAAGGCCATAGGCTGATTTCAGCTCATTTAATAAGTTCAGGATATTTGTTTGGTTCACCATATCGAGACTGCTGACGGATTCATCCAGGACCATCAATTTCGGCTTTAAAGCGATCGCTCTGGCAATATTGATCCGCTGCAATTGCCCACCGCTGAACTGCCGGGGGTATTTTTTCATGTCTTCCGCATCCAGCCCTACCATCTCCAATAAATGCGCAATCGTTCGTTTCATCTCCGATGCCGACAGCCTTTCGTAGTTTTCCAAGGGCTCCCCGATAATCTTTTCCGCCGTCATGCGCGGATTCACCGATGAATAACTATCCTGAAAGACCACTTGAAGATCTCTTCTGAGACGTTTTCGGGTAATAGAATCCATTGTATAAATGTCTTGGCCTTGGAAAATGACTTTTCCTTCTTTCGGCTGCTCTACCCCTAGAATGACTTTGCCTAACGTGCTCTTGCCTGCCCCACTTGTTCCAAGAAGCCCCAAACACGTCCCTTCTTCGATATTAAGAGACACCTCGGAAAGAACCGGTGATGCTCTTTCCTTGCGCCAAAAAGAACGGGTCGGGCCGTATGCATGTGTAACACTTTTGACTTCCAGTAAACTCATAGACTACCGCCTTTCCGCTCGTTCCCTGCCGATTCTATATAACCAGTTTTTTCAATTGTTCGTTTATCGGCAAAACAGGTCTGGCTTGGAGCAGTTTTTTTGTATAGATATGCTGAGGGTGATCGAACAGTTGGAAGACATCTGCTTTTTCCACAATCCGGCCCTTTTGCATCACGGCCACTTCGTCGGCCAGTTCTGAAATTACCCCTAAGTCATGTGAAATCAGCAAGATTGAAGTGCCGCATTCCGTCCGGAGCCGATCCAGTTCCTTAAGCACTTGCATCTGATTGGTCACATCAAGGGCTGTTGTCGGCTCGTCTGCTATCACGACTGATGGGCGCAGGCACATCAAAATCGCGATCATGACGCGCTGGAGCATCCCGCCGCTCAGCTGAAAAGGATATTTCCTCATAATCTTGGCCGGTTCTTGCAGATTCAACACTTCCAGAGAAGAAACCGCCAATTCGCTTGCCTGTTTCTTAGTCAGGTCTGTATGGCTCCGGATGGTTTCAATAAATTGGTTGCCGATGGTGAATACAGGCGTAAAAGCGTTCATCGGATTTTGCATGATGTATCCGATCTCTTTTCCAAGAACGCTCCGCATCTCTTTCGGCTTTAGTCCATTGAGTTCACGGCCATTCAATTGAATGCTGCCTTCTACTTGTGATGTTTTCTGATTTAGCAACTGGAGCAGAGCCAGGCAAGTGATTGTTTTCCCACTCCCGCTTTCTCCGACAAGGCCCAGCACTTTCCCGGGTTTCATGTCCAATTGAAGATTGTGAACCAGCGAAAGCATGCCTTGCTCCGTTTTTACAGCGACATTTAAGCCGCTCACCTTCAAAACATTGCGATGTTTTTCCATCAGCCACAGTCCTTTTCAATAATGTTTTTTCACGCCAAACCGTTCCGATAATGACTCGCCCAGCACGTTAAATGAAATGACAACAAACAAAATCATCAAGCCGGGATAAAGCATCAATTCAGGCTGGCTTCGTATAAAGCCTTTTCCTTCATGGATCATAGCGCCCCACTCAGGAGTCGGAGGCTGGATGCCCAGCCCAAGGAACGAAAGAGCTGAGATGTCCATGATCGCCCATCCCATTTCAAGCGTTCCCATAACGAGAATTGGAGGCAACACATTTGGAATCATATGCCGCCGGATGATTTTCCCCGTCGTAGATCCGCTGATCCGTGCTGCCAGTATGAAATTCTGCTGTTTCAAGCCGACGATCATATTGCGGATCACTCTGGCATAATAGACCCACTGGACCATCATCAATGCTAAAACCACTTGCCATAGCCCTGGTCCAAGCAAACCGACTATTCCTAGAACAAGGACCAGATTTGGAAACGCCATGACGCCTTCGCAAAACCTCATCAGTATGCTATCGACCAAGCCGCCTCTGTAACCGGCAACCGTTCCGACCAGCAGCCCGAATCCCAAGGAAGCAATAAAAATCAGCGATGCAAAACCTAAGGAGACACGTGAACCATAGAGAAGGCGCGACAAATTGCAGCGGCCAAGATGATCGGTGCCTAATGGATAATCCAGTGAAGGAGGAGTCAGTTTGAGTGCCAAATTCACTTGTATGGGATCATGCGGCGAAATCCACGGCGCCAGAATAGCGGCCAGAAAAAAGGCCAATAAAATGACAGAGCATAGGATGATAGCCGGCTGTTTTTTTGCGGCAATTCGAATGCTTGAAATCAAGATGGGATCCTCCCCTTCATCGAAATGCGCGGGTCCATGTACAATTGCACAATATCCACGATAAGGTTGCACAGGATAAATAGGCAAGCGGCCATAACCACATAGCATTGTATAACGGGGATGTCGCGGTTAAAAATCGCTTCTACAAAAAAACGGCCAAAGCCTGGCCAGGAAAAAACTTGCTCAACGATAATCGTCCCGGTCAGCAGTTTCCCTAAATTCATGCCAAGACCTGTCATCATAGGCAAAATGGCAATTTTCAATACGTGTTTCACCATAATGACTCTTTCTTTGATTCCTCGAGTTCTTGCATATAATACGTAAAACTGTTCCAGTTCTTCCAGCACACTCGCCCGGAGCAGGCGGGTATAGATCGCAATTAATGCCAGCGACAATGTCATGCTCGGCAATACAAAATGCTGCCAGGATCCTCTCCCTTCTACCGGAAACAAATCCAGTTTGACAGAAAAGAGAAAGATCAGCAGATAGCCCAGCCAAAATTGCGGAATGGATGCGCCTAAAAAAGAAAGCAGCCTGCTAAAATGATCAATCAGGCTGTTTTTGTATATGGCTGACAAGAATCCGAGCGGAATGCTGATGGCAATGGCGAGCAGAATACTGCAGACGGCAAGTTGTATCGTTGCGGGCATTCTTGCTGCCACTTCCTGCCAGACAGGCGTGTTCGTTACAAAAGAGTTTCCAAAATCGAGTTGAGCAATCTCTTTAACAGTATGGAAATATTGCATCAATAATGGCTGATCCAAGCCGAACTCCTGTCTTTTCTCAGCCAGAACCTCCTCGGTCGGATGGATATGGGCTGCCGCTAAATACGCTTCCGCCGGGTCGACCGGCGAGAGGCGTATAAGGGAAAACATCAGGAAAATCGCAAAAAGAATAATGGGAATGACAGCAAGGAGCCGTTTTGTAATATAGATTGCCATGACGTATCCTCCGTGTGATTTACTGGCTCATTTCAATGTCGTTGAAAGGATGTTCATCCCGGTTTGCCGGGAAATTGAACTGTTTCACATCATCCTGGTAAATGACGGTCTTTTTAATATAGGAAATCGGTACGAAAACCGACTGTTCCTGCAAAGTCCCTAAAATGGAACTGTAAAGTTGTTGGCGCTTCTTTTCATCCGTAGACGCAAGCGCTTCACTGATTTGTTGATCCAATTCCGCTTTCATCTGCAGACGGGAATGGGCTTCTGAAACTCCCCATCCTTTTTCTGCCACAACATTGATAAACGAATGCGGATCATAAGGCGCTCCGTAGTTGTACCAAAAATCAACATCAAAGTTGCCAGCTTTCCGCCGCTCAATTTGGCTGGTCAATTCCAGACCCGTAATGTTCAGCTTGACTCCGATTGCGGACCACTCAGCCTGAAGGGTTTCCGCCATCGCTTTTTGAATGGGATCGGTTTTGTCGTAGATCAGTTCAAGCTCAAGCGGCTGCCCATCTTTTTCACGGACCGCTTTTCCAGCAGGCAGCTTCCATCCCGCTTGTTCAAGATAGGCAGCAGCTTTTTCCGCATCATATCCGAAGGGTTCCACTTCAATATCGGTATATGGGAAATTTTTAGATAAGATGTTGTCAGCTTTCTCTTCTAGCCCCAATGTGATGCCTTCAACCATCTCTTGTTTGTTGAAGCCATGCTGCAGCGCTTTACGCACCCGCAAATCAGCCAATTTTTCATTTGTTGTATTTAACAGCAAGCTTCTTGTTCCGACAGGATCGGAAAGTTCAGTGTGATATTCACCGGCTTCTTTAAGCTGATTAAAGGAATCCATACTGATTACGCCTTCCCCGTATATCAAATCGAGATCCCCTTTTTCAAAAGCCATGACCCGCGTTTCAGCATCCGGGATTATCTTAATCGTAACTTTTTCCAGTTTGGGACTCTCACCCCAATAATCCGGATTGCGGGTGAAAACGGCATACTCGTCTTTTTTATAATCTGAAAGCATCCAGGGGCCAGTACCTACAGGTTTAGCGATGCCTTTGGATGTGTCTCCATCCTCGGGAAATCCGGATTCAGCCAAGAACCGGACGGGACGCACTACAGCCAAGTCCTGAAGTGCAGGGTAGTAAGGTTCCTTTAAAACCATTTTAAATGTCAGTGCATCAACTGCCTCTGTTTTTTCCAAAACATTGATTACGCCAAGCCAACTATGAGAATTTGAATTTTTCATGACAGCGTCAAAGTTCTTTTTAACTGTGGCCGCATTAAGCGGCGTTCCATCGGTAAACTTCACGTTTTCACGCAGCTTAAACGTATACTCAAGGCCATTTTCTGAAATCGACCAGGACTCTGCCAAATGAGGCTGGATCTCTCCCCCTTCCTTATAGCTGACCAACGGCTCATAAATCATCGATTGGGCTATCAATTGTGAAGGGTTATAGACATGTGGATTCATAGCACCAATGTCTCTTGGCCAAGATAAGGTGATTGTATTTGCTTCTTTCGCTGTTCCTTCAGTCGAAGATCCAGTTTCACTATTGGCACATCCCACCAACATAATGGAAATAATAATAATGAGGGTTCCTGTAAATAAAATCTGCCGAGCTTTAAATTTATACATGTTCATTTAATTCCTCTCTCACTAAATCTATTGATAATGATTCTCAATATCACTATTGCAACTATAATAATGCAGGACGCCTTTGTCAATACAAATTTTAGATGCGTCAGAAATAGTTTTTGATGTTATTTTGTTTTATTCGCGATTTTATGATTTATTTCTGATAAAAGAAACGGCAATAGAGTTGTGAATAGGGATAAATGTTTATAGGTTCCTTTTTTAAAATACCGCCGAATAATATAGAAAGAATAATATTTATGTAACCAGACATCCATTAAACAATGAGAAACAAGCTGGTTTTAAAAGGACAGCTTAACGGCCAAAGAAATAAATCGGATAACAAGCAAAATGAATTAATGCCCTTTATGCCTTATAATAAAAAGAAGTGTATAAGAACAATTAAAACTGGAAAGCAGGTATTGGGATGAAATTCTGGAAATACATTGGCCAAAAAGACGGGATTGAGCGTGGCTTAACGGAAGAGGGTCTTCCTTTTTGGGAAATAAAAATCCAAGGCTGGAACGATAATGAAACTTACTCCGATTTAAAAAACCTGGTCATGGTAAGAGCCACCGATTCTTCCGCTAATTTAGAAATCGAAACGATGGTCAACTACACACACCCTGATTTGAAGCAAGATTTGATGATCGACAAACTCGTGGATGAAGCAAAATCCGATCTGCAAGCTGCCATACTGGCGTTCCGGCAGTCAAACTAATTTAATATAGTTCGTCTCCCTGAGCGGACAACAGAAAAAAGAACACATAAAAAAGCGGAAAGGACACTCCATGAGTGGTTCCTTTTCGCTTTTTAGTTGACGTGCATTTTTTTACGACTATAAAAGTTTAGGGTTTACTTCCATATCTTAAAAGAAAATCAAAAGTAGCGTACCGACGATAAAGCAGTAATAAGTGAAATAAACTAATTTGCCGCTTTTCATAATCCCCATGAACCAGCGCAAAGCGAAATAAGTCATAAACAGCGTCGCCATAAATGCCGCTGCATAAGGAATTGCCAATTCCGCTTTATTCGGTTCATCCAAAAAATCCGTGATTCCCAGCACTACTCCCCCTATACTTACAGGAATATAGAGCATAAAAGAAAATCTTAAAGCTGTTTCTTGATTAAGGCCAACTGCAATTGCGGAAATGATGGTGGCACCCGAACGGCTGATGCCAGGCGTCAGTGCTGCCGCTTGGCCCAGTCCGATAAGAAAAGCGTCTTTGCCGGTCATGGTGCTTTCATTTTTGGAGCCATGCCTATTCCGGATTAACCAAAGTGCAATACCAGTGACAAATAACATAATGGCGATCGTGGTCATGCTGACGCTCTCCGCTATAACATCGCTCAAAAGAATGCCCAGCAGTCCAGCGGGAATTGTTCCAATAATTATGTAGCAGACAAAACGGAAATCACTTTTGTATGCAGAGTCTTTGGTTCTTATGTATCGAAGTGAGTTAACAGATAACCTTGCAATATCCTCGCGGTAAATATAGAGGATCGCCAGCAGCGATGCCGTATTGGTTAATATGGCAAATGTAAAACCTTGTTCACCTAATCCTAAGATTTCACTTGCGATCATGACATGGCCGCTTGATGATACTGGTATCGGTTCAGTGAAGCCTTGGACCAATCCGATAATAATCATTTTAATAATTAATATTACGTCTAAATTTTCCATACATCCTCCTTAATTGTTTCACTACTTTATCGAACGAAATCAAGTGAAATTTGTTCCTTATTTCTCGATTTCATTTTTAGAGGCAGCAATGTTGAAAGGAGATCTCTTAAGGAAATTCATAATGGCCATCCATTTACACCTTGCTTTCTTCATTGTCAGAATATAAAGTTAGAGTTGTGGAAATTTTTCTCAATACTTCTCCATCTACATAAAAATGGAATCACATCCTATAATTAAGGAGCTCCTATGAAATATAAAATTGCTTTTTTTGATGTTGACGGGACGATAAAGGACTACGAGGATGAACACATTTCTGAAAGTACAAAATCAGCAATCGCTGAACTGAGGCGTAAAGGAGTCAAGCTGGTGGCGGCCACGGGCAGGCCCTTGTCCATGTGCGAAGAACTCAAAGAATTAGGGATAGATGTCTTTATCACCTCTAATGGAGGCTATGTAAAAGGCGGCAAGCAGGTGATCCATAAAGTTCCACTGGATTCCTCCATACTTCAAGAAGTGAGCGAGTTTGCGCAAACTGAAAATCACGCGCTTTCATTCTATACAGAAGAATTGAGCATGAACGGAGTAAAAAGTTCGAAAATTTCGGCTGCATTAACTGAAACCTTGTCGCTACACGAATATCCCTCAATTAATCCTTTGATTCTTCATCAGGAAGTGTATTTACTTTGTTTGTTTGCTGATGATGAAATGGCTGAAAGGTATATCCTGCAATTTCCCCACTTGACCTTCAAAAGGTGGCACCCCTACATATTAAATGTTCTGGATAAAGAAGTTTCCAAATCAGCCGCTATAAAAAGTGTTTTAAAGTATTTTGGAATAGCAGCATCAGAGGCGATTGCTTTTGGAGATGGAGACAACGACATCGACATGCTGGAAATGGTGGGGTTGGGCATCGCCATGGGAAATGGGACCGAACGATTAAAAGACGCTGCTGATTTTATCACAAAAAAAGCGTCAGATGACGGGATCGAATATGCATTAAAAGCGTTCCAAATTATCTAAAGGCTCTTTCTCATTCAGTAGGGCTTTCTGCATATGACTTGGAGCCTCTGTAATTGGCATATATATTTTTGCCATTCGCCGGTTCATTTAAGCGATTCTGCTTCTTTTAGATTCGACTCGGAATATACCTAAGATGGAAAAAAGTCCAATCACACCAAAGAAAATGGAAAATAGCTTAAACCCAGTCGTTGGAGAGTCAATTAGGACCCCGCAAATAGTGAATGAGAATGCAGTTGTTAACAGTAAAAAGACATTTAAAGCAGCTTTTCGTTCTTTGAATAGCCAAAAAAAGAGTCGGAAGACAATAAAAAGGAAGGAAATGACCATCAAAAACGGGAAAAGCGGCTCAAATTTGGCTGCATAGACAAAGTGGTCGAGTACTATTATATTATCGGAATTTGTCAATCCATCATTAACCCAATTAGAGAAAACCGCTGTATGTTTCCATTCCCATGGTTCGTCCAGCAATTGTCCTCCCTCATACCAGCTTATGAGGGTCGCCAAAATAAAGGTTATAAACGCCCCTGTCAACATGACAATGCTTTTGAATGGCATACAACCACCAACTTTCTATTTTTCGTTACATTTTAAGACGCAAAGATATCACTAAAGTTCCAATTATAGTAAATTTATTAAAACTTTGGAGGAGGAAATTTATTTAGATACTTGGAACTTAGATAGTCTATTTAAAGGCGGATGCAATTCTTCGCAACTTATGGAATCAGCGGATTCAATTAAATGATCCTTCCGGGACTGTGACCGGAAACTGCTTATCTGTTATTTCCGACTATCGAAATTTATAGCTAATCAAACATAAAAGAGAAAAGGCGGCTGAGAAATGCCGCCTTTTCTCTTTTATGCTGAGTAGTCCTTATATTCATTTCATAAAAACTTATACCAAGGTTTACCGATAAAAAAGAAAGGAAGCAACAACAATCCCCATATTGCATTTTTATCAGAGCCTTCAACGGCTAGATATAAAGCTCCGCAGATTCCTAGAAAAAATAAGGTGATATTTTTCAACAAGCATGCTCCTTCAGCTTAATTGGATTAAGATTATTCATCCGCTTCTGCCTTTTCTTTACGTTATAAGTGTTTTTTGTGTGAGATATTAATCCATCCATAGCCAAACTGTCTACATTTTCCCTTGTTTTATCCAACTCAGTATTTGATAGGAACCAAAAAAACTTGCTGCTAATAAACAAAGCAAAAAGAAAATCCAAAATTCTAGCCTATGAATTTCTTGCAATCCATCAGCGTTAGCTGTAATAAATAACAGAATACCGACAGCTGCTACATAGGAAAAGATGTTCGGGATGATCCACGTGGCTCTTAGTTTAATATTCTTCATAATCGCCTCCTGCTTTTAAATTCTTTGCAAACAAAAGAATTTAATAGCTTCCCTGCACTACTTCTCATGCACTTCCACAAATACGGTGCCAATCACCTTGTCACCAAAAACTGCTTCCAGCTTCCACATACCCTTTTCAGGCAGTGCCATAAGCGATGGTATATGGTGATCTGCGCCATTATTTGGGCTAAGAGAAGAGCTTCTTTCTTTTTCCGGCACTACAATAATTGCCTCGCTGCTCTTCTGATGGGTTCCGATTACTTTAAAGGCTCCGGTGAGTTCCTCTTCACTTCCCCAGAAATGCCACATATACTTAATGGTCCGATTTGGATAAAAGCGGTCTACTTCATTGTCTTCAAAGATAAAGCCTGCCACCTCTTCCTCCCCGATCATCGGGAAATTATTTGATTTGAAAAGAGGGCTTTGCTCCCAGACTTGTTCCTTTGTTTTTTCTTCCGCCTTTGTTTTGCCGTTTTCATCTGACATGCCGGTGCATCCTGACAGAACTATGAATCCTATCATAAAAAGGAATAATAAGTGAAACCACTTCATCGTAAATCCCTCCGCGCCAATAATTTAATAGGTATCATCTCTTCTCAAATATACCAGATTTATACAGTGTTAAATACAAAAGATTGAATTTTTAAATAAAATATTATGTATTTTATCTGGTTTTCCAGCTTGTATCGTTACCTGATCATTGAAAAAGGAGAAAAGAGCCGTTTACACGACATCTTCTCTCCGACATTTAAAACATAGCATCTACAGACGATTCTTCCCTGCTTTCTGGAAAAGCAGAAACCATCAATCATGTTGGCTGTTCCACTCCTCTAATGACATCATGTGAAATTCCGCCTCAAAATCCAGTCTCAATGGCGTCATTAATTCAAGTGAATTGCCGTCAGGATCTTTAAAATAAATCGCTGCATGGGCATGAGGGCTATTCGGCAAAACCAAAGGCTGTTTTCCAGCCGGAAAACCAAAAGCGGTTCTTATTTTTATTCCTTTTCGCTCCAGCCATTCTTTGGCCTTATCAATATTTTCAACGTCCACTTGAAAAGCGACATGCCGCAAAGATGGATGATACGGTGTCTCCACTTTGTCGGTTTCCCATAACCCTAACCAGCTTCGGCCTTTCTCAATCCAGAGAAAAGCTAATTTTTCTTTTTGAAAAGCCACTTCCAAACCCAGATTTTTATAGAACTCAATTGATTCCGACAAATTGCTTACTGGTAAATGTGCTTCATAAAGTCCCTTAATCACGGCTCTTCTCCCTCTCTTGTTTAAAAAGATTTTAAATATAAGCTGCTCAACTTCTGTTACGATATTTACTTACATCTACCCGATTTTGAGGGGAAAATCTGAATCTAAAGCTTGTCAATAAGAAATGCCCCTGCAGCATCCATCTGCAGTCTGTACCGGTTATCGAGTTCGATGATAATCGGGCTTGTCACTGCCTCTTTCGGAGAGAAAAACCAATTGCGTCCGCTAGGCCCTAATAAAATATGAGTGCCATCTTCCGGTTCTCCGAGAAAGTTAAGGGAGGCTTTATCAAGCAATGAATGGTCCCTTTCTACAATTCCTATTTCTTCAAGCTTGTCTCCGACCTCCAAAACCTGGTCTGTTGTTAAATTCATTTCTGCTATATCAATGATGTCTTGTGACAAGAAATGCTTAAGCTTTTTAGTTGGAGCAGTCGAATGGCGTGCGATAAGTTCCACCACATTCTCTTCGGGGTCGTAGAAATAAATCGAATGGGCATTAATGCTTTCAAAATAGATTTCGTCTTTTCCCATGTGCACCAATAAAGAAGTGGATTGCCTAATCCATTCTTTTGCTTCCACAAATAAATTGCCGGGAATATTGAATGCAAAATGGTATTGCTTTGAGACATTTTCTTGTTCTAATTGGAAGGCAAGCATACTTGCTCCAGCTTCGATTTCAAACGAAGTGGCTGTTTTACTTATTAAGTTGAACCCTAATGTTTTTGTATAAAAATCGCTCATTTGTATAAGGTCGTTCACTTGTAAAACTGCCCTGGAAATTTTCATTTTTTCCTCCTTAAGGTGTTAATGGGTCAATCGCATTTAGGAAATAGAAAAGGAGAGAAGTATCAAGTGCTAAAGAGAACGCCATTTAATGCATCCGCATATCTTTTGGCTGACTTTTGAACCGACACACCTGCATCATTACTAATGATGCGATTAAAAGCGTCGTATAACCGATTGAATTTCAGTTCATTCAACTGGATGGCTAACCCTTCAACTGTCGCCGCCGGCAGAGGAATGAAGTTGGGATAGCTGTACATAAAGCTTACCCATTGACGGTCTGCCACGACCCGAACAATGTCTCCTGTCAATAAAACTCCTTGTTGAGCATTTCCATCTTTCCATTCCATGACAGTTGCTCCTTTAAAATGGCCGCCAATGCGATGAAGAACCATTTCATCAGCTAATTCAAGAAACTCCCCTGACCAAAAGATGATTTTATCACTGGGTCTCGTCACCCATTCTTTATCATCTTCGTGGATGTATATCGGCGCTTCGAATGCTTCAGCCCATTCAACTTGAGTTGAATAATAATGGGGATGAGATAAAGCAATGGCATCAATTCCGCCCAATTTTTTTATTTCAGTAATTGTTTCCTGGTCGAGATACGATATGCAATCCCACAATACATTAAAACTCTTCCCTTGGATAAAATAAGCAGTTTGGCCAATGCCAAATCCCGGTGACGTGGAAACGCTATACAGTCCCGGTTCTTCTAATGAAATCTTATTTCTGAAATTGCCTGACTGGATCATGTTCTCTAACGTTGTCCAAGTCTGGCCGCTGGGACTCACATATTGCCTTTCTTCATTACAAATGGAACATTTTTCCGGCGCCTCATTCGAGCTTTCAACTTGTACCCCACATGTAGTGCAAATAAATTTTTTCATTTTCTCCATCCTTTGAAAAACCGAAATCGTTTTTTGTGTTCTTATTCCTTTTATTCCAAATAATATAAATCATTCAAAATGATTATATCCCAATTTTTCCAATTTTTATTCAGCCATAGGTCTTGTTTTTCTTACAAGGTAAAGTCCAACTTTAAAAAGTAGCAGTTCGCAAAAGAACTAATATCGCAAAAACGAAATTGGAACTTCTTAATCGAATCGTTAGGCGCAATTAGGATGGGGCTTCATTGTTTAACACCAACGGTATGACTAAATTTTGATAAAAAAGTATGTATTGTTTTTTTATGTATGACTGGAAAAAATAAAAAAACAGCGTTCTTTCCACGTGGAATGAACGCTAATCTTACAACTATTTTTACTAACAAGAGTTACATCGTTTACCGCGGTTGAATATTGTATAGGCACATAGGAAGAACTTGATATTTTCATTCGATTTGATGGTGTAGGTGTGTAAATTATAAAAAGCCGGTTTTTGTTTCCCTTCTTTAAATCTTTACAAAATCTCTGCCCATATTTTTATGGCTGTCCCTAAAATCAACAGCGCCAGCATCCACTGCAAATACTTGGTGTTCATCTTCTGTCCAAGTTTCGCCCCAAGCGGCGCTGCCAGGAGACTCGCAACAATCATCACCGCCGCCGGTCCGTAGAGGATCTGGTCGGTGACGATTTTGCCGGCCGTCGAACCGATTGACGAAATGAACGTAATCGCGAGCGACGTCGCAATAGTCATCCTGGTCGGAATCTTCAGCACCACCAACATGATCGGCACGAGGACAAAGGCCCCGGCCGCTCCCACGATGCCGGCCGCGATGCCGACGAGGAAAGCGAGTCCCGCGGCCAGCCATTTGTTGAAACGGACTTGGTCGAGCGGGATGTCGTCCACCCCATTTTTCGGCAAGAACATCATGACAACGGCGATCGTTGCCAGGATGGCATAGACGAAATTGATGGCCTCTTCCGTCATCAGCGTGGAGCCGTAACCGCCGATGAAGCTCCCCAGCAGAATGGCGCCTCCCATGTAGGCGATAAGCGTCTTGTTCAAATAGCCGCTGCCCCGGTATGCCCAGACCCCGGCAATCGTTGCGAAGAACACCTGGATCGCGCTGATCCCGGACACTTCATGGGAACTGAACGCCGCAAAACCGAACATCACGGGAATGTACAACAGCATCGGGTATTTGATAATGGAACCTCCGATGCCCACCATCCCGGAAATGAAGGATCCGGTAAACCCAATCAGGAAAATAATGATCATAAAATCTAAATTCATGTTAATTCCACCTCTCTAAAAAGGGAAAAGGGCATCAATTGATGCCCCCGTCCCGGTTCTTAGCCTTTCTTGATCCAGAATTTTATAACAGCGCCGTCTTCTATATAATCCTGAAGATGGTGGCCGCCGGATTTCGACCAGGCCGTCAAGTCTGCTATGGCACCTTTGTCCGTTACATGGATTTCCAAGACTTGGCCGGACTCCATGCCATTCATTTCTTTTCTCGTTTTGACGATCGGCATTGGACAAGCCAAGCCAGTTGCGTCTAATACTTTATCTGAATGCATTAAAAATCTCTCCTTTTGATTTGAACTGTTTATTTATTAAAAGCTCCGCAATTCTATGAGTGGATGTCAGCGGACCGCACAGCGGTTCGGCCCGATTTCCATTTCACGCTGCACTTCCATGTCCGGCGTGATTTTCCCCATATTGGTTTTGCGGATGTCCTCATAGGCGTTCGGCTGCGGCGGCAGGTTGTTCGTCACCATGTCGCGGAATGCCTGCTCATCTTCGATGTTCAAGCCGTGGTTTTCGTTGTATAAGTCGCCGAGTTTCTTGTAGACGCTGCCGTCTTCGTTCAGTTCTTCCATAATCATGAAGTGCGCGGGGAGCACCATCAGGCCGTTCGCCAGCTCTTTGTAACGGCTGTAAAGGGATTCCCGCAAATCGCCTACCCAGTCTTCGGCCAGTCCTGCCAAATCCGGGCGTCCGATCGAATCGATAAACAGGATGTCACCGGTCATCAAATAGTGGTCGTCCAAGATAAAGGAAGTAGACCCGATTGTGTGGCCAGGTGAATACAGCGCTTCGATGGTTGTATGGCCCACGACCACTTGCAGTCCATCGACCAGCTCCGTGTAGTCAAATACCACTTCTTCCGCGTCCGCCGGCGGCAGGTAATACGTGGCACCCGTCGCTTCCGCAATTTGGCGCCAACCGGAAATGTGGTCGGCGTGCAAGTGCGTATCAAACACATGCTTGATTGCTGCGCCTTTTTCTTTGGCGAACTCCAGGTAACGATCCGTCATGCGTGTGGCATCAATTAGTGCGGCTTCGCTGTTTGAGATGGCCATGTACGACAAGCAGCCTTTGCCAAGGCGCACGAACTGGTACAATTCCCCGCCGTTGTTCAAGTCGCCGACTTTCACCGGCTCCAAATGCTCGCTCCACGCTTTCATGCCGCCTGCCAGGTACGCCACATCGACGCCTTCCTCCGCAAGCATGTCGGCTACCATGACCGACGATCCCTCTTTCGCACAAACGACCAGGATGTCCCGGTCTGTCGGCAGTGCGGAAACCACGTCTTCGACTCCGTCCAACAGATCAAAATACGGTGCGTTCAGGTATTGGATGTTGCCGCCTTCGATTTTCCAGTCGGCGAATGCATCGCCGTTGCGGACATCCAGGATGAACAAGGGTTCATTGTCAATCACTTTTCGTGCCACTTCTTTTGCGGTTAATGCTTTTACTGCCATATTTATTTACCCCCTGTGGTATTTTTATGAATAAAAATTTTTAGAATGTCAAAGTGACGTCCGCATCTTTTGCGAATTCCAGGAACGTCACCGCTCCGCCGACATCAATGCCCTCGACGAATGCTTCTTTTTCCAGGCCGAACAAGTCCATCGTCATTTGGCAGCCGATAAACTGGACGCCCAGTTCCTGCGCCATATCGGCGAGTTCCGGGATGGTCGGGACATTCGCTTGCTTGAGGCCTTCGGCCATCTGTTCCTTGCCTGCTGGAAGCGCCAACTGGCCGTAAGCTTCCTTGTTGATGAGGTTCAGCCCTTCAAAAGTAAAGAAGATGGCGACTTCGTGATCACTTGCCGCTGCCGCGGTGGCGATGTTAAAGACTTTATAGGCGTCGAATAACGTGCCGTTTGATGCGATGATCGCTGTTTTTTTGGTCATGCTGAAATTCCTCCATTTGGTGAGTTTTTTGGTTTGTTCTTTATTTTGTATTATTTTTGCGTTTCGGTGTTACGCTTCGGTTTTCTCGATTGGACCGGCCCACTGCGACATGCCTTCGATGGCATTTTTCACGTTGCTAAAGCCCTGATCTGCCAAAACTTTAGATGCCATGTCACTTCGATTGCCAGTACGGCAGATGATGATAATCTCTTGATCTTTTTCGAATTTGTTTAGCTGGTTGTCGAGTTCGCCAAGCGGTATGGATACGGCTCCTTTGATATGGCCGAAGGCGTATTCAGCCGGTTCCCGGACATCCAGCACAATCAAATCCTCACGGCCGAGCCGTTCCTGCAATTCAGCGTTCGTCACCGTATGCGGGAAAAGAACTTCCTCTTTTTCTTCCGATTGGTCCGCTTTGCGCAAATAATGCTTCAGGACGTCGCCTTCCTCGGACATGCCAAGGTACTGGTTGCCGCTGCTTTTCGCCCAGGCTTGGAGGTCCGCCAGCGATCCTTTGTCGGTCGCCTGCACTTCGATTACTTGGCCCGGCTCCAGCTCGTTCATCGCTTTTTTGGTGCGCACGATTGGCATCGGGCAAGCCAAGCCTTTGGCATCCAGCACTTTATCTGTTTGAATCATGTGAATTCCTCCTATCAATTACCCATGGGGGTATGTTTTTTCTTAAAAAAATTATTTGATTGGTCCGTCCCAGTCCAGCATGCCACCGTCCATGTTGATGACGTGAAAGCCGCGGCTTTCCAAAAAACGGGCCGCTTGACCGCTGCGGTTGCCGGAACGGCACACTAGGATGTGCTCTTTGGACTTATCGATATCCTGCAGACGGAATTCCAATAGGCTCAGCGGAATGTTGAGCGCCCCCGGGATTTTCCCAGCTTTCAGCTCTTCCGTTTCGCGTACGTCGATAATGGAAACATCTTTATGATTTTTCATATATTCTTTTACTTCTTGTGTTGTCATGCGATTCATTGATAGTCCTCCTTTGGATTACGGGCGATAGCTTCCCATGCCGCCTCTTACATTGATTACCTGACTAAAGCCTTTTTTCTTCAGGATGGAAGCTGCTTTGCTGCTGCGCATGCCGCTTTGGCAGATGACATACGTTTCTTTATTTGCATCGAGTTCACTAATGCGGGCAGACAGTTTATTCAATGGTATGTTCTTGAATTCCTTGATGCGGTTCGCTTTAAATTCCCCCGGTGTCCTGACATCGATGAATTGCTTGCCTTTTTTCTTGAGTTCGGGCTTCAGCTCATCCACCGAAACGGATTTTACGCCTTTCGCCTGCGACATGGCACGGTAACCGATCAAGACGATAACCGCTCCGATTAGAATCATCAACCAAGTATCCATAGTTTTCCTCTCTTTCCAATTCAATTAGATAAATAAATTCACGTTGCCGTCTTCCGCATCAGCAAGATAAGCGGCTACACCGGCGTACGTAACATCTTCCAGCAATTCTTCCTGTTTCAAGCCAAGAAGGTCCATCGTCATTGTGCACGCCACCAGATGGATTTCCTGTTCTTGCGCCATTCCAATCAATTGTGGCAGCGTCATGGCATTGTGCTTTTTGATTACTTGTTTGATCATTTTCGGCCCCATGCCGGCAAAATTCATGTTGGAAAGCCCCAACTTGTTTGCACCTCTCGGCATGAATTTAGCAAACACGGTTTCCAAAAACCCTTTTTTCAGTTCCGGCGGGTGTTCCTTGCGGAGCGCATTCAATCCCCAAAACGTATGGAAGATGGTGACCTCATGATCGTAAGCAGCTGCTCCATTCGCAATAATGTAAGCAGCCATCGCTTTATCGTAATCCCCGCTGAATAATATAATATTAGTTGTCTTTCTCGGTTCCACTATTTTGTTCCCTCCATGTTTAATACCCTATAGGGTATTAAAAAGTTCAAATAAAAAATCAAATAGCTCCAGCTGCGAAAATTATACCCCCTCAGGTATACTAGCATTTAATAAAAAATCCGTCAACCCGAAAGTTTAACGGATTTTGTTATCGGCTTTTGACGAGCAAGCTTACTGCATCTTTCACCAATTGATCAGTGCTTTCGCCTTTTTCTAGGCTTTCCCGGACACATTGTTCCAAGTTTTCACTGACAATTACACCAATTGCACGATCCACTGCACTCCGGACAGCGGATAATTGGGTGACCACATCGCGGCAATCTTCTTTTTCTTCTACCATCCGCAATACGCCCTTAAGTTGTCCTTCAATCCGCTTCAACCGATTCTGGACTTGTTTATCGTATTCCATCAGTTGCTTGCCTCCTTTGTTAATAAAATAAATGTCAATAAACTCATTTTATACCCCTTCGGGTATAAATTCAATAATTTTAATCCCCAAAAATCAATGAAAGGATGATCCATGTCCCTTTATTATTTTTAAAGCCGGCAGTTTTGATGGCATAGATCACCCTCGCATACGGTTATACTGATTTATCAATACATCCAATCAACCTTTCTTCAATATCAAGCGCAATTTTTTTAATCGACTCGTTCTGAACCATTTCAATCAGCGCGCTCGGTTTTGGCATTCCGATTTTTGTTGTATCGTTTTCCACATAGACCACGATTTTACATGGCAGAAAGTAACCTACCATTAAATCTTCAGACAGTACCCGGTTCGCTTCCTGCGGATTGCAGACTTCAAGGACAGTATAAGGAGTATCAAAGTCTGTACCTTTTTCCTGAAGTTTTGCAGTCAAGTCAAAATTCCACAAGATCCCAAACTGTTTCTCTTTCAGATTTTCTTCAAGTGCACGGACAGCTTCTTCCCTGCTTTTGGATGTTTCCACCGTGTAATTAAACATGTTTATTGCTCCTCTCTTTTGATATAAACTCGATTCTTAGACAAAATTCCCTCAATGGTACGAATAAAACGTTCATTTATCATTTAGGCCCTTAAAACTTCGAAAGAACTGTAAAAAGCAGAAAAGCTATTCCTCCCAGGAATGCCAGTCTTTGTGCTGGTCATAAGGATTTCCAAAAATTTCTCATGCATTTTCTCTCCTTTCCTTATGCCTGTTTAGCAATGACTCCATAATGATTCTTATTGAAGTGTATAATTTCTGATGTAAAGTCAATGTGATCAAGCCATTCGACCATTTCTTTTGATGAGATTTTATCTTCGAGTTTAGGGCCCTTCTCTGCCTCAACCGCTTCCCATTCAAGTATCATCATAATGCCTCCAGGTTTCAGGATTCTCTTCATTTCGCTAAGAGTTTTTCGAATATCAGGCACTTCGTGAATAACAAATGCAGCTAGAACTTTATCTATTGAATGGGCTTTCAGTGGAATGTTTTCCAAATCATTTTGGATGTATTGAATGTTACCGACTTCTTCTTTTGCTGCACTCTCTTTAAGCAAAGATAACATTCTTCCTTCTATATCCACTGCGTAAACGTGTCCTTCAACTTTTTTGGCGATCGGAATGGTGAAATAACCATTTCCCGCACCTAAGTCCGCTATTTCTTCTTCCTTTTTTAGATTCAAATACTGAATAACTTCTTCTGCAGGAAGTACTGAGCGGCGCTCCTCACTGACTAACAGTTTTGCTTTGTTTGGGTCAAATCTCTTTTCCAACATCGTAAGATCTCTCCTTTTAAACCCCGTGGGGTATATTCAAATACAAGGATATCGTTGATTTCTTTTAGAAACAACAAATACGACTTAGAAGATAGTTTGCAGCTGCTCGAGAAGCATGCCTTCTTATGAGAATTCAAGTTATATTAGTTAACTACCTTTTTCAGCACTTTAAAATCATATTGGAACTAAATAGACAAAGAATGAAATCAAAATGACTCAAAAAAACACTGCTCTAGTAATCTCATATCACATAAGAAAAAAGGCTGGAGATAATCTGATTGATCATCCTCTAGCCTTTATTTAACACTTGAATGTGAAATTTAAAGATTTCTTGCTGTGATAACGTACAAGATGACAAGTGAGTGCAGTAAGAGTTGTATGAAAACCGCATATACTTCAGCTATAAAAAATGTTTTTAAAAGTCCTGCTGTTTGCTTTTTCATTACATAAAATAATGTTATCAATAGATTGGGTATCGATGCAAAGGCAAAGTTGACGGGAATGATCCAATAAAGATTATCTACTATCTCCTGATTTGTATGAGCTTGCGACATACTCATAATCATAGCGAGCACTACACCGAAATGGAAAAAAGGGATTAACAACGTGTTGAGCAGCAGATACGTTTTATTCATATTGACTCCTTTCACAAAGTGCCTGCTTAAAACCCTCTAAGCCCTCTTTTAAATAGTGGGTCTTTATTATTTTTTCTCTCTAAACTCTTCGATTTTTCCACTATCATTAAAAGTTACTGTTAATAAAGGATATTTCGAATCTTTTCCGGCCAAATCCAAAGACATATTCTTATAAAGAGCAGAAACTTCCACTTCGTTTGAAGACTTATCAAATTCATAGAAGTAACTTATCTCATGATCATTATCGAACTGAATTTTCTTTAGCCAAACTCCATTTTTGTAATCATATAAATTCACTTGCAAAATGCTTTTTTCTATATCTGCCCCTTGTAAATCAATTACTTCTTGTATTTTCTGATTTGCGAGAACTTCATAATGACCAAAATAAGTTTTCGTTCCAATAAAGCCTAATAGCATACAAATTGAGACTAGCACTAGAATTACAATAGCCTTTTTCAACTGCCCACTCCTTAAAACCAATTTTACTAGCTCGCTCATTTTACCCATTAATTGTAATAAATACAATATTTTTATAAATTTCATCTATTAACAAACTTAAAATCTTTAATACATTTGACCGATTATACATTTCATTATTAAACCAACTGGCTAATATTCACATGCAACTCCCATAACGGTTATTAAGTTATGGTCTTAATTATAGTATTAAAAAAGAACGCCGGTTAGAGCGCTCTGAATTACTTACTTTCTTGAAATATAAAGAACTAAAGCCTTTAAGTCACTTCTCATTCTATTGATTATTGCCACACATTCATCTGTTCCGCCAATCTCTTTCTCCAAGTCGCTTAACTTCGCTTCAATTTCTTTAATAGTTTGGTTATGCTTACTGCTTGAAGATTGGTTTCCATCAATCATCGGCAATCCCTCCTTTATCCATATTTCGACATAGGAGAACAGTTTCCTTTAATATTCTTTAAGGAGCATAAGGGTCATGAAGCGGCGCTAGCTGTGGCTAATTATATAAAGCTTGCTCCAATCCAGCGTTACCAAAAGAAAAACCTAAGGTTTAAAGGCGATGGGAATAGGATTAGCAAAAATTGGCCGTGGTAAAGCATTTTGTTGTGCAATAAGATAATTAATTGCAAAAGGCCCTTTGAAAGGTCTTTTATCTTGCAAAGATTTAATATTATAGTATGAGCATAAGTCATTTAGTTAAAATTAGATTAATGAAGTTCTTCGTGGCAGGGATCCTGTAAGTGAAAAACACCTTGTAATTGACTATTGTTCATATAAAAGAGGAGGCGTTTCATTTGAGGCATGAACACCATCAACATCATGAAATGGGTAACGAGCTGCCTAAAGTCGATGTGAATGCTGTATACAACGCTGGCCGGATAAAGATTCAAGTCCGAGATTCGAATGGCAAAGTTGTCGAGCTGTCAAAAGCCCATGAAAAGAGCATGCACCTGGTTATTGTCAGTGCAAATTTAGAAACTTTTTTACACGTTCATCCTACAGAAACTAGTGTAGGGGACTTTGAAGTGGAGGTGGACCTCCCCACCGGACGTTATCTGGTTTTCACAGATATTAATCCCGTCAATAGGTCTTACACCATCGAACCGGTGGTTGTAGCAGTTGGTGAAGCATCCGAAGTCACCATAACCGATTTGCGCATGCTTGCGAAAAGTGACAGCCCGACAAAAGAAATTAGGGGCAAGGCCGTTACTATACAGCAGCCTACATTGTTTGCCGGCAAGCCGGCTACTTTCTCTTTTGATTTAAACGGAGAAACCCCTTTGCCGTATTTGGGTGCATTGGGACATGTCGTTGTGCTGGACGGACAAGGGAAGCAATTTATCCATGTGCATCCTGCATCAACAGACCATCCTGTGTTCCAAACCCAATTTCCATCTTCAGGATTCTACAAACTTTGGGCGGAATTTCGCTTCGCTGATACGGGAGTCCTCGCCTTTCCTTTTATCGTGGAAGTTGCTGAACAAAACAACTAATGTTCCCTTATTCCTTTAGAGATGGCTGAAGTTCCTGAAAGGATGCGTTCTTCATGAAGGAAAACAAACAAGAAACATATATACCGGCGCTCAAATACCATTGGCTGACTCGCTTTTATGATCCGTTAATTGCCTCGGGAATGCGGGAAAATAAGATGAAAATGCATTTGATCAATCAAGCTTCCCTTCAATCTGGTGAGGTGGCATTGGATTTGGCATGTGGCACCGGGACACTTGCCCTTTTAATCCAGCAAACACACCTCAATGTACAAGTGATGGGCGTCGATGCTGATCCGCAAATATTAGCCATCGCCAAAGAAAAAATGAAAGAGAATCGAATCAATCAAGTTTTCTTTAAAGAAAGTTTTTCTGATCAGCTTCCATTTTCCGCTGACCAGTTTCATCATGTATTCACAAGTTTGTTTGTTCACCACTTGACGCTCCAGAAGAAAAAGGAAACATTTGAAGAAGTGTGCCGAGTTCTCAAATCAGGCGGCCAATTTCATGTCCTTGATTTTGAAAAACCGCAAAACGCCTGGATGCGCGCAGCATTTCTCCCTGTCCAGTTCTTGGATGGATTCGAAACCACTTCACCGCATGTTACAGGGATTATTCCGTTCTTGTTAAAGGAGACCGGCTTTGCGGCCATTGAAGAAACCGGAAAATTTTCGACGATTGCCGGAACAATGAGGGCATACAAAGCTTATAAACCTTGAACTGTTTAAGTTTCCTAAATGTTTCTTTTAAAGCTTATTGAAAAGGATGCAAATTAAAAGGGAGAAAACATGCTGATAGAAAGCATGTTTTCTCCCTTTTCTAATAAAACTTCTCCCTATTTTTGCTTTACTTCTAATAATTCGTCAATGTAAAAATGATTATCTATCTTTGCGAGTTGACCAAATGATTTGATTTTCCCTTAGCTTCTCTGGCTTTTAATTCACGGCGAAGCACTTTTCCACTGATCGGGGTTTTGGGCAGCTCTTCGAGAAATTCAATTTCCCTCGGAGCAGCATGGGCCGCAAGCCCGCTGCGCACAAATAAGCGCAATTCTTCTAATAACCCGTCGCTTTCCTCATACTCTTTGTTCAAGACGATAAAGGCCTTCACTATTTCCCCTCTTACGGCATCCGGCTTTCCAATAACACCCACTTCGGCAACCGCTGGGTGTTCAATCAGCTTACTTTCAACTTCAAATGGCCCGATTCTTTCCCCTGAAGAGTTGATCATGTCGTCACTTCTTCCTTGAAAAAAAACATATCCGGTTTCATCGATTGTTGCCAAATCGCCGGATAAATACCAGCCATCAAACGGGAAATACGACGAGTATTTAGCCGGATCTTTCCACACTTCACGCATAATCGATGGCCAGTTTGCTTTTAGGGCCAATTGGCCGACAGCCCCCACTTTTAAAATTTCACCATCATCGCCTAAAATAGCCGCTTCAATTCCTGGGAACGGTTTTCCCATTGACCCGGGCTTGATCGCTTCAGATGGCAAGTTGACGATTAACTGAGCTCCTGTTTCCGTCATCCACCACGTATCGTGGATGCGGTTTGAAAGTGTCTCTATTCCCCATCTCACAATTTCCGGGTTCAATGGTTCACCGACGCTTAGAATATGCCGGATTTTTGTAAGATCATAGTTCTTTGTCAGTTCATCGCCTTGTGCCATCAGCATTCTGAAGGCCGTCGGTGCGCTGTACCAGACCGTTACACCCGTTCGCGCTAAAATGTCATACCATTCTTTGGCGCCAAATCTGCCTCCGTGAATAACAGTCGTCGTGCGGTTCAGCAATGGAGCGAACACGCCGTAGACGGTCCCGGTTACCCATCCTGGGTGGGCCGTGCACCAATAAATATCGTCTTCTTTTAAATCCAATACCCATCTGCCTGTGATGTATTGCTGAATCATCGCCCGATGCGCATGGATTATTCCTTTCGGTTTGCCTGTCGATCCGCTTGTATAATGGATATTCAATCCATGCTCAAGATCTACCCATTCAATTATGTTTTCTTCTGCTTCAATTTTCCTTGCTTCTTCAAATAGAGAGATTTCATCTCCCGTACATTGTTCCGGTTCAGCTGTAATTAAAACGGTTGTTAAAGATGGCAATTGATCCCGCTGAACCCGTTTCACCAGTTCAGGTGATGCGATCAAAAAAGTTCCTCCGCAATCCTGGATTCTTTCTTTTACGGCATCTTCCATAAATGCTTCAAAAAGCGGCCCTACGACAGCTCCAAGCTTTATGGCTGCCAGCATCGCAATATGGCAATCCGGGTGCTTCGGCAAAAATACAAATACGAAGTCTCCTTTTTTCACCCCTCGATTTTTCAACACCGTCGCCCATAAATCCGATTTTTCTTTTAATTCACGATATGTAAGTTTGTATTCTTCGTTGTCTCCAATATAATGAAGTGCAGTTTTTTCACCATATCCTGCTTCAACATGCCGGTCTGCACATTCATAGGCCATATTCACTTTTCCTGTTTGGGACCAGCTAAAATTCGACTCGACTTCTTTCCACGAGAAAGCTTCCCTGTTCGACAGCTCTTCTGTGATATTATAATTATCCTTTTTCGGATAAATGATCGTACTGTTCGCCATTTTACTCGACCGCCTTTCTAGTTTGCAGTAATTTCAGTATCTCTGATTTTTTCTCCGCAAGAAGTACACTTCCGCGATCTCTCGGTTTTACAGCTTCCACTGCCAATTCAGCTTGAAGATAACCCGGCTGGCCGCCCAAGATGAAGATGCGGTCGCATAAATATAGGGCTTCGTCTATGTCATGCGTCACAACCACCATCGTGGATAGTTGCTTCTTTTGGATTTCCAATAATAAATCCTGCAATTGCATTTTAGTGAAGGCATCCAGTGCACTAAAAGGTTCATCTAATAGCAGAACACCGGGTTGCCCTATCAGCGCGCGAGCGATTGCCGTTCTTTGAGCCATTCCACCTGATAAATCTTTCGGGTAATAATCTCCGAAATCGCTTAACCCCACTAAATCCAAGTAGTCCTGAACTTCAACTTTATTTACATCTTTATTTCCAAACAAGATGTTATCTTTGACCGTGAGCCAAGGCATAAGCCGGGGTTCCTGAAAAATCATGCCAATGGGCTGCTCGCCCACTTCAGCAATTTGTATTTTTCCGTCGAAGTCCTGATCCAGCCCAGACAAAACCCGAAGAAGAGTACTTTTCCCGCACCCACTCGTTCCCAGAATGCCAACGGTCTCACCTTCTTGAATAGAAAAGGACAGATTTTTGAATCCAGCCAGTCCGTTATTGAACGTTCTTGAGGCCTCTTTCACTTCCAACATCTTGACCACTCCTCTTATTGTTGGTTCTGTAAATTATCCTGCCATCTCAATGCACGTGCTTCTAACCCTTTCAAGAGAGCGTCCGTGGCTTTCCCGAGTATGGCAAACAGGATGATGCTTGCCATGATAAGTTCAGGCGAATACGTATTCTGGCCTACAACCAGTAAATAGCCGAGTCCTTGGCCGGCACCCATTAATTCAGCAGCAACTACGAACATCCAACCTAAACCGACGCCGCTGCGCAAACCTACAAGAAAAGACGGCAGCGAAGCCGGCAAAATGATGCGGCGCACAATTTGGAATGAAGTAAAGTGATAAATCTTTCCTACTTCTATCAGCTTCCGGTCTACCCCTTGAATACCAGAGACGATATTCAAATACACCGGAAAGAAAACACCGACCGCAATTAACAGCACTTTGGATGGTTCTCCGATTCCCATCCATAAAATGAATAATGGCACCCAGGCAAGGGAAGGGATGGATCTGAAGGCTTGGATTAATGGATCCACAAGCTGTTCAAACCATTTGAAATAACCTACGAAAGAGCCCAATACAAGCGCTGTGAAAGCCCCGGCAAAAAATCCGATCAATACCCGAAGAAAAGTAATGCCGATATGCCCCCAAAGGGTTCCATCTTGGGCCATTTCTAAAATCTTTTGAAAAATAGTGGTAGGGGCCGGAAAAACATAGGTGTCTATCAAGCCAAAACGGGCGGCCGCTTCCCATGCGACCAAAAGAGCGATCGGCAATACCGAGCCGAGTACAAGGCCTCTTGCTTTAGTTGAATCTGCATGGGATTTTGACTTTTTATTTTTCTCTATCAGAAATTCGTTTGTTTTAGCATTGACCGTCATCCAACTCGTCCCCCTATTCTGTTGCGATCACTTTTTTGGCAAATCGATCAATGATTAATTCATTCACTGTTTTTTCGATATCTTGATCGCTTTTGATCACATTTTCTGCCTTCAAGACTTCGCCTGCCTCTTTTAGTGCCTCGATTTGTTTATTACCGGGAATCGGGTCAGAAAAATCATTTCGCTCGATGCTCTTCTTCGCCACTTCCAACTTCATGTCCGCTTGCTTTGCTAAGATTTCAGCTGCTTCATCCGGATTTTCCACAACCCATTTCCGTGCTTTTTCATATACCTCAATTACTTTTTCTACAACTTCCGGATTCTGTTCTGCGAACTCTGATCGCACATTCAATGTGCCATATGTATTTTTATCGTGATCACGCACAAATAAATTTGCACCAGAATCAACTTCAACTCTCGCCATATGCGGGTCAAGGCCTGCCCACGCATCCACCTGTCCAGTTAACAAGGCATTGGCACCATCCGCATGCTGTAAATTCACAATTTCCAAGTCCTTCGATGAAAGACCGGCTTCCTGCAGTGAGCGCAGAAGGAAGATATACGGATCCGTCCCTAAAGTTGCGGCAACTTTCTTTCCTTTCAAATCTTCGACTGTTTTTATCGGCGAATCTCCTGTCGCTACCAATGCAGTCCATTCTGGTTTCGAATAAATATAAACCGACTCGATCGGTGACCCATTCGATTTTGCGATTAATGCCGCTGCTCCCGCAGTAGAGCCAAAATCCACGCTTTTAGAATTTAAAAATTCCAAAGCCTTATTGCTTCCTTGGCTAAGAACCCATTCAACCTCAATGCCTTCTTCTTCAAAAATTTCTTCTGCCCATCCAAACTCCTTTAAAGCCAAACTCGTAGGTGAGTAATATGCATAATCAAGAACTACCTTTTTCAACTTTCCTTGTTCTTCCCCTTGTGCATTTGAACAAGCCGTCAGGATAAGTGACGCACTTACAATAAACAAAACCAATGCAATAATTTTCTTCATTCCGATTCCTCCTAAAATAAGTTTTATTTTTTCTTTAAAGTTTTGAAGACTTAACCAATTCGCTTACTAGGTTTTACCAAATAGACTTTCCTCCTTTTTTAGATTGAACATACAAAAAGCCCCCTTCAATTAAGAAGAGGGCAATAAATCCTCCTCTTATCTTTCCGATTCCTTCGAATCAGTAGGATTTAGCACCTTACCAGAATATAATTCTGGTGGTTGCCGGGCTTCACAGGGCCTATTCCCTCCGCCGCTCTTGATAAGAGTACTATTCACTTTTAAATGTACAAATTTTCAATCAATCGAACCATTGGGAATTATCATACAATAAGATTAATTTAAAAGTCAACTAATTTTTGATTTTTTTTACTTTTACCTTAATTTTAAAACATTGCTTGAAAGAATTTACATTACTATTTTTCATTGCTCAATTTCCATTCTACTCCAGCCCTATCCTTGAATGGACCCGATCATTTTCCTTCTGGCACTGGAAGATTATTCGTTGTTCCGAATTCAAGCTCTGCAAGGGCTTTCCCCTCTCATGCGGTCGAGCCAGTATATTTAAGTTGCTAGTATCACCTAGGTTGCAGCTGCTTTTTTCTTCATTAGTGTTCTTCGACTTTTATTCGTTTGCAGCATTAAGTGAAATACCTCTTAACTTGATTTGGAGTGACGAATTAGCTTGTCTAGCTCTTCTTCAATTCTTTTCACATCATATCTTTCAAACAAGGGCTTGATATTCGATATTTCTTCTGCTTCGCAAGTTGTATACTCCCAAGTCAACTTCTCGATTTCTAATATTCCTTTTACTTTTTCAGTTGAAAACGGCAAAAACGGGTTCAATAATTGAATGACATTGGTGATAATCAGCACGCAATTGGCAATCGTTTGGTCGCAAGAAGCTCGATTTTGCTTTAATTCCTTCCAAGGTTCTTTTTCATCAAAGTATTTATTGGCATATCGGATAAAGGAGAAAACTTCTTCAATTCCTTGTTTAAAATGAGCATCCTCTATTTTTTGGCCCACGCTCTCATATAGCCCTTCAATTCTACGTTTTAAATCCGGTTCTATTTCCGCTTTCGGGATCCTTCCTTCATAGCTTTTTTCAATAAATTTGAGGGTGCGGTTGATAAAATTCCCATATGCACCTAACAGTTCACTGTTATGGCTATAAATGAATTCCCTCCAGGAAAAATCCGTATCCCGGTTTTCCGGTGCATTGATCGACAGGAAATAACGGATCGAATCCGGATCATACCTCTCCAGAATATCCGGGACCCAAACCGCCCAGTTTTTACTCGTCGATATTTTTCGCTTTTCAAGCGTTAAGTATTCATTGGACACAATGTGAGTCGGCAGCCCTTCAACCCCGATCCCTTTTAAAATAGCTGGCCAGATAATGGAATGAAAAGGGATGTTGTCTTTGCCGTGTACGTAGTAAGCAATAGTTTCTTCCTGCCAATACTCCTGATCATCCTGCTGTTTTTCTTCTGCCCATTGCCGGCTGGCTGAATAATAACCCGAAACAGCTTCTATCCAGACATAGACCTTTTTATCCTCATAGCCTTTTACCGGCAAGGGCACGCCATTCGGCAAATCCCTTGATACGGCCCGGTCCAGCAGCCCTTCTTTCAAATAACGTTCGGATAAATGGATTGCATTTTCGCGCCAGGCATTCTTCTTTTTTGCTTCTCTGACGTAAGCCGCAAGTTCTTCCTGAAAAGCACTTAACGCGAAATAGAAGTGTTCCGTCTTTTTCACGGTCGGGACATTCCCGCAGATTTTACATTTCGGCTCCAATAAATCCAACGGATCCAAAATCGTGGAACAGTTGTCACATTGGTCTCCACGGGAAGTGTGTGAACAGACTGGGCAAATTCCTTCTACATATCGATCTGGAAGAAATTGCTGGTCGTATTCACAATACATCTGATCAATTTCCTTTTTATAGATATGGCCATTATCCATCAAAGTTAAAAATATTTTTTGGACCGTTTGATGATGAAAAAAACCATCTGTCCTTGTGTAGATATCATAGGTGAATCCGAGCCGGGAAAAATCATTTGAAAATTCTTGGTGATAATGGTCTGCTACCTCTTTTATGGTCTTTCCTTCTTGATTGGCCCGAATGGCAATCGGCGTCCCGTTGCAGTCGCTGCCTGAGACATATAAAACGTTCTCGCCTTTTAACCGGTAATACCTTGCCAGTATATCCCCTGGCAGCAATGCTGCGATATGTCCCAAATGCAATGACCCATTTGCATACGGCCATGCTCCACCAATAAGTACGCTCATACTTTCCACTCCTTTATAAAAATATAAAAAACCCCGTCTTTATCCGTAATCGATAAAGACGAGGTTTACTCGTGGTTCCACTTTAATTCACCGCTAATTTACATTAACAGCCTCAACAAGTACAAAGCCGCTGCTTTTATACTGTGGTTTTGATAACAAGTACCAACTCTTGTCGCATTCTACTGATTCCAGAATGGAACGTTCAAAACGAAGCTCCGAGACCATTTTTCGATTGGGCATTTTTGCTTCTTTTCAACTACCGAAGCTCTCTTGGAAAAACGCATTCAATCTACTTTTCTCTTCAACGCTTAATTATTTGTTTTGAATAGTATATCTCGTGCTCCAATCTTTTACAATAACTAGAAATTTTTTAAAAAGGTCGCTTGTACTGCAGAGTCATATGGCGGCTCTTTTTACTTATCCTAGTGGATATATCAAATCTCTTAAAAGAAAACTTCCTTGCAGCTAGAATAGTCGGCACGATTACTGGGGATGGAATCGCTGGAAGTGTTGCAGGTTTAGGCTTCGAAGTTGTCACTTTAATTACCAGATTCATCTTTTTTGTATAGGCAATTCCTGCTCCAAACCGATCCTACTCCTCTCAACAATAGCCCCAGTGCATCAACAATATAGGCTGTCCTAACTGGAATTTTCTGCTGAATAGAGTTGAAATTCGAATAAAAAGCACGGATAGAGCCATTGAGCTCGAAATAGGGTCTATTCAGGTTCTAGTCACCTGTATATTTCCGTTCATGCTGCGGCATGACCCCGGCGCAATTCTAAGGCAGTTTTTAAAGAATCCTCCATTGAAATCAGTCCTCCAATAATAGCTAAGAATTATTCAATATAATATTAAATTTCCATTATAATACCATATAATTTATTCTAAATTTTTAAATTAATTACAATTGTTACATTAATGTGTTTCTTTGTAATATAATTGGGTATATCAGGAAAGAGTTTAATTATCTTATTTGGAGGAGTGGTGTATTGAAAAAGTTGATGATGGGAATTGTACTGGTATTGTTTGCAGGGGGGTTAGGTTCTCCCGCAATTGCTGCAACAGATTTAACTGAGAGGCACGGTTTTTACGATGAAATTACATATTTGATGGACCAAGATATTTTAACCGGATACCCGGATGACACAGTCCGTCCTGAGAAGATCGTGACACGCGGAGAAGCGGCAATCATGATTGGGCGCATGCAGAATCTGGACGGTACGCAGCGAGATTCCACATTTTCAGATGTGACGAAGGGCCAGAAAGCGAGCGGATACATTGTTGAAGCTCAGAAAGCCGGTTTTATAAACGGTTATCCAGACGGCACATTCCGCCCATATGATCCGATTACGCGTGGTGATATGGCCATCATTTTATCACGGGTATTCCCGACACCGTTTTCAGTGACGGCGGACTTTACGGATGTGTCGCCAAACATGAAAGCGTACGAAGCGATTTCAGAAATTTTGTCAATCAACATTACGATTGGCTATGCGAACAATACATTCCTGCCAAATAACCATGTGACGCGGGGGCAATTCGCTGCTTTCCTGGCCCGCGGACTAGAACCGGAGTTCAAGAATGACGCGCGAATTCCCAATTCGTATATGAAAGACAAGACAAAGACTTATACGTATAATACAGCAACTCACGGAATCGAAACGCATACTTTCAAATATTCTAACAGTGCTGCTTCTGAACCGATTGGCTATAGCTGGGCACGCCATATACCGAAAATAAATGAAACTTATCTGTACGGTGAAGTGGAGACCAGAAAAAATTTAATTCTTGCGCATCCGGTAGCTGACGTTTTCGATCCACCGATTATCGCCTATCCGATTAAAGTCGGTACAACTTATAGTATAGATAATGTCTTTGAAGAGTCGCATAAAATCACAGCTGTCGGCGTAACAGTGAAAACGCCTTACCGCACATTCACCAATGCAGTCGAGGTAACGGTGGAATTCGGTTATAAAGAATATTTTGTTGAAGGGTTCGGAAAGATCAAAACCGTGAATAAATACGGAACGATTTTCGAATTAATTAACGTGGATTGAAAAAGGGAGAGAAGATGCGCTTTAATCAGCCCCTTCTCTCCTTTTTCAATTATCATTTGTTTTGAACTAGCGATTACTATGCTGTATTCCTCATTCCTATTTATTAGAAGAATCAATCCAAGAGAAATTTCAAATCAATTAAAAAGATCCATGATGGATAGGAGGCGTATTATGCTAGTTTTTATCTGCTATCGTTTTTTTAGTTTCCTGATCCCCTGATTTGATTACGACAGTCCAATTATCTTCTTCGGCATTGAAAGTGACGGACCGGATGGCCGGAACGCCAAACTCTATCGGCTCAATGCCTTCCAGTGCCCGTTTCACCACTTCTGCTTCCGACAAATCGGCTGATTCCGGCTGATACGTCGGAAGTACTTCAACTAACACGGCCCGTCCTTGTCCCGGATAGGATTCTAGAATCGGTCCGGCTGCCTCAATTTTGACTCGCTGGCCAATTTCCAGCAGCTCTCTAGCAGCATTGAAATTGAAATGTATGGCTGAATAAAATTCTTCCTGTCCTCCATTCTCACTGAAGTCTTTCGAAGCTGCTTCCACCGCGAGGAAACGGTCCTCTTCTAAGCTGATAATGTAATTTCCTTCATTCGAAGGCTCTGTTGTTATGGCAGGCTCAGGATACTTAACAGTTGTCTCCCCTGGTTCCGGCACCATCACACCTTCCTGTTCGATGATGATTTCCCGGTCCGGAAATGCATTTTTCAGTTCCTCAACCTGACTTTCTGTCAGAAAGTTATGCCCAATTTCGATAGCCCCCGTTATTGTATCCGCAGAGATAGAATAAGAGATGGAGTCGGGATTCGGATGGGCCGCTGCCATTGGTTTCACTTTCTTTCCTGCCTGATACATAAGATCATTCAGTTCAGCCCGAGTATGGGCACTTTTATAAATGTAGATCGGTTCTGCCAGAACTTCACCGGCATCGACTTGCTTCTGCAAGATTGCCGCAAGTTCTTGGACTCGTTCATCGGGATTCTTGATGCCCAGCCAGATGCCGGCTTGATCTGCGCCAGACGTCTGGTTTTCAAGAAATATGATGCCGGCTTTCTCAAGTTCCGCTTGTCCGCCATACACTTCCTCAACCGTTTTAAATACCGCTTCCGCCTCAATTTGCTGAACCGCCATGTCTTCCGCAAGTTTTTCCGTGGGTTCTCCAAAATATCCTTCTTTAAACTCTTTCGATTCCTTCACAGCTCCAGCCGATTCGTTCCGCTTTACCGGTTCTGCGGTCTGTTTAAGTGTTACGAGAATTTCACGGCCGCTCACCTTCTTTACATCTCCTTCTCCGCTCGCAACTGATTTATCCTGTTCACTTGCCGCGGCCTCCTCAATTGGATCTTTAGCAGCTTGCGGTTCTTTGTCTGTTCCGCATGCAGCTAATAAAAGCAGCATACCGGGCAATACGAAAATCTTTTTCATCCTTGTGGCCTCCTATTTTATTTCTTTCCCAGCCAATGTGATGGCCGTTTATTGCCCAAATGCCCCTTTATTCTTTTATCCAATACGAAGAGCCGTCTTTGCTGCGCTCAAAAAAACCGAACTCAATCAAATAACGGCGAATAGATACATAATCATGGTAGATTTTCTTGAGAATATCGTTCACTTCCGCTTCTGAATACATTCGATTTTGTTCAAATCGTGTCACGATATACTCTAAAATCACTATCTTCTTTTTTTCCTTGCTAGGAAATACTTCAATCAAATTATTAAAATTACCTTTAAAGTAATTAGCCAATATTTTATCTCTTTCTTCAATTGGAATTTCATATTTCTCATTCATTCACTTCCCCCTCCGTAATAGGCCATGTGTTCGTAAATGATTCCATTGATTTTCCTGGTTGCTTTTCCAGCACCCTTTCCTGCCTTCTATATAATATAAAATTAAATTTCAATCCAATTAAAATGAAGGTTGGGAATATAGCTTATTTCCAAATCACTTATTTTCATTTCACTTCAAACCGCTAAATATTCCTCTTGCTGAAAAGAATATAAATCTGATTTAGGCATTTAAATTGAAACTAGTCTTTAAGAAGATTTTGAAGGAAAGAAGAATTGGCATCATTTAAATCTCCCCGGCTCCCTTGGTTTCCCTCTTCCTGTGACAGTATAGAATACTGGCCTGCTTCGTTTAACAAAATATCGTATCTGACTAATCTTTCAGGCTCGCCATTGTATATATTGTGAAAGAAAGTAATGGCCATCTTCTTGCTTGTTACTGGCCCACTACTGTCCGTCCAATCTACTGCTTCTACTAAACCATAAAGTCCTTTTAATTCTTCCTCGTTGCTTATGACATGTTCAGCGATCTCCTGCCCATTTTCATCAAAAGTTTGTATTATTGCTCTTTCAAGATTTCCAAAGCTGGGACTGGAACCACAACCACTGATAAATAAAAGCAGAAAAAGAATTAAGGTTTTTTTCAAGATTTTCACAGTACGTATCCTCCTTTGTACAAGCAACAAACTGAACGAGCTCTTTTCGTCTCCAAATTTAACTTCACTGCATAGATGCTACATTCAAGTTTCCATTGAAGGAGGATAATCTCTCCTTACTTTTCCAAAAGAATTATCCTCTTTGCAACTTCACCAGCAGTCTCCGGTCCTTCTTCAAACTTCCATACGGCTACCTTATCGCCTTTTTTAAATGCCCCTTCAAACCTGGTGGCATTAGACGCAAAAGAAGCCATACTTGATTCATAAGTTTGAACGTCAATTTTTAGCGCTTCTTGCTTTGTGATCCCTTCAACCACAACAATTATTTGTTTCTCTTCTAATACTTCGACAACATGCCCCACAACCACCGGTTCTTCTTCCACTATCTCGGTGGCTGGATATCGTGAGCCGGTAGATGCAGTTGATTCATTGGAACAGGAAGCCATGAATATAATTGAAGCGAAAAACAGTGAGTATTTCTGAAACTTCATCTTTGCTCCTCCTTCAATTTGTTTTTCTAAATAGTATACGATTATTATCAGCAATCGATTCATTTTCCAATAAATAATTGGAAAGTAACTTAACGGCATTTTTGTTATCTCACTTACATATGTAAAGCGGACTGAACTTATTGCTTATCTTTTTTACATAAAATCATAATGAGCAGGCTTGCTGCTAAACGAATGATTGTTCATTCTCCCTTTCGGTTCAAGGTAAACAAAACGGAAGAACCTTTCACTGATCCGCTGCCATCGCTAATGAACATCACTTCCGGAAAATCCGAATAGAATATGAATGCTAGCCGCCTCTCAAAGTCAAAAAGAATTTCTTCAATTACTCGAATCATGAATCTTCTTAACTAAATATACGTATTAAAGGAGAAGAATACCAGTTCCTTTCAATGATTCTCTATTTTCTCCACCGACCAAATTAAATTGCATTCTAACAAGAAGAGGGGTTAGGAAAATGACTCAAAAGAAGAAGGGGATTTTGCAGAAGTTTAAAGTTGATTTGGCAAAACCAATCATATCGAAAAAAGCAGACCCTTTTATTATCATTTTTTATTCATTCTTTGGAGCATTCATCGGGATGGCTTTTCCCGAACAGACACCATTATGGAAGATATTACTAATCCTTCTACCAGTCATCGTTATTTCCATCGCCATCCTCAGTTTGCTTGGAGCTACATGGCGAAAGAAGAACGGCGTAAAGGAGTAAGAAAAATAAAAAGAAGAAGCCCGAGTCTTGCAACTTCTTCTCTTTTGTATTCATCGGAGCACTTTATACCAAATTTCCACTTGCTGATTGGTTTCAATGGAATGAAGTTTCTCCAAAACGATTTCGAGATCATCCAAATGCTCAAACAGCCGCAGCCCTTTTCCGAGAATGACCGGGGCGATTGCAATCTGCAATTCCTCAACTAAGCCAGCTTTGAGCGCTTGCCGGAAAACATCCACCCCGAAAACCAGGACGTCTTTTTCCTGTGCTGCCTCCTTTGCTTGCTGGATGGCGTTTTCAACGCCATCGGTGACAAAAGTGAACGTCAACTGTTCATTTTCTTTCGGATGCCTAGCCGGCGGATGATGGGTCACCACGAAAATCGGCACTTGAAACTCGTAGTCGGCGGCATAAGAATCCGCTTCTGCCAAATCAAAAGTACGGCGCCCCAAGACAACTGCTCCGGTCCTTGCCATGACGGCATTGATTTCCTCGTTCGGCTCAAAACTGGCATAAAGCTTGTTCATCCCCCCGTCCCGGTCATTGACAAATCCATCTAGTGACACAACCATCCCAAAACAGACTTTTGCCACATTGCTCCCTCCCTTTTCTCCATTGATTTATCGAATGACTTTTCCAGAATTCTTGTTTTATGAAATAAAAGCAGCCCATAGAACAGATCCGGGCTGCAAGTTAATATTCGAGCTCTATGCTACATTTCAATAACGAATCCGTTTACTCAAACATCTATCTTCCGCCCTTTCCAAGTTACCGTATGCAGGACATTCACCCGAAACAAGGAGTACAGATAAATGCCAGTGAAGAATAAAAACAGAACGGGATAGAACAAGAAAATAGAGCGTGGGAAGTCCCCGCATCTGCGCGCGAACAACCCGGTTTGAAACGCATAAATTGTATATAAAAGACCGCTGATCAAGATTGCAGAAGCGTCTGCTGATGCAATGGCGGAGAACAAGGCAATCGCACTGGTGAAACTGCCGGCAATCCAAATGATGGTCATCCCCATAACAAGCGGATGGGTGGATTTTGAACCGATGGCGAAACTTTTGCACCAGCCTTCGATCAGGCTTTTGAGACCTTCCGGATACATCCTGGACGAGAGGATCCCTTTGCCGCCGAGGCAGTGGACGGGAAGGTTTTTTTCGAGAAACGCCTCACCCAGCGCCAAGTCATCCATAAGGGCGCCTTCGATTTTTTTATGGCCGCCTGTTAAAAAATAATCTTCTTTATTGCATAATATGCACGGACCGAACGAACCGGCCGTCTTAAACCGGTCTCCCCAAACGGTAAAACCATTCATCCCGACAACCACGATTATGTTGAATACGGCAGAGAGGTTTTCATACAGCCGGTGGACAGTATGGAACGGCTGCAAAGCCAGAATGCCCTTTGCATCTTTTTCTTTATAGGAAAGAAGTAATTTCCGGATGCCGTCAGCGTCCGTGAAATGGGTATCCGCATCCAAGAATAAGAGCCACTCCCCATTTGCCTGATTTGCACCGTACCAGCAGGCCGCCGACTTCCCTGCCCCCTGCCGTTCCTCCTTCTTCTGGAGAACCGTTGCGCCTAAAGCTTCCGCGACTTCAGCCGTATTATCCGATGAATCATCATCCACAACCAATATTTCAAAAGATCGGTGATTTTGGCTATTTAAAGATTCCAATAACGGCGTAATCCGGTTGCTTTCATTTCTGGCAGGAATAACGATGGACAGGAACGGCAATTCATCTGGCTGTTCACGCCTATCCGGCCTTGATGAGGAACGGTTAAGCGGCTCAGGCCGCGCTATTGACTGGTCACTTCGTTTAGGCGTTGGCAATGACTTGAACATCATAAAGCCAACACCAACTGCGACAAAGCCGATTGCAAGATTGATAATGTTTGAAGTTTCCAACTGAACACCTCCTTAGCCGAATTTGGTTTTCGCCTTTTAACTGTGAGCAATGGCACCTAGATCGTCATCGATCAATTCCTGCGCGGCAATCTTCGCGGATAACAGGACGATCGGAACCCCTGCTCCCGGATGCGTACTGCTTCCGGTAAAATACAAATTCGAACAATGCGTGGCCTTGCTTTGCGGCCGCAGGTGATTGCTTTGGGACAAGGTCGGCTGCAGACCAAAAGCGGCACCTTTATAGGCATTGAATTTCGTCTCGAAATCCAGTGGCGTTATGCACGTTTCCGCAACAATTTCATCCTCGACGTGCTCAAATCCCGGAATTTTTTTCAACGCGCCTAAAATGTACCCTCGATAATACGCGACGGTTTCGTCGTTCCAATCGTAAAGGGATGCCGCAAGGTTTGAGACCGGCATCAAGATATACAAGCCGTCTTTTCCAGCAGGTGCCAGGGTTGGATCCATTTTCGAAGCGATATAAACATAGAAAGAGGCATCCGTCAGTTTTTCCCCTGAGAAAATATCTTTCAAATTTTTGTCCAGTTTTTCATTGAAAATGAAATTATGAACATGTTCGACTTCCGTGTATTTTCTATCCATGCCCAAATACAATAAAAAACACGAACAAGTGTATTTCATATTGTCGATTTTTTTATCGGTGAACTTTCCTTTGGCCGCCGGTTCTTTGATCAGCGTTTTCATGGCGTATGGGAAGTCTGCGTTGCACATCACAAAGTCAGCAGAAATCTTCTTTCCTTCCACAAGGATGCCGGTGGCTTTTTTATTGTCAATGCAGATTTCCTGCACAGCCTGATTATAAAAGATTTCGCCTCCCAGTTCTTTGAAGAGTTTTTCCATCGAGGACGCCATCGTATACATGCCGCCTTTGATAAACCAGACGCCATATAAAAACTGGAGCATCGGGATCATGGTATAAAACGATGGACTTTTATATGGGGAAATGCCTATGTAAAGCGTTTGAAAACTGATAATCTGCTTTAATCGTTCGTTCTTGATGTAGCGGCCGATAAATTGATCGGCTGTGTCCAGCACCCGTATTTTCGAACTCCGCTTCGTTATGGCTTGGTTATAAAAGTCGCGGTGTCTGCGGAATGGCCTCTGCAAAATATCGTACCGTGCATACGCAAAAAGTTTATGCGCTTCTTGTAAATACTGAAGGAATCCGCCTGTATCCGATGGACTGATCGAATCAAGAGTTTTTGTCAGCCGTGGAAGGTCAGAGGACATATCAATAGGCTCAGTAGGCCTATCACTGAAATAAGCTCTGTACATCGGATCCAATTTTTCCATCGGGATATAATCATCGGGGTTGCGTCCGCACAGTTCAAATAGTTCCTGATAAACTTCCGGCATCATGACAATACTCGGTCCCAAATCGAATTTATAGCCATCCATTTCAATGCGGTTCATTTTTCCGCCGGGAGTAGATTCTTTTTCGTATAAAGCTACCTGGTATCCGGCATTCTGAAGTCTGATGGCGCTTGCCAGTCCCGCCACTCCTGCACCGATGACAATTACCTTCTTTTTCACGCTTCATCCCTCCTTTCAATGGATATGATGGTGTTGATGCGACCTCAATTAGAGCGCAAGGCAATGATGAGCGGCAACTTGAATAAAACCGCGAATGCAAGCATTGCCCAGCTTGCCGTATAAAGACTTCATGCTTTGCACGGAATTCGATCATCATTTGCCTTGGCGCATATCACGTTCAACAATCTTTCTTCCGACCTGCTGGCCACTCAAGGTGACCATCGGCATGCCGCCGCCCGGGTTCACAGTTCCGCCGACAAAATACAGATTGTCGTAGCGGTCGCTTTGTTTCGTGTGCTTGAATCCTTTGTTTACGCTGCGGTCCGACAGCGTTCCGTAAATCGCTCCGCGGTCGGAGCCGTAAACCTTTTGGATATCCTCAGGCGTCCAGATATCCTGCGTCACGATGTTTTCCCGCAAGCCGTCCAGGCCCATTCGTTCCAATTTGATCAAAACTTTCTCTGCAAAGCGCTCATACTCCTGCTGGGTGAAAGGTTTATCCTGGATATACGGAATGTGCGGAAGCACTTTTATATTTTCATGTCCGGGCGGCGCCTGGGATGGATCAGTTTTATTCACATTCACCAAATAAATGACGGGATCATCCGGCAGCTTGTGTTCATGGAAGATGGTATGCATCTGTTTCTTCATATCTTCCGCAAAAAAGAAATTATGATGGCGGAGCTGTGGGTAGCTTTTTTTGATGCCCAGATGCATCACGAGCCCGGAACTGGCTGGTTCAAATTTCTTCTTCAGCTTTTTAACGTAATGTTTCTTTTCATCCAGCAGTTGCTCATAAAACGGAATAACTTCCATATTGGAGATGTAATAATCCGCCGCCACTTTTGCCCCGTCTTCCAACAGGGCGCCGGTGATCTTGCCTTTCTCTTTGTACAGGTGGGCGACCCCCACCCCCGTATAAATATTGACGCCAATTTCTTCAGCCAGCTGCACCAACGCGTCCGCAAGCCGGTTCATCCCGCCGGGCACGTACCAGACGCCTTGGTCATGCTGCATGTAGATCATCATATTCAGAACGGCTGGCGCATCGTAAGGGGAAGAGCCGACATATTTAGTGAAATAGGAAAGCATATCCTTCAATTGCTTATTGCTGATCCGTTTGTCAATGGCACTATGTACGGTCGAAAAAAGATCGAAACCTTTGAGGGATTCAAACGCTCCGTGGTACTTCCCAAGCTCTTTCGCGCTGTCCAGCCCCTGATTGAAGTAGCCTTTTTCGGTCATATCGTACAGCTTATTGGAGTATTGCAGGAGATTTGCATACTCACGCATATCCCGTTTGTTCAATGACGGATTCTTCTCTTCCATTTCTTTCAAGTCCTCATATAAGTCAATAACGTTTCCATTCGGAAAAAAAGAACGCCATTGATGATCCAGCCGGACAATCGGCACGTAGTCTTCCATCCGTTTTCCGCTGTCCGCAAATAATTTCGCGAAAATTTTCGGCATCGTCAGGATGGACGGCCCAAGGTCAAAGCCGAAACCATCTTGTTCAAGCCGGTTCAGTTTTCCACCGATGTGGTTATTTTTTTCAAATAACGAAACTTTATAGCCGCGCTGTGCAAGGGAAATGGCGGCGGAGATGCCGCCAAGCCCTCCCCCGATAATTAAAATTTTTTTATTTTCAGTCAATGGAACCAGCACCTTCCCGAAGTTTAAATACAATTTTAAGCTGCAGCATCGATTTTCATCTTTTCCTCTAATACCCTCATCATCCCGCTTCAACACCTGCATGGAAATTCTTCGTGCCAATAAAACAAACACATTACCGGCTTCGGCAACTGTAGGCTGTCTCAAATAAAGAATGCAGCAGCAGAACTCTTATGACAGCTGAGAGTTGCGGCAATTGACTAATAACCGCTCCTATGGATAAAATGGTTGAAAAAAAGGGAGGTCCTTATGTTAACTACTATTGGCGCAAAGATGCTGCGGCTCCTTCCTGATCCGTCATATAAAAATCCTACGATTTCTCCGCAACCGGTTAAAATGAAAAAAGATTTCCTGGTGGATACAAAGGTTCAGCCCACTTACCTGTCTTTCTATTATCCTTTAGGTGCCGTACAGGAAAAACTTCCTGTTTACATCAATTTCCACGGCGGAGCATTCATTATGAATGACAAAGAGCTGGATGATCCATACTGCCGCTTCCTGGCGAACCAGACAGGCTGCGTAATCCTTAATATTGGTATTGCAAAAGCTCCGGAGTACCCGTTTCCGAAACCGATTGAACAGAGTTATGAGATTCTTCAATGGTTGAAGAACAGAGGTGACGAGTTGAATATCGACCCGAACCAGATCCTGGTGGGAGGGCAAAGTTCAGGTGCAAATATCGCAGCAGCCCTCTGTCTTTATCTTGAAGAACGTTCAGACGTGCAGCCTCTTCTTCAAGTATTGTCTTGCCCGATGCTGGATTTCGTCACGCCGCACGCGGCTAAACCCGAACCGAAATGGCTGCGTGCCCGGTACCCTCAAGTCGCTAATTTTTTGAATAAATGTTATTTGCCGGATCCAGCACAAGCTTCCCATCCGCTGGCCTCGCCTGTCTGTGCTGATATCGGAAATGGCTTAGCCCCTGCCCTTATTCTCATTGCCGAGCATGACGCATTCAGGCCGGAAGCCGAAATCTATGCCGGGAAATTAAAAGCTGCCGGGATACAAGTCCATGATGAGATTTTCGAAGGCGTCTCTCATGCATTTACACATTTAGGACCAAAATCTGAGGCTGTGAAAGCTTGGAAGCTGGTAGCGGAAAAAATCAAGGAAGCGATTGCTTCATATCAGGATCAAAACAAAAATACACTTCGTTAATTATCAGTCGGCTTTCCATATTGACGAGTCAATTACTGCTGCTTCTCTCATTTGTTAAATTAAAAAATAGCCGTTCTCAGAATCATTGATTCTTTTGAGGACGGCTATTTCATAGAAGAAAATAGAGAAAAGATGTGCTTTCTACAATCATTTTTCTTTCAATTCCATCATGACTCGATGGTCCAAGGCAGTTTACATTATTCATTTATATGTGTTTCCATGAATTCATTAACATATTTGCTCATTTCCTTATATTGCGTCCAATGCATGTAATGCCCTCCTTCTAAAGTGACAAGCTTGTTTGATGATCCGTGACTTAACTGAGCTTGATAATAAATCTCCTTTGATTTTCCATCTTCATCGATTACTTTATTTTCTTCCGGGGTAAAAATCATGACAGGTAAATCAGACGGGAACTTCATATCAATCATTTTATCAACATTCTGCTGAATTTCATTTGTTTCGTTGATTACATTTTCATTGTAGCCGTTCCAAGCAAATAATTTTTTTAGCATTTTTAACTTTTCTTCCGAATAAGCAGTTTCTTTAGCTTCAGGAAGAAAAATATCCGGATTCAAAGAAGATACCATTCTTGTAATTCCAGTTGGTACTGCAAAACCTATCAATTTGGGAAGTGTAGGGGCAGAATCACCACGATAATCAAATTGCTTAGGCAATGTTGGATCGATTCCTATAACCGCTTCAATCTCTTCTGGATATTTATTGGCGTAATACATGCTGTAAATCCCGGAAATGGAATGCGGCATAAGTATATACGGACCTTCTATATTTGCTTTTTGTAATGCTATTCTTATTTCTTCCACTATATTTTCCACTGTTCGTTCCTTTTCAGTCATATCACTCCAGCCATAGCCAAATAACTCTACCACTACCACCTTATTCTTCTTCGACATTTCGTTTATTAGAGGTTCAAAATCCAATACCGGTGCCGCAGTTCCTAATCCACTTAATAAAACGATCGTATTGTCCCCTTTGCCCTTTGTATAGATATGCATCTTGTTGCCATCTACTTCAACTAATTGACCGATTGCCGGATACTTTTTTTGTTCATATGCAGTCGAAACATTACTGGTAAGGGCCCAAAGAACAAAGACTGCTGCCATAGCTAAAAGAACATTCCTTAAAACTTTCCAAGATCTGCTTATCTTTTCAGTTTTCATCGTTTTCCCTGCTTTCTATGGTTTCTTTTTCTTTGACTACATCTTAGCGTGTGAACGCCTTCTGTGTAATGAACCTAGGAATTATTTTAAGCTCCGCCTTGAGGCTGATTAAAATCTACGTATATAATTTAATAGGCGTTTCTATTCTCTTGTATCGATCAACATAGCTTATCGTGTATTGGTCCACGCTCTGGCCCGATAGCTGAACAAATTAATCATCAGGGATCCAAACATTAGGGATTGCCCTTATTGAGTGTTACACTGATTTTTAAGAACTCAATGAAATCTTAAAGACTTTTCCTAATCACTTTCCATATTGGGAAAAGCGCCTCTACTATGAAACTCAACAGCATCAAAGTTTTTCTAGAGACGATGTTTGAATACAACATTGTGAACATCTACCAAGTATTTACAGCAGAGGACGGCCAAAGCTTATCCATACGCTGCTTGTCTGGTACAATGACATTTGAAATTTCCAATGGCCATACGCAAGAGCTTATTCAACACGGTTCACTTGAAGACACAGCTGAATACATCGCTGCGTTTTTAGCTTATTCTAAAATGAGCAAAAGCTCCTGATGAGTCAGGAGCTTTTTTTCGATTGAAGCCTATTAAATCTGGATGCAATGTCATTAACCAACTTAAAACCATCTGAGAATCAGCCAATTGCCACACCAAAGAAAAGAAGGCGAGCATTGTGAAATTGGAACACATCAAGAAACTATTGCAGATATCGTGTACTTTTAATTCTTCTTCCATCAGCCACTCCTTCAGCATTGGCTTAAATGATACGGTAACGGTTAAGTGTATCCAAGAGACATTTATCCTTGAAGTCTCATCCAGTGAAGATTCGCCTATTGAATATTACATTTCAATTGACGAAGCGGCTGAAGCACTGTATAAAAAAATTCAACTTAATAAAGTGGACTGATTTCCTTATTATAGAAAAGTTTCTCCTTTCCTTCCTTATAGGAAATACAGGAAATATCCAAGATTTGCTCTTTCTATCCATTTAAAATGAGCTTGCCACAACAAAAAGTTCGTAAAAGTATATATGAACAAAAAAGGAATGAAATTTTACGAGAAGCTACTTCCTTGCCAAAAAAATTTATGCTATAGCGTCGGTACGTTGATCTTCCATTCGGTTCTTTACTGATTTCTTAAGAAAAAAATCCAGCCCTCTTATAGTGAGGACTGGATCTTAGAGACGCTATTCTTATTTGTCTATCTTTCGAGAAACGCTGATTTATTCATCGTTGTTGTCTTCATCTTCTTTGTCTTCAAATTCCTGCTTGGCTTCCAACTCTTTGCCACTGAAGAATTCCACTTCAATTTCCAACTCCTCAAAAGTATCGACGCCAAGAGCTTCTTTTACATGATCAATTAGCTGATTTTCTGTCATATCAGGTGCCAGCGCTAAACGTGTGATAATCGTTTCCGCGTTCTTTATACCAATTTCGTCTTTAAATTCTACACTTAGCTTATGCTTCTTCAGCTTGTACTTGAATTTAAACTTGTCGCCTTGTTCATTCTTCAATGTTATTTCAAGTTCTTTCACTTCGTTGGCGTTTGGCACTCCATCTTTGTCAAAGTCTTCATGGCTATCCTTAACACCGTCTTTGTCGCTGTCAGAAGTGACCGGGTTGGAGCCCACTGCAAATTCCAATGCATTGACAAGTGTATCCCGGTCTTTATCTTCTTCCCCATCGCTCAAGCCGTCTTTATCTGTATCGGCATTCAAAGGATTTGTTCCCACTATAAATTCTTCTATCGTGTACAAGTCGTCAAGGTCGTTGTCTTCATTGGCATCCGATATGCCGTCTTTATCCGTATCGGCTTTTAACGGATTCAGTTTCGCTTGAATTTCTTGAAGATTCGTCAACTTGTCTTTATCCGGATCTTCTTTTCCATCCGCCAGCTTGTCTTTGTCCGTGTCTTTGTTCGCCGGGTTAGAATTTAATTGGTATTCCTGCAAATTGGTCAATCCGTCTTTATCTTTGTCTTTTGAAGCAACTGATTTCCCGAAACCTAAATGGTATTTCTCCTGCCAATCGTCGGGTATTCCGTTTTTGTCTTTATCTACCTTTACAGCTTTCGCCTTTTTCGCCGGTTCGGATTCTCTTCCAGCAGCATCCGCAATATCCAAGCCTTGAGAAAAAACCAATGACGCTGCCAGTGTCATTCCCACTATTTTCTTCATTTCATCCACTCCTCTTCTTTTTATCCCGTGAACGGCAGCTGGCTGGCATGGCAGTATCCTGCAGAAGCCCCTTTAGCTTTGCGTCCCATGTTTTCACATGGTTTGCCCTTAGTAGGAGTATACTGGGTAGGCGGCATTCTATAATGATTATAATGATCTATTTTTAAGTAATATAAAAACATTTATTCATTTACTTATCCCCTTCTTTTAGCGAAGGCATTCTTCTTAAATCTTATTTTTTCAATGCAATTCCTGCGCTTCCACTGTTCGGTTGAAGCGTTCTTTGCATGTAAATCGCAAGAGCCCCTGTTGGACCAATAAAATAGTCCGGCAGGGGCTCTTTTTAATAAAAGAGGCAAACGCATTACTTGCATGAAAAGTAAAAAAGAGGCTATTTCACCGATGCTTCTGTTCTTAATTCTTGATGCAGTACTTCTCCGATGCGCTTCATGCCTTCAATGATCCGTTCTTCTGAAGCGTTTGAGAAGTTTAGCCGAAGCGCATTTTTTTGTGAGCTAGTTGCGAAAAAGGCGTCTCCCGGCAGCACGGCGACGCCGTTTTCAAGACAAGTTATCGAGACTTTTCTGGAATCAATGGCATCGGGTAGTTCCACCCAAATAAACAGTCCACCTTCCGGCTTCACGCAGGAAACCGCTTCAGGGAAGTACTGATTCACGCAAGCATACATCGTATGGCATCTGCCTTGATATACAGCGTTGATTTTCTCGATATGCGCATCGATATCGTTCTGTTCCATGTACTTTGAGGTAATCCGCTGTGCAAAGCCATCAGAATGCATATCTGCGGATTCCTTGAATGCCACATATTTTTCGATGATTGCTTCGTCGGCACATATCCAGCCGAGCCGCAGCCCTGGTGCGAATATTTTCGAGAAAGAACTCATGTAAATAACGCGGCCTTCTGTATCAAAATGTTTGATCGGCGGAATGGGAGTTCCGGAAAAACGGATAGCGCCGTACGGATTATCTTCCAAAATCAGAACGTCGTATTGTTGAGCCAACTCCAGCATCCGCTTTCTTCTGTCCCAGCTCAGCGTACGGCCCGTCGGGTTCTGAAAATCAGGAATCGTATAGATAAATTTCGCATGCGGATTCTCCTGAAGCCTTTTTTCCAAGTCTTCCATGAGCATGCCGTTCTCATCCATCTCGACGTCTACAATATGGGCGTTGCAGATGTTAAAAACGTTTAGAGCTGCCAGGTAAGTGGGGCTTTCACAGATAACCGTATCCCCCTCTTCCAGGAAAAGGCGTCCCGTCAGGTCAATTGCCTGCTGGGAACCGGAGGTGATCATGACTTGATTCAAATTCGCATGAATTCCGATCGCTTCCATTCGCTCGAGCGTTTTTTTGCGGAGCGGAGCAAAGCCTTCCGTCGGGCTGTATTGAAGGGAAACCGGTCCATCTTCTGTCAGAACAGCTTCACTTGCCGTTTTCAAGGCCTCCATGGGAAACAGTTCCGGGGCCGGAAGTCCTCCGGCAAAAGAAATCAATTCGGGCTGTTCTGAAGCGGTTAAGATAATCCGCATATCCGAAGGTTTCATCGCGTTGGCTCTCTTGGTGAATTTATGAATCATGTCTGATCCTCCTGTATACTGTGAATTGTAAAAATCAACTTTATTGTCGATTCGTTTGATCATTAGCCGTTCAAATGGGTGTAACGACTCTATAAATAATTGTTTAAGTATGTGACTCCGATAGCAGGCAATAGAAATACATCCTATTTCCTTAAGAAAACATATTACATTAATTTCGCCCTCAATACCCGTTTAAAGTTTAGTAGTGACGCATAATTTGTTGCATTCATGTTTAAGGCTTATTTTCACTTTGACGAAATATTAAATGAAAAGTGACGTGCCTCTTTACTCTAAGAAAGTTCTTGCTGTAGAGACCGTTCGTAAAAATATACTTCAATTTACAAAGAAGGAGAAGAGACGCGCTTCGATTAATCTCTTTTCTTCCTCTGCTTTCAAGCAGTTTCTAAAAACAGCTGGTACTTATGCAAAGCCCTGCTAAAGAGATCCTCGTCTTAGGGACGCTGATAAAAAGAGGTGGGACAATGAAGCTGGCATCCGGTCAGGACAACCCCTTTATCGGGAAGGATAGAGAAGAATGGCTGGAAGCCATCATGGATGAATACGGCGACCGATTGACCAGACTGGCATACACTTATTTGCATGCTTAAGGGAAGCCGGAGGAAATTGTTCATTCGGAATCGGAAGCCGACGAAAGCAACAATATACTGGAAGAACCGATGTTTGAAGGGATCAAGCTGGCCTCTGAAGAAAAAAACAGCCTGCTATCGAAGGCGATGAGTACCAATATGGAGAGTTATATGGAGGGAAATCTGGCCAATTAGTGTTTATAAGCCTATTTAGCTTGATAAACAAGTTGAATAACTTTCCCATTAAAGAAAGATGAGACAGGAAATGCTTGCCTATCCCATCTTTCTTTTTTATCTATTTGTCTATTGAACCAAGCCCTGTTCTATCATTTGCCGGTTTTAGAGACCTTCAGATAAAAGTCTCCTTTCTCTTTATCATACCGATAACCGGGTCCTTGAGTCATTGTCATCGGTGATATATTCAATCTCTGCAAATCCACAAGTAAGTGCATGCCGGTTCAGCAATTCGATTGCCACCTGATTTTTGCAATAAATGGTGACATAACTGCAATCAACCACCAGCAGAACCAGTTCGCAATCACTTTCCCTGAATTCTTCGTATGTATGCACAGGGCGGACTTGGCCTTTTGGAAAGGCTTGTAACTCAGCGAAAATCACGTAATACTCATTCGTCTCCAATAGATCTTTAAGTTCCGCTCCGCCGATTACCTCTCGTTCATCCGAGAAAAGATCTTTATCTGATTGGCCATTATCCACTCTGTATGCCTCGCAATATCCAATGTGCCAATCAAAATCAGCAATCTCAATCGGTTTTAACACTTCTCCCAGGAATCTTCCATACTCATTGGGAATTTCAAAGCTGATCCCTCTCCTCATAAATTTATCTCCTCCTAATGCGAATTGAGAACTCAACAGTCCGTCTGAATTTCAACATACTTTGGCCCCCAAGCATTTTATATATTTAAACTAATAAACGATTTCCAATCCCTTTCATTTACAGTTTTATGGTCCGGCGATTTGTAATCCCATTCAAAAAAGCCAATACAACTTATGAGCTAGGTTGCTTACCGATGCATCATTACTTTTGCTTAGATCCTTTTACCCGGCTGTGATAACTACCACATCTAATGATTAGTTTCTTTTAGTATTCCGTTATTCAATCAACGGCTTAGAATCGGATTGATTTGTATCTTAAAGTTTCCACTCGAACCGAATTGGTCATTCCCAAAACCAGTCAATCTTTGTATCCGGCCCACAAATCACCGCTTCCCAGCCCTGTTTGCCGATGGCTTCCTGGATCTTTGTCTCTTTCGATAAAAACAGGGTGGTGAACCGGTCGTATTGGCTAATAAAAATGGATTGCCCCTTTTCATCGGCAAGCACCATTTCAGCCGGCGCGATTTTCGGGATCTCCAGCGGATGACACTCGGCGATGGCAACTTGCCCGGTGGTGTCTTCGATCGGTTCTGCAAAATAGAAAGTGCAGGATCCAGTGGAAGCAAAGTGCTGCAAAATCCCTTCACAAAGGAAGAAGGACGGCTGGTCTTCCATCGGCCAGTAGAAGTCGGGAGGAAACGCATCAGTCAATTTCACTTCCAGGTCCTCTCTCCTGTAGACCGCTTTCAAACTGTTAGAAGCGAGCGCGATGGCCACTTCGCTCAAAGAGGCAAACTGGCATTCCCGCCGGACCGTTTCCCAGCTGATGGGCTGGCCGATTGTCATCATTTCATCGTTAGTCGGATAAATGGATTGAAAAGGTCGTTCTCGTTTCTCCTCCGTCCATCCTTCCGGCATCCGGACAAACGGATGCAGCAGAAAAGCCGCTGAAGGGAATTCATTGGCCAACTGCTTTAAAAGGGGCTCCTTCTCATTGAATCGTGGGTATTCCAGCACCGCTCCACCTCCTGTCCTGCGGACTTCATCTGCATACCTTTTCTTTTTAATATACCAAGAAATGGAATGGATATCGAGTTGGACGTGGAAATATAAAGTATTTGTATAAGCGCACTTAGCTAAACAAAAAAAGAAACTCAAGTGAAGGTTTCTTCTCTTTCAATAGACAGTCATATACCAACTGGAAAAGACCGTCTTGCAACTGTGATCCGTTCCTTCTAGTTAGCTTCACCGATGAACGCTGACATCTTAGGGCTTATGGAAATAAGGGCCGCAGTCCTCTTCGTGGGTCAGGACATAGGTCCAGGTGAAGGTTTCATCCACGAGATAGAGGTCGCTGTCTCCTATCGGTGTGATGTCTTTCGCTTTTAGGCGATTGGCCTTTGGGATATATATGGCGTCTTTGCTTGATGTACAGAACAGATGGCATCCCGCCTTTTTCTGCAAATCGAGTGCCTCCATTGCCCGCTGCCCTTTCAGGCACTCAATTTTCCCCCAGCTGAAGACGTTCCACATGCATTGCATAAACGCCATCTTCCACTTTTGGGATGTGCTGATCTCTTTGGCAAAAGCCTCTTCCCATCGCTGCGCTAGTTCCATCCCGTTGTGTTGCACTGCCGTGAAGCTAATGTTCTTATTCTGCAATCGATTTGTAAGCTCATGTAAAATTTCATCCAACCTACTCACTCCCTTTTCTTAACGGCACCTATGTCCATTTATTTTCCATATGTTTCTCTTTCTCTAACAGCTGAAATTCACTAACGGCTTCTTTAAATATACTTGGATCCTTAAAAGAAGGACACGTCCCCGCACAAAAAGTAGCGAAAGAAACAACTGTCCGCACCTGTTCAGTGCCTCAACGGGTATAGACAGAAATTACCAATTACTGTTATAATCAAGAGAGAAACCCGAAAATAAAACGGTATGCAAGCCGGTACTGACTCATTCAGAAAGAAAGGGGTCCGAAGATGAAGCACCCACTTATTGCCTTCACCATTCTCCTAATGGTCTCGTTCCTTTTAAGTGCCTGTCAATCAGGTTCCGTTCCCGAAGGCAGTTTGCCCGAAGCGAAGGAACTGGAGATTCCCGCCACTTCCCATGGCCTTGCCATCAAACTCGAAAAGACCGCGTATTCTGCTTCCGAAAAAGAAATCCGAGCCTTGTATGTGAACGATTCCGGCAAGGAGCATGTGTATGGAGGGGGCTTTGGCGTAGAAAAAAAGGTGGAAGGGACCTGGCGCTACATGACGTCCGATGGAGACGGGATCACCGATGAAGGGAATTCGCTTCCACCTGGCGGCACCAAAGAAGAGGCCTACTCCTTGGAGAATCTGAAAGCTGAAATAGCGCCTGGCACTTACAGGTTGGTAAAATACTTTGGCGCTGCACGCTTGGCTGCGGAGTTTAAAGTGACCACCCCTTAACGCTCCATGACTTGCGCTTCCACCATTTGCCGCTTATCCTTTGGTGATTTCAAACTGTTAAGGAGGTACTCCGGTGAAAAAGACTTCTCTGGCCATTTTTTCTGCCTTGCCCTTTCGCTCTATTTGACTGCCTATTATGCCCATACGGAACAGAAAGCGGAACTTGCAATCAAGGCTCCCCAGCAAAGCTTACCAAGTTCCATGAATGGTGTGACAATTCAAATGGAAAAAGAGCAGTACACTGCCTCTTCAGAATCCGTGGTTCTCAACGTAAAAAACGATGGAAAGATTCAATTTATTTCTCCTACTTTTTTCGTATTAGAAAAAAAGCAACTGGTACATGGTACGAATTTCGGGATGCTGTAACAACTCATTATCCAAATGAATTAGATCTCCAGCCCGGGCATTCCAGTACACTTGAGATTTTTGCAAAGGACTTGAAATATGACCTTACCCCCAGAGCCTATCGGGCAGTGCTAAAGGTGATGGCAGCCCCTTTTGAAATCGCAGGAGCGGAACTTAAACGAGGGGTTCAAGGAGGAATACTCCTGTCCTCCTCCTTCGCCTCTTTGACTGATTGGACCAAGATAAAAAAACGGGAGGCGGAAAGATGAGAATACGCTACGCTTTTTTAGCAGGAGTGTCCTTCGCCCTTCTATCCGGCTGCGGCAGCGAGGCGACTCCTCTTGCGCCTGAAGAGGTCACATCGATCCAGATCGAAGGGTGCGGAGTGGATAGCCCGACTTCAGATTCATCTCGCTGCAACCGGCAACTAACAATCGAAGATGCACAAGATATGGCAGTTTTTTTAGACGCCATTGAAGCGGGAATTGCGACCGATGGGCCGGTTGCCACCCAAGGGAATAATTTCGGCTTCACTTTGATTCAGGAAAACGGCGAGTCTTCACATTATAAAGTCTGGATTGACAGCTATTCGGAAAGCTTTGAAGCGCCCCAGGAGAAGGATATTCGTTATTTGTTTGACGAAGGGGATGCGCAGAAAATAATGGACATCATAGAAAGAGAGAAGAAATCACTATCTAATTCGCCCTGATTGTTTAGCGTTGCGTCTATACATTCACTGCCTTTTTGTCCCTTCTGCGCTGCATGAAAGGGTTTTGGAAGCTTAATTCTGAAAGAATTTTGGAGGGAAAAGAATGAAGAAATACGTATGGGGTTCATTGGGTTTCCTCATGGTCGTTTTATTCGCCATGGGTTGCCAAAAAGCGGATTCCCGACCGGCTCCGGAAGCGGCAGCCGAAGACAAATCCCTTCTTATCCAGGAAGTCCCGTTCGAACGCCCATCGTCAGAACAAGGAGTCACCATCCATACGGCAGAGAATGAATACCCACTGCCCGTCAAAGACATTGTCATTGTCCTTACAAACGACGGTACGGAAGCATACTATACAGGTGCTGATGTATTTCTGGAAAAAAAGGTGGAAGGTAGATGGTTTCGTGTACCGATGAAAAAGGAATTTTTCACTGATGAGGCAATCGTTCACTTTCCCGGTGATTCAACTGAAATGAAGGTCGATCTGGAGGGTTTGGATTACGAATTGATACCAGGAGAATATCGTGCCACCCTCAATGGACTGGGTGCTGCATTTACTATCAGAGGCAACTGAGAAGAAAAGACAGCGAATGTTTTGGAAAATGGTGCTATACAGACCGGTGTAGCTCCAGAGGGCCATTAACGATTCATCTATAGTATGATGGCTAGTGAATTAGTGAAGACCATCAGACAGAGTCGAGAAAAGGTGATCAGATTGAACGAATTCTACGATTCCAAAGTTGCTTGGTGCAAGATTTGCGACCAAGGCTGGGCAACCATCATAAAGGATGCTGACACAATTCAATATGGTGTGATGTGTGACGAGTGTAAGACGGAGTGGGACCATCCGCTACATGCTCAATTCAATATCAATAGTAAAGAGCATAACGAGAACCGAATAGTGACCCCTTCATCAGAAGAAATCCAGGAAATCGGATGGGATGAATATATACTACGAAAATAAGAGCATTGAACTCTTGATTTAGTGATAAATTCTGCTTCTCCCCTTTGTATTTTATCCAAGAAGCAGGTAATCCTATAACGGTATAAAAAATAAGTAAAACATAAATAATGAAAATGAAACTTTCTGCTGTGCCCATATAATAGACGTTGGATTCTCTTTGTTCTTCTGGGTTATAGCTGATTAATGACAGACTTAAGGTAAATACAATCGAACTGAGTATCACAGCTAAACTTCGTTTTAACATTTTCATATCTCCGCTTCTCAATATCTATTCTAAGGTTTCAGCACTCGCGGCTACTGTTGAATGACGCACTTCAAATAAATTTGCTCAAAAGTATTGACCTATTACTTCATGTTGTTTTTGAGTGTAATTTAACTATCAATAAGTTACATTTGAATTCTTGGTTATTACAACATTTTCTCTCTGTCGGGTTCTGTCAGAAAAGCCTCTTCACCTTCATCAAATCCTTCAGGCCTCCAATGATTTTCCGACAAGCCACTCTCCTCAAACAATTTCCGCAGCTTTCTAATGGCTTCTTCCCAGGACGAAAATACTTCGAAAGTATAAGGTGGTTCTGCCTCATCATCATTCCATACCGCCCATTTTTTATCAGGAAGCTGAGTAGCATGGTACCAAGTATCGCCTTCCATTTCATAGATGCCAAAGGTATTTTTTAAAGCAACGTTCCAATCCGGATAACCTAATTCCTTCGCAAATTGATCGTATTTTTCAAAGAACAGTTTATGCAAAAACTTTTTTAAACGCCCCATATCTTCACTTCCTATTTGCGTCATGATTGAATGTAACTTACTTGGTATTAAGTTACATTCAAACTAGAATAAAACAAGTGCTGCTAAAACTGAAAACCTTTTACTATTCAGTGTCACTATTCTCTAAATCAAGCGAGTAATCTGCCGATATGTATGGTGTGACTTTTTTAGGTAAGTTGTATTTTTCATTCTTCGTAAATATCGTAAGGTCGACCTCATGCACATCAATGAATGTTTCGACTTTATCAAAATCAAGGTTTTTGAATTCAGTCGGGCTATCCCAATTTCTTGTTGGGACTAGATCCACTTCAGAAATATCTTCTCCAAAGAAAATAAAAACTTCCAATCCATTTAAAACTAATTCAACCGTACTAGTGCAAACCCATTCTAATATGTCAGTCGAACCAATTTTGATGATATAACCGTCCGAAGAAAATTTATAGTGAGAAATGTTCTTCTCGGAAATACTCGTTTCTGTATGTTCAAAAACCACAGATTCCAGTACGAAAAAAACAGGGAAGCTACTGATATTTTGGATCAACGTAAATAGAAAATCAGTTTCCATGTCCCTAATTCCAATTGCAATTGATTCAAACCTACCTTTCGGAAGAACAAAATCTTTGATTAAACTGGCGTCTGGATATTGGACAAAATATTGCTTTTTCAATTGCTTCCCTCCTACTTAGACTTATAAGCGAATGCAACTTAATTCACAAAATGTTACATTCAAAACCCAAAAGAAAAAGGCGAATTTAAAAATTTGATTTTAAAGTAACTCAATCACTAAGATACTTTTAGTTTTTTTCTTAATGCTTGGTCCATATTTTTAAAGCCACGGGATAACATTTTTCAATTGGTAAATACTCATCAAACCACTTTATTAAAACTTGTTGGATTCCTAATGCGAGTTCATCAACCGATTTCGCATGATAGGCCAGTCTTTCAATATCTCTTATTTCAAAGTCATATTCGTCCTCTGGACATCCCATTTCCAGTAAACCGATCGGGTCCCATTTATCAATAATTTTTTTAATAATTATATACTCATTCGCATATACATCACCCGATTGCAAACTATTTTTTCTTTTACTCACGAGACATTTCACCTTCCATTTAGCTGGTCAAAGAAATTTATGCGCATTTTGCAAATCTGCTATTCATTTCCTTTGATTTTTCTGTACAGAAGTACTTTGCAATGTAACGTTCCATTTCGAATCTGTAGCAATATCTTTCTATTTAATATACTGACTAGAATTGAAGAATGCTAGCTAATATTGGAAATAAAACCGTTTGGAAAAGTACACTTTTACATACGAAAGGTGAGAGAAAATGCGGTTTTAACAGCATCTTCTCTCACCTTTCATTTATCCCGCTTTTGACGACTGGTATGTAAATTAGCTCCTTTGCACTTCCAGATTCCAAGACTTGTAGATTAGTTTTTGAATGTATCATTTTTTTGCAAATTGATCTTTCTTAGCTGTTCTTTAAAATTTAAAAGAGAAGGGAATTTGTTAAGTAAAAGATTAAAATGAAAATTTTTTATAAGGCATTAGTTAAGAATAGGATTAGTATTTAACGATGAATAATATCTCAATTAATCCCATATTGCTAATGTTGTTTCTTGATTTTCTAGCCAAAAACTATAAATTTCATTTTGATTCATGTTCACTAATTTTATTCTTTCGTAACTGGTTTTTGGCAACTCATACTGCAACTTCTGAATATCCTTTATCCAAAAAAAGTTTAAAGAAGTGGCCTGCTCTATTAGAAATTCTTCGATAGCAGAATTGTAATTATGAGGCGGTATTCTAAAGAGTCTAAAAGAACGACTCTCACTAAGCACCTCGGCTTGCTTTAATACTTTAATAACTGGAAGAAGTGGAATACATATAATCAAAGAAAAGTTATCCTTAATCAACTGATTAGTGATTGCAGGGAAGGAAATCTCACTCATTTCCATCAACTTGTCTGGTACCGTATTCGTCTTATATGGAACTGGAAATAAAAACTCATACCGATCTTCCAAGTTTTCTAAATCCCTTTTTGTATAGGCTTTTCCCATGAAATCCTCCTGTCTTCGTTTTCTGCATGTAACTCTCTGTTCAGTGCATGAATGTAACTTACTTGCCATTTTGCTACACGCTCTGAAAAAAATTAAAACTTCCTGAAAGGGCTGCTCTGTCTTTTAATTTCCCATTCTTTTTTAAAATTTCTATAATTCCATATTTCGAATACTAGAAATCCAATTAGTGCACCACCTGGTGCTGAATAAGTGACAGGACCCCCAATGAAGATCACACTGGAAACATATCCGACTATCATTGCAAAGAGAAAAAGCAGTACATTCCATTTCTCCTGTCTTAGAAATTCTTTTTTCATCTTCTTTTCCTAGCTCCTAAACTATATTGGCTGTTTGACTGTAACTTACTTCACAATTAATTACAGTCACTTTATTTAATTCCTCTCCCTTTATCAAACCATTCCTCCCCATTCCACTGAGGAACCATTCCACCGATGGCAGGAATCGATATTTTCGGGTCAGCTGATTGAATAAAACTCAATAACGCTTTTCCTTCAAGTAAAAATCTCCACGAATTTAGCTGGATGACCTCTAATATATCAATTGCCAATTCAGGATGTTTCGCAAGGAAGGACTGGTAATGCGTGAAAACCAATAAAATGCCCGTGTTATTTATTATCAACTCCGATAGACAATCGTCAAAAGCATTTAGATTTTCACCGTAGTAAATCGGAAAATCCAATTTCCGTGCCACTTCTTTATGGAAAAGCACCTCATCCCATTCCCTACAATCAAAATGGACTACTTCAAACCCTTCCGCTGCTATTTTTCGTATATTTTTTTCTAAAATATCCGTTTTTCCATACAAAATTACACTGCCGTTTAGCATCAATTGTTTCCAAGTCGTCGCTTGCATATCTAGGTTTTCGCCCTCCTATCTCGCCTAGTTGTGATAATAGTTTGGAAATCAGTTCAACGAATCTGCTATGTATTGAATCAAATCGTCTGGGATATCTATGCAGTCAATAATATGTGGGTTTTTCTCATCGCGCCTTATCAACTCTTGATAGATAACTGTATTGGTGACTAAGAAAAATTCGTGTTCTAAGCCCATACTTCTCCCCTCCCTATGCTTTTGTTTCTTTTAAATGTAACTTAGCTATCAACTAGTTGCATTCAAAACCAAGCAGCATTTGGTTCCTGACTTGATTGCAGAACTAAGGTTAAGTGCTCCTGGTAGAATGGGTTTTATTTTTTTAAAAAACCGCGTATTTTTCTGAAAAAATTAGTTAAAGTGCTTTTTAAGTCATTTTGGTGTTCAAGCACGGGGAATTCTGTCAGCACTTCATCCAGTTCCTTGATTAATGGATTTAAATAGCTCTCATCTGAACCAAATGCAAAAGTAAGAATGGCTCCTGTACTGATTGGGTAACGAGTGCTCACTTCCCAACAAATTCCTCCTAAAGAATCCATCACGGCTTTGGCTTCGATTGCATTCTCTATCGAAATCAGGGAGGCCGTTCCTTCTAACTTTTGAGTCATGGCAACTAATTGATCACGAAATCCCTTGAATTCTTCTGTCCTTAAATCCGCTAGAAAATTTGCAGAATACCCAGGGATTTCAACTGTTATGGCTGTCTTAACCCAGTCTCCCTCCCATAATCCGATTGATTCCGGATATAGTCTTTCTATCACTTCAACTTTAATTTTCGTGTCTGATCCTAAAATATACAGTTTCTTCATGGGTTCCCTCTTCTTCTAGAGCCTCTTCTTTTTATTTTTCATCTAGTAATCTTTGAATTGAATGTAACTTACCCGCACTTTTGTTCCATTCGTTTCCTATCTCTCATTGGTTAGTTCCGTTTAACTCAGCTGCCCATTCTGTAAACCATTCAGGGGGCAATTCCAATTTCGACAAATCCATCTTCATCAGTTCTTCATGGGAATAGAACTCGTACCAATGCAGATCCCACTGAACCTCAATCTCTATGGCAATATGATAAGCCAATTGATCCTGATCGTTCAAATCTTCATCTAACCATACTGTCGTTAAATGATCACACCACATATAAAAATCCGCTTGAGAAAACTGGTTCTCTTTCTTGCATACGGCATTTAAAAGAGATTTTAGATTTTTATAAGAGTAGGGAAGCTCGATACGGGTCTTATTCCTTTCCACAATATAGACCTCCTCTTCTGATGTAGTTTATTAGTAGAAAAAATTTATGATTTTCATTTTTTACCAATAGTCCCATATTGAAAAATTAAAACTAATGATTGAAGGAAATTTATTAGAATATAAGCTTTCGTAAAAGCACACTTTTAAAGATGAGCAGAAAAAATGCTAATTAAAGAGCATCTTCTGATGACTAGTGATATGTAAACTTTAAAAAATTATTCGAATATTATTAAGCTATCGGCGTCATAATTAAAAACTATAAAAACGTTCGCCCATTTTGTATTCACTTGTAATTTTCTGTTCTTAATATTGTATAGATCTACGCCTCTAACTGGATCTATTGCAATAAAGACAAGATCGTTACTCTCCGCAATCATCATCAAAAGAGCCAGCAGAGAATCGTTTTCGACAACCTCTTCTTTCTTCAAATAAATCTCAATATGCGACACTCTGCTATTGATTTTTCTTATCTTGTAGTGAGAATTAGAAATGACCGAGTTCAGATTCTCCAAGAAAAAGTTATATGTTTCTATTCCAATTACTAGATAATCGCATTTTATCTCTTCTAGCAATATTTTAACTTCAACTCGACCATCAAAATCACAGTAATATGCCTTATCATAATTAATAAGTGAAAAACGTGAATTCTTATCAATGGCTTCTACATTTTCAATAATTACTTTTTGATACATTGGTTGAACCGACTCCTTGGATTGAATTCAATACATATCTACTAATTATAATCAATCGTTGATTGGATAATTATTCGACAGTAAAAATATAGCCATTCGGAAAAGTATGCTCTTCAGACGAAAGGGAGAGAAAAGGTACTTTGACCAACCTTCACCTTCCCTTTGTATCCAAACTGCTCAGGAAAAGAGGGTGAAAATGAACACATATATGAGATTCCAGTCGACAGCTTCAAAGGCTATGAAGTCGGACAATAGATCAACGTGGCCGTATACTCAAATAGCGAGGCGGATGTGTGGGATCCTGACCAGATGGAATTTGACATTACGGACATCGACTAGAAGAATCCTGGAAGACTTTTAATTGAAGAAGGATAACCATCAGCTAGTTGTAATTCTTTCTGTCCGATACTCCAAGTCATCATTGTGTGCTATAAAGGTGCAGGTTTATAGGCTTAGGAGGAAAAGCATAACGAATCAGGACTCCTCTTCCTCGGTGATTTTCAATTTAAAAATTAGTTACACTTCTAAAGAATGTGAAGTATATAAAAAAATTTATTACTATTTTTAACGAGCTTCATTACGATGAATATTTGTGGCAATCGTAAGAACAATATTCATATCGTTTTGCTTCTTTATCCAATTCAGTAGCGGAATTTTGTTTCTCATATTCTTGATGGTCTTAAGTCTACTGGGCTTTTGTGTCCAATAATCTGATGATAGGTAAACTGATTTTCTGATCAAACAAGACAAAGTCCAATTAATGATTTTTAGTATGCAATAACTGAAACGGCGAAAGTTTATCTAACTTTGGATATTCATCGGATTTCTGAAGTTCAGCGGGGGTCACTTCTTCAGAAGACAAAACCTGGTTCAAGCTGTCAAGCATCGCTTTTGCTGCCAGTATCAGCAGCGTCAGGAAGACAATCGGGATGAAGGCGATCCAGGGATAGGACGTCCACAGAAAATCCCACCACATGCCGAGTGTCCCGGCCCACTCACCGGAACGCGAAGCCGCGGTACTGTTGCCAAACAGATTTTCCATAAAAACCGTTCCACCGATGAAAATGCCGAGAATTCCCAGATGGGACATCAAAATCAGTGTTTGGATAAACTCCCGGATAAAGATAACGTACAGCTGCGGTATGAGGAATGGCCGTATGTGACGGGTAATGATTCGCCATGTCCCGGCTCCCAGAGTCCTCGAGCATTCAATAAATTCCTTTCTGTAAATCAGCTCAACTTCATTGGCTACCAATACCGAGTTCAATGGTATGAAAATGAGCGAAAGCACCGCAATATACAGTAGAACTTGCACCCCGAAAGAAGGGACATCTTCCAATATCAAGACCCCTTCCCGAGTGGCCCAGTTCAACAGTAAAAAAGCCAGCAAGGTAATTGGAAAGTAAGTGATGGAATCGGCAATGGATATTAACGGCCGTTTAAGCCCCTTCAGGAAAAAATGGAGGAACAAACCGATCAAGACAGCTGGAAATACCCGCAACATCGTAATGAGCAAGGCAGCTCCGATGGTGTATTTCGCGCCGACCAGTATCACAATGGCAATGTCCCGTCCGAATTCATCCGTTCCGAAAGGCGGGTAAACGGATCCGCTGTACGGTGCCGGAAGCGGTTTGCCGTTTTCACCGTACAGCAAAGAAGCCGTTGGAATGTGGTCATTGAAAAAAATGAAATAAAAGACGCTCACCCAAAAACAGCACACAATCAAACTGAAACCGGCTAAGAAGGATTTATTTTTCATTAGTCGCTTCATCAGATTCATAGTTCACCATTCCAATCTCTGACCCGTCGTTTTGTTGAGGACCAGTGTCACCATCGCATACAACATAAAAATGGGTAAATAAAACAGGATCAGTGTAAAGGCGATCACATTGGGTTCCGGATACGTCATGATATAAGTGAAAATGCCATTAATGTTGAAGATCCGTTCAAAGATCACCATGGATGACAGCAAGAGCAATACCACCGACTTGCTGTGGCTGAAGATGCTCGGGGCGATGTTCCGCAAAATGTGTCGGAAAAACACATAGGTTTTGCTGAAACCTTTGCTCTTCGCCAAATTCACATAGGGTTTTCCCAGTTCATCCCGGACAAGGAACAAAATCACTTTGTACACCATCAACGTCGGAATGAGCGCCAATGCCAAAATCGGCAGCAAATACGATTTGTTCTGTCCGGTTCCAGCAACCGGAAACAGCAACTTTCCGGTTTGCTGGAAATAGAACAATACCCCGAACTGCATGACTATGATGATAAACAGGTCCGGCAGCGCTTCCAGCAGCGAAATTGTCTTCGAAACAAACTGGAGCCGCTTTTCCGGAAGCAGTGTCGTCAAATAAGCCAATCCAATGCCGATGGCCAGTGACAAAAGCAGCGCCGACAAGAAAATGATTAATGAATAGAAATAATGATTCCAAAATTGGAGGAAAATGGAGTATTCCATTCCGTTCGGGCCGATGACCGTTAAATTTTCCGGGTAAACCAGCGACTTTAGGATCTGAACGAGGTGAGAAAAGAACAATCCCCCCTTCAGCTGAATGCCTTCAGTAAACAACCCGACGAAAGCGCTTATCAAAATCAGTCCGATGGCTACATAAAAAAACCTAAGCAAAACATCCACGAGAGCTTTCATTCACCCTCCTCGCTTTCATCCACAATTGAGCTGCACATCATATTATCTAAAAAGGGATATACATTGGTAAATTTACAACTAGTTTGTACTTACAAGAGCTGTGAGCTTCATTAACAATATACCAAATAAAACCATTTAATACACGAAATGTTTTAATATTCACTTTATTTTAAACGAATTTTTTCAATCACTTATCAAATTAGTGTATATATAACATTCCTAAAAGTGTATTAGTATAGAAAAATAGAGAGAGAAGATGAGTTTGCAACAGCCTCTTCCCGCTCTTTATTTCAACTAGCTTCTGATAATCTGATGATTTGAAAAGGAGTGCTTTTTGGACTTCTAATTTTAAAACCCAATGGGAAGTTCATTCAGTCGGCAGTCTAATCCCGTATCTTTGGTTAGAAGCATGCTTTAATCAGCCAATCTCTTCAGTAAATAGTATTGTTGATGTTCTTTTGTAGGATGTTCTTCAACTATTCCAACCACTTCATAACCGTACTTTTGATAGAACTTTGGTGCCTGGAAACTAAAAGTATCCAGTTGAATCAATTTGCAGCTATTTGTTATGGCGATTTCTTCTATGCTTTGCAATAGCTTCTCACCATAACCTTCACCCCTTAAAGTATTGTCAACCCATAAAAAATCTATATGTAAGTGATACCAAAAAATTGTCCCGGTTATTCCGCCTAAAATATTTTCATTTTCATCTCTAAGCATAAAACTTACGTTTTTCACTGGATGTTTAACATGATCCGGGACATTTAAAAGATTATGTTCGATTACTTTCTTCTTGATATAGTCACTATCTTCTTGCTTCCACTGTTGCATGATCTTCATTGTTTTCTCTCCTTAATTAACATTTACAGCCTTACTACTTTAACATAAATATCCAGTTAAATTTTCACTGATTTAACTAAGAGCTTGTCCTTATTAACCTTTTTCATTCTTCTTGCTGGTCTTTTATATATTTTTAGGCACTTCCCTGTTCGTCTGGAACATGAATATCGAGATTGCGCTCACAGTCATGCTCATTTTCACTGTTCTGGAAATGGTGACCATATAATTCATGAGATGTTGAATCGGGTTTTACCTATATTAAATTGATTCAACCCTAGTTTTTTATAGGTCTGTTTAGTAATAGGTTGTATTTCAACAGAATGGTTGTAACAATAAATCTTATACTACTAATTCGTGTTTCTACGAAGGCAGCTTATTGCCGGGGGAAATAGGAGGGTTCTAAAATGAGGAATGAAGAGGAAATGCTGGATTTGATTTTAACCAAAGCAACAGAAAGCGAAAATATCCGCTTGGTAGAAATGAATGGATCTCGAGTGGACCCGCAAAATAAAGCAGATCCGTTTCAAGATTATGACATCGTATATTATGTCGAAGACATGCAGCCTTTCATTAATGACCATTCCTGGGTAGACTATTTCGGGGAAAGAATTATGTTGCAAATGCCCGACCAAATGGTGATTCCCCCTGTCGATAAAACGCGTCAGAGCTTTTCTTATTTAATGCTTTTTACAGACGGTAATCGGATCGATTTAACCTTAACCCCGGTAACGTTCGCAGAGGATTGGTTAACACGAAAAGAACTTCGCAAAATCCTGTTGGATAAAGACAATAGAATCAAACAAACTAACACCACGCCCGAAAACCCGTACCGGATTTCCAAGCCGGACCTGAAGGCGTTTCAAGATTGTTCGAATGAGTTTTGGTGGGTGAGTACCTATATTGCCAAAGCGCTATGGCGTGAAGAACTTCCGCTTGCCAAGTACATCATGGAAGGACCCGTTAGAGAGATGTTCCTAACGATGTTGAATTGGCACGTGGGCATCCGGACAGACTTTGCGATCAGTACCGGCAAAGGCAGCAAAAATATTAAACAGTATGTTGAAAGCGGCTTGTGGGAAAAGGTGCTTCTCACCTACCCTGATGGCAGCTACAAAAATATATGGGAAGCGCTATTCAACATGTGCAAGCTTTTCGAAGAACTTTCAATTTGCGTTGGCCATGAATTGAATTTTGCCCTACCTGATTTCGGCAAAAAGGTCATGCCTTATTTGAAGCATATTGAGAAGTTGCCAAAGAACAGTGGATCCATCTATCGATAAGTTATTTCTAAATTCCATCAAAAATTAATGTCAATAAAAGTACTCTTATATAAACTTAAATGGGGAAGACGCTGATTTAAGCGCATCTTCTCTCCCTTTGTATTTAGGCACATTACGGTAAGTTTAGAGTAGAGCAATGCCTATTTAACTTTTCGGCTAATGAAGAATTGCAGCTGCATTCGCATGACCGTTATTTAGCAGCCACTAAGGTGAACTCCCAAGGGATATTTTCATCGTTCCAACCGCGATGTTCATCAAATCGCTGTAAGTCAAAACCGGTCGAAACCACGGAATTGATGATTTCGCTTAATGTATAGAACCTGAGCGAGACATCCGGAAAATCCGGTTGCTCCCGCTCTTCAAAGAATGATTTGTAAGCGATGTTTTCGTTGTGCAATTCCTTATCAAAATAAGCAGGAATATAGTGAAGGTCCGGAGTGATGCATCTTTTCACAGGGTGATAATCACTCAAAATCAGTCTTCCTTCGTCACGCAGGATGGAAAAAAGAATCCCGACCAATTGATCGATGTCATTGAAGTAGTGCAACACCCCGCCTTCCAAATAAATCAGATCGAAGCGGTTCCTGTATGTATCCACATCGATGTCATAGACATCCCCCACTACGTACTCGATCACCGTATTTGCACATTCGGCCAATTCTAACGCATATCTTCTATTCTCCTCTGATATGTCGAAAACCGTGACGTTAGCCCCTAAAATAGAGAGAGAAACAGCTTTTCTTCCATTTGACCCGCAGATATTGGCCACGTTCATTCCATCAAGTTGGCCAAAATATTCCTGGTGTTTTTTCAAAGCCGCTTTCGGATTTTTCACAATTTCCTTTGCCTTGTCTTTTGGAGCCCCGTCCCGCTTCGTCCAAAATTCATAGGCCCGGTATTCCCAAGCCTTTTTATTGATGCCACTTTGTTCATTCACTGGAATGCTTCCTTTCCCTATTAAATTCAAGTCCATTTGCCAAATCCACTTTCATCATGCCGATAAATCCCATTATCGATTCGAGATTTCCTTCTTTTAGCCTCATAACCGTTCGCAAAATTACATTTTTACAGTAAGAAAGAATGAAAGATGCCAATTTTAGAAATTCACCTTCTTTCCTTTATACAATCTGCTTTTAATGAGCCGTCTTTTGTGAACAATCATTGATTGAGTTACACATAGTTATCGACAAACTAAAATGGCTATTGACTCATTTAATGTAAGATTTATTTAGTGGAAAGTGAAATTCTCTTTTTATTCATTTATATATTTATTGAAATCCTCTCTGTAGAAAGCATGTAAGACACAAGCTTGCTTTTCCTTCTTTTCCAAAGCCTTATGTTCCTCAGGAAACGTTGCTTCAACATGCAGACTAATAAAAGGTAATTTTTCTTGCGCTTTTTGGGAACGGATATTCACTTTCCGTGCTCCTGCAAAAACACGCTTCAAACCTAGCTCTTTAAAAGCTATTCGCAATATGGCTATTTTGGATGCCTGGTTATACCCCTTGCCCCAGTACTCTTGGCCAATCCACGACCCGATATGACAAGAGCTCTTATGCTGGTCTATGAGCATCAGCGTAGTGATTCCAATGACAAGGTGATCTTCATTAAGAATTACTCGAGATACCGTCTTCCCTTCAAGTTCTTCTTGAATGATAGCTTCAACAAATTGTTTTGTGTTTTCAACTGTACCGTCTGGAAGACCTAACGCTTCTTTTACCAGTGAATCGGAAGATAGTTCGAATATTCGATTACAAAAGTCTATATTATGTTTCACTAAATGAACGGTTGCCATGTGGTTACCTTGCCTCCTTTATAGACGTTAACTAAATGTCCGCTTCTGATTTGAACACTTAGATCTTTAGAATGGATAAGCACAAATCTATTAACTGGTAAATTTTGATAATTATAGCTTATCACAGGTTCCATTTGTCGAGAACAGGAAACTTTTTGGAAAATATAGTTTTTTACTTTGCCCTAAGTTAAATTGCATGGGTGTTCATAGTTATTTTCTATAACAGCGATAATATAAGAAGCCTGCCAGTTCTCACTTTTTCTTAAAAACTAGCATTATTTCTTCCTTCTCCATTTTGAGCAGCACGCCACAAAGTAGAAACGAACATCAAATGAACATCAAAAAAACTTTCATTTGCCCCCAATATTTAAAATTCGTCTTGCTAGTGGTGAAGCTTGGCGTCCTGAGGTTTGTCACGATAATTTTCTTAAAAAGGACGGACAGAAAGCAGGCATAAGTTAGTCAGTGTAAAAAAGATAAAAGAATACAAAAGCAGAGGGTTGCTCTAAAAAAAGAGTGCGTTTCCTCTGCTTTCCAATCTTGCCTAACCAAATTCCTCTTCCTCTCGCGTCAGGATAGGCATACTAATTAGATAATGATATTGAACTTCAATACCATACTTTCTGTTGAAGGTTCTTCGATAGTTTAAAATTCTAATTATATTGAATTTAAAATTCTAATAATATAGAATAATTTTATAAAGAAACTTTAGGAGGGTTTCTCTTTGAAAATTTTAACTTCAGTTTCATCTAGCGAAACCATTCAGTTGAAAGTAGAACAATCACCGGTCTGGGAATTGATTCTCGGGATAGCCGGATATACGCACGAACAGTTGCGGCACACGTTTGATTTGAATGATGAATGGACAGCCAATGAAGATGCGATGTCCACTTCACTGACAGAGCTGTTAAAAGAGATTCAAGAAACGAATCTTTGGTACGGCATGCTTCTGTTGCAGCATCAGTTCGCTGCGGCTTCCGTTTCCGAATTTTCAACTTCACTCTTCACTGCTTCAACTGCTGATTTCTATGATTGGCTTCTGCCTTATCACAATCGCCAATCGGAACCCCTACGAAAAGAAGCAGCCTGCAATCCTGAACATAGGGATGTATGGAAAAAATATGCCGACTTATATAAAGGACATGACTATTTAGAGGGGTATGTTCACCAGCTTCACCTGCTCTCACAATATGAAATAGGTGATCTGATGACTCGTGCCTTAACCGAATGGGAAAATTGGGTGTCAAAGAAAAAGGAATGGGAGAAATGGTTGCAAGCACTGGCCTTTGAACAGAAACAGCATCGCCAACTGGATGCCCTGAATCCCGTAGCTGAAATCGAACGAGTGACGGACGGTGTCGAGTACCTGCCCGAACCCTCGGTTTGGTCGGTCAAACTCATCCCGCAGGTTTCCTATCGCCCGTGGGTGCTGACCATCCGTACCGCAGACACCAAGTTCTTCTTCTATCCGGTCAAAGAAGAACACCTTCTTGAACCGAGAGTTCCTTCAAGTGAGCTGATTCGCGGCCATAAAGCGTTAGGTGATGAACTGCGATTGAAATTGCTATTTCAGCTTCAGAAAAATCCCTTATCCCTTCAAGAGCTGAGTGGACAATTCAATACTTCAAAAACAACGCTCCATCATCAGCTGGCGTTGTTGAAAGCCGCGAAATTCGTCCGTGTGGAGAAAGGGATCTATTCGGTCAATCTTGGAAAGCTTGAAGCGTTCTCCAGCCAATTGGCTCGATACATGGAAGCCGGATGTTGAAGAAATATTCCAAGTCCTTTAAATCGCTATGGATTGGGGAAATCGTCTCGGAGTTCGGTGGTGCAGCCGGCGCCATCATCAATGGGTTGCTATTGTACGAACTGACCGGTTCGCGCGAGTGGATGGGCATCCTATGGCTTGTCTACTTCATTCCTTCGTTGGTACTGCAGAGCATCAGCTCTCCTTTTCTCAATCACGTCATCAAAGAAAAAATGCTGAAAAATATCCAGCTGATCCGGGCCGGTGCTTACCTGCTTCCTCTAGCCGGATTCTGGATGGGAACGGATACCACGGCCATCCTCGGGTTGGTGGTGCTGCAATGCATCTTGGGACTGCTTCAACCTATTTTTGCCAGCCTGTCGTTTTCCCTGTTGCCGGAAATCTGTCCCGATGAAGAGCTGGCCGATGCCAACGGCTTGCTGGACGGGACGCTCCGGCTGATGGGGTTTCTGGCGCCCGGTGTCACATCGCTCCTTTTGTTGCTTGTGCCGATGCAGTGGATTTACAGCATTTCGGCGCTCTTGTTCTTCATCAGTTTCCTGGCACTTTCCCGTATCCCGCAATCCAGTAAACAAAAGGCGGCGATTTGGACCAAGAGATTTTGGTGGTCCGAAATGAAAGAAGGCTACCAGAGTTTTTTCAGTTACCCACAGCTCCTGCGGCTAACGCTGCTATCTTCGACCGTCCAGTTTGCCGTAGGCGCAACGCTGGTCTTGAGTGTCCCGTTCATCCGGGGCGAACTTGGAGGCGAAACATGGGAATATGGCATTTTCAAAGGGGCTTTTCCCATCGGTTATGTGCTGGGCATGCTTCTGCTGGCCAAACTGCCGAAAAGTCCCCAAACGATGTATGCCGGTTTGGTTGGCGGCGGATTTTCTTTTGTGCTGCTGTACTTTGTCCACTCGGTTCCGTTCGCGTGGATGTGTGAACTGATGGGTGGCATCCTGTTCCCGCTGTTCAATGCCCAAAGTGCCGCCATTTTCCAACGGGAAGCGCCCAGGGACCGGCTGGCCCAATTGAGTGCCGTCCGTCTGCTGTTCCTCCGGGTCACAATGCCGTTGGGCATCCTGTTCGCTTCATTGCCTTTTTTAGCCTTGAATATTCGCCATGTCTATATCGGAATCGGGTTCCTTATTATCTTTCCCGGGTTATATTACTTGATTGTGTCCCTTCAATCCAAGGAAACGCTGATTCCAGAAAAACATAAAAGTTGAGATTTTTGAAAGCGTTTTGTTCTTTATTTAAATTTTTCTTTAAAAATACAAAAAGAAGCAGGGAAGAAACTTCCCACGAAGCCACTTCCCTACTTATAGTTGTGAATCTATAATTTTATTTCCTCTTTTAATTCAACTTTAAAGTTAGACAGAACAATTAAATGACTGTAACTTTTTTTCTGAAAAAGAGGGAAGAGCAGTGCTAATTCAGCATCACTCTTCCCTCTGTTTTTGTAGTTGTAACAGATCCTACTTCTAACAAGATATTAGTAGAAGTATTCCCTTTTATTCAAACAAAGCAGCGCTCACCTGCTTGAAAATTTCATACGAATGAATTTCCTTTTCGGGGTCATAGATATTGGATATGGCAATGATTTCATCTACTTGGTATGTCTGTTGGAATGCCGTGAGTTCCCGATGAATTGTTTCTGCATCCCCCATGATGGTATACCCTAATCGATGATGCAGAATTTCCAATTCTACTTGTGACAACGATTCAAGAAAGTCCTTGGTTGGTGGGATAAGCTGGCTTAAATTGTTTGTATAAATATCGATATACACCTGCAAATGGCTGGCGGAAATCAAAGCTGCCTCTTCCATGGAATCGGCTGCAATCACATTAATGGCAGCGATCACATAGGGTTCTTGTAAATAAGCAGACGGCTGGAAGTTTTCCCGGTAAATCGCGAGCGCTTCCTCCATTGCCTCAGGTGAAAATTGAGCACCAAATGCATACGGCAGACCTAGATTAGCAGCGATTTTAGCTGAGCCCGTTGAAGAACCTAACACAAAAACAGGTACATTCGTCCCGATCCCTGGATAGGCTCGCACCTCTCCTTGCGCTTCTTCTTCCCCCAAATAACGCAAAATATCCCGGACTTCCCGTTCAAAGAAAAACACGCCATTATGATTGGAACGGCGGATCACATCGGCCGTTTTTTGATCCGTTCCCGGCGCCCGGCCCAATGCCAGATCCACGCGGTTCGGGTACAAGGTTTCAAGCGTCCCGAATTGCTCCGCAACGACTAACGGGGAATGGTTCGGCAGCATGATCCCGCCGGAACCTACCCGGATGTTTTCTGTATTTGCCAATATATGTTGTACGATTGATACGGTAGCGGCACTTGCATAAGCATCGTGGTTATGGTGTTCCGCAAACCAAATTCGGTTATAGCCCATCTTATCGACCGCTTTCGCTAACGATACCGCTGAATCAATTCCTTGTTTCATCGTTTCACCTTGCCTTAATGGAGCAACAGATAAAACAGATACATCAAATTTCTTCATCATTTCACCTCTAAAATTATTTTTGTTCGCTTCGGTGCTGTGCCGATCGAATGCCTTCTCCTTACAGCCGAAAAGGTTCCATCCCTTCACTCTTCCCCTTAATAGGAGTAAGCTTCTCCGTCATCCGGCACCACTACATTAGACTCCATTTCTTTTTCGTTGATAAAGTTCTTCAATTCTTCTCTGGACAATCCCAGTGGTTCACTGCTTCCATATGGCTCACAACGATGTCAGCTTCCGGTGCAGCTTTAAATACTTCGTATATGTCTTCTTTGCCCATAATCAGAGGGCCCCCTTCAAGAAATTGATTTTGGCCACCGTTTAGAATAATAACTTCCGGTTTATAGACATCGATGTTCTCTTGCACTTCTTCATACCAGACAGTATCGCCAGCTAGATATAAAGTTTTTTCTTCCGGATGTTGGAAGACAAGCCCCATCACATTTCCCATGGCCTTTGCCATTTCTCCATATCCATGACGGCCATCCACTTCAGTCAGTTCAATATCGTTAAAGCTTATGCCCACTCCTTCTTCCATGACTTCGACATTCGTGAACCCTGATTCCTTGGCCATCTCAGCATCCGCTTCATCCTGCATAAACAGCTTCATGTCTTTAGGCAGCTGTTCTTTTGCTGCGTCATCAAAATGATCCTCGTGTGTATGAGTTACGATGACAGCGTCTACACCTTCAAGAATTTCTTCAACCGTCATCGGCAATTCAACTATTGGATTCCGGTCATCACGCTCGGCAGGACCGAAAGATTCAAACGCACCCTTTTTGGAAAACATAGGATCGATCAAGAACTTTTGACCACCATATTCTACCGTTACTGTAGCATTTCGTATTTGCTGTATCGTCATATCTTGTTGTTGAGAAACGTTTTTTTTGCTTATCTACTGGATCGGCATTCTGAGGTGTTCCGCAAGCAGCTAATGTGCTACTCACCAAAAGCATTGTCAATGTCAGCATAGATGTTTTTTTGAATTTCTTCATATTGTTAAAACCTCATTTCTAAAATTTATAAGTTTTTCTCCGTTGCCGAAGTTGTTATCATAAAAGCTTCCAACTTAAAGCACGGCCGACTAAAATGGCATCAGCTTCTTCAACTTTTCTAGCAATACGCCTATAAAAGCCTTGCAATGCTGCATAATCTCATTTTTCATATCCTCCTCACTATGGCTCCTTGATTTAAAAAGAACTTCGATTTAACTTATTTTTCGACGCCGTTGATTATTAAAGGAATCGCAAGATGTAGACTACTTGAATTTTCAAGTCTAAAAATGCTGCAACTCTTTACTCGAAGTTAAATGTATTATATAGTGAGTACAAATCCACTAACAAGTATGCACTTTTTTCGCATATACTATCAAGGAGGATAGTGTAAACATGAAAACATCCAAGATTAATATCGCTGATAACCAGGAAACCTTCTTTGGCTATACACTTTCCATCATCAACGGAAAATGGAAACTGCTGATTATTTACTATTTATCGAACAACAATGCCGTGCGGTATAACGAACTTCAGCGTATGATTGGCAAAATAACTTACAGGACGCTTAGTTCAACATTGAAGGAAATGGAAAAGGATGGCTTAGTTCATCGTGAGGAATACCCGCAAATTCCACCAAAGGTTGAATACAGCCTTACGGAGAAAGGGAGAACGCTCTGGCCGATCATTCAAGAAATGTGTCGTTGGGGAGAGTTCAATAAAGAGAAATAAAAAAATTGATACCAAGCGCTCAAGCTTTCTAACAACATCAGCAAGCATGGGTACTGCACAAAACTTGGAGAGTTGCTGAAAAGGGAAAAGGCTGAAATTCTTGATTAAACAAGAATTTCAGCCTTTTTTGATAACGACCTGTGAGGAGTTTGTAATTTTTTCTGATTGGTTATTTTTTAAGGCAGCCAAACAGAGTCGTTCAGATGTATTGGCGTACATCGCAAGATAATTGGAAAAATGCTTTATTGAAAAAGCAAAAGCATGTTCAATTCGGAATTGGTATTATTGAAAAATGTACCCTATAAGAAGATCATACTTCATGAATGAACAAAGCGAGGGTTTGCAAGCATCAATCCACTGAATAAAACATCTGTAGTTAAATGCCGTCAATCCATGAATCGCGCTGTTTGATGTCTTTTATGGAAAGGTACAAGGCATAGTTCCCGTAATCGAGAATTGCATTCAGAAAAAGGTTCAGTTGTTCCTGGGAAGCCACTTTTATCTTCAAATGATAACAGCCATCTCCCGACACCCGATGTGCTTCCACCACCTCTTGCCGCCCGTCGAGAAAACCGATGAACTTCTCGTGATCAGCTGTTTTCATGTAAATGATGACAAACGCGGTATAAGAAAGTCCTAATTTCATTTCATCCACGATCAGGGAGTAAGCTTTGATGACACCGCTGTCCTCCAGTTTTTTGATGCGATTCCCTACTGCCTGTCCAGTCATGTGGATTTGTTTACCTAAGTCTTTCCATTGGATACGCGAATTTTCCGACAGCAAGCGAAGGATTTGAAAATCAATATTGTTAAGTTCCATAATAGATTCCTTTCATGGTGAAATGATTTAACGCAAAAGTACTTCATCAGCCTATCGATAAAAATCTGGAACCTGTATATCATTACATTGTAGGAAAAATTATAAATGAGGTGGAAAAATGAGCACAGCATTGATTATTGTCGATATTCAAAATGACTATTTTCCAAACGGTAAAATGGAATTGAGCAAACCTGAAAGCGCAGCTGCTAATGCAGCCAAAGTTCTTGAATGGTTCAGAAAAAATCACAAAGAAAATATTTTTCACATACAACATATTGCAAGCAACCCTGCAATGGGCTTCTTTCTTCCAGATACGGAAGGTTCTGAAATTCATGAAGCTGTTCGTCCATTGGAACACGAAAGCCTCATCATTAAACATTTCGCGAACAGCTTTCTGCAAACGGAATTGGATAGCCAATTAAAAGAAAAAGGAATAACCAAGGTCGTGGTGGTAGGAATGATGACACATATGTGCATTGACGCCACTGTGCGCGCTGCTGTGGACCTGGGATACGAAACGACATTGATCGAAGATGCCTGTGCAACAAGAGATTTATCTTACCAGGATAAAGTCGTTCCAGCAGAACAGGTGCATTATTCGTTTGTCGGCGCACTCCAAGGGATGTATGCGGCAGTGACATCGACCGAGGATTTCTTGCAAGAGAAAGCCACAATCCGGTAGAAACGATGATTTCAATATAACGGGCAGCTTGTCTCTTTACAAGCTGCTCGTTTTCATTTTTCTCCAGGCATAAAATCAAGCCGGAGATTCTATACAGAAATGACATTGTTCTTTGTGCAAGGCTGGATGGTCATCAAACAAGCCTACCAAAATCTGACGGCAGGCACAATACCAATGTCTAGTGATATTCCGAAAGCAAATTAATCGGCTCTTTTCCGAATCTAACGCCGTTATTTTACTATAAATTTTTGCCATCACCTGCTTGCTGATCGCCTTAGAAACCTTGATCAAGAGGGGATTCACCATTCCTATTGAATCGTCAATATCCAAAACGAAAACAAATGCTACTTTTAGGAGTGAGATTATTTTTTATGTCTAATACATTTGTGGAAAACAAAAGGATAGACACATGTTTGGACTTTCTAGAATTAACATCTGGATTTTATAACTTTCGCCTACCTTATCAACGACTAACAATAAGGGAACCAATTCCGCTTATTAAATTTGAGAGAATTAGTGAGAACTGCTGATATATAAATTGATTTTTTATACAGAAACTAAAAGAAAAAACAGCTGATTAAGTAATCTCCAGCTGTATGTTTGTAACATGTTCGAACTAGTCTCTTTTATCATATAAAATTAAGTTTTTCTTCTTTAAATCCTTTCACTTATTGTCCTGTGTCAGTTCTTCAGAGAGTGTCAGCTTGCCGATTTTATTCGCAAACGGTAGAAATACCAGCAAAGAAATAGCTACCATTCCGCCTATCAGGATAGCGATGAACTGAAAATCATATCGAATGGGCGTCAAAGGATCCACCCTGCTAATGGAATAGGTCAGGAGTAACCCCGCCACACTTCCGAAAAGCAGCCCGATCAACAAGTAAGTGGCCACTTGCGTCATCACCACTTGGATGATTTTTTGGGGGCTAAGCGAAATGGCTCTTAGCACCGCATATTCCTTTCTTCTGGAGTGGATGTTATTGATGAGTGTATTCACAACCCCAAACATCACACTGAAAAGAATGACTGCGAGGACAACGACAAAGATGGACCAGCGCTGAGAAGACATCTGTTTCGATTGTTCCAGCGATTGCTCAAAGCTTGAAATCGTCAATGTCGGGAAAAGGCTTTTAAGCTCCCTCACCCCACTCATTGCACCTTCCGTACTGATAGGCTGGATAAATGCCTTCTGAAAACTGGGTTCTTCCAGATTGTTCTTCCAATCGATCAAGACTTCTCCCCACATCGGCAGTTCTTCGGCAATGCTGGCCACTATAAATCCCTTCGCTGTACTGTCGAAGAATTGCTTGAACCGCACCTGATCTCCAATTTCGAGGCCGTAGGTTTCAGCTATATTTTCTGAAATGATCATCTGTTCTTCTGCTGTACTTTTAATCGCTGGTATTAGTCCCTGCTTTTCCATTGCCTCCAAATCTGCATACGCATAGTCTACCAAGTCAACCCTTTCCCCAGAATCCATCTCGGCTTGATAAAAGCCGCTATGAGTACTGACGCTTTTGATTCCCGGTAATTTCTGGACCGTTTCTTTTAATTCCACATGATTAATGGTCAATTGATTTCCGACCGGACTTGTTACCAGAAGATCCGTCAGAAACTGTTTTTTGACATATTGTTTATCACTGTACTGGATAGTCTGGATGAACGTGGAACCGAAAATGGCGATGACCATCATCGCCGCTATAATCAGCACGACCAGCATGTTCTTTCGGACTTGGGGAATCAAGTTCTTCACCGTTATGTAAGACGTATTGCCGAACAAGGACTTGACGGCCGGCAAGAACCACGTCATTAGGGGCGTGATATAGACCGGCAACAACAGAAACATGCCCATGATCAAAAACAAAGCTCCCGGCAGGAACAAGAGAATCAAATCGGAAAAGAGAAAGCCCAACAAAATGAAAACAAGGCCCCCTGCAACCAATGCAATCCCCGATAGACTCTGCAGTTTCTGGTACGGAAGATGAATCGTTTCGTTTTCTTGCATAATCGTCAACGGCAGCACCTTGCTGCTTCGGTACGCTGGAATCAGCATGAAAAGCTGAATGATGAGTACACTGATGCCAATGACCAGAATCGCTAGCCTGAAATTGAAATCAACGGATGATACGGAAATGGAAAATAACGGACCAAACCAGCTCTGTACGAATTGGTGTGTCGCTACGACCAGAAGAAAAGACCCCGCTGCACCTAATAGATTGATCAAACTGGATTGCAGGAAAACCACTTTGAACAGCTGCTGAGTTGAGGCGCCCAAAGCACGCATAATCGCTAATTGGTTTTTGTATTTGTACAAGAACACTTCGAAATTCGACACGATAAACAACGACGTCAGGACCAATACCAGGATGGACAAGACGATGATGAATTGATTGAGCATGTCCAAATTGCTTCTTACAAATTCGTCCTCTACCGCTATATCAATTCGGATGTCCGGATCCACCAACTTTAAATCGCCTGCCAACTCCACTACATCCCAACCTTCTTTCGCTTTCATTAAGACATAGGTGGCTTCCTGTTTGTTGCCTGTTTTCTCGAATTCGATTTGCTGAATCCGTTCTTTTGCCAGGATCAATGTATCGGTTACCGGCCCTGCTGCTTCCAGATTTGGCATGATCTCTTTAACCGTGTACATGCGGTTCTCCAGCATCAGCCCGTCGCCTGTCTGCACATTCAAGGCTTTCGCCAGACGCTTGTTCAGGATGACCTCATTTTCCGAGACATCTTCCGTGAAGTGATACCGGCTTTTCGCCAGCGTGTCGTTTTCCACCCCGATGGTATAGACGGTATTCGCGATCTGGTCCACGTAAAGCCGCGTCAGCAAGACGTCTGAAGACTGTTCAATCGCTTCAAATGAGACCAATTCATTCTGCCGTGCGGCATCGATGATTTTTCCCTGTTCGGGATTGTAGCCGACCGCCAAATCCATGCTGCCAAACATCTCTTGGACTTCGTCCATCAGCGATTGTTTGGCATTGGAGACGAACAAAACCATCGTTAAGATCAGCGAGATGGAAATCGCCACCCCCAGAATGGAGGAAACCGCAATGAACTTATTCTCTCGGAAGAAGCGGAAGGCGAGTCCGGTCAGTGACTGGATCATGAGGCCTTCTCCATGATCTGCTTGAACTTCTGCAGGATGATGTCCATGTCCGCTTTCGTCTGGCTACAGCTGTATTCATCCACGATGGACCCGTCGTGGAAGAACAATACACGGTCTGCGTAGGAGGCGACATATGCATCATGCGTCACCATGACAATGCTTTGGTTCAAATTCTTCTTCATCTGGACCAAGGTGGACAGGATATCGGTGGACGTATTGAAGTCCAGGTTCCCGGTCAATTCGTCTGCCAGGACAATGGGCGGCGCGGTGATCAACGCCCGGCCAATGGCGACCCGCTGCTGCTGGCCGCCCGACAGTTCGACCGGACGGTGCTTTCTCCAATTTGTTAGGCCCATCTGTTCCAGCATGTGCTGTACGCGGGAGGTTATGTCGTTTTCGTCAACATCTTTCAGGATGAGCGGCAAGGCGGTGTTCTCTTCCACCGACAAGTCCTTCAAAAGATTGAAGGCTTGGAAGATAAAGCCGATATTGTCCCTTCTGTAAGCGGTAGCAGCCGGCTCTTGAAACAGGTCTTTCCGATAGGAGCCATTCAAGCTGACTTCTCCCGCTGTCGGGCTGTCCATGGCGCCTAAAATATTTAACAACGTGCTTTTCCCCGAACCGCTTGTCCCCATGACGGCCAGCAATTCCCCTTCGAATAAGTCGAAGCTGACGTCAAGAAGGGCATTCACTTGATTGCCATTGCTTTCGTACGTTTTCTTTAAATTTTTCACCGACAAGACAGGCGCTTTTGTTTCCATCTTCATTCACCCCGCATTGATTTTTCTTTGGATATTTTGGGATTTTTTTACTCCTTCCTATTCTATTCTGTAAACTTTTCATCAACCCTTTCGACGTTGGCATTATTCATCGGAATGCCACAACTGTTCGAAAAAGCTTTCTACTGATCAAAAAGTCTTTTTGTATTTTGAGTTTTCTCCCTAAAAAAGGAACCTCGTTATCAAGTTCCTTTCTTACTATGAGCTTTAATACGTAAACCGATTTCTACTCAAGGTTTCTTTTTCTCGATTAAAACAAATTTTGTTTCTCAAATGGATTAATTACCAGCCAGCCTCTTCCTTCGAAAAGTTGTTTTAACTTCCAAATATGATCGCCTCCCACGATTACCAAGATCCGTTCTTTTGGTTTTTCTACTATTTCACTAATGTTCTTTACAATAGTCATTTCTCTCTCAATCCATTTGCTTAAGAAGGATACACCGATATTTTGTCCATTCTTTTCAACGGACAAAAAAGAAAGATACATCTGTTCCAAGTCTTGGATCAATTCCTCCTTATTCAAGCAATGATAAGCTTCCAGTAAGGTTTGGTCAGCGCGAATCGCAGCACTTTTTTCGCTGAAAGCTTCCACCTTTTGCAAAACATCGGGGTAGTCTTCTTGAACCGTTTGATTCAATTCCACCATTTCCTCCGGAGTTAATGCCCCAGTCCAATTAACCGCGAATACTTCAGAGTGATTCAGTTTCGTTGCTAACCTGAATCCTATTTGTTCAATTTCATGCATTTCATAATTTGCTTCGCTCTCGGTAAAGCGCTTGTTTAACTTCTCCTGCTCACTTTTTTCCCACTCCACAGCAATTTTGGTCGGTTTAAATACTGAAAGAAAATCAACAAGGTCCAAAATTTCACCCTGCTTATTGATTAGGACGTCTTCTTGATAAGCAAAATGATATGTACCCACTAAGATAATCTCCGTGTCTTTCTGCATTCGGCTTTTCACCTCTTTCTTTTCTGTGATAAGTGCGTTGATCAAATATTTTCATACTGATCAATGCGACTCATCGGAACTTTTGTTGCATTCAATCAAAACAAAGTGTCATTACTTCTTGCTTTTTCGATACCATCTAAAGCTTCATTTTGAATTTTTAAGGACAGTTCCTCTTTCCACATAATATAAGGCTCGATATCATACGGGAATTTCTGGGTCAAACGTCTTTTTAAGCCTCCATACTACCTTATCATCTGCCAACCATTTTCTGTTTGAGCTTTAAAATCAATGATTTGGCCGTCATATATTTAAGTGACGAACAGGACCCGCTAAAGGCTTTAATAAGGGGATGACATGCTAATGACAAAAAGAAGCGATGCGATGCAGAAATATATGAGTGGTTTGTCTCGTTTAGCCACCTTTTTTTCAATGAGTAAGTAAAGCAAAAATGCTACCCAGATACTGCAGAATGCAGCAATATATATTTCCATTTAGCACCTTCCTTTTCATAAGAATTTGTCCATTCTGATGTAACTTAACTGCATTTTTGTTACATTCAGAAATCTGATTTACCTGACTATTCCGGTTCTATATCGACACCTCATCTAATCCGAAATGTTCAGTTAGCGAGCGTTTCCGACCTACGTTGTACCACTTATGGTATTCTTTAAAAACTGCCTTGATGTTGTATTGGTAGCGCTCTTCCACTAGGTACTTAACAAAAAGAAAACTTCGCCAGTAATCGAACATGATGCTGGATAAGCTGGCTTGATAGGAATTGCTTCCAAATTCGTCAAGGGACCGGTTTCCGTATTCTTCTGTAAACACGACCACTAATTCCTTTTCGTTTGTTGATACTTCATCAAATTCCCTAACCATCAAAAGGAATTTTCTGGGCAAATACTGACACATGCCTTCTTCAAACCAAACGCCGTCTTCTCTTGCGTCTTCGAAGTCGTCTAGAAACAAGTCGGAATGATGGGTCAATTCATGGCCCAATATGGTAAGCATGTGATTCTCTGAAAGCTGTTCATAGAAACGTTGAATGTGAGGAAGGTTTTTTCCATCCAACTGCCGGATAAACAGCTTTCTCCAAGCCGTAATATCCGGTGTTATGTAGATTGTTTCTTTATTCGTAAAGGCGGGAATTGGGAGATTCGAAAATAATGTGGTTGCCGCTTCTGCGGAAGTCCAGACCACTCCTTTTGGTTTGTCTGCTAAGGCATACTCTGCTTCTAAGAATCGTTGATAGTCGCTCAACCGCTTGCTGAAACGCTGAATAATACCCTGAAAATCCTCATACTCCCTTATGTCTTCAAAGGCATAAATATGCTTCATTTATTAAACCCCTTCTTTTTATATTTTATTTAGACCATATAAAAAATTATTGCTCCTTAAATAGTGTCAACACTCTCATATGAAATTTAACGTATGATGGATAGGAATATTTTAAACAAGAAACCGTTCGTAAAAGGACCGTATTTCAGACGAAAAGAGGGAAAAGTGCTACTTGAATCCGCCTCTTCTCCCTCTTTATATTTTCGGCAACTACCGATAGTCCCCCATATGCAAACTTACTTTCCCTTAATAAACACCTAAAATGAATCTTTAATCCAAATAGATCCCTTTTTGATAATCAACTCATTTAATGGGCTGAGACAATGCTTTTAAGGTTTCACAAACATGCCGATTCATCCAGTCCTGGATAAATGACCATCATATACATTCAAAAATTCTTCTCAATAAACTGCTTTACTTTGTTTTCGGTTTTCTTTTATCAGGTTTGAAATCTGTAATCCATCACTTGGACCACCACCTAAAAATGGAGGATAATTAAACGGAATTAATGGAGTTGCAAATAGAAAAAAACTAGCGCCTGCAAGATTGATCAGGATATTGCCTGCCACACCAGAAAAGAAATGGGAGATAACGTAAAGTGCTGCAAAACCTAACAATGATGCGAGCGGTCCACCTGTTAGGATAAGAAGTCTTTGTTTAAATGTAAGTGGTAGCAATTCTTCCCGGTTCGAAGGCTGGCTGAACCCGTAAAGCGCTATGGTTAGATAGCAGGTAATTCTGCCAAGAGGCAGCTTCAGTTTTTTCTCTTTACTTGATGAACCCAAAAAGACCTCTGCTTTTGCTTTCTTATTTTGTAAAATTGTTGCAACTGCATGGCCCATTTCATGTATAAAAAGTGCCGTTGAGATAATAAGTAGAATTACAACCACTTCAATGAGCATCCACAAAATGTTCGCCTCCATTTTCTTAAGCGTAATAGTGGTTTTACAACACTTCGACATTTGATAAACAGTTTGAGTTCAATAGTTGGCTACACACTGAAAAATGACTTTCTTAGGTCCACTTTTAAAGTTCGACTAATTATGACTATATATTTCGGAAGGATACAGGCCGCCATTTCGCCTTCTTTTTTCTCTAGATAATCAGGAGCAGATTAAAATGGTTCAATGCTAGAAAGAATATTTTGAAATTATAAATTTTATTTTACCATTTATTATAATACAATCTATTACTTTCTATAATTTATAATTTTGTCACTTAAATAACCGTTCGTAAAAGACACTTTTCTGAACAAAAAAGGAAAGAAGCTTCATTTGAAGATTCTTTCCTTTCGGTAACTATTTATAATTTCGTTTATTAACTTCAATTGAAATGAACTCCGGCAAATAATTGGGAGTACATCCTTTGGATACCATTTCATCTTTGTAAAGACCCGTATTCTCCCCAATTTTCATACAGCGTGTACGATTCTTTTCATCATAAACACCTATCCAGCCTGCGGTGAAATTCATAGCCCATTGAACTTCAGGTTCTTCCTGCGTAATATTCGCTTCTATTGCAGCCAGCAAATTTGCGGTGTTATCAGGCGGCGTTTGCCCAGTCCATCTCAATCGGCCTTGATGATACCAGAAAGCCCGCCTTTGGAGAGCAGAAGGGCTATTTTCCCAAGACTCCATCAATGCAATGTTTTTCTTATCTTTCATGAGCTGTTTAGCCATTAACCAATCCATCAAGTTATTTCTCTCATCAAAAGAATGTGTCTGCATATCCTGATCAAGCTCATTCAGCACATCTTGAGAAAGAAGTTTTTTGTCCATAATTAAGATCGCTAATAGTCGGGGCAAAAACTCTCCGGTTGACCAAAGTTCCATAGCTAGTCCGTGATCTTTTTTAATGTCCTTCGCGATTTTTCGTAAGTCGCCTAGCTTAGTTTTACTAGTAATATGAGATAGAATCTCTTCTGCTTTTGAAGAGCGTTTGATTTCTGTATCTTTTTTTTCAACCATTTTATACAGCTCCTTTATTAAAACACTGTTTCGTAATTTGTCCTTGACGCTATATATCAAGAACATCATTTCGTTATAAATCCAAAAATTACCTTTGTTAATAGTGTAGCATATATCGTTTAAATGCTTTCTCCACCTGTAATAGAAGAGCAGCTCATTATAATATAATACGGTGCTGCACCCTAAAAACTACTGTCTTTCTTTTTTTATTCAGTGCTCTGTTTTAGCCTTTAATCGCTGTTTTTTCTTTTTTGAGAACACTCCTATCAACAAAACGACTACGCCTACTATACTTCCAATAAATTCAGCGATATAAAAATCTCCATCACGTATGAAACGGATTAGGAAACCTCCTCCAAAAATAAGAATGATCAATAAACCTAAACTTATGTACGAGTTTCGATTTTTCATGTTGTTCCCCTATCTTAAGAAAAATTTTTTTACATAACATGATTACCGATAAGTCATATTCACACGTATGTCTTCTCAACTGTTTTTTAATTATCGCTTTGTTCATTAATAACGATGCCGATATTTTTCAATTGATCTTCGAGGCACTTTCGTTTCACTTTTCCGTTTTCTTGATTTGCAACTGGATACTCTTTAGTCGAAAAAACCGGCGCATCAAAACTTAGCCAAATATCGCGATAAATTTTGTGTGCATCTTTGACTGCTAAAAAGTCTCCATTACCCAGTTCAATATCGTCATCTACCCCAAATTGAAATCGACAACAACTGCATATGTCGAATGAGCCGTCTTTCAAGTCATTCACGTCAGCATATGCAGGTTCTTTCAAATCTTTATAACCACATATCGGACAAATATACTTCATATGGCGTTAAGCCTCCTTTGTTCGTTAAATGTTGCCTTTGCTTGAGCATCGGAGGTTCCGGTTGCTCGTTAAAGAGGCATTCCACTACAACTGTACAACTGTCCCGCGTTTCGTTAATACGAAAGTGTTTCGGAGAGCAAAGCTGCTTGTACCGGGCCATCTGGTTCAAGGCATCCCGGTAATTGCGCGCATGGTAAGGAGCCAACACACTCGGCGGACACTGTGCTGGTACAAAGTTCGTGGCGAAGGGTAACTGGGCATCGCGAATTATTTCTTAAGCTTTAATGCCCATCCGGCGGAACGCTGCCCTCCACGCTTCCGGAATTTTTATATAGCAAGAAGCGCTAGCGCCAGCTTAGCTGAGTCTCCCCCTTGCTTGCCGCTCATGGAATCCCATGCCGTACGCGTTTGTTCCATGCGCTCACAGTAATCATCGATTGACAGGTCCGGCCAGATTCTTGACTCTGGCTCCAGCAGATCGGTGCGGAAAAAGCCCGGCTCCACGATGGTGGTATTGATGCCATAAGGTTCTACATCCAATTGCAGTGTTTCCATCCAGCCTTCCAGCGCAAACTTGGACGTGCAGTAAGCGGAACAAAAGTCTTCGCCGACCAATCCGGCGGTGGAAGAAATTGAAATGATAGGGCCGGAACGGGCTTTTCGCATAACGGGCAGTACCGCTCGCGTAACATTCATCGGGCCAATCAGGTTCGTGGCCAATTGCTTCTCAATATGGGAAAGGCTCAGTTCCTCGAAGTTGCCGGCATTATTCACCAGCACATCGATGGTTCCAAAGCGTCCTACAGCTGTCTTCATCGCAGCATCCGCTTCTGCAAGATTTGTGATGTCCAATTTTACGGTCAGTAAATTCTCTGTCTCGCCGATAGCTTCGACTACTGTTTGATATTCTTAAAAAAATAATAACAAATCTTTTTCAGAGGTTAAAACCTCTAAACCTAAAAAGCCCCCTATCCATAAAAGGCAAGGGTGTAAGTTGTGATTAGTCTCTTCTCCCCCTCTATAATCAAGGAGCTACAGTTGAAATGTTCATAAATAAACTATAAAACTTTATTTAATTATCCAAAGTATTCAAACCTATGCTTGGCTTTAGCCTATTAAAAAATAGTGCCTCCAAAAGTTAAAGTGAAATCAACTTTTGAGAGGCACCTTTTCTCTTGTAGGCAATCGAACACGGTATAAAAATGATTTAATTGGTTAGTTTTAATGCCATCGCATTGATAGCCACGATCACAGTGGAAACGGACATCAGAACCGCTCCGGCTGCAGGAGCTAGCGTAATCCCAATGGAGGCTAAAACACCAGCAGCGACAGGAATGGCAATAAAGTTATAACCGGCTCCCCAAACGAGGTTTTGCTTCATTTTACCGGTTGTTTTATTGGCCAATTCGATAAAGGATTCAATATCCCCTGGATCCGACTGCGTCAAAATCACATCAGCGGAATCGATAGCGACTTGAGTGCCGGCTCCGACTGCGACACCAACGTCGGCCATCGCAAGGGATGGCGCATCGTTTACGCCATCGCCGACCATGATAACGGTTTGCCCTTTATTTTTCAGTGATTCAACCAAGTCATATTTATCTTGTGGAGATTGATTGGCTCTGTATTCAATGCCCAGTTCCTCTGCTACCCCTTGGGCGGCCGTTTCATTGTCACCCGTAGCCATTATTGGTTGTATACCGTTACGTTTCAAGGCCTGTATCAGCGTTTTACTCGTTTCTTTTAATTCATCACCTAATGCGACCGTGCCGATCGGTTTTCCGTCTTCAACCAATACGCTTAATGTGGCCCCTTTCGGAACATTCACTGACACATCTTTTCCAAATGCCTTTTGACTGATCAATTGATAATTGTGGCCATTGGCGTTTCCTTCCACACCGGCACCCGGCACGACTTCAATCGAATCAAAGCTGGCAGGCTGAATCCCCTGCTTCTCAGCGTAATGAATAATCGATTGGGCGATCGGATGGCTAGATCCGCCTTCAATCCCTATCATAATGGCCGCGATTTCAGTTACGGTATGTTGGCCATCCAGTGTTTCCATGTTCAGTACTTTAAATTCTCCAGTAGTCAATGTGCCTGTTTTATCCAGGATCATCACATCGGCCTTGTTTGCTAGTTCCAATGCTTCCCGGTCTTTCACCAATAATCCGCGGTTTGCACCCAAACTGGTGCTTCGTGCAATCACTAAAGGGATGGCAAGGCCGAGAGCGTGCGGACAAGCGATAACCAAGGTCGTGACCGTAAAGAGAATCGCGGTTTGGATATCCGCTATATACAGCCAAACACCGAACGCGCTGACGGCTGCCGCAATGGCGATATAAAATAACCAGCCTGCTACTTTTTGGGCCAAATTTTCAGCTCTTGAAGGCTGATTTTGAGCCTGGCTAATCAGGGTTTGAACTTGAGAAATGAACGATTGGTCTCCCGTTTCCTGCACTTCAAGATACAAGATGCCTTCACCGTTTGTAGAACCGCCGATCACTTTGTTTCCAATTCCTTTTTCAACAGGTTTGGATTCTCCCGTCAGCAAGGCTTCATTAATCCGGGAGGACCCGCGCTTGATGATGCCATCGGCAGGAACGTTTTCGCCTGCCTGAACACGTACGAGGTCTCCGACTTTTAAGTCGGTTACTGGACGCGTCTCAATCGAATCGTCTTCCAATACCACTTGCGCATCTTTCGGCATTAATTCAGCGAGCGATTTTTGCGCATCCCCTGCTTCTCCGACAGCTTTCATTTCAATCCAGTGCCCAAGGAGCATAATCAAGAGCAAGGAAGCGAATTCAAAGAAGAAGTCCATGATGTGTTCGCCGGTCATATAACGGGCCAGCACTGCGTAAATGCTATACAGATACGAAACCGATATCCCTAATGAAACAAGGGCCATCATGCCTGGCGCTTTTTGTTTAAATTCAACTATCGCACCTTGAAAGAAAGGTTTTCCGCCATAAACCAGTAATATGGTTGCCAATACAGCGACTACAATGTCCGAGTACGGAAAGGTGAATTGAAACGGAAGCCTAACGTCCATCATTGGCGACAATAACAGAATGACAATTCCCAACGGCAGAGACTTCAAAAAAATTTCTTTGAAGTTCCCGTGGTGATGGTGGTCATGTTCATGCCCGCTGTGATTGGAATGAACATGATGATCATGATTCTGGGATGGATGGCTGTGGTCATGAATGCCCTCTTCCACTTGTGCTTCATGATAGGCATGCCCGACATGTTCAGAATGGTCCATTTTAACATAATCCGTATGTTCAAAGTGAGAATCGTGATTAGGATGATTTGTTTTATTCTTTGTCATTTGGTGCGCCTCCATTCTATACTACCTGGGGGTATATTTATTTTAAAAGTAAAGAGTGCTGTGCAGCACCCTTATACGACTTCATATCCTTGTTCTTCGATTGTTTCCTGGATTTCGTTCAATGATGTTTGGCTCTTGTCATAAGCCACGGTCACTTCCCCTTTGCCCAGGTCCACTTTCACAGAAGAGACCCCTTGCAATTCACCGACGCTCGATTCGACCGCATTCACGCAATGCGCGCAAGACATGCCTTGTACTTTTACTGTTTCATTCATTGGTTTTGCCTCCTAGGATAAGATTTCCCTAAACATAAAATACCCTCTTGCGGTATGTTAATTGTTTTGCTTCGTCATTTACTTTGTCATGGTCTTCATGACATCCATCAATTCCTGGATCGCTTCTTCGCCTTGGTTTTCCTTGATGGCTTTTGACACGCAGTGATGGGTGTGGTCTTCCAATAAAGCCAGCGACACTTTGTTCATCGCCGATTGAATGGCGCTGACTTGGTGCAGGATATCCACACAATACCGATCGTTTTCCACCATCTGATGGACCCCGCGGACCTGGCCTTCAATCCGTTTTAACCGGTTCAACAGCTGCTGCTTATTGGGTTGTACTGTGGTTTTCATTGTTTGTTCCATTCGCCGAACCTCCCGAATCAATATACCCTATACCCGTATCATACCGATATTTTTTTTGTTTGTCAAAGTAACTGATTCGTTTAGCTCTCCATTTTTCGTTTTGAAAATAAACACCTTTAAGGCCTATTCCTCTGCAGGAATTTGTGCGAACTCAGGCGTACGTACAAATATTAGCGACAGGATTGCTCCGGCAAATGCTACTATTCCAGACCAGAAGAACGCTTGCTGGAACCCTGCATTCAATGCCACGATCGGATCAGCGGAGCCGCTTGAAGCTGTCGCCGCGCCGGCAATCGCCACCATGGCGGCCAATCCGATAGCAGATCCTATTTGATAAAACGTATTGTACAGACCTGATGCCAGTCCCGATCTTTCCCTTTCGACTGCAGACACCGATGCTGTTGTTGCCGGCAAATATGCAAGGGCATTACCGAGTGCTGCCAGTAATGAGGCGAGTAAGACGTTCGTCCAATAATTCCCCTCGATTGTCGCTGTCTGGGAAAATAGGATGGACCCGATTCCGAGAATGATAAACCCGATAATCATGGTTTTCTTGATGCCCAGTTTAGCCATCAACTTTTCTGCTACTGCGATCATGAAGATGGCCATTAAAATCGGCATCGGCAGCAAGGCCATCGCTCCGCCCAATGGCGAAAGCTGCAGCACTTGCTGCAGGTACAGCACCAAAATGTAGATTAACGGGAACCACGATGCCGCAATCAGGAATACGGAAATGTTGCCGATGGTCAAGTTAGACGACTTAAAAATATTCAGTGGCACAAGCGGATCTTTTTTCTTGGCCTGAACCGACAGGAATATCAAGAACAGTGCGCCACCGACTGTCAATGCCGCTAAGGTATTAAACGACTGCCAGCCGCTTTGCTCCGCCATGACAATTCCATATACAATCAGCATAAGCGAAACAGTCACTAACACCGCTCCCAGATAATCGACACGGCCGGCCGCTCTTCGTACGCTCTTTTGCAAAAGCTTTGGCGATAAGCTCAGTACGATAAGACTGAGCGGGACATAAATCAATAGCGTCCAGCGCCAACCGAACAATTCGGTAATCACGCCGCCGAACACGATGCCCAGTGCTCCACCGGCAGCTCCGGAAAGCCCCCAGAACGCCAGAGCTTTCCCCATTTCTTTCGGGTTGGCGGAAAACAGCAGCATAATTAGGGACAATGCCGCTGGCGCAATGAAAGCAGAAGCCAATCCCTGGGCACCCCGTGCCACGTTCAGGCTCATTTCACTCCAAGCCAGACCGGCAAATAACGAAGATACGATTAAAATAATGACACCTAAATTAAAGATGCGTCGGTTGCCAAATAAATCCGCTAGTCTTCCACCCAAAAGCAGGAAACCGCCAAAGAAAAGAAGAAAAGCGCTCATGACCCATTGCAGGCTTTCCTGGCTATATCCGAGTGTTTCTTTAATGGAGGGCAAAGCAATCTGGACAATCGCCGAGTCCATCATCACAAGAAAGTTTGCAAAGCACAGAAGTGCTAACGCTTTCCAGCGTATTGGATCCGCTTGTTGAATCGTTGGTGTATGTGTTGCCATGGTTACATCTCCTTCTAATTTTTAGTTAGGCTACAGAAAGTTCACTTTCTGCAGCCCATTTATGTTTTTTTGTTCGCCGCCGGTTGACGGTGTGTATGAAAGGGCATAGAACGCCGTTTCGCAGGCGCCGATAATAACCGTTTCAGCGCCGTTCATTACCTCCATAAGATCCGTGTTTATAATAGCTTTTCTGCCCACTTCATATATCGGATTCTCAGCTACTTTCAGCCCTTAGACATTCTGCCATGCCCATCTCTGCATCCCTTCATGATTCATATTTGTATGTGTCTCTTCCTGTCCGACACTGGAACATTCCCTTAACAGGACACCAAGCAAAACAATTAGAAAAATGAATACCCTATACAGCTAAGGGGTATATAGAAGCGTGAAAAAATTTGTCAACCCCCTTATCCTAATCAACTACTCTAAGAACCATCTCCACGCTTTCGACATAGTCACTGCAGAATATTCATCAAACATACAAGCAAATTCTTCGCATTTTTTCTGTTAATCCTCACTTCTTTTTATTTCTCCAAGGTTTTCAGATTTGAGAGGGATCATCTCTAACTCTTCTAATTCCTACCACAACACACTCTTCATCAAATGAAGCTATGGTTCAGCCGCTCCGAAGAAATCAAATTTGCTTCCAGGTAATCTAACAACTTCACAAAAACAATATACAATACCCCCCTATAGTATGTAAAGAGATTTTAATCGTTCATTTGAAAAAAATTGCTGCTTTATAGATTTAGCAACTGGTTGGACGTTTTTCACTGTGATGAAGAGAAAACTGATGAATCGCACCTAGCCATTTAGCTTATCGATAATTAGGTAAACCATCACCCAAAACTATTTTAAAAGCAAATAGGTACATCAATTGCTATTGCAGGATGCCCTTCGCTAAACATGAATAAATTAACTACCGATGTCATTTTCTGTAGATCCGAGCTCAAACTAAGAAAAAAAGGAGAGCCCGATCATTAGAATTCGTTTTGCCCTCTATGATTCAATGTCGAAAAGTGATCAAGCTTCCGCACAATTTCCCGGTGTAGAAAATTTCGGTTGTGAGAACCGCTTGGCTTGCAGAAGCGTCAGGCACCTTTAATTGTTTTTCTCGTTCTACTTCTTTTAAACAAACGATCATAAAAGTGCATTCTTGCAAAAATAAAAAGGAGAGAAGCAAAGACTATTTCTTGCACTCTTCTCTCCCTTTGTATTTAAACTGCTTCTGATAATTCCTGAAATGTAAATTCGTACCTACTCCAACTTTCAGTTTTAAAACTATAGTGAACAGCTTTTGAATGTAACATTTTCTCTATGAACTTCAATTTCTCTTACACCTCTTCAAAGTTCAATGGAATAAATGTTTTTAATGTAACTTAATTGCTAATAAGTTACATTAAAAATTCTGCAAACTTTTCGTTAAAGTTCCTCTTTTTTGAAAAAATGAAACTTAGTTGGAAATCAAACAGTATATTAATTAATAAAAGACTTAAAAAGTTTAAGGATTATTTAAATATTTAAAGGAGGCGATAAACATGAAATTTTTTTACTGGCATCTGTCGGATAGAGAGAAATTTATTCGGTCACTTTGGACAGGTGTATTGGCGTTAGGGTTTTTATATGTTGCCGCTTACATGTATGAAGGTGGTTTATTCGTTAAATTTTATTTACCAATAATCGTAACTATAGGCATGTTGATTTCGCTAGTTTATAAGTATCGAAAATACAAAAAAGCAGTGTAACCTAGAGCATATAAATTTCCTTAACGCTGAATTTGAATGTAACTTAATTCACAACAAGTTACATTCAGTTCTTAGTATTAAAGTGCTTTACATTGAAAATATTTCCAATTTCAATATTAAGACTTGGTATGCAGAGACTACCCTTATTTAGCGGTCAGTTCTACTTCTTTAGGAATCAGAACGTGACGGCGTAAATGACGTAAACAAAATCAGCAAAGATAAAAATATACCTGTTTTTCCCAGATATAAGAATACTGCCATGGGATATAAGATATTCCTTTTATAAAATGATAAAGCCAAAACAACAAAAATAGTGTAATAGGAGCACCAGAAAGAAAATGAAAAATCCTTGGTTCCTTCCAAAATGTCCTGTTCTAAACTTATAAATAATTGTCTCCAGATTCCAGTAAATGCAGCTACAGATTCCACTTCATGAAAGCGCTACATTTTGTTTTGCCAATTTCTTTGCAGTTTGAAGCCTTAATGACAGATATTTGCGTTCTATCGTTTTACTCGCCTTACATTATAAAGGCCCTCTGTAATGCTCTCCTCCGTTCCCATCATTCAAGGAATGCTTCTCCTATCGCTTACTTCTCACACTCTTTCCTATCTTTTTAGTACGGGCTCTTTATATCATTTCAACATCGAACTTCTCCCCCACATTTAATGGCAGGATAAAAAGACCATAGGCACATTACACGATGGACATAGGTCACTTTTTTGATGACACACTTAAAAAATAGGCAGTTATCCAATCGGTTAACAAAGTGCATAAAAGGGGTATGGTTGATAAATATTTTAACTAACACAAGTTCATCTTTTTTTAATTTAAGGAATTGAACAATCACCGATCCATAAGTGGAGGAGGGAACGCAATGATGTACATGGAGATTGCTTTGAAGCTGTTTTTCGGTTTAATTGCCTTGCTGGTTGTGACGCGCCTGCTCGGGAAAAAAGAGATGTCCCAGCTTACCCCTTTTGATTTCATTTACTCGATTGTTCTGGGAGGCATTTTGGAAGAAAGCATCTACGATGACCAGGTTAATCCCCTTCATGTTTGGTATGCCGTTGCTTTATGGGGAATCATGCTGTTTGTTATGGAACGGTTATCGAAGAAATACGACCGGATCCGTGTTTTCCTCAAAGGCGAGACATCCATTCTGATCCAAAATGGCGAATTCAATATAAAGGAACTGGAAGCCAACCACCTGGAAATGGAACAACTGCGAACCATGCTTCGGGAACATGGAGTCTTTTCTTTGCGGGAAGTCCGCGACTTATATTTGGAACCCGGCGGCACCATTAGCTTAAGAAAATATTCAAAGTTCGAAAATGTCACTCCGCAGATGCTCCAATTGGAACCGGCCGATGAATCGCTGAACTTTTTGTTTGTGGATGACGGCAAAATTAACGAAGAGATCTTGAAATATGTTGGAAAATCAAAAGAATGGCTATACGATGAATTGCGAAATGAAGGATATTCCAGTGTCCAAGATATTTTGTATGCGGAATGGTCTGAAACGAATGGGTTTTTTATCAAAGATTACACAGAAAATAAAGACGGCGTTCGAAAAGGAAATTAAAAGCGGATAAAATTCCCGCTGTTGAAACATAAAAGCCGTTATCGAGGATGAAGATTGGAGTTTAAACTTTCCCCCTTTTTCCATTATAATCTTAAATTTTTCGGTTAATTTATAGCCAAAAATAGAAAAGGAAGCAAATCGATTAAGAAGCAGTAGTAATGAGGTTTTCTTTACATCATTCAGAATAAACGGTATAGTTTCTTCAATAGTACAAGAATACTGAAACAAGCCACTAACCTTTTGGGTATAAAAAAATATAAGCGGGCAGGGTATTCCAGACAATAGTGCTGGCAGTAACGCCAAAAAGAAAGTACTTTTCTTTTTGGCGTTTTTTTATATAGGCAGCATAAATGTGGCGAAGCAAGGTTTCACTGTTCAGCCAGCTAAATGGAACGGGGATTGGGGAAGCATACTAATTCTTCCTGCCTGTAACATGCCCCTATAATTTGTTTCGAAAGGAGTTTCTCTAATGACCCACCAACAGAATGTCAGAACCCTTATTTCTCAATACGCTGAACAATTTTTAGAAGAACATTTCGGCGAGAAGCCGGATAACGTATCCGTCATCCTGACTCCCCCGTTTCTTCTCATCCACTTGGCAGGATTTCTATTGCCGGCTGAAAAGATGTTCGTGGAACGCCGGGAATGGAACCGTGTGCTTGAAACGCGGGACTTAATGTTCCATTCTTTAACGGTTGAGCTCTTGACGGGGCTTCAAGAATACATCGGCCAGCCGCTGACAGCGTTGTATGCCGATTGGAATTTAGAAAAAAAGAGTGGATTGCTGATCATCCCTTTGGAAAAAGGTCAGGTGCCGGACGAATGGTCTTGGCCGGAAGCCGTAGATCAGGAGACCTTGAAGGAAATCATTCTCTTGAATAGCATTCGCACCCAAAAGAAGCCGGATCAGACAATTTTTTATTGGTTGAGCGACCAAATCCTGTTGATTGAGCGCATCGGCATTCTTGTGGATATCGAAAAAAACCTGGTTCAAAACGGAGTCATCGAAGAATTGCGTTTGGCCAAGCGGCCCTTGGAACACCGGATCACCAAGCTGTTCAACCTGGAATCGTTGCTGAACAGCCCAGTCCAGGATCTCTTTGTGGATTGGAATTTCCAACAGGACTTCAGTTACATGGTCCTGATGCTGGAAAAGCGGCCAACCTAAAACCGCCATTACACAATTTATCCTTATAGTAAAAGACTGGCTCTCATTGGGCTGGGAAGGAGCTGTTAGCTATGCCGAAAGAAAGAACCATCCAAGCAGAAATAGGCGGGTATGTTTCAACTATCCTGCGGAACCATTTTGGGAAAGGCCCCACTTCCGTTTATGTCACGATTGCCCGGCCTTTCATCACCATTCACTTCAGGGGAGTCATCAGCCCAATCGAGAAAACCCTGCTTAAGCAAAATGAACGGAAACGGGTCTTGGAAACAAGAGACTTGTTACTGAATGACCTAAAACCCCGCATTCTCGAAGAGCTTCGGAACATAACAAAGTTGGAATTCACGGAACTATATGCCGATTGGAATCTTGAATTGGAGACCGGGCTATTACTCGGAATCATGGAAGAAAAGCCGGAACAAGAAGAGCTGGCATGGCAACATAAGCAAGAGAAAGAACGCTTTCATCAGAAAATCGAACAAGTGCATGAAGAAGCGGAACGAAAGCCGGGCCGGATTGAAAGCTATTGGCTCAGCAACCGGACGCTGCTCGTGAAGCGGGTGGATATTTTGGTCGGGATCGAGAAGGCCTTGATCGCTGAAGGGTACACTGAGGTCTTAAAGTTGGCCAAACGTCCGCTGGAGCGGACCCTGCTTGAAAAAGTCGGATTACAAGAGGCACTAAAGCAGAAAATCCAGGAAACGTTTATGGATTGGAATTTTGACCAGGATGTGGGCTATGTCGTTTTTGTCTTGGAACAGGATTCGCCAAGCCGCAAATAATTGTACAAATTTTTCCTAAGACAGACGATTTTACTTCCCTTTATAGGAAATAAAAATCCGTTGTGTACGATGAAAACCGATTTTCCTGAATTTGTATACCACAGGCAGTATCATTGACCCATCCAAGCGACAAAAGTGTAATTGGGCAACTATTTGCTCAATAAAATGTTTATCCCATGACTCGGGAATATAGAATGCGTTCAAGTAGGCCAGCTAATAGCGCTGGTGATAACCCCGAAAAGAGTGTAAAGCTCTTTTCGGGATTTTTGCGTTTTCGGAACACTTAAAAATTGAAGTTTGGCGGTTCGAGCCATTGGTTTAGATTGCTTTTTAAGCGTGTTCGCCATCTCCATACCGAAAAAGCACCAAGGGTTTGAATATAGGAGGAATTGTCGATGGTACTAACCCCATACAAAAAACCTTATGAAAAAATTGCCATGGACTTGTTGTCGTCTATGTTTAAGGAATACGAAAGAAACCAAGTGCAGCAAATAATAAAAGAATACGAAGAGAATGCAGATTTGTAGCTGTACCTGTTGAAGCAGGAAGACGATTTTGTAGGATTGATCGGGATTGAACTGTCAGATCAGCTTTTCGCTGTTCAACATATCGCTGTTCCCCCTTCTTTCCGCAACGAAGGCATCGGCCGTTTTATGATGGAAAAAGTTCTGCAGTTCCACGAACCGCGAGCTTTATGTTCAACACCCGAAACAAAAATCTTTTCTGGAAAAATGCTGGAATCTGCAGCACTCCAATTTAATTTGACGGCGTTTGGAAATGGAGAAATTTTGATATTGGAAGGTTTATGAAACGAAACCGGAAAGATGGAAACCTTATGGAGAAAGTAAAAAATGACTTGGCGGCTGCAGTGAAAAGTGTGGCTCGTCTTTTAGATGCGGACATTGAGTAACAGGCAGGACAAATCATCGTCAGAAAGAAAAGAACGTTGCAAATCCTTTCAGCCAATCGATGCTTCACTTGTAAATTTGACCACGATATTTCGTTTGAAAAGCTCCAGCGGAATGGAACTGCCTTAAATAAAGCACAGATTTTCCTGCTTCCTGAAGAATTTCCGGCCTTCTTTTGTGCTTTAAGCGAACACGGCGTTACATTTCCTCCCTATTACCGGCAATAGCAACGGGTTAACCCACACCTCGACAGTATATGTATAGAATCGTTGGAGCGTCTAGAAGATTTTGCGGAGCGATTGGCAACAGCTTTCGCTATGCTTGAGCAGTAGCCAGCCCACAGAGGAAAAATAGGAATCGAAATGCCGGGACCGTCTCAAAATGCCAGAAACGGCTGGAGCATAAAACGGATTAAAAGCCAGGCCTTGATAGAATTTGATGGGCTACATAAAACTTTCTCTTGGCTTGACAAGTAAAATCACTTGATAGAAGGTGGAAAATATTACAAGTTGTTTACAACTGCTCAAAAGGTGTTTTGAAGAGAAGTAAGCGGGAATCGAAGAGGTGTAAGCTACTACGATTTAAGGAGGAATTGGACATGGCAAACCAAAACGATGATAACAAAATGAGCCGAGAAGAAGCAGGTCGCTTAGGCGGCGAAGCAACTTCGCAAAACCATGATCAAGAGTTCTACGAAGAGATTGGCCAAAAAGGCGGACAAGCAACATCTGAGAGCCACGGCAAGGAATTCTACGAAGAAATCGGATCAAAAGGCGGACAGAACAGCAACAGCGGCGGAAACTATTCCGGCGAAGGCAAGATGAGCAAAGAGGAAGCTGGCCGCAAAGGCGGACAAAACAGCAACGGTGGAAATTCATAAAAAGAACAAGTAGAAAAAGGAGAAAGTGCACTCGGCACTTTCTCCTTTATTGATTTTCGGAAAAATGCCTTTTCCGGTTCATCCTATTACAGACTATAAAAAGACGGGCGATTTCTGAGAAGCGGTCCTTTCCGCCATTCGGCAAGTCAGGCATTCTTCTCCTTCCCTCTAATATGCCAACTACTTCTGTAAGTGATGTTGCGTAAACTATAGTTTAATAACTTTAGATTCATAAAGTTTTAATATCCATTAAGAAGGAAACTCACAATACCGCTCTCTTTACTATAAGAGCATTTAATAATTCACATAGATTATCTGCCAAATTTGAAATGCTTAATTCCTTCTTTCTTTTTGAACTTTTCCATGACCGGGAAGATCGAGCAAGATACTTGATAGAATCTCGCGAATCTATCCAGATGCATGAAACCTTGATGTTCCCTTACAGAAGGATGATGAAAATGATCGGAGGTCCATGTCCTTGAATGGAATAATAAAGAGAAGCGATTCCTCTACAACAACTGACGGCACAACTCATTCCCCCTTTTAAACGCTTTTTTAATGGACTCAATTAACAATATGTTACTTTTCAACTATTACTTTTTAATCGGGTTGTTCAATGATGTTTCCTTCGGCAGGTATCGGATTCATTTTAAAGTGTCTAGCAAAATGAATTAAATTATAGGCCATGATTTTTGCATGCTGCATGGTGAAATCATTCTGATTTCCCTCTGCCTCAATAAAAGAAGGGCCGGGGCCAGCCGGCCCTACCCAGTAAGTATCTGCGTTTGGCGGCACCATGAATCCCATATGAGAAAGTGCATATAGGATGGATTTTGCACTGTCTTTTCCGCCATCTTCGTTTCCGGTCACAATCGCTCCGCCAACCCGGTTATAGTAAATGTATTGTCCTTTTTTGTTGGTTTCGCTGCTTGCTGCATAAATCCGTTCAATGGCTTTGGTGGCATAACTGCTTTTTTCCCCCATCCAGATAGGCGTTCCAATAATCAAGATATCCGCATCCAGTATCTTCTCGTAAATTTGGGGCCACTCGTCTCCTTCCCCTGCATCAATCGCCATGGCATGTGCAATATTGTAATCAGCCAGCCGAACAATTTCTGTGGAAACCCCTTCCAAATCAAAATACTTTACGACCTCATTAATGAGTGCATCTGTATTCGAGGTTTCCGGGCTCTTTTTTAAAGTACAATTAAGGATTAAAGCGTTTAAAGTAGTATTTCCCACGATTCAACATCCTCTCTTCATTTGATCCTTATTTTTACTTACCCGAAATCAGGGATAATAGCCTTTAAATGTCTACCTGTTAGTCTCAAGAGCTGAAGAGAATATTTTCCTTACAGTAAAGAAATCAAAACCACGCTGTACTTAGACAGTAGCTTTTGATCGGTTTATTATCAGGAAAATGATGTGGAATCGCCAAAGTCGCATTTCGTCTTCTGAATCATAAAAGTTGTCGTCCTTTCTTTTTAGGAGAGAAGTATCCTCTTTTTGGATCAAAATCTTTTTAGGATCTTTGATTCCATCACTTACTTTAGTCATCACCGACTTCTTGTTTGGAAATAAAAACCTATCCGCTTTTGGCGCAAGACCAGACATAGTGGAATGCCGATGAAAGGAATAACCTGCGTGAAAGTACTGAACATAGTAACGAAAACGGCTTTCATATATGCTTTGCCGGTATTCTACTTTTCTCTTTTTTCTGATGGCCATTCTCTGACATCTTCTCGAATCAATCGCAGTAATTTTCTTCGCCGTTTTTCGAGAGTAGCGACTGCAGCCTCAAAAGCTTCATTGGCAGTTGTGGGTAAATCGGCTGCCTGAATTACAGTTAGACTGATACGGGGCGGTAATTCATCATCAGGTCTTTCAGAAGCGGGCTGGAATGTATTCAGATAGCTGTCTATGCCCGAGCGAACCTGTTGCAGCAGCAAGTGATTTGGCACATTTTCTTTCGGAATGCCATATCGATAAATTGTTAATGCATCATCCAGTTGTGCCAATGCCGGTGCTATCGCTTTTTGGGAATTTTCACTGTAGTAATACTGGAGAATTGGATACGCTTTTTTTTGTACTGCGAGACTGGCCAATTGTGAGGCAAATGTATTGAGAAGCAGATCCACATTTCGAAAGTCTTTGCCATTCCAAGAATTGATAACCATTTCTTCGCCGCTTTTCCCCATGGCCGAGATGCTGTCGGCAAATGACCGCTGTTGGGTTACAGAATTGAGAACGGAGAGTATATAAGTGACACTCATCGTAATGAGCAGCATTCCGGTTCCGGAGGCGAGGATAGAAGCCAATTGCCATCCCCCTTCCTTCGGGCTGTATTCCCCATTTCCTAATGTAATGATGATATAGCCGGTGTAGTAAATCCTTTCCACCCATGAAATCGGTTCATTGTCTGTTGAATCCGATATGGAGCTTTCGCTTCCTGCAAATATGAGCGTCCAGCCCATCCATAGCATTAAAATCCACAACATAAGGGTCATCGTGATGATGAGCGGGCCGGAAAGGCTGAGGAGTTTCGGCATTTTTTTGCTCAATCTCTTCAAACTCTTCCACATTGCGGTGGTCAACCGATCGGTAATTGGACCGGCTCCCCCGTCTACCCACAGTGTAGTCCATAAAAAATCTAGGATTCCTGCTGTCAGCAAGAGAATCCCTGCTATAAAGTAAAACGTTTCCACTTCTATTCCTCCATTTCTTCTTTACTCCTTCTCTACCCGTTCATTCTTGAGTTAATAGCTCCTGAAGCTAACAAGTTTCTCTTCAATTTACCGGATTTTACTTCCTTATCCTTTGAATTCCGAGATTCGGCAGAAAGCAGATAATAAATAGTTGGCCATACTCCATACTGCGGACTGTATGGAGTAAAGTATTTCTCGAAAATTAGTCCTGCTTGTTGCGCCATTTTCATTATGAAATCATGCCGTTTTTCCCGCCTGTAAGTTTCGACGAAAAAACCTACACTTCATTTTCTGCATTTAATCGAAGATGCTTTTTGTTGACACTATAGTCTCTGCAATGAACACATTGTCCGCCTTGGAAATCTTCGCTTTCTACTCTTTACTGGCAAATTAGAACACTTCCTAAATAATTATTAGCAGCTGATATAAATTACTTGAATCAACGGAATAAGATTTTCTGTATAAAATAGATGATTTCCACTCACTATAGTGGAACTGGAAATTCACGTTCCTTTGACATCGAAAAAATATCTATAATCTTACTCTGTTAAAGCGTTTGTAAAAGAACAGTTGGACGAACAAAAAAGGAAAGAAACTTCATGTAAAGATTCTTCCCTTCCGATAACGTCATGACATGTAAACCTTATTTCAACTTACTTCTTACTAATTTTGCTCTAAAAGTTTAGAAATGATTTCATCACTACCGGGCATAAGCATAAATAGTGAGCCCACAATAAAGAAGACTCCAAGCACGAACAGCATTATGACAATTTTAGTAGCAAGCAAAACATCTTTCTTTAAAGCTCCTATTACAAGAAAAGAAATGCCTATAAAGAGTAATAACAAATACCAAAATCCCATTTCATCGCACCTTTCTGTAATTTTTAGACTGTAGTTAGATGATTACTGCAAATGCAGTAAAGGAGCTCTAATGATCAGCTCCCATACTTTCACTCCATAACCTTTGAACACTCAGTAGTTCATGTCCTTCGAATTCCATTTTATAGATATCGGGTTTAGATGTATTCTGTAAGAAATTTAAATCGTATTTGTGGTCATAAAAGCCCATCATTAACGTCATTACGGCTCCATGAGTACCTATTGCAACTTTTTTCTCTTTGTATGTATTTAACAATTCTTTTAATACTTTCACAGCTCTTTTTTGACACTCAACATTTGATTCCCCTCCCTCTAAAGCGTAATTCGGCTCTAAAAACGACTTCTCTAATAGGGGAAGCAATTCCTTATCGGAGACTCGCTTATTTTCTGAGGAAAATTTTCTTTCTTTTAATTCTTCGAATACCAACACTTCTTTCCCTATTTGTTGAGCTAATTTTTCAATAGTTAATATCGAACGTAAGTATGGACTTGAAATGACAGCATCAATTTCTTCGTCTTTCAATATTGCAGCGACTTGTTGAGCATCAGTTTGACCTTTTTCCGTTAACCCTCTTGTTCTCTCATTTCCTTCCTTTGGCGACTCGCCATGCCTAACCATATAAATAAACGTACTCAAAATAAAACTCCCCCTATTTTTATTTAAGATTTACTGATGAAAAGAATAGATGTTAATTAGGATAACCGTATACAAAAGTCTTTCACATAAAAAAAAAGAGAAAAATTAGCTTTGATTTGCCATCTCTCCCCTTTCTATATTTTCATTTGCTTCTTTAACTAAAACACCTCGTCAGTTATACTTAGCGATTTATCTGATCATCTCTAATTATATAAATGATGGCACCATAGGTAATTAGTTTTTGTTTTTCAGTTCTAAAAAGATAGGAGTTAGATTTAACAAAATCGACAGTATCGCCAGAACCCATAACGCTGCTGCCATCGTAGGCACTACATCTAATAAAGCAGACCAATCTTCCGCCTTTACCCAATTGGACACCATGCTATAATCTGCAACAACTGACAGTGTTGTAAAGGATAACCCCATTGCCATCGCCAATTTATACTCTTTGCCTGTTGCATACAGATAAAGATTTATACAAGTTGCTGCTATAGCGATAAGTCCTAATAGGAACCACATAATTACGCCTCCATTGTATTTCTTTTTAAGATGAACTTTTTTCCAAAATGTTAAGAGGTTTGGCTATTCTATTTTGAAATTCTGCCATAAGCAAAAAGATTGAAACGTTACATCCATTTTTAGGTGAATCAAACATTAGACAGGCAATACAGGCAACAGATCGATCAGTTCGGCCAAATCCTCAATGACGAAATCTGATTGGACGAGTTCCTCTTCCTGCGCAAAATCGAACCGGCATCCGACAGCCGTTAAGCCATTCCTTTTTGCGGCATGAATATCGGATAACCGATCACCTATGACAGCCCCGCCTTCAATCCCATACTTCTCAACGATTGTTCGAACCAGTTCCCCTTTATCCAAGGAAGGAATTTGCTGAATGCTGAATGTTTCGGTCACCCATTGGTCCAGCCGGTAGAATGCCACAATGGCAGCCAAATAGGCAGTTAAGCCATTACTGGCTATGTAGATGGCATTTCCTTCGCTCTTTAAGTGCGTAAACAACTTTTCCACATTCGGATACAACGCCCCGTTTCCACTTTCAATGTGCTGGATCAACCGTTCATGGAAATAGGCATTGGCATCTTCCCGTATTTCAAGTGAGTGATTCGGCAATAGCTCCTCCCAAACTTTCGACAGTGGAACGCCCATGATTCGCCGGTATTTCTCAATCGGCGTCCCCGCATCCCATAGGTTCAACGTTCTCAACCGGACAAATGTATCGCTGAGTGCCAGTTCCAATATCTTATCGGTTTGAAACAGTGTGCCATCCATATCAAAAATAAATATTTTCATTATATCCCCCTAAGCTGTCAGAAAGCACCCCAAGTTTTTTTCTCATGGTGCCTTCTATCTTTTCACTCCGCACGCCATCACAAAAATCATCATCGCATAGGCATCCGGATCTTCCACCAACTGATTCGCCACATTTCGGATTGCCGAGTATTCGCTCTCGCTCAAGATGCCATTCCGGTAAAAGCCTTCGAACCGACTGGCATCAAATTGGATTTGAAACCCTTCGACTCCTGACAGATCACTATGGACAGCCACCGTTTCCAACTCGATTTCCGTAAATCCCGTTTTTTCCAAGAGGCGTGGCAGGGTACGCCCAATGAGCCGGTTTCCTCCGGCTTTGCCTTGCATCTCGGTGAATTTTCGAGCGATGGACTGGAACCCGTCAATGTCCGGCTGAACGATTCCAAAGATGCCATCATCGATATCGATAATGACCAATTTTCCACCTGGCTTCAATACGCGCTGCAGTTCGAGAACTGCTTCATTCGGCTTGAGCAGATGAAGAAAGAGCATACGGGCCACGACAAAATCATAGCTGCTGTCCGGAAGTCCGGTATCATATACCGAAGCTTGGACAAACTCTACGTTTTGTTGCGTTTGTTCATCCAACAACCCTGTCGCATGTCTTAGCATATCCCCGTCCAGATCCAGTCCGGTGATCGGACTACTCGGCATTCGTTTGGCCAGTTGTTCCGTGACGAAGCCCGGACCACAGCCGACTTCGAGTATGCTCATCCCGTCCTGTAAGCCAAACCACTGCAGGTTCCGGAACTCCTTCACCCATCCCATCATCGCTTGCATTTTCAAGCGCTGCACTTCTGCACTCCATCCAATGTTGGCATTGCCTGCCTGATACGTCGATTGATAAGAATCCATCTTCTTCCTCCTTATTATAAAGAATGGAAAATCATCGTCATGATAGTAACGTATTCAGCCTACTTTTTGTTTCTAATATTCTAAAAATTTGATGCGGTTTTCATACACATGAAAACGTTCGTAGAAGTTCACTTAACGAACGAAAAAAGGAAGGGCCTTTCTATGAAGACTCTTCCTTACCGATAATCCCACATATGTTAACTAACTATGGTCTACATGGGGTGGCGTCAGGAAAATTCGGATTTACAATGATAAGGAAATCCTAAATTAAAAAGCCCAATTCTCTACAAATCAACATAGAGAAATTGAGCTTTTCAGTTGCTTCATTTATTTATTGAATTCATTAACTGGAAGAAGTATTCGGATTTATGAGTCTTATTTAGGTTGTACCATGAATGTAATGCATCGGGTGTAAAGACATCTAATTTTTTCAGTACTTCCCTTGCAAGTTCTAGTGGAGCTATTCCTGATGCAGTAACTAAATTCGCATCAGATACCGCAGGTTGCATCTCATAGAACTTTTCTCCTTGGTAATTTGGACAGACCATTTTAGTATATTCCAAGTTATTGCTTGTATGCTTTCTGGTATCTAAGTATCCCATATTCGCGAGGCCCTCGATTGCACCACAAATTGCAGCAACAACAGTGCCAAGCTTTAGAGCCTGGCCAATTCTTTCCAACATAGGTTGATGAATTTCTTCATTCCAAGTAGTTCCTCCCGGTAAAATTAAAAGATCTTTGCTTTCAAGAGTACATTCTTCAAGGGAAATATCCGGTTTTATGCTCAGTCCTCCCATCGTAGTAATCATTTCTTTATTAGCTCCTATTGTAATTACTTTTAAAGGTGCTACATCTTTTTTGAAATATCTTCCTGAGTTTAGTTCAGCCATTAGATATCCATATTCCCAGTCCGACATTGTATTAAATACATATAGAAAAACTTTTTTTGTTTGCATCCAATAACACTCCAATCACAATTGATACTGTAATTATAAAATACCTTCCCTGACAGCTAGCGTCAGGGAAGGTATCATACTTCATAAAATTTAATTAATTCCGACAGAACTTCAACAAGTTTTTTCTTAAGACATATTGGCTCAATTACTTTAATGGTTTTATTGTAAGGTAAAAGTAAATAAGGTACATATGTATGGATCACATCTTTTTCAAGCAGAAAAATTGCTTGATTTGAAGTCCGTTCTTGTAAATAATGTCCTAAAAACCAATGTTGGCATATATCATCCAGTACACTTTTATCCCCAGTAAGAACCAATGGAATAATCCCTTCCTTATCTTTTAGAGTAGGAAGAAGATTTTTTATAAAAAAGTCACGTGCTGAAAAATTATCTGGCCGGTTAAACCTATGTTCGGTTAGCACAAGACTTTCAATTCGATCTACTCTAAAACTACGGATATCATTCCTAAGATGACAAAATCCAATCACATACCACTTATTATTCCAATAGATGATTCTGTACGGATCAACCAATCTATCATTTAATTGCTTTGCGCCACTTTTAAGATAAAGAATCTTTACGGAGTGTCCGTCAGCTACGGCCTGCTCCAACTCCTTCAAAAAAAGTTCCATAGAAAATGAATCTGATCGGCTGATTACTTCAAGACTCGTTAAATGTTGATTTATCTTTGTTTCCTGTTCTTGATTGGAGTAGTTATTTAGTTTTGAAATGGCCCTATTCAGTGCTTCGCCGCCATAATAGCCGGCTTCTGCTGCAAAAACAGCAGCGTGAACTAGGGAAGTTTGCTCCTCAAAATCAAAAAAAAGAGGCGCCTCAATAAAATTGTTCAATAAAGTATACCCACCGTTATGTCCAGGTTCTGAAATGATCGGTACGCCGCTTGTTGAAATTGTATCAATATACCGATACACAGTTCTTATGTTCATCTCCAACTTTTCTGAAATTTGTTTTGCAGTAACTTTTTCACCTGAACGAAGCATCCATAGAATTGCTAACATATTGTCCATTTTAGGCATACGGTTCCTCCTTTTTATGAAATTTATTTTCTATTATATATTTCCTATTTTTGGTATAACCCATCAACTGTTCCTTTCCGATAGTTTTCTATATGATGAAAAAAAACCAATCTTTCTTACTTCCTTTAATTCATGATATGTGAACTAGTCATTCAGTACAGTAGTTTCTATTCTTCCAAGAGTTTTTCTGGGTTTAGTCCACTTAAAAGTGGCAGCACAAAGTGACCATCTTTCCGGATCAGCGTGCCATCAAAATAAATTTCCCCTCCGCCATAGTCCGCGCGCTGTATCGAAATCAAATCCCAATGAATCGCTGATTGATTGCCATTATCCGCTTCATCAAAACAACTGCCTAAAGCCAGATGAAAGCTCCCATCAATTTTTTCATCAAATAACGTATTGTTCATCGGAAATTGTACTTTCGGATTAAAGGCCAAGGCAAATTCACCGACATAGCGTGCGCCTTCGTCTGTATTCAAGATGTCATTCAATTTCTCCGTATGATTGGCACTCGCTTTTATGACTTTTCCATTTTCAAAAGTTAAGGAAATATTCTCGAATACGACTCCATGCAAGGTAGATGGCGTATTGAAGGTAATCCGGCCATTTACAGAATTCCTGATTGGAGCTGTATAGAGTTCCCCATCGGGTATGTTATCGATTCCATCGCCTTTGATGACGCCGATTCCCTCAACGGAAAAAGAAAGGTCCGTTTCCGGTCCCTTGATTTCTACCAGTTTGGTTTTTTCCATGTATTCTTTCAACGGATTCATGGCTTCCGAAAGCTTTTTATAATCAAAGGTGCAGATTTCAAAGTAAAAATCCTCAAAAGCTTCAGTACTCATTTTGGCTTCCTGCGCCATCGCAGCATTAGGAAGACTTGTCGTCACCCATTTTTTCGTGTAAATTGCTTCTGATTGCAACTTACCATAGGTCTTCCCGTAAAGCGCCATTTGATCGCTCGAGATATCCGAAAGCTCCGAGGAGTTCAAGGGGCTTCTTAAATTGATGTAGCCATCCATCTTCTTTAAGCGATCTATTTCCCATTCGGCTAGAACTTCAAACTGCTCTTTCGTCCCCCCAAGAACGAGCTGTCTTGTAACCTCCGCATTCCGTAGATCGGTATGGACAAACCCACCGGCTTTGTGGATTTCAATGATCAGGGCTTTCACCATCCCGATGTCGATTTCTGTGACGGCTTGTATCAGTATATGTTCGTTTGGCTGCACCTTAATGGAGTGGTTAACCAACAAGTTAGCCAGCCTTTGTATCCGCGGGTCTTTCATCATCGTGCTCCTTGTAATTCAATTTTTTTACAGCAAGTAATAAATCAATCATAGGTGTGATTGGTTATTGTTATCTTCAACATTTTTTCGTATATTTTTACAATACAATTCAAGTAACGTTAGAATAATTACTCCTTCTGATAACTACCAATATGTAAACTTTTATACTCCATATTCTGTCTAAAAAGCACTGAGCTGCTATTACGACATCTTCCTTCTAAATGCATCGTCAAGTATGGTTTTCAAATTTTCGCTTCTCTTGCCGATATAAAAAGTCCAAAATTTTTCTCCTATTTCAGCCAGCTGCGCTGAAGTGTATTTGTCATCTTCAAATTTACCCCAACACCCGTCTTCCGTTAATTTGTCCCAGAAGATATAATCTGCAAATTTTTTGTTCTCTCGTGGCACATCAGACCCCATGGGTTTTAATTCGACTAAATCCGGGCAAAGCCACATGGCTGTACTTACAGACAATAAGCCGGCATGCATTTCATCTAGGCCTTGCAATCCCGAGTGCTGCAAAGCTTCTTCCCAAGCGAGATGGCGATGGGTCGTGATTAGAACCAAATGAGGGTACTTAAAGTTGATTTGTTTTACAAACGCTGATTCCCAATAGGCTCCGCCGTGACCGTTGCACAACACAAACTTCTTGAATCCTTGCCGGGCTAAATTCACGATGATTTCCTCCAGCATGGCGGTTAGGACCGCCGGACTGACCGTAATGGTCCCTTTGCAGTTTGCATGTTCTTCGGAAGTGTTGAAAGGAAGGGTCGGCAGTACATAGGCATTTAATGCTTCCCCGAAAGCCGCCGCATATTTCTCGGCAATCAACGTGTCCAAATGCATCGGAAGGTAAGGACCGAATTGTTCGGTCGCCCCTACCGATACGATGGCAGTTTCCGTTCCGCTCGCTTCAAGTTCGGCAGTGGAACTCTTGTAACTTAGCATGCAATCTTTATTGGTTAACATGTTCTCTTTCCCTTCCAAGTAGAATCTATATTTTTAACAACAGCAAGCATCCGTAAACGTACAGGTTCACAGACCAAAGGGAGAGAAGATGGGCTTCGAACAGCCTCTTCTCTCCCTTTGTATTCATGCCGTTTCTCGAAATTCCTGATATGCAAACGAATTACCTGCTTTGAAACTGCATATTAATTTTCGATTCCCTTTGTGCAGTGACAGGTTTTATCGGAAGTAAACTTCCGACTAACGCGACAGCAGCACATGCTAAAAACATTTTTTCAAATCCAAACACCGCTATTCCTGCTATGCTGCTGAAAATAATCAAGTCACAAACCGAGTCAATAATGGACAGCAGTGAGATCGTGATGGCTCTTACATGAGATGGAATGATGTCGTTGGCTAACTTTGCGTATATCGGATAGCGAACCGTGCGCACAAAGCGAAGAAGTACCATAATGATGAGTAACATCCAGAGCGTTTCCCGGTAATAAGCAACTAATAGCAAGCCCGCTACACCCATTCCACCCGTTACATACAATACCGTAATCCGGGAAAAACGAGACGTGATCCAGCCGATCGACCGGGAGATAAAAAAGCTGAAAATGGCGAGCCCCGCAAAGACAAATCCCATCAAATAAACGGGTAACTCCGCATCGCTGAGCAGTTTGTCACCAAAATTATCAAATATCGCGGCCGTCGGAATGAAGACCAGCGTAATATTCAAGAACATCCATAATACTTGGGGCGTCCTCTTTATCGCTAGCACCCCTTCTTTCACTTGATTGAAAGGTTTGTCACGGTAGTTGCCTTGAGTGGCAGGGTTTTTGACGAAAAACAGCAAACCAATTTGAATGGACTGAAAAACGATGCCCAATGCAATCAGCAGCACAAACTGCTCATTGGTTAAATCTTTTGCCAGTATGGCACCCAAGATGAGGACGACCACCATGACGATAAATTGCGCCGACTGGATAAATCCCAGTGCTTTATCCATCCTGTTTTCTTCATGGGACTCTTTCAACGATTCATAGATCAATGCTTCATCTGCCCCGCTAAAAAATAACCTCAAATAACATCAAATTTGATTTTGAAAGATATAATGTCTTCTAATCGCTCTAAGTAAAAGGGGATGGAAAATAGAACTAAGAGTGTGCCCTTAGCTTTCCTTTTATCATATAAATTTTCTTGAATATTATTCAGCGATTAATGAATGTCATCATATCCAATCAAAACCTCGTTTCGTATATTTTTACAGATAATTATAAATTATATAAAAACTATTGTGCATTTGCAATAGCACCTAAGGTGACAAATGATAAAGAGAGAATCGTCCGCTTCTTACCCTTCATATTCAAGTAGCTTCAAATAAATGGGGATTGGCAAACTAGAGATTAATCAAAATACATATCAACATAAGGTCAATTTATCTGCTAGAACATTTTAAAGTGTCCGTTTCAACTTCCTATTCTATCTCATTTTTAGAAAAATATTGATTTTTACGTCAATAACCAACATGATGTAGAGAGTGTGAAGCAGGAGAATAAGACCTAGAGAGAATAAGCGAAGAACAGGACTAAAGCGAAGAATTTTGAAAACAACTAGAATCGTCACCTCTTCATCGCTGCTGGACCGATTGGCACTTTCCAGCATCCGACTATAAATCATTGCATTTCGGTAGATTTCTAAGAAAGCGCAGGTGTCGCCTGGTTATGAAGTTATTCCTGAACCTTTTTGTCTTTTATTCCAAGCAATTAGTGAAAAGCCCTTTCTACATGGGAACCCTAATCTTTATGGTTGGGATGCTGCTGACCCGTTTTGTGGTCAATCGCAATGAAGTCTTCGACTATATGCGTTACGGCAGCTTTGTCGGCGAGATGATGATGATTGTGCAAGCCGTCCTGTTGCTGCTGATCGTCTATTTTTACCGGGCCTTCTCCAACGAATTTCGCTTTGGCGCCAGTAACCTGTTCCTCGGGGCTTTCCGTGTCACGCTGCTGAAAATCGGCGCCTTATTCTGCTCCCATGCCTTGTTTACGGCTGTTTCGATCGGATTGCAGGTCGTCCTGCTCTTCAGCTATTTCCACCTTTCCGGCATCCCGTTTTCATCTTTCTATACGCAAAGCGCTTCCTACACGATCGTTTACTGGTACCTGCCTTTCCTGTTGGCTTTTGGGTTGGGGATCCTGACGGCGCTGCTATTTGGCAAAAACAAGTTGGGGCTGGTCTTCATGATCGTCATCTGGTTGGCGATTGGTCCGATGAACACCACCCTTTTTCACCGGTATTTCCATCAAATCGCCTTCTCGGACCTGGAAAGCTTGCTCTATATCGGCCCGTTGAGCAGCGACTCCCCTTTCATCGATTTACTGGGATACAATGTGTCACTCGCTGCTTACGCGAAGATCGTTTTTTGGATCGTGGCGGTTGTGGTTCTCATTTTCCTGACGTTGATGAAAACCACCCGGACTGTTCGGGAAAAAATGACGCTGACGGCCTTATCCCTTTCGCTGATCCTGGCAAATGCCCTCCTTTTCCCGCACATTTTTAACGGCGGCAAATTGGCCTTCAGCTTTGCGGACTTGGAAGCGGAAGCCCACTATTACAAGGATGGACACGACGAGATGGAGACGGCCTACCTGCAGTACCATGTGGAGGATTACGCCATCCAGTTGGATGCCCATGGTCCCGTCACGGCTCAAACCACCGTGACCCTCTCGGATATCCGGACAAAGACCCTTGGCTTCGTCCTCTATCATGCGTTTGAAGTCACCCAGGTGACGGACCAACAGGGACAACCTCTGCCGTTTACGACTCAAGGCGATTTTGTCTTGGTGGAACGGAATGCGGAGCGCTTAAACGATATAATGACGTTCTCCTATGACCTGAACGATTCGGCGCTGGTGCCAGTCTCAGAAGACTACCTGTTCCTGCCGAATGCATTCAGCTGGATTCCCGCCAAAACGAGCCATGCACCTTTCGCGTTCGACACGATAACCGGCGAAGGGGTGGACATTCTCTCCGTCCAAACGGATCAGCTGATTCCGTACACCCTTACTGTGGAAGGCGAGTTGCCGCTTTACACCAATCTGACGGCAGACGGGGAAAACCGCTACAGCGGTGAAGTGGCCGGCGGCGTGACCGTACTTGGCGGCATGCTGACGGAGACGGAATTGGGTGAACAAACCGTCCTCCATCCCAATTCCTGGTCCGACATTTCCGCCGATTGGAAGATTTTCGAACCATCTTTGGCTCGCGTCCATCAGGAATTGCTGGAAATGTTCCACTTGGATTATAAAAAATTACCGGACCAAATCGCGTTGCTGGCACTCCGGCAGGAATGGTATACCGGTTACTTGAGCAGCGATCATTTGCTGTTCTTAAGTGGCAACCATTTGAATATCAGTTCTGCTACTCATGAGATCCCGGGCATTCACCTGAATGCTGTGCTGTGGAATCACGATGAACGGATCGGGATGTCACCCGAACAGATCCTGGTCTTCAATGAAATGCTCACACTTCTTTTACAAGAGGAAACAGGTCTCATATTGGATCCGGGTTTCAGCCCACCCATTGTGCCTTCTTTTGCGGTCATGGAGAAACACCCAGAGGAAATCCAAGCGGTGATCGCCCAAATTTACGCGGACTTCTATTCACTGAAGAAAAACGAGCAAAAAGAATTTCTGGTTCTGTGGTACACGGAAATGGAGCAGGTGTCCGGCAGCTGGCTAAAACCCGCACAGCTCCTAGAAGAATTCAAGGGAGGAAAAAGATGATAACGATTAATGGCGTGTCGAAGCGGATGAAAAAGCATCACATTCTGTCGGATGTCTCGTTGCAGATAGAAGGGATCTACGGCTTGATCGGCCCGAATGGCGCCGGGAAGACGACGTTGATGAAAATCCTGTCGAGCCTGATTTCCCTGAATGCCGGCCAGGTGGAAATGAACGGGGAAAATTACCGCAAAGGCAAGTACGTCAAACAGAATACGTTGATTGGCTATTTGCCGCAGGACTTCATGGTCTACCCCAACATCGGTTTGGAAGAAGCGTTGGACCACATTGCGATGCTGCAAGGGATGATGAACAAACAAGAACGGCAATTGAAAGTCCGGCAAGTCATCAAACAAGTGAATCTTCAGGGACACGAAAACAAAAAGATGATCGAGCTTTCCGGCGGCATGCGGAAACGGGTAGGAATTGCCCAATTGCTGATGGGAAACCCCTCAATTCTCCTTTTCGATGAACCGACGGCAGGGCTGGACATCGAGGAACGGATTCGCTTCCGGAACCTTCTCCGCAATCTCGGAACAGAACGGACCGTCGTCATATCCTCGCACATTGTGGAAGATATCGAATTTTTATGCACGAAAATCGGCGTGTTGAAAGAAGGCCGTGTGTTATTTGAAGGCTCGCCGGCAGAACTGAAAGCTCACGCCAGCGGACAGGTATGGGAATACCAAGTTGCGCCGAACGACTTGGACGCCATCATGAACCAAAAAGAAGTGGTGCAAATCACAGAGGAAAGCAACGGGATGAACATTCGGGTCTTTTCAACGAAAAGCGAAAGCGGTGCAACATCCGTCGAACCCCGATTGGTGGATGGCTATCTGGCTGTCGTCAAAGGAATGGGCCGATGAAAGACTTCATGGAAAGCATTTACCAATCCTTCCGATTTGACCGGAAAACGATGGGCTTGACCTTTTTCGTCCCGGTCCTCGTGTTTATGATCGCCTTGATTTTCATTCTCTTCTTCCCAAGGGAAGAGACCGGGATCTACAACAACCTGATCATCATCCAAGGGGTGTTCATCCCCTTCTCCAGTTGGTGGCTCATGTACCGCCTAAGCGAAATGTATGAGGAAGGCGCACAGGAAACCTTGGTTCCTTATTACGCCAAGCGATTCCCAGTAGACTTTATCCGCTACTATTTCGTGAATGCCGTCGGCGTCCTGTTGCTAAGTGCCGCTTTTGTCCTGAAATACGGCATTGAGGACCTGTCGTTAGTGAACTTTCTCCATTTCTTTTTGCTGCTGCTGTTTTATCTGTTTTTAGGCACCTCCCTGATTGTCTGGATCAAGAACATCGAGATTGCACTTACGGTGGTGCTCATTTTCACGGTTCTTGAAGTGGTGACCCTGGGCGAATACATGCCGTGGCCACACGTCTTCCTGTTCCAACCCCCGGTCTGGGACCCTTTCCTGTCGGCTAAATTCACTATTTTATCAGTGACGATTGGCGTCCTAGCATTGTTCACCGTTATTTTTCTGAAACGGACGGATAGAAAACCTTCATAATGGAGTCGTTGTAAAAAGAATAAAGGATATAAAAAGCAGAGGGCTGCTCTTAAAAAAGAGTGTGTTTCCTCTGCTTTCTTATCTTGCCTAATCAAACTTTTCTTCATAATAATTCCTGATATGTAAACACATAGCTCTCGAAAATCCATTTTTAAGGTCTTGCAGAACAGCAAATTGAATGTATTATTTTTCTAGCAAATTCACTTTCTCTTGCAACTCTTCGGTTTCATTAAAATATGAGTTCTGAATGTAACTTAATTTATAATAAGTTACACTCGAAATCCTTATATAAATCTAGGCAAATTACTTTTGTTGAACATCTCTTTGTATGACGGAAATCCTTAGAGGTTCCGTCGATATCACATCAATCGTGTAATTTAAAGCATTTATTCCGTAATGTTTGTATGGCCCAGGACGCACCTCGTCAGCTGTGGTCTCGATCTCAATAAAGTCAATGTATCGGGATTTTGAATAAAGCGAAAAACCTCGCCCTTCATAAAACTCGTACTTGTCCAAAGCAGTGAAACTCTCGTTTAGAACCGAATAAGCAATGTACCAATCAAATTCAACTTGAAGAATGTGGAGGGTTTCATCCACATCAAAGGCGTCATACGACGAAAAAGTATCATTCTCACCAATTGGAGTTCCAGGTATTTCAACAGTCAATATCCACGATAAAGGCGTTGTCTTCGGGTTCAAACAATGAATTCAAATAAAGATAGCCTTGGTATTGAAGCAGTGCAGAATAATTCATAAAAATCCGCTTCTTCAAATTATATTACTAATTTATCAGCTGTTGAATGTAACTTAATTCACAACTCTTTAGAAATTTAGGGATGAGTCATTTTATTATGGCGAGGTCTTCCCATCCATATGCGACTTCGATCAACCGTTTGCCTGAGATTTCCAGTGATTGGCTGTCCACCACCTTGCCGCCCATCTTTTCATAAAACCCGCAAGAGCGATTCTCCTTCAACACCCAGATGAGCATCGAATTCAGGCCTTGGTTCTTCAAACCGTTGACCACTTCTTTTAGCAGCAATTTGCCGACGCCTCGGGATTGATGCTCTTGTCGTATGTAGATGGAATAGACTTCACCGTCCAGCTTGTCATAGTTCCCCGTCCTTTCTTTGCCGCCGTCCGCAAAACCGATGATTTCTCCCTCTTCGTCTTCTGCGACAAAGACATCGCCATTTTCAAGATTCTGTTGCCATAATTGTTCCCTGGCACCGTATGTCAGCTGTTTCAAGTAGTCGTCCGGAACGAGGTTTCGATACGTAGTCCTCCAGCTATCCACATGAACTTGCGCTATTCCCCTTGCGTCCAAAAAAGTGGCTTTTCTGATGTTCATTTCCCTTCTCCTTCTGCCCGTGGTCATTCCTCCGGCGGTCAATGGGCTGCGTTTTGGAGCAGATCTTTCAACGTTCGAACAGGAAAAAAAGCATCTTCCTATAAGCCCGCGTCAACGTTCTTCTTTTCCACGGTCTCTATTTAAAATTTCATCTGGTCCACATCCCAGATATCCGCCTCCGTATTTGACGACACGATTATTCTTAACTTTTGGCCCACCTTGTATTTGCCTATACCCTCGATGGGTATCTCGTAGCGATTCCCTTCTCTTCTGCCCGCATCTTCTCCGCCCTCTTCTTTTACAACAAGAGTTTCTTCTTCGATGAGTTTTTCTTGGATAATTCCTTCAAATACGAAATCCACTTGATATTCATTTGAACAACCGACCATCCCGCTTAAGATCAAGCTAATCAAAAGCCCCTCAGCTATCTTTTTGGTCCTCATGACGACCCTCCATCATTTGTCATTCCTTAAGGTGATTTTATTAGAAAATTAAATCAACAGGACCCTATAAGACTTAGCTGTTCCACCTTGCAGAAGCAGTGTCCTCATTTACCGGTCGCAACAGAGCACATTACTCCCTGTGTTCAGCCTCTTCCCTCCCACCGCCTCCGCCTTCAAGCAGCTTCTGGTAAATGAGGATTTGTGAACTTCGTTCTTCTACTGAGAAGATTTGGTTCGAAAAATGAAAAACAAACTTTAAGTTAGTTTTTTGAGGAGTTTTACATATTCCCCGTATCCATCTTCGCCAAGATATAAGACCGTTGTAAAACCTTTCTTACCATAGAGATGCCATGCGTTCAGGTTATCTGTGTCTACACCGAGTGTGATTTCCTCATATCCAAGCTTTTTGGCATGATCAATCAAATAATCTACAAGAATGCCACCTATGCCACGATTCCGATGCTCGTCTTTAACAATCATACGAGACAGATAAATTCGTTTCCCCGGGATGGTGTAGTCCGGATCATGGTTTTGAAGAACCAAAGAACCTTCCCCTATAAACTCGTTATTCTCTAAATAAATAAAAGTAATTCGGTTTCCATTTACTATTTCGTCATAAAAACCTTCAGTCATTGTTGGATTCTTTTCCATTTCCCAAATGTTACTGCATTTGTAGTAATCTTCGGTTCTTAGTTTCTTTATTTGGTAGGAAGTCATCATTCATCCCTCCTTCTTGTTTTAACCTGTCACTTAGGACATCAGTTGCTCTGTTACTGGAATTTCTGTATTTCTTTTGATAAAGAAAATCTAACGGCCTATTCTCTATGCTTAATCTTATAGAGCGCTCGTAAAAATACACTCTTGCAGACAAAAAGAGAAAAGTTGTGCTTCATTCGTCCCACTTCTCTCCTTTACATTCAAGCTACTTCTGATAATTCCAGATATGTAATCTAATATTATTCTTTTATTCTTCTTGGTAAGCGATTCACTTCTAAGGTTTCTTTAACGAATTCATTGAATTTATCTTCTTCTTCAGAAAAAGGATTGTGATTGCTTTCTTCAAACACAGTCAGCTTAGCATTTGGGATTAATTGTGCAATTTCTTCTCCGAATTTCAAAGGGCATTGGGCATCAAATTTTCCTGAATAGATAAAACTAGGAATCTGAACTTCTTTTAACTGCTCTCGTATATCATAGGTAGGATATTCCATCTTGCTGAAATAATCTAAACGAGGTCCGACTGTTTTACCGCTATTCGGCTTCTTCATGGCTGCTTTAAGTTTTTCCTCCGAGAGATAAGACATTAATGCCCACTCATAGCCAATTTTTTGTCGGATTTCAGTTGGAGTTTCTGGCTCATTCAACATTTCCATAATTTCAACGATTCGATTGAAATTGGGATTTTTGCTGCAATAGATGCTGTTCTCATCGCTACCATATTCATAGCTTGCTGCAGCTCCACCGGCAATGATTTTCGTTAAGGAAGACGGATGATTAATGGCATACTTGAGCGCCAGCATCCCACCAGTAGAATGTCCGGCAAAAGTCCATCTCTTATAATTGAGTGATTTTCTTATCGCCTCAATATCCATTAAAGTTTCATCCATCCTGTATTCCTCATTAGTAGTTGCTTTAACAGATTTACCAGCTCCCCTAAGGTTGATCAAATAGACTCGATAATAGGAAGTAAATGGGTTGGCCATCGAGTTCCCGCGTTTATTGAATTCACTATAAAGATGGGTCACCGCTAAAGGTTCTCCTTCTCCTTTTTCAAAGATTTCAAAAGGCCCTCTCTCCGTCTCAATCATTCTTTGCTCCCACATTTCAAACCCTCCAATTTTTCATAATTTTCTTTTTATTACGTTTATAATTATACAATTTTTGTAAGTATTACTACAAGAATATGTGCATCACCAATAGAGGTTTACTGAATTTATTAGTTTTTTAAACTAACCGTTCGTAAAAGTACACTCAAACGAAAAAGACAAGAAACTCTTACTAAAGTTTCTTGTCTTCCGATAATGCAGTCATATGTCGACATAAGATGCACTTCCTTGCTTATTTTTCTAGCATCTTCAGCTTCTTTCGTTTTCTTCAAACGTATAAATCGGCTTTTTTCATGCGATTTGAATGCAAGCTTGTGTTTTTCAGTTGCGGTTCTAATCTTCAGCTCTTTTCCATCCCAAATCATCGTGTTTATTGATAAGTGCAATAGCAAATACGGTATGTATAACCGTTTTTCAGATTGAAAAAGGTTCTTAGATCGTCATAAAAACACTGCTTTAATGCAATTTCAAAGTTTTGCGATGGTAGATTTTAAAAATAGTGTAGATAACCAAAAGGGCAATTGAAAGAGTGAAAAACGCCACAGGGATCAAGTGATATTTTTCTCTTTGATGATCAAAGAAACTCATTTTCACTAACCATCCTTTTTCACCAAAACTTAATATGCCACTGTGTAGAGGTTCTTCCGTCGCATTTTCCGGAAAAAGATACTCGGCTTCTGTAAAGTCCCGATTAAGAACCTCCGGCTCTATTGGTCCTTTCCCATCGACTTCTTCTTCGTAAAACAAACTGGCAAAAATCAGCGTCTCGTATTTTTCATTGAATTGTTCAATTACGGCGGCTATTTGTTCGTTTTCTTTTTCATCAATCACTGCATTTCCATCACTATCAGCAATAGCAATGATGTCAAGACCTGCCGTTTCCACGGATTGACGGTATGCATCCGATGCCTTATCCACCCACAGAAATGAAATAGCTGCCAGCAAAAGGGTGAATAGCGCCAAACGAAAGAGGTATTTAAGGAAATTCCGTTGATGCTTGGAATTCTTTGCTTCCCCATTTGTTCTCAGACTGTCATCTCCAAAGCGTTCGATGGCTATCTTTATCGCTTCTTCTTCTGATTTCCCTTCTTGTTTCAAATCGTGAACCGCTTCCAATAGATGGGTCCGCATTTCTTCTTTCAATTCTTTTGCCTCTTTGCCACTTACACTCTCGTATAACGAATCCACAAAATTGTCTATTTGTTTCACTTGCTTTTACTCCTTTCCAAAAATGAATCGATTATTTTTTTTAAAAACTGCCATTCTTTTTGCTTTTCTTCAAAACCTTCTTCACCTAACGGCGTCAGTCTGTAATATTTTCGTCTTCCTCCTGGCCCTTGTTCATCGCCCCAGTAGGATTCAATCCATTTATTTTTTTCTAATCGCTTTAACGACAGATAAAGCGTACCTTCCTTTAATTCAAACTGGTTTTCACTTTTTTCTCTTACTACTTTGGCTAATTCATAGCCGTACATATCCTTGTTCTGCAATAAAGACAGAATCAACGTGTCAATATGCCCTTTTAAAACCTCTTTATTCACCTCCACTTCGCTCACCTCCCATTTTACTATAAATATTAGTACTTAATAATGCAAGGTATTATTTTGAAGAACAATAAAATCAAAAAATTTCTTTTAGCATATTCAAACTGAGTGATCCATTTTTGAAGCGTTCTTAAATGTGCATTTCTGCAAACTAAAAAGACAAGAAAGTTCTACTCGAATTTCTTGTCTTCCGATAAAGTGGTGATATTACAAACGAAAAAGAACTCCAATTTCATGGAAGTTCTTCTTTTTTCTATTGGGCTTCTTCCACTAAAGCCCAGTTTGTTTAATTAGCTGCCATCAACTTAGAATAAACAAAGATAATTAGCAGAGTTAATATACCAAGAAGAACCATTCCCCCACCAAAGAATAAAGATATGCCCATTCCTTCCCATTTTCCTACGTACAGACCCCCGTAATGAATTCCTGCGCCTAAGAGAAGGAATACAAATCCAATTAAGTATTTTCTTTTTTTCAAAACGCTCCAAACAATCCCGACACAAGCAAAGGCTAAAACAATAATTGGAACGCTCAAAATTAAGCTATCCATCATTCCTGAATTCATCATAACCACTCCTCCTCTTTGTTAAGTGGATTTTCTGCTTTGCGTTGATGGCATTTTTTTAACTATGCCATTAACCATCTAAACAACTCCATAATCAAACAAAGTAATCATTTTTGTAATGATCTTGAATTAGAGTCTTCCTCAATCCTAAATCGCTATATTAGCCTATTTCCCTTAGACTCATTTAATATAAAAATTTTCTGACTATTATAAGTTTAACATAATTTACCTTTCCTCTATTTCCTAAATATAAGATTAAAGTCATTATAAGCGTTCGTAAAAGTACAGATGCACAGACAAAAGGAGAAAGCAAGGCTGATCAGCAAGGCTTTCTCCTTTGTGTATTGCTATTAGAATACCTATTACTTCTGATAACCATTGATATGTAAATCGAGTTGGATTTGAATATTATACTTATCTTGGTAGTGGATTTTCTTTTCAGACGAAGAAAACTTGAAAAAATTGAAAATTTAAACTCACGGTATAATTAGTAAAATCTATTATGGGGTGGAAAAATGGCAATAATAAAAAGCAGTGTAAATTCTCATAACCGCAATATCCCATACTCTTTTTACAAGCACGAAGTGAAAAGCACAGAGTTGGCAATTATTTTACCAGGCCTTGACTATACTTCACAGGCACCACTCCTCCATTACACAACCCAAGCTTTATTTAGTAGAGGAATTGATGTGCTGCAAGCGAACTACCATTACTCAGAAGAAGTGCTGGCTTCATTAAGTGAAGAGGATATTACTGAAGATGTCAGGGCAGTCATTGATGAGATACTAATTGAAAATCATTATACAAAGTTCTATTTCGTTGCAAAATCAATCGGAACCATCCCTATGGCTCACCTTTTAACATCTCCCTCTTTCCATTCAGCAAAATCAATCTGGTTTACACCGTTATGGCAACGAGACGATGTCTATCATTCGTTGCTAAACAACAAAGAAAATACTCTGTGTTTCATTGGTGATCAAGATCCGAATTATAATAGCGAAAAAGTAGAAATGCTGCAAAAAAATCCTCATTTACAACTAGAGATAATCAAAGATACAAACCACAGTTTGGAATTTGAAGATAACGTAATTGAATCTACTAAAGTCTTAACGAGTGTAACTCAAAGAGTTATAGAGTTTTAAAGTATAAAGTCTTTATGTTCTCTGGAGCTAAAACTTATTTGATGAAAATCGAAGTTTAATAATTTTAAAAAGCGTTCGTAAAAGTACACTTTTCCAGACGAAAAGGGATAGAAGATGCGATTTGATTAGCATCTTCTATTCCTTTGTATGTAAACAACTTCTGATAATCCCTCATATGTAAACCTATTCTTCTTGTATACTTTGCTTACACGTGAGAAAAATGAAAATAAATTCCAAAAACACGACTTTTGTTTTTTAATTACGTCTAACAAGTAGAAACCATAAATGAGGGGGCGAGATTCCTTGACCAGCGAGAGAAAAAGCGAAATCACTGAGTGGTATCAGCAGCATGGTGATTCCATATTCAGGTATATCTTGCTGATGGTCCGTGATCATCAACAGGCGGAGGATTTAACACAAGAGACGTTTATTAAAGCATTCCGGTATTATGACAGCTTTGAACGAAAGGCAAATCCGAAAACCTGGCTTTTTCGCATTGCCCACAATCTTACCATTGATTATATTCGTAAGCAAAAGCCCCTGGAGCTGTTAAAGGAGCTGGTATTACTCGGAAAAAGTACAAGCAGTGTACCTGAAGGAATAGTGGAGATTAGAGAGGATTCCACAGAACTTTATCAGGCATTAAGCCAGCTAAAAAGTCCATATCGTGAAGTCATCATCCTGAGAAAAATAAGGGAGTTCAGTATACAAGAAACCGGAGAAATTTTAAATTGGTCCGAAAGTAAAGTGAAAAACACCCTTTCCCGAGCCCTTTCCACATTGGAAAAACAGTTAAACAAGGAGGGAATTATCCATGAAAAAAACTGATGGCACTCATACGGCATTAGACAATCAGTGGAAACAATTGGATCAGGATATCATTTGGAGCCAGAATCATAAAGCAAGGCTGCACTCTCGGATTTTATCGAACTTGGATAAACAGGAATCCAAAACCCGGTTTTTCAAGGGCTTTAAATTCACCTCCAGTTTAGTCCTGTGCTCGATCCTTTTAGTGGCCGGAATCATTTTCCTTTCGCAAAACATCCTTCAAGAAGATGGTGGGTTAACAACAGGAACAGGAAATACCCCGGAGGAAGAACCTGCCTTGTCAGGAAGCGAAGAGGTAGATGCCGAAAAAAGCAAAGAAACCATTCAAGCTGTCATTGAAGAGGAATTCAACGGGCCAGACGAAAAGTATAAAGAATTATGGGAAGCTGCTATGGAAGCTCAAAGCAATGCGACAACTCAAGAAGAGTTTGATACGCTACAGAAAACACCGGTATGGAAAAATTATATGAACTATATGGCGGAGACCTATGCTGCTTATTTCACAGAAAATGGCTATGACAATTTTTTAAATGCCACACCTGCTTTTATGTACAGTGGTTTTGATGGCGACTATAACCTGACAGCGTCGAATATTAAGATCGGCCAGAACGAAAATAATCCGAAAAAGTATCAATTTACTTTCCAAGTGGACTACAAAAACACAAAAGGAGAAGTCCAACCGTATTCGTTCGAAGGTGAAGCCATTGCTTCTAAAGAAGGAAAAATTGAGAAGATGCGATTTCTGGATAAGGATGACTTGCTTACCAAGATGAATGAAGATATTTATTGACGCTGCCTTTAGGCAGCGTTTTTCTGTCTGGTTGTATTCCAATGCATTCAATACTTTTCAATCCGTTCGTAAAAATATACTTACACAAACCCCAAAAAAGGGAAAAAGCTTATTTAGCTTCTTCCCTACCGATAAATTCATGATAGGTAAACTCTTATCCATTCGAAATTACGATTTTAAAACCTTACAGAACAGACTTTTGAATGTAACATTTTTTCTAGCAAATTCACTTTCTCTTCTTGCTCTTCAAAGTCTATTGGAATTAGGAATCTGAATGTAACTTACTTACTATTAAGTTACATTCACTTCTAAATAAAAACCTTTAAAATTTATCGGATGTAGAACTCCGAAAAATGGGTTTTTATGTTAAGGTAGTAATTAAGTTAAAATATTCCAAAAATGAGATGTTGAATATGACTATGAGCATTATTCCTCTAGTATCGATACCTATCTGGATTTCAGTAATCTATGAACTTAGTAAACCTTCAGAAAAGCAAAACAACCGAAATATAATAACTTTTACAGCTCTAGGTACTTTATCAACTGTAATTTTGACTATTTCACTTTTTCAAAACTTCACATCTTTTTAGAGAAGGAATCCTTCGATTTTGAGGGGTTCTTCTTTTTATTTCTGAATGTAACTTAACTGCACTTAAGTTACATTCATTATTTGTCTTCTAGTTCCATTGCTCTCTTAACCCTTAATCGATAAAGGTAGATGAACGGAATGACGCCGCAGACAAATAAAATTCCGCCGATCATAAGATCATCCAGCCAGTCGAATCCTGGAGTAATCGAGGTGAAAACTGTCACTCCTGCTGCTATAACAGTAAGGACGACCAAACCAATCATCAACGATTTTTTCGGACTCCGATTTTCTGTCTCGTGTTCTACACTTGTACTCATCGACAAATACGCATAGACAATCGTCGTAACCATAAACACGGCCCACACTGGATTGCCTCGCATACCTTCCAGGCCACCTCTAATAAGTTCATAGCCCAGTATCAACAGAATACCAAAAGTCTGTACGAAATAGGCACTCCTGATGTGCTGTAGATTTCTTAAAATTAGGCGTTCATCGGTTATCTTTTTCATTCGAAGTCCTCCTTTTCCACCCAAAAGATTTCATCCAATCCGGCATTTACCACATAGCAAATTTGCAGGCACAGCTTCAATGATGGATTGTATTTCCCTTTTTCGATTAAACTTACTGTTTGCCTCGTAATCCCAACTGCATCAGCTAGTTCTTGTTGTGTCATTCCCACTTTTACACGCCCAACTTTTACTTGATTATTCATCAACTAACCTCCACCAATAAAATGCAACATATAAATTGCAATAAAGAATGTATATGTTACATTTTATCTCCAACTTTTTCTCGCTACTGTTTACTTTTTGCTGAATGCTCTGCTTTCACCCAACTATTTCAGGACACTCTAGTCACTCATCAAATATATTCAAATCTAGGTATAAGTGTTCGTAAAAGTACACTTCCGATAAATCGAGTTATACATAATTTAATCTTAGATATATAATTAATTCATCTAGTAAGAACAATTAGATAATTTAAGAAGGAGATGAATTTATGAAGTATTTCGCTAGCGCATTAATAACTTTATTTCTGAGTATCGTATTCTTTTTTATCTTAGGGGCATTTGGATTAACAGATTATAATGACGGTTTAATAATATCCGTGGGCTTAATCATAGTTACTTTACTATCTATCATCTTTAGCTTATTAATGGAGATTGACAGTAAACTCAAAAAAATACATATTAATTCTAAATAGAAGAAGGTAAATTCTTCAGATTTATTCTTCAAATTCATGTCCTTCTCCAACATAGCCTAATATAATCGCTCTAGATAATTCCGAAAATATAACCATTCGTAAAAGTAGGCTTAAACGAACGAAAAAGAGAAGGATGAAGCTCCTTCCCTCGATAAGTTTTGATAAGTAAGCTATGGACTTCACAATTTTGACTCTAAAATCTTATGGACTAGTCTTTTGAAAACTCTATGGAATAAATTGGTACAATAAAATCACACGATTTAGAAACAAAATGAAACTATTTTATTGGGGGAGTAAATTATGAATAATAGTCCAGTGGTAAAAGAATACGGTAATGAACATCAGATTCAAGTGGTCGATCTAATTCTTCAAATACAACAAAAAGAATATAACATTCCAATAACAAAAGACGATCAACCCGACTTGTTTGCCATCGAAGATTTTTATCAGACAGGCAATGGCAACTTTTGGATAGCTATTTATAACGACAAAGTGGTTGGTACGATCAGCCTTTTGGATATCGGAGGGAACCAAGTAGCATTACGAAAGATGTTTGTAGACAAAGAGTTTCGAGGATCAACATTTAAAACGGCTAGTCTTTTATTAGAAAGTGCCATTAAATGGGCCGAAGAAAAATCAGTTCAAGCAATTTATCTCGGAACGACTCCGCAATTTCTAGCTGCCCATCGATTTTACGAAAAAAATGGATTTACAAGTATATTTCCTGATGAATTACCAAAGAGTTTCCCAGTGCTGCAAGTCGATAAAAGCTTTTACAAATTTGATCTGAATGTAACTTGATTGCTAATAAGTTACATTCATTTTTAACAATAAAATCAGTTACTTGAAGTGCTTTAATCTTTTGTCAGCTATAAAATCTAAACTAAATGCAATAACGAATGAGAATACTGCTAATAGTAAAAATGCAGAACTAACAATACCTGCTATTAACCATCCATTTCCAAACCAAATATACATCCAGCCCATTAAGCCAGCGATAAAGAAGCAGAAAGAGATAAAATATTTTATTTTTCTCTTTTGAGGTATGTATAAGTTTATTGTATAAAATCCAAGCAGAACTAAAAGTACGATAAAGCCAAATAGAAGTTCTAAATACATTTGTTCACCTCTGTCTGTTTAAAGGATTAATAAGACGTAGAAAAGCCTTCCTTCCACCACGTGCACTCTCAACTATGCAAAAAAACCAAACCTTTAATTCAGATATGAAAACACTCTCTTATATACTTCCCTTCATCCGGATTAATTTCCCATCAACTTCCGGACCTAATTCTTACATGCCAAGCTTATGATAAAACTTGATGGCTGGGATATTAGTTGGCGCTACCCGTAAATGAAATTCTTTTACACGTCGATTTTGAAAAATTCTTTTGCATAAGCGTGCAACTCTTTCCCTTTACCTTTTCCTCGATTTTCAATAACCAAATAATAGAGATTTACATAGCCACTACGTTTCCCTTCATATTCTCGAATCGATAATTCGAGTTGGCCAATCAATTCTCCATCTTCTTCAACGTCAACGAAGCCATCTGGATAATCAGTTGTTTTCTCTTTCAGCCACTGAAGATACTCAATTTCTTCCTTATATTGATAAATACACATTTTGAATGTAACTTACGTGGTGATATGTAAACTCTTATTAATACTGATTTTTTCTATTTTACGTTCTAGTATCTAGCATTGATTTGTGTATTTCATTTCAAAAGATATTACTGTTTACTGATTTGATGAAAAAGAAAATGAATACTGTTTAATAAGGTTTTTGATCAATGGATTCAGTTCCGAAGGTAGTTCATTTGCTTGGAAAAACCTCGCTTCTGTTGTTTCTATACCATCCACCTTTAAAGAACCGCCTTTTATTTCGTTTGTCACATATGCTGTGGTTACCGGGTAAAATTCATCTCCATTGGGCAATTTAACATAATATTCTTTTCCTGAAAAAACCCCAACTAATTTTAATTTGCCAACTTGAATTCCTGTTTCTTCGAGTACTTCTCTTCTACCAGCTTCTTCAGTAGATTCTCCGAGTTCGATAAATCCACCAGGCATTCCCCATTTTCCATCCACTCGTTTCTGCAATAAAAATTCTCCCATTTCATTCACTACCGCTACTGCAACACCAACTAATATTAGCGGTTGATGACCAACCACTTTTCGTAAATTTTCAATATAACCCATAATGTCCCCCTGTATTTCTTTAATATGGTTTCTATAATATTTAATTCTATAATTATGTAAATTTCCCTTTATTTCCTTTTCTCTTTTTATATTTTTTGATTACTATTTTTTAAAGTAAAACCGTACGTAAAAGTACACTTTTGCATACAGAAAGGAATTCGATTTTATACGAAGCCTGCAGTCTTCCATAAGCGATAATGGTTCTAGAATTACGATTGATCAATTAAGAACTGAAAGTTGCAGGCTTTACATGCAACACCGGAAACCACAGTGCTTTTAAGTTGAAAAAAACGCTCTTTATAAATTTAAGATGGAAAACCCCGAAGCTCAATATGAGATTACTGTTGAAAAGGCAATTGGCGACAATATTCGTTGAATCAGCAAAATTAAGGTTAATAAGTTGATAGAAGGCGTTAACCATAAAGATTTAAAGGATACTCATGTTACTACTCAATATTTCGGTAAAATTTATGAAAAGTTCAATGTACACGCTTCGGTTTTTGAATTTGAGGGAATGGATGAAGGCTGGGCCTTAATTGTCTTTTATGACGTGGACCGAAAGAAATTAATCGATATGGCTAAAATACAATATGTCGGAGACCATGCAGAAGTTTCAAACTACCTAACTGGAAAAACGGTTGATTTAGATGAAAAATTGAAACAAGAGGAGACTCAGGAGGAGTCAGTTCTGGTTATGTGGCATCCCCTAGGTGAAACAGACCTATGGAATTCTCTTAACTGTGAGTGGGCTGGTGTCTTATATTGTGGAATCGCAGGATTTCTAGTTACCCCTTGGGGGAGTGTGGCTTGCGGAGCGGGTTGGACTACTCTTTGTCATTAATTATTTTGGATGGAGTGGTGAATTATGCCTTTAATACTTTTGAAACTCATTAGAGCTTTTGCGGTTGCTTTGCTTGCTGTAGGCGGATTCTCTTTTATTTTCGATGGGGAATCTCCTTTTAGCCTCTCTATCATGCTGACTGGTTTGATTGCAGCCGTAGCTTCACAGTATATGATCAAGAACTCAAAAAGAAATAAACACCATAAAATTTTACCTAATGCTTTAAATAAAACTCTTCTAAGTACGAAAATATTTTGCAATACGATACTTTCTTTCGGACAAACTGAAATGAAAGACATTTTTAAAGTAAAAAGGCATACTTCTTTTCAAGCTTTGTAAATTTCTGATCAAACTTTTTTCGTTCTAGAAAAAAGTAAAGCCACTCTCTTGCTTCGTTTGTTTTCCTGCACGCCAAATAGGAGTCCAGCACGAGATTAAACTCTTTTTTATAATAAAAGACTTCTTCATAATTACGAAAAGCCAGGTCAAAAAACGAAGTGGCTTTAACACATTCCCCGTTTTTGACAAACCATATCCCTAAAATGAAACGGAGGTCCGTTTTTTCTCCTGGAGTCAATTCCATTTCATTTAAAGACCGTAAATAGAGATCCCTTTCCTTTTTTTTCATCCCGATCAGACTGAGATAGAATCCTCGGGAAATTACATTTCCAATGGTTTTCACAGGCTTGAAGTACCATTTATAAATGAAGAAGGAAATCCAAGCGAATCCTAGAACAGTTAATGCGTTCAAGCTTTTTGCCTCCTAATGGTTTCTCAATAATTCGATACGTAATTGTCTTTCTGCGATCTTTTGAATGTAACTTAATTCACAATAAGTTACATTCGCTTATAAAAAAATCTTAAGCGTTCATTATCAATCCTTGTACCGAAACAAAAAAAATAAACAAAGAAATAAGGATACACATATACCCCCAAAATTCTTTTCTATTCTTTTGAATTTTTTCAAAGCCTGCTACCAACATAAAAATCCCCATTGTAAGCATTACGTAAGGCAATAAGGTGAAATTCTGGCTCAATAGCACATAGACTGCAAATACAACTACAACTATATTTAAAATAGTCCTAATTATTTTAAGAATAATAATTCTCCTCCTCTGAATAAAAATTGAATGTAACTTAACTGCACTTATGTTACATTCAAATTCTTGATTTGCTATATTATTTTGGTTCTTGGGTTTTTATTAGCTTTTTGCAGATGTATCCAACGATATATTCTCTTTTTGTTGTTTCTTCAATATCCTGATTTTCAACCAGCTCCTCTATTAAATGATCTATTTTTCTCCATAGCTCTGTGTTTTCATATTTTTCATATGGGTGTGTCACTCAACAATTCACCTTAATTTTCATTTTTATGTTTATTTCGCTGTGGCAAAGAAATTGCGGGAAGTACAATTGTAGAAAGTAGTTTGTGCTTGTATTATTCTACTTTGATGAACGTTTTTTATACTTATTTTACCATTCTTTATTTTTATAGATAGAAGTTTGATAAAGTATTTCTCACTAAAAACCGTTCGTAAAAGTACACTGTATTGGACAAAAAAGAGGAAACTTTTTGCAAGTTCCTCCTCGTCCTTCGAGCTATCATAATTTATTAGACTTAATTAAGATTTAAATTAAATTTGATGACGCTCAATATTTTTTTCACTTCCTGCGAATCCCGGCGGTGCATCTCAAGATAAAGGGTGCATACTTTTGAAAGATAATTATAAAAAACCTTGTAGCTAACAATTACTTCTTCTTCATAAGCATGGGAAACATATACTGAAAATCTCACACCGTCTGGAAAGTAATCATCCTCTAAAGGATGCATCTCAAGAGAAAGTTCAGCGGTATGATAGTCTACTGAGTAACCTTTATTTTGCGAGAACAATCTTAATGCTTTTAAAAAAGTTATTGGGCTGCCGATTACTTGGTCGTAGTAAGCAGACATCGCTAACAATTCTGGCGGAGCACCTATCTTATCAGCTACAAACATACTATTACCCCTTTCTCCTTTGATATATTAGTAACTTCTCATAATCTGATGATATGTAAACTAACTCTTCTCTTGTTTTAGGAGTCCTGTACAAGTTTTCAATAGAACCTCTTCTCTTTTCTCGCGTCGCTTTAACCTTTTCCTTCTATAGCAGCCAAAGAATAACTTAACAATTTGCGAATATACCTGAATACAAAAAAGAGAAAAGAAGTTGATTAAAGCACCACCGCCTCTTCCCTCTTTTATATTTTAAGCAACTTCTGACATATCTTTAAATGTTAACTCTTTCCCTTATTTAATTCTTAAAAATGATATCGGTATGAGAATCTTTAACTTATCAACCGATCCTTTTAGTTAAACTAGGGTTGGCATTTATGGACTCCCATTCTCCTGGATTCGTGTCATCCGGGATGACCCCATTAATGATATCGAGGTAGTGGTTTGCCTTATTTTTCATGTATTCGGCTCTCTGTTGGGCTTCCTCTAACTGCGCTTGTGCAATCTCCTGCTGTTTCATGATGATCTCGTAGCGCTCTTGCATCGTAGAACGGCCTTCCAAACACAAATCCACGTACCGTTTGATATCCTCTACTGACATGCCGGATTGTTTCAAGTGTTTTACACCCGTCAGCCAGTTGATGGATTCCTTATCGAAGAGGCGATTATTGTTTTTATCGCGCTGAAGGGTCGGAACCAAACCTTTGTCCGTGTAGAAACGGACGGCATGCTCGGTCAGGCCCAATAGTCTAGATACCTCTTTCACTGTGTACATCTTGACCACTCCTTATTTTTTTCTAAAGTTGATTTAAATCTCTTGCCTTCGTGTTACGCGAAGGTGTTAAGGTAATCATAGTCTATAGAGTAGAAGCTGTAAATTCTGATGATCGCTGATAGGTACGGATTTACAGTAGGCTGCTTGGATATACTTACTTTAGGAGGAATAAACATGCAAAAAGTAGTTTTAAACAATGGAGTAGAGATGCCTATACTTGGTTTTGGTGTATTTCAGATAGAGGATGCAGCACTTTGCGAACAAGCAGTTAGTGATGCAATTGAAGCAGGCTACCGTTTAATTGATACAGCTTCAGCCTATTTGAATGAAGAAGCAGTTGGCAAAGCAATCAAACGAAGCGGAGTTCCAAGAGAAGAACTCTTTATAACAACTAAATTGATCATTCAAGAGCAAGGATATAAAGAAGCAAAAGAAGCATTTGAAAAATCTTTAAAAAAACTTCAGTTGGATTATTTAGACTTATATCTCGTTCACCAGCCATTAGGAGATTACTATGGATCTTGGAGAGCGTTAGAGGAGTTATATAAAGAAGGGAAAATTCGGGCTATCGGTGTGAGCAACTTCTATCCGGACCGTTTAATTGACCTGATTCAACACAATGAAATTGTCCCAGCGGTTAATCAAGTAGAAACTCATCCCTTTACGCAACAAATTGAAAGCCAGAAGATTATGAAAGAATTTAATGTCCAAATTGAGTCATGGGGTCCCCTGGCTGAAGGCAAAAACAATATTTTCGAAAACGAAACGTTACTTCAGCTGGCACATAAATACGAAAAAAGCATCGCACAAATCATTTTGCGTTGGCTTGTTCAAAGAGCGATTGTGGTGATTCCGAAGTCTGTTAACAAAGATCGTATAATTGAAAACATCGATATTTTCGATTTCGAACTTGATGCTGCTGATATAAAGCAAATTAGCACACTAGATACAGGTGAAAATCTAATCGTAAATCATCGTGATCCAGATTTGGTCAAGTGGTTTGGCGCGATAAAATACGATCTTTAATAGGTTGCCAACAACCAAAAACCGGTTCCCCTTCAGGAAATCCGGTTTTTCCAATTTAACGACGAAATGTATAAGGAGAATTGTTTATGCCTAAACCTGATTTACAACATGGACTATTCACCCTCTCCCATTCCCCTTCACCTATAACTCAGTAAGCCAGAGAAATCATGTAAATATGAACTATGCGAAAATGGACAAAAGGAAGGGAAAATGCCCAAACAGAGCCTTTTCCCCTCCTTTTTCTTCAGCTGTGTAAAATGCAGCTCTGCGTACTGATTCCTTAGGAACGAGAATCCTTAGGCAAATCGAGCAAGAAGTCGCGCAGGGCAGTGCCAATCTCGTGGGGCGAATCTTCCTGGAGGAAGTGGCTTCCGCGCACGGTAACTTCTCGTTGGTTCGGCCAACTGCGGGCAAACTCAAGCGCGCTGCCACGCAGCACCACTCCAGGATCTCCAATCACCAATAGCTTCGGTACAGAGCTCTGGGCAAGCCATGCTCCAAAGGACTCGACAACCTCCACTACATCCGCTGGATGGCCGTCAATCGGCAATTCACGGGGCCATACTAAGGTCGGCTTCCGCGAATCCGGCGTAGGGTAAGGCGCCCGGTAAGTGTCCATCTCCTCTTCGGTAAGGGTCCGCATCACACTCTGTGGCAGGACACCCTCGATGAAGAGATTCCCTTCCAGAACCAGCTGCTCACCCTCTTTCGAACGGATGGCACCGAAAACTTCAGGGAAATCGGTCAGTGTCATCGGCTGGACATGCGTTTCCATGTAGGCAATCGCTTTGATTCTGTCGGGATGCCGCTGTGCCCAGTGGTGTCCGAGATCTCCACCCCAGTCATGTACTACGAGAGTCACATTGCTGTCCAGTCCCAGCGCATCAAACCAAGCGTCGAGGTAGCGCACGTGATCCGCAAAACGGTAGCCACCGTCAGGGGCTGGGCCGGATTCTCCCATGCCCACCAAATCCGGTGCAAGGCAACGGCCGATATCGGAGACATGGGAGATCACATTTCGCCACAGATAAGACGATGTGGGGTTGCCATGCAGGAAAACGATGGGATCTCCGGCACCGGTGTCCACGTAGCTGATCTCTGTGCCGAGTACCGAGATGCGCTTGCGTGGATGAGAGTCAACGGCTGAGATTTGGCCAGTATCCAGCGACATGTTTTTCGCAGTCTGTTTAGGGACGGAATTCCCCGTCATTTCTTCATTTTTTTTATTCATTTTCATCAAGCTCCTTCATCCAATTAAAGTAATATTATTGCCTCTATTGTATCCTTCAGGCATTTCTGTACCTACCGACCGGTACATTGAAAACTTAATCTTTCAATCCTGTCAGCCTTCATTTCATTAACTAAGCTTATATTGTTGACGAATCACATCAGTCACATTGATCAAGGGTTGGATGTCTTGTTGATTTTTCATTAACAAAATTCCTCCTTCTAGCATTGCAATCATCGCTTGCGCATTCTTTTTAGTGTCGATGGCAGAATCCAGTTGATTTTGCATGATCATTTCGTCTAAAGTTGCTTCTACTGCTACTACCCAACGTTCAAAGAAGGCTTGAATTTTCATACGGAACATTTCATCATGTTCACTCATTTCAATGGCCAAGTTCCCCATTGGGCATCCTTGTTTCTTTTCCATATTGGCATGGGAATTGATCGCCCAATCAAGCATTTTATTTAACTTTGCTTTAGGTTCGTCTGTTGTTCGAAGAATGCCCACAAGCAAATTTTCATTCCAATCTCGGATGATATCTTCGACCACCGCGAGTCCAAGATCGTGCTTAGCAGAAAAATAATGATAAAATTGCCCTTTTCCAATTTGAGCGGCCTGGAGAATGTCGCTTATTGAAGTTGCCTGATAACCTTTCGAATGAATGACCTCTCTAGCAGTAGCGATTATTTCTTGCTTTTTAGACATATTTATACACCTATCCAGTCACATTTGTATTTCACTTTCAATCTCCTTCTAATTCCTTTACAAAATGCTGTGTAGCTTTTACAGCCTTACACCCATCACTGGAATCTGTAACCATTCAGCAAAGCGTTTGATCGGAATATCATCAGCACTCTTTCTACTTGGCACATTATTCACTCCTCTATTCGTAACATGTACCGTTTCATTGCCTTTATTAGTTTTTAACGGTGAAGAGAACCTTTACTATTTGAAAACTATTTCCTTATCACGGCTATTCTTAACGAATGTTTGTACCTACCGTTCGGTACAATTTCATGTTAACATACTAAACATAAATTTGTCAGTACACGCATTCCGTGTTGTTAACTACGATTTTCTTCAGTACAAATTTACACTAGCTTCTTGTTGGAGAGATGGCAGCACGTTTTTATCTGGTGGAATGCCAGTACAAGCAGGATAAATAAGAAACCCAACTATCTGCACGTAAAGATAGTTGGGTTCTAAAGTTCGATATGCATAATAGCACTTAAAATTAATGCAATTTAGCTGCTAAAATGGCCTGCTATAAGTTCTGACGAAACTGAAAATTGTGCTTCTGTTTTTTCTCTTACTTCCTCAACCGTTACATTATTCTGGGTTTCAATAAGAACCATTCCTTCAGGCGTGAAGTCAAAAACCGCCAGATCCGTGATTAACCGGTCCACCACTTGTGCCCCGGTAAGCGGCAAAGTGCATTCTTTTTTAATTTTCGATTCACCATGCTTATTCACATGGTCCATGATGACGACCAGCCGCTTGGCTCCGTTCACAAGATCCATCGCACCGCCCATGCCTTTCACCATTTTCCCGGGAATCATCCAATTCGCCAAATCGCCTTGTTCGGATACTTCCATGCCGCCTAAGATGGCCAAGTCAATATGGCCCCCGCGGATCATCGCAAATGATTCCGCACTATCGAAAAAGGAAGCTCCCGGGACAGTGGTAATCGTTTCTTTCCCTGCATTGATCAAATCCGCATCTTCTTGGCCCTTTACCGGATATGGCCCGATTCCCAATAGGCCGTTTTCGGATTGCAGCAGGACGTTGAAATCTTTTGGTATCTCATTCGCGACGAGCGTGGGCATACCGATTCCGAGATTGACGTTCATGCCATCCTCAATTTCCTGAACCGCTCTTTTTACAATTTTAAGTCGCATGTCTTTCATGACGAGTCCCTCCATTCTTTGAACTATTAGGCTTGTACGACTGTCCGTCGCTCAATGCGTTTCTGATAATTTGTTCCAAGCAATAAGCGTTGTACATAGATACCCGGTGTATGGATTTCGTTAGGATCCAGTTCTCCTGCTTCGACAATTTCTTCTACTTCGGCAATGGTGATTTTCCCGGCCATTGCGGCAAGGGGATTGAAATTACGCGATGTTTTCCGGTATACCAAATTCCCGAGCGTATCTGCCTTCCAGGCTTTGACCAGTGCAAAGTCTCCGACGATTCCGCGTTCCAGCAGATAAGTCTTCCCATCAAACTCTTTCACTTCTTTGCCTTCCGCAATCGGTGTTCCGACACCTGTTGCTGTATAAAATCCAGGGATGCCTGCACCACCTGCTCTTAGCCGTTCCGCCAGCGTCCCCTGCGGAGTCAATTCAACTTCCAATTCCCCACTTAAAAATTGCTGTTCAAACAATTTGTTCTCACCAACATACGAAGCGACCATTTTTTTGATTTGTCGGTTCTCCAATAATAACCCAAGACCCCAATCGTCCACTCCGCAATTATTGCTGACAACTGTTAAATCTTTCGTCCCTTGCTCCCGTAGCGCCTGAATCGCTTTTTCTGGAATCCCGCTCAATCCAAATCCGCCAACTACTAATGTAGAACCATTTCGGATATCTTGTACCGCTTCTTCAAATGAGTTCATTACCTTCTTATAGCTCACAAAAATGCCTCCCTCTTTGAATCGTTTAAACATTAATCATTTCAAAGATAAAATTTTTCTTCTATAATTAATTGTCCGTATGTAGGTAAAACGAATTTCAGCTTTTATTGCTGATTTTGAAAAAGGGTGTCCAAAATGAGTTGAGGACACCCTTTTTCACTCTATGCTTACTTTCTTACAATTTCCCCATTGTCAGCCAACATCTTCTCCCGTACTTGCTCCGGAATCGGATACGCTTTCGGTTTACCTTGGAACGACGTCCACGCGCGCACTTCGTAGCCTTCGGCGACCAGCTGTTCCCCTTTAAAGAACGTGTGACTCAATGTAAAGACCTTTTCTTTCATGTCCACCACTTCACTGCGAAGCGTGACGTCATCCTCAAAAAGAAGTGGTCTCTTGAATTGGCAATTCGCTTCGAGTAAGGGCGTAGCAGTTTGCTGCTCCGCCATCAATCGGGTGGTGGAGAACCCGATGCCAGCTAAAAATTCATGGGTGGCTTCATCCATCCACTTATAAAAATTTGGGTAAAAGACGATGCCGGCCGCATCCGTATCTCCCCATCGTACCTTAAACGAATATTCGACAATCATGGTCAATAACTCCCTTCTCCTTCAATTCTTAACCTTCTTACCTGTTTACGGGACTCTTTACTTTCAAGCCCAGTATTTCTCTGGCTTCATCCGGAGTGGCCACTTCGCGGCCAAGTGTGTTCGCCAGTTCCACAATCCGCTTCACGAACTGGGCATTCGATGTCGCGAGTTCGCCTTTTTTGAAATACACCGCATCTTCCATTCCGACACGGACATGGCCGCCCAGCAGAATGGTCATCGTGTTGATCATCAACTGGTCTTTGCTGGCGCCAATGGCGGACCAGATTGCCCCTTCCGGGATGCTATTCTTCATGAACATCAAATTTTCAGGCGTTGCTGGAATCCCTCCCTGGGCGCCCAAGACGAATTGGAAGAAGAACGGCGGTTTGATCAGCCCTTGTTTTGCGATGCGCATCGCATTCGCAATCATGCCGACATCAAACACTTCCAGCTCAGGCTTCACGTCATGCTCCAGCATGCTTTCCGCCAGCTGTTCCAGCATGCCGTGCGTGTGGATGAAGACTTTGGGCCCGATATTGAACGATCCGGCATCGTACGATGCGAGTTCCGGCTGCAGCGCCACCACTGGAAAGCGTTTCGTCACATCACTCAGTTCGCCGCCGGCCGTCGTGAAATTGATGATGATATCGCAGCCCTTTTCCTCGACGAGCCTCCGGACTTCCTGGTATTTCTCCAAATCCAACGCAGGGATCCCCTCTTCGTCCCGGACGTGAATATGGGCGATGGCGGCCCCTGCCTGCCACGATTCATAAATGGAATCGGCAATTTCCTGCGGCGTGGTCGGCAAGTACGGCGTATGCTCCTTCGTTGCAAAATCTCCTGTAGTCGCTACTGTGATGATCAATTTTTCCATTTTAAATTCCCACCTTCATCTAGTTTTAAATATCCTTTTTACAAGCAGTTCAAAATGATTCGGCATTCTTTTTTATGGAATTGTTCATTGCAGCACAGCTAGTTGGCTATGCTTTTAACTTCACACTTTAATCAAGTTTCTATATTTTATTTTGAGCAACCGGTATTTTTTCGGTATGGAGATTATTATTTTCCACCCTTAATCCAGCTTGTTTAAACGTCAGCAGGACCACGCAAGCAAGAACAGCTAAAGAAGCAAGCAAGAACATCCCACTTGAAACAGCTAATTGCCCAAAAATCATGGGTCCAATAAAGCCGCCTAAACTCGCTAATGCATTGACCATTGCGATTCCCGCCGGTGCTGTAGATTCCGTGAAAAACAAGGTCATAAAGGAGAAGAAGGCACCACAAAAGCCATAGAGCCCAATTGCAGCAAAGGCAAGTGCTGCAAGCAGCATCACCGTACTATCAGCAAACCCGCACCCGATAAAACCGACTGCCGCAATGAGGAAACTTACGATCAAGTGCTTCTTGTGCTCATTTCGCTTATCGGAACTCCATCCAAACAGCAGCATTGCCGGAATACCGATGATTGCCGGTATAATGGATAACCAGCCAATTTCCAGATTCGTTGAACTTGTGGAAAAAGACTTAATAATGCTTGGAAGAAAGAAGCCAAGACCGTACATGGCGGAATAGTTGGCAAAATAGATCAGAGCTAATTTCCATACCTTCGAATCTTTGATCATTTCTGACTTGGACGCTTTATTTACGGCAAGGCTGTGCTGACGTTCTTTATCCAATTCATTTTCAAGCCAATCTTTTTCTTCATCCGTTAACCATTTGGCATCTCTCGGACGGTTTTTCAAGTAAAACAGCGCGATTACCCCTAATATGACCGCTGGAATTCCTTCCAGAATAAACAACCATCTCCAGCCTGCAAGTCCGCTCCAGGCAATATTGTCCATAATCCAAGTTGACAACGGAGCCCCTATAATCATCCCGATCGGCAAAGCCATGATTAAAGATGAGGAAGCACGACCTCTTTCTTTGCTTCTGAACCAATATGTGAAGTAAAGAATCACACCCGGGAAAAAACCTGCCTCAGCAATCCCGAGTAAAAAGCGTGCCAGATACAAATGTGCAGCTGATTGTACGAAGCCTGTAGCTACCGTGATGATTCCCCATGTAATCATGATGCGGGCAATCCAAAGCTTTGCCCCTACTTTGTGCATGATCAGATTGCTCGGCACTTCGAATAAGAAATATCCAATAAAGAAAACGCCGGATAACAGACCAAAAACTTCAGCAGTTAATGCAAGATCTGCATTCATTTCCAAGGCAGCAAAGCCTAAATTTACGCGATCCAGATACGCGATGATGTAACAGATAAACGTGAACGGCAATATGCGCAACATCGTTTTTTTAATGGTGGTGCTTTCAATGGATTGGTTGATTACAGTCATATTAATTCATCTCCCCTTTTTAACATTCAAGGTAAATCGCTCTATGCTTTATAACGGTTGGCATATCATTGAATCCACTTGTGTGACAAACAATTCCCCTTTTGTTTCCTTGCATTAAAATGTACAAAAAATCAATTGCTCAATCTTGTTTTATAGTGCCGTTCCATGTAAGCGCTGACATCTTTTGCAAATGTTAACCTATAGCTTAAAAACCTAATTTAGTGATCTTCCTCCTTTTTAACCTGCGCTTTTCGTTTAAAGTGCCCAAATATACACCCCTTTTCGAATCTTCTGTTTTTATATAGGCTTCATAGTAGCACACTACTTTGTCATCTATAAATAACCTTATTCTGCTATGTGACATAAAAAGGATTAATTAATCTAAAATTTTGTTAAAAGCAATGTAGATCAGGCTAATGATTGCGCCTCTTTCTCGCCATGCAATTTTTATAGGCGTATAACAATTTCATCCAAGGTATAGTAAAATCGTTACTATTAACTGGTTCGCCAAAAAAGGAGGAAGAGTAGCATGGAGGAAAAATACATCCTGCATACCGTACAAAATGTAGACGAAAAATACGTCATACATACAGTCAAAAACGCGATGCAGCTTCTGCAGCTTTTCACCAATCATTCTCCAGAATGGAGCTTAACGGAACTGGCAAAAGAAAAATCCCTAAACATCAGCCATGCGCAAAGACTGATCAATACCTTAACAGCGTATGGTTATTTGGAAAAAAATCCTCTTTCTAAAAAATATCGACTCGGGTTGTCGATTGTGCGGGTATCCGGCGTATTGACCACCACAATGGAAATCTACAAAGAGGCACGGCCAGTCTTATTAAAATTGTTGGAAAAGTACAACGAAAACATTCATATTGGAATATTAGAAGAAACAAATGTTTTATATCTGGATAAACTCGACAGTGTGTTTTCTACTCGATTGGCCTCACATATCGGAAAACGAAATCCTGCCTATTGCACAGGTTGCGGAAAAGTATTACTAGCTTTCAAACCTGCGACAATACAGCAAGATCTATTAAAAAAAATACATGACAATGGCTTTGAGCAATTCGGTTCCAAAACAGTAAAAACGGTCGAAGAATTAAAAAAAGATTTAGACTGGATTGTGAAAAACGGATATTCGATAAGTACCGATGAATTATCAGATGGCCTTACAAGTATCGCTGCCCCGATAATGGATTTCTCTGAAAGCGTAATTGCAGCCATTTCAATAACCGGACCAAGTGATAAAATAATTACACAGGGACATATAGACGATTTGATAAAATACGGTAATACGATTTCCCGAAAACTTGGGTATATGCCAAGAACTGAGAGGTAAATAAGCATGCAAAAAGAGAAGTACTCTTCGCTGGAAAATGCCCTTCGGCTGATGAATATTTTTACAGTTGAGAAACCTGAATACAAATTGAATGAATTAGCAGAAAAATTATCGATTGCCCCAAGTACAGTGCATCGCTTGCTGACAACTTTGCGCTCAGAAGGATTTGTTGTCAAAGACTCTCTTTCCAATAAATACCGGCTGGGTATTTCCCTTCGTGTATTAGAGTCTGTAACCCTTAATAACTCGGAACTATTCCAGCTGTCACAAGACATCCTAAAACAAATTTCCTCGAGGACGAATTTATCATCCGCACTAGCTATTATTTTTCAAGAGTCTACTTTTTATCTAAATGCGATTGAAGTAGACAATCCCCTTTTCAGCAAGTTTTATTACACTGGAAAACAATGTTCTTTTCTTGATTCCAGCGCTGGAAAAGTATTGTTATTAAGTAAAAGGGATACCGATATCCCGGAACTTATTCAAGAACAAGCAACTGTTGCAAAACTGCACGCTCAATTGCATTCAACCGGTTACATTGAAAGCCACGGCGATAACCGCTATGGCATTTCCTCTCTTGCTGTACCAGTGAAAAACCATAAAAACGAAACAATAGCTGCCTTAGAAATCATCGGTACGAAAAAACAGATCCAAGCAAACGTCCGAATAATTGAAGAAGCTGGTATTCATCTTTCTAATAAAATAAAAGATTTATAATTGATTTCCTCCTCCTCTCATAAAGGGCCTCTCAATGAAAAACTGAATAAAAACGAAAAAACCCCAGAGGTTGATGACCAACCTCTGGGGTTTCTCTTGTGTTCTATTAAACCTGGAAATGGATAGTGGCTTGTTTAGATTCCGCCTGCTGTGCCGATTTCTTCTCCTGTGATGGTGCACCTGCACTGTCAGAAGTAAGGAATACATCTCTAAAATCTCTAATTTTAATCATTGTTATACCCTTTTAAAGTATTTCTAAATAGCGTTTCAATATAACAAGATCGATGCCAGGATGACGGCGGCCAATGCGAGCAAATTACTGACGGTCATGACAATGAACATGTATTTCAATCCGTTTTTATGCGTTAGGCCGGTCAAGGCAAAGAACGTCAGCACGACGCCAGTATGCGGCATGATGGTGAATACCGATGAAGCGATTGCGGTCACTCTGTGGATGACAGCGGCATCGATTCCCATTGCCAAATAGTCTTGCGAGAAGGCTTCCATTACAATGCCGATGGCACCTGATGAAGATCCGGTTACAATACTAAAGATTCCGGCGGCAGCGGAGAGGCTGACCAACGGATTGCCCGGAATGCCTAAAATCATTTCGGAAATATACGTGAAACCCGGAGCCTGTGTAATGACCACTCCGAATGCCACCGCTGCTGCAGTGACGATTACCGGCATCACGGATCCAGCTGCCCCTTCGTTGAGGACTGCTTTTTGCACAGGGATGAATTTATTGAACGCAATGGCTGAAACCGCAATAGCAGCCGTCAAGCCGATTAGAATGATATTCGGTATTGCCAACGCGCTGCCGGTCAAGATGATGGCGATCAAGATAACAATCGGCAAAATGCTCATCAAAAAAGAGGGAATGTCAGTTTTCACCGCTTCATTGGTGTCTTTGACGTCAAAGTCACCGAACGTTTCCCCTTTTGCGAGACTCTTGTTCAGCGTTCGGTGCATATACCATAGACCAAAAGCGATGGCTACCACTGTACCGATAATCCCGAGCAGCGGCGCTGCCGTTAAGGTTGTCCCCAAATAAGTCGTCGGAATGACGTTTTGAATGGACGGCGTCCCCGGCATCATGGTCATTGTAAAGGTTCCGAGACCAAGCATGATCGGAATCGAAATCAAGTTCCAAGCAATATCCAATTCTTTAAACAGCGGTTTCGCGAGCGGGACAAGAACGAAAATCACCACGAATAAGCTGATGCCCCCATAGGTGAGGACCGACGTGATGATGAACAAAGCGACCAAGACAGGAAACGGTTTTTCTGTTCCCGTCTTCTCCAGAATCTTTTTGGCGATGGATTGGGCAGCGCCACTGGCTTCCATGTATTTGGCCAAAACGGCCCCCAAAAGAAACACAACGAAGAAGTTGACTACAAAACCGGCCAGTCCCGTCATAAATGAGTTTTCCTGCCCAATCAGCGCCGGGAAAATATCCATTCCGTTCGTCACAATGACAATGACGGAAGCTAACGGAGCCACAACCAGAATGCTGTAGCCTTTCATCGCCAGACCAATAATAACAAGTATCGCCAGCAAAATACCCAGCGGTTGTATGATTTCCATAATTATCTCCTCTTTAAGTCAAGGCTGGGTATGCTTTAATTGGTTATGGCACAGTTCCAGACAAAACTCGTTTTTTGTGTTTTGCTATCTACTATAACGGACGGGAATGAAATATCAAAAAGGCCTCCATATATACTTTGACATGAAGTTTTCCGAATGAGACATGATAAAACCGTTTTCTCCCTTGGATACGTTTTATTGGCCGCATCGTCCATTACGTGATAAGATGCCAAACTTCAAATGTCCACAACCATTTCTTTTTTGAATTCTATTCCTTAAAAGTTTCTTTATTAAATTTTCCTTGAAGTCATATATTTTTTTTGCATTTTGTATATTTTTTTATTGTATGCTAAAGCGGTTTATAATAGTAATAAATATTTTTATATCCTTCATTTGTTAACTTTATATATACAAGAGGCGATTGAACGTACGCACTTATATTATTACAAGATAAAACCTTTTCTATTAAGAGAGTTTAAAACTTTAAAGTTTCATGGTTTCCCTTTTTCTGTATGAATCGAAGTAAAATAGACAAGCAAAAAGGCGCACAGTAATTATTCTCACTGTGCGCCTTTTTGGTTTAAATTATAAAGTCTTACATTCCGCCAGTTACAGGAATCGATTCACCTGTAATAGCAGCAGCACCTTCTGAAGCTAAGAAGACAGCAGTCTTGCCGATTTCAGATGGTTCAAGTAGACGTTTCATCCATTGTTTACCTAAGATATGGTGTGCTACTGCTTCTTCTTCAGTAGTGCCGTCTTTTTCAGCTAATACCGGAATTTGTTTTTCGATCAACTCAGTGCGTACTGGACCTGGCTCAATTGCGTTGCAAGTGATGCCGTTTGTCGCGTTTTCTAAAGCGACAACTTTAGTAAAACCAGTCTGTCCTGCTTTAGCAGCACAGTAAGCTGATTTATAAGCATCAGGAATACGTCCGTGAGCAGATACGATGTTGATGATGCGACCGAAGTTTTGAGCTTGCATAGATTTTAAAGAGTGTTTCGTCATTAAGAATGTCCCTTTTAAGATCACATCGTTTAATAAATCCCACTTTTCTACTGGGAAATCTTCTGTTTTCGAGATGAACTGTAGACCTGCGTTGTTGACAACAACGTCTACAGATCCACGTTCAGCAATCACGGTATCGATGGCCGTTTTAACTGAAGTTTCGTCAGCGACGTTTACTTTGTAGCCTTTTGCATTGCCTAATTTTTCTGCTGCTGCGATAGCTGCTTCTTCATTAATGTCAAAGATGGCTACGAAGTCACCAATGGCAATGAATTCTTCTGCGATTGCATAACCGATACCTTGCGCAGCACCCGTGATCAATACTGTACGATTTGTTTTCATCATTAGTACCCTCCATTTTTATATTCTTTTCTTATATTTATCATTTACACTGGAGAGAGACTCAAAACTTTCTCCCCAGTGAATTTGTTAATAAAGTGCAATACCCATTGCCAATGCCACAATCAATGCAATCAAGATTGGCAATGTCATGCTCACAAATGCATATTTAAATGAATTTTTATGATTCAATCCCGCCAATGCGAACAGTGATAAAACCGCACCCGCATGTGGCAATCCGGTCAAGACTGACGATGCAATGGCAGAAATGCGGTGCATGGCATCAGGATTCACACCCATATCCAAATAAGTCTGTGCAAAAGCTTCCATCGCAATTCCGAGGCCACCTGATGATGAACCCGTAATTGCTCCAAGTGCGGCTGAAGCAATCGTTAAGCTGATTAATGGATTTCCGGGAATTCCCAAAATGGCATCTGAAATCACTTTGAATCCGGGCGCCATTGTAATCACCACACCAAATGCAACTGCCGAGGACGTAAAGAAGATAGGGGTAATAGACCCATTCGCACCTAGGCTAAGTGCTGTTTTGTGCGAAGGAATGTATCGATGAAACAGTACCGCTGCAGCCAAAATTGCAGCACCCAAGCCGATCAATACGATGTTATCCACTTTCATCGCACTGCCTATAAAGATAATGACGATTAATAGGAGGATCGGTAAGATACTTACGATGAAAGAAGGAATGTTTTCTTTCAAAGCAAGTGACTCTTCCTTTTCATCTTCGTAAGGAGCAAATGTATTGCCGGCTGCAATGCTCTGTTTCAACGCATATCTCATATAGACAATTCCGACAGTGATTGCGACCAGTGATGCGGCAATCCCCATTAATGGTGCAGCCATTAATGTCGTCCCTAAGTATTTTGTTGGGACAACGTTTTGAATGGAAGGAGTGCCCGGCATCATCGTCATGGTAAACGTTCCGATTCCTACAAATATCGGAATAACCACTAAGTTCCATCCGATATTAAGCTCTTTAAATAACGGTTTCGATAATGGAATTACAACAAACAATACAACAAACAAACTGATTCCGCCGTATGTTAAAATTCCGCTTATTACTAAAATGGCAACCAATACAGAAAAAGGTTTTTGCGTTCCTGTAATGGATAATACTTTTTGCGCGATTGATTGGGCTGCCCCACTCTTCTCAATATACTGCGCTAAAATGGCTCCCAATAAAAATACTGCAAAGTAATTTATTATAAACCCTGCTAATCCGGTCATAAACGAACTTTCATTTCCTACTAAGGAAGGAAAGAAATCCATGCCGTTTGTTACAATCACCACAATTGAAGCTAAGGGTGCTATGAACACGATGCTATAACCTTTCACTGCTAAAGTGACGATTAAAGCAATCGCAATTAATATGCCGATTGTACCCACGATAAATATTCTCCTTTTTACTAAACTTTTATTTTGTATACCCTAAGACCTTTGAAGAAGTCTGACCTTTTCATTACCATTATAATCCGCAATGTTTTATAATAATAATACATAAATTTTATAACATTTATTTGCGAAATTAATAAGTGAGGCGAACTAATGGAATTAAGACAGATTCAATATTTTTCGGAAATTGTGAAACACGGCAGTTTTTCGAAAGCAGCAGAGCACTTATTTGTTTCCCAGCCGACCATCAGCAATGTCGTGAAAGATCTTGAAAAAGAACTGGATATGAAACTACTCATCCGAACTACGCGGAAACTTGAACTGACAGATGCTGGCCGCTTGCTGTTCGATTACAGCAAGAACATTTCAAACTCACTGTCAAATTTCCACGAAGAATTGGCTGATATCAAAAGTGGGCTGAATGGGTCCATAAAAATGGGCATTTTCACTTCTGTAGGAACCGAAATCATCACGGAAATCATGGCGGAGTTTTACAGTTTGTATCCGAACATCAATATTACATTCGTGGAAGACAGCGCAGTTAATTTGAAGAAGGCCATGCTCAATGCAGAATTGGATTTGGTAGTTGCTAGTTTGCCGACTGATGAAGTTTTGGAGTCATTCCCTTTTTTGGAAGGCGACCTTAAGCTTTTGGTACACAAAAGCCATAAACTTGCCCACAGGGAATCAGTAACTTGGAGTGACTTGAAAAAGGAAAAGTACATTATGTTCCGTGAAGAATTCGATGTCTATCAAATGATTATGCGGCAAACCCAACAACTCGGCTTTGAACCGGAGATCATTTGCGAGACTTCCCAGTGGAAATTTATTTTGGAGCTGCTGTCATTTAACATGGGCATTGCCATCTTACCCGAAAGCACCCTGACAAAAATCACCGTTAAACATAAAGGCATTGAAGTGATGCCAATTGTCGCCCCTCAAGTGACTTGGGAAATCGGCATCGCGTGGAAAAAAGACAGCTATCTATCGCTGGCCACCCGCAAATGGATTGAATTTTTACAGAAAAAGCTTCAAATCAACTAGAAGAAAATTGATCATTCAGCTCTTGATAGACAATAGTTATCTCAATAGTTTAATTGATCTTAGTCAAGCTGGATTAACGCAACTTTATAACGATTTTTGGCCATCAAAAATGTGCTACAGGATGATAAGCTGTCATTTTATACCGATAATTTACATTAAGAAAACCAAATATAAAGCATTTATTGGGGAGATAAATAACACTTATTTCAGTGAATGGCTCAAAGACCTAATAGGATTACTGTCTAATTTCTGCAAGAGGTGTCGGAAACCTTTTTGCTTTAGTTTCTCCCTCAATTACTTTATCTAATGTATGATTTAACTTTTTAATTTCTTCATTATCTTCTTCATTAACTTCTTAATTAGTAGGCTGCAACATTATCGCTTCCTCCTTCTTTATGTATATCACCTGTATTTTACCGAAATTATTAAGAATATTAATAATATTAAGGAGTAAATTATGCAACTCATTATATTAACTTTTGAAGTAATCTCTTTCAATAGGTGAAGAAGAAATCTTTATTGAAAAACAGAGTACTAAAAATCAGCCCCCCGTCCATTGCAATAACCCTGAAGTAGAGTGTTCATAAAAGTACACGTTTCCGAATCAAAAAGGAGAGAAGAGCTGTTTTTCCAGCGTACTCTCTCCCTTTTTTATTCAAGCACCTTCTGATAATTCATGATATGTAAACCAATTTAAGTCCACTTCAATATCGCCCTTTATTCACGCACAGGAACTAATTTCTATTATATAAGTTTTTACTAGTGTTGCATTAATGAATACCGAAGAGTAAAAGAAAGCACCTTTCAAACAGCTTTACACTGCTTGAAAGGTGCATTTCCCATTTCCATTTCGTACATTCAGAATTTAGTGATTCATTTTTAAAACCGGTTTGATAACCGACCCATTCTCTGATTCCTCAAAGGCCTTATTGATGTCCTCGAATTCATAGAATTTCACCATCCGGTCAAATGGAAATTGTCCATTTTTATAGTAAGAAATCATTTCCGGAATGAATGTTTGCGGAATGGCATCGCCTTGGCTGGTTCCGATAATACTGTTCCCTTTTAGGGCCAAGGCGGCAAAAGGGATAGTCAGACTGCCGTCCGTAACGACCGTAACCAGTTTTCCGAAAATATCTAACGAGGCGACGGCTTGTTCGATGACCATGTTGACTCCAGTCGTATCAAACGCATGCTGCACCCCTGCCCCCGTAATTTCTTTGATCTTTTCAGCAATATCGACATCTTTGCCACTTTTTATTGTCGCTGTGGCCCCCAACTCTTCAGCGAGTTCCAAGCGGTTCTCATGGAGGTCAACCGCAATAATGTTTTCGCAACCGGCAATTTTAGCCGCCATGATTGCACTTAATCCAACGGCTCCGACTCCAAATACCGCAATCGAACTGCCCGCTTCCGGCTTGAGCACATTCTGAACAGAGCTAGCTCCTGTTTGTAAGCCGCAACCTAGTGGAGCTGCTAAAGCTAAGTCCATGTCCGGATCAATTTTCACAACGTTTCTTTGATTAACAAGTGAATATGTTGCAAATGAAGATTGGCCAAAGAATCTGGCAACCAATTGATTGGTGTCTTGATCGATATGGCTATTTAAATTCAGTTCACCATAATGCCGGCAATGGGAAGGGTGGTTGCCTACACAATGATCGCATTCGCCGCAACTTGCATAGGAGACAACCACATGATCTCCTTTTTGCAGGCCACTAACTTCAGACCCGACCTCTTCCACGATTCCAGCGCCTTCATGCCCAAGAACTGAGGGCGGATTGACCATGCCTGTGTCTCTTCCAGAAACATCCGTATGGCAAATTCCGGAGGCCATTACTTTTATCAACACATCTTTCGAACCAAGTTCAGACAATTCAACGTCCTTGATTTCAAAAACTTTTCCTGTTTCCGGGGTGACTGCAGCTTTAATTTTCATAAGTATATTCGCTCCTTTTATATGACTTGCATCTTCTTCCTTACGGCAATTCATTACAATAATAGATTTTCATCTCATCCAAACATAAGCCTGGAAATTAATGAGATGAAGTTTATAAAAATTAATTTACATATACCTCACCCCTTCTGCGAAAGTGAACTGCAATTGGTAATAGCTCCGGAGACAAGTTCAATTGCCTGGCCAAAAGAAGACTAACTCCACGTTCGAAAACAAAGACATTGAAAGCGGGATCCTGCTCCGGAAGAATCAGGCTCTTCTGCTAAAGTCATCATAATTCCCGAGGTGCATATTCGCTCCTGTTGGCGTCAGCTCCAACACCTTGCCAGCTAATTTATTCAGGAAGTACCGGTCATGAGAAATAAAAAACAGTGTCCCGTCGTAATTTGCAATCGCGTCTTCTAAAATACCTTTACTGAATAAATCCAGGTGGTTGGTCGGCTCGTCCATTACCAACACATTGGCTTGCTTCAGCATCAGCTTTGACAAGGCCACACGCGCTTTTTCACCACCGCTGAGAGCAGAAATCGGTTTAAATACATCTTCGCCAGAGAAAAGAAAGTTCCCTAATACCGCGCGTACTTTTGGTTCATCAATATGCGGGAAACCTCCCCATACTTCGTTTAAAATCGTGTTGTTCGGCTGCAAATCACCCTGTTCTTGATCATAATAACCAATTTCCACCCGATCGCCCCAGGCAACTGTTCCACTTTTTTGCGTAAACTTCCCAAGTAACGTCTTGACCAGCGTTGACTTCCCAATTCCATTGGCACCAACCAAGGCAACTTTATCGCCACGAAACAGTTGGAAATTAATATCTTTTAACAGTGGTTTTTCATCGTCTTCTACGACAATGTCTATCGCTACGTCTTTCACTCGCAAAACTTCTTTGTGAGATGCTCTGTTTACTGAAAAGGACATGCTTGTACGCTTTAGCTCTTCAGTAGGTTTTTCAATTCGTTCCAGCCGCTCAATTTGTTTCCGTTTGTTTTTTGCACTTTTTGAAGAGGTGGCGCCGGCAATGTTTCGGCGCACATAATCTTCCATCTGTTCCAGTTGATTTTGCTGTGCCACATATTTTTCTTTCTGAAGCTCCCGCTCTTTTTCCTTCGTCTCCACAAATTTTGAGTAGTTCCCTGTATAACGAGTCGCTGTTGTTCGTTCCACTTCATAAATCACGGTAACAAGTGAATCCAAGAAATAACGGTCGTGGGAAACCACTAAAATGGCACCTGGATAGGATTGCAGATAGCCTTCCAACCAAGCCAGTGTAGCGAAATCCAAATGGTTTGTCGGCTCATCCAATATGAGAAAGTTTGGTTGTTGCAGCAATATTTTGGCTAACGCCAGCCTTGTTTTTTCGCCACCGCTCATATGATCGATCAGGGTCTCTTGTGAAGTCTCCACGAATCCCATTCCGTTCAGAATGCTTCGGATTTTCGCTTCAAATTCATAGCCGCCATTCTGTATGAACCACTCCGATTTTTCAGTGTACCGATTCAAGGTTTTTTCAAATTGCTCAGGATCGTCCAACAGAGCCGGTTCACCCATTTTTGCCTCCAACGATCGAAGCTCTTGTTCAGTCTCTATCAAATTAGAAAAAACACTTCGCATTTCGGCCTCTATCGTGTTTCCGAAGTTCAGTCCGCTATTCTGCCGCAAATATCCGATCCTTGTTTCCCTTCCTACATATAGTTCGCCACTATCATAGGGAATTTCTTTTGCAATAATTTTTAATAAGGTTGTTTTCCCTGCACCATTGACCCCTACTAAGCCAATGCGTTCTCCCGGTTCAATTTTCATTGAAATATTTGAAAGCACTGTTTCTACTCCGTAGCTTTTACTTATACTGTTCATTTGCAATAACATTTTTTAACCTTCTTTATTCTAAATTTATTATGAATTTTTTCTGATTAACCCCTCAGCTTTTTTTACTCCAACACAAAAAAGGCGCCGAGATAGACCCGGCGCCTTAAAATAAAATAGTCCTGTGATTAGTAAAGATTCACAGGACTGCGTTTTATCATGAGTTGTATAAATAAGGAGGTTAAATGCCTTTGGTCACTGTTTTAGTATGAAGTTGGCTTAAAAAAGGGCAGACTTGTCCCATAGTAAGCACATCCTCAAGTAGCCAATATCCTTTTAACAACATTGCTTTCATAAATACAGTTTCCAAGACCTTTACCTCCCTTCTCGATTCAATGGTATACATGTTACTCTTTATTAATAGAAAAAACAACTCATATCATTCGTTGAACTTGAACTGAGCTTGATTTAGTGAACTGCTTAATAGCTTGATAGTAAGTGTTCTTTAGCTTTGAAGATAAAAGCGTTCGTAAAAGTACACATTAACGAACGCTCCAAAACCATACAAAAGCCCAAAATAAAAACGTTCGTAAAGGTCCTAAAACACTTTACGAACGTTCGCTATTTCACTTGTACTTTTACGAACAAATGAGTTCTTAAATTCAGCCGCTTTCTCTTTTTTCTTACTGGCAATCCTGCTTTCATGTAACTTCTGTCAGTACATAGATTTCAGTTTATATCATCCGTGTTTCTTATTGCTTTTTTACAAAAGATATTTTACATTCGCTATTATTTCACTGGACCGCTATTAATCTCAGTAAGTTTCGAATTCACCGCAAAGATTTTGGCGTTTACACCCGTTATGCCAAAACCGGCGAGTCTCTTCGTGTGCATTTCCACGTATTTTTCCGCTGCTTCTTTTGTTTCGAAAAGGTAGATTCCTCCGGCTTCCTTAGTTTCGGGGCTTTCTGTCCAGATTTTCCAGATGAACCCTTGTTCTTCGTTGATGCTTTTCGCTAATTCGGAAAATCCAACTGCCATTTCATCTCCGAAAGGTCCATCCATTTTGAAATCCACTTGTGCGATAAAAGCCATGTTCTTTTCCTCCTCGTTATTTGATCGCTGTAAAATAAGATTCTCCCAGGATTTCCTTCGCTTCATAGCGGCCTGGTGAAAGTTCTTTTTCAATAAAGGCATTGATCCCGGTTGAATCCACATCGTACATGACTTCAATTTCTTTGGAAAACAGCAGTTCTTCTTTTTCAAGCAAGCGTGAAAGCGACGGCTGCTGCTTGGCTTGCAGTTCTTCTTGGTTCAGGACCTGTTTCAAGCCATCGACATAAGACTCAAATGGACGGCCTCCGACAAGTTTCACGCCTTTGTTTTCTTCGTTGACCATGATAATCGTCGGGAAACCTCTCGCGCCTATGCTTCTCGCCAGGCTGAAGTCTTCATTCAGTAATTGCTGGCCGCGTGGCTGCTCCGCTTCCGCTACAATGGCTTCTCCGTCAAGGCCCATTTTATTGACGATGTCAATTAGGACCGCTTGATCTGAAATGTTTTGATTGAAAGCGAAAAGGGCTTCTCGTGCACGGCGCAGATATTCATTGGCTTTTGCTTCATCATGTTTTTCCTGGATCACTTTGAACACGCGGGAAGGCGGATACGATGACTGGACTGGGTTATCAATCATCAACGACCCGTCAATCGGCATTCTTGAGTGTTCCCCGACTTCTCTCCAATGGCCCGCAACGTCGGCTGGTTTGTAGATTCCGTTTGCCGGGTCGATCGGTCCGTCATGCCATTTTTCCAGCAATCCGCCCATTACCGTTTGAAATTTGAAATGGTCGCCGTATTGCTCGGTGAAACGGCGAAGCACCGGTTCGATGGCCCAGCAATGCGAACAGATTGGATCTGTTACATAATACAAGGTAATCGATTTTTTTGGCTGATTCAAATCAATGATCTCCATTTCTTCTTCTCCTGCCACTCCGCATACACCTGTTTCTAAATCACACATCATGTTGTTATTGTTTTTCAATTCTTTTCCCTCATTTCTTTTTTTAAATAAAGATTGTATTTTCTAAGCGGCTCTGTTTTATTTGCCTTACAAATCCATCTTAAGCCATAATGGATTTAACCCATACCAATAGATAGGCAGATTTGTCGCTTATGCAACACATATGAGAAACTGTATGAAAAGTAGGTGAAGAAAACATGACGCAATCAAAAACAGATCCCCGGGTTTTGCGCACGCGCAGAGTCATCATGGATTCGTTCATTGACCTCTCAGGAGAAAAGGAATTCAAAGACATCACCGTAAAGGATATTACCTCCAAGGCGATGATCAACCGTGCGACTTTCTATTATCATTTTGACGATATCTACGATTTACTGGAAAAGGCTTTATTGGAAGTATGGTCCGTCAATTTGGGCGCTGAGTATTATCAGAACAACGCCTTGAATGCAGAAGCGCTGGTCCACGTTTTCAAAGCCATCACCAATTTCCAATTGTCCTTATCCACCCGATGCCATAGAGGCTACGAAGATACCATCGCTCGGATCATCCGGGAGCAGCTTGAAAATATCTTCTATAAGATGCTGGTGAAACAGCGGCCGGCTGAAGAAGAGCAAGCGCTTAAAGTGGCGGCGGTGATGTTGAGCTGGGGAATTTACGGCGCTTCTGTGGAGTGGAAAAGAAACTCAAAGAACGTTGCGCCGGAAGACTTCATCAAATCAGCGATTCCTTTTATCCTGCCCGGCATCGATGCCCACTTTACGAATGAACAGCTGCGTGTTGAGAATTAGATGATCATACTCCATTAATCCGCATTCCTTACAGCCGGCTGATGGGTCCCATCCTGAAAACATCACGAAATAAAACACTTTTCGCTGCGAATCAGGCATGGAAATGCCAAGAAGTCAGCGAGAAGTGTTTTTCTTTGGATGCAAGAACCGGCAGAAACGCGGTACAATGTCCGGTTTTCGCCTCACAGTCAGCTTTATAGAAAATTTCTTTGTTTAGTGGCACCTCTTCTATAAGCAGCAAAAGGCAAACTTAACTTTTTCTTCATTCTTTTTCGTCTTACCATTACACAGTCGGATAGGCACCGGCCCACACCACTTTTCTAAAATGGTCGGGATCCGTATCCCCTTCTGTGCTGATGATCAGAACTTTGGAATTCCGGTTCAACTTCAACTCTTTTTTCATTTCACTAAGGTTTGCATTTTCAGCCAATAAACTAAGCAATCCCATTCCGACTGCACCGGATTCGCCTGAGATGATGCGAGGGTCAGAGCTTAATGGGTTGGCGAGAATCCGCATGCCCCGCGCTGCCACAGAATCCGGACACGAAACAAAGAACTCCGCATACTCTTTTAAAACGCCCCACGAAGCGGTACTGGGTTCCCCGCAAGCCAATCCGGCCATAATCGTATCTAAAGCCCCGGTTACTGCATGCGGTTTTCCATCTCCTATCCTTATCGATTTGTATAAACATGCCGCTTGGTCCGGTTCGACAATCACTGTAACCGGCCGTTCATCGCCATACTTTTCCACCAGGCAGCCGAGCATGCTGCCGGCGAACGAGCCGACACCGGCTTGCAAAAACACATGAGTCGGCCGGTCAACGCCGGTTTCGGCCATCTGTTCCAACGCTTCGTCCATGAGCGTCCCATAGCCTTGCATGATCCAAGTCGGAATCTTTTCATAGCCTTCCCAAGCCGTGTCCTGCACCAACACCCAGCTATTTTCTTGCGCCATCCGGCTGGCCAGCTTGACGGTGTCGTCATAATTCAGTTCGGTCACAAAGGCTTCCGCGCCTTCTTTCCGTATATGGTCCACTCTTATTGGCGAAGACCCTTTCGGCATGAAGACGACTGATTTTTGTCCGAGCTGGTTTGCGGCCCAAGCAATGCCTCGTCCGTGATTGCCATCCGTTGCTGTCACGAAAGTGATGTCTCCAAGTTGCTTTTTCACTTCGTTACTTCTTAATTTTTGAAACGATAATTCTGTAATATCGACATTCAATTTTTCTGCCAGGTATTTGCCAAGTGCATAGGAACCGCCCAACACTTTAAAAGCGTTAAGGCCGAAACGGTAAGATTCGTCTTTTACCCATATGTTGCGGACTTTTAAATGCTTCGACAACCCGGCTAAACTGTGAAGGGGCGTTACGTTATACTCGGGGAAGCTCTTATGGAATTCCCTGGCCTGCTCAATGGCCTTCTTGTTCATAAAGCCTGCCATCGCATTTCCATCGCTTGATTTCCTCATACTGTCGTTCGCTATATAATGAATCTCCACTTCTTTATCTGTTGCAGCCATCATTTTTCTCCTCTTATTTTAATAGCGGTTTCTGATGATTACTTGCTAAACCGCTGACTACACCAAGCACTGCATGGACTCCAGCTGCCAAATCGCCCTCTTTTCACGCTTCCATTGGATAGGTGATACCCGTTAACTGCCTTAAGTCTAAGTCACCGAATAAAGAATACCGTGCCACTTGCCGGTTACCAGTCGATTTGTCTGCCATTCCGGAAGAACCCTCCATTGGGACCATCCGGGCCGATCGTCGATAGCCACAGGATGGACGAGGCTGCCTGCTTAGGGGTTCTCGGAGCCGAAGGTCCCCCCATATCTGTACTTACCCAGCCTGGACAGGCTGCATTAACCTTGATATCTCCTTTGATCTCTGCAGCGGCCAATTGCGTCAATCCGTTTAAAGCAAGTTTGGAGAGTTTGTAGGCGCCTACTCCCGGAACAGCCATCTCTCGCAGTTCTCCATAGCCTGAAGAAATATTGATGATTCTTCCATAGCCATGCTTTTTCATCAGCGGCAGAAAGAAATGCATCACATAGTATGCCCCGAAAAAGTTTGTCGTCATCGTTTTTTCCAGAATGGCAGGGTCCATGGTCAATAACTTTTCACGCTCGTCCAAATAGATGCCCGCATTGTTGACCAATACATCCAATCTGCCGAATTGCTCATTTATCGCGCTTGCTGCTTGGCGAATGCTTTCCTTTTCTTCGACATCCATCACTACGAACGAAACATCCAGGTTTGATTCCTGAAGTTTTTGAGCGGCTTTCTGGCCTTTTTCAGCATCCCGGCTGGTCAAAATGACTTTGAAGCCGTTCAATGCCAGTTGTTTCACCAACTCATAGCCAATACCCCGATTCGCGCCTGTGACAAGAGCGACTTGTTTGATGTGTGGCATTAGATCTCTCCTCCCGCTATTTATTCCGTGTGTTTCTTATCTACTGTTCCGGAACTGCCAGCAGCCGATGAATTGTTTTTTCTTTATTCCTTCTAACAAGCTTTTATAAACCCAAGAATACTCCAGATTGAATGGACGAGCCCAATTAGGAACCATCCTTAAAATCACGTTTCCGCATAAGTTTTCCGGCTGAACCAGTGGCTGTTTTATTTATCAGAAAAATTAATATATAGTAACTGTATCGGATTTGTTTTGAGCAGCTTTTTCTTTTATCCTCTTACTGCTTGATTTATGAAGCGAGGCAAAAAAGACAGCCATTCAGCTGCTTTCCGTTTTGAAATGCTTAAGTCTAAAAATCAGGAGGCCTTTATGAAAGAAAAAATTTGGAACGATGTGGATGATTATTTCTCGGAAAAGCTTCACAATTCAGATCCTGTGATGGAAGCGGTGCACCAAAACAACTTCGACTCCGGCTTGCCGGGAATCGATGTGTCTCCAAATCAAGGGAAGTTTCTGAAACTGATGGTGAAACTGGCTAACGCCAAAAATGTTCTGGAAATCGGAACACTCGGCGGCTATAGCAGCATCTGGATGGGACGCGCATTGCCGGAAGACGGCCGCCTTGTGACGCTTGAGTACAAAAATGCCCATGCCAAAGTGGCGCGTGAAAATATCCACAACGCTGGATTGTCCGAAAAAATCGAAGTGATCGAAGGAGCGGCAATCGACACCTTGCCGTCGCTCAAATCAAAAGGCTGGACGCATTTCGATTTGATCTTCATTGACGCCGATAAACCGAGTTATCCTGAGTATTTTAAATGGTCCATCGAATATTCCCGGCCGGGCACGGTCATCATTGCCGACAATGTCGTCCGCGGCGGCCGTGTTCTAGATACCGAGGATCCAAACGGCAAAGCGATGCGCGACTTCATGGAACTGATGGCGGATGAAACGCTGATCGATGGCACGGTCATGCAGACGGTCGGCAGCAAAGGCTATGATGGATTTGCGATCGGGATTGTGAAATAAGCTTGTCATGAAGGCGTTCGCGAAGAGATGCCCCTCTTAGTGAGCGCCTTTTTTTAGTCAAACGATCCAAAAAGGGAAATACTGTCCGTTTCAATCACAATACTGTCCGCTTTCCAAGAAATACTGTCCGGGAGCTGTTTCTTCTTCACTTGACGGCTGCTTTGATGATCAAGAAATTAGGTTTTTTCATCAACCGCCCGTAACTTTCAGGGGCCAACTCTTTAAATTTCAGCGTCGGCTTCGGTTCGATGATTTCCTGGACGGAAAAGTGTTCAAGCGTTTGATTCAAAATAACGCTAAGCGGCCGGCGGTAAAAGAGGACTTCATAAGCCTTCCCTGACTTTTCCCAGTGATCGGTGATCAACTCGGTGGAAAAATAATTGGCTTCTGGCAGCAGCCCGATATCCGTAAATGGATGGTGGACCGAAAACAGCAGCCTACCTCCCGGCTTCAGGATCCGTTTGAATTCCTGAAACGTTGTGCTCCAGTCCTGCAGGTAATGGAGTGTCAATGAACTGATGACCCAATCAAAAGAGCGGTCCTCAAACGGCAAGTCCGCTGCCAAGTCGGCGCACAGCACATTCGCTTGGTCCCCCATCCGCTTCTTGGCCACATTGACCATCTCGGGACTCAGATCAACCGCGGTTACACGGGCTCCGCGTTTCACCAATTGCTCGGTATACCAGCCGGCGGCACAGCCGGCATCCAGAACGCTAAGGTTCTTTAAGCCCGGCGGCATTTGCGCCAGCATGGCCGGCCGTTCGTATTCGGTATTGTAAAGGCTTGTTTGGTCTGCTTCGTTGGCATAATAGTCGGCCAGCTGGTTATAGACTTCTTGTACTTTGTCTTTCATATTCCACCTCCATGCTTCTGTGGTGTTCCATAAAATCAGCTCTTTCTTTTCTTACCTTATCCTTTCTTTTTATTACATTCAACGTATTCAGTTAATTTTCTGAAAACGATTGTGTTTTTGTTTAATTCCATGTATGATTAAATCAAATAAATTTGATTAATAGAAAGCAGGGGTAGTTATGAGTGCTGGCATTGAACAGGTCGCTTCCGCTCGGGACTTCGATCTCTATGCCCAAAAGTTCAAGGCGCTGGCTGATCCGAAGCGGCTGGAGCTGCTTAATATGATTTGCACGAAAGGTTCTGTCTGCGTGTGCGACTTGGTGGAGGAAATGGACATTCCGCAATCGAAACTTTCCTATCACTTGAAGATTTTGCTGAATGCCGAACTGCTGCATAAGGAAACCCGCGGAACTTGGAGTTATTACTCCTTGAACAGCCAGGAAATGGACCGGCTCTTGTCCAATGAAATCTGCCGCATCATCCATCCATCTTGTTAACCGGGATGGCTTTTCTTTAAAACGATTAATCAAAAAAAATTGATGAAGGAGTGATGGTTATGGAAACAACTCGATTACCGGTCGCCATTATCGGTGGAGGCCCGGTTGGCATGGCCGCCGCTGCGCAATTGGTGAAACGGGGCCAATCTTTTCTGTTAGTCGAATCAGGAGTACAGCTCGGCACCAATTTTCTGGATTACGGCCATGTCCGTTTGTTTTCGCCTTGGCAGTACAATATGGACGAAGCGGCAAAAGAATTGATGGAAAAACACGGCGTCCCCCTTCCCGACCCCAACCGGCTCCCTTATGGGCGGGATATTATAGAGCAGTACTTGCAGCCGCTTGGCCGATTGCCGGAGCTCAAGCCGTTTATTCACTTGACCAGCCGAGTGCTCCACGTCGGTCGAAAAGGCTTTGATAAAGTCAAAACGGAAGGCCGCCATGCGCGCCCATTTGAACTGGTGGTGCAGCAAGACGATGGTCTCCGCACTTTCCTTGCCAGAGCGGTGATCGATGCGACCGGGACTTGGCAGCAGCCGAATCCCCTTGTTTCAGGGGGCATGCCTGAACCGGCCAATGCGCATATCCATTACGGCATTCCGGATCTTCTCGGATCCGAACGCAAGCGTTTTGAACATAAACGTGTTGCGGTTGTGGGAAGCGGACATTCCGCTTTAAACTCTCTTCTCGATTTGGTGGCGGTTAAAAACGATTCTCCAGCTACTGCGATTTCCTGGCTCTTCCGCCGGCCAAATGCGGCAAGTGCACTTGGCGGCGGAAGCAACGATCAGCTGCCGGAACGCGGAGCGCTTGGCAGCCGCGTGGGCAGTATCATCGCAAATGGAGACATTGAAGCCCATGCGTCCACAACCATCGACTCTTACAAAACGAAGGACAATGGCTCCATCACCTTGATCGCCAATCAAAACGGCGGCTCCGTGGAACTCGGCCCATTTGATGAAATCATTGCGAATACCGGCTCCAAACCGGATTTTTCCTTTCTTCGTGAAATTCGCTACAGTTTCGACCCGGCGCTTGAAAGCGTACCGGCGCTTGCTCCGCTGATCGATCCGAACGTGCATAGCTGCGGAACGGTCCGGCCGCACGGGGAACAGCAACTGCGGCAGCCGGAGAAAGATTTCTATATCGTCGGTGTGAAAAGCTATGGCCGGGCTCCGACATTTCTGATGGCGACCGGTTACGAACAAGTCCGGTCAGTTGTGGCGCACTTAAGCGGCGACACCGAAGCGGCAAAACGGGTGGAGTTGAAGCTGCCGGAGACCGGCGTCTGCTCAAGCCGTCCAATTCCGGTGCAAATCCTTACACCAGCTGGATCCGGGTCAGCGTGCTGCAGTTGAGTTGAACTTTATCAGGCGGCTTCCAACGAAAATTCTTTACATCTATCTGATGTTGCACAGCAGTCATGAATCAATATCAGTTTTCCAATTCGATAAACATAAAAAAACGCGATTCCATTTGGAAAAGCGTTTTTTCTCAATTTATAAGCAAGTATGCAATAGCAGGAATTACTAACCCAGTGAAACGATCAGCAACGGAATAAAAATCAATAAGCCGCATACGAGCCAGACACTGAGTTGTGGATCAAGCCGCTTATCCAGAACCTCAAATCGCCCCGCTATGGCTTGATGAAAGGAACTGACTGCCATCCATATCAGCAGGAAAACAAGGAATGCCAGCCATCTATGGGATTCCAGCAGCGGGGCGATCATTCGAAAATATACACCAAAAGAAATTAAGATGAGTAAAAAGCTAAGCAATGTCGATCTTCTCACTGTGTGCCCCCTCGAATTTCAATCTTTTAGATCGAGCTAACTTTCCGTCACTCTGCCATGCGAAAGAATCATCCGCAAATTTTGCCAAAGCCGTTAACTCTTTAAGCTGTTCTCCAGACGGCTGCGTATTTCTTTTTATATTTGCTGTCTGCTTCCAACTCCACTAAGCCGAGCGCGGTTTCCTTGATTTCCGCTTTTCCGGTTTCATCGAATAATTTTCTTAAGCCTTGGATGATATCAAACCGGATCAATGTATAGTTTTTTTCTGCTGTACAATTTTTAAAACGCTCCGCAAAGTGAGCTACAACGAGCCCCATCTGCTCGTCCCCAGCTAACCCGACTCGCCAAATGGACTGTAGCGCATGTCTGGCTGTGACGAATTTCGGATCTTTAGTAACTGCCCATAGCGCAGGAAAATCGGCCACTACCCTGTTCTTCGGATCGCTGATGGCTAATTGAGATAGGAACTGTGCTGCCCGCGATCTTTTATGATTGTTTGAATCGGTCAGGCTTTCCATTAAGTCATCCCAAACTGCATAAGCCCAGTCCACTTCTTTTTGTGTAATCGCCATAATGTTGTTATAAGATTGGTATTGAATTTCTTTGTCGGGTGACTCCAGCCCCTCAAAATATGTTCGAATTTGTTCCTTCATTCTCCCCCTCCTATTGGTTGTTTTACGTTATCTATCATGCATTGACTGAAATCAAATTGCGGCGCGCACCGCTTGTTAAATTCATTATAACAAAAGGGTAATTATTAATATTTTGTTTACATAATTAATTTATTTATAATATAAGATATTACTTATATTAGCGAAAACTGGAGCGATCGATAATTTTTGTATACCTGTTTTTATGTTTACATAATTTATTTATTAAATATATAAGAACTTGCTTATTAGTAAATTGTATTCACTTAAATCCAAGCCCATTCAGTGCCCAGGCAACTTTTGCACAATAAAAAAGACTGCAGGCAAGCTTGAGAAATTCAAGCTGTCTGCAGTCTATGCACTTCCCTATCAGGAGTTACGAATGTCTCTTATTCTTTTTTCTCTAATCGGTAAACGGTGACCGGTGTGCCGTCCGTTCCTTCATCAAGGACGAATGAGCCGTTCGAATAACGGTCAACCGGCTTTAAGGTGTTGACAGCTAGCGTCAACCGGACGCCTTTCGCCGTTTCAATCAGTATTTCTTCTTCTTTTCCAGTCGTGCTGACCACCGCCACTACACGGTGAGGGTTAGCTTTCAATTCGCGCAGCATCACGACACCGCGTTTTGCCCGGCTGCCTGTTTCGAATTCCTGCAGCTTCATTTTCTTGGCGGCTCCGCGCTGAGTCACCAGAATCAGATCCTGCTTTTCTTCCGAATCAAGCATGATCGCAGAGACGGCAAAGTCCCCTTCTTTCAAGTTCACGCCTTTAACGCCCGCTGTACGCAAGCCGGTAATCGGCACTTCTTCCATCGGGAAGCGGACGGCGTATGCCTGGTTAGTGGCAATGAACAGCTCCGTTTCGTTGGTCACGAGCCCTGCAAAAATCATCGTATCGCCATTTTTCAAGTTCATCGTCTTGATCGTCTTCGAATAGCGCTGCACTTGATAATCTTTTAAGGCGGAACGTTTCACTAAGCCGTGTTTGGAAACCGTCAAAATGCTGGCATCTGCCTCAAAGTTCTCAAACGGATACACAGCCAAAACCGACTCGTTCGGTTCGAGCTGCACGATGCTCGATAAATGCTGGCCAAGGTCTTTCCATTTGATGTCCGGCAATTCGTTAACCGGCTGATACACAAAGTTCCCATTCGTAGTAAAGATCAAAATCGTGTTCTGGGTATTCAAATTGCCTTCAAACAGCAGGTGGTCCGTATCTTTCATGGCGAAGTCCTGGCCATTTGACGCGGCATGGGAACGCGGGCTGGTGCGTTTCACATACCCTTCTTTTGTCACCGTTACAACCACATCTTCACTTGGAATCATGACTTCACGGGTAATGGTGATTTCCTGGATTTTTTCTTCAATGGCAGAGCGGCGCGGCTCAGCAAATTGTTTGCGTACGGCAGCCAGCTCTTTCTTGATGACATTTTTCAGTTTTGTTGCACTGGTTAAAATGCCGGTCAATTCGTCGATCAGTTTTTTCAGGCTCGCCGCTTCATTTCTCAAGTCGGTGATGTCGGTATTTGTTAATCGGTATAATTGCAAAGAAACAATCGCTTCTGCTTGCGCTTCAGAAAAAGCGAAAGCGGTGATCAAATTGTTTTTCGCATCCCGTTTGTCTTTTGATGCCCGGATGGTCTTGATCACTTCATCCAGAATCGATAAGGCTTTTATCAAGCCATCCACGATGTGCATGCGGTCATTGGCCTTTTGCAAATCATACTCCGACCGTTTCGTAATGATTTCCTTGCGGTGGGTAATGTACGCATCAAGCAATGACGGCAGCGTCATCATCGTCGGGCGGCGTTTGTAGATAGCGACCATATTGAAGTTATAGCTCACTTGAAGATCCGTATTTTTGAATAAATAATTTAAAATGCCATTGGCATCCACGTCTTTTTTCAGTTCAATGACAATGCGCAGACCGGTTCTGTCCGATTCATCACGCACTTCCGAGATGCCTTCCAATTTCCGGTCAAAACGGTGGTCATCGATTTTCTTGATCATCGTCGCTTTATTGACTTCGAACGGAATTTCCGTAATGACGATTTGCTCTTTTCCGCCTTTGAGCGGCTCCACTTCCGCTTTGGAGCGGACGACAATTTTCCCTTTGCCGGTTTCGTAGGCTTTTTTGATGCCATCGACGCCTTGGATGATGCCGCCCGTCGGGAAATCCGGGCCTTTGATGACCGTCATCAATTCGTCCACTGTCGCTTCCGGCTTATCCATGCGCATCAGCACCGCATCAAGCACTTCATGCAGGGCATGCGGAGGGATATCGGTGGCATAACCAGCGGAAATCCCGGTAGAGCCATTGACCAGTAAATTCGGGAATCCGGCCGGAAGCACTGTCGGCTCCATATCGGAATCGTCGAAGTTCGGGATGAATTCCACTGTGCGTTTGTCAATGTCGCGCAGCAATTCACCGGAAATCGCGGACAGCCGTGCTTCGGTATAACGCATCGCTGCCGGCGAATCGCCGTCCATCGACCCGTTATTGCCGTGCATTTCAATCAGCATATGGCGGATTTTCCAGTCCTGGCTCAACCGTACCATCGCTTCGTATACGGAACTGTCGCCGTGCGGATGGTAGTTACCGATGACGTTACCGACGGTTTTAGCCGATTTCCGGAACGCTTTGTCGTTCGTATTGCCTTCTTTATACATCGCATACAAAATCCGGCGCTGAACGGGCTTCAGCCCGTCGCGCGCGTCCGGAAGTGCACGGTCTTGGATGATGTACTTACTGTAACGCCCAAACCGATCGCCGATGACTTCTTCTAAGGGCAGATCTTGAAAACGTTCGGTTTGTGTCATACAACTTCCTCCTCAGCATGAATCAAATCATTTTCTAAAATATTGCCGTCTTCTTCCATTCCGAAGTCGACGTTGTTTTCAATCCATTTGCGGCGCGGTTCCACTTTATCGCCCATCAAGGTCGTGATTCTGCGTTCAGCGCGGGCGCCGTCTTCAATCGTCACGCGGATCAATGTGCGGGTTTCCGGGTTCATGGTCGTTTCCCATAACTGGTCCGCATTCATCTCCCCGAGCCCTTTATAGCGCTGCAGCATATAGCCTTTGCCGACTTTTTTCGTCGATGCTTCAAGATCCGCTTCAGTCCAAGCGTAATCGATGACTTCTTTCTTGCCCACGCCTTTGGACACTTTATAAAGCGGCGGCAGGGCGATAAACACCTTGCCCGCTTCAATCAGCGGCTTCATGTAGCGGTAGAAGAACGTCAGCAGCAGCACTTGGATATGCGCGCCGTCCGTATCGGCATCGGTCATGATGATGATTTTGTTGTAGGCAATGTCATCGATGGAAAAATCAGCCGATACCCCTCCGCCGATGGCGTGGATGATCGTCGAGATTTCCTCGTTTTTCATGATGTCTTCCAATTTCGCTTTTTCGGTATTGACGACTTTCCCGCGGAGCGGCAAAATCGCCTGGAAGGTGCGGTCGCGCCCTTGCTTCGCCGAACCGCCGGCCGAGTCCCCCTCGACCAGGTACAATTCGTTTTTCGAAGCGTTCCGGGACTGCGCCGGCGTCAATTTGCCGGACAGCAAGACGTCCGATTTTTTCCGTTTCTTGCCGTTTCGCGCGTCTTCACGGGCTTTCCGGGCAGCCAATCGTGCCTGGGATGCGCGGATGGCTTTGCGGACCAGCGATGCACTGAGTTCCGCATTTTCTTCCATAAAGTACATCAGTTTCTGGGAAACGACCGAATCGACGATGCTTCTCGCTTCACTGGTGCCGAGCTTGCTTTTCGTCTGGCCTTCAAACTGCAAAAGCCCTTCCGGAATGCGGACGGATACGATTGCGGCCAATCCTTCGCGGATATCCGAGCCTTCCAAGTTTTTGTCTTTGTCTTTCAGCAAGTTGATTTTTCGTGCATAATCGTTGAATACACGCGTCATGGCTGCTTTGGCACCGGTTTCGTGTGTCCCGCCGTCACGTGTGCGGACGTTGTTGACGAACGATAAAATCGTCTCGGAATAGCCGTCGTTGAATTGGAACGCGAATTCCACTTCCATTTCGTCTTGCTGCCCTTCGATATAGGCCACTGGATGCAACACATCTTTTTCTTCGTTCAAATATGCGGCGAACGCCTCAATCCCCGTTTCGAAAAAGAACGTTTCTTCCGTATCAGTCCGTTTGTCGATCAGCTCGATTTTCAAGCCTTTCAACAGGAACGCGGATTCCCGCAAACGTTCACTGAGCGTCTCATAATTGTATTTGGTGGTCGAAAAAATCGTATCATCCGGCAGGAAATGGATGATGGTGCCGCTTTCTTTCGTTGAACCGATTTCTTCGAGCGTCGTGACCGGCTTGCCGCCGTTTTCAAAGCGCTGGCGGTATTTTTTGCCGTCGCGGAAAATGGTCACTTCCAGGAATTTGGATAAGGCGTTGACCACAGAAGCGCCGACTCCGTGAAGTCCGCCGCTTGTCTTGTAGCCGCCTTGCCCGAATTTGCCGCCGGCATGCAGCACGGTCAAGATGACTTCAGGCGTCGGCTTGCCGCTGCGGTGCATTCCCGTAGGCATGCCCCGGCCGTAGTCCCGGACGCTGATGCTATTGTTTTCATGGATCGTGACCGTGATGCGGTCACCGAATCCGGCAAGCGCTTCATCGACGGAGTTATCGACAATTTCATAGACCAAATGGTGAAGCCCTCTAGTGTCGGTCGAGCCAATGTACATACCCGGGCGTTTTCTAACGGCATCTAGGCCTTCGAGTACTTGAATCGCTTCTTCGTTGTATGCCGTGTTTTTTGTTTTTGCCATTAAGTTCCCTCCAACAAACATCTGTTCGTACTTTCTTCTTCTTATAATCGTACTGTTAACGCGTCCATCTGTCAATAATCATAGAAAAAGAGCGCTGGGCGCCCTTCATACCGCATACGGTCTTATTTTAGGATGGCGTGTTCCACTTTGATGCAGCGGTCCATGATGACCGTGTAACCGGCATCATTCAAGTCGTTAAACACATTTTCATCCACAACATTCAATTGTGTCCAAAACACCGGACAGTCGATTTGAACGAATTCTTTTGCCAGTTCCGGCAAAAATTCACTGCGTCTGAAGATATTGACGATATCAACAGGGTGTGGAATATCAGTCAGTGAAGCATAGCTCTTCTCACCTAATACTTCGTCAGCTGCAGGATTCACGGGGATAATGCGGTAGCCGGCTTTTTGCATGGCTTCAGATACCATATAGGAAGTCCGGTTCGGATTGGGGCTTAACCCCACAACTGCGATTGTTTTTGCAGAATCAAGGATTTTTTTGATTTCTTCACGGCTTGGATTGTTCACAAGAATCACCTGTCCTTTTTATTCTATCATACATGATTTCCTTTGGTATGGTGAACAAACAGACACATATTGTCCAAAGAACTCGCTTCGTGTTAAACTGAAAGCATAAATAGTATGGTTCAAAGGAGTTCAAAATGGATACATTTCTTCCAGTACTTTTAGCTTATTTGCTCGGCTCAATTCCTTCCGCTTTGTGGATTGGGAAAATTTTTTACAAAACGGACATCCGGACAAAAGGAAGCGGCAACCTGGGCGCTACCAACACGTTCCGGACATTGGGCGCCAAAGCCGGAATCGTCGTAACCGTACTGGATATACTGAAAGGGACAGCAGCGACATTGATTCCGCTTTATATGGATACCAATATACATCCCTTGGTTTTCGGTGTCATTGCCGTAGTCGGCCATATGTTCCCGGTTTTCGCGAAATTCAAAGGCGGAAAAGCGGTGGCAACGTCCGGCGGCATCCTGCTTGGTTATCAATGGCCCCTCTTTTTAGTGGCGGTAGCTGCACTGCTCATCACGCTGAAAATCACCAAGATGGTGTCGCTTTCTTCCATCATTTTGGCTGTAGTTGCTGTTATTTATACCACCATATACGCCATCTATACAGGAGATTATTTATTCCTGGCGGTCATCGTCATCTTGGCGACATTCATCATTTATCGCCACCGGGCAAACATTGCACGAATTAAAGCAGGTACGGAACCCAAAATCAAATGGTAATGTCAGGGAAAGGGCGTGCATAGAGTGAAGATCAAAATCAGTCAAGACGCATTCAAGTGGTTTCAAGAGGAAATGGAAGTTACAGCTGGAGAAGCGGTCCGTTTTTATGTCCGCTATGGCGGCTCAAGCCAGCTTCAGCCCGGATTCTCGCTTGGTGTCACCAAGGACGAGCCTGGAGAGGCAGCGGCAGCGGTTGAACAGGACGAAGTGACTTATTACGTCGAGCAAAGTGACGCCTGGTTTTTTGATGGCCACGATCTGCATGTCACGGTCAACGATGATTTGCAGGAACTGGATTATTCTTATGAGAAAGAAAGTGCATGATTCACATTTACCACTTCATATCGAAATTGGCCCGCACTGCTTCGGCAGTGTTTTTTTGTCTATTCACTGCCTTGGTTTAAGGGTATGGGGGGACTTTTCCGGTTTACTTCAGTAAAGCTAATCAGTTTCACTCTAAATGAAGTTGGAACAAATCAATCTTTTTGAAAGAAGGCAGCCCGAATGCGAATTCCACAAAAAGAATTTACGGACGAATTGAAAAGACAGATTGAGCATATTGAAACGGAATTGCAGAGGTATCTTGAAAAATGGCTTCTCCGTTACCAGCCGGCATTCCTGCAAAACTATATGATTCTGGATGCCGGCGTCGAAAAAGATGGGTACGATCCTTTCCAGCCAGACTATCGTTCTTCTCTTGTCGTTAGCATTAGTGATGAAAACGAAGAGTTGATCGACTTGCAAACCATCCCGATCTGGACGTGTGAACGCTATTTTTTCGGTTTTCCAGTCAATCAGAATTTCCCGCTCAGCCAAGGCATAGGAGAGCTGCTTGATGAGTCCTTGGAAGACATCAAAGCAGAATTACAAGAGTATATTGAGAATTTCCTGGAATCGTAAGGCCGTCAATTGCCGGGATCTTGGCCAGCTCCACGAAAAAAAACTGCCGGCACCTTTACTTCTGCCGGCAGTCTGGTAAGTACCTTATTCCTTTAGTGTAGATCAAAGCGGTTTAACTGCTCGATCATGCCTTCAGCTGCCAAGATCCGGCGCTGGCGGTCACCGAACAAATCAAAATGGGGATAGTCCCCGCGCAAATCCATCCACTCGGCTTTCAAGCCATATTGCTTCCCCCACTGCTCCAACTTTGTCAAATCACTGCAGCCTACTTTCGTGACCGTCGAACAGCCTGGAAAGCGGTCGTCAATCCAGTAATGCGTGAGAAACGCGATTTGCCCGTCTTCGACATCCTGCTTCCAGCGGTTTAGCTCATCCCGTTTAATTCCGAACGCCATCTGGAACCTGCTTCTTGATTTCTTCGTATTTCTCATGCCATTCCGGATAGATTTTCTGCAACGAAACCGGACGGAATGACTCTTTTTTGACCAAAACGTGTTCGGATGTCGCAGTCGCGGCAATCGTTCCGTCTTCATGGAGAATTTCATAACCATACGTGGTACGGAGACGGCCGTGGCCTTCCACCCATGTGCGGACGATCGCTTTCTGGCCGTAGCGGAGCGCCGCTTTGTACTGGATCGAAATATCGGTCACCGGAGATAGATATCCTTCACTTTCCATGCCGGCGTAGGTAAAGCCAAGGTCTTCAATTAATTTGGTGCGGCCGATTTCCAGCCAGATAATATAATTAGCGTGATACACCACGCCCATTTGGTCTGTTTCCGCGTAGCGGATTTCAATTTCTTTCTCGCTTATATGCATTTTCACTTTCACCTCTATGTAAGTATACAGAAAATCCCTTTATAAATAAAAAATAAGGCTGCCTTTTGGCAGCCTTATTTAAGTGTAAGGGATTGGTTCGTTTGTACAGATCAAACATCCTGGTTCAAGGGATGGCTGACCGTAATGGTTTTTATTGCTTTTATTGCTAAGCGGCTCTTTCCGCTTTTCTTAAGCTTCTACTAATTTTCTTCTCAATACCATTTGAAGGATACCACCGTGGCGGTAGTAGTCAACTTCAACTTCAGAGTCAAAACGCACAAGCGCATTGAATTCTGTTACGGTACCGTCTTCAGCAGTGGCTGTAACTGTCAGAACGTCACGTGGTTTCACGTCGTCTGTCAAGTTCACAGAAATGGTTTCGCGTCCAGTCAAGCCAAGTGAGTCAGCGTTTTGTCCGTTTACGAATTGCAACGGAAGAACACCCATCATCACAAGGTTCGAACGGTGGATACGCTCATAGCTTTCAGCGATAACGGTCTTGATGCCAAGCAAGAATGTACCTTTGGCAGCCCAGTCACGTGAAGAGCCCATTCCGTAGTCTTTACCAGCAAGAACAACAAGGCCAGTTCCACGGTCTTGATATTTCATGGCAGCATCATAGATCGGCAAGATTTCACCAGTCGGCCAGTAAGTTGTGTAACCGCCGGTTGTGCCTGGTGCCACTTGGTTACGGATACGGATGTTCGCGAACGTTCCGCGCATCATTACTTCGTGGTTACCGCGGCGAGAACCGTAAGAGTTGAAGTTGCGTGGTTCTACGCCTTTTTCACGCAAGTATTTACCTGCTGGAGTATCTTTGCCGATGGCGCCAGCTGGTGAAATGTGGTCCGTTGTGATCGAATCTGCGAATTTCGCGACTACGCGCAAGTTATCAAGAGACTGGATCGGTTGTGGTTCTACAGAAAGCCCTTGGAAGAATGGCGGGTTCTGAATATAAGTTGACTCTTCGTCAAACGCATATAGGGAATCGTCATTCGTTTCAATTGCATTCCATGTTTGGTTTTCATCAAACACACGTGCATATTCTTTGCGGAACAATTCAGGCGTCACTGTGCTCTTCACAACTTCGTTGACTTCTTCAGTTGTTGGCCAGATATCGCTTAAGTAAACGTTATTGCCTTCTTTGTCTTGCCCGATCGGGTCGTTTTGAAGATCGATATCAACCGTTCCTGCCAGTGCATAAGCAACAACCAATGGCGGTGAAGCCAAGTAGTTCGCTTTTACAAGCGGGTGGATACGCCCTTCAAAGTTACGGTTACCGGAAAGGACAGAAGTTACCAATAAGTCGCTGTCTAAAATCGCATCTTCGATTTCAGGAAGCATTGGACCAGAGTTACCGATACATGTTGTACAGCCGTAACCTACCAAGTTGAAGCGGATTTGCTCCAAGTATTCAAGAAGGCCGCTCTGCTGCAGGTAGCCGGTAACAACTTTTGAACCTGGCGCCAAAGAAGTTTTAACGTAAGCCGGTGGCATTAGACCTTTTTCAGCTGCTTTTTTCGCAACAAGGCCAGCGCCAAGCATAACGTATGGGTTTGAAGTATTTGTACATGAAGTGATCGCTGCGATACCGATTGCACCGGTCTTCATAACCGCTGTTGAACCGTCTTTAAAGTTAACAGTCGCTGTTTTGTTGATTTCTTCTTCGCTAAGAGCGAAACCGTGCGGGCCTTCAGGAGCCGTTACCGCTTTGTTGAATTCCGTCTTCATTTCAGACAAAGGAATCAAATCCTGCGGACGTTTCGGGCCTGACAAGTTTGGTTCGATTGTCGAAAGATCAAGCTCGATGGTATCTGTATAAACAGGATCTTTGTCTGCATCGAAGAACATGTCGTTCGCTTGCAAGTATGCTTTCACGACTTCAATGTGGCTGTCTTCACGGCCAGTCAAACGCAAGTAATCAAGTGCTTCTTCGTCAACCGGGAAGAAACCGCAAGTTGCGCCGTATTCAGGAGCCATGTTAGCAATCGTTGAACGGTCAGCAAGCGGCAATGTCGTAACACCGGCCCCGTAGAACTCAACGAATTTACCAACAACGCCTTTTTGGCGAAGTACTTGCGTGATTTTCAAAGCCAAGTCAGTTGCAGTAGCACCGTTTGGCAATGCGTTGGTCAATTTAACGCCGATAACTTCTGGAATCGGGAAGAATGAAGGTTGGCCAAGCATGCCCGCTTCCGCTTCGATACCGCCGACGCCCCATCCAAGTACACCCAGGCCGTTGATCATCGTTGTGTGAGAATCCGTACCGACCAGTGTATCCGGGTAAGCTTCAAACGTTCCGTCTTCATTTTGGATCGCATGGACAACACTTGCCAAGTACTCAAGGTTTACTTGGTGAACAATTCCTGTTTCCGGTGGAACAGCACGGTAGTTGTCATATGCTTTTTGTGCCCAGTTTAGGAACTGGTAGCGCTCTGCGTTGCGCTCAAACTCTAGTTTCGTGTTGATTTTCAAAGATTCGTTCGAACCGTAGCTGTCTACTTGGACCGAGTGGTCAACAACCAAGTCAACCGGCACATCCGGATTGATCTTGTTCGGGTCTCCGCCAAGTTCAGACATTGCTGAACGAAGGGCTGCCAAGTCAACGACTACCGGTACACCCGTGAAATCCTGAAGGATTACGCGTGACGGTTTGAATGGAACTTCCGCTTCTTTGTTGGCATTTTTGCCCCATTTTGCTAATTCTTCAACGTGTTCGTCTTTGATGACGTATCCGTCATGCTGACGCAATACGGATTCTAAAAGTACTTTAATCGAGTAAGGAAGTCGTGATACTTTCGCGATTCCTGCTTCTTCTAATGCAGCTAAACGATAATAGTTATACGTTTTGCCATTTAGCTCAAAAGAAGTACGGCTGTTGTGCAAACTGCTTTTTGCCATGATTATGTTCCTCCTTTAAATCTTCTGAAAAGGCTGAGTAAGAGTCTTTTCTCCTCTTTCATCATACCGAAAAGAGAAGCATAAGTAAATTACATTAAAATTATAGATTGTAATAAGTTTTTTGAATCACTCAACCTTTGCAGTTTCCAGTTTTTCCAAAGTCTTTTTTAGCTGTTTCAAATGCCTTTTTTCGTGAAGGCCGATAAATGGAAACCATTGAATCAGAGGCACTTTGCCAAAAACGGGATGGGGCATAGATTTTCCTTCTAATACTTCTGCTGCCGCTCCGTCATAAACTTTGTGAAGCAAAGCCCGTGAAGCTTCCAGCCGCTTCTTCATGTCTTCAAGTGGAATAAATTCAGCAGAGGGCACGACATGATGCGGCGCCTCCACTTTCACCATGCGGCTGACGGTCAATTGAATCGGCTTCTTGACTGCCTTTTCATATTTTCCGCTAGCCAATTGTTTGGCAAGACTTCTGGCAATCATGGTTTCCATCAGCTGGAGATGATCGAGGATCTGCATCGGTGACCACTCATCTGCAGAGGGCTTCCTATTGAGCGTTTCATCATTCACCCCTTCCACGGCTTTCAGTACAGCGTTTCTGATTTTTGCGTTTTCGTCTTTGAACATAGCTATCCCCCATTTTAACGGCCTTCTATAGTATGGCATACCCTTAAACTATTCAAATAAAGCTTTCTTGGCTAGTAATTTTTTGATCGAAGGATGACCGGGTCTTTTTGGACTCAATCCCGCATCCTTACAGCATTTCTATTGATTAAAATAAGGGAAGATACGTTCTATTTTCCTTGATTAATGGTATAATTAAGGATAAATATGGAGGAGGGGAACTGCTTTATGCCTTATGGTTATGAAAAGTATCGATTGAAAAACGGCATTAGCCCAAATACGGTTGTCCACGAAGTGCAATTAATTCGATCACTTTTCGCATTCTTGCGGAAAACATATAAAAAACAAGTGGAACCCCATGAAATCCGCCCCATCGATATCCAAAAGTTTCTGCAGGAAGAATATGCGACGGGCATCAAAGACAGTACGTTAAACCGCAAATTGATCTATATTCGCCAATGGTTTGATTATATGTGGCAAATCGGCAAGATTCCCGTTGATTTTATGCCGAAATTCAAGTTCAATCAAAAATTGGATTTGACTCCTTCGGACATTCACGTGAATTACGAAGAGCTGTTGGCTAAAAAGATGGCGGTGCTGGAATCCGATCAACTATCATTAAATGCGAAGATTCTTTTTCTGTTGTATATGAGGGGCCTGAGACTGCGGGATATGGCAGCAATCGAAGTGGAAGATTTCGCCGATCACGGCGATGTGCTGGAATTGACCGTTGAAAAGAAAGATGGCTATATGGTCCATATCGAATTCACGGGGAAGGAAATACAAGTTATGCTTGAAGGGATTGAACGGGCTATTTTCCGCAATACCCCTTACCTGCTTTCCTCCAAAGTAAAAGATGAATACACGATGTTTAAAATGGGTTCGCTTTCTGATTACACCGATTCCTTGTCGGCCTTTCTTGGAACGCCCATCCGATCGGGGGATATCCGTTTTGCTTATGTACACCATCTATATGCAGTGGAACACAAAAACCTGGAAGAAATCCAGCAGATTATGGGCGTCTCGCTCGATTCGGCGTCCCGTATGCTGAAGGACTCCTTGACACGTTTAAAGCGCGATTAGATTCGTCCATTAAAATAACCTGCTCCCGTAAATTGGGAGCAGGTTATTTTAAATGATGGATCACATAAACACTTCGAAGTCGAGTGCAAAGTTAAAAATGATGAGTGTATGCAGGATGACAAACCATAACGCCTGACGATTCAACTTTTCTGTGTTTTCGAATACCATATCCACCATCTCCTTTTGAAGATTATACTGAAAATTATTTCAATTCACAATATACAATATCGCTTTTTTTCACAATTTTTTTATGGTTAGATTAAAAGGAACAGATAAGGAGGCGGAATGATGAAAAAAGCGTTATTGGTAGTGGATTACACAGTCGATTTTGTGGCAGATGACGGGGCTTTGACTTGCGGAAAGCCCGGCCAGGCCATTGAACAGAAAATTTGCTCGTTAACCGAGGAATTTGTACAGAACAACGATTTCGTGGTGATGCCGGTCGATTTGCACGAAATTGAAAACAGCTTTCATCCGGAAGCGAAGCTCTTCCCGCCACACAATATAAGAGGCACAGCAGGAAGAAATTTATACGGCCGTCTGGAAGAAGTTTATAACGCACACAAAGACAGCATTGTCTGGATGGACAAAACCCGCTACAGTGCGTTTGCCGGAACCAACCTGGAGATGCTGCTGCGTGAAAGGAACATAGAAGAAGTGCATATTGCCGGGGTTTGTACGGATATTTGCGTGCTTCATACAGCGGTCGACGCCTATAACAAAGGCTTCAAAATTGTAGTCTATGAAGATGCTGTGGCAAGCTTTGATCCGGCTGGCCATGAATGGGCCTTACGCCATTTTAAAAATACCTTGGGAGCTGCAGTGAAATAATTTTTTTCAACTCCATGTTTCAAAAGTCATGATTAAGGATATATCTTAAGTGTAGCACTTATTCATTACTAAAAAAGGAGTTGGACAGGATGAGTTTCTTATTGTTTTTGATTATGGGTGGTATCATAGGCTGGCTTGCAGGTCTAATTCTTGGTAAAGACATTCCTGGCGGCATTATCGGTAACATCATCGCAGGTATTGTTGGCGCATGGCTAGGCAGCTTGCTGCTTGGCGACTGGGGCCCGCAAATTTGGGGCGTTTATTTAATCCCTGCATTGATCGGCGCTTTAGTACTAGTGTTTATATTAAGCCTTATTCTTGGATCTATGCGTAAAGGTAGAACTAGAAGAACTTAATAAAATAGCAAAACCGGATCCCTCGAGGATCCGGTTTTTTTATTGCGCCTGAAACTGTTCTTCGTATTGATGGTAATAATGCAAAATATCTTCTACGTATTTGTCACTGTGGTTATACTGGAAAATCGCTCTTTCGAGATCCCCTTCGGCTGCCCCGTTCTGGGACAGATAATTAGCCGCGCTGTACAAGGCATCGGAGAGGTTATACGGATCGGCCACGCCGTCGTTATTTCCGTCCACTCCGTATCCCCCGTATTTGGCAATGACGGCCGGATCCGTTTTCTCGGATTCCGGAATCTGTCCCTGGCCTTTTCCAGAACATGTCGGATGGCTCCAGCCAACAAACGTGCAAGGCATGAATTGAAGATGCCCTTCTGCCCCTACCGGCGACAGCAGCGGATCCATCGTTGAAAACTTCGTTTCGATGCGATGATGCGCCGCTAGCAAGGTCCACGGTATCCCGTATTCATCTGCCGCTTCTTGATAAAGCGGAATATTTTCCTCAGGAAATTCAATTTCAAATAATTGTTTGGGTGTTTCTTTCAGCGTATTCACAACCGTAATGGGGTTGAACAAATAAAAAACCACGATGAAAAGTGTGGTCAACACAACCGCCGCTGGAAACAATACAACCAAAAACCACAATTTCAAACGGTTCAGCCGTTTGCTTTTTTTCATTTTTTTCATTTTTTCCACACCTAATCGCTCATTTCCCCTAGTTTACCATATCTTATTGTAGATTTCTGTATACTGCTGGGAAGGAATCGGATATAATTTACAATTTCAAGTAAATCTGCATTTGATTATGGCCATATTTTCTGTAGACTTGAACAGAGGAGTTGACGAGCATGTGGGAAGATTTTAAGAAATTTGCGTTAAAGGGAAATGTATTGGACCTGGCCATTGCTGTAGTCATCGGGACTGCGTTCGGAAAAATCGTGACTTCTCTGGTTGAAGACATCATCATGCCAGCCGTCGGAATTTTGCTGGGTGGTTTCAGCGTGGAAGACTGGACCTATACGTTCCAAGGGGCCGAATTGAGATATGGCGTGTTTGCCCAATCGGTCATCGACTTTTTCATCATCGCCTTTTCCATCTTTTTGGTAATTCGTATGTTTACAAAAGTAAAACGAAAAAAAGATGTACCTGCTGAAGAAGAGCTGCCTGTTTTGGATAAAAAAGAAGAGCTGCTCGTGGAAATCCGCGATTTATTGGCAAAAGAAAAACCCGGTCAATGACCGGGTTTTTTACTTTTCAATTAACGCTTTCAAATCTTTGGTGATTTCTTTTACCGGCACATCGGTAAATCCATCGTAGTTATTGGCGATGGCTCCTTCTGTATCCATCAAGTAAAAAGATGTTCCGTGGATCACTTGATTGCTGTTCGGATCGTCCTTGACTAAAGTTTTGAAATTGTCTACGGCAAAATCAGCAATTTCCTGCTGGCTGTAACCCGTCAGCAAATGCCATTTCGATTCATCCGGAACCGAAAAGTTCTTCAGGTACTCTGTCATTATCTCTGGTGTATCTTCTTTTGGATCCACACTGAAAGCGACAATCTTGTAATCTTCAATGCCTTGTTTCACCAATTCTTCCTGGATGCCTGCCATATTGAAGGTCATTGGCGGACACACCGTTTCGCAATTCGTGAAGACGAAAGTGGCGAGCCACGGCGTGCCTTTTAAGCTCTCAAGAGAAACGGTCTCTCCTCTATGGTCTGTGTATGAAAAATCTTCAATCTGATCGCTGCCGCAAGCTGAAAGCATCAAAATCAGCCCCATGAGGAAAGCGGCTTTCATATATCTCATGCTGTATTCCTCCATTCGTCCATACCCCTTATCTTAGCGAAAGCTTCATCCCAATACAACTGTTGCCCGTCCGCCTTTATCACAAATCTGTGAAGTCAGGAAATCTTTAATGTGATCAATGCGTCGTGTATCGCCACAAGCTTCGCTTCCACCCGGTGCATCAAATAAAACGACACAAAGATCGGAAAGCCCACTTCCTGGATCAACCGCATCCACTCATCCATTTTTTCCACCTCGCTTCTATTTAAAAAGGCCCTCCTGATTCAGGAGAGCCCATCTTGCCTTATTCCTTTACACTTGGTACTCCACTACATTGCGCTCCACGATGCGGGCAGCTTTTGCCGTGGTCAGTGCAGAGCCTTCCACTTCAAAGATATTATGCGTGATGATGGTTTGCATGCCCGTCTGCAATTCCAGCGGGGTGACGTTTTCGCGCGGATCTTCAACCGATAGCGTCACTTCTTTCCCTGCGGCTGTTTCAAAGACCAGTTCCAATGTTTTTGCCATTCCTTATTCCCCCTTTGTCATTATGCGTAGATGTTCAACCCGGATTGCTTTTCAAGGAACAATAGCTCCTTCGTGCCAAAATCCGTCAAGACAATCGCTACTGCGTAAATGCCATCAGCTGCAGCTGTTTCCCGTACGTTGTGGTACGCTTTTACTTTTTTCTTCGTCTTGCCTTTGTCATCCAACCCGTTGTCAAACGTGCACCGCATGTTGGCGTTCTTGAATTCGCTTGCTGCCATGTTGCTCACCTCCTTTCATTCGCTATATAGACACAAATGCAAAAAGAAGATACATTTTTAATGAACTTTTACGAAAATCCTTCTATAATAGATGAAGGTAAGAATAAACGAGGTGAACAAAGTGGCACTTGAAGGCTGGTTTCTATGGTTTATCCTGTTTTGGGTCGTGGTCTTAGTTGGCTTGTTTGCAATAGGCGGCTACTTCATGTTCCGGAAATTTCTCAAGTCGATGCCCAAGAAAGACGGATTGTCTGATTTGAACTGGGAAGAGTACTATGTAGATAAAACCATCCATTTATGGGGAGCAGAAGAAAAAGCGATGCTGAATGAATTGGTGCAGCCGGTTCCGGATTTGTTCCGTCCTGTCGCCAAACAAAAAATCGCCGGTAAAATCGGCCAGATTTTATTGGAAGAAAAAGCGAAGAAGATGAAGCTTGAGCACATCATTCGGGGATATATCCAGGCTACCCCGAAACGTGACCATAAATTTCTCCGCAAAAAACTGGCGGAAATGCAGATTGACGTCAATCCCTACGAGCAATATTTCGAGAAATAAAAACGCGCAGTTCCTTGAATGGAAACTGCACGCTAGACTGCAGGCCCCTTCGGAAATTCCGAGGCGCCTGCAGTTTTTTCTTTTACGAGGAGATAAAGTGAATTCTGGCTTCTAAAGTCAAACTAAAAGCGCAGTTCCTTAATGAGGAACTGCGCTTTCTATTTTTTCTTGAAGTTTTTTGTATTGCAGGAACATCGCCAATCGCCACGGAACAATCATGCCGAAGGCAAGAATCCAGAACATGCCGCCCAGTTCGCCGATATCGATCGTCGAACTCAAAACAACTTTTCCAATCAGGCGGATCAGCAGCAAGCCAATCAGGATAAAGACAAATGCCTTGGATTGTTTTAAATAAATGTCTCCGTCCCGAATTTCGAATTTCGAGGTCCAGATCAGCACCGTTGAAAACAGCATGCCGACTGCTAGAGCTTCCAGGATTTGCATAGGCGCTACCCGGAAAAATGGAAAGACGAACATCAAAGCACCGGTAGACATAAATAAAGGCGGCAAAATGATTTTTTTGGCTGAGGCTGGTTTTTTGGCGGATTTGGTCCGCACCACCATAGCCATTATCCCCATACCGAGCGCCCCGACAGTTGTTGCCGAAAGCATGACCCAGGAAGGAATCATCTCCAACATCTCAAACATGTATGCTCACCTCGAAGCACTCTATTTTTTGGCTTCTTTCTTCTATTAATAATGTGTTTTTCATGCTTCCACCTGCTTACTCATCAATTAAAACCCTTGGAAATCACCGAACAACGGGCTCAGGATTTGGATGATATACGTCATCCCGTCAAAGAACAACAATATTCCTACCGCTATCATAACATAGCCGCCGACTGTCATAATCTTTTGGCTGTTTCTGCGAAGCCAGCCCGTTTGTGCCACAAAGAACGACAAGACAAAGAATGGAATGGCAAAACCGAGAATATAAGCTACCATATACCAGATGCCGGATCCTGGATTTGTTGCTGCAAGCGCATAAATGGCTGCCGTAATCGGACCCGTACACGGGGTCCATCCTGCCGCAAAAGCGATTCCGATAACGAATGTCCCAAGAAAACCGGAAGGCCGGTTTTTAAATGAAAGCTTTCGGTCTTGCATCAAGAACTTCGGTGTAAACACCTCGATTATCATCAGCCCGAACAGGACGATAAAAATTGCCCCTAATTGACGAATCAAATCATCGTAGCGGATAAACCATTCGTAAAAGAAAGAAGTGCTGAATCCAAGAGCAATAAAGATGGTTGAAAATCCTAATAAGAAAAATAATGTATGGTACATGCCTCTTCTGCGCATGACCTTTTTATCGTTTTTGAGTTCATCAATCGACATCCCTGTAATGTACGATAAAAAAGCCGGGTACAGCGGCAATGTACAAGGTGAAATAAAACTCAAAAATCCCGCACCAAACGCGAGAAACAAATTTATATCAGCGGCCACAATTGTCACCCTTTCACTATGCTCTACCTATCTTACCAAATTTATTCTCACATAACCGCCCCTTTGCCTGTGACATCTTTGTGGACAATGCAAAAAGTAGAAATAGCTGTTTTGCCTCACCGGCCGTACGCTCAGTCAATGACACTGGCACTGTTGCGCCCTTCTTCTTTTTTCGTCATTTTTCCTTTTCCTCTTTGTCGGTTCTTGGTTGTTGGCGGTTTTGAATTTTTTATTAAATTACCTTATGTAGTTTTCTACATATATTATAAAAATGCGCTTTTTGCATTTAATTTTGAAGAGCATTTCCAATGAGTTCTTGGATGTTCTTCAGATTTTTCTCCTTTTCATTTCGTTTCAAGCTTTCCAGAAATTAATGCATGCTCTTTCAACTTTATGATTACTCCTTGCTTTTCAGGATGGCCATACCGAGCTGTTTTTTAGCCTTTTCTCTTGCTTGCTTTCTTGCCGTATTTTTTATCTTCCCTTATGTAATTTTCTACATGTATTGCCTCGAAAAGCGCTTTATGCCTTTGGGCATAAAAAAAGGACGGCCGCAGCCGTCCTTCTGTTACTCCACTATGCCGTTTTGCAGCATATACATCTTATGGTAGAGTCCCCGTTTTGCCAGCAGTTCCTGATGTGTGCCGCGTTCGACAATTTCCCCATGGTGCAGCACCAGAATCAGTTCGGCATCTTGGATGGTGCTGAGCCGGTGTGCGATGGCAATCGTCGTCCGCCCTTGCCTCATATGTTCCAGGCCTAGTTGAATCGCCACTTCTGTTTCTGTATCAATGTTGGCGGTCGCTTCATCGAGCACCAGGATTTTCGGATCGGTGGCCATGGTCCGCGCAAAAGCGACGAGTTGCCGCTGCCCGCTGGAGAAAGTGGACCCCCGTTCCGTGACTTCCTGCTTGAAGCCGCGCGGCAGTTCATTGATAAAGCGGTCCGCTTGCACAAACTGCGCCGCGGCATGGACCGCCCCGTCTGTCATGGCTTGGTCATGGAGCCGGATGTTGCTGTCGATCGTGCCGTAAAACAAGAACGGATCTTGCAGCACCAGTCCCATTTTCCTGCGCAATTCTTGTGTCGGGAAATCTTTTACCGACTGCCCATCGATCAAAATAGCCCCTTCTTCAAATTCATAAAACCGCATCAGCAAATTGATGATGGAACTTTTCCCGCTGCCGGTATGGCCCACCAGCGCTACTGTCTGCCCAGGCATCGCCGTGAAGGAAATGTTTTTCAAGACATCGGTCTTGCCGTCATAGGAAAAAGTCACATTGCAAAATTCGATTTTCCCTTCGGTGATTTCGCCTGCTGTTCCGGCTTGTGAAGGCGCTAAATCTTGTTCATCGAGCAATTCGAACACTCGGGATGCCGAGACAATCGCTTGCTGGAAAATCGACAGCCGTTCCATCACTTGGTTGACCGGTTCGAAAAAGCGGTTGATATACGCCACAAAGGCATACAGCACTCCGACTTCCACCGTGTTTGAGAACGATGTGACACCGAAATAACTCAGCAGCAAGATCAATGCCAGCGCATAGACCAAATCAATAGCCGGATGCAGCAGCAAGCCGTCCAGCTTGATGTTGCGCTTGCCTGCCTGCCAATGCTTGCTGTTGATGTCATTGAATTCATCCTGCAGCCGCGCTTCCTGCCCGAACGCCTGGATCATGCCCATGCCTTGCAGTGATTCCGACAATTTGGCGTTCAATTGGCCAAGCCGTTCACGCAGATCCTGGTAAAATTCCGAACTGTATTTGCGGTACAGATACATGAGCCATACCAGTATTGGCAGCACCAAGAGCGTAATGAGCGCGAGCCGGACATTCAGGAAGAACATGGCGATATAAACCCCGACAATCAAAAACGCACTTTGCACAAAGCCGATCAGTACGCTGACGAACATGTCCTTGATGGCTTCCGTGTCATTGGTGACCCTTGAAACCATGCTGCCGGCAGGTGTCCGGTCAAAATAGCGCATGCCGAGATGCTGGACTTTTGTAAATACATCGATGCGCAGCTGCTGGATGATTTTCAGCGCCGTTTCCTGGAATTTCAACAATTGAAAATAACTGATGATGACGTTGGATACTTGGATAAACAAATACCCTAATGCCAGCCCGGCAATCGGCCCTGTTGGAAAAACGCCGGGCGTCAAATAATCGTCGATGAAGGTCTTGATCAACACCGGGCCGAGCACATCGCCAACGACAGTCAAAACCAGCAGAAACATCGCGATTGCAAGCATTTTTTTATGCGGCCCCAAATACTTCAGCAGCCGTTTAAAGACGATCCATTGGTCTTTGCCGGTCAATTCTTTTTGTTTGTCCATTACGCTTCGCCTCCTTGCTCGACGAGCGCTTCCAATTGCTGCAGCTCATACATTTCATAATAACGCCCTTTTTTCTTCATCAGCTGCTCATGTGTCCCGATTTCCGCGACCGTCCCTTCGTGCATCACCAGAATTTGATGGGCATGCTGGATGGCACTGAGCCGGTGCGACGTGATGATTGTCGTTTCACCGGTGCGCATTTTTCTCAACGAAGCGAGAATCGCTTCTTCTGTTTTCGCATCGACTGCTGACAAGGAATCGTCCAATATCAACAGTTCCGGCCTCATCATCAATGCACGGGCAATGAAAATCCGTTGTTTCTGCCCACCGGACAGCGAGACGCCCCGCTCTCCGACAACGGTGTTGTAGCCATCCGTGAAATTCACTATATCTTCATGGATATGGGCGAGCTTTGCCGCTGCGTGCACTTCGTCGGTCGTGGCATCTGGCCGGGCAAAGGCAATATTGCCCGCCACCGTAGTAGAAAACAGGAAATGATCCTGCGGCACGTAGCCGATTGCCTCGCGGAGCCGCTGTTTTTTATAATCGTTGACGGAAATTCCGCCGAATGTGATTTCGCCATCATAATCATCAAACTCCCGCAGCAACAGACGTAAAATGGCGGATTTGCCGGAACCGGTCTTGCCGACGATGCCAAGTGTCTCCCCGCGCCGCAAAGTGAAATAAACATCCTGCAGCGCCGCGCGATCATCGCCGGTAAATCTGAATCGCTCCAGTGAAAAGACAATATTGCCCTGAGGCCGCAAATCAACGGCATCTTCCCGGTCATCAATTTCAACCGGTTCTGCGAGCAGTTGGCGGATCCGGTCATAAGAGGCCCGTCCGCGTTCAACGATGTTGAAGAGCCAGCCAAAAGCGAGCATTGGCCAGATCAACAGGCCAAGATACGTCGTGAAAGCCACCAAATCGCCAATCGTCATTTCCCCATTCAAGACAAAATAAGTGCCGAAGCCGAGCGTCAGGAAATAACAGACGCCGATGATGGCGGAAATGGTCGGGTCAAACAGCGAATCGACACGTGCTACGCGGATGTTTTCATCGACGACAAGGTCGGACAACCGCTTGAAATCTTCGACATTCTGTTGTTCCTGGCCGAATGTCTTAATGACTTTCATGCCGGAGATGCTTTCCTGGGTTTTGTCATTTAAGCTTGAAAACGCTTCTTGCGCTCCGTGAAACCGTTCGTGCAGCAGTTTGCCGTAATAATTGGTCATATATGCCATCAAAGGCATCGGCAATAACACAATCACCGTCAATTTCCAATTGACGGTGAGGGCCATCGCCGCAATGACAAAGCCCCCGGTCGCAATGGAATCGACCAGCGTCAAAACGCCGACTCCTGCCGTTTGCTGCACGGCCTGCAAGTCATTCGTGGCATGGGCCATCAAGTCGCCGACCCGCCGCTTTTGGTAAAACGCCGGTGACATTTGCGTAAAATGATGGAACAGCCGCTCCCGCAGATTCCTTGCCAGAAGAATGGATGAGCCAAAGATCATCAGGCGCCATGCATAGCGCAGCGCATACATGAGGAGTGCTGAAGCCGCCAAAACCCCCAGCCATTTCACTAAAAAAGCAGGCGTCAGAGTGCCTTGGCTGATTTCATCGACAACAAAACCGATGATGCGCGGCGGCAGCACTCCAAGAAATGCCACGAACAACAGCAAAACAACTCCGCTGATGTATTGCTTTTTCCTTTCCTTGAAAAACCAGCCCAACTCCCAAAAAACGCGCATAATTTTTTCCCCTTGCTGTCTAGAGTATATGTATGGATTTATTCTTTTTTTATTTTAACAAGCTTATTCACGGAAAGATAGAAATAATTCGAGTTTTGAAATAAATTCGGGTTGTCTGGGGAATGTTCTTTATCGGAACGGAGCTTTCAATCGGATTTTTTCTGAATGATGGATCTCAGTCTTCCGGTTCATCAATGCTGCCATCCGCTTTATGGCCGCCGATTAAATTTGCCCGTTCGAGCGCCGTGCCAGCTTCTGTATAAGATACCGCGCGCAGTACGGCAGTCGGGCCATATTTTGCCCGCAATTGGTCCATCGCTTCCCCTAATTTCCGGTTCTGCCATTTCCGCTGTTCAAACAGGCTCAATTGCATCGATGTTTCATCTTCCAATTTCGTCAGCGTAAGGGCAAGCCTTCTTGCCGGCCGGCCGTCATAGAATTCCGACAGCAATTCTTTGCACACAGCATAAATTTTCAAGGTATCGTTTGTCGCTTCCTCAATGGTCCGTGAGCGGTTAAAGCCACCGCCAAACGCTTTTTTGCTGTAGCCGACCGCAAGCGTTACCGTGCGTCCTGCTTTCCCGGCTGTTCGGGCGCGCATGGCGACATCTTCCGCCATTTCCAGCAGCACCGCCGAAATATCCTTTGCCGTGGTGTAATCACGGTAAAGGATCTGCCCTTTGCCATAACTGACTTGCCCTTCCACAAGCGGCGCGCCGAGTTCCGACAAATCGATGCCCCAAGCATGATGATAAAGCTGATTGCCGAGAATGCCGAAACTTGCTTCAAGCTGCGCGAGTTCACAATGCGCCAAGTCACCGACTGAAAAAATTCCCATGCCATTCAAAGTAGCCTCCAGCCGTGCCCCGATGCCCCACATTTTGCTGAGCGGCGTAACCGGCCATAACTTTTCCGGCACATCGGCAAAAGTCCATTTTGCAAATCCTTCCTTTTTCGCTTCCAAATCGAGCGCCAGCTTCGCCAGCAGCATATTCGGTCCCATGCCGATAGCGGAAGGCAGGCAAAACTGGCGGATGATATCGTCCTGGATGCGTGCTATGACTTCTTCGGGGGTGCCCCATAATTTTCCGGTGCCGCTCAAGTCCACAAAACTTTCATCGACGCTATAGACGTGGATTGCTTCAGCCGGCACGTACTCTTTCAGCAAGCGGGTAATTTCCATCGACACTTTTAAAAAGAAGCCCATTTTCGGTTCGATTTTTTGGATGCGCGGATCATCCGGAATTTCAAACAGCCGAGTGCCGGTCCTGACCCCGAACTCCTTCTTCAATACCGGCGACGCTGCCAGCACCACACTGCCGCGCCGCTCCTGATTGCCGATTACGGCAATGCAAGCGGTCAACGGATCGAGGCCTAGGTCGATTGCAGCGCAACTGGCATAGAAACTGCGCATGTCGAGGCAGATGATGGGCCGTGTTTCCAATTCCTCATACATGACTTTTGCCTCCCTTTTCTTTCCCTTCTATAAGCATATACGAACACTTGTTCTTAATCAATAACCGTTTTCTGTTGCTATTAAACCATTGCAAAGCATTTTGGTTCGTTGCCCTGCTAGGTGAAAAGAAAGTATTTAGGCTCGGAAGGAAAGTATTGGTGCCCGCAAGGAAAGTATTTCAATGGAAACCGGTCTTAACTAGCAGCTCAACTTAAAATTCACCAAGTGGGATAAAGGAAATCTTAGCTTCATTCTAAAAGATCCCTAAGGCTTAAGGCATTTGCCAAACGTAAAAATTGCCATAGTAAAAGCCGATTTTCCTTAGGGGAGAGGAAAATCGGCTTCTAGCTTCCAGATGCGGGTACCAAGCGCATCTGGCTTATATGATTGGACTTTTTACCCGATGAGTTGCTTGGCAAGTCCCAGTTGATGTTTTACTTGATCAAATCCTGTGCCCCCGAGCGAGTTTCTGCGCTTTACCGCAGTTTTCGGCTTCAAGGTTTCGTAGATGTCTTCGCCAATCAACGGGCTGGCCTCCTGCAAATCCGACAGCGGCAGGTCTTTCAGGAAATAACCGCGCTGGATGCAAGTGAACACCAGTTTTCCGGTCACGTCATGCGCTTCGCGGAATGGCATACCCTTTGCTGCCAAGTAATCGGCGAGCTCTGTGGCATTCGAAAAATCCGAATGTACAGCTTTTTCCATAGAATCGGTGCGGACTGTCATCGTACGGACCATGCCTTCAAAAATCGGCAAGGACCCCATCAATGTATGGACCGTATCAAACATGCCTTCTTTGTCTTCTTGCATATCTTTATTGTAGGCAAGCGGCAGGCCTTTCAGCGTCGTAAGCAATCCGAAAAGGTTGCCATAGACGCGACCGGTCTTGCCGCGGATCAGTTCGGCCATATCCGGGTTTTTCTTCTGCGGCATGATGCTTGAGCCCGTTGAGAAAGCATCATCCAGTTCGATAAAGCGGAATTCTTCACTTGACCAAAGAATGATTTCTTCGGCAAAACGGGACATATGCATCATCAGCATTGAAGCATTGCTGAGAAATTCAACGATAAAGTCGCGGTCACTGACGGCGTCCAGGCTGTTTTGGTAAACGCCGGAAAACCCGAGGAAGCTGGCTGACAATTCACGGTCAATCGGGAAAGTCGTGCCCGACATCGCCCCGGCGCCAAGCGGCGACAAGTCGATGCGTTTCAGCGATTCCGACAAACGTTCTTTATCGCGTTCAAGCATCCAAAAATACGTCAGCAAATGATGGCCAAATGAAATCGGCTGTGCACGCTGCAAATGGGTATAGCCTGGCACCACAGTTTCCACATGGGCTTCCGCCTGCTCGACGATGGCCGACTGGAACGCAGTAACCGCTTCTATTATTTCTTTTACCCGGTTTTTTAAATAAAGATGCATATCGGTCGCAACTTGGTCATTGCGACTTCTCGCTGTATGGAGTTTGCCGCCGACCGGGCCGATTTCATCGATTAAATGTTTTTCCAAGTTTAAGTGGATGTCTTCGTTCGAAACGCTGAATTCCAAATCGCCGGCTTGCGCTTTTTCTTTCAGCGTTTGGAGCCCCGATAAGATCAAAGCCGTCTCTTCTTCTGAAAGAATCTGGCAAGCTCCAAGCATTTTGACATGTGCCGTGCTGCCTTCTAAATCTTCCAGGACCAGTTTCTGGTCAAAAGAAATGGAAGCTCCAAACTCATCAACCCACTGTTCGGCCGATTTTTGAAAACGGCCGCCCCACAGTTTGGTCATGATTTAACCCCTACTTTCACGTTTTCAGGAACAACGACTTCTTTTCTATTGACCATGGAATTGACGACTGTCGGAAGGCCCCATAATTCGATAAAGCCGACAGCTGATTCATGGTTGAATGTATCATCCGTTGAATAAGTCGCCAACTGCTCGCTGTATAGGGAGTTTGGTGATTTACGCCCTTCGATGATGGCATGTCCTTTGAACAATTTAACACGCACTGTGCCGTTGACATAAACTTGCGTTTCTTTCAGGAATGATTCCAAAGCGACACGAAGCGGCGAGAACCATAGGCCTTCATAAATCAATTCCGTCAATTTCTTTTCAATGACCGGTTTGAAATGCGCCATTTCCTTCACAAGTGTAATGTCTTCCAGCTCTTTATGTGCCGCAATCAAAGTCATAGCGGCTGGAGCTTCGTAGATTTCACGGGATTTGATGCCGACGAGACGGTTTTCGACATGGTCGATTCTGCCGACGCCGTGTTTTCCAGCCAGATGGTTCAATTCAAGAATCAAGTTTGCGAATGTATAAGAAACGCCGTTCAATTGAACCGGTACGCCGTTCACAAATTCAATTTCAACGATATCCGGAGTGTCCGGTGTGTTTTCCAAAGCAGCCGTTACATCATAAGCTTCTTCCGGCGGTGCTGCCCACGGATCTTCCAGAACGCCACATTCGTTGGCGCGTCCCCAAAGGTTTTGGTCGATAGAGAACGGGCTGTCCAAATTCACCGGAATCGGAACATTGTTTTCTTTTGCATAAGCGATTTCTTCATCACGTGACCACGCCCAAGCACGGACGGGAGCCACAACTTCTAGATTAGGGTTCAATGATTTGATTGATACTTCAAAACGCACTTGGTCATTGCCTTTTCCTGTGCAGCCGTGAGCAACTGCTGTTGAACCGGTTTCTTCAGCAATCTCAACCAGCTTTTTAGAAATAAGCGGACGGGATAATGCCGACACAAGCGGATATTTGCCTTCATATAATGTATGGGCTTGAAGAGAAATAAGTGCATATTCGTTGGCAAATTCTTCTCTTGCGTCGATCATGTAGCTTTCCACCGCTCCAACTTGAAGCGCTTTTTGTTTAATGAAGTTCAAATCTTTTCCTTCCCCGATATCCAGGCAAACAGCGACGACGTCGTAGCCTTGTCCTTTCAGCCACGGGATGGCCACCGATGTATCTAATCCACCTGAGTATGCGAGAACGATTTTTTTATTCAATATGAAAACCCCCAATGTATTTTTATGCATTTATATGCTGTCAATATACACATAATAACACGGGATATTTATAAGTGCAAGTGAATTAATTTGCAAATTAACAAAAAGAAAAAGCAGCCTCAGCTGCTTTTATTGTCCACCTACTGTATATTCATGTGTATCTAAATTGACGCGCACTTCAGCCATTTCTCCATCGATCATGTTATTGAATAAAAATCCGATTTCATTGTCCCGGACAATCGGCTGGCCAAGAATGACCAAACTCGACAATTGCTCGCCTTCGATGTAGGCAAGAAGCGCTTCGGATTGCTCTGCTGATGCTTCATCATTTAAAATCGACACCGTTTGCGCATCGGCTTCCATCGGGAATGTCTCTTTTAATGGACCTGTATAATCAACGCTGACCTTCATGCCGGTACGGATATCTCCGATTTTGCCATCTGTAGTTTCAGTTCCGTTGTCAAAATTGACTTTGACATCTTTCGGAATCGTGAAATAAATATTGTTCACAAGAATCTGATCCGCTGTCACTTGTGTGATAAACCCTTCTTCCGACAGTTCTTGTTGTTCTTCGGCTGCAGCGTCTGGCTCTTCAACTGCCGCGTCCTGCTTTTTCGGTTCTTCCGCCGGCTCAGCCGCTTTATCATTTGAACACGCTGCTAAAAATAACAGACTTGCCATCAACATACTCAATTTCTTCAAAATACCCCATTCCTTTTCGGTTTTATCATAATTGCGCCATTCATTTTTTGAAAAGTCCAACAGGTTTATTTTAACCGCTCTATGCCTTTGTTGCAATAGAAATTGGCCGCCAACGTCAGGCTTTCAAGTAATGGAAAATTCCGTTGCCGTCCATGCGCTCCGTAATCAATCCATCCTCCAGCAAATAATCGATTTGCCCAATCGTTTCCGACAAGGTGAGCCCAAGCTCTTTTTCATAAGCATAAGGGAACAGGTTTTTCGTCAAATCATAGACAGTCTTTTCTTCGTTTTCAAGCATATCCAGCACTTTCAATGCGCGTTGATGCTGTTTTTCAAGCCGCACTGTGACCAGTTCATGGACATTTCTGACGTCTTCCCCATGGCCGCTATAGACCACATCAATCGGCATTTTCAATAAACGCTCAAGCGATGCATTATATTGAAGCAGTGATTTCGGACGGCCTTCTTCCGGATGAAGCGGAGGCTCGATCAAAGGATTTGAGGAAACTTTTGCGATGACATGATCTCCGCCAATCATCTCCCCGCTTTCCTGATTCCAATAAGACAAATGGCTTTGAGCATGTCCAAGGGTTTCAATGGCATGCCACCCTGGGTGCCCTGGCAATGCGTCGCCATCATTGATTTCTCTATCAAGCGCCCGGTTGCCCATCAGATTCAATGGCCGCTTCATTTTCTTGACCCAAAACCAGAGTTCTTCCGGAACGCCTTCCTCTTTCAGGCGGTCCAGATAAAAGGCATCGTGGTAATCCAAAAATGCCTGGTCGCGTCTCAGCCATAAATCATTATAGGGATGTCCATATAATTGGGCATTGTCAAAACCATCTACCCAACCGGCATGGTCGGGATGGTGATGCGTCAACACCACCTGTTCCACATCTTTCGGTTCAACATTCGCTTCCTTCAACCCGGCTTTCAGTGCCAGCCATGCTTCCGGCGTTTTTGGACCGGCATCAATCAATGTCAGCATATCCCCTTTAATCAAATAAGCATTCACATCACCTACAGCAAAAGGTGTCGGTATAATAATCTTATGTAAACTCATATTCCCATCTCCTCTAAAACTGAATCGCTATTCACCTATCATACCGATAAAATCCAATTTCGTCACGCAGCAAAGACCATTTGACAAACAATTGAAACTACCTCTATAATTCAGATACATATATGAGCGAAGAAAAAAGATCAGTACAGAAGATGATGGTGCCAAGAGAGTGCGCTCCAGCTGAAATGCGCATCCCCGCTCCCTTCTCGAACCTGCTTTTGAGCTGCCGTGAAAACACGGCCGTCTATCCGCGTTAAGGATATCGAGAAGTGCCGCAAGCCGGCAAATTTAGGTGGTACCGCGGAAACCAAGCGTTTTCGTCCTTGCAAAAGCAGGGACGGATGCGCTTTTTTTTTATTGAAAAGCGAAAGCGCCTGTCCAGTCCCGACAGGCTTAAGGCAGAACACCGAAACGGCGTGTTTTTGCCGTACAGGTGGGTTGACTTAAGACCCCGAGGGACTAGGCGCTGCAGCTGGACATTGAAATGCGAAAGCGGCCGTTAAGCCCCGGCAAGCGCTGGAAGGCCTTCCGGTGACGGCACATCCTGCCATTAGCAGCTCTTTTTGATGCACCGAAGCGAACGAAGCGTTGCAGAAACAGCATCGAGTGTTTCAAGGATTTTCGCACCGGTTTTAACAGCTAAGGTAAATTACATAGAAGAAAAGGAAGTGGTATACATGAATATCGTATGTATCGGAGCAGGTTCCATGGCGGAGTCCATGATCCATGGCTGGATCAATAAACGCATATTAAAGCCAGGAAACATTTCCGTAATGAATAAATCCGATATTGAGCGCCTGGAATTTTTGCGTGATGAATACGGGGTCAATATCGTCCAGAAAGAAAAGGCGGAATTAAAAAACGCGGATTTTGCTTTGCTCGCCATGAAACCCAAAGATGTGAAAGCCGCACTTTGCGGCATTCAAGACGATCTGTCTCCGGACACCGTCATTTTATCGGTTGTAGCCGGGGTGTCCATCAGCACTATTCAGAAATATGTCGGCGACCTGCCTGTTGCGCGCGCCATGCCGAACACGTCGGCTAAAATCGGCAAATCGGCGACTGGCGTGGCATGGAGCGAACAAGTGACGCATGAGCAGCAATATGAACTGAGAGACTTGCTGTCATCAATCGGCGGCGTTACCGTTGTTGAAGAACCGCAGCTTGATGCCGTCACAGCAGTCGCAGGCAGCGGCCCGGCATTTATTTATTATTTTGCAGAAGCTATGACCGAAGCAGGAGTCGCTAACGGATTGTCGCTTGAGGATTCGAAAAAACTGGTCCGCCAGACATTTTCCGGGGCCTCCGATATGTTGCAGCATGCTGAATTTGCTGAACTGCGAAAAAAAGTGACCAGTCCGAACGGTACAACTGCAGCCGGAATCGCTTCATTAGAAGAAAATAATTTCAAACAGATCATCGGGGAATGTATTAAGCAAGCCACCAGCCGTTCACAAGCCCTAGGGAGAGAATTCGAGTAAGGTCCTCTGATATAATAAGTATCTACTCGTTAAGAATTAAGGGGAGGAACTTATTATGGCTAAGTTATTTGAACCCATTACCTTCAAAAGCACCACCTTCAAAAACCGCATTGTCATGGCGCCTATGTGCATGTACCAAAGCGATCAAGAAGACGGCAAAGTGACCGACTGGCACCGCGTACATTATCCGACGCGCGCAGTCGGCCAAGTAGGCCTAATTATTGTGGAAGCGACGGCTGTACAGCCGCAAGGCCGCATTTCCATGAGAGATTTAGGAATCTGGGAAGACAGCCATATCGAAGGCCTCGCCGAAATCGTCCGGCTGATGAAACAGAATGGCGCAAAAACCGGCATCCAGCTGGCACACGCCGGCCGCAAAGCGAATCTGGAAGTCCCAATTCAGGCACCAAGTGCCATTGCTTTTAACGAGAAATATCAGACGCCTCGGGCCATGACACTGGAGGAAATTGAAGAAACGGTGCAAGCCTTTAAAGAAAGCGCAATACGTGCGAAAAAAGCGGGCTTTGACTTGATTGAATTGCACGCAGCGCATGGCTATTTAATCAACCAATTCCTGTCCCCGCTAACCAATAAACGCACCGATGAATACGGCGGCTCTGCAGAAAACCGTTACCGAATCCTGCGCCAGGTCATTGATGAAGTCAATGAAGTATGGGATGGGCCTTTGTTTGTCCGTATTTCTGCCAACGATTATGCAGAAGGCGGCATGACGCCAGAACAATATGTGGAAATGACGCAATGGATGAAACAGCAAGGTGTGGACTTAGTGGATGTCAGCTCCGGAGCTGTGGTGCCGGCAAAAATTCCATCCTATCCAGGCTACCAGGTGCCTTTTTCAGAAACCATCAAACGCAAAACGCCAATTGCAACAGGAGCGGTCGGCTTGATCACCCACGCACTCCATGCAGAGGAAATTTTGCAGAATGAACGGGCAGATATGATTTTCCTGGCCCGTGAATTGCTGCGGGACCCGTATTGGGCTTATACCGCGGCAAAAGAACTGGGCATCGAAATTGAAGCACCAGTGCCCTATGAACGCGGCTGGATATAAGGCAGTTGCAAAATGTCCGAAATTTAGTATACTGAAAGTAACGTAAAAAAACCGAATGCCGGAGCATTCGGCCAGCTGCGTGCCGCACCTAGGGCGGTTGGCTGGAATTCTTGGCTTTGAAAACAACCGTCATTCCTCTACCACAAGGGACGGTTGTTTTCTTCGTTTATAGCCAAGTTCCGCCTGCAGCTGTATCATCATTTTATCACAATTAGAACAAGTGTTCTATTGGTAAAATAATTTCTTTTATTTTCCATTATTTTTTAGAAATTTTTATGGAGAATTCTGCTCTATTGCTGGAAAATCCATGTTCCAGATAAAAAAGAAGGCATGGGCGCCGGCCTAGCTAACAGCAGAAAGAAAGATATTTGAAAATCTTTTCAAATTGAGTATACTGAAATTATCAAAAAAAAAACCGAATGCCGAAGCATTCGGCCAGCTGCATGCCGCGCGTGAGCGGTTGGCTGGAAAACTAGGCTTTGAAAATAACCGTCATTCCTCTACCACAAGGGACGGTTATTTTTTTTCGTTCATGGCCAAAATCATGTAGACGACCAAAGTCACTGCACTGATCGTTAACCCGATGCTCGTGAAGACGAGAGCAAATGATTCTGAAATAGTCATGTCACCACCCCCTTTCCTTGGGAATGGCCAAACCGTCCTCATGCAGCTGTACCTTTATTTTATCACAAAAGGAACATATGTTCTATTATTTACATAACAATATTTTGAAACTCCAAAAAAAGCCATCGCTTAGCGACGGCTTTCCATTTTTCTCCTTACTTCCTGGTTATGCTGATGCCATTCGTACTCTGCGAAATCGCGCGCGATAAACACGTTCGGATGGATGCCGCGGACCTGCTCGGTCAGTATTTTGTCGTCATCCGGCAAGAACCTTGAGCTTATGTGATTGGCAATCAAGGCCTTTGCTCCAGCCAGGCTGGCCGTTTTAGCAGCATCATAAATGGTCGAGTGACCATAGCCTCTCGCCATTTTTTTCGTCTCCGCATCAAATGTCGCTTCGTGTACCACGATATCCGCATCCCGGCTTAACTCAATGGCGGCCTTGCAGAAACGGGTGTCGCCAAGAATTGAGACAATAAATCCCGGATGGGCAGGTTCAGTTACATCCATGCTTTTGACGACTTGGCCGTTTTCCAAAACCACGTCTTCCCCTGCTTTCAGCTTAGCCAGCAACGGGCCTTTGGGAACGCCGTATTCCGTGGCTTTGTCGATATTCAACTTCGGCTGCAGCGGCTTTTGAGAAATGCGGAATCCATATGAAGGAATGACGTGATCAAGAAGCGCCGCTTCCACCATCATCGTTTCATCTTCAAAAATAACGCCATCCAACTGTTCATGGAAATTGATGTTATATGTCAAATGCGTCCGGCTGAGGCGCAGAAAAGTTTCCACAAGTTCTTTGATGCCTGCGGGGCCGTAGATGTCGAGCGGTTCCTCTCCTCCTTGGAAAGAGCGCGAGCCCAGCAGTCCCGGCAAGCCGAAAATGTGATCTCCATGCAGATGGGTGATAAAAACTTTTTCAATCTTGCGCGGTTTTAATGTGGTATGTAACATCTGATGCTGTGTCGCTTCCCCGCAGTCAAACAGCCAAAAAGTTCCACGTTCCTCTAGCAATTTTAGAGCGAGAGAACTGGAATTGCGATGCTTTGACGGCATACCCGCTCCTGTTCCGAGAAATAATAGCTGCATAAACTCCCTACTTTCTTTCGTGGTCATGGTCATCCAAAAAATCTTTGCTCCTGCATCGCTTCGCTGCTTCGTCGCAGTTAAAATCTTTGCTGAAACTGGTTTCCGATTCGAATGTCGCTTTTTTAAAGTGGGCACCCCGAATGATGACGCTTTTACCGAATTTCGTTTCAAGTTTGGACATCAAATCCAGAATTGGCTCTTCTTTTGCGTGCTCCTGAAAATTAAAGATGGACAGCTGTTCAGTCATCTCCCCTTTATCCGCGACATTCGATACAGTCACGCCAACAAGGCGGAGAGGTTCACCATTCCAATGCTTGGTAAACAATTGCCAAGCATTGCGGAATATATCCTCCCGTTTCCAGACAGTGTTTCTCAACGTAATGCTGCGGGTGCGATTTTGCCACTCCGAGCTGCGGGTTTGGATGCTGACAGTGGGACCGGCCAGCTCTTTCGCTTCGAGCCGGTTGGCAACTTTGTCGCTTAACTTCCGGAAAATCGCTTTCAAGTTTTCTTCATCGGTTTCATCGACCGGCAAGGTTGTCGAAGTCCCAACGCTTTTTGTATCGTAAATCGAATCAGGATCCACAATCCGGTCATCAAGGCCATTTGCCCGATTCTGCAAGCGCAGGCCATTCTTGCCCATCTTCTCTTTTAAGAGGCCTGTATTGGCCGTGGCCAAATCGCCAATCGTGGCAATCGACAGCCGCTTTAATTTTTCTGCAGTGCTTTCGCCGATGCCATGCATTTCGATAACCGGAAGCGGCCAGAGCTTTTCCTGGATGTCGCGCTTCCGCAGAATCGTGATGCCCATCGGTTTTTTCATATCGGACGCCGTTTTAGCCAAAAACTTATTCGGTGCAATGCCAAGTGAGCAAGGCAAATCAAGTTCCGATTTCATGCGCTGCTGGATTTCTTCCGCCAGCTCCAGCGCATGCCGTTCTTTTGCCAATTCCGTCACATCAACGTAGCCTTCATCGATCGATACCGGTTCCACAAGGTCCGTATACGACCGCAAAATGTCGAACATCGCTTTTGATGCAGCCCGGTAGCGCTCGAAATTCGGCGGCAAGAGAATCAATTCCGGATATTTCCGTTTGGCTTCGTGCACTTGCATCGTCGTATAAATGCCGTGCGCCCGCGCCTCGTAAGAACAAGTCACAATAATGCCGCGCCGCTCTTTCGGATTGCCGGCAATGGCAAGCGCTTTGCCTTTTAAAGTCGGATCATGCGACTGCTCGACCGAGGCGTAAAAACTATTCATATCAATATGGAAAATCACTCGGCCTGCCATGTAGATCGCTTCACTTTCTTTTTCTTTCAGTTTAACATACGAAAAGCGAGGCTGCCTCTTGGAAACGTGCTGGAAATGTGGCGTTGCTCTTCTCTTTTATCTATAAAGCCGGTTTGATATTCCGCAATTTTTGAAATACGACCAGTAACGCTGAAAATACGACCAGTTATCATGAAAATACGATTCACAAGGAATAAAATACGACCAGCAAAAGAGAAAATACGATTCCAGCCGAAAAATCCGGATAGAAACCGTTCGAAATCTTCAACATTTTTTATTGCCTTTAAACAGAAAAAGACTGCAGACATTATCGGAAAAACCGACTATGCCTGCAGTCTTTTCTTTTATATCAAACAGCTGACTCTCTGACAATTTCAATCAGCATTTCGGTCAGTTTTTCAAGTTCTTCGATTGGCATGCGTTCTTTTTTCGTGTGGATTTCTTCATAGCCGACACTTAGATTGACGGTCGGAATGCCAAATCCGTTGAAGATATTGGCATCACTGCCGCCTCCGCTTGTTAAGACAGGTGCCGCCAGGCCGATATTGGCTGCCGCTTGCTTGGCGATTTTCACGACTTTTTCATGTTCATCAAAATGGAACCCAGGATACATCAGTTTCACTTCAGTCACGGCATTGCCGCCCATGCGTTCAGCGACTTCTTCAAATACCGATTCCATATGGGCTGTCTGAGCGGCCAATTTATCTTCCTGGATTGACCGGGCTTCTGACAGAATGTGGACTTCGTCGCACACAATATTGGTCGCTTGGCCGCCTTCAAAACGGCCGATATTGGCCGTCGTTTCTTTATCGATGCGTCCGAGTGACATTTTAGCAATGGCTTTGGCCGCAATTGTGATTGCTGAAACGCCTTTTTCAGGAGCTACCCCGGCATGGGCTGTCTTGCCATAGATGGTCGTCCATAACTTTGCCTGGTAAGGCGCTGTTGTAACGATTCCACCCACTTTGCCATCACTGTCAACGGCATAACCGTATTCAGCGAATAATAACGAAGCATCCAGTTCTTTGGCTCCGGCCAGCCCGCTTTCTTCCCCTGCAGTGATCACCAATTGGATATCGCCATGCTCGATTTCCTGTTCCTGGACCGAACGGACCATTTCAAACAAAGCGGCAATTCCCGCTTTATCGTCCGCACCCAGAATCGTGGTGCCGTCTGAATACACATAGCCGTCCCGGATTTCAGGCTTCACACCTTTCCCAGGGGTTACTGTATCCATATGCACGGTAAAATAAATCGGCGATGCTGAAATTGCGGCTCCCCGCAATGTGGCAATCAAGTTATTGGCGCCATGTCCGTTATGGAAAGAAGAATTGTCTTCTCTTACATAAAAGCCGAGGTCTTCCAATTTCTGTTTCAGCACCCCTGCGATTTCTGCTTCATTTTTTGTTTCTGAATCGATTTGTACCAATTCAAGAAACTCGTTCAATAATCGGTCTTTCTTCATCATTGGTACCTCTCTTTTTATAAAGGCATATTGCCATGTTTTTTAGCTGGGCGCGTCTCTTTTTTATGGCGCATCATTTCCAGCGCTTGAATCAATTTAATGCGCGTTTCCCGCGGATCGATTACATCATCCACCATTCCGCGTGCTGCTGCCACATAAGGGTTGGCGAATTTTTCACGGTATTCCTCTATTTTCGCCGCCCGTGTTTCTTCCGGATTATCGCTTGCGTCAATTTCGCGCGCAAAGATGATATTGGCTGCTCCTTGCGGGCCCATAACGGCGATTTCGGCATTAGGCCATGAAAATACCAAATCGGCCCCAATCGATTTGGAGTTGAGTGCCACATAGGCTCCTCCGTATGCTTTGCGCAAAATCACTGTCATTTTCGGAACCGTCGCTTCTGAGTAGGCATACAGGATTTTCGCTCCATGGCGGATGATTCCGCCATGCTCTTGTTTGATGCCGGGGAAAAAGCCGGTAACATCTTCAAAAGTGATCAATGGAATGTTGAAGGAATCACAGAAACGGATAAAGCGGGCGGCTTTATCAGAAGAGTCGATATCGAGTCCGCCTGCCATCACTTTAGGCTGATTGCACACCAGCCCAACTGTTTCGCCTTTAATGCGCGCCAAGCCAACAACAATATTGCGGGCAAATTCCGGCTGCACTTCCATGAAACTGCCGTCATCGACCACTTGATCGACGACCGCCCGGACATCGTATGGGCGAATCGCTTCATACGGCACGACGTCAGCCAGATCCGGTCGGTAATCGTCTGCTGCATCCGCTGCAAGGCGAGGCGGCATCTCCTGATTGTTCTGTGGCAGATAACTGATCAGCCTGCGCACCATTTTCAGTACTTCTTCTTCGGAATCCGAGCGGAAATGCGCATTTCCGCTGATTGCTGTATGTACTTTCGATCCGCCAAGGTCTTCGGAAGAGATCTTTTCTCCCGTCACCGTTTCAATAACTTTCGGTCCGGTGATGAACATCTGGCTCGTTTTATCGACCATGAACACAAAATCGGTAATGGCTGGCGAATAGACAGCCCCGCCCGCTGATGGTCCCATGATCACGGAAATCTGTGGAATCACGCCCGAGTAAATGGAGTTCCGGTAAAAAATATGGCCATAGCCATCAAGCGACAAAACGCCTTCCTGGATGCGGGCTCCGTCTGAATCGTTCAAGCCGATGAATGGAGCCCCGTTCTTAGCTGCTAAATCCATGACATTGGCTATTTTTTTGGCATGCATTTCACCCAGCGCTCCACCAAAAACAGTGAAATCCTGTGAAAACAGATAAATCGGACGGCCACCCACTTTTCCGTAACCCGTGACTACCCCTTCACCAGGTCCGTTTGCCATTCCAAAATCTGTCGTCCGGTGTTCCACGAAAGGGCTCAGTTCCACAAAAGAACCTTCATCCACTAACAGCTCGATGCGTTCACGGGCAGTCAGTTTGCCTTTTTCATGCTGCTTTCTGATGCGTTCTTCCCCGCCGCCGAGTTCAATTTCGCGTCTGCGGTCATACAACTCATTGATTCTTTCGTAAATATCCATTTCTCCACTCCTCAATCATTGCTTTTCGCAAAGTTCGTATAATACCCCATTTGAAGATTTAGGATGCAAAAAGGCAACCATTGCGCCGCCAGCTCCCGGATTTGCATGTTCGCTCAGCAGTTTCACACCGTTTTCACGCAACTCGGCCATACGCTGTTCAATATCCTCTACACCAAATGCGATGTGATGGATGCCTTCGCCGCGCTTTTCGATAAACTTGGCAACTGCTCCAGTATCATCCATTGGCTCAAGCAATTCCAACTTGATATTTCCGGCATCAATAAACGCTACCCGCACTTTTTGGGACTCCACGTCTTCAATTTTCAGCAAAGGACAGCCGAGCGTTTCTGTGTAATAAGGAAGCACCTCATTCAAATTCCGGACTGCAATTCCAATATGGTCGACTTTTTTCATTCTTTTCACTTCCTTTTATAAGTTCTCTTTTATTGTACCCATTAGACTGTAAAAACTCTAGTTCTACTTGAATATTTGGAAAATGACGGAACGCCGCACTTCAAATTACCTTCTATTTATGTTATTATTTCTTTATATCCAATTGAAAATGAAGGAGTCGTACATTCATGAGTAATCCTGCATTCCGTAAAATTGTCGTTTATGCCATGGTCGGCATCATGCTTTTGTCCAGTTTGATGATGGGATTAAGCTTCGTTATCTAATAAAAAGAATACAACATAACAAAGACAGCGGAAATCAACTGATTTCCGCTGTCTTTTTGTTGGTGAACCCTTTATAAGAAGACTTGATTTCCAAATAATCTTCCATTTCCTGAATCACTTGATAAAGCGCGGCCATGGCCAAAAACTTTTCGTGGGTATCGGGCAATGGCATGGTGGCAAAATCGTCTTTGACCGCTTGCAGTTTGCTGATATAGCGGTAAGCCGTATTCCCAGAATGGACATGGCTGGCCAAATCCTCCAAAAAATCTGCCACCAAATGGGAATGGCCGACAATTACAGGCAGTGCCGTGATTTGAGGCAAGATGCGTTCAATGATTTCCAGCTGCTGCTCTCTCATATCGAAATAATGGTAATACTTGTTTTCCAGCCGGGTGACATGGTTTTCAACATCTTGATACGCCAGCGCCTTCGCTTTTTTCAGCAGCTCTGCACTTTGCGTCAATTCTTTCCCGGTCCAAGCCGAATCGCCCTTACGCAGATAAATGGCGATTTCTTGGAAAATAGACGAATACAGCGATTCAATCTCGTAACGGTACGCATTTAAATTCCGCTCGATGCTTGGCATATACATATTAACCGCTAATGCAGTGCCGAAGCCAACAGCCATCAAGGATAATTCATTCAGAAAAAGGTCCAGCGTCAGATTTTTGGAGTCATAGATATGCAGCAAAATGACCGAACTCGACACAAAGCCGTCTGAAAATCTTAAAGAAACCAGGACGGGAATGAAAAGCAAAATCATGACGCCGATAACGGCGGGATGATAGGCTATTCCTTCAAGAAACACAAAGGCATAGCAAATTCCGATCAAACTGGCAACCAAACGGGAGAATGCGGCGCGGATCGATTTCTTTTTTGTCGGCTGTATGCATAAAATTGTCAGGATGCCGGCCGATACGTAATAGTCCAATTGAAAAAATTGCGCCAAAGAAATAGCGATTGCCACACCTGCTGCTGTTTTCATGGTCCGGTAGCCGATTGAAAATCTTTTCAGTTTCATATTCCGCTCCTTTTTTTACAACATAAAAAAATGCCCCTTTTTGAGGGGCATTCCGCTTAGATCTCTTTGCAATGCTCTTCAAACAATTCCTGGATATGGGTAATGACAGACATCGGGTCATGCCCTTCAATTTCATGTCTGCCAATTTCATCAACCATTTTTCCGTCTTTCAAAAGAACGAATGACGGAGAAGAAGGAAGATGGTCTTCACCAAAAAGTTCGCGTGCTTGCGCAGTGGCTTCTTTGTCCTGCCCGGCAAATACTGTCAAAAGACGGTCCGGGCGTTTGTCGTAATGTACCGAATGCAATGCTGCCGGACGGGCGATGCCGCCTGCACAACCGCACACCGAGTTGATCATAACGAGGCTGGTGCCGGACTGGGCAAAAGCTTCATTGACCTCTTCAGGTGTTTTGAGTTCAGTATATCCAGCATCAACCATTTCCTTGCGGGCTTGGTTGGCGATATCATTCATCAGAAAATTAAAATCCATTGCCATTTCTACCACTCCTTATCGATTCCTTTTTTTATCCCACTTTAACGGTCAGTATGATTCCCACTTCTTCAAGCGGGAATCCACTATCCGTAAAAGTCCGATTGGTTCAGCTAACAACCATTGGGAAATAATCCCCAATGGTCATAGTTTCTCTTTATCATATCAGGTGTTGAAAAGACTTGCAAAAGAGCTTACTCGAATAAAGTTGAAATCGCCTGGGAAACAGTCAAGTCTTCCTGCAGCACTTTCTGTTCCAGCACTTTCACTTTTTCCCTCCGCCCTTGATCTTCGAAAAAGCGGCTCAGCAGTTCGTCGGTAATCATTGAACGGAACCAGTCTTTGGTCTGGTTCTGGCGGCGGGTTTTCCAGTATCCGCTTTTCTTGACGCTGTCTTCAAAGTCCTTAACCATCGACCAAATTTCGGAAATGCCTGTATGCTCAAGCGAGGAAGCAGGCAATGCCTGTGTTTTCCAGCCTTCTGTGGCCTGCTGGAGAAAATGCAGGATCTGCTTGTATTCCCGCACTGTCTTTTTCGCCAAATCGGTGTTATGGCTGTCCGCCTTATGGACAATGATGGCATCCGCCAGTTCCAGTATCCCTTTTTTCATGCCTTGCAGTTCGTCTCCTGCTCCGGTCAGCACAAGCAGAAGGAACATATCAACCATGCCGCGTACCAGCGTTTCGCTTTGGCCGACTCCGACCGTTTCCACAAGGATGACATCGTAGCCCGCCGCTTCGCAGAGCAGCATCGTTTCACGCGTTTTCTTATGGACACCGCCGAGCGTGCCGGCAGTCGGTGATGGCCGGATAAAGGCTTTCGGGTTGCGGGCCAGGCTTTCCATACGGGTTTTATCCCCCAGGATGCTGCCGCCTGTGATGGAGGAACTTGGATCGATCGCCAGCACTGCCACCCGGTGGCCAAGCCCGGTGAGCATTTCGCCGAATGTCTCGATAAACGTGCTTTTTCCAGCTCCCGGGACTCCCGTAATGCCGATCCGGATAGAGTTCCCGGTAAATGGAAGCAGGCGGTTAAGCAGCTCCTGGCCATGTTGCTTATGGTCCGGATTTGAACTTTCAAGCAAGGTGATCGCTTTGCCTAAATGCAGACGTGAACCACTCTGTACCCCTTCAGCCAAGTCCTCATAATTGAATGTTTCAGTCTGCGGCTTTCTGAATTTTTTCCGTGGCGCTGCTCTCATTCCGTCATGGGAAGCTTTGACGCCTTCCATAACCCGGCGTGACTCCATTTCTCGGTCCATCAGTCAGCCACTTCCTCGTATCCAAGTCGTGCATAAATTTCTTCGATGACTTTTTGTGCGGCTACCGGAATGACGGTTCCCGGACCGAAAATGGCACTGGCTCCGTTGTTTCTCAGGAACTCGTAATCTTGTGCCGGTATTACACCGCCAACAACGATCAATATATCTTCCCGGCCGATTTTCTTCAATTCAGCCCATAAGTCCGGCACAAGCGTCATATGCCCCGCTGCCAACGAGCTGACCCCGATAACGTGGACATCATTTTCCACCGCTTGCTGGGCTGTCTCGGCTGGCGTCTGGAACAATGGACCGATATCGACATCAAAGCCAAGATCAGCGAACGCCGTCGCAATAACTTTTGCTCCACGGTCATGGCCGTCCTGCCCCATTTTCGCAATCAGGATGCGCGGCCGGCGGCCTTCATTTTCAATAAAGTCCTCTGTCATTTCTTTCACAATTTCGATTTCCTGCTGATTCGAGAAATTGGCACTGTAAATCCCGCTGACAGAACGAATCACCGCTTTATGCCGGCCAGATGCTTCTTCAATCGCATCCGAAATTTCACCAAGCGTCGCCCGCAAGCGTGCTGCATCAACAGCACATTCCAGAATGTTCTCTTCACCGGTTTTTGCGGCAGCCGCAAGCCTTGCGAGCGCTTCCTGCACTTTATCATTATCGCGTGACGCTTTCATGCGTTCGAGGCGTTCTACTTGTTTTTTGCGAACCAAAGTATTGTCGATATTCAAAATATCAATCGGGTCTTCTTCGTCGAGGCGGTAACGGTTAACGCCGATGATGACTTCTTCGTTCGAATCGATTTGCGCTTGTTTTTTAGCTGCAGCTTCTTCGATGCGCATTTTCGGAAGGCCTGTCTCAATCGCTTTCGCCATGCCGCCAAGCTCTTCCACTTCTTCGATCAATTGCCACGCTTTATCCGTCAGTTCTTTCGTCAGTGATTCCACGTAATACGACCCGCCCCATGGATCGATGACTTTGGTCATTCCCGTTTCTTCCTGCAGGAACAATTGCGTGTTGCGGGCAATGCGCGCAGAGAAATCGGTAGGCAAGGCAATCGCTTCATCCAATGCATTGGTGTGCAGCGATTGCGTATGGCCCATGGCAGCCGCATTCGCTTCAATCAATGTGCGTGTCACGTTATTGAATGGATCTTGTTCAGTCAAGCTCCAGCCGGACGTCTGCGAATGTGTGCGGAGAGCTAATGATTTATCGTTTTTCGGATCGAATGATTTCATCATTTTCGCCCAGATTTCCCGGGCTGCCCGCATTTTCGCGATTTCCATGAAGTAATTCATGCCGATGCCCCAGAAAAACGACAGCCGCGGCGCAAAGGAATCGATATCGATCCCTGCTGCAAGTCCGGTTCGCACATATTCCAGTCCGTCCGCTAATGTATAAGCAAGTTCGATATCAGCTGTAGCTCCCGCCTCTTGGATATGGTAGCCGGATATGGAAATTGAGTTGAATTTCGGCATTTTTGCCGACGTATATTTGAAAATATCTGCAATGATCTGCATCGACATGGCCGGCGGGTAAATATATGTGTTTCTCACCATATACTCTTTTAAAATGTCATTTTGAATCGTTCCGGCCAATTGTTCTGGCGACACCCCTTGTTCTTCTGCAGCTACGATAAAGAATGCCATGACCGGCACAACAGCGCCGTTCATTGTCATGGATACCGACATTTGGTCTAGCGGGATGCCGTCAAACAGAATTTTCATGTCTTCGACGCTGTCAATCGCCACACCCGCTTTTCCGACATCTCCTGTGACACGCGGATGATCGGAGTCATAACCCCGGTGAGTTGCCAAGTCAAAAGCAACCGACAGGCCTTTCTGGCCCATTGCCAAGTTCCGGCGGTAAAACGCATTGCTTTCTTCCGCTGTAGAGAAACCGGCATATTGGCGAACCGTCCATGGACGCGATACATACATTGTCGGATAAGGGCCACGGATGTTCGGAGCGAATCCAGGATAACTTTCCTGAAGGGAGGCGATATCTTGTTCCGAATAGGCAGGCTTTACCGCAATGCCTTCATTTGTTTCGAAAACCTCTTCGTGGATTGCCTTGTTGTGCTTGATTTCCAATTTTTCTAAATCCACTTTTGCGAAATCTGGTTTCCCCATATCAGATGGCCTCCTTTCCAAGACTCAGAATTTGCTCAAGTTTTGAGGTGATGTGCTTGCCGGAGAAAATAACATCTGAGACACCGTTTGATGCCCATCGGTTCATCTCGTCTTTACTGTATCTGCCAGCAACATCCAGTACGGCTGTTGTCTCCAATTCTGGAACCACTTCATCCAGTTTTTCTTTCGGTCCGCATAACACGGCATAATCAATGGCGTGATCAGCCAGGAAACGATTGATTTCCTGTGCAGTCGTTAAAGCCGGGCTAAGCAAAGGCTCGATGCCGCCGACAGCTAAAAAGCCTTGGACAAAATCCGATTGGCTTTTCACCGTTTTTAATGGCCCCAGATGCACGACAGCTGTTTTCAATGTCTTTACTTTGCTTTGTGCCCGCAGCTTTTCAAAAGGAGCGGCCAGGCGTTTTGCCGTCATATAGACAAGATGGCTGTCATCGACTTTTCCTTCTTTTATCGGCTCTTGAGGATTGGCATAGACATTGGTGCCGATCAATGAATGCTCGCGTGTGGCGACTTTTTCTTTCCGTTCAACCCATTTCGCTTGGATATCATCTGTCAGCCAGCCGGATTTAATCACTTCCGAATAGCCTCCAGCTTCTTCAATCTCCAAAAAATAACTCCATGCGGCGTCTACAAATTCTTTCGTTAAGGTTTCAATGAAATATGAACCCGCTGAAGCATCCAGCACATGAGAGACATGCGTTTCTTCTTTAATTACCAATTGGACATTGCGGGCAATCCGGCGGCTCTGTTCTTCCGGAACTGTTAAAAAGTCATGCGGATGTACCGTATGGGCGTTAGTTCCGCCTAGCACTGCTGAAAAAGTGGCATTGCCTGCCCGCAGCAAATTGACATAGGGATCTAATTTCGAGTAAGACCGAACCGAAGTTTCCGTGAATACCGGAAGTACGGGTGCCGCTTCACCATATGCTGAACAAAAAGCGTTCCAAAGTACGCGGAAGGCACGGAGTTTTGCGATTTCCTGGAAAAATTGCGTATCCACTGCAAAGCGCACCCAGATGCCGGAGGCTTTTGTTTGAAAGTCTTCATTATTGAATGTTTCCGCTAAAATGCTGAGCGCCACTCCAAGTTCATGGACAATTGTACCGCCTGCATTATGGACCGGAATTGTATCGATCAATTGCGTCCGGACGTTTTGAGGTGCCACTGCCGATGCTTCCGAGTAAATGACGCCCTGGACATGAGTAAGCTGCTCTTCTTCAATAAAATCGAAGACGCGAAGAATGCCATTGTCATCAGAACTTAAACGGAAATACAAAGGATAGTGGACGATCAGTTCCGCCAAGCTTTTCAGTTCTTCATCGGACCAGGACAAATTCTGGTTGCTGGTATAGACAATCATTTCATTGCCGCGCTCTAAGTCGTCTTTCATAGCGGCTAGGTAGTCAGCTGCTGTTTCAGCATAGGTTTCTTGCGCCACAAACCAGCCGGGCAGCCTTTTGCCGTTTTGGACGGCGATGGTCTGGGATGGAACAAAAGAGTCAAGCCGGTCCAGCATTTCTTTCGTATACAGGGGTTCAAGCGTAAGTCCTTCAATGGTAGGTGTTTTTAAAGTCTTTTCGAACGGTTTGCCTTTTAAAGCTTTTTCAGCTGCTTCCCGCCACTCTTCGTATGTACGTTCGGAAAAATTTGTTTGTTTCATCGATTCGATCGTCAAACTATTCCCTCCTCAAAGGATATCTGTCTTCATTTTACCCGAGTAGCCACGGACATTAAAGCAAAAAAAGCTTGAAGTCCAAAGACTTCAAGCTTTTAATCAGTAAACAGACGTATTGTCTTTGTTCATGTTTTCAAGAATCTCTTTGACACGCGCCAGGAATTGTCCACAGACAAGGCCATCCAGCACACGGTGGTCCAGTGATAAACAAAGGTTAACCATGTCCCGTACGGCAATCATGCCGTTGTTCATAACAACTGGACGCTTGACAATAGATTCAACTTGGACAATCGCCGCTTGCGGATGATTGATGATTCCCATCGACTGGACCGAACCGAACGATCCGGTATTGTTGACTGTAAACGTACCGCCTTGCATATCTGCTGAGCCCAGTTTTCCGTTGCGGGCTTTCAATGCCAAATCGTTGATGTCTCTGCCGATTCCTTTGATGGATTTTTCATCCGAATTCCGGATGACCGGAACGAATAACGCGTTGTCGGAAGCGACCGCAATGGAAATATTGATGTCTTTTTTCTGTATGATTTTGTCTCCTGCCCACATCGAGTTCATCATCGGGAATTCTTTCAAGGCTTGGGAAACAGCTTTCACGAAGAACGCGAAATACGTGATATTAAACCCTTCTTTTTTCTTGAAATCGCCTTTGATGGAATCACGGTAAGCCACCAGGTCCGTCACGTCCACTTCAATCATCATCCAGGCATGAGGCGCTTCATGCTTGCTCTTCAGCATATTTGCCGCAATTGCCCGTCGCACGCCGGTGACCGGAATTTCGATATCTCCCGGAGCGCTTTCGATTGGTGCCGATTTCGCTGCCGGTTGTGCTGGCTGAGATGGTTGCGCTTGAACTTGAGTTTGAGGAGCAGCTGGCGTCTGTTGTGGAGCCGCAGCTTTTGCTTCTCCCGCTTTCGGGATGTTGCCGCCTTCAATTAAAGCCAGAAGATCCTTGCGTGTAATGCGCCCTTCATTGCCAGAACCCTGTACTTGAGTCAAGTCAATGTCATTTTCTTGTGCAAGACGCAAAACTGCTGGTGAATAACGGGCTTTTGAACCTTCCGGGCGAACCGGCTGCGAAGAACCTTTTTCGCCTTTCAGCCCTTTTGTCACTTCTGTATCTTCAGCAGGCATGATGTTTTCTTTTCCAGCTTCTGCTGGTTCATTGTCTTCAGCCGGAGCCGCATCGCCGCCTTCGGTTTCGATGGTGCAGACGATTTCGCCGACAGCCAATGTATCGCCTTCTGCAGCAATCAGTTCCTTGATTGTTCCTGTAAATGAAGATGGGACTTCAGCCGTCACTTTGTCCGTGTTGACTTCTGCCAATGGGTCATACTTATTGACATGGTCACCGGGCTGAACCAGCCATTTTTCAATGGTTCCTTCAGTTACACTTTCACCTAACTGAGGCATTTTAATATTTTCAATTGCCAAAGGGATTCCTCCTTAACTGCATTTACTTGCGTTTGAGACTCTTGGATTTGATGGTGTGCGTTCTTTTCGTATAGATGGAACTAATATATTCCAGCTTTCGATATTCCGCAAAACAGCTACGCTTGCCGCGGGCGAGCGCCAAGCCTGCGAGGCTAAGTCTTTGCGACGAGCTTGCGCAGGAGCAGTACGGTTTTCTCCGCTGTTTGCTCCATATCTAAGTGAACAACCAATAAAAAGCTATCTTAATGATTTTCTCTTTTCTAGAAAGCTTCTCCAGCGAAGGCGCGTCCACGGGCGAGGCGAAGCGATGAGACGAGTGGTCTTCTCGGCTCATCGTGAGAGCCATGCCCAAAGCGCTCGAAGCGGTATAAGAAGAATTTTTCTTGCTATACAACTACTACCGCTTTTCACATTGTCTAGCTCCAGCGCCCAGCCCCTCGTGGTCGCTTCAGACTTGCAGCGCTTGTCGGGGCTACATGGGCGCCTGCGCTTTTCTAGATTAAAACTCCGCCAAATCCCGCATTGCTTTTTCGACTTTGTCCGGATTGATCATGAAGTATTTCTCCATTGTCGGCGCATAGGCCATGGCTGGAACATCCGGGCCAGCGAGGCGGCGGATCGGGGCATCTAAATCAAATAGGCAGTTTTCAGCGATGATCGCCGCAACTTCTCCCAGGATGCTTCCTTCTTTATTGTCTTCAGTGACCAAAAGAACTTTACCGGTTTTTTTGGCTGCTTCGATAATCGCTTCTTTATCCAATGGATAGATGGTGCGAAGATCGAGGATATGGGCAGAGATGCCGTCTTCTGCAAGGCGTTCCGCTGCTTGAAGAGCAAAATGCACAGCTAGTCCGTAGGTGATGACGGTGATGTCGTCTCCTTCACGTTTCACATCAGCTTTGCCGATCTCGATCGTATAATCTTCTTCCGGCACTTCCCCTTTGATCAGGCGATAAGCGCGTTTATGTTCGAAAAACATAACCGGATCTTCATCGCGGATGGCCGCTTTTAAAAGCCCTTTTGCGTCATAAGGGGTTGATGGGATGACGATTTTAAGTCCCGGCTGGTTTGCGAATACCGCTTCCACAGATTGTGAATGGTATAAGGCACCGTGGACGCCGCCACCGAATGGAGCGCGGAAAACGATTGGGCAAGACCAGTCGTTGTTTGAACGATAACGGATGCGAGAAGCTTCCGAAATGATCTGGTTGACTGCAGGCATGATGAAATCGGCAAATTGGAATTCCGCAATCGGGCGAAGTCCGTACATGGCTGCACCGATGCCGACACCTGCAATCGCAGATTCTGCCAGCGGTGTGTCCACCACGCGGTCTTCACCAAATTGGTCGTAAAGGCCTTGTGTCGCTTTGAATACGCCGCCTTTTTTCCCGACATCTTCGCCGAGAACAAAAACGTTTTCGTCACGCTCCATTTCTTCTTTCATCGCAAGCGTGATGGCATCAATATAATTCATAACTGCCATTATTCGTTTCCTCCTTCCGCATAGACGTATTTCAGTGCATGTTCAGGTTCTGCATAAGGCGCATTTTCCGCATAATCCGTCGCTTCATTGACAATCACCATGATGCGGTCATTGATTTCTTTTTCCAATTGATCGTCCATGACATTGTGTTCTTTCAAATAAGCGCCGAATGTCAAAATCGGGTCTTTTTCTTTTTGGGCAGCCAGTTCATCAGCTGAGCGGTATTGACGGTGGTCGTCATCTGATGAGTGGGCCGTCATCCGTTCAGAAACTGTTTCGATCAAGCTCGGGCCATCTCCGCGGCGTGCGCGGTCTGCCGCTTCTTTGACATGTCTGTAAACTTCGATTGGATCGTTTCCGTCGATTGTCACACCTGGCATGCCGTAGCTTGCCGCACGGTCTGAAACGTTTTTGCTCGCTACTTGGCGTTCAAAAGGAACAGAAATCGCGTATTTATTGTTTTCCACCATCGTGATGACCGGCAGCTTGTGGACACCAGCAAAATTCAGGCCTTCATGGAAATCACCTTGGTTGGATGAACCTTCACCAAGTGTTGTAAAAGTGATGAAGTCCTGTTTTTTCATTTTCCCTGCAAGCGCTACGCCGACTGCGTGTGGCAACTGCGTCGTAACCGGCGAAGAGCCGGTCAAAATACGGTTTTTCTTCTGGCCGAAATGCCCAGGCATCTGACGGCCGCCGGAGTTTGGATCTTCCGCTTTGGCAAAAGCTGACAGCATCAATTCTTTTGGCGTCATGCCAAAGTGAAGGACCACACCAAGGTCACGGTAATAAGGTGCAATATAGTCTTTTGTATTGTCGAGTGCGAAGGCAGCTCCAACTTGAGCCGCTTCTTGCCCTTGACAAGAAATAACGAACGGAATCTTCCCGGAACGGTTTAATAGCCACATGCGTTCATCGACGCGGCGAGCCGTTAACATTGTTTCGTACATTTTCAGCAAATCGTCATTGGATAAGCCAACTTCTTCGTGTTTTGCCACCATTGAAATTCCTCCTTTAACTGTGAATCGCTTTGCCGTCAACCGCTAACGCCGCTTCGCCCATTACTTCCGAAAGTGTTGGATGCGGATGGATTGTATCGGCGATTTCCCACGGTGTAGCGTCTAGAACCATGGCAAGCCCGGCTTCTGAAATCATATCTGTCACGTGCGGGCCAATCATATGGACGCCAAGAATGTCATTTGTTTCTTTATCGGCGACAATTTTTACAAAGCCATCCGATTCTCCATAGACAAGGGCTTTGCCGATGGCTTTAAACGAGAACTTGCCGACTTTGACATCAAAGCCTTTGTCTTTAGCCTGCTGTTCGGTAATGCCGACACTTGCAGCTTCCGGACTCGAATAAATGCAACGCGACACCAGGTCATAATCAATGGCATGCGGATTATTGCCTTTGATATGCTCAACTGCCGTAATCCCTTCATGGGATGCAACGTGCGCCAATTGCAGTCCGCCAATCACATCACCAATCGCATAAATGTGCGATTCTTTGGTCTGGAAAGTATTTTTCACTTGAATAAACCCTTTATCAACAACAATATCCGTGTTTTCCAAGCCGATGTTTTCGATATTGGCCTGACGCCCGACAGAAACCAGCATTTTCTCTGCGCTGAACGTTTCAGTGCCTTCTTTGAGTTCTGCTTGAATGGTCACGCCGTTATCGCCTGTTTGGAGCGTATCCGCTAACACTTTAGCGCTTGTGGCAAATTTGACGCCTTTTTTCACCAGCAATTTCTGCATTTCTTTTGATACGTCTTTGTCTTCAGTAGGAATGATGCGGTCAGCATATTCGATTACTGTCACGTCTACCCCGAAATCATTGAGCATGGAAGCCCATTCAATTCCGATGACTCCGCCACCGACAATTAGTATGGATTTTGGAAGTTCTTCCAGTTGAAGCGCTTCGTCTGAACTCATGACAAAATTGCCGTCAATCGTCAAACCTGGAAGCGTTCTTGGGCGGGAACCTGTAGCGATGATGACGTTATGCGGAATCAGCATTTCGTTTTCTTCCCCGTTTGTCATCTCTACGGACACGGTCCCTGCATTTGGCGAAAAAATCGAAGGGCCGAGAATGCGGCCGATGCCATCATAAACATCAATCTTGCCTTTTTTCATCAAGCCTTGGACACCTGCATGCAATTGATCCACGATACCTTGTTTCCGCTGCTGCACCCGGGAGAAATCCAAAGAGACTTCTCCTGTATTCACACCGAAATCGGCTGCATGGTGTTTGCTGACGGAGTAAACTTCTGCGCTGCGGAGCAAAGCTTTGCTCGGAATACAGCCTTTGTGAAGGCAAGTGCCTCCGAGTTTGCCTTTTTCGACAATAGCCGTTTTTAAACCTAGTTGAGCAGAACGGATTGCGGCTACATAGCCACCCGTTCCGCCTCCGATAATGACTACATCATAATTTTGTGCCATAAATGAAGACGACCTCCTTTGATCATTTTCCTGCTGAATAGGTCTTCGCTTGCTCTTCTTTATTCAATACCCGGACGGCTCCTTCAGCTAAGGCTTGCAGCTCGTTTTCACCCGGCATCACAGCTACATCTGCAATCCAATTGACGCGGTCTGAAATCGATTTAACAAAGTCTTTGCCATAAGCTAAGCCGCCAGTCAAAATGATGGCATCCACTTTCCCTTTCAATACGGTACTGGCCGATCCAATTTCACGTGCCACTTGATAAGCCATTGCATCATAAATGCTTTCAGCTTCCGAATCGCCTTTTTGGATCCGCTTTTCCACTTTGACCGCATCATTCGTCCCTAAATAACCGACCAATCCACCCTGTCCTACGAGCATTTTCATAATTTCATGGCGGTAATACTGTCCTGAAAAACATAATTCAACCAAATCTCCGGCTGGTACAGTCCCGGCTCGTTCCGGACTGAAGGGTCCGTCTCCGTGCAGGCCATTATTGACCTCCACCACACGGCCATTCAAATGCACACCGACTGTAATTCCGCCGCCCATATGCGTCACAATCAGGCGCATATCTTCATATGCCCGCCCCAGTTCTTTGGCATAACGGCGTGCGACAGCTTTTTGATTCAATGCATGAAAAATCGATTTGCGTTCAATCAGCGAAAAGCCGGAAATCCGGGCTATCGGGTCGAGTTCATCTACCACAACCGGATCGACGATAAACGATGGAATATTCAAGGCTTCTGCAATTTCGTATGCAAGGATGCCCCCAAGGTTAGAGGCATGCTGCCCTAGAATCCCTTTTCTTAAATCGTCTAACATCGTTTGATTTACCGCGTATGTACCGCCTTCAATCGGACGCAGCAACCCGCCTCTTCCGCATACAGCAGAAAGATTTGAAACATTCATGCCTTCTTCATCAAGTGCTTCCAGGATTGTCTGCTTGCGGAAACTGTATTGGTCGATAATAGAAGAAAATTCGGCCAACGATTCTGATGAATGGCGAATGGTCTTTTCCATGATCAGGATATCGTTGTCAAAAACGCCGATTTTAGTCGAAGTCGAACCCGGGTTAATGACCAAAATGCGATGCAGCTGTTCTTGCACAGCGATCCCTCCGTTCTTTCTAAAGTCCAATTAAGGTTTTCTATCGTGCCCATTGCATATACGCATGCGCCTGCGCTTTTCTTATCCAGCTCCAGCGCCCAGCCCCTCGAGGTCGCTTCGGGCTTCCGATAATGGCAAAGTACGCCATTCCCGACAATCCCTCCAGCGCTTGTCGGGGCTTTGCGGGCGCTTGTGCTTTTCTTGTCCAGCTGCAGCGGCCAGATTCTCGGATCATAAGCCACTCCAGCTGTGCGGCTAAAAACATGCCGCTTCGCCGGATCGTCTTATGTCTGTCGAATCTTAACGGCCGCTTCCGCTTTTCTTGCTAGCGGCAAAAAGCGCCGCTTCGCCTGATGACTATCAAAGCTAAACGGCTCTTTCTGCTTTTTAAAATCTTCTGCTTAAAATATTGTGTTCGTTGCGCATGAACTGGCTGCGTGATTTGCTGACACGTTCGATGCGTTCTTCTGCCATGCGGTCTGCTGCCTGGTAGCTAGGAATGCCGTCCCGTTTAGAGATTTCGAAAATTTTCGTGATGCTGTCATAAATTGTTTCAACGCGTTTCATCGCCCGTTCGTTATTGTATCCGTACAATTCATCAGCAACGTTGATCACGCCTCCTGAGTTGATAACGAAATCCGGAGCATAGACGATGCCGCGGGCTTCCAATTCATCACCATGGCGCTCTTCTTTCAATTGGTTGTTTGCAGATCCAGCTACCACTTTCACTTTCAATTGTGGAATTGTATCGTCGTTGATGATGGCACCCATCGCACATGGAGCAAAAATATCAGCTTCTTGAGAGTAGATGGCATTCGGTTCAACTGCCGTTGCACCGAAATCATTTACTGCGCGCTGCACTGCTTCTTGGTTGATATCCGACACGATCAATTTAGCGCCTTCTTCATGAAGGTGTTTGCATAAGGTATAAGCCACGTTTCCGACACCTTGTACTGCTACTGTTTTGCCTTCAAGCGAATCGTCGCCGAAAGCTTCTAATGCAGCTGCTTTCATGCCGATGTAAACGCCGTAAGCTGTTACAGGAGACGGATTGCCTGAAGAACCGAATGCTGGTGAGATACCTGTGACAAAATCAGTTTCTTCGTGGATCAAATCCATATCTGCAACTGTAGTGCCTACATCTTCCGCAGTAATATAACGGCCGTTCAAGCCCTGGATAAAGCGGCCGAATGCGCGGAACATTTCTTCGTTTTTGTCTTTCAATGGATCACCGATAATAACGGTCTTGCCGCCGCCTAAGTTAAGCCCTGCTGCAGCGTTTTTATAGGTCATTCCGCGGCCAAGGCGGATTGCATCTTCGATCGCTTCTTCTTCTGTTGCGTAATTCCACATGCGAGTGCCGCCAAGTGCCGGTCCAAGTGTTGTATCGTGGATACAGATGATCGCTTTTAATCCTGAAGTTTTATCTTGGCAAAATACCAGTTGCTCATAATCGTGCTGTTCCATTTTTTCAAAAATTCCCATTGTCATTTCCTCCTAGTTATCTCGTTAAATGTTGGATGAGCGAATTGCCAGAGCAAGCGAAAACAACTTGCTTTCGGCGCTGTCTGCGCGGGATGTCAACACAATCGGTGCTTTTGCACCAGCTATGATGCCTCCCACTTTCGCCTTTGAAAAATACACTAATGATTTGTACAGGATGTTGCCGGCTTCAATATTGGGCACCAGCAAGATGTCCGCCTTGCCTGCTGTATCGCCTTGGATGCCTTTATGTTTTGCGGCACTTGGTGAAATGGCATTGTCGAGCGCTAGAGGGCCATCGACGATGCAATCGGTAATTTGGCCGCGCCTGTTCATCGCCGTTAAAGCGGCGGCGTCAAGCGTCGCTTGCATTGCCGGGTTGATGACTTCAACTGCGGCAAGCGGAGCCACGATCGGCATACTGACTCCTGTAGAGCGTGCGACTTGAACGGCATTTTGTATAATCTGCGCTTTTTGCTGCAGATCCGGATTGATGTTCATCCCGGCATCGGTAATGAAAATCAGGCGGTCAAAGCCTGCAATTTCAAAAGCCGCCACATGGGACAGTACATTTCCAGTCCGCAAGCCGTAATCAGGGTTTAATACCGCTTTTAATAGAACGGCAGTCGGTATATGGCCTTTCATCAAAACATTTGAATCATTCATATAAACCGATTTGACTGCTTCTTTGGCTGCCTGGGCAGCCCCTTTGACGTGAAAAATTAATAGTTTTGGATGATTAATCAGATGCGGAAAGCTAGTGCTGATCATTTCTTTCAGCTTGGCTTCATCATCATACAACCTGAAACTGGCCAGATTCTGCTCAATCGCCAAACTGACGGCTTCAAGCACTTCTAGATCAGCTGCTGCTGCAACTGCAACGGCATTGCCTGCTTCAACAGAAATTTCATCCATTAATTCGATTAATGTGGCCATTTTTGTCACCCCATTCCCTTTTAATTAAAACAGATAAACCCTTAATATATAAGGCTTGTAAGCGCTTTATTGGAGTTTCAAGCTGAAATACTTTGCAAATTCTTGCAAAACCCTGCAATAATTTGCAAAGCCCTTACGAAAGCCCGTACTTTTCTAATTTGTAATAAAGTGTCCGGAGTGAAATTTCGAGCTGTTTGGCTGTTTTTGATTTATTGCCTTTAAATTGGTTCAGTGCATGATGGAGTATCCCCCGCTCAATGGTATCCAGCTGCTCCTGCAGGGGAACTGAAGATTCAAAAGTGACTTCATGCTTCGCTTCTGGCGCTTTGATCATATTTAACGGGATATGTTCTTCAGTCAGCACTTTATCGTTCATTTGCATGAAAATCATCGCCCGGCTTAAAACGTTCTCCAGTTCTCTGACATTGCCCGGCCAGTCGTAGACCCGCAATAATTGCAAAGCTTTGTCTGTCACCGTGACAACGTTCCGGCCGTACTCCTGATTCAATTTCAATAACAGACGGTCGACAATTCTCGGAATGTCTTGCTTCCTTTTGCGGAGCGGCGGAATCAGGATCGGCATCCGGTTTAGCCGGTAATATAAATCTTCCCGGAACGTGCCTTCAAGCAATGCTTTTTCCATATTGGCATTGGTAGAGGCGATGACCCGGACATTAATAGGGATCGGTGTCGTCCCGCCGATCCGCAGTGTTTCATGTTCCTGCAGCACACGCAGCAGTTTGCTTTGAATCATTGGCGACAGTTCGCCGATTTCATCCAGGAAAATACTGCCATTATTCGCTTCTTCAAACAAGCCTTTTTTGCCGCCGCTTTTGATGCCCGGCATCGCGCCTTCTTCGTACCCGAACAACTCACTGTCGAGCAGTTCTTCAGTCAATGCGGCACAGTTCACCCGCACGAATTTATTGTACTTGCGCTCACTGGCGCTATGGATGGCATGGGCAAAAAGTTCTTTCCCTGTTCCAGATTCCCCGCGAAGCAATACGGTTACAAGCGTCTGGGCGGCCAATTTCGCCTGTTGCAGGCTGAGCTGCATTTCGGAGCTCAATCCGATAATGTCGTCAAAAGTATACTTCGATTCCAAGGTCCGGATTATGCTCCGGGCACGGTCCAATTCTTTCATCAATGAACGGATTTCCGTCGTATCGTGGATAACACCAACACTGCCTTTCAATTTATTGTCGACAATGATCGGCGCGACATTGACGATGACTTCCCGGCTCGCCGGCCCTACTTTCAAATTGACGCCCCGGTATGGCTTGCGGGTCTGCAGGGCTTTCAAGTGCATGCTTTCCCCTTCTGAAATATCCGCCGAGGCCGGCATGCCGATGACGTCTTCCATTTGAAGTCCGGTAATCCGCGTATAGGCGGGATTGACCAAAAGTCCATTGCCTTTCTCATCGACGACTGAAATGGCATCGTCGCTCGACTGGATAATCGCCTGCAGCATGGTCTGCACTTCTTTCAAATCGGTGATTTGTTCCGCAAGCGACACCACTTCCGTAATGTCTTTAAAAACAGCAAATGCGCCGATCGTTTCACCGTGTTCATCAACCATCGGAAACCGGGAGGTGACAATTTTCGAGCCGTTCGGCAAAACCAATTCCTGATTCAATTCCGTCCTGCCGGTCTCATAAATGCGCGGCAATTCACTGGCCGTGATATATTCATGGATTGGCCTTCCGATTGTTGTTTCTGCTTCCACTTCCAGCATCCGGGCGGCACTTTTATTGATGAAGTTGATGTGCCCCTTCCGGTCGATGCCGACCATTCCTTCTTCTATGGAATTAAAAATGATATTCTGTTTATGGCTTTCTTCTCTTAACAAAGAAATGAAATGCTGTTTCTCTGTCATTAATCTGACGAGGACATTAGCGATGCTGCCTGGAATAATGACGGTTTTTTTCGGAAAATGAAACGGCAATTCTTGCTGCACTTCTTCACTGCCTGATACATTGACCACCATATCCACTTCGTCTTTATTGAAATCCCGAAAGTCCTGGGAAACCGGAATGCCGTTTTTTCTGGCTTTTTGAACCGCAGGGGCGTCCAAGTTAATATCTGCGATTCCGAAGACTTTTAAGTATTCGGATTCCATCAGCATTTGCAGAATAACAGAACCTCCGGCTCCGCCGCCTATAATCAGTACATTTTGCAATTCGCTTCATACCTTTCGGAAAATTATGTGCAATTTTTTGCAGTTATCTTTATAAGGGTACCTGAGGATAAGATTCTTGACAACTATAAATGAATTAGAAACAATAGAGGTGAAGGAGTGGAAACATGGGACGTTTAATCGCATTTATCATCTTGCTGATCCCTGGTATCATGGCTGCGTATGGCATTAAATTGATGCGCGATACCTTATTTAATAAATTATTGGAGCCTTATCCAGCTTTATGGATTCAATTTACGTTAGGGACTATTTTTGTTGTGCTGGGCATTGGGTTTTTTGCCGGATTCCTTTTAAATCGGGACCGTAAAAAAGGGACGGTTTCCAAGCGCTTCCAGAAATAACAACAAATTTAATGATGGAATAAAAAATTGCGTCTACCTTTTGACAGGTAGGCGCAATTTTTTTATTATCCGTTCAGGATAATCCGTGATGATCCCTTTTAATTCAGGGGCTATTTTTTTCATAGCGGCTTCCGAACCCATAATGCCATAAATCCGGATCGTTTTTTTCATCCCTTGAAGCGCTTCAAGAAATGACAGGGAATACAAACGCCGATGAAGATGAATGCTGTCAATCCATTTCATTTTTTGAATAGCTTCCAGTGGAATGCTTTTCTTGATGATCAGCGCCATTTCCCTCGTTGGCATAAGCTGCTTCATTTCTTTCAGCAAATGGGGATTAAAAGAAGAGATATGGAAATCTTCTAGTCCCTCAAGCATTGACGCTAAAATTTTCGGCCCTTCCGGATGTACACTAAAAGAATTTTTCATCTCTACATTTAAAGGGACCTGTTTTTCCTTGGCCCATTGAAACACTTCATACGCCAAGGGAATTTCAGCATCTGAAAACCGCCGCGTCCATCTTTTCCCGATTTTCATTTCTTTCAGTTCTTCATAAGCTATGTCTTGAATCTTGCACTTTTTACCTCCAAGCCTCTTTAAATTATCATCGTGAAAAACCACAACCACTCCATCTTTGGTGATTTGAACATCCAATTCAATGCCCACATTGAATTCGCAGGCTTTATAAAAAGCATTCCAAGTATTTTCAAGTGCGTATTTGGAAGCTCCCCGATGGGCATATACTGTTACTTCCGACAATCTTCTCATCTTCTTTCTGGTGTTAGAGTACAGTTTAGATATCATGTTTTGAAAAATAAAAAAGGCCAGGCAACAGTACACCCGGCCCTTTATTCAACTGCTTATTCAAAAAACACATTATGCTCGACCGTATCCTGGTTTGTCCAGGTCACAACTGTCCCTGGAGCCACGGTCAGTTCGGCTTCCACAAAAGCGAAATCCGCCATTTCCACTGCCGCTTCTCCGCTAGTCGAAGCGCCTTCTTCCACTACCACTTTCATCTTCATATTGGGATGCGGCTCACAATGAATCGGAAACTCTCCGACTTCATTAAAGACAAAACTGGTCGTTTCTCCTTGAGCCAACAGTGGAGAAGCTTCCCCTTTTGCCGCTTCGGGCGGTTCAGCAGGTTCGACAGACGAAGATTCCGGTTGATCTTCTGCCGCTTTTCCGTCCGCATCATGATCGCCTTTGTCCATTTCATGATCCGCTACATCCGTTGTCTCTTCAGCAGGCTGAGCTTCTTCTTGTCCGCACGCTCCTAACACCAATATGCCCCCAACAACAAGTGCGCTCCATCTTTTGTGCATGCAAATCTCTTCCCTTCTTGTTTTTTCATCAATACAAAGAAACAACTGGGCAGTTTACATGAAGATATAGGGTTGCACGCAACTGGTGATCAGGGCAATGGCTAGTTTCTTAAGTCAGTTGCAATGCAAGGATTCTTTATAGTCATTATAATTTAGATTCGATCCGAATGCTATCGGCAACCATCGCGATAAACTGTGAATTGGTGGGTTTGGAAGCCAAATGCTCTTCGCTGTAGCCAAAGAGTTTTGATATATGCTGCGTTTCTTTTCGGCTCCAGACCAATTCAATTGCATGGCGTATCGAACGCTCGACGCGTGCCGGAGTTGAATCAAGATTTTTTGCTATGCCAGGATAAAGTTCTTTTGTGACTTTATTCAAAATATCAGGATTTTCCAGCACTAATGTAACGGCTTCTTTCAAGTAAGTATAGCCTTTTATATGAGGCGGGACTCCAATTTCTTTGATTAGATTGGTAATCAGTTCATCTATTTCGGCTTTCTTGTTTTTCGGTTTCTTGCCATCTTTCCGATTCTGCATTATATGATTGATCTGGACGGCCAGCCGTTCTGTTTCAAACGGCTTCATGATGAAATAGGATGCGCCATACTGGGCCGCCTGGCTCATGATTGATTCCTGTCCAAAAGCGGATAGCATTATGACCTCTATCCCGCGCAAATCTTCATCTTCTTTAATGGCATCCAAAACGGCAATGCCATCTAAATAAGGCATGATAATGTCGAGGACCAGCACATCCACTCGATGCTGTTTCAGCATCTCAATACACGTTTTGCCATTATAAGCGACAGCGACAATTTCCATATTCGATTGGCCGCTTAAATAATCACTCATGAGCTTTACCAATTCGCGATTATCGTCTGCGATTGCAATTTTTATCTTATCCATCAACTTACTCCCCCTGTTGACTGCTTCTTGCAAATTACCTCATCGTCAGTTTTCTGTCGCGTGCCAGCGTCAGCAATTCTTCGGCATGTTGCAATGTCAATTCTGTAATTTCTGCTCCGGATAGCATTCTGCTCATTTCTTCTGTGCGTTCAGGGCCGTCCAGTTCATGGACAGTCGTTATGGTCCGCTGATTTTCCACGTTTTTTTCAATAAATAAATGCTGATCTGCCATTGCCGCCACTTGCGGCAAATGGGAAATGCACAGCACTTGGGAATGGACGGAAATTGCGGCGATCTTTTCTGCTATCGCTTGGGCTACCCGTCCGCTGACACCCGTATCCACTTCATCGAAAATAATGGACGTGATGCCTTGGTGTTTTGAGAAAATGGTTTTTAACGCCAGCATCATCCTCGAAAGCTCTCCGCCTGATGCTACTTTGATCAATGGTTTCAGTGGTTCTCCAAGGTTAGTGGAAATATAAAAAGCGATAGTATCCCGGCCATTGCGATCGAAACGCCCATTCGGCAACGCATTGAAAATGACTTCAAAGGACGCTTTCCCCATATGCAGCGCTTGTAATTGCTCCATAATGGCTTTGCCCAAATCCTTTGCAGCTTTCTTTCTTAAAAGCGTCAATTCTTCCGCTTCTACGCGAAGGTCTTCGGTAAGTTCCTTAAGTTTTGCTTGATCAAGCTGCAATCGCTGATCGCGATTGATCAAACGGTCGAGTTCATCCACCTGCGTCTCATAATATAGGAGAATGTCTTCAACAGAAGCACCGTATTTCCTCTTTAACGATTGCAGCAGCGCAAGGCGCTGTTCAATTTCATTGAGTCTCGCAGGATCGAATTCCATATTGTCTATTATACGCTTGATTTCGGCGGAAACGTCCTGTATCTGATAAAAAGCACCTGTAAGCGTTTCGGAATGGATACTGAACTCCTCATCGACCGACGCCGCATGCTCTAATTCAGACATGGCAGACCCCAGCCAGTCAAGGCCTTTCGACTCTCCTTGAATCGCTTCATGTGCCGCAGAAACCGATTCATAGATTTTATTGAAATTTTGAAGTTTTTTCCGTTCTTGCAGCAGCTCTTCCTCTTCTCCCGCAACCAGCTCAGCGGCTTCAATTTCCCGCAGCTGAAAAGTCAAAAGGTCAATTCGCTGGGCAATCTGCTGTTCGTTTTCGTTGTATGAGGCGAATTCCCGCTTCAACTTCATGTATTTTTCATACGTATGAAGATAACTTTCTTTCGCTTTTGCAATCGACTTGCCAGCAAATTGGTCCAGCAAATACACATGCTTTTTTTCATCCATCAATTCCTGCGTTTCATGCTGGCCATGAATATCGATCAATGCAGCACCCACTTCACGCAAAATGGAAATTGTCACCAGTTTGCCATTGATCCGGCAGACATTTTTCCCTTTATCGTTCAGCTCACGGCGCAGTAAAATATCGCCGTCGCTGGCCTCGATGCCAAATTCATCCAATTTGCGAAACACCGGATGCTGCTTATTGTCCAAGGAAAAAAGACCTTCAATTTCCGCTCTTTTAGCGCCATGGCGTATAAACTCTTGGCTTCCGCGCCCTCCTGCCAATAAATGCACAGCATCGATAATGATTGATTTTCCGGCACCCGTTTCACCGGTCAACACGGTCAGCCCTTCTGTAAAACTGACAGATAACGCTTCAATAATGGCAAAATTGCGTATATCCAGTTCCCGCAGCATACCCATCCACCTCTTTTTATAGCATTTCAATCAATCGTTGTTTCAATACTTCCCGCTGTTCAGTATCGCGGCAGATGATTAAGCAGGTATCGTCCCCGCAAATCGTCCCAAGGATTTCTTCCCAATCCAAATGGTCAATCAAAGAACCGATGGCATGCGCATTGCCCGGCAATGTCTTCATAATTAAAAAATGGCTGGCTCCATCAATGCTGACGAATGCGTCGGTTAAAGCGCGGTGCAGCTTTTGCATGGGATTGAAACGCTGGTCAGCCGGCAAACTGTATTTATAGCGCCCATCTTGCAACGGGACTTTCACTAAGTGCAATTCTTTTATATCACGTGAAACAGTAGCTTGTGTCACTTCATAACCGGCAGATTTCAATAAATCCACCAGTTCATCTTGTGTTTCAATTTCCCGGTTGGAGATCAAATCACGAATTTTTATATGGCGTTGACCTTTGTTCACTTTTAGTCCTCCTAGAATGAATAATTATTCTATATATCTAATATCGTACCTTTTAATAGGACTAAAAACAAGCAATCAAAAGCGGAAGCGGCCGTCATATCCGGCAAGCACTGAGTACTTTTCATCAATTGACAAAGTATAAGCAGGCTTATGTCCTATAAGAACCGAACAGCTGACCGAAAAAGAAAACACATTCCTTGTGGAATGTGTTTAAAGTTTTTCATGTGCCGTTTTCACTGTTTCTGCTATTTGCTCTATTGAAAGAGGGGCAATGCCTTCTCCTTCATGGGCAGATTGAAGATGAAATAGAAACTCGATATTGCCTTCCCCCCCGGTAATGGGGGAAAAAGACATATTTTTCAAATGGAAGCCGGCTTCAATAGCGAAGCCAGCCACTTTGGCAAGTACTTCCCGATGAATTTTCGGATCTCTGATGATGCCTTTTTTTCCGACGGATTCCCGTCCCGCTTCAAATTGCGGTTTTACCAAAGCAATAACATCGCCGCCTGGCACCAAAATTTGCTTTAGTACGGGAAGGATGATGCGCAACGATATGAAACTGACATCAATGGTTGCGAATTCAGGCAGCCCTTCTGTGAAATCTTCCGGCTTGGAATGGCGGAAGTTGGTGCGTTCCATGACAGTGACGCGTTCATCTTGCCGAATTTTCCAGGCCAGTTGATTATAGCCGACATCAAGCGCGTAACAATGTTTGGCACCATTTTGAAGTGCACAATCAGTGAATCCACCAGTTGAAGAACCGATATCAAGCATCAGCTTGCCATCGACCGACAAGTCGAATTCCGCCAATGCTTTTTCCAGCTTCAATCCTCCACGGCTTACGTACTTCAAATCATTGCCTTTCATTTGAAGCGGGGCGTCTTCGGGGATTTTTTCCCCCGGACGATCCATCCGCACTTCATTGGAGTAGATGATGCCTGCCATAATTGCGCGTTTTGCTTTTTCGCGTGTATCACAAATTCCGCGCTCCACCAACAGGATATCTACCCGCTCTTTTTTCGGTTTGTTGTTCATAATGCAGTCGATTCCGCTTTAGTAGCCGGCTTTACACGCTTTTTCACGACACGCACCACTTCATCACTATTCAAATGGATTTCATCCATTAACTCAGCAACATCGCCATGTTCGATAAACTGGTCCGGAATTCCTAACCGGTCGATCACAGCACCCCGGTACTGGTTTTCTTCAGCGAATTCCAGCACACTGCTGCCAAAGCCGCCTTGGAGAATCGCTTCTTCTATGGTGACGATTGGAATATTGCGCTCAAATATTTGATGCAGCATATTGACATCCATCGGCTTGATAAATCGGGCATTGACCACTTCCGCTTGAATTCCTTCCTCACGCAATTGTTCTGCAGCATGAAGCGCCATTGGAATCGTGGTTCCGAATGTCAGAATTACGGCATCCGTTCCTTTTTCAAGCACTTCCCATGACCCGATCGGCAAAGCTTTCAGTTCATCGTCCATCGGGACGCCTAAACCGTTTCCTCTCGGATAACGGAGGGCAATCGGGCCGCCGTTATAATCAATCGCGGTTTTCACCATATGTTGGCCTTCGTTTTCGTCTTTCGGCATCATGATGACCATATTTGGCAAGTTTCGGAGAAATGCGATATCAAACACCCCTTGATGTGTTTCGCCATCGGCTCCGACAAGGCCTGCCCGGTCAATGCCGATAAAGACATTCAGATTCTGGCGGCAAATATCATGGAGCACTTGATCATAGGCGCGTTGAAGGAATGTCGAATAAATCGCTAAAAATGGCTTCATGTCCTGGGTTGCAAGCCCGGCTGCCATCGTAGCCGCATGCTGCTCTGCAATTCCGACATCATAAAAGCGGTCAGGGAACTCAGAAGCGAACCCGACCAATTTCGATCCGACCGGCATCGCCGGTGTAATTGCGACGATGCGTTCATCAGTCCGGGCAAGTTTCCGGACGGTCTCGGCAACCAAACCGCTCCAAGAAGGTGCAGTGTTGGACGATTTAACCAAATCGCCCGTCTCCGTTTTATAAGGGCCGGTTCCGTGCCAAGTGCCGACTGTGTCGGTTTCAGCAGGCAAAAAGCCTTTGCCTTTTTTGGTGATGACATGCAGTAAGACCGGACCTTCGGTTTTCTTGGCATAACGCAGATTATCTTCCAATTCCTCTAAATCATGACCGTCAATTGGTCCCAGATAGGTGAATCCGAGCTCTTCAAAGAACATGCCGGAAACGACAAGGTATTTCAGGCTGTCTTTCAATCGTTCTGCTGTGGAAGCCAATCTGCCACCGACTGCCGGAATTTTTTTCAATAAATATTCCAGATCATCTTTTACTTTATTGTATTTGCCCGCTGTACGCATTCTGCCAAGCATGCTGTGCATGGCTCCGACGTTAGGTGCAATCGACATTTCGTTGTCATTCAATATGACAATCATATTCGTCTTTTCATGGCCGATGTGGTTGAGTGCTTCAAAAGCCATACCGCCTGTCAGCGCGCCGTCTCCAATAATCGGAATTACGTGGTTGTCGGCTTTTTTAATGTCACGTGCAGCCGCCATCCCCATTGCCGCTGACAATGACGTAGAACTATGTCCCGTTTCCCAAACATCGTGGTCACTTTCGTTGCGTTTCGGGAAACCGCATAAGCCTTTGAACTGGCGCAGCGTATCAAACTGGCTGGCGCGGCCCGTCAAAATTTTATGCACATAAGACTGATGTCCCACATCCCAGATAAACTTATCAGTAGGGCTGTCAAAGACCTTATGTAAAGCGATAGTCAGTTCAACAACGCCAAGGTTCGGTCCGATATGGCCACCTGTCCGAGAGAGGTTTTCTATTAAAAATTGCCGGATATCTTCACTTAATCGAACGAGCTGTTTTTGGTCCAGCTCTTTTAAGAAAGATGGACTAGTAATCGTATGCAGATCCATTCCATCACACACCTTTTTTAAAATTTTTCCATAAAATCGTCTGTTTCTATTATAGCAATCTCTCTCCAATGTACAAATTAGAGAGACGAAATTCAGCTTTTTCTTTTTACGATCAATGCTGTCAACTCATGCAGCAAGGTTTTTTCACCTTCGAGCATTTTAATGGCATCAAGTGCTTCGGACGCATGGTGATCCAGTTTTTCTTTCGCTTTTGGCAAAGTCAAAAGGCTAGGATACGTACTTTTCTCGCTTGTTTCGTCTTTCCCTGCTGTTTTCCCTAACTCCTGGGAAGTTCCTGTGACATCAAGGATATCATCTTGAATCTGGAAAGCGAGGCCAAGATGTTCGCCGAATTTGTTGAGAGCGAGCATTTCTTCTGGAGACGCCTTTCCTAAAATCGCTCCCGCCAGAATGCTGTAAGTCAGCAACGCCCCTGTTTTCAAGCGGTGAACCTGCTCCAGTTCTTCGAGCGATAATTTCTTTTCTTCGCCTTCAATGTCCAGTACTTGGCCGCCGACCATGCCTTCAGCCCCTGCTGCAACACTCATCAAATCAATCAGACGGATTTTATCGTCGCTTGATACATGCTGAAGCCTTGCCACAATGCCGAAGCTGTATGTCAGCAGCGCATCCCCTGCCAGTATGGCAACTGCTTCGCCGAATACTTTATGGTTGGTCGGCATGCCGCGCCGCAAATCGTCATTGTCCATGCTCGGCAAATCGTCATGAACCAGTGAATACGTATGAATCATTTCGATGGCTGCAGCCAATTTCAAAGCTTCGGGATGTTCGCCATTCAATTCATGAAGGACAGCAAGCATCAGAATAGGGCGGATTCTTTTCCCTCCTGCTTGAAGGGAATAATCCATGGAAGCTTTTAATGAGGCCGGAATAGCCAAAGACTGGATCAGATCAGACAATTCTTTTTGGATTAACGGTTCATAATGTGCTTGGAATTGAGTTAAGTTCATTTCGCAGTACCATCCGTTTCTATGTCCACTGACACTTCTTTTCCGTCTTTCATCATCGTCACTAATTGTTTTTCCGCATTTTGCAGTTTATCATGGCAGACCTTTGAAAGTTCCATCCCTTTTTGGTATAAAGTCAGCGCTTCTTCGAGCGGTACATCACCTTGCTCTAATTGACGCACGATTTCTTCAAGTTGTTCCATCGCTTGATTGAACATGATTTCTTTTTCAGCCATTTCATTTGTCTCCTTTGCTCGTTAAAATGCGTTCAGTTACAGTTGCTGACAAGCTTCCATCTTTCATCGCAATCGTCAGCTTTTCCCCTTCTTCAACTTGTGCCACACTTTTTACAACCTGGTCGCCTTTATACGCAATTGTATAGCCACGATCCATGATTTTCAACGGGCTTAAGGCATCAAGTGTCCGCATCGCCGACGATAATTGTTGGGACCGGTTTCTTAACGATTGGCTAATCAGCCCATCGAGGCGCATTTGCAGATGGTCAAGCTCGACAGAAGACTGTTTGATCAAATTTACCGGACTCCGGTTGGCCAGCTGCTTTTCCATATTGGCATGGCGTTCTCTGGAGCGTCTGTAATTTTGGATGACTTCGCGCTGCAAAGACTCAGTAGCCCGTTCGACCCGTTCAATAAACGGCCGGTAAAGGCGGTCAGGATAAGCGAGCGGCATAGAGGAAGTTAAACGGTTTAATGCTGTTTTATCTTTGGTTATCACATTGGAAGCCATGCGGTACATGCCTGTTCGGTAGCTCAGCAAGCGTTCAAGCAGTTCTGTTTTGCTCGGAACGGCAAGCTCCGCTGCTGCTGTCGGTGTAGCGGCTCGCAAATCTGCTACAAAATCAGCGATGGTCGTGTCGGTCTCATGGCCAACAGCTGAAATGATCGGTATCCGGGACTGGAAAATCGCCCGCGCGACCGCTTCCTCGTTGAACGCCCACAAATCTTCGATAGAGCCGCCTCCGCGCCCGACAATCATGACATCGTAATCGGACTTATTGGCGGCTTGGATCGACTGGACGATTGACTGGACTGCCTGGGCCCCTTGCACAAGAGTCGGGTATATGACAATCTTCGCAAGTGGATACCGGCGATGGAGTGTAATGCAAATATCGCGCACTGCTGCTCCCGTTGGTGCTGTTACTACAGCGATTTTACGCGGGAAGCGAGGAAACGGCTTTTTGTGGACAGCATTAAACAGGCCTTCGTTCGCCAGCTTTTCTTTGAGCTGCTCAAAAGCCAAATAATAATCACCGATGCCATCAGCTTGCATCGACTGCGCATACAACTGATATTGTCCGGAAGCTTCGTAAACGGTAACGTCACCACGAATCAGCACCGTCATTCCACTTTCCGGTTTGAATTTCACCGATCGTGCATTCGCTGAAAACATAACGGCTGGCAGTCGGGCTGAATTGTCCTTTAATGTGAAATAAATATGGCCGCTCGTATGAATCTTTACATTCGATAACTCGCCTTTGACGTATACGTCCCGCAAATGTGGATCAGCATCGAATTTCTTTTTTATGTATTTGGTTAACGCTTTTACGGATAAATACGGGTCGGTAGCCAACGTTTCAACCCCAATCTTGAAAATTAAAAAGCTGTCTTTCTTTCGAAAAACAGCCTCTTTTCTACTTATTTTACATGGTTTCTATGTTTTTGTCTTTCAACAAGCCATTTTCAGCCGACTGTACAGTATTCTCCATCAGCATGGCAATCGTCATCGGGCCAACGCCTCCAGGTACCGGCGTCAGGAAAGAAGCTGTTTCCTGGACGTCCGCAAAATCCACGTCGCCGCATAATTTGCCGTTTTCATCGCGGTTCATGCCTACATCGATCACGACGGCTCCCGGCTTGATGAATGTGCGATCGATTAATTTGGCTTTGCCAATGGCAGAAACCAAAATATCCGCCTGTCTCGTGTAAGAGGCCAAGTCGGTTGTTTTGGAGTGGCAGTACGTCACCGTGGCATCTTGCTGCAGCATCAATTGGCCGATCGGTTTTCCGACAATATTGCTGCGCCCTATAACTACCGTGTGTTTTCCAGCAGGATTGATGCCATAATGCTCAAGCAATTTCATGATGCCGTGAGGCGTACAAGGCAAAAAAGCTTCTTTGCCGATCACCATATTGCCGACGGAAACCGGATGGAAACCATCTACATCTTTTGACGGATCGATTGCCAAAATCACTTTAAATTCATCGATTTGTGCGGGCAAAGGAAGCTGCACCAAAATCCCATGGATATTCGGGTCTTTGTTCAAATCATCAATGATTGAAAGCAGCTGTGCTTCTTCCATAGTATCCGGAAATTGATGCAAATCGGAGCGCATTCCCAAAGACTCACAGGTTTTTTTCTTATTTTTGACATATGTATGGGAAGCCGAGTCTTCACCGACTATCACCACGGCCAGTCCGGGGACGATTCCCTGTTCTTTCAGTTTTTCCACTCGCGTCTTTACTTGCTCTTTAATTTTAAGGCTTACTGCTTTCCCGTCAATAGTTTTCGCAGTCATTAAAATTCCTCCAATTTAGTTTGCTAGTTCGTCGGTGAATTTAGACAATACGCCATTCACAAATCGGCTTGACTTGTCATCTCCAAAAGTTTTGCTGAGCTCAATCGCTTCGTTCATAATAACGCTGGCAGGTGCATCTTCCATGAAAGCCAGTTCAAATACGGCCATTCGCAGGATTGTCCGTTCCACTTTCGGCAAACGTTCAAGCGACCAGTTTTCCAGATGCCCTTTCAACTTTTCATCAATTGCTTCCAGATTGGCATGTGTCCCTTCCACAAGCAATTCATAAAAATTATCCCGCTCAAGCCCCATTACATGCTCACTGGCTTCTGCAATGGTCAGCTCAGTTCCATCAACCTGAAATAAGGTTTGGAGCGCCTTTTCGCGTGCTTCATGTCGTTTCATATAATATCCGGTCTCCTTTTCGCACTAATTATCCCTCATTATACAGGTAATACAGGCGAACTTCCATGTTTGAAATGTTTAGATAATTCATGCCGCAAATGTGTTTTTGTCCAAAAATGAGCAGCGCTCCAGCCATTCAGCGCAAAAATAGAAGATACCGCCCGCTAAGCCAAAAAGGCTCAACAGGCGGTATCAGCATTTTACTCTTCCGAATGATGAGGTTCGAAATGGATTCCTGTAATATGGACATTTACTTCCTGTGTCTGAAGAGAAGTCATATTTTCAAGAGTTTGCCGTACTTGTTCTTGGACTTTCAATGCGGTTTGAGGAATGGAAACGCCATAATCCATCACACAATAAACATCAATCATCAATCCTTCTTCCGAAAGATCGGTTTTGACGCCTTTGCCATGAACTTTTTTACCAAGGCGCTCCGCAACGCCGGAAGCGAAATTCCCCTGCATGCTGGCCACTCCTTCGATGTCAGTTGCCGCAATGCTGGCAATGATTTCAAGAACTTCGGGAGCTACTTCGATATTCCCCAAATTCTGCTTGTTGTTGGGCTTCATTTGGACATAGGGTGCTGTTTTTTCTGCCATGGTGTCATTCCTCCCTTAGGATTCTAAAACATCGTACTTCTCAAGGAATTTCGTATTGAAATCCCCTGATTTAAATACTTCATGATCCATCAATTTCAAATGGAACGGAATGGTCGTATGGACGCCTTCAACGACAAATTCATCAAGAGCGCGTTTCATCTTGGCTACCGCCTGTTCTCGCGTGTCCCCAAAAGTGATCAATTTCGCTACCATGGAATCATAGTATGGAGGGATGCTGTACCCTGGATACATAGCAGAATCAACACGTACTCCCATTCCGCCTGGCGGCAAATACATCGTCACTTTTCCGGCAGAAGGCATGAAATTCTTGGCCGGGTTTTCCGCATTGATGCGGCATTCTATCGACCAGCCTTTGAATGTAACGTCTTCTTGCTTGTGGGCCAAAACTTCGCCTGAAGCTACTTTTAATTGCTGTTGAATCAAGTCGATTCCTGTAATCATTTCTGTTACGGGATGTTCAACTTGGATTCGTGTATTCATTTCCATGAAATAAAATTTCTGGTTAACAGCATCAAAAATAAATTCGACGGTCCCTGCACCGCGATAATCCACTGCCAAAGCCGCTTTAACAGCAGCCTCTCCCATTTCTGCACGCAGCTCAGGAGACAATGCCGGAGACGGCGCTTCTTCCACCAATTTCTGCATCCGTCGCTGGATCGAACAATCACGTTCGCCCAAATGGATGGCATTGCCATGGGAATCAGCCAGAACCTGGATTTCAATGTGGCGGAAATCTTCTATGAATTTTTCGATATAAACACCCGGATTGCCAAAAGCCGCCGCAGCTTCTTTTTGGGTCATCCGGAGGCCGGTAATGAAATCTTCACGGTCGCGGGCAACGCGTATTCCTTTTCCTCCGCCTCCAGCTGTTGCTTTAATGATCACTGGAAAACCGATGTCTTCTGCGATTTCAAGGCCTTCTTTTTCGCTTCCGACAATTCCGGTAGAACCTGGAACCACAGGAACCCCTGCTTTGCGCATGGTTTCACGGGCTACATCTTTTGTTCCCATCTTGGAAATCGCATCCGACGTCGGACCGATAAACATAATGTCGCAGGCTTCGCATAGTTCCGCAAAGCTTGCATTTTCAGCTAAGAAACCATATCCCGGATGAATGCCATCACAGTTCGTCAGTTTTGCCACTGAAATGATATTGGAGAAATTCAAATAGCTGTCTTTGGAAAGTTTTGGCCCGATGCAATAAGCTTCGTCAGCCAGTTCTACATGAAGCGCTTCTTTATCTGCTTCGGAATAAACAGCCACTGTTTCAATATCCATTTCTTTGCAGGCACGGATGATCCGGACTGCAATTTCACCGCGGTTTGCGATCAATACTTTTTTCATCGGTTTCCCCTCCTCAGTTAGTTTTCACGAGGAATAGAGGCTGACCATATTCGACAAGCTGACCATCTTTAACGAGAATCTCAGCAATTTCCCCATCCACTTCCGCTTCGATTTCATTGAACAACTTCATCGCTTCTACGATGCAGACCACTTGATCAGCAGAAACTTTTGATCCCTGTTGAACATATGCTGCTTCATCTGGTGACGGCGATTGATAGAACGTGCCGACCATAGGCGACAAGATTTTATGTAGATTTTCATCTTGTGCAGCAGGAATTTCTGGAGTTTCTTCTGAAATCAGTTCTTCTGCTTTGGCTGACGGTGCTGGTGCAGGTGCTGGAGCAGGCTGTACTGCCTGGACTGGTACCGCTGGAGCCTCAACTGCAGGGTTAGTAAATACGTTGTTTTTTTTCAATTTCACTTTAACGCCATCAGCCTCATAGCTGAATTCGTCGATAGATGAGTTATCCACCAGTTTAATAATTTCTCGAATTTCTTGGATTTTCAATTCGCTCTACTCCCCTTTATGTATATCATAGTCATTACTTCATTTTAGACTTTTTCAAATCAATTTGAAATAGCCAGTTGACATTTATAAAAATAGGCCTCTATGAAAGAGGCCACTTTCTTTATCACGCTTTGGCTGTCTCGATGCTTCAGTCTGCCAAGCGGGTAATCAACTAACCGTTTAATTCCAATGTGCAGAATTTCCATACAGCAGGGATAACACCCTCTGTTTAAGCGGAAATTCTTTTTTATTGTGCCCGTGAAACGTATGAAGAATCTGTTGTGTTGATGATCAGCTTGTCGCCTTCATTGATGAAGAATGGCACTTGCACTGTCAATCCCGTTGAAAGCGTAGCCGGTTTTGAACCACCGCTGGCAGTATCGCCTTTGATGCCCGGGTCAGTTGCAACAACTTCAAGCACTACAGTGTTCGGCAATTCAACCCCTAATACTTCTCCTTGGAATTGAATTACTTGAACTTCCATATTTTCCTGAAGGAACTTCAATTCATATTCAATGCTTTTTTCTGGGAGTTCGATTTGATCATAAGTTTCTGTATCCATGAATGCATGTGTATCGCCATTTGCATACAAATACTGCATTTTGCGGTTGTCGATTTGTGCTTTCGCCACTTTTTCACCCGCGCGAAACGTTTTTTCGTTGACGTTTCCTGAACGCAGATTGCGAAGTTTCGTACGGACGAATGCAGCGCCTTTACCTGGCTTTACGTGCTGGAATTCCATTACGCGCCAAATGTCGCCATCCACTTCAATTGTTACACCTGTTTTAAAATCGTTTACTGAAATCATGTTAGTTCCTCCGTTTGTTATAAAATGCGCAGCTCTTTTGTGGAGTGAGTTAATCGTTCATTTCCTGACTCAGTTATCAGTATATCATCTTCGATGCGAACTCCGCCAATTCCCGGAAGATAAATCCCCGGTTCCACTGTTACCGCCATTCCCGGTTCGAGAACAGTCTGCGATTTAAATGATAACCCAGGGGCTTCATGCACTTCAAGTCCGATGCCATGGCCGGTCGAGTGGCCGAAAGCTTCACCGTAGCCTTTTGATTTGATATGATCACGTGCTATGGCATCAGCTTCGATTCCCGTCATGCCCGGCCCGATTTTTTCAACGGCCATTACTTGCGCATCCAGGACGACCTGATAAATCTCTTTCAGCTTGTCTGATGGGTCACCTACGGCTACAGTCCGGGTGATGTCTGAAATATAGCCATTATACAAAGCCCCGTAATCCAGCGTAATGAAATCTCCATGTTCAATTCTTTTGTCTGTGGCCACTCCATGCGGCAAAGCCGAACGTACACCGGAAGCGACAATTATATGAAAAGAAGAAGATGCCGCACCTTGTTTTCTCATGAAAAACTCAAGTTCATTGGAAATTTCCAGTTCTGTCTGGCCGACTTTGATAAATTTGCAAATATGCTCATAGGCATCATCGGCAATTTTAGCGGCCGCTTTTAAAATGCTGATTTCTTCAGGTGTTTTGATCATCCGGATTTTTTCAATGAGGCCGCTTACCGGTTTCAATTCCGCTTCCATCTTCGACTGATAATCCAAATAAGAAGCATATGTCACATAATCCTGTTCAAATGCCAGTGATGTCAAGGACAACTGCTTCGCAATCTCTGCAGCTTCTTCCAATAAACTCGTTTTGGCCTGGACAACTTCAAATTCTTTCACTTGGTTCCCAGCTTGTTCTGTGTAGCGGAAATCTGTCACGAAAAAAGCTTTGTCTTGTGTAACGAGGGCCAGCCCGGCTGATCCTGTAAATTCTGTTATGTAGCGTAGATTGTACTGGCTTGTGATCAGCAATGCTTCGATTTGCTGCTGTTCCATTTCAGTGCGCAATTTTTGAAGTTTCAATGGGGTCATCCTCTCGCTTGTTTTAATAACAGTGCATGCAATGCCAATTTATAGACGTCCTGGCCAAAACCCGTTATCTGTCCAGCTGCTACTGGAGCGATATGGGAGTGGTGGCGGAACTCCTCACGTTTATAAACGTTTGAGATATGTACTTCAATAACAGGCACCTGAATCGAAGCGATGGCATCTCTGAGGGCTACGCTCGTATGGGTAAATGCGCCAGCATTTAAAACAATGCCTTCTGTGCCATCATCAGCAGCCAAGTGGATCCAGTCAATCAGTTCACCTTCGTGGTTCGACTGCATGCACATTAAATTGATGCCGTTCTCCCCGGAAAACTCCATCAATTCCGCTTCTAACTCATCGAGTGTAAAAGTACCGTATGCTTCTTTTTCACGCTTTCCGAGGCGATTCAAGTTTGGGCCATTCAGGCACAATATCTTCATTTCCCCACTCCTCTCAATCACATTCTTCATTATTTTATCACACGGGAAAAATCGGGCAACCATTAAAAGAATAATTGGAATTTCTTCAATTGATTAGCTGTTTTGTTTTTTAAATTCTTTTTCTTTTTATTTTCTTTTTCGTTGTTATTTCCTGGTTCCGGTTTTTGATTTTTTAAAATTACCCTTATGTAGTAATTTACATGTATTAGCTTTTTGCGGCTTTTTGTGTTTTTGAGTTGCGAAAATCAATATGGGATCAAACGGGTTTTGTTTTATTCTTTGCTTTCTCGTGCAATGTTCTATACGCATTGACTTCTCCTCTAAATTATTAAGCATAAAAAAACGCGGCGGCCGGAGCCGTCGCGTTTTTGATTACCTTATAGTCCGCATTTCAATTGAGCGTTGCAATTGGTGCATGTATTGCAGCCACCCATTTCTTCTACGGTTCCTTTTCGGCAGACCGGGCAAGTGTTGCCCACTTCCGAGCCGATTGTTACATTCGTTGAACGCAAATCCTGGATGGTATCAATAAGGACGATCGGGCGTTTCCCTTTGACTTCTGCTTGGTGATTTTCTTCTTCAAACGTGTTTTCTTCCGCTTTCAGCGTCAATACTTGCGAATCACGGCTGCCATCGACATAAACCGTGCCGCCTTTTGCTCCGCCTTTGTACAAGCGTTCGTACACGCCTTCTACTTGTTCTACTGTATAGCCGCGTGGTGCGTTAACTGTTTTGGAGATGGAAGAGTCGATCCAGCGCTGGATGATGCACTGCACATCAGCATGAGCTTCTGGTGCTAAGTCCATTGAAGTCACAAATGCTTTTGGCAGGTTTTCTTCATCCGTATCTGGATTGTTTTTCAGATATTCGCGCACGATATCTGCTTTTACTTCGATAAATTTACCGAGACGGCCGCTGCGGTAATAGGTGAATGAATAATAAGGTTCCAGACCGGTTGAAACGCCGACCATTGTTCCGGTTGACCCTGTCGGTGCCACTGTCAATAAGTGTGAGTTGCGGATGCCGTTTTCCAGGATGCCTTGGCGCACTTCTTCCGGCATGCCTTGCATAAAGCCGGTTTCCGTGAATGCTTTCCGGAGTGCTGATGTTTCTTCTTCTGTATTGCCAACCAGGAACGGGAAGCTTCCGCGTTCCACTGCCAAATCCGTGGACTGCTCGTACGCTGCAATCGCAATCGTCTTGAAGATTTCATCAACCAGCTCATTGCCTTCCGGCGAACCGTATTCTTTATCGCAGTAGATGAGAAGATCGGCAAGGCCCATGACTCCAAGGCCGACACGTCGTTCCCCAAGAGCCTGCACTCGGTTTTCTTCAAGGAAGTAAGGAGTAGCGTCGATGACGTTATCCTGCATCCGGACCCCGACGCGCACAGTTTCTTTCAAGGCTTGGAAATCGACTTGTTTCGTCACCGGGTCTGCGAATCTCGCCAAGTTGACTGCTGCCAAGTTGCAAACGGAATACGGAGCAAGCGGCTGCTCACCGCACGGGTTGGTCGCTACAACTTTTTGTCCATAAGCTTTGGCATTGGTTTTTTCATTGGCATTGTCAATGAAGAAAATGCCGGGCTCAGCGGAATAAGTGGCGCAGACATTGATCAGGTTCCACAGTTCGCGGGCTTTCATTGTCCGGTACGTGCGCACTTTATGGCCCAATTTCTCCCATTCGCGTACATCGCCGATTTGGTGCCATTGTTCGTTGTAGATCGCCATTTCTTCTTTTGAGTAAGATTCCACTGCCGGGAAACGCAGTTCGAAATCGGCGTCTTGTTCGACAGCTTGCATGAAATCATCTGTCAGCGTAACCGAAATATTGGCGCCTGTCAGGAACTCTTCGTTATGGACTGAATAAGTTCCGCCGTCGCGCAGCTTTGTTTCCGCGTCACGCATGATTTTTTCGTTAAAGCCGCCCATTCCGGGAATTGCGCGGTAGTTCAGGATGCCCTGATACATCGCTTCTTCCTGTTCAGTCAAGGGCTTGAATTTCAATTTATCATGCGCCAGTTTTTTGATCGTTTCATCTTGTGAATTTTCAATCAAATAGCGCAAGATGCGCGGGTTCTGCATTTTGGAAATGATAAATTCCGCAATATCCGGATGCCAGTCCGCCAGCATGATCATTTGTGCACCGCGCCGTGAACCCCCTTGTTCAACAAGGTGCGTCAGTTTGGCGATATCGTCAAGCCAGGAAACTGAACCCGATGATTTGCCGTTGACGCCACGTGCCAGCGTGTTGCGTGGACGGAGAGTTGAGCCGTTTGTTCCGACGCCTCCGCCTCGTGACATGATTTCCATCACTTGTTTGCGATGATCCGAAATTCCTTCGCGTGAATCCGCGACAAACGGCATGACATAACAGTTGAAATACGTTACATCTGTATCTGCTCCCGCTCCGTACAAAACTCGTCCTGCTGGAATGAATTTCAGACCGACAAGCTGTTCGTAGAATTTTTGGAACCAGTGCTGGCGTTTCTCCGGAGTTGTTTCCACTGATGCCAGACCGGTTGCATTGCGTTTTGCGATTTGTTCGTAATAAACTTCGAGCGGTTTTTCAATAACATCTAAAGAACGGTTGACGATTCCGCTTTCTTGTTCGCTTTCCTTGTCAATTGCACTGCGATAATCTTCTTCAATCCAGATTTTCGCTGTATTTGCCCCTTTATCGATTGAAACGATAAATCCAAGGCCGCGAGCTGGGAATTTCGGATCTTCCTTAACGGTTAAAACGACGAAATCGCCGGCTTTAAGCGTCTTTTTTTCCGTATCTTTAAAAGAATACCGGTCAATCATTACGAGACGGGATACCCCTTTGTGCGTAATTTTCATATCAGGAGTAATCGCATGAACTTGCGGGAATGCCTTGATATCTTCGTTTAGAGAATTTGGATCAAGCGTGTATTGAGTTTGTGTGACAGAAACCATTTGACAATTCCTCCTTTGTATTATATGGAGTCAAACACTATATATAGTATTATTACAATTCCCATGATACTAGATATTGAAACTTTTTTAAATAACAAAATTTTGCTCAGAATTTTTTACCAATTATAAAACCGATAGAATCAAGCTTTTCAGTGGGCCCGGTTTTGAAAATGAGCCAAAAGGCTCCTTAAGTCCGAAAATTCCATTCATTATTGCCGTACTTTTTATCTTCAACGGCTTTAATATAGTCCAGCTGTTCTTGGGTCAATATGTATGGTTTCAAACTGATGCCTAAAGCTTCCTGAAAACCAGCCTTAAAAGCTTCTATGCATTCTTCAATCGAAACAGGCTGATCTCTTAAAGAATTGATTGCAACCGCTTTTTCAGGAATTTTCTCACGCATCGCCTCTTTTATTTCCGGCTTGCGATACTTGAAAACGGATAGCAGTTTTTCGATATCCAAATCCAGCAGGATGGCTCCATGCTGAAGGATGACTCCTTTTTGGCGGGTTTGTGCACTGCCGGCCACTTTTTTTCCTTCAACGACCATTTCATACCAGCTTGGAGAGTCAAAACAGACAGCGCTTTTCGGTTGCTTTAAATCCGCCCGCTTTTCAGCGGTATCCGGAACCGAAAAATAGGCATCAAGGCCAAGATTCTGAAACCCTTTCAATAAGCCTTCACTAAGCACGCGATATGCTTGTGTAACGGTTTCCGGCATTTCCGGGTAATCTTCACTGACGATGATGCTGTACGTCAATTCGTGCTCATGGAGCACTCCCCTGCCGCCAGTCGGACGCCGGACAAATCCGAGTCCAAGCTCTCCGACTTGATCCATATCGATTTCTTTTTCCACTTTTTGAAAATAGCCGATCGACAAGGTAGCCGGATTCCAGCCATAAAACCGGATTACCGGCGGAATTAGCCCTTCGCTATGCCAATCCAATAATGCCTCGTCCATTGCCATGTTGAATGATGGGCTGTTTCGCCCTGAATTTATAAAGTACCATTCCGTAGTTTTCACAAGATCGCCCCCTAAATCCATTAAATAGTGTAACATTGCCATTGAACAAACGTCACTCCTTCTTTTATAATAAAGAGAGAATAGAAAGGGGCAAGAAGAACATTGGATTTTCTATATATCACCATAGGCGTACTGCTCGTCGTCATTATATTCGGTTTGATTTCTTATTTCCGGATTAAGAAAGCTGTCACAAATCTTACACAAGAACAATTTATCGAAGGGTATCGCAAAGCTCAGCTGATCGATGTCCGGGAGCCAAAAGAATTTGCCGGCGGACATATTTTAGGAGCGCGCAATATTCCTCAGTCGCAATTGCGCCAGCGCTACAAAGAAATCCGTTCCGACAAGCCGGTTTACCTGTATGACCAGAACGGCGCGCGCAGCGGCCGTGTGGCATTGTTCCTGAAGAAAAAAGGCTATACTCAGTTGTACCAGCTGCAAGGCGGGTTCAAACAATGGACCGGAAAAATTAAATCAAAAGGATAATATTAAATAGTCTTTCCATATAGGAGAGACTATTTTTAACTTATTTATGCAGCCGGTATTCCAACGGAGCCGTTCTGCTCCACATACGGCGAGCAAGAACCAACACTAAAAATCTTTTTAAAAGGCGGCGACTCCCGCGATACAGAAACAGCAGCGCCATGTTTTCGAAGCCGGTGGGGAAACTCTCCCGGACCGCCCTCTGGAAACGCCTGCCTTGAGCGCAAAGCATAGTGAAATGGACAGGATAAATAAACTTTCCAGAAACTTCAGCAGCCTAATATAAGTCTTTCCACATCGGAAAGACTTTTTTTCTACCTGATTCAAACTCCATTAAATGAAAAGAGGGACCGATATGAAACCAACGATCTTATTTCCGCATCACCATACAATCCGCGAAACTTTGCCGCATTATGCTGACGTCGCCGCGGTATCTGCACGTATTTTCGATCAGCTTGACGAGCGGTCGCCAGGGGCATGGATGCATATCGATATAACTGAAACCATCACTCAGCTTTATACATACTTGCTTGATATGATGGAGAATGGCCAGTTGGTATATGAAACACTGTCTTTCATATACGAAGCACGTCCGATGGGTAAAATCGGCAATACCTCTGATGATTTGCATAGTGGAAACCTAAAGATCCAAGAGACCTTTGAAAATCGGCTGATCTATTTTCCCAAGCATGAAGTGGCGCTGACGCAATTGCCTTTTTACACCACCTCCGACAATAGCTGGCCTGAATTTCAGTGCTTTGCAAAGTCCATTGAAGGCGCCTTCCAATTTCTCGAAGATACAAATGAAATGCTGCGCCAGACACTGATGAACAACATCACGTTTCTGGTAGACGCTGAAGATGGCGTCAAACGGCGCAATTACGGCGAGATGGCCATCGTTTCCCGGCAAGACGTCATGCTCGAAGAAAGCGTGAAACAAGACATATTCCGTTCCATCGATGAATTTTTCAGAAAAGGCGGCCAGTTTTTCAAAGACTTCGGTGTGCCATTTAAACGCGGCATTTTGCTTTATGGCTCACCGGGCAACGGCAAAACGACGCTGGTCAAGTCCATCACCGGATCCACTGAAGCGCCAGTCGTTTACTGGCAGATTACTGAACACACAAATAGCTACACCGTCCAGGAAGTGTTCGGCATCGTCTCCAGGCTGGCTCCGGCCATTCTTGTCATCGAAGATATCGATTCGATGCCGGAGTTCATGCGCTCTGTGTTCCTCAACACGCTCGACGGCACACAATCGCGCGAAGGCTTGTTTATCATCGGAACGACGAATTATCCAGAACGAATCGACCCCGCATTAATCAATCGTGCAGGGCGTTTTGACCGGGCTTACGAAATTCCTGCGCCGGATAAAAAGCTGCGGAAGCAATATTTGCGGAAGCTTGATGTCAAATCGATTTTCACCGAAGAAGAAATCGACGAAATGGCAAAACTGACAAAAGGCTTATCCATTTCACAGCTCAATGAGCTTTATATGTCCTCTGCCCTCAATTGGCTTTATGAAGGGGATTCAGGATACGAGAAACGTATACGCGAGCTCCAAAAGCAAAACAAACGGACCGAGCAGAACAACTGGGAAGAAACCGATTCGCCTATTGGATTTTAAAACTATTGCCAAAACAAAAAAGCCCGCTTGAAAGTAATTACTTTCAAGCGGGCTTTTCATTATTCTATTCAGCTTTCGTGTAGCGGAGCACTGGCTTACGGGCTGCCTGCGCTTCATCTAGCCGTTTGATAACCGTCGTATGCGGCGCATTCTGGACGATTTCTGGATTGTCTTCCACTTCTTTAGCGATTTGGATCATCGCGTCGATAAACGCATCCAAGGTTTCTTTTGACTCGGTTTCTGTCGGTTCGATCATCATGCCTTCTTCCACATTTAACGGGAAGTAGATCGTCGGCGGATGGTAGCCGAAATCAAGCAGGCGTTTGGCCATATCCAATGTGCGCACGCCGAGTTTCTTCTGGCGGCGGCCGCTCAATACAAATTCGTGTTTGCAATGGCGGTCATACGGTAAGTCGAAATGTGGTGCCAGTCTGCGCATCATGTAATTGGCGTTTAACACAGCATATTCGGTTACAGCTTTTAAGCCGTCCGGCCCCATGGAGCGGATATACGTATAAGCGCGCACATTGATGCCAAAGTTGCCATAGAATGGCTTGACGCGTCCAATGGATTCCGGGCGGTTGTAATCGAATGTCAACCCTTCTTCTGTTTTCACCAAAACCGGTTTCGGCAAGTAAGGAATCAAATCCTTTTTAACGCCTACAGGTCCTGAACCAGGGCCGCCGCCGCCGTGTGGGCCAGTGAAAGTTTTGTGCAAGTTTAAATGCACGACGTCAAAGCCCATGTCTCCAGGGCGCGCTTTCGACATAACTGCGTTCAAGTTGGCGCCATCATAATACAATTTGCCGCCGACTTCGTGGATAATGGCAGCCATTTCAAGAATCTGCTCTTCAAATAAGCCAAGTGTATTTGGATTGGTCAGCATCAAGGCAGCCGTATCTTTTCCGACAACGCGTTTCAAGTCTTCAAGGTCCACTAAGCCATGTTCGTTTGATTTTACTGTCACCGTCTCAAAGCCGGCAACTGTAGCAGAAGCTGGATTTGTGCCGTGTGCAGAATCGGGAACGATGACTTTTGTGCGGTTGAGATCGCCTCTAGACTCGTGGTAGGCACGGATCATCATCAAGCCTGTCCACTCGCCTTGTGCACCGGCAGCTGGTTGAAGTGTCACTTCATCCATGCCCGTGATTTCCTTCAAATGCTCCTGCAAATCGAATAACAGTTCCATTGCGCCTTGGACAGTTGATTCGTCCTGCAGCGGGTGGATATTCGCAAATCCAGGGAACCGCGCAACTGATTCGTTGATTTTCGGGTTGTATTTCATCGTGCAGGAGCCAAGCGGATAAAAACCTGAATCGACCCCGTGGTTACGCTTTGATAAAGCCGTGTAATGGCGCATGATATCCAGTTCCGACACTTCAGGCAGCTCAGCTGCTTTTTCGCGGATCAAGCCTTGTGGCAAGACGTCGTTCAAATCGATTTCCGGAACGTCAAGATCCGGCAGGCTATAGCCGATGCGGCCTTCTTTCGTCATTTCAAAAATGAGCGGTTGATTGTCTTTATGCATGAGTAGCCCCCATTTCCTGCACTGATGCAGCAACTTCCTGCACGAATGCATCGATTTCTTCTTTTGTGCGCTGCTCAGTTACAGCAACAAGCATATGTCCTTCTAATTCTTCGTAACTGCGGCCAAGATCATAGCCGCCGATAATACCTTTTTCAAGCAATCCCGCATTGACTTCTTTGACCGGAGCTTTTGTTTTCACAACGATTTCATTGAAATGAGCACCTTCGAACGCAATGTCAAATCCTGCTTTTTTCAATTGCTGTTTCATGTAATACGTTTTAGTGATGTTTTGTACCGCTATATGCTTTGTGCCGACTTTTCCGAGTGCTGTCATGGCAACAGAGGCAGCCAATGCATTCAACGCTTGGTTTGAACAAATATTAGAAGTCGCTTTATCACGGCGGATATGCTGTTCGCGCGCCTGCAATGTCAATACGAAACCGCGTCGACCGTCTTCATCAACCGTTTCCCCGACTAAACGGCCAGGAACTTTTCTCATCAACTTTTTAGTTACGGCAAAATAACCGCAATGAGGTCCGCCGAAAGCTTCTGCGATTCCGAACGGCTGCGCATCCCCTACTGTGATATCGGCCCCAAGTTCACCTGGAGAAGTCAATGCACCCAGGGACAAAGGATTGGCAGATACCGCAAACAATGCGCCTGCCTCATGGATAACCGGTTCAAAAGAAGCCAGGTCTTCCACTTGTCCAAAGAAGTTCGGATATTGGATCATAACAGCCGCTACATCATCATTGATCATGTTTTTCAATGCTTCAAGATCTGTATGGCCATCTTTCAATGGAATTTCTTCCACTTCGATCGATTGCCCTAAAGCATAGCTGCGGACTACGTCGCGTGATTCCGGATGGACAGCGCGTGACACAAGGATTTTTTTGCGGCGAGTATGCCCCGCAGCTAACATCCCTGCTTCAGCCAATGCCGTTCCACCGTCATACATGGAAGAGTTGGCAAGATCCATTCCAGTCAGTTCACTGATCATCGTCTGGAATTCAAAAATCGCCTGCAATTCTCCTTGGGAAATTTCCGGCTGGTAAGGCGTATAAGCCGTGTAGAATTCAGAACGCGAAATGACATGATCGACAATGATCGGCTTGTAATGGTCGTAAACCCCTGCTCCCAAAAACGAAGCAAAACGGTTTGAATCAGCGTTTTTTGCTGCTAATTGCGCCAATTCCTTTAATAGTGAAGATTCGGATTTGGCCGCTTTGATATTATATTCGCCTTTAAAACGGACTTTTTCAGGAATGTCTGCAAATAATTCATCAATCGACTCGATGCCGATTACGTCCAGCATGTCTTTTTCGTCTTGAGACGTCATGGGTAGATAGCGATGTTTCATGGAATGCGGTCCCCTTTTCAAATAAGATTATTTAGTGCGTTTATAAAACGGCGTTTCAACTATTTTCGCTTTCAGGCGTTTATTGCGGATTTCAATTTCAACTTCTGTTCCAAGTTCAGCAAAATCAGTAGAAACCAGAACCAATCCGATATTCTTCTTAAGAGTCGGTGACTGTGTGCCTGACGTAACTTCCCCGATGTGTTTGCCATCTGCATAAACCGGATAGCCGTGGCGCGGGATGCCTTTATCAATCATTTCGATTCCGACAAGCTTGCGAGGTACTCCGTTTTCTTTCTGGGCGGCCAAAGCTTCCTTCCCGATGAAATCGGACTCTTTCTTCAATTTCACCACGAAATTCAAGCCAGCTTCAAGCGGCGTTATATCTTTAGACAATTCTTGTCCATATAACGCCAGACATGCTTCAAAGCGCAAGGTATCCCGTGCTCCCAGACCACATGGCAAAACGCCGTCTTTTTCGCCTTCGGATAAGATTTTGTCCCAAAGCGCAACTGTAGCTTCCGCGTCCGCGTAAATTTCAAAACCGTCTTCCCCTGTATAACCGGTCCGGGAAACGATGACTGGATACCCGCCGACTGAAACATCCGTTTTAAAGCGGAAAGCTTTGATTTCAGTAAGGTCTTCTTCAGTTAAGCGCTGCAATACCGTTTCAGCCAAAGGTCCTTGAAGAGCTAATAAACCGAATTGATCGGACTGGTTATCAAGCTGGACATCACCAAATGCCGCCTCTTGCATCCATTGGAAATCCTTTTCGATATTAGATGCATTAACAACCAGCATATAGCGCTCATCACTGATTTTATAAACCAGCAAATCATCAACAACGCCGCCATTCTCATAGCACATCGCCGAATATTGGGCTTGGCCGTCTTTGATTTTAGAGACATCATTGGACACCAGATACTGCAAAAACTCCAGGCTTCCAGAACCCGTCACCATGATTTCGCCCATATGCGAAACATCAAAAAGCCCAGCTTTTGTCCGAACTGCTTCATGTTCTTCTTTGATGCTTGAAAATTGCACCGGAAGTTCCCAACCGCCAAAATCGATTGTCTTCCCGCCATACTTCGAGTATGCCTCAAAAAGAGGTGTACGCTGTAATTGCCCTGTCATTTCACTCATTCATTTTCCTCCTCCAATAATCAAATTCCACAAAAAAAGACAGAGATTCCCCTTAAAAAGGGAAATCTCTGTCCTGGAACCTGAAAGTTTACCTTACGGCTTTCCTCTTTGGTAGCTGCACAGCAGCGTTCTCCAGAGATGCGTCCTGCACGAGTCTTTTTGCCTGAGAGATTCATAACATCCTGTTATTTGCTCCTTCGGCGACGCTTTCGCGTTCTCTCCCCGTACAATCATCCGCCCAAATCGAATCATTTGGTCCAAACCGTTATACAGAATAGTATAACTTTGACTATATCCTAACATTGAAAGACTTGAAGCGCAATCAATTTTGTTTTGCGATTACAAATACGAACGATATCGCGGTATCCCTTCTTATCGTTCGCCTTTTAACCGATTCACTTGAAAAGCGGCATATTGTGTGATTTGCCGCAAGGTACGAAATTCCGTTCGGATTGTAATATGGGCAGCAGCTTTATAGTGGCGGTAGCGCGATTTGAACAAGGCTTCTATTTCTTCCCTTGTCGAATTTCTGACAATCGGCCGGTTAACATCTTTGTGGATCCTCCGCCAAATTTCCCTGAAAGGAGCATCTAAAAAGAGCACTAATCCCGTTTCGCGCATGATTTTGCGGTTCACTTCACGCAAAGGCACGCCACCGCCGGTAGAAATGATGCAATTATCATGGCTGTGATTTTTCAAAAACTGAGTTTCCAGGTCTCGAAAATACGCTTCCCCGCATTGCTCAAAAATTTCCGGTATTGTTTTACCGGTCTGCCGGACTATTTCCTTATCCATATCATAAAAGGGCAGTTTCAATAAAAAACTGAGCCTTCTGCCTACCGCACTTTTGCCGCAGCCCATAAATCCGACTAAATATATTCTTTTCATCTTACCACCCAATACTCCCCTACTGCTCAGGCATTTTATTTTGCTCAATTACCATTAGTAGTTGTATCGTAGCATGTCTATGCATATTTTCCAATCCATCATATGTTTTGTATTGGATAGAATAGACAGACAATCCATGGGAAAGCAAGAGCAGAGCCGATAGGAAAAAGACGGCAGAAGTGGGATACAAGGCGCCTTTATCGGACTTAAGGAGGAGTAACCACATATTCAGCCTCCTCAACAATGCCATTTGTAAATTCTGCCCGGACGGAAAGCTTGGACCCTGAGATTTCAAAACGGCATTTCATTACATTGGTCAGCATGATCTCATGTCCTTGCTTGAACTTTTGCTTTCGCACGTAGTATTCGAATGATTCAATATCGTATTCAATGCCCTGTTGAACAATACGGATCCCTCCCCCATTATTAATGGTTTGAATCGAATCAATGCTTGTCAGATATGTTTGCAAATCCACGCTGAACAAATGCCACTCCGCAAGTTTGGCATCTGTTTCTCTTCCGAAAGTCAGCATATAACTGAAAAACAGCACAATAAGCGGTAAAAAAATCATGAGCAGCAGCAATTCAAAAAGTGAATTAAGAAACGCGAACCCTTTGTTATCAAGCCGTTTTATTCGATGCATATCGTTTCATTTGTTTGTTTATAATTTTGATAGCTGACACAAAGCTTGTCAGCCATCTCCCAGCTGTAAGTCACTCCGTTCACACGCCTCTCTCCCTGCAAAATGTTCAGCGAGTGCATTTCTTTCGCACCTTCATGCAAGGTTTCATAAGCGATCAACCGCTCTTTCTTCAAATGCAGAGAATGCTGCAACTGATGCATCATAGGCAGCAACGTGCCGAACAACATAAACAGCATAAACAGGCTCAGCATTGTTTCCGCCCAGGAAAATCCTTGTTCATTCAGAAAAAACCACCCTTCCTTTTCCCAGATGGATCACCATCGCCTTTTCTCCAGTACTTGTTGAAAAACGCATCGTGCCTGCGCTTGATACAGAACCATTGGCGGTAAAATACACGCCATTGATATTGCTCGTTTTTTTAATCCGTATCGACTCCGGCAATTTCCGTGGAGGCAAGCCTTTCTTAAGATTCCAAATGACTTCATAGGCATGGTCTGCCTCACGAAATACAACCATGACCGGAGCTTTGGTTCGATAGCTTTCACTTTGGGCAAAATAAATATCGCGGAGCAGCAAATCAAAAAAACGATCTTCTTCTTTGTCGATTTCAAATGTCCGGTAAGAAGGAATGGCAATGCCGACAACCGTCATCAACACTGCCAGAACGAGCAGCATTTCAATCAATGTGAATCCCTTTTCCTTTAAGAGGCTTTTGATGATACGACTCCATCAACCGAAATCTCCACCGCGTCACCGTTCGGACATGTGGTTTCATTCGCTTTTAAATACCCGCCTGTCACCAGATTTGCCATTGTCGGAACTGATTTCTCATCCATGCGATATGACTCGACTTGGCCTTGGACCATATGCACAAACGCTTTGCATCCTTTTTCATCGACGGACGACGTCTGTTTCGTGACATTCGGAATTGCGATGGCAATCAATACCGTGATGATGAGCATGACAATCAACATTTCAATCAAAGTAAATCCTTTATGGCTTTTTAAAATACGCATAATTTTCCTCCTTAGATAGTATGGACTAAATTGTACATGGGCAGTAAAATCGCCAGATAGGCTCCGACAATACAAATGGCAATCATGACAAAAAAGGATGGCTGAATAATGCGCAGCAGCCGGGACGTCTGTTGTTCCATGCGCTCCATCAGCACTTCACTGTAAAGAATCAATTCTTTGCCCAAATAGCCCGTCATTTCTCCATGTTGGACAAACGAGGTCATGTCATCTGCGAAAAAAGCATGACGGGACAGGGCTGTAGACAACAGATTGCCCGTCACCACTTCTTCATGGCAGGACCTCGCCATATATTGAATGATGGAATGGTAAGTTTGATGCTGCAGCAAATGAAGGGATTCCTGCAGCGAAATGCCGCTGTGCAAAAGTGTGCCGAGCTCTCTTGCCAATAGATGGGACCAGTACAGCTTCATAAATTTCCGGAGCACCGGAAAGTTGAGCAGCCAACGGATCTGACGGTGCACGTCCTGTTTTTTGAGCAATGTCCAAAAAGCAGCCGAAAACGCACCGATAACTGCGAATATCCCGATGAACAAATCAGGCAAATTCAGTAAATAGGTGGGCACGCTTCCGGAATTCTCACCGGTTTGGAGAGAATTCATCAACTCCATTAAATTCGGCACATAAGACGTGCGGAAAAATAAAAACAGCGCAGATGTAAATAGCAAAAGCGAAACAGGATATATCAAGATATTCTTCAGCTTTTTCTGGACTTGTTCTGTACGCGCAAAACTTTTAGCGATGCTTTCAATCGATTCTGCCAGCCGGCCATGGTGTTCTGCAATTTCAACCGGAAACAGCACTGGATCTTTAAAGCCGAGAAACTTTAAGATTTCAGCGGCGTGTCCGCCACTTTTCAGGATTGAGGTTATGCCGGACAATGCTTCATCCAATTTGCTGGTGTGCATCGGCAATAACAGAGTCAAGGCGGTTGGCAGCAGATATCCTTCCCTCATCAAGATGGCCAGCCGGGAAAGAAAATGTTCACGGTCACGAATAGGGATCCGCTTTGATTTCAAACGATGATTCAATGGCACCGATTTTTACTCCTTCCCTTATTTGCCCGCCGAATGATAGATGTTCAGGCAAAGAATAGCTCTTATGCTCCTTGGCGGATTGCAGGGCATCATTTAAGCGTTCGCCGTATAAGATTTCATAGAGCGCCCGGTACGCCGTCTCCGGCTGCTGCAAGTCGGGATAAACCGGAATGATGCGCTGTGCAGAAACAGCAATTAAGGTTTGAGCCATGTCTTCGAACGAAATGCCAAGATCACGAAGCCGGTGAAGACAACCTACTGAATGCCGCGCATGAATCGTTGAAAACACAAGATGCCCTGTCAATGCCGCACGTACCGCTATTTGTGCTGTATCAGCGTCGCGGATTTCACCGATCATGATAATATCGGGATCATGGCGCAAAATCGCCTTTAATCCTGCCGCATAACTAAGGCCAGCTTTTTCGTTGACTTGAATTTGCAGAATGGATTGATTTTTCCGTTCTACCGGATCTTCAAGCGTGATGATATTGCGGTTTAATTTTTCGCTGCAATGCTTCAGAAGCGAGTATAATGTCGTCGACTTTCCACAGCCGGTCGGACCAGTCAACAAAATCAGGCCTTGATGCGCTTCAGCCAATTTTTCCAGCAGGCGGGCGGAATCCCTGAAGGCGGCAAGCTGGTGGATCGACTCCGCGACTTCATCAGCCATGACGCGGATAACAATGCTTTCTTTAGTTAAAACGGAAGGAAGAGTTGATATTCTAAAATAATAAGGATGATTTTGAATTGGAAGATGGAAAGAACCGGTTTGGGGTTTTCGTTTTTCGCTCATATCTAAAAGGGAAAGATATTTGAAATAGGCAATCATGCGATCACCAAGATCAAGGGGGAGTTTTGTCACTTGCCGCAGAGATTGAAACGAGCGGTAAGAAACCGTGTAGCAGGCAGGTTCGGGTTTGATATGGATATCGGTCGTACTGTTTTCCACTGCATCCTGCAGCAGGCTGGCACATCGGCGTTCAATAATTTCTTGCATAGCCACCTCCATTTTGAATTGAACAAAAGCCGCCTTTTTGTTCCCCCATAGTATACCCAGGGGGTTTAAGAATTGGAATACTTTCCCTCAAAATAATTATTTGACCCCCGGTTTTCGGGGCAAATCTCATTTTTGAACCTGCTTTTCCAGAACACCTTGTAGGAGAATGAAAACTTTGTTAAGCTTGAAGGAACAATACACGTGTTTGTCACAAAGAAAGACCAACTCGTAGTTTACACAATCGCTTAATCTCCTATATAATAAACAAGAGATTATTGTTTTGTGGCAAAGGAGGGATTACCCATGGACAAGATGTTTAAATTAATGGGATGGTGGACTGGGATTTTTGCAGTTCTTTTTTATGTAGGCGATATGGTAGAAGTAGCCTTGCTAATGGTTGCTAATACTGGATTTTTTGTACTTCTTGGATTCTTAAATATTTCTGAGCGCATGTACATGTACATTTTTGGTGCGTACTTGACAGTGTTTTTCGTCGGCTTTACTTATTACACTACGTTCATCCATATTCCTGGTGCTGGACATTAATCAACAACTTTGCAAAACAAAAAAGGCGGCCCCTATGGCCGCCTTTTTACTTGCTTAAAACCCGTTCAAAAATGGATTGCTCATCTTTTCATGTTCAGGTGTCGTTTCCGGTCCATGTCCCGGGTAAAGGATCATGTGCTCCGGCAATGTCAGCAGAGAATCATGAATTGACTGCAACAGCTTTTTCTCAGAGCCGTCGATCAAATTGGTGCGCCCGATGCTGCCCCGGAACAATGTGTCCCCTACAATCGCAAACCCTTCTTCGCCGAAAGAATACGTCACACTCCCAGGAGAATGGCCGGGAGTATGGAATACATCCATTTTAAAGGTACTGATTTCCAGCACTTTCTCTTGATCAAGCAACACATCCGCATCTTTCATCCGGTAATCTGGCAGCATGCCGTACTTTCCGGAACCATTCAAATTAGGTTTTCCCAGCCAGTCTTTTTCCAAGCGATGCAAATACACTGGAATTGGATAAGCTTCCCTTAAATCATCGATGGCACCGATATGGTCGAAATGGGCATGGGTCAATAAAATTGCTATTGGCTCCAGCTCTTTCTTTTTCAGAAAGTCGATGATTTTTTTGCTTTCTTCCCCTGGATCAAAAATCAGGCATTCTTTTTGGCTGTTTGAAATGATATAGCAATTGGTCTGGACAGGCCCCAATTCCATTTGATTGATTTTCAACATTCTGTTCACCTCTCTTAAATTATAGCATTCCAACTGTTCAACGGAATGACATTTTTAGAGCTCGACAAACATGGGCAAATTCTTTACAATAAAAGAGAACGCAACGGCACTGGCTGTTAATGGTGAAGGGAGTGTCATAGATGAACTTACTTATGGTTATTTTTGGGCTGATTGCTATTTTAGCAGCAGTAGGCACTGTGCAAACCTTGAAAAACAAACAATTTTTAGGATTGATTTTTAATTTCGGTACGTTTTTGATTTTCGGTGCTTTCACAGTAGCGACTATCATTACGCAAGGTTATCCGCCAAGCCTACACTAATCACTAAAAAAGCTGATGCATTCGTGCATCAGCTTTTTTTATTGTCGGGGGCATGCTCTAATAGCCTTTTTTCTCGCTTAGCGCCTCTATTGACCGCGTTCCGGCTATGGACTAAGCAAATGGCTTCAATGGCAGAATCAGCCTTTAATAAGTGATTTCATAAGTTCACCTTAAAGTTCCACATTCTTCAAAATAAAAAGGGTTCCGAAATTTTTCGGAACCCTTTTTTTATTTCTGGATTTCTGATTCAAGTTCTTGTTGTTGCTGACGCTCTTTTTCAAGTTTCTCCAGCTCTTCTTCAGTAAGGATCAACTGGCCATTTTTCTCATCATAGAACCTCAGGAGGTCACCGTTGATAATCGACTCGGAATACTCGAGTTCGATCAGTGCTGACTCAATATAAGGCTCACAGCCTGCCATATCGGCTTCTATGCCGGTCTCAATGTCGTAGCAGGTATTGCCAGCATATACGTGCTGATCAGTAATAAAACGGCCATCCCGGAAGACGACGAATTCTTCATGCTCTTTAGAGAACAAGTCTCCCCCAAACTGGATATCTTTCCCAGTTTCCAAGCCCATCAAATGCATGATGGTCGGGCGAATATCAATCTGTCCGCCGATTTCTTCATCTATATGCCCTTCACCGTATCCTGGAATATGGACAAAGAACGGGACTTTCTGCAGTTGAGCGGATTCATAAGGCGTAATTTCTTTTCCAAGGTATTGTGCCATGGCTTCATTATGGTTTTCAGAGATGCCATAATGGTCCCCGTACATAACAATAACCGAGTTTTCATACAGGCCTTTTTCTTTTAATTCGTCAAACAGGACTTTAATGGATTCATCCAAATAACGTGCCGTCTGGAAATAGCGGTTCAGTGTACCTGAACTGGAATCAAACTCGTCAATCATCTTATCTTCTTCATCCAAATAGAACGGATGGTGATTAGTTAACGTCAGCAGACGGGTATAGAAGGGCTGCGGCATTTCAGACATTTGTTCCACAGATTGTTCCATGAAAGGAATGTCTTTCATTCCCCAGTTGACAGCGTCTCCTTCTTCAATCGTATAACTTTCCACATCCAGGAATTGATCAATGTTCAAGGACTGGTACATCATATCACGGTTCCAAAAACTCTTTGTATTGGCGTGCTGGACTGCTGTATGATAGCCGCTGTTGCCTAGACTTTCTGCCATCGAGTTGTACGTATTTCCGCTATGCGTAAAGAATACAGCCCCGCCGCTTAAAGGATAAAGAGAATTTTCTAGGATAAATTCTGAATCGGAAGTTTTCCCAAGCCCTGTCTGGTGGTAGAAGTTAGGGAAATAAATTGTATCTTCATCTTTTGTCAATTCACTTAGGAAAGGCGTAATCGGCTCGCCTTTCATTTCACCGTTAATCGTAAAGGACTGCAGCGATTCAAGTGTAACTACAATCAAATTCCGGCCTTCTGCCGCTCCGAACATTTCGTCTGATGGCTCTGGCTGGTTTGCACGAATGTGGTTATTTACTTCGACCAATTCCGAGCCATTTGCGAGCGCTCGCTGGGCTTGTGATTTTGATTGGATATAAATATCGTATAGATGATAATTGTACATGCCGATGTTTTTAACAAGCATTTCACGGTCAAAACTGCGTGTCAGCAATTGCGGACGTTCTGCTTCCGAGAGGCCCAAGTTAAAGAACAGCACGGCTGCCGAGATGATGAAATAGGCTTTTCTCTGAGCCGCTGCACCGACTGATGCAGAAGGTCCAGTACGGACAATTTTCATAGCCAGCAAAATAAGAAGGACGTCAGTAAAATAGACAATGTCTGTCAGGAATACACTTTCGGATGCACTCGATCCCAAATCTCCAAAATTGTCTGTTTGGAACAATACCGGCAATGTGATAAAGTCGCTAAAGAATCGGTAAAAAGCCACGTTGGCGTAAAGAATGATAGAAGAAATAATTGCTATTGCTACAATATACCGATTTTTTGCTTTTTCACTTTTAAAGAACATCGAAATGCCGTAGGCGAACAGGAGCATGCTTAATGGATTAATAAATAAAATAAATTCTTGCAATGCATTATCAATTGATATGGAAAAACTAGTTTTATAAGTGATATAAGTTTTTAGCCAAGTAGCTATAATGGCGATTGCAAGGATAGAATGTTTTGGCCATTCTTTTTTTAACATCCTTTACATCCTCCTTTTTCGAAATCATAATTTACCATATCGTAAATCATCCTTTATGTCCACTACACAAATTTGTAATATTTTTATAGTTTCCTCAACATAAAGTGTACCCATTATTAGACGCACGAAACTCTTTACGGTTCCTTTTTCCGAATTTTCTTACGATTACCGACTTTTCTTTTGGCGGAGAATCAGCATCGCTGTAGAAAATTCCTTAGCACTAATAAACTGAAGGCGATAAAGTTCCCGGATTTCTTCTTCCATCAGGTCAAGGTCCGCTTTGTAATCTCCTGTATAGATAACAGTGCCATACCGCTTAAGCAGCTGCATCACATCGTATAATGTCTTCATCTGCCCACCTTCTCCGCTACAATAAACCGGCTTTCTGTATGTATGGCGTCCACTGGAATATCATGGAGTTCTACAGGAACAGAGTCTGCAAGCTGCAAATCGAATGCCAGTGATCGGGTCAGGCCCGCATAATCCACTAAATAGCGGTCATAATAACCGCCTCCGAAGCCGATCCGGTAACCCGTTTTCGAAAACACCACGCCTGGCACGATCAATAAATCAATGTCTTCAGGCTTCACGTACTCGGTCTCTTCTACTTTCGGTTCTTGCAAATGCATATAGACCACTTCCAACTGCTCAAAATCCGTAATGATATAAAAATCCATTTGGCGGCTTTTTCGCAAGCATTTGGGAACAGCCACTTTTTTACCGGCATTCCAGCATTGTCTAATAAGTTCATGGGTGTCCACTTCCGGAAATGCAGAAACCGTCACGCCAACAGTTTTGGCATTAATGAAAGCGGGATCTTCCATTAATCTGCCAACTATAAGCCGGGATTTTTCCTGATGTGCTTCGTAATCCATTTTATTCATTTCATCTAAAACATTTTTACGCTGAATTGATTTATCCATTTATTGTTCTCCTCTCGTCTGCTTGAATGCCTTTTCATACAATAGCATTAAAAAATGCAATTTCTTTTCATTAAGTAAGTTGAACTAAGGATAATCCTCTGCATGCCCCTTTTTCGCTTAGGGCATGACTTACACAATAAGCCGGAAAGACCGGCCGTCTTATTTCTCCGTCCAGCCTTTAAACGCGCCGGCGGTGAATAAACTTCTATAAAAGAGAGCATCATTAATACGTTTTTTTGATAATAGCTTCCTTAGATTAAGGATAAAAACAGCAGAACCGTTTTGCGGGAAATCCGCAGCTGAAGACCATTGGTTCAACTCAATAAGCAATTATGTGTACTTCGAAGATGTAAAGTAAGGAGTGGAGCTATCCTGTTTAATAGCAGCAGAACAAATAGTCCTTCAGGATTTTGGACTTGGAGCGATAAATTATGTAATAAACCGGCTTGCCCATATGCCTCCAAAAAGCTGGATCGCACAAGTTGCTTCGTTGCCGTTTTAGCGGGTTTTGCTTATGTAAAAAATAAAAGGCATATCTTAAGCATAAAGAAAAAAGCCAAAACCCGTCAAGGTTTTGGCAGTCAATGAATTACTTTGTTTCACGGTGTAGAGTCATTTTCTTTTCACGTGAGCAATATTTTTTCATTTCAAGACGCTCAGGGTTGTTGCGCTTATTTTTAACAGTGCTGTAGTTACGTTCGCTACATTCTGTACAAGCTAAAGTGATGTTAACACGCATCGGTATCCCTCCTAATTCTTTCAAAGATCATTTGTAAATAAGCGGTTGATCTATACGACTTAATTATTATAGCACATTCTGCTGTAAAGTCTACCGCTTGTATCCAACTTTTAAGGGTCTGGAATAAAAAATTTCCGGCGCCGATTAGCCGCCGAAAACCATTTTACTTGTTCAAATCGAAATGCTGTCCGCGCACCAGATAAAATAATTGTTCTGCAATGTTGGTGGCATGGTCAGCAGAGCGTTCCATATAGCGGGAAATAAAGGCAAGCTGTGTGATTTGGCTGAGTTTTTCAGGATGATCCACACTTGCTTTCATCAATTTTGTAATGACTTCCCCGTATAAATGGTCCACTTGGTCATCCAGTTCAGCAACTTCTTTTGCTTTGACTACATCTTCTTCTACAAAAGCTTCAATAACTTGCAACAGCATCGCCGTAGACAAATCATGCATTTGCTTGATCTGCTGGATATGCGGCAACAATTCATCACTGCCTATGCGGATGGTTTCTTTCGCGATATTGACCGCGTAGTCGCCAACCCGTTCCATATCAGTAGCCACTTTTATTGAGACGATCAAGCGTCTTAAATCTGTAGCCACAGGAGATTGCTTAGCAATCGTCAAAATGACATGGTCATTAATCTCTTCTTCCAAGTCATTAATCTTTTGATCGTCTTCAATCACTTCTCGTGCTGCTTCTAAATCGTGGTTCAACAATGATTCGATGGATTTCGTTAAGGCAGCGACTGCCATCGTACTGAGTGAAATCAATTGTTCTTCTACATTATGCAATTCAGAATCGAACTTTTCGCGTACAGACATAAAGAACCCTCACTTTCTTAGCCAAAGCGGCCAGAGATATAGTCTTCCGTGCGTTTATCTGCTGGATTAGAGAAAATAGTATCTGTTTTATCGTACTCAATAACTTCGCCATTTAAAAAGAATGCTGTTTTGTCTGAAATACGTGCTGCTTGCTGCATATTATGGGTTACGATGATGATGCTATAGTCTTTCTTCAATTCCTGGACCAATTCCTCCACTTTCAAAGTCGAGATCGGGTCAAGTGCTGATGTCGGCTCATCCATCAAGATGACATCCGGTTCAATCGCCAAAGCACGGGCGATACAGATCCGCTGCTGCTGTCCACCTGATATACTATAAGCATTTTCAGTCAAACGATCTTTGACTTCATCCCAAATAGCTGCTCCGCGCAAACTTTTTTCCACGATTTCATCCAGAATCTTTTTGTTTTTAATGCCGTGGATCCGTGGTCCGTAAGCGATATTGTCATAAATTGATTTCGGGAACGGATTCGGCTTTTGGAAAACCATGCCGACTCTTGTCCGCAATTCTTCTACTCCATAGTCCGAATCAAAGATGTTGCGGTCGCGGTACAGAATTTCTCCGGAAGTCTTCACTGTTGGCACAAGTTCCACCATGCGGTTTAAGGTTTTGATATAAGTGGATTTCCCGCAACCGGATGGCCCGATAATCGCTGTCACTTCATTTTCTTTAATATCCAGGTCAATATTTTTCAACGCATGATTTTCACCATACCATAAGTTTAATTGTTTAGTCAGATATACAGACTTTTTATTGTCAGCCTCTTTAATGTTTAAACTGTTCTTTGCTTTCTGTATGCTTGCTGTTGTCATTGTGAATCCCCTTCCGCATAAATAAGATTAATAACGTTTTTGATATTTGTTTCTGATCAAAGCAGCTACTGTATTCATCAACAGAAGGACAACCATCAAAACGATGATTCCCGCGGCCGCTACAACTTGGAATTCCTGCTGCGGACGGCTTGACCAGTCATAAATCTGCATTGGCAAAGCGGTAAATGTATCCATAACTCCTGAAGGCAGGAACTGAATGATGACCGGTACGCCGATAACGATCAATGGGGCTGTTTCTCCGATTGCACGAGACAGAGCAAGGATACTCCCTGTTAGTATACCCGGAATCGCCGCTGGTAAAATCACTTTGACGATGGTTTGCCATTTAGTGGCTCCCATTCCGTAAGAGGCATCTCGCAATTCTCCAGGAATCGCACGGATGGATTCCTGGGCAGCCACAATGATGACCGGCAAGATCAGCAAACTCATTGTAAATCCGGCAGCAAGAACGCTATTGCCAAGCGAAAGTGCACGGACAAAAATCGTTAATCCGAGCAAACCGAATACCACTGAAGGAACACCCGCCAAGTTAGAAATGTTCGTGCGGATAAAAGCGGTCATACGGTTTTTCTTTGCGTATTCTTCCAAGTAAATGGCAGATCCGACGCCTAGAATGATCGATGTTGGGGCTACAACAGCCATTAACCATAAAGAACCGACCAATGCTGCTTTAATACCTGCTTTTTCAGGGAACCGGGAAGCAAAGTTAGTCAGGAAATCCAGTGACAAATGACCGGCTCCTTGAGAGACGATCCGGTAAAGAAGTATCGCCAGAACCAATAAGGATACTAAAGTCGCCAACATGAAAATGCCTTTGAATATCGTATTAACTGCATTTCTTCCGTTCATTCGTTTAAGGACTACTTTTTCATCAATATATCTCATCTTAATACTCCTCTCTGAAACGTTTTGAAACGTATCCCGCGAGGATATTCATAGCCATCGTAAAGACGAAAAGTGTAAATCCTACTGCGTAAATGGAATAGTAAATGGTGGTGCCATACCCGGCATCCCCTTTTGAAACTTGGACAATATAAGCTGTCATCGTCTGGATGGAACCGGTAAAATCTCCGTCCATCTTAGGCGTAGATCCTGCTGCCAAGGAAACGATCATTGTTTCTCCGATTGCCCGGGAGATAGCAAGTACGACGGAAGCCATAATTCCGGATAATGCTGCAGGCAATGTCACTTTCATCGCTACTTCGAACTTTGTGGAGCCCATCGCTAAAGCACCTTCACGGATTTGTTTCGGCACAGAGCTCATTGCATCTTCAGATAAAGAAGCAATCATCGGAATGATCATAATCCCAACCACAATCCCCGGTGATATGGCATTAAAGATCTTTATTTCTGGGAAAAAGCTCTGCAATACCGGTGTCACAAACGTTAATGCAAAGAAACCATAAACGATTGTTGGAATTCCGGCCAGGACTTCCAGGACCGGTTTCACAATGCGGCGGACATTCTCGCTGGCATATTCACTCAGGTAAATTGCAGCTCCGATGCCGATTGGTACTGCAACAATTACTGCGATCAACGTTACTTTCAATGTACCGATGATTAACGGCCAAATACCAAACTGGGCTTCTTTATTGGAGAATGGCAGCCAAGTTGTACCGAATAAGAAATCGGTGATTGGCACGCGTGTAAAGAATGTGATGGTTTCGATAATCAATGTCAAAACAATACCGATTGTCGTCAGTACGGAGACTGAGGCAATCAAAAATAATATTACCGGTATGATTTTTTCAATTATTTTTTTGTTCTTTTTACCTTTCGACTGCGCGATCATTTCTTGCACCGATGGACGCATATGGAATCCCCTTTCAACCGCAAAAGGCGAGCAGCGGCTGCTCACCCTTAGACTTGAACTTTAAAAATTATTTTTTCAATGCTTCTAGGTCTGCTAAATTCTGTTGATAATCCTCTTCAGAAAGAGCTACATAACCGACTGCTTCTGCCATTTCTCCTGCGTTTTCAAGAGTGTATTGCATGAAATCATAAGCTGCTGGATCTTCTGTCAGAGCTTTATTGTTCGCATAAACGAAGAGCGGGCGTGACAATGGAGCGTATTCCCCGGATTCAATTGTTTCGTTCGTCGGCTCAACTCCACCGATCGTAACTGCTTTTAACGTATCCTGGTTAGCCATGTAATATGCAAAACCGAAGAATCCGATGGCATTTGGATCTGCTTGGATTCCTTGCACCAAGACGTTATCGTCTTCCGACAATGTTGCTGATTTCACTAAATCTTCGTCTTCAAGAATGACTTCGTTGAAATAATCGAAAGTTCCTGAGTCAGTTCCTGGTGAATAGAAGACAACTTCTTCATCTGGCCATTTAGGGTTGATATCTGACCATTTTTTAGTTGTTCCGTCTTCCACCCATAGTTTTTTCAAATCTTCGACTGATAAATCTTCCACCCAGTCATTTTCCTGGCTGACTACAACTGTCAATCCGTCATATGCCAATTGGAATTCTGTATAATCAATACCTGCTTCTTTAAGCTTGGCTGCTTCTTCTTCTTTAATAGGACGTGATGCATTTGAGAAAGCTGTTTCTCCTTGGATGAATTTTTCAAATCCTCCACCTGTACCTGAAACACCTACTGTCACTTGAACATTCGGCTGAGCTCCTGCGTACTCCTCAACAATGCCTTCCATGATCGGAGCTACTGTCGATGAACCGTCACCTGAGACAGATCCTTCTATTTGTGCAGATTCTTCTCCGGCAGTTTGTGATGACGTTTCTTCTGAGTTGCTTCCGCAAGCTCCAAGAACTAAAGCCGACCCAAGGATAGTTGATGCCAATGCGTATTTCCAGATTCTCATTTCGCAGTTCCTCCTAATGTATGTTTGCTTTACACTCTTTACTATAGAGAGAAATTATTGAGAACATATAAAGTGAATGTTAAGAAATTGTAAATCGGCCATTTTTCCAAAAAAACACTGTTAAATTTTCCGGAAAGCTTGCTTGAATTTTGCATCAACACTGGATTTTCTTCAGAAACCGAATTCTTTGGTCCTATGAAATAATTTTCTCTATTACTATCCTCATATAGAAAACCCGGGACCTTCCCGGACGTAAAAAAAGAAACGGAAACCAGTAAAAGCCCGGTTTCCGTTTCTATTATTGTTCTTCGCCTTCTTCCACTTCTGTAGCCGTATAAGGAGGCAGTATTTCACTTGTAGAATCGTTTATCTTCGCGTTGGTCAGTTCAAAATATTTATCAGCTGCAGCCCGCGCAATTTCGTTATTTGCTTTTGGCACTGTACTGGAACTGGTTGTGACATACGGAATAACGACAGCATAGGCAATTTCCGGATTATCAAACGGGGCAAAGCCGACATGCGCAATATTAATGGAATATTTCCCATGGAATGGGTGCCCTTTCTCATAATAGGTTACCTCTGCTGTTCCGGTTTTTCCGGCTGCTTCATACTCAGCATCCTTGAAATAGGCTCTTGCCGATCCATTTGCACCCGAGTAAACCCGTTTCATGCCTTCTTTAACTTGGTTTATTTCCTCTTGGGAATTGTTGATCCGGTTTAATACTTGCGGCTCTATAGTCGTTTCAATCGGCCCCAAAGTCATTCCATCTTCAGAAGCTTGGCGGATTTCCTTGACAAGATGAGGTTTCATCCGGTAGCCGTTGTTGGCGATTGTTGCAATGTATTGTGCCAGTTGCAGCGGCGTATACGTATCATACTGCCCTATCGATAAATCAAGCAAAGAACCGCCGTTTGTTGATCCACCGGCATAGCCGGTTGCTTCATTCGGCAAATCGATGCCGGTCTTCACGCCTAAACCAAATTGGGCATAAGAATTTCGCATCGTCGTAAAACTTTCTTCCGGAATTTTAATGCCTCTATTGTATTCGTACGTGGCACCTGCAATGCGCAGCGCAATTTTAAACATATATACGTTTGATGAACGTTCGATGGCCTGCAGATCGCTCATGGGAATGCGATTGAATAACATCGTATTGAATACCGAGTTCTTTTGAGCCGTACCCGCAATTTTCAACGGTTCATCTATCATCACTTCGTTAAGTTCGACAACATCCTGTGCATATCCAGTAAGCAAGGTGGCGCCTTTGATTGTAGAACCCATTTCATGGCTGGCTGTAAATGCACCGAAGGCATAATCGTTGACTACTGTTTTGCCGTTACGGTCTGTTCCCAGCCTTTTGCCCACCAGTGAAATAATATCACCATTTTTTGGATCCATCATGACTAGGTAAGCATCTTTGACCAATTGGGAATTTGGCCCGCTTTTTAACTCAAGCAATTTGTCTGCAACAATTTTTTCCATGGCACTTTGAATTTCACTGTCGATCGTTAAGATGAGATCTTTCCCCGGCTTGCCTTCGTCTACAGGCACAGTATCAATTACACGCCCGCGGCCATCGGTAATGTTTTTGACCATCGATTTTTGCCCTTGAAGGACTGCTTCATATTCCTGCTCCAAAAAACTGGTGCCGACGCGGTCATTTCGGGAGTAATCCCTTGCCAGGTAATAGTCCAATTTGCTAGCCGGAATCCCTTGCTCCGGTGTAGTGGTGCTTCCAAGAATCGTCAAGTCGCTGGATTTGACGCGCTTCCAGTCTGTTACCGTATTAACGCCTTTTAGTTTCGGGTCGGTCAAGCGTTCCGAAACACGCGCAAATTCTTCGTCCGTGACATTCTCGTTTTTGATGATTTGAGGAGATAAAGCATAACCGGAAGTCATTTCACGGAAGATGGCTAAAACCTCAAGCTCTTGCGGTGTCAAACTACTCAATTCTTCATCCGTAATTTTTTCGCGGATTAAAGCATCCAATTTCCGCTGTTTTTCTTTTTCAGTGATGTCTTCATCGTCAATCGCTTTTCTTTCTTCATCTGTCACTTTTGCAGTTGCTTCTTCATTGTTCAGCATAATATAAAAGTCTTGCTTGTCTCGCAAGGTCACTTTATCGGGTTCTTTCTCGATCAATTTTGCCAGTTCAGAGGCAACTTCCAGCATCTCTTCCTGCTTGGTTGTCTGCATCTTAGTATATGTAATGGCATTGACTGGATTATTATCAACTTGAACACGGCCTTCACTGTCAAAAATGCGGCCTCTTGGCACACTTGTGTTAACCGGAACTTCTTCTGTTCTGGCCAATGCACGGGTGAAATCCTCGCCTTTTACAATTTGCAGATAGCCGAGCCGCAGAATCAATACCGAGAATAAAAGGAAGATGGAGAAAAAGAGGATATTCATCCGAAAGACGGTATGTGACTTTAATTTAGCTTTCGCCAGAGAAACACGTCTTTTCTGGGGGGTATTCATTATTGTTGCACTCCTTCCACCAAAATAACCATTTGTAAGTATATCATCGAAACTAAAAAAACACACACTTTTTCAGACGAAAAAGTGTGTGTAAAGTTTCATATGTGTTTAATTATTTCGCTGCTTCGAAGCGTTTAGAAACTTCTTCCCAGTTGACTACGTTCCAGAATGCTGCAAGATAGTCAGGGCGTTTGTTCTGATATTTCAAGTAGTAAGCATGCTCCCAAACGTCTACGCCAAGGATTGGGGTTTGCCCTTCCATTAAAGGAGAATCCTGGTTAGCAGTTGAAGTTACTTCCAACTCGCCATTGTTGACAACCAGCCATGCCCAGCCAGAACCGAAACGTGTTTTGCCAGCGTTTTCGAATTTTGTCTTGAACTCATCAAAGCTGCCAAACTTGCTGTTAATTGCGTCCGCAAGAGCGCCTGATGGAGCACCAGTGCCATTTGGAGTAAGCAATTGCCAGAACAATGAATGGTTAGCGTGCCCGCCGCCATTGTTGCGCACTGCTGTACGAATGTCTTCAGGAACAGCCTGCAGATCAGAAATCAATTCTTCAATTGATTTTGAAGCTAGGTCTTCGTGGCCTTCTAATGCCGCATTTACGTTCGTTACATATGTGTTGTGGTGTTTCGTGTGATGAATGTTCATCGTTTCTTTGTCGATGTGTGGTTCAAGTGCGTCATACGCGTAAGGTAATTCTGGTAATTCATATGCCATAATCAAATTCCTCCTTGAGTCTATTGTTCTACTTTCTTAGCGTAACAAAGTTTTCAAAGCGTTACAATTAATATGCACACCTTGATACTTTAATCAGCCTTTTGACTGATTTAAACCAGGAAAAAGAATAAGGTGACCATTACAATCTGGATAATTCCTTTTGTAAAAACAGAGGTGATGAACCCAACAACCGATCCAATCCCAGATCTGATCGATTGTTTGATAGTCGATCGATTGAAAATCAGTTCCGCGATGATAGCTCCCAAAAACGGGCCGACTAATATGCCGACAATCGGAATGACGAACGGGCCTATGATCAACCCGATCGTGCTTCCCCATAGCCCGGCTTTTGAACCGCCGAACTTTTTGACCCCGAAAGCGTTCGCCAATGCATCTGCGCCAAACAACAGAATGACAAACAGCGATTGAATTACCCAGAACCACCAAGGCAAGTCGCTAAAGTCAAAAAATAAGCCATACATCAGAAATCCGCCGAATATAAATAGCACTGCCGGTATAATCGGATACACCAGGCCAATAAAGCCAATGACAAAAAACAGTAAAATGACAATCCAGCCGATCACTTCCATTTTTCAGCCTCCTAAATAAAAACTCCCTTTCATCGTGCCCTACATTTTAAAAAATGTAAAGCGATGAAAGGGAGTAACATATATCCCGCTTAAAAACAGTCAATGGATGGTGGTGTCTTCCCCATTGGACGTTTCTTTTTACGAGCGGTTGCCGAGGATTGCTTCAGCAATATTCACTGAATGATCGCCGATGCGTTCCAAATTGCTGATCATGTCAACAAAGACTATTCCTGCTTGTGCAGAGCATTGGCCTTCGTTCACGCGCATAATATGTCTTTTACGGAATTTGCGTTCCATTTTGTCGATCAAATCTTCTTGTGCTGCTACTTCTCTCGCCAGCTCATGGCTGTTGGTGTCCAAAGCACTCAGTGCTTTTTCCACCGTTGCGATGGTCAATGTGAACATTTCAGCCAAGTCGTCCATCGCATCCTCAGTTATTTTCACGCGGTTATTTTCCTGGTAGTCGATCAATTCGATAATATTCTCAAAATGATCGCCTATTCGTTCAATGTCGCGGACCGTTTCCATGAGCATTGTATGGCGTGTGGAATCCGCTGCTGAAAGGGATTCTGCTGAAATTAACACTAAGTAATCTGTAATTTTCTGATCCAGATTATTTATGGCATCTTCTATTTGATATCCTGTTTCCGCATGTTTCTTGCTCTTTGTTTTTAAGTATTCATACGTTTCCTGAAGTCCTTGGACAGAAAAAGCGCCCATCCGAAGTACTTCTTCTTTTGCTTGGCCAAGTGCAATTGAAGGAGACTGTTCAATGAAATGAACATCCAAATGCTTTGGCTTAAATTCGATTGTCACATCCTGGCCAGGAATCACTTTAGTAACCAGGTATGCCCAAAGCCCAATTAACGGGAATTGAATAATCGTATTGGCTACGTTAAATGTACCGTGGGCGAATGCAATCTGCATTTTCGGTTCCAGATTCAGCACTTCTGCAATCCACGCTACATAAGCAGTGAATGGCGTCAACAGAATCAAGAAAATAACGGATCCAACCACATTGAACAGAACGTGTACTGCTGCAGCACGGCGTGCCGCAATCGATGCTCCTAATGAAGCTAGAACTGCAGTAATAGTGGTTCCGATGTTATCACCAAATAATACTGGCAATGAAGCTCCTAAAGACAAGATATTCTCATCATACAGACCTTGCAATATCGCGACTGTCGCACTGGAACTCTGAACGATTAACGTAAATACCGTTCCGACAACCACACCCAGGATTGGCAATTCACTCAAACTGATGGTTAAGTCGATAAATGTCGCTGATTCCCGCAGTGGCTTCATTCCATCACTCATAAGTTCCAGTCCGAAAAATAAGCCTCCGAATCCAAAAATTACTTGTCCAAAATTCTGGATCTGATTTTTCTTGAAGAAGAAAATCAAAAGGGCACCAAGTGCCATAATAGGCAAGGCGTAAGCACCGACATCCAAGCCGATGATAAACGCTGTAACGGTTGTACCGATATTCGCTCCCATGATAACGCCGATTGCTTGGCGAAGCGTCATAAATCCTGCACTTACTAGGCCGACAACAATAACGGTCGTACCCGAACTCGACTGGATTAAAACAGTTACGATAATACCGACGAGTACTCCCATGAACGGATTGGTCGTAAAGCGATCCAAAATACTACGCAGCTTGTCACCTGCCGCCTTTTGCAATGCATCTCCCATGTACTTGATTGAAAATAGGAAGATACCCAACCCTCCAAAGAAGGTAAAGAGCATTTCTTGCCAGTTCGTTTCCACGATATTCATTCAACTCCTAAATATACAATTTCACACCTAACCTATTATGAAGACTATGATAAGAACTTGTAAATAGCTTTAAGAAAAATTTACAATCCCGTAACAAAGCGTTCTTTTTTAACAGCTTTTGCATGTTACGATACTCTTATAGCTTGAAAGGAAGATTGCTGTGAACTTATTTCAATTATTTAAAGCAAGTTTGATGGAACCTAAAAAACAGGCAGCCGTCCGTATTATGACCATCGGTAAAATTCTTCGTTTTGTTTTTATGGTAATTCTGTTGATGACCCTTGTATCATTTATTGAGCTGGCAACAGGTCTGGGCGATACAGCCAGTGATATGGAAGGTCTTTTGGATTTCGTTAAAGAAATTCAGTTTTTGCTGTATCCTTTTGCCTTTGTATTTCTATTTGTCTCAACGACACTTTATCATTTCGTAAAAATCAGTCTTTTTGCGTTGATCGGTGTGGCATTTGTCCGCTTGAAAAAACGAAAAGGCGAGTATCGCCATCTTTGGCGCACAACCGCATTAGCGGTCACCCTTCCGACGCTATTATCGTTCGCATTCAGCTTTTTCGGCGTTTCGATATGGGTTACGTCAGCCCTGAGCCTGCTGACAGTCCTCTATTTGCATCTGGCTACCAATTTTTATCCGAAGCAGCCGCCAGCGAAAAACAAGCCGGCATAACCGTCTTTCTTGTCTTTTATATCAAGACACTGCTAAAATGGCAATAGGCAATTGAACTAACTAGCATTTGAACTAGTTGAAGAAATGGGAACTGGCCGAAAACGGCAACCATCCCAAAAAGGAGAGAATTTTAATGAGTGAAAGTATTCACCGTACGAAAACACGCCCCGTTAAAGTCGGAGACCTGACAGTTGGCGGAAGCAATGAATTATTCATTCAAAGTATGGCAACAACAAAAACCCATGATGTGGAAGCGACAGTTGCAGAAATCCTGCGTCTCGAAGAAGCAGGCTGCCAAATCGTCCGTGTAGCTTGTCCGGATGAGCGTGCTGCTTACTCTATCGGAGAAATTAAAAAACGCATTAACATCCCTCTTGTTGTTGATATCCATTTTGATTATAAATTGGCTTTGATTGCAATCGAGCAGGGAGCGGACAAAATCCGCATCAATCCGGGCAATATTGGACGCCGCGAGAAAGTGGAAGCGGTCGTCAATGCTGCGAAAGCAAAAGGCATCCCGATTCGCATCGGCGTAAACGCCGGTTCACTTGAACGCAAAATTCTTGAAAAATACGGCTACCCGACAGCAGACGGCATGGTCGAAAGTGCCCTTCATCACATTAAAATCCTTGAAGATCTGGACTTCCACGATATCATCGTTTCAATGAAAGCTTCGGATGTCAGCTTGGCAATCGAAGCGTATGAAAAAGCTTCCAAAGCTTTTGATTATCCACTTCACTTAGGAATTACTGAATCCGGCACATTGTTCACCGGTACGGTAAAAAGCTCTGCCGGCCTTGGCGCCCTTCTGGCAAAAGGGCTCGGCAACACATTACGTATTTCTTTAAGCGCTGACCCTGTTGAAGAAATAAAAGTCGCACGCGAACTATTGAAGGTATTCGGCTTGTCCTCAAACGCAGCTACCTTGATATCCTGCCCGACTTGCGGACGCATCGAAATCGATTTAATCAGCATCGCCAACGAAGTGGAAGAATACATCTCCCATATCAAAGCACCAATCAAAGTGGCAGTACTCGGCTGTGCGGTAAACGGACCGGGCGAAGCACGCGAAGCGGATATCGGCATTGCAGGTGCCCGCGGCGAAGGATTGCTGTTCATGCACGGCAAAACGGTGCGAAAAGTGCCTGAAGAAACAATGGTAGATGAACTGAAAGTGGAAATTGATAAACTTGCACAAGAATATTTCGACAAACAAGCAGCGGAAAAAGCAGAACAAGAAGCTCTTGAACAACAAGCATAAGGTTGTGAAACTATGAGATACCGTTTTGGCATCGATATCGATGGAACAGTAACGTCTCCGACGTCGCTGATTCCACATATCAATGAAGCATTCAATAGTACATTAACGCTAGACGATATAAAAGAATACGATTTGACTGCAGCCCTTCCCCATTTGCCGCAAGGTGAGTTTTACAACTGGTTCCGTGATTCGGAAGCGAAAATTTACGCCGCTTCCCCGGTATCGGAAAACGCTAAAAGCATACTCGACAAATGGAAAGACCAGTACGAACTGTATTTTATTTCGGCACGCGGTGAAAACGTCCGGGACATCACAATCGATTGGTTTGCAGAACACGCTATTGCTTACGACCATATCGAGTTGATCGGCACACATAAAAAAATTGAAACGGCAAAGAGACATAATGTGCATCTGTTTTTCGAAGACAAGCACGATAATGCTGTGGAAATTTCAGAAGAGCTGGATATTCCAGTCTTGCTTTTTGATACTCCATACAACCGCCAGCCGATTCCGAAAAACGTCATCCGCGTTTACAACTGGCTCGAAGCGGAACAATGGGTAAAGAACGAATTTGCTCTTCAAAACAGCTTGGGCATGAAATAATAAAATAGAAAGCCAACAGCAAAGATTGCTGTTGGCTTTTTTTGCGGCTACCTCCCTCTTTTCCCGGTTCGCTTTCATGGAGATGCCGATTTATTTGCGCTTAAATGATTTTATTTGCGTTCACCATTTTTCGAAAGAAAATAAAAACGCAAGCAGAAGAAATTCTGCTTGCGTTTTCGCTTTCCTTTGTCCAGCTGCAACGGCCAGCTCCTCGGGTTATAAGCCGTCTGGCTGTGTGGCTGTAATGAAGCCACTTCGCCGATTCGTCTTATACCAGTCGGAGCTGAACGGCCGTTTCCGCTTTTCTGTCCAGTTACGGTGCCTAGTCCCTCGAGGTCGCTTCGGCCTTACAGCAAATGGCTAAAACCTGCCATTTACTGCAATCCCTCCAGCGCTTGTCGGGACTACATAGGCACCTTCACTTTCCTCACTTACACTCCGGGCATTTCCCGTAGATTTCAAATTTATGATTAGCAATTTCATAGGCAGGAAGTGCAGCGCCCAGCATATCCATCGGGCATACCGGAATTTCTTTGATTTTGCCGCAGTCCATGCAGATGAAATGGTGGTGATGATGATCACTTTCGCATTGCATGCGGAAATGGCGTTCTCCGGACAATTCCGTTTCTTCCAGAATGCCAAGCGAAACGAAAGTTGCCAGATTGCGGTACACCGTATCAAAACTCATGCTCGGGTAATCTTTTTGCATCACGTCCAAAAGATCGCGAGCGGTCAAATAGCGTTCATCATTTGCAAAAAGCTCCAAAATTTGCGACCGCTTGGATGTTTCTTTATAGCCGTTTTCCTTTAATATTTCCCATGCTTTTGAAATGTTCATGCGACTGCCCCCTTTTTCATTGAAACAGTGATCTTTTTATAGCCAATGACGATTAACAGCAATAAAATCGATGTTACAACAATGGTGCCTCCAGGTGCCAAATTAAAATAGAAAGCTGTTACAAGTCCGGTAATGACCGAAATTTCACCAAATAGAATCGATAGCCATATGGTCTGTTTAAAGCTTTTCGAAACGCGCATCGCGGCAGCTACAGGAATGGTCATCAATGACGAAACCAATAAAATTCCCACGATCCGCATCGAACCGGCAATGACAAGTGCGGTCACGATCATAAAAAGAAAATGGATCCATTTAGCCGGCAGGCCGGAAGCTTTTGCGTATTCATCGTCAAATGACAAGACAAATAATTCTTTAAAAAACAAGAGGATGAATAGCAGCACGACAACTGCGATGCCGGTGACGATCAGCAGGTCTTCCCTGCTGACCGCAGAAACCGAACCAAAAAGGTAGCCGAACAGATCATTCGAAAAACCTTGTGCCAATGAAATAAAAATGGCTCCGAATCCGATTCCGGCAGAAAGAATGATTGGAATGGCAAGCTCTTCGTAATGCTTATACAAACTTCTCAGCCGCTCAATCAAAATTGAACCGCCGACCGACGCTGCAATCCCAAGGAATAATGGATTCAATAAAGCAAACGCGGCGACGCTTTGGCTCAAATACAAACTTCCTGCGATTCCCGCTAACGTCACATGGCTTAATGCATCAGCAATCAGTGACAACCGGCGCACTACGATGAAAACACCGAGGAGTGGTGCAATTACGCCGATAATTATTCCCGCTGCAAAAGCGTTTTGCAGAAACTCATACGTAAAAATAGCATTAATCATGATTATGGACTCCCCCGATATGGTGAATTTTCCGGACGGAATGGCCATACCATGCTTCTCGCTGAGCGTCGCTCATTGTATGGAGCTGATCTTTAAATCCGTGGAAATGGATGGTCTGGTTTAAGCACGCGACATGCGTAATCTTATCTGTCACTGTATCAACATCATGCGTCACTAAAACAAGCGTGATGTTTTTATCGCGGTTCAGCGACGCCAGCATATTGTAAAATGACTGGACGTTCTGATGGTCGATGCCGACAGTCGGCTCATCCAGGATCAGCACTTTCGGCTTGGCGACAAGAGCACGGGCGATAAAGATCCGCTGCTGCTGCCCTCCGGACAATTCACTGACGCTCCGGCCAGTGAAAGCTTCCATGCCGACCGCCACTAAAGCTTGATGGACTTCTTCTTTGTAATTTTTCGGCAGCCGGTGAAACAAACCGGTCTTTTTCGCAAGGCCGCCTGCCACTATTTCTTCAACTGTCGCTGGGAATCCTGAATTAAAGGAATTCGACTTTTGCGAAACATATCCGATCCATTCGCGGTTTTTAAAATTTTTCGAATCTACACCGAACAGTTCAATACTGCCTTTTGTCGGTTTGATCAATCCAAGCATGATTTTCAGTAGCGTGGATTTTCCGGAACCGTTCGGTCCTAAGATTGCCAAAAAGTCCCCTTTTTCCACTTTGAGTGAAATGTTCTCCAGAGCTTTTGTCTGTTCATATTCAAAACTGATATCTTTGATATTGATTAATGGCGCGTCCATAAAGCCGCCTCTTTTCTAATTAATAATGATTACGATTTACAACCATTAGAAAAGTATAGATGACTTCAGGCACATTGTAAATAGAAAAAACTCGATTACTCCCGATTTCACTCATTGCGCCTGGAATTTTACAGCCATTCATCCTCTCAATGAGCATTGTGAATAACAGTTATAACTCCCCAGAAAAGAGAAAGACTGCAGGGGCCAATGGGCCTCTGCAGTCATTACACTCTACTATTAAAGCGGAGCTTTCATATCTTCTATCACGCCAGGCGTGAATACCCCTCTTTTGAACATTTCAATTTCAAATGCATAAGGCGGCTTTTTATTTTTCGCATCGGCGCCGACATAAGGCGTTTCCAGGATTTTTGGCACATGCATCAAATCGGGATGGTGGACAATCCCATTCAACGCTTCAAAGCCAATTTCACCGAACCCGATATTTTCGTGGCGGTCTTTTCCAGCCCCGCGGATGTTTTTGCTGTCGTTGATATGCAGCACTTGCAGTCGTTCAATGCCGACAATACGGTCAAACTCCGCCAGTACTCCGTCAAAATCTTCTTTGATATGATAACCGGCATCATGCGTATGACAAGTATCGAAACAAACCGACAGCCGCTCGTTATGGGTTACGCCGTTGATGATGGCGGCAATCTCCTCAAAGCTGCGGCCGCATTCAGTGCCTTTTCCAGCCATAGTCTCTAATGCAATATTGACCGGAAAATCCTGCGTCAGCACTTCGTTCAAGCCTTCAATGATTTTATTGATGCCAACGTCGACTCCTGCTCCAACATGCGCACCTGGGTGCAAAACAATCTGTTTTGCACCGATTGCTGCAGTGCGTTCGATTTCTTTTTGCAGAAATTCAACGGCCAGCTCAAACGTTTCCGGTTTTACCGAATTGGCCAAGTTGATGATGTACGGGGCATGGACGACAATATTTGATAAATTATTGGCCGCCATATGTGCTTGCCCGGCTTCTATATTCAGCTCTTCAATCGGTTTACGGCGCGTATTCTGTGGTGCTCCTGTATAGATCATGAAAGTGTTGGCTCCATAAGAGCTCGCTTCTTCACTGGCTGCCAGCAGCATTTTCTTGCCACTCATTGACACATGTGAACCTAATAACATGAAAAAAACTCCTTACTTTTTGCGGTTTTTACGGCGTTCCACTTTTTTGATTTCATCCATTTTCCACTTCATTTTCTTTTTATAGCCCGGTTTAACCGCTTTCGGCTTATGAACCATTGTCTTCGCCTTAGCATCTGCTTCGTTTTGTGTTCTAACACGGGTTTTGCGGCTGTGGCGTTCTTTCAAATCGACAAATTCGCCTTTAACGATGTCTTTTTGCTGGAACGGAATGCCCATTTTTTCAACGCGGACGATAGCATCTTCTTCTTCCGGATTAAAAATTGTAATAGCCAGGCCTTTCATGCCTGCACGGGCGGTACGGCCCACACGGTGAATAAAGAATTCCAGGTCTTCCGGCAGCTCGTAATTGATGACGTGGCTGACACCTTGGATATCGATTCCGCGTGCCGCTAAATCTGTTGCAACGATATACTGATACTCCAAATCGCGGATTTGTTTCATCATTTTCACGCGCTCACGCGGAGCAAGGTCGCCGTGCACTCGCCCTACACGGATGCCTGCTTTTCCAAGTTCTTCTGCTACGTAATCGGCGTTGGTCTTCGTATTGACAAAAATGATGGCCAAATACGGATTGATGATTCCCATGATTTCTTTCAGCCGCTCCACTTTTCGTTTGCTTCGTGCCGGCACCAAATAGAAATCCAGTCCTTCAGCCGTCGGGCGTTTGTCCCCAATTTTGATGTGTACTGGAGATTCCATGTATTTTTTCAGGAACGGTTTTAATTTCTCAGGAATCGTTGCCGAGAAAACATACATCTCCAGTTTGTCTTGCATCTTGCCTGCCACTTGGTCGATTTCTTCGATAAATCCGAGGTCAAAAGCTAAATCCGCTTCATCTACTACGAGGATTTTGCCAGTGTGGACCAAAAGCGCGTTTTCTTTTACTAAATCTCTCAAACGTCCCGGTGTGCCAATGACGATATGCGGTTGTGTTTTTAACTTATTGATGGAGCGTTGCTTGTCTGTACCGCCAATAAAGCTTTTCACTTCGATGTCCGATCCTTCAACAAGCTTCATCATTTCTGCGTAAATTTGAGTTCCCAGTTCGCGTGTCGGCGCGCAAATAACCGCCTGCACTTCCTGTTTGCTCGTATCGATGCGTTCCGCTATCGGGATGATGAAACTATGTGTCTTCCCTGTGCCTGTATGGGATTGCCCGATTGCTGAACTGCCTTTCAATATATGGGGCATGATTTCTTTTTGAATCGGTGTCGGTTCTGTAAATCCTAGTTTTTCTACCGCTTCTAGTATAAACGGCTTCAATTTATAATCGCTAAATTTTGTCATGGGATTGAATCCCCTCCTTATGCTCTTGACATTATAGCATGAAATTGACTTTTCCGTATTGCAACTTTTGTAAAGCTGGGCCGTCTCCGTTATAATGAAAGTATGTTTTTGAAAGGAGTGCGGTTATGAAAGTAATGAAAATATCTCCAAGAGGGTACTGCTATGGAGTGGTTGACGCAATGGTTATTGCAAAAAATGCGGCAATGGACGAAACTTTGCCTCGCCCTATTTATATACTAGGAATGATTGTGCACAATAAACACGTGACGGATGCGTTCGAAGAAGACGGCATCATCACATTGGACGGCAAAAACCGGCTTGAAATCCTGGAGAAAGTCGAATCGGGAACCGTCATTTTCACAGCGCACGGCGTTTCGCCGCAAGTGCGTGAACTGGCAAAGCGGAAAGGCCTTGTATCCATTGATGCAACGTGCCCGGACGTAACGGTCACTCATGATTTGATCCGGGAAAAAACAGCCGAAGGCTATCAGATCGTCTATATCGGCAAAAGCGGCCATCCGGAACCGGAAGGCGCAATCGGAGTAGCTCCCGATATGGTCCATTTAGTCGAAACGGTGGAAGACGTCAATAAACTGGAACTTGATTCCGAAAAAATCATTGTGACGAACCAGACAACGATGAGCCAATGGGACGTTGTCGATATGATGAAGCGTCTGAAAGAGAAATTCCCGCATTCAGAAGTCCATAAAGAAATTTGCCTGGCCACTCAAGTACGGCAAGAAGCGGTCGCTACACAAGCTACCGATGCTGATTTGCTGATTGTCATCGGAGACCCAATGAGCAATAACTCAAACCGGCTGGCTCAAGTTTCACAAGATATCGCCGGCACTCCCGCTTACCGGATTTCCGACTTATCAGAGCTGAAACTGGAATGGCTGGAAGGCATCGAAACGGTAGCGATTACCGCCGGTGCATCAACTCCGACGCCGATTGTCAAAGAAGTAATGACCTTCCTTGATAAATACGATCCGGAAGATCCAACGACACATGATTTGGCACGCAGTGTACCACTCAACAAAATCTTGCCGAAAATCAAGCACCCTAAACCTTCTGAGCGCATTGAACCGTATCCAATCAATGATTAATTAGACTCTAGTATATTGCCGAAACCGGCATATACTTAAAGACAAAACTATACAATAATTGTCCCTGCCTCCGACGACAAGTAAACCGTGAGCTTTAGAAAAGTCTCGCGGTTTTTCTGTACATTACATCTTTGATATGGAGTGGATAGGATGAAAAAAATTGCGGTTATCGGTTCCGGAGGCTCCGGCAAATCGACTCTTTCAAAAAAACTTGGCGAAAAGCTGTCCATCGAAGTATTCCATCTCGACGCTGTGTTATGGAAACCTGATTGGGAAGCTGTTACAAAAGAACAGCAAAAGATGATCCAGCACCAATTGATCGCCAAAGATCAATGGATTATCGACGGCAACTATAACGGAACTCTTGATATCCGTCTTCGGGCCGCTGACTGTATCATTTTCTTGGACTTTCCCCGTTCGATTTGCCTGTATCGTGTACTATTGCGCATGGTTCGATATCGCAACCAGCAGCGGCCCGATATGGCCACTGGCTGTGAAGAACGCTTTAATTTCAATTTTTTAAAATGGGTGTGGATGTATCCGATTGACAAACGGCCCGGTGTCATGAAAAAGCTCGAACAATTCCAAGGGAAAAAAGAAATCATTATTTTGAAATCTCCTAAAGAAGCTCAACAATTCTTGGACAATATAAAAAACGAGAGCACCGTTACTATTCCTTAGTAGGTGCCCTCGTTTTTTATTTATTTTATCTGAATCGGAAAGGCTCTGTATCCACTTCCGAAGCCAAGAATTCGCATTGCCAGTTCTGCAGCTTCGACATATGGTTGACGACGCCTTTGATCATCACTTTCTCAACATGATGTCCCGGATCGACTACAGCCAGATCCATCGCTTCCGCATCCTGGGCGACATGGAAATACAAATCTCCTGTCACATAGACATCGGCACCTGAACGCTTGGCTGCCTGGACGTATTTATTGCCGTCTCCGCCAAGAACCGCGACTTTCCGGACTTTTTTCGAAAGGTCCCCCACAACTCGCGCTGCCGGTACTTCGAGCCGTTCTTTTACAAACTCCGTAAACTCTTCCAAGCTCATTTCTTCCGGCAATGTCCCGACTCGCCCAAGGCCCATCGCTTCTTCTTTGTTCTCCAGCGTAAACACATCATAAGCCACTTCTTCGTATGGATGCGCAGCAATCATTGCTTTGATGGCACGGTCTTTTTCGTATTTCCGGATGACCACTTCAATTTTCGATTCTGCTGTGACTTCCATTTTGCCCGCTTCACCAATATACGGATCGGCAGCGGCTGTCGGACGGAATCTGCCGGTACCCGACATCGTATAGCTGCAGGATTCATAGTCGCCGATTGCTCCGGCTCCAGCTTTCCCAAGTGCCTCGCGCACTTGTTCTTCGTGGCTTTCCGGCACGAACACCGCGATTTTGACCAGTTCCGCTTCGTATGTAGGGACCAGCACTTTGGTTTCCGCAAGGCCCAGTGCCTCTGCCAATAAATCATTGACGCCGCCTTTGGCGACATCCAGATTGGTATGTGCAGCGTATACCGCAATATCATGTTTGATCAGCTTTTCAATCATGCGACCCTGCGGATAATCCGTCTGCAGGTTTTTCATCGGTCGATAAATCGGCGGATGATGAGCAATAATCAACCCCGCCCCTTTGGCAATGGCTTCGTCTACCACTTGTTCATTGACATCAAGTGTCACCAGTACATGTTCGACTTTTTTATTCAGCGTTCCAACGTGCAACCCGATTGGGTCACCTTCCATCGCCAGAAACTTCGGTGACCATTTCTCAAACTCTTCGATGATTTGCTGGCCATTAGGAATTTTCACGATTCAGCACCTCTTCAACTAGTTGTATTTTATTCACCAGTTCATGTTTCTTTTCCACAATTTCCAGCGTCTGTTCAGTCGATTCTACCGATGCGATAATATTTTTCCATTGCGCGCTTTCTCTTTGCCATTTTTCCTTGAAAGCTTCGTGTCTTTCTGTCATGAGCATGGGGCCCATCAACAGTTGTGCTGGTGTAAAAGTTACCGGCTGACTGCTTGGTTCAAGTACGATAATTTCGTAAATTTTATTATTTTCTTTGATAATTTCTTCTTCAATAATCGCCCACTGGTTGGCAGCCGCCCATTCCCGGATTGCCATCGCATGGACATTCGGCTGAAGGATTAAACGACGGATTCCTGATAAACGGTCTTTTCCCTGTTCCAGGATAGAAACGATCAAAGGTCCGCCCATACCGGCAATCGTCACGGCGGTTATTCCATCTTCTGGGTAGATCGCTTCTAATCCACTTGCCAGCCTGACGGCAATTTTATCCTCCAATTGTTCCTGGATCACTTGTTTTTTTGCTGATTCGTACGGCCCTTTTACGACTTCTCCGGCAACAGCCCGCTCAGCGAACCCTTGTGAAACCAAGTAGCACGGCAAATACGCATGGTCACTGCCGATATCCGCGACCACCGAATCTTTCGGTACATGGCTTGCTACCCGGGTCAGCCGAATTGATAATTGTTGAGCATTCATTAAAATCCCCCTAACTTAGAAAAGCGGAAATGGCCCTTAAGGTTCGACAGCCAGCAGCTGAAACGGCTTATGCCCCAAGAATCCGGCCATTGCAGCTGGACATGGAAAGCACAAGCGCTCGAGCGCGGCATCTAAAGAAAAACCCTTAGCTCTGGTGAACTAAGGGTTTTTAATACTATTCGAGCGAAAGTATCCACTCAGCCATAGCTGGGATGTTCTCGCCTTCAACAAGACCACCTGGCATTGCGCCTTTACCATTTGCAATAATATCTTCAAGTGCTGCTTGGTCCAATTGAGTATCAACCAATGATGGTCCTACTCCGCCTTCATAGCTTGAACCGTGGCAAGATACACAGCTTTGTTGTGCTTGTGCTTCGGGATCGAACTCAGCTGATTCAGTGCTGCCACCGTCTTCGCCTTGTGCTTCTCCGCCTGCGCCTTCTTCTTCTGCATTCTCTTCAGCAATTTGTGCTTCGTTATTGACGCCTTCCAATGATAAGAAGAAAATCAGACCAATACCGAACGCCATGATTAAGATATAAGGTACAATTGCATTTTTTTGCATCCGTTACCCCTCCCTCTTTAAGTTCTGCTTTATGATATTGTTCGTATCATTCATTATTGTACTGTATTATTTACAAAACGAAAAGCAATATCGGGTAACTTTTAAGCGATTGTGACAAATTCAGCAATTTAACAGCCGATTTGCCTAGCGATGACCATGCGCTGAATTTCAGATGTACCTTCACCGATTTCCAGCAGTTTAGCGTCCCGCATATAACGCTCCACTTCATATTCTTTCATATAGCCATATCCTCCATGGATTTGAATGGCTTCGTCAGCCACTTCCATTGAAATCTCAGAAGCATAGAGTTTTGCCATTGAGGCTTCTTTTGTAAATGGCCGGCCCTGATCTTTTAGCCATGCCGCTTTATAGACCATATTGCGGGCCAATTCGATTTTCAATGCCATATCAGCCAATTTGAACTGCGTCACTTGGAATTCGGATAACGGCTTGCCGAACTGTTTGCGCTCTTTCGAATAATTTAATGCTTTGTTGTATGCTGCCTGAGCGATTCCAACTGCCATTGCAGCGATTCCGATGCGTCCTCCGTCCAAAGTTACCATGAACTGCTTAAAGCCTTCACCGCGCTTGCCTAGAAGGTTTTCCTTTGGCACTCGGACATTCTCCAAAACCAATTCAGTTGTATTCGAAGCGTGAAGTCCCATTTTCTCGTAATTATCAATGATGGTGAACCCTTCAGCATCTGTTGGAACGATAATGGCGCTGATTTCTTTTTTGCCGTTTTCAATTCCCGTTATTGCCGTAATGGCTAAATGCTTCGCATAGCTGGCATTCGTGATATATACTTTGGACCCATTAATGACCCAGTCATCGCCGTCTTCGATTGCACGGGTTTCTGTACCGCCGGCATCCGATCCTGCATTTGGCTCCGTTAATCCGAAAGCTCCGAACGATTCGCCGGTGCAGATCGGCGTCAAATATTTTTCCTTCTGCTCTTCTGTCCCGAATAAATTCAGCGGTGCGCCGCCAAGAGAAATATGGGCCGAATACGTAATGCCCGTTGAAGCACAAGCGCGGCTCAATTCTTCTGTAACGATTGCGAAACTGGTGGTGTCCGCTCCTGCTCCGCCATATTTTTCGTCAAACGGCAATCCCATCATCCCCATGTCGGAAAGCTGTTTGAAGATTTCTTTCGGAAATTCATTTGTCCGGTCACGGTGAATCGCTCCAGGAGCGACGACCTTATCGGCAAATTCCTTAATTGTCTTTTTAATCATCTGCTGTTCTTGCGTCAAGTCAAAATTCATCTCACTACATCCCCTTTGTTTTGAATGCGCTTTCAATATTCATTATATAGGAAAAATTTAGACAAACTCAACTGAAAACCCCAAAAACATAAAAAACCGTTCCCGTGACGAACACAGGAACGGTATAACTGCTCTTTTTTATTCCAAAAAGTCTTTCAAGCGTTTGCTGCGTGAAGGGTGGCGAAGCTTGCGAAGCGCTTTTGCTTCGATTTGGCGAATCCGTTCACGGGTCACACCAAACACTTTCCCCACTTCTTCAAGTGTGCGCGTACGTCCATCATCTAGTCCGAAGCGCAGACGAAGCACGTTTTCTTCACGATCTGTCAACGTATCGAGCACATCTTCAAGCTGCTCTTTCAACAATTCATAGGCAGCGTGATCAGATGGTGATTGCGCATCCGAATCTTCGATAAAGTCGCCAAGATGTGAATCGTCTTCTTCCCCGATCGGAGTTTCCAGAGATACCGGTTCTTGGGCAATCTTAAGGATTTCCCGAACTTTTTCAGGCAATAAATCCATTTCTTCCCCGATCTCTTCCGGAGACGGCTCACGGCCTAGATCCTGGAGCAATTGGCGCTGGACACGGATCAATTTATTGATGGTTTCAACCATATGCACCGGAATACGGATTGTCCGTGCCTGGTCGGCAATTGCTCGCGTAATTGCCTGGCGAATCCACCAAGTGGCGTATGTGCTGAATTTAAATCCTTTGGAGTAATCGAATTTTTCAACGGCTTTGATCAAGCCCATATTGCCTTCCTGAATCAAATCAAGGAACAGCATCCCACGTCCGACATAACGTTTTGCAATACTGACGACGAGACGCAAGTTGGCTTCTGCAAGGCGTTTTTTCGCTTCTTCGTCGCCTTGTTCAATCAGTTTTGCTAAACGGACTTCTTCTTCCGCTTTCAAAAGATCGACACGGCCAATTTCCTTTAAGTACATCCGAACCGGATCGTTGATTTTAACGCCAGGAGGAACACTCAAGTCATTTAAATCAAACTTTTCTTCAGTAGGCTTCATAAGGCGGTCCAAATGCTCTTCATCATCTGATTTTCTTTCAAGTTCTATGCCATGGCCTTCAAGCTGATCGATAAATTCCTCTACTTGATCGGATTCCATTTCAAAAACCGCTAATTTATCGGCTATCTGTTCGTAGTTAAGTTCACCGGTTTTTTTACCTGCTTCTATTAATTGGCGCTTTGCTTCCTCTACTGACACTTCTGGACCTTCTGAACTTAATGAAACGTTGCTTGCTTCAACTTCGTTTTGGCGTTCTGATTTCTCAGCCATACGACTTCCTCCTTTTAAAACCGGAATTAACTTACAATGATTTCCGTAAAGCAATCACTTCTTGTGCAAGAAGTAAAGCACGCTTTATATCATGCTGTTTTTCCGCTTCTTTTGATTGCTGGATTTTTAAACTTATCTGCTGCTCAACACGGTGTTTTTCAAGATGCTTGATGCAGTCAGCAATTTCTTCATCGCCATGTTCCGGATCGCGTTCGGAGAGGGTAGTCTCTAAAACCAGTTTCCGGAGTTCGGCATCCTGGAGAGTTTCCAGGAATTTATGGAAGTCTGCTTTATCCCATTCTTCATAGAAACCGAGCAGCTGAACATAAAGAGCTTGAAACTCTTCACTGATAAAAGGCATTCCGGATGGGACATCAGCCAGTTTCTTCATGACTTCACGATCAGCTAGGGCATGAGAGAACAGCAGCCGTTCAGCTCTATGCAGTGAAGTGACCCGTTTAGGTTCACGTTTTACTGTTTTAGCAACTCTTTCCGGACGGCTGCGTTCAATTGTTTTATTTTCGAGTTTTCGGTATTGCTGGAGAATCGCTTCTTCTGACAAACCGGTTTCATTTGATAATTGCTTGATGTATAAATCCCGTTCAATCGGCGACGAACGCCCGGCTAGCAATTGTAGCACTTCTTGAATGTATTGCAGTAGATCATTTTCATATTGAAAATTTTTATGTCTGCGGGCATGCATCATCGCAAACGCTATAAAAGCATGCGGTTTGCCAACAATCTGATCCCGAAAAGCGTCATTGCCATGTTCCCGAACATAATCATCAGGATCCATCTTACCTGGAAGCACGGCAACTTCCACTTTGAAATTTTCTTCATTAAGCGCAATTGCGGCTTTTTTGGCCGCTTCCCAACCAGCATCGTCTCCATCAAAACAAATGACGATTTCCTGGGCAAAGCGTTTCATTGCTCTTATATGCTGGGCAGTCAATGATGTCCCCATCGTTGCAAGAGCATTGTCAACTCCTGCTTTGCCGGCAGCAATAACATCCATAAAGCCTTCAAAAAGGACGATTTTCCGGTTTTTCCGGATCGCGTTGCGGGCTTGGTGGACATTGTACAACACTTGGCTTTTTTGAAAAATCGGTGATTCCGGGCTGTTCATATATTTGGCTTCTTGTTTTGTGTTTTCAAGAATCCTTCCCGAAAACGCGATGACCTTGCCATTTTCGTTCATGATCGGGAATATGATTCGCCCTCGGAAGCGGTCAAAATAGCCATTTCCCTGCTCCCGCTGAATCACTAATCCGCTTGCTGTCAGTTCTTCCTCGCTATATCCTTTTCTTTGCAAAGCCGTGGCCATGTAATTCCACTCAGGAAGCGACCAACCGATGCGGTATTTCTCGATCATTTCCCGAGTAAATCCCCTGTTCTCCAAATAATCCAGAGCGGCTTGTCCTTCTTCCGTATTCAATAAAATGTGGTGGTACATGTCGGCTGCAAATTCATGCATCATGATCAATTGTTGATCGCTTTTTGAAAGCGCAGATGACCCTTCCGACGAAGCATTAGTATTTACTTCCACTTCAATGCCGGCGCGGCTTCCGAGCCTAGATAAAGCATCCTGAAATGTAATGTTTTCAATATCCATAAGAAATGTTATGACGTTGCCACCGGCGCCGCATCCGAAACAATGAAAAATCTGTTTATCGGAAGTGACGGAAAATGACGGTGTGCTTTCTCCATGAAACGGACACAGGCCAAACCAATTGCGGCCTCTTTTTGTCAATTGGACATACTCACCGACTATATCAACAATATCTGCCGTTGACCGGATTTGTTCAATCACTTTTTCAGGAACTCGATTCGACACTTTATCACCATCTTTTTCTGCTTAACATACTTAATTCGTGACATTCAGGCGAATTCCTTCATCTTTTCATAAAAAGATGGAGCCAAATAAATAGACCTTAATTTAATTTATCCACAATTCTTCATTATAAAACGTTTGTGTCGAAAAATCCACATTTAAAAATAGAAAAACCGCCTTTTCAGGTGGTTTTTCAAACGCCATCATTTTAATTTATTTAAAATAAGGTTGGCCGTTTCTTCGACTGCACGGTTTGTCACATCAACAACTTCACAGCCGATTTTGCTGACCACTTTTTGAAAATGATTTATTTCTTCGTGTATTCGATTTATTTTAGCATAATTTGCGTCGTCATTTAAACCTAAAGCAATCAAACGCTCTTTTCGAATATGATTCAATTTTTCTGGAGAAATGACCAAGCCGAAACATTTGGCAGGATCAACTTTAAACAGCTCTTCCGGCGGATCCACTTCCGGTACAAGCGGCACGTTGGCCACTTTTAGCCGTTTATGGGCTAAATACTGGGATAATGGGGTTTTCGAAGTTCTCGATATGCCGACCAACACAATGTCAGCCATCAGAATGCCTCGTGGATCCCGGCCATCATCATACTTCACTGCAAATTCAATCGCTTCCACTTTTTTGAAATAGTCGTCATCCAATTTCCGGACCAATCCTGCTTCTTCAAGCGGCACCGAATCCAATTCTTTCTCCAATGCATCCATCAAGGGACCCATCAAATCAACAGCTGTCACGTTGCGTTTCTCGGTTTCCGTGAGAATATAGCTTCTCAATTCCCGAGATACCAATGTATAAACAATAAATGCTTTTTGCTGTGCAGCCAATTTGATGATTTCCTGCAGGTGCTCGACGGAATCGATATAGGGAAACCGTTTTAAGACGGCATTTTGATCCGCATACAAATACTGGCTGATTGCCGCTTTTGCGACAAGCTCACCAGTCTCTCCAACTGAATCGGAGACGATAAACAAGCGAAGCTGTTTCAATTCTATGCACCTCACAATTCATGGCTTTCCGACAAAGATAAAAATGCCCGGGTGATATTCGTTTTAGTTAAACGGCCGACCACTTTGAATCCTTCGGGTTGTTCATCTACTACTGGCAAAGCGTCAATCTGCTGATTAATCAAGCGATGTGCCGCTTGAATCAACGATTCGTTTTTTACACAATAGGTGATATTCGGCATCCGGGTCATAATAATATGTACAGGGATGGTGGTCAAGTCCTGGTTGCCCAGGCTGGTCCGAAGCAAGTCTTTGCGTGACAGCACTCCTGTCAAAAAGGAGTTTTTGTCGACGACAAATAATGTTCCGACATCATCCAAAAACATTTGGCTGATGGCGTCATAGACGCTGACATCTTCTCGTACCACAACGGGAATCGATTGAAAGTCTTTCACTTTCATATTGTTCATCGTATCCGAAATATCCTGGCCTGGTTTTTTTCCAGAATAAAAATAGCCAACACGGGGGCGGGCATCTAAAAAGCCGGCCATAGTCAGGATGGCTAAATCGGGTCTTAGTGTTGCTCTTGTCAAATGCAAACGGTCAGCAATCTGTTCGCCCGTAATCGGGCCATTGCCTTTGACGATTCGCAAAATCTCTTCTTGTCGCTTATTGAGTTCGATCGGACTCACCGCCTCAAAATATGTTATACTCAATGATGATTATTATATACTAATTACCGCTATATTGCGAAGAAAAGATTGCCATGTTACAATACTAACGAATCGAATATTAGACAATGATGGAGAAATAAGTACTGTTACTTTAGCGAACGGGGATAGTGGAAGCCCGTATGGACAGGAAAAGGCACTCTGGAGTCAGTTTCTTTTAAGCGGGTTGCAATATGCAGCCAATCGGGGTGGAACCGCGGGTCATAACGTACTCGTCCTCGGACATTATGTCCGGGACGTGTACGATTTTTTATTTTATGGAGGTTTTTATATGTCAATGGAAGAAGTAGTATCGTTAGCAAAACACAGAGGATTTGTTTTCCCAGGCTCTGAAATCTATGGGGGCTTGGCAAACACGTGGGATTATGGCCCACTTGGTGTCGAACTGAAAAACAATATTAAAAAAGCTTGGTGGAAAAAATTCGTGCAGGAATCGGTCCACAACGTGGGGCTTGATGCTGCCATTTTGATGAACCCGAAAACATGGGTCGCTTCAGGCCATGTGGGCAACTTCAATGACCCGATGATCGACTGCAAAAGCTGCAAAACGCGCCACCGCGCTGATAAACTGATCGAAGATGCATTGGATGCTAAAGGCATCGAAATGATCGTCGACGGTTTGTCTTTTGACCGCATGGCTGAATTGATTCAAGAACATGAAGTCAAATGCCCGACTTGCGGCGCTCAGGACTTTACAGAGATCCGCCAATTCAATTTGATGTTCAAAACTTTCCAAGGTGTTACTGAAGCTTCAACAAACGAAATCTTCCTGCGTCCGGAAACAGCTCAAGGGATTTTCGTCAACTATAAAAATGTACAGCGTTCGATGCGCAAAAAAATGCCGTTCGGCATCGCCCAAATCGGCAAAAGCTTCCGCAATGAAATCACTCCGGGCAACTTTACGTTCCGCACGCGTGAATTCGAGCAAATGGAACTGGAATTTTTCTGCAAGCCGGGAGAAGATTTGGAATGGTACGCTTACTGGCGCGACTTCTGCAAAAACTGGCTGCTTGAGTTGAATATGACTGAAGACAATATGCGCCTTCGCGAACACGACAAAGATGAATTGTCCCATTACTCGAATGCCACCGTGGACATCGAATACAAATTCCCATTCGGCTGGGGCGAGCTTTGGGGCATCGCTGACCGTACGGACTTTGACTTGAAGCGCCATATGGAGCATTCCGGCGAAGATTTCAATTACATCGATCCGATTACAAATGAGCGTTATGTTCCTTATTGCATCGAGCCTTCCCTAGGAGCTGACCGCGTGACACTTGCCTTCTTAGTGGATGCATACGATGAAGAAGAACTTGAAAACGACGATAAACGCACTGTCATGAGATTCCACCCGGCACTGGCACCTTATAAAGCAGCGGTTCTTCCATTATCGAAAAAGTTAGCTGACGGCGCGACTGAAGTATTCGCTGAGCTGTCCAAGCATTTCATGGTGGATTATGATGAATCCCAGTCAATCGGCAAGCGCTACCGCCGCCAGGATGAAATCGGCACACCGTTCTGTATCACATACGATTTTGATTCCGTGGAAGATGGCCAAGTAACAGTGCGCCACCGCGATTCAATGGAGCAAATCCGTATGCCGATCGGCGACGTTCAAGCTTATGTTGCTAAACAGATTGAGTTTTAAATTATAATATAGAAGCCGCAGCATCCAAAGATGCTGCGGCTTTTTCGTTAGGAAAGCTAAAAATTTGTTCCGGACAGTATTTTGCTGATTCCGGACAGTATTTTAGCTCTTGGGACAGTATTTCAATTCAAACGGACAGTATGCTGCATCCCAAGGATAGTAAATGAAATAATTGGAAATAAAAAAAGACCCGCTCAGGTGATTTCATCCTGTTGCGGGTCTTCTACTGTCTTTTTAGGCAGAAATTCCGGTGTTCGTTCCAGCTGTTCCAGGAATTTACGTGATTTCAAGCGAATGCCGGCTTGTTCTTCGTAAACCGTCCGGACAATCCCTTTCAGCAGCGTTTTAGATTCCTTTTTCAGTTTCAGTGAGCCGACACGCTCAATCGGCACAAAATAAAATGTGCGGATCAATTTTACGAGTGCCGGACTCAGCCGGATGATATAGCGGTCGATATGGAAACAGCGATGGCATAAAAATCCGAGTTCCTGGAAAGAGAAAGCAAACTCCCCATCTGTCGCTCCGCAATTTGCACATTGATGCAATGTCGGCGTCAAGCCGGCATTCGGCAGCATCTTCCATTCCACAAACAATGAAATTGCTTCCGGGTCGTAGCCTTCCTCGATGGCATGCAATGCTTGGAACAGCATGTCATAAATCGCCGGCTGCGGTTCATCCTGCTCCGTGAGCCGGTCAATCAGTTCGACAATATAGCTGGCATAGGCAGTTTTCATGATATCTTCCCGGATATGCCGGAGCGACTCCAGCGGATCGCCGCTTTGCAGCGTCCCCATGCCTTTGCCTTTGAAGATTGAATAGCTGCCATGCGTAAACTGCTGCGTCACTGCTGCCAAGCGGCTCGATGGCTTTTTAGCCCCTCTTGCCATGCAAGTAATTTTGCCGGCTTCACGTGTGAACAAAGTGACAATTTTATTGTTTTCCCCGTAAGCCTGTGTCCGGATCACAATACCTTCCAATTGATTCAGCATGAAACCGACTCCTTAGTATTCGTCGTCTCTAAAACCGAAATCACGCAAGTGCATCGCTTTATTGCGCCAATCCTTCTGGACTTTAACCCATAGCTCCAAATACACTTTCGAACCAAGCAGATTCTCAATATCTGCCCGTGCACGGGAGCCGATTTCTTTTAGCAAGGCACCTTTTTTACCGATGACAATGCCTTTTTGGGAATCGCGTTCAACCATGATGGTCGCCTGAACACGGATCATGTCTTTGTTGTCGCTGTCCGGTGCAATTTTTTCAATAACCACCGCAATCGAATGCGGAATTTCTTCACGCGTCAAATGCAATGCCTTTTCACGGATCAGCTCGGAAATGATAAATCGTTCCGGATGGTCCGTCACTTGGTCGGCCGGATAATATTGAGGCCCTTCTGGCAAGTATTCCGTAATTTTTGCCAGCAGGTTTTCTACATTATTGCCTTGCAGCGCCGAAATTGGGATCGCTTCTTTGAAATCAAATTCGTTGCGGTAGCCTTCGATGATTTTTGGCAGATTGTCTGGATGGACCTGGTCAATTTTGTTCAATACCAAAAAGACCGGCACGTCGATGCCTTTCAGCATATCCAGGACAAAACGGTCCTGTTTGCCAATGCGGTCATCTGCGCTCGCGACAAACAACAGGACGTCCACTTCGCGGAAGGTGTTTTTCGCCACTTTCAGCATAAAATCGCCTAATTTATGGCGAGGCTCGTTGATGCCGGGTGTATCGATGAAAACCATCTGGCTGTCATTTGTCGTGACAACCCCCTGCACTTTGTTTCTCGTTGTTTGCGGCTTATCGCTCATAATGGCGATTTTCTGGCCGACTACACGGTTTAAAAATGTCGATTTGCCGACATTCGGACGGCCGATAATGGAAATAAATCCTGATTTAAAGCCGTTATTTTCTAGCTGCATATTCTAAATCCTCCGTTGAAAACGCGCCCGGCAACAGTTCACTGACTGTCGTTTCCTGGACGTCACCATTTAAATTTGTTAAATAGACTGGCATATCCGGTGCACAGAATTCCGCGATTACTTGGCGGCAAGCGCCACACGGTGAAACCGGCCCTTTTGTTTCTGCCACGACTGCAAGTGCCGTGAATTTTCTATCGCCTTCTGAAACCGCTTTAAACATCGCTGTGCGCTCTGCGCAGTTGGTCATGGAATAGCCGGCATTCTCGATATTGCAGCCATGATATACTTTGCCGTCAGCCGTAAGAAGCGCCGCTCCGACCTTAAATTTCGAATAAGGCACATATGCCCGTTCGCGTGCTGTTTTTGCTTCTTCCATCAATTGTTCTTTCTCCATTACGAATCACCTCTGTAAGTTAAAACCATTTTGGTATAAAGATTAGTAACCCAATTATAGCACTTGCAGCGGCAAATACCAAAACAGCACCCGCCGCCATGTCTTTCGCTTCTTTTGCCAGCGGATGAATTGCTGGTGACGCCAGATCCACAACCCGTTCAATAGCGGAGTTCATGACTTCCAAAGCAATCATTCCACCGATCAATAAAATAATGATAATCCATTCGCCCTTTGACAGCCCGCTCAAGGCGCCAGCTATTATGACCACTATGGCCGCCAACACATGGATCCGCATATTCTGCTCTTTTTTCCATGATGCCCCAATTCCTTGAACTGCAAACTTGAACGAATTAAAAAATCTATTCGCCTTCATAATTGTCCCGGGTAATTCCGAGCGAAGAAAGAATTTCTTCTTGTTTTGAAAACATTTCCTTCTCATCTTCTTTATTCATATGGTCATAGCCCAGCAAATGCAAAAAGCCATGGACTGCCAAAAAGCCCAGTTCCCGTTCGAACGAATGGCCATAATCAGCGGCCTGTTCTTTGGTCCGGTCAATGGAAATGATGATGTCACCAAGCATGCGCGGTTCCATCGATCCAACGATTTCCACTTCCCCTTCGCCCATTTCCTCCATTGCAAATGAGATTACATCAGTCGGGGTATCCTTGCCCCGGTATTCTTTATTAATGCCTTGGATCATCTCGTTTGTAACAAACGTCACTGAAACTTCAGCAGCTCCAATTTTTTCTGCTTTGGCAGCTTGCTGCAATATTCGTTCAACAAATTGCAGCTCATTGTCGCTTAATGTAGCTGTCTCATCCATCAAATCAATCGACATCATCGCGATTTCCTCCTTTTAACTTATTTCTTTCGGATATTCAATGCGCGTATGGAAAATGCCATTTAGCGTTTCACACATGATGTGCTTTACTGTTTTCAGTTCTTTCATCGTTAAATCGCATTCATCAAATTGCCCATCTTTAAGTTTATCCTCTACAATCGCGTCCACCAATTTTTTTATTTTTTCTGATGTTGGTTCTTTCATTGACCGTACCGCCGCTTCAATGCTGTCGGCTATTGAAATAATTGCAATTTCCTTCGTCTGCGGCTTAGGTCCGCTATATCGAAATGAAGACTCTTCAAGGTCCGGATTCTTTTCCTTTGCTTTATGATAGAAAAACTTCAGTAGGCTGGTGCCGTGATGCTGAGCTGCCACATCTACAATTTCTTTCGGCATTTTATGCTTTTTCAACAGTTCCGCCCCGTATATGCCATGTGCCAAGATAATGGCACTGCTTGTTTCTACAGGCAATGTATCATGTGGATTGTTAATATTCACTTGGTTTTCAATGAAAAACTGCGGCTGCTTTGTCTTGCCGATATCATGGTAATAGCAGCCGACACGCGCAAGCAAGCCATTTGCGCCAATCGCCTCGCATGAAGCATCCGCCAAATTCGCTACCATCACGCTATGGTGGTACGTTCCCGGAGTTTCGGTGAGGATTTTCTTTAACAATGGATGATTCGGATTGGAAAGCTCAATCAGTTTCATGGTCGACAATAACCCGAAAGCCGATTCAAAAAACGGCAGCAGCCCAATAGTCATAGCTCCAGATAAAAGGCCGGAAATTACAGCAGCCGTCAAGTAAAAACCGATTTCCGCCCAATCGTATTGGCTTTGGCCAATGAGCAGATAAAATCCGATAAAAAAGACGTTGACCACTGCGACAGCTAGGCTTGTCTGCAAAAGCCTGGTTCGCCGGTCGGCCTGCTCAATCATGTAAACCCCAGTCAGTCCGCTGAAAAGAATATATAACGCGATATCCATCTGAAGCGTTGCCGCACTTCCCTCATGCAGCATCATCCCACCGACGGCCCCCACTAGAAATGTTATATAAACCGCCGTCCGTTCATTCAAGAGCATCCGGGTTATCATCCCTGCTAAAGCTGTTGGAAATAGAAAAGCGATCATCACGTCAAAATTGCCGCTAACAGCACTCAACAACTTCATAATGGTCAAGGAAATGGCGAGAACTGCCATAATGACGAGAAGCGCAGTCGTTTTTTTCTGGTCAGCAGCGTTTCCCTTGTGAGTGACGACCATCAGTATTCCCAGCACAATTAAGACGAACATTAACAAACCGATAAAAGGTTTGTAATCCTGCTGTTCTTCGGTCATCCCTGCCAGTTCAAGCTGCCGGTATACTTCTTTATCCACCACTTGCCCTTCTTGAACAAGCACTTGGCCCTGCAAGATTCGTGTCGGTTCTACACTGGCTTTTGCCTGTTCAATCTGCGCTTTAGTCAATGCTTCATTGACCACTTCATTCGGAACAATGCTAAAACGGCCAATGGTAATCATCGCTTGAAGAACAGAGGCCGGGATGGTTTGATTTTCCCTTAATTGCTGTTCGACTTTGCTGCGGATAACTGAAACGCTATCCTCTCTGATCGGTTCTTTCAATTCTCTTTCTACAATACTTGTTAAAATTTTTTCGACTTTAAGCAAAGTATCTTCAGGCAGCAGCAATATGGCCTGCAGCATTTCATCAGTCAGTCTAAGCCCATTGTCGCTGGTTTCCATCAGTCTTAAATTTTCACGCAGCGTATCAACCATCTTGGTAAGCTCCGGTTTTTTCTCAGTTTTTTTATCAGTCGGCTGTTTCGCTTCAATGACATAGCCAAACAATGAATTAATGACAGCCGTCTGATTGCTGGCAATGGCATCATTGAATTGGTAACTAGGCTGAACTTCAGCTGCCGCCCGTTGCCGCTCTTCCTCTGTTTTGATTGGGTCTTCTACTGTTTTTGCAGATCGGATCGTTTCATCAGAAAGCTGGAAAAGGTTAATGGAATGGGTTTCATTCCTTACTGTGCTGTATAAAAAAGCATATATGATGATGCCGATCAAAAAGATAAATACCGTAGCCAATACTTTATAGCCGGCCTTATTATAAAGCTGTTTTGCCCGTTTTTGCATCGAAACACCCCACTTCTAGTACTTCTATCATATCAATAATAAGTAGGTATTTCACGGACAATTTCAAATTTATTGAAATTAATTACCAATATTTACATTATTGAAACAGAAAAACCAGCCGTTAAGAAGGCTGGTCTTCATAAGCTTCAATAATTTTCGCCACAAGCGGATGTCGCACAACGTCTCCGCGCTCCAAGTACTGGAAATGGATGCCGCGGACTTTCTGCAAGATGGTCTCTGCTGCAATCAGACCGGATTCAGCACCGCGAGGCAAATCGATTTGCGTTTTGTCTCCAGTAATAATCATTTTCGAACCAAAACCCAGACGGGTCAAAAACATCTTCATCTGTGCTTTCGTTGTGTTCTGTGCTTCGTCCAAAATGACAAATGCTTCATCCAGCGTACGGCCTCTCATATAAGCCAAAGGTGCTATTTCTATTGTTCCGCGTTCAATTAAGCGATTCGTCTGTTCCAATCCTAATACGTCATGCAGCGCATCGTATAAGGGGCGCAGGTACGGATCCACTTTTTCTTTTAAATCCCCTGGAAGAAACCCAAGACTTTCTCCGGCTTCTACTGCTGGCCGCGTCAAAATGATTTTCTTCACTTGGCCATTTTTCAAGGCTTGCACGGCCATAACTACCGCTAAATAAGTTTTGCCTGTCCCGGCTGGACCGATTCCGAATACCAGATCTTTGCTGCGTACCGCATGAATGTAATGGCGTTGCCCAATCGTTTTAGCACGAATCGCTTTGCCGTTGGCGTTGCGGGCAACTTCTTCGTCATAAAGTTCAGCAAAATATTCAATAGTGCCAGCTCGCGCCATTTCGATGGCAGAAACGATATCCCGCTGGTCAATATTAATCCCCTTACGGATCACTCTCAACATTTGTTCAATCAGCAGTTTCCCGATTTGTTTGCCTTCATCTGAGCCAGACAACCGTATCACATCACCGCGAGTAATTATTTGAATTTGGAATGCTTCTTCAATCAATGTCATGTGACTATCAGATATCCCGAGCAGCATCACCGCTTCATTCGGGTCTTTCACATGAAGTTCAAGTAATTGGTTTTCTGTCATGTACTCGCTCCTTGGAATCGCAAATTTACTATAAATTCACTGTATCATTAAGTGTGAATAGTTGTAAAACATTTTATGCGCATTTAGATTACATAATATATTTATGTAAAATAAAACCGGACAGCATCGGCTGACCGGTTTTATTTTATCTCTTAGATTTTGGTGGAGACAAAATTTCCGCCAATATAATCCCCCGCTGCACGTCATTTGCATCAAGCCGCAGCAAATCTTCGCTCTCGCTTTCTTTTTCTTTCACAAGAGGCAACGGATTATGCGTTGACAATCGGCCCGGAGACACCATTTCTTTTGCTTGTTTCTGTACTTTCTTGACCGGGGCTTTCTCAGCAGCTTTTTCAATAGCGTTTTTGACCTGCTGAGTGCGTTCCGGATGCTCTTTCATCTGGGTCTGCAATTCCCCGTATACTTCTCTTGCATAATCCTCAGCCCGTTTGAAAGTCCTTTGTCCGGCCTCTCTTCCAGGCATTTGGGGTTTAGCAGGCGCATCAGAACTTTCCCCGCCTTTTTTATTATTGAAAAAGGCTCCGATCGCCATCACAATCAAACCAAATATGAGAGCTTCCATGCTTAAAACCTCCCTTTACTGCCCGGCTTTACTTAACGTCTGCTTTTTCGGCACCTGTACGGGCAATTGAATCTCTCATGCCGGTATCGGCTTGGACATTCTTATAGTTCACGTAATCCATGACGCCAATATTACCGGAGCGAAGGGCTTCTGACATCGCGAGCGGCACTTCTGCTTCCGCTTCCACAACTTTCGCTCTCATTTCCACAACTTTCGCTTTCATTTCCTGTTCGCTTGCAACAGCCATTGCACGGCGTTCTTCGGCTTTTGCCTGAGCGATCTTTTTGTCCGCTTCCGCTTGTTCAGTCTGAAGCTCTGCACCGATATTCTTGCCGATATCAACATCCGCAATATCGATCGACAGGATTTCAAATGCCGTACCGGAATCCAGCCCTTTCGCCAAAACTGTTTGAGAAATCAAATCCGGATTTTCAAGCACTGTCGCGTGGCTTGTACTGGAACCGAGTGTCGAAACGATCCCTTCGCCAACACGGGCAACGATTGTTGCTTCACCGGCACCACCGACCAGCCGGTCGATATTGGCCCGGACCGTAATGCGGGCTTTCGCTTTCACTTCAATCCCGTTCATTGCCACACCGGCTATAAATGGCGTCTCAATGACTTTCGGGTTAACGGACATCTGAACCGCTTCTAATACGTCACGCCCCGCCAAATCAATCGCAGCTGCGCGTTCAAACGGCAGCTCGATATTTGCTCGGTGAGCTGCAATCAAAGCGTTAACGACGCGATCGACGTTCCCTCCTGCAAGATAATGGCTTTCTAGTTGGTTAATGGTTACTGTCAGCCCCGCTTTTGAAGCCTTAATCAGCGGGTTTACAATCCGCGACGGAATTACGCGGCGCAGCCGCATCCCAACCAATGTAAAAATACTTAATCGCACGCCAGCCGCTAAAGCGGATATCCAAAGCGTAATTGGAACAAACGTGAAGAAAATTGCCAATACGACGATGATGGCGATTATTGCAGCGCCTAATCCAAGTGTTTCAATTCCCATTTCTTATTCCTCCCCTTCTTGGTCAATTTCCCGAACAACGATACGAGAACCTTCTACTTTAATGATTTTAACGCTTTTACCCAAATCCACGAAACGGCCATCTGACACGGCATCAATCCGTTCATCATTCAGTTTGATGGTACCGGATGGACGAAGAGCGGTTGCAGTTACAGCAATCTGCCCTACCAGTTCCGGACGGTTGACAGCAGAGACATAGCCGCTTGCCGTATCCGTGGCATCAGTCAAAATAATCCGTTTGAATAAGTGAAGCCGTTTGCCGAAAAATTTCAATATGATCACCATCCCTGCTGTAGCTACAATTAATGCAATGAGTATTGCTATGGCAGTGGTCTTCAAATCTCCTCCTGCCAAGAGCACACTGCCGAGTATAGCGGCAAGCCCTAAAAATCCTATTATACCACTCGGCACAATAAGTTCAGCAGCCAACAGAGCAAAACCGATAATCAATAACACAATCGATTCATATCCTGCCAGACCTGCGACCAGATGCCCGTAAAAGAACAATAATAACGAGGAGAGCCCGAGCAGCCCTGGTATCCCAAGGCCCGGCGTGAACATTTCCAGCAGCAATCCAAGACCGGCAATCGACAGCAATACCGGCACAACAAATGGGTTGGTAAGAAATCTCGCCAATTTTTCTGCGAAAGTTTCATTGACATTGACGACTTCAGCTTCATCGAGATTTTTCAATGCCAGCAATTCCTCAAGCGAAGAAACAGTCCCTTCTGAATAACCGACTTGTTCAGCTTCGTTGGCACTTAGCGTCAGCAATTGGCCTTCACCGGCTTGATATTCCGGCAAATCAATATCGGCATTCGCCATTGCCAATGCATACTGCGGATCCCGTCCGGAAGAAACAGCTGCACTTTCCATCGCCGACAGCCAGGCACTATTCGCTTTATCAGCTGCCGCATTGCCCGCTTGGTCAATTACTTGTGCAGCACCCATCCGGCCATTCGGATGCATGTAAATTTCGTCATTGTATAAAGCCAGATACGCGCCTGCCGATAAGGCATCTTGATTGATAAAAGCGATGGTTTCAATCGGAGTCTCATTCAGCATCCTTGCAATGCCGTCAGCTGCATTGACGAAGCCGCCTGGGGTATCAATTTCGAATATGATGGCTTCCGCATCGGCTGCCTCCGCTTCTTCAATACCCCGTTCGATAAAAGCCTGTAACCCTCTTTCGACTTCCGCTTTTATGGGCATTACATAAACTGTGCTTCCTGCCGCATGGATGGCGGGTATCAGCAGCAAAAATGACAAAAGCAAAAGTCCGAAAGCTATAAAACCCTTAAGGCTGCGCAAAGGAATCTCTCCTTTCGTTTTTACTGGTACTTTATTTACGGATGACTAAGCAAATGGTTTCATAAATACTCGCTCTTTTTATTATAAATGATTTTTTTCCATTAAAGAAAGAATGCGCTTACATTTTTCATTAAAGACTTTATGTGCCTGCATACGATCGACACATTTGAGCCCGATGTCATCCAGGGATTTTTTCGCAGCCGGCCAGCTGGAAAACCAATGATGCCTAGTATTATATATGAGTTGATTGAAAGGACGTTTTTTTCATATACTGCTTCGGCCGCTGTTGACAGGACTCCTGTGCGAAGGGGCTTGGCATCCGCCCGCAGCAATCTGAGCTGCTTTGCGGAATATTTGCTGAAATAAATTCTTAGTTCATCTTATGCCGCTATTTGAACAATAAAAAACCGGCTGTACGATTTCTCGTATAGCCGGTTCTAGCTGTCGTTCATATTTTTTAAAAGTCGATTTAAAGTAAAGTCAATTAAAATTTACGTTTACGCGCAGCTTCTGATTTCAATTTGCGTTTTACGCTTGGCTTATCATAATACTCGCGCTTTCTTACCTCTTGCATTGTTCCGGATTTAGAAACAGTGCGTTTGAAGCGGCGAAGAGCATCTTCAATTGATTCGTTTTTACGAACAGTTGTTTTTGTCATCTCTTTTTCCCTCCCTCCGAACACACGTTGAAGCACATAACAACTAGTGTTATATACTAAAAAATTATACCGTATAACCTCGTATAGGTCAACAGTTAATAATCCGAATTTGAAGTTAGCCCCTGCATGATCTGAACACCCGAACTTGCGCCGATGCGCGTAGCGCCCGCTTCGATCATTGCCTCTACATCTTCCAGGCTTCTTACTCCGCCAGAAGCTTTTACTCCAAGGTCCGGTCCGACGGTCTCGCGCATCAATTTCACATCCGCTACTGTTGCTCCGCCTGTAGAAAATCCAGTGGAAGTTTTAACAAAATCTGCTCCTGCTTCTTTTGAAAGGCGCGAAGCTGTCACTTTTTCTTCATCAGTCAATAAACTGGTTTCGATGATGACTTTAACGATCGCCTTGCCTTTTGCCGCTTCTACTACTGCCACGATGTCGTTTTTGACCAATTCCGTATCGCCGCTTTTCAAAGCGCCGATGTTGATCACCATATCGATTTCGCCTGCACCTTTGGAAATGGCGTCCGTTGTTTCAAATGCTTTTGTTTCTGTAGTGGAAGCGCCAAGCGGGAAACCGATCACTGTGCACACTTTTACTGTGCTGTCTGCTAATTCTTTTGCCGCTGTTGCGACCCATGCCGGATTTACACAAACTGAGGCGAAATTGTATTCTGCCGCTTCTTTGCAGATTTGAACGATTTGTTCTTTTGTAGATTCAGGTTTTAATAAAGTGTGATCGATATAAGATGCAATGTTTGCCATGTTGAGAAACTCCATTCTGATTATAAGTTGATTAAACGGCCAGCTCTTCCATGACGCGGACAAATTGCCCTTCGTTGTATGGATAACCGGCTTTTGTAATTTTTACTTTGACGATTTTGCCGATCAATGACTCATCGCCTGGGATGACCACTCTTAAATAATTATCGGTATAGCCTTCCAGCAAGCCGCTGTCCGGATCCTCTTTGAACCGCTCTTCCGGAATGATTTCCAGCAATTCGCCTTCAAAATGGGATGCGTATTCTTTTGCCAGTTGATCATTCAAGGCGATCAACCGATGGACGCGTTCATTTTTAATATTTTCATCGATTTGGTCTTCCATCCGTGCTGCCGGAGTGCCGGTGCGCTTCGAATAAGGGAAAACATGAAGTTCTGAAAACTTGTGGCTGTTGATGAAATTAAACGTTTCCATAAATTCCTCTTCTGTTTCTCCTGGGAAGCCGACGATGACATCGGATGTAATGGCCAGATCAGGAAGCGCTTTGCGAAGCTGAATCAGCCGGTCAGCGAAGAATTCCATTGTGTATTTCCGTCTCATCCGTTTTAAGACCGTGTTCGATCCGGATTGAATTGGAATATGCAAATGGCGGACGACGATTTTTGAATCGCGCAGCACGTCAATCACTTCATCCGTCAGCTGGCTCGCTTCAATGGATGAAATGCGCAGCCGCTTCAGCCCTTTGACTTGCGTTTCCAAGTCGCGCAGGAGCTGGGCAAGATTGTAGTTTTTCAAATCTTCCCCGTAGCCGCCCGTATGGATGCCAGTCAAAACGATTTCCAAATACCCTGCGTCAACAAGCTGCTGAGCCTGGCGGACGACTTCTTTCGGGTCCCGCGACCGCATAAGCCCACGCGCCCAAGGGATGATGCAAAATGTGCAAAAATTATTGCAGCCTTCCTGGATCTTCAATGATGCACGCGTATGATCAGTGAACGACGGTACATCAAGTTCTTCGTACACACGATTTTTCATGATGTTGCCAACAGCATTGATCGGTTTCCGTTCTTGCTTATACTGTTCGATATAACCGATCAGCTTGGTGCGATCCTGTGTTCCGACGACGATGTCCACTCCGGGAATCGCCATTATTTCTGCAGGTGAAGTCTGCGCGTAGCATCCAGTTACGCAGATGACAGCATCTGGATTTTGCCGGACAGCCCGTCGGATGACTTGGCGGCTTTTTTTGTCTCCTGTATTGGTTACAGTGCACGTATTAATGACATAAACATCAGAATGATGATCAAACTCGCTGCGCTCATAGCCTTGTTCTTTGAACAATTGCCAGATTGCTTCAGTTTCATAATGATTCACTTTACAGCCTAAGGTATGGAACGCTACCGTTGACATAAGTGCCCACCTCTTTCATTCGAATTCATAGGACATTGCAGATAATGCATATAACGGAGCTGTTTCGGTCCGTAAAATCCGAGGGCCCAGTGATGTGAACAAAGCGCCGCTTTCTTTTAAAAGCGATACTTCCTTTTCTGAAATCCCGCCTTCCGGGCCGAACACTAATAAGATTGAGTCTTTATCATACAATGATTTTAAGGTTTCAGCAAACCGCCTCCGGCTTTGTTCGCGCGCTTCTTCTTCATACGCTACGACGATGGCATCAAATCCTTTTGCCGTTTCCATCAACTGCTTGAAGGTTTGTGTATTATGTATTTCAGGGATATGGGTCCGGTGGGATTGTTCAGCTGCCTCTTTGGCAATTTTCTGCAGCCGCGCGCGTTTCTTTTCGCTTTTCGAGCCATCCCATTTAACAATTGAACGCTCTGCCGCAAAAGGGATCAACGCATACATACCGAGCTCGGTTGATTTTTGCGCAATCAATTCAAGTTTATCGCCTTTTGGCAATCCGCAAGCAATCGTCACTTGTTTCGGCATTTCCACTTCTGCTTCGATTTCCGTTTCAATTTGGACGTCTACATCAAATTCTGCAGAAAGAATCGTCGAAAGAAACGCTTTTCCATCTGCCACTACAATTAACTGATCCCCTTCACCTTGACGCATAACTTTGGCGATGTGCTTCGCATCATCGCCAGTTATGGTCACTTTATGATTTTCGGGTACTTTGCCTTCAATAAAATATCTCTGCATCTCTGCACCCCGTTATTCCGGTTTTTTTGATATGATCGTTACCCAGTCTTCCATCATCATGACGTCTTCGACGATAAAACCTGATGCTTCCAGTGCTTCTTTCACATCATTTTTCTTTGCTGAAATAATGCCTGAAGTAATATAGTGGCCGCCTGGCTTAACTACATTGAACGCATCGTCCGTGAAGGAAATGATGATTTCAGCCAAAATATTAGCTACCACTACATCGCCTGGCTCATCAATCGTATCCAGCAGATTCCCTTGGACGACATTGATTTTGTCCTGTAATTTATTCAGTTTGACATTGATGCGGGCAGAACGCACGGCAACTTCATCCAAATCAAGAGCATGAACTTCTTTCGCTCCCAGCAAGGCGGCACCGATTGCCAATACGCCCGATCCTGTCCCAACATCAATGACGCGTTGTCCGGGAATAACCGTTTTTTCCAGCGCTTGAAGACTCATCACCGTAGTCGGGTGAGTGCCAGTCCCAAATGCCATGCCTGGATCTAATTCGATGATCAATTCATCACTTGATACCGGTTCATAAGTTTCCCAAGTCGGAACAACCGTAAAGCGCTGTGAAATTTTAACTGGGTGATAGTATTTTTTCCATGCTGTCGCCCATTCTTCTTCGTTCACTTCACTGATTGTCACTACGTTGGATCCTATATTGATATCAAATTTCACCAAATTACTGATGGCCAATTTAATCGCTTCAACCGTTTCTCCCAAAAAGCTATTGACGGGCAAATACGCCTTTAAAATAACTCCTTCATTCGGAAAATCATCTGGATCCAGCGAATAAATTTCTCCAAACTGGTCTTCACGTTCTTTCGTCAAATCTTCCGAGTCTTCTATCACGACGCCGCTAGCCCCTGCTTCATGCAAAATATTCGATACAGGTTCAATCGCTTCGTTTGTTGTACGGATCGCTAGTTCTGACCATTTCATTTAAAACCGGCTCCTTTACTCACCTTTGATTGTTCGTTTGATCTTATCAAACAGCGAACTGCCTTGCTCTTCTGGAATATCTCCACTGATTTCAGCAAATTCACGGAGCAGCTGTTTCTGTTTTTCGTTCAATTTCGTCGGCGTCTTCACTCGCACGATGATATGCTGATCGCCTACTCCATAGCCATGGACGTTTTTGACACCTTTTCCTTTTAATCGGAAACGGGCTCCGCTCTGCGTTCCAGCTGGGATCTTCAACTTCACTTTACCGGATACAGTCGGCACTTCGATTTCGTCGCCGAGTGCCGCTTGGGCAAACGTGATCGGCAAATCGAGATAAATATCATCGCCTTCGCGTTCAAATGTCTTATGCGGTTTTATACGGAATACTACATATAAATCTCCTGCCGGTCCGCCGTTGACTCCTGGACCGCCTTGTCCGCTGACGCGCAGTTGCTGGCCATCATCCACACCGGCCGGAATGGTGACTTTGATTTTTTTGATTTTGCGCACTGTGCCTTCACCGCGGCAAGTTGCACATTTTTCTTCGATGATCTGTCCTGTACCTTGGCAATAATGGCAGGCACGTCGGTTGACCATGCGTCCAAATGGCGTATCTTGGGTAACATTCAACTGGCCAGAACCTTCACAATGCGGACATCTTTTCGGTTTGGTTCCTGGTTTTGCACCTGAACCATGGCAAGTTCCGCAAGTTTCGTCTTTCGGAATTTCCACTTCTGCTTCTTTCCCAAAAACTGCATCCATAAAATCGATCGTCATGGAGTATTGCAGATCGTCGCCTTTTCTTGGCGCATTCGGATCACGGCGTCTCGTGCCGCCACCGAAAAATGTGCTGAAAATATCTTCAAACCCGAAACCATCAGCGCCACCCGCACCAAAACCGCCAAATCCTTGGTTTGGATCTTGATGGCCAAACTGATCGTATTGCGCTCTTTTTTGGTCGTCGCTCAATACTTCATATGCTTCTTTTACTTCCTGGAATTTCTCTGAAGCATCTGCTGCTTTATTGATATCCGGATGGAATTGTTTTGACAATGTCCGGTAAGCTTTTTTGATTTCTTCTTTAGAAGCGGTCTTGGATACACCGAGCACTTCATAATAATCTCGCTTGTTCATAGGTCACTCTCCCTCTTACAGTCAACTGTAATTGTACACGGTTTAGAATAGGCTTGCAAAGACTCTAAGAAAAGCGGAAGCGCCCATGTAGATTCGACGGGCATAAGTCACTTTGGCGAAGTGGCGTGTTTTCAGCCACACAGTCTCGAAATGCGGAAGTGCCTGTTCAGCTCTGACAGGCATAAGGAAGACCAGCGAAGTGGCGCTATTTGCCACACAGCTGGTCTCACTTATGTCCAGAAGAGCTAGGCACTGGAGACTGGACACACCAGAGTGGCTTATGACCCAAGGATCTGGGCGCTGGAGTCTAGACAAAAATCCACTATTATAAAACCGTTTAAACCATCCAAACAAAAACCATTTTTACGCGGGAAAAAGCCAAAGCATGTTGCTTTGCTTTGACTTTTTCGGTTCCTGCTTATTTATCGTCTTTTACTTCTTCATATTCAGCGTCTACGATATCGTCGCTTCCAGGAGCTCCACCAGTTGGGCCGCCTTCAGCTCCCTGCTGGGCTTGGGCAGCTTGCTCATAAGCTTTCATCGCCAATCCTTGAAGAATTTCGTTCAATTTATCTTTTTTCTCACGGATTGTATCAATGCTGTCGCTTTCCAGAGCAGCTTTCAATTCATCGCGTGCTTCTTCAGCTTGGCTTTTTTCTTCATCAGTTACAACTTCGCCAAGGTCTTTGATCGTTTTATCTGTTTGGAAGACAGCTTGGTCCGCTTCGTTGCGAAGTTCAACTTCTTCTTTCACTTTCGCATCCGCTTCTGCATTTTCTTCCGCTTCTTTGATCATGCGTTCGATTTCATCTTCAGACAATGATGTGTTGGATTGAATTGTGATTGTCTGTTCTTTTTGTGTTCCAAGGTCTTTCGCTTTAACGCTGACAATACCGTTTTTATCGATATCGAATGTCACTTCGATTTGCGGAATGCCTCGTGGTGCCGGTGGAATATCCGACAATTGGAAACGTCCAAGCGTTTTGTTGGCTGCTGCCATCGGACGCTCCCCTTGAAGTACATGGATATCTACAGCTGGCTGGTTATCAGCCGCAGTTGAGAACGTTTGTGATTTTGAAGTCGGGATTGTCGTATTGCGTTCGATCAATTTCGTGAACACGCCGCCCATTGTTTCAATACCAAGCGATAGTGGAGTTACGTCAAGAAGAACAACGTCTTTCACGTCACCAGTCAAGACAGCGCCTTGTACTGCTGCTCCCATTGCTACGACTTCATCCGGGTTAACGCCTTTATGCGGGTCTTTGCCAGTTTCTTTCTTAACTGCATCTTGTACAGCCGGGATGCGAGTTGAACCACCCACTAAGATGACACGGTCAAGTTCAGAAGGCGAAATGCCTGCATCTTTAATCGCCTGACGAGTTGGGCCCAATGTACGCTCAACTAGAGAGTGAGTCAATTCGTCGAATTTCGCCCGAGTCAATGTCACTTCCAAGTGAAGCGGTCCAGCTTCTCCTGCAGTGATGAATGGCAACGAAATTTGTGTAGAAGCAACGCCTGAAAGGTCTTTCTTCGCTTTTTCAGCAGCATCTTTCAAGCGCTGAGTTGCCATTTTGTCTTTTGACAAGTCAATGCCGTTGTCTTTTTTGAATTCCTGTACCAAGTAATCGATGACGAGTTTATCAAAGTCATCTCCGCCCAGACGGTTGTCGCCGGCAGTTGATTTCACTTCAAATACGCCATCGCCAAGTTCAAGGATGGAAACGTCGAACGTACCGCCGCCAAGGTCATAAACAAGGATAGTTTCGTCAGTTTCTGTTTTATCCAGGCCGTATGCAAGTGCAGCTGCAGTCGGCTCGTTAATGATGCGTTCCACTTCAAGTCCAGCGATGCGCCCAGCATCTTTTGTCGCTTGGCGTTGTGCATCGTTAAAGTAAGCAGGAACTGTGATAACCGCTCTCGTTACTTTTTCACCTAAGTATTCTTCGGCATAGCCTTTAAGATATTGAAGGATCATTGCAGAAACTTCCTGAGGCGTGTAGTCCTTGCCTTCAGCACTTACTTTTTCCTGTGTCCCCATTAGGCGTTTAACCGATTGGATTGTATTCGGGTTTGTGATGGATTGGCGTTTTGCAACTTCGCCGACTTGGCGTTCGCCGTTTTTAAATGCCACGACAGAAGGTGTTGTACGGTTGCCTTCTGGATTTGGAATGATTTTTGGTTCGCCGCCTTCTAAAATTGCGACAGCTGAGTTTGTTGTTCCTAAGTCAATACCAATAATTTTGCTCATTTAAATTCCTCCATTACCTGATTATTCGTTAACTTTTACCATTGACGGACGAAGCACTCTGCCTTTAAGGGTATACCCTTTTTGCAGTTCCATTAACACGGAACCAGACTTGGCACTTTCGTCTTTTTCTTGCATGACTGCTTGGTGGAAGTTCGGGTCGAAAGGTTCTCCGAGCGCTTTGACTTCTTCAAGGCCTTCGCGTTTAACAGCTTCCAGCAAGTTATTCCGGACCATTTCCAGCCCTTTCAGAATTGAAGCCGCTTCTTCGCTTTTCGTTTCAACGGCAAGCGCACGGTCAAAATTATCCAATACCGGCAATATATCCGTTAAAAGCGATTGAGCACGGAATTTCTCTGCATCTTGTTTGTCTTTTTGGACGCGGCGCTTAAAATTATCATAATCCGCCAATAGACGAAGATACTTATTTTGTTCCGCTTCTAATTGTTCACGGAGAGCAGCCGTTTCATCAACTTGCGCTTCCGTGGCTTCTTCAGACGCTTGCCTTCTGGCAGTTTCCGTTTCAGGATCTGTTTGCGCCTGAAACTCCTCGTCCACTTCCACTTCGGTTACAATATCTTCAGTTTGTTGTGGCTCTTTTTCTTTAGACAAATCTGTTCCTCCTTTATTTCACTTACCCCGGACCATACGGGTCAATTCTTTCGATAATTCGCCGCTCAGTGTATCCAATAAGGTAACGACACGCTTATAATCCATGCGTTTTGGACCTACTATGGCGATTGAACCCGTCTGTTCTTCTCCAATATCGTATGAAACGGTGATGACGCTGCAGTCTTCCATTGCTGAAAGAGCGTTTTCAGAGCCTATCCGAATATGGAGACCTTGGCTGCCAACCGGCAGAATCATCGGGATATGCTTGGATTCTTCCATGACATTCATCAAATCCCTGATTTTATGGAGATCATGGAAATCAGGCTGTTTCAGAATGTTCAGCTTGCCGCCGTAATAGACATTGTCCTCATGAGGGGAAATGACCGCTTTCCTGAAAGTGGAAAACAGTTCTCCATAACGGTTGACATGCTGTTTGAAAACAGTCAAAGTTTCTTGTTCCAACCGCAGATGCAGGTCATTCAGCGACACTCCAACAAGACGGTCATTCAAAATATTAACCATCTTCTCAATATCTGCAGGATCAAGTCCCTCAGGAATCGTGAAGACCCGATTTTCCACATGGCCATTGTCAGTGACGATGATGGCTACTGCAGTATCCATGGTCAATGGAACAATCGACAATTTCTTCACTGTGTGCTTCCGGACATCCGGTCCAAGCAAAATGGCCGTATAGTTCGTCAGTTCAGACAGAATCATCGCAGACCTTTTGATGACTTCTTCGGTTTCCGCAATTTTATCTGCGAAAATGGACCGAAGCTGCTGGATGTCCTGTTTCGGAAGCGGCCGCGGCGTCAGCATATGGTCAACATAATAGCGGTACCCTTTTTCAGAAGGGATGCGCCCGGATGAAGTATGGGTTTTTTCCAAAAATCCCAGTCCTTCTAAGTCAGCCATTTCATTACGAATCGTTGCCGGACTAAATGGAAGTTCGGATTTTTTTGATAGTTGGTTCGATCCGACCGGCTGAGCTGATTGAATATAATCATCTACTGTCACTTTTAGAATGAGTAACTGCCGTTCTGTTAACATGATCATCACCTCTGTTAGCACTCTGTATAGGTGAGTGCTAATACTACATTAAAATTAACAAATTCCATTTCCCTTGTCAACGGATGCGCATTTTTTTGTATAGACTTATTTACCTATCAGACCGGATGCCCGCTTTCCCCTTCAATTAGCCTAGAAGAAATTGCTCAAACACTTCGTTGCCGACAAAACGACCTTTTTTTGTCAACTTCACTCTATCGCCTTCAATAGCCAAGTTTTCATTGGCCACTTCCTTAGCCAGAATTGCTCCATATACCTGTTCCAGCGATTGTTGGAACTTGTCCTGAAAGCCGCTGATGGAAACACCCGCTGTCTTGCGTAAGCCGAGGAACATCTCTTCTTCCATCTTTTCGTTGACCGGTACATCATGCGTATTCAAAATTGGACGGACGCCTGCATCCAGCGGCGCCATGTATTTTTTCAATGGCCCATGGTTTGAATAACGGACGCCATTCACGTAGCCATGGGCTCCAGCGCCGACTCCGATGTATTCAGCGTTATCCCAATACAAGAGATTATGGCGCGACTCGAAACCGGGACGGCCAAAATTGGATATTTCATATTGCTGAAGGCCCCTGGCTTCCATTTCATGCATTAATTTTTCATACATATCCGCTTCCAAGTCTTCGGTTACGGTATTGAGCTTTCCTTTCGTCATCAAGTTGTAAAAGACGGTCTTCGGCTCGATGATCAACGAGTAAGCGGAGAAATGCGGCAGGCCAAATTCAAATGCCTGTTCTAATGTATCTTCCCATTGCGCCATCGTCTGGCCAGGCAAACCATACATCAAATCAAAGCTCAAATTCGTGAAGCCGACTTCCCGCGCTTCTTCCACCGCTCTTTTGACGTCTCCATTACTATGGGTACGGCCCAAGCGTTTCAAAAGATCGGCATCAAATGACTGGACGCCCATTGAAAGGCGGTTGACGCCGCCTTTGAACAAGACCTCCATTTTTTCTTTCGTCAATTCATCGGGATTTGCTTCTGATGTCCATTCCAGGTTCTCAGACATCGGCACATATTGATGAATGTAATCGAGCAATTTCTGCAATTGTTCCGGAGTCAGGGATGTGGGTGTCCCGCCGCCAAGAAAAATGGTTTCAAGCGGCTGATCCAATGCCCCTTCTTGTTTCCATAGTGCCAGTTCTTTGCCGAGAGAATCGATATAGGCATCCACCGGCTGATCTTTGAAAAACACTTTATTGAAATCACAATAATGGCAAATCTGATGGCAGAATGGGATATGGATATACAATCCTTTAACCATACTATTCCTTCTTTCTAATAAGAAAAGGAGGCGCAAAATAGGCCTCCTCTTTTTGTTTATTTTGATTGGTCATCCATTTTCAGGATGGCCATAAATGCTTCCTGAGGAACTTCTACTGAACCTACTTGTTTCATGCGCTTCTTACCTTCTTTTTGCTTATCAAGAAGTTTCCGTTTACGGGAAATGTCTCCACCATAACATTTAGCAAGAACGTTTTTGCGCATCGCACTGATGGTTTGGCGCGCAACGATTTTCTGTCCGATCGCAGCTTGGATTGGAACTTCAAACTGCTGGCGAGGAATTAAAGTTCTCAATTTATCAACGATGGCTTTTCCGCGTTCATAGGCAAAGTCTCTATGAACGATGAAACTAAGCGCATCTACTTGTTCGCTGTTTAAAAGAATATCCATCTTGACCAATCTGGATTCTTTATAGCCAATCAACTCGTAGTCGAACGAAGCATAGCCTTTCGTGCCGGATTTCAGCTGATCAAAGAAATCATAGACAATTTCAGCCAGCGGCAATTCGTAGATGATGTTGACGCGAGTTGCGTCGATATAGTCCATCGTCAGGAAGTTCCCGCGTTTTTTCTGGCAGATTTCCATAACTGCTCCAACGTAATCATTGGGAACCATTACGGAGGCTTTCACATACGGCTCTTCTACTTTTTCGATTTTTTGAGCATCCGGCATCAACGCGGGGTTATCGATCTTCCGGACTTCGCCGTCCGTCATATGCACATCATAGATAACGCTTGGCGCCGTTGTAATCAAATCAATTTTGAATTCGCGTTCAATCCGTTCCTGGATGATTTCCATATGCAACAATCCAAGGAACCCACAGCGGTAGCCGAAGCCAAGCGCCTGGGAAGATTCCGGTTCAAATTGAAGAGCGGCGTCATTGAGTTCCAATTTTTCCAGTGCATCCCGAAGATCATTGTATTTAGACGTATCAATCGGGTATAACCCACAATACACCATTGGGTTTAAACGGCGGTATCCTGGCAAAGCTTCAGTCGCCGGGTTGTTAGCCAGTGTGATGGTATCACCGACGGTAGAATCTCCGACGTTTTTGATGGCCGCTGTTATAAAGCCAACATCCCCAACAGTCAATTCTTCCTGAAGTGCAGTGTGCGGTGTAAAAACTCCCGCTTCAATCACGTCAAACTCTTTGCCGGAAGACATCATTTTGATGCGGTCACCCGGTTTAACAGTTCCTTCTACAATCCGGATATACGCGACTACGCCGCGATATGGATCGTATAACGAATCAAAAATCAATGCTTTTAAAGGTGCACTTGGATCACCGGTCGGTGCAGGAACTTTTTCGACAACCTGTTCCAGGATTTCTTCAATGCCGATGCCTGCTTTTGCAGAGGCAAGAACGGCTTCAGAAGCATCCAAACCGATCACTTCTTCAATTTCGCCTCTTACCCGCTCCGGATCAGCAGCCGGTAAATCGATTTTATTGATGACCGGAAGAATTTCAAGTTCGTTGTCCAGCGCCAAATACACGTTTGCCAATGTCTGCGCTTCAATGCCTTGCGCCGCATCAACGACTAGGACAGCGCCTTCACAGGCTGCCAAGCTGCGGGATACTTCATATGTGAAATCGACGTGTCCCGGAGTGTCGATCAAATGCATAATATACGTTTCTCCGTCTTTTGCTTTATAGTGCAGTTGAACGGCATTCAATTTGATTGTGATGCCGCGTTCCCGTTCAAGGTCCATTGAATCCAAAGATTGAGCTTTCATTTCCCGGGAAGTCAGAGCTTCTGTTTTTTCTAATATACGGTCGGCAAGCGTAGACTTTCCGTGGTCAATGTGCGCAATAATGGAAAAGTTGCGTATTTTGCTTTGACGTGTTAATCGTTCCTCATGATTCATTCTCTTCACTCCTATATAAACTACTCTGAATTATAACAGCACCGCTTCTAATGAGCAATCGTGGGCTGTTTAAATCGTTTCACTGTCAAGGGAAACTTCTTTGCACATATCTATTGCATTCTTTTCCATGATTTGATAAAATAACTGATGTTGTATAGAGACATAAAAGAGTTGAGATGATTCCATCTCTGTTCCTATTTGTCTAGGAGGTGAAATACATGCCAAACATTAAATCTGCTATCAAACGTGTCCGCACGAATGAAACGAAAAACGCTCAAAACTCACACGTGAGATCGACTATGCGTTCTGCTGTCAGAAAAGCTGACCAAGCTCTTTTGAACAACGAAGAAAACGCTAGCGATACAGTAAAAGCGGCAATCAAACAAGTGGAAAAAGCGGCTTCTAAAGGTCTTATCCACAAGAACACTGCAGCTCGCAAAAAATCTCGCTTGATGAAAAAACAAGCGTAAAACGCAAAAGGCCGATTCCTTAATGGAATCGGCCTTTTTACTTTGTTATCATGTTTTTGGTTTGTTCTTAATAAGTTGGAGACAATTATTTTTCATCACTCTATGATATTCCGCTAAACAGTTGCCAAGCTATCGGCCGAATCATTTCGGCCGATAGCTTTGCGACGAGCTTGCGCAGGAGCACATGTTTTAAAAGCCGAGGATTGTGATGACAAGTGTTTGCGACGAAGCGCTCAGCGCTGCAAGGCACTTTCATGTCTCGAAGCTAGCGTAGCGGCGTTTTTTCATGCACCGAATTAGCACAGCGATGCAGGTGCAATGCAGAAACGCTAGTCTTGGCCCTGCCCAAAGCGGTCCTAGCGGCAGATAAAAGGATAATTCTTTAATTCAATTTATATAACAAAAGATTCCCCACAATCTAAAAAGCTAAGTGATCGCTTGAAACTAATAAATCCCCTCTTGCCGCTAGACCGGCGTATTCGTTTTCCTTCCCTGTTTCCGTTTCATCAAAAAGAATTCCAGAATCCGTTCGCGGTTGCCGCTTTGAGTTTTCAGCTGCAGATCGATTTCCGCCAAATCGTTGAGCACTTCGAGCAAACGCTGTTCGGAAATTTGCTGGCGCTTTTCGACCAGAAGTTTTACCCGGTACGGGTGCGCTTTTAATTGTTTGGAAATCTGCTGGGCGTGATAGCCTTTCTTTTGCAGATAATAGACGTGCACCATAAAGCGGATTTGTGAAGCAAGCAACGCAGTCAATGCGACCGGCTCTTCTTTTTGGCGGATCAAATCGTAATAAACACTCAGGGCTTCACTGATATTTCCGTCCAAATAAGCCTGAAGCATTTTAAAAGCATCCTGCTCAAGAGTCCGCGCGGTCATTTGCTCAATCAGCCTTTCCGTAATTTCTTCCTCCGAGCCAAGATAAAGAGACATTTTTTCTATTTCGGAAGACAATAACGTTAAATTAGTGCCGGCGATTTCAATCAAACGCTGTGCTGCCAGCTTCTCGATATGCTTCCCGAAACTTTTCGCTTCATGCTGCACCCAAACCTCCAAATCATTGGCCTGCAAAGCTTTTGCTTCCACCATTACTGCGTGCTGCTTGACCAGTTTGGTGATTTTCTTGCGCTCATCCAGCTTTTCATAGGGTGCTACAAAAATCGTGACAGAACTTGAAGGCGGATTTTCCAGCCAAGCTTCCAGGGCTTTTAAATTATGGTCGATTTTTTCTTTTCCGCGTTCAGCTGCTTTTAAGAAAGAAGCGTTTTTAGCGATGATCAATTTTCTGTCGCTAAAAAACGGAATAGTATCCGCTTCTTCTATCACATAATCGACCGGGACCTCTTCCAAATCAAAATTGATGAATTCCGGTTCTCCATCCGTCATCTTTGACTTTAACAGATCCAGGGTTTTCTCAATAAAATAACTTTCCGTTCCGGTTATGACATAGACAGGGTCTATTTGTCCGTTGCGAATGGCTTTCCATACTGAAGTGATCATGAAACGCACCTCCTCTCTCTACTATATCGGATTTTACTGCTGTTTGGTATTTCGACATTTTTGTGTCGGCCTTGAATATCAGCCGATAATATTCAGTTCAATCTAGATTTTTAACTTTCATTCGCTTATAATAAGGAGGAATTAGGAGGGATAGCAATGAATGAATTTGAACAGAATGTACAGTCGAAGCGTAACGACGCTATCGACGCAGGAATGGGATTTGTAGTATCATTCGTATTTTTTGCAGCTATCTTTATTATTGCGGCAGTAGTGCAATTTGTAGCTCGCTAAATAGAAAAAAAGGTTCCCGCTTACTGGCAGGAACTTTTTTTTATTTTAACGCATGGTCTGAAATTGCAAGTTCCTGTCACGATATTCGAATTCGATGGTTCCTGTTTCTGCCGTATTTAAAGTCGGCAGCCCCAATTCACCAAAGCGCTTTACTACTTCTTCGCTGGGATGGCCGTAACGGTTATCAATGCCGGTTGAAAAAATGGACACCCCAGGCCGTACGAGAGACAGAAATTCTTGGCTGCTGGAAGTCTTGCTGCCATGGTGGCCGACTTTTAAAACGCTTAAAGCTGCCAGGCTGTTGCCGTAGCTTGTCACTAGGTCATGTTCTCCGGCCGCTTCCAGATCTCCTGTAAATAATACACGGAAACCCCCGCTCTCCATCAATAACACCAGCGAATCATTATTGCCTTCATATTCAGCATCCTTCGGTGATAAATAGCGGAAGCTGACGCCCCTCTCCTGCCATCCCGACCCCTTCCCAGGAAACAGCACTGGCGCTTCTCCTGCAAAAGGCGCGAGTGCTTGCATGATGTCTGTAGCCGCTGAGCCGGGCGATAAATGCAATTGCTCAATTTTAAAGAGCGGAAACAATTCTTCTGCACCTTCTGCATGATCAGCATCCGCATGGCTTAGCACCAGAATATCGATTTTCGAAATGCCATTGCCTTTTAAATATGGAGCCACTATTTGTCTGCCGACTTCATACGGCTTGTTTCGTTTTCTGAATGCTTCCGTATCAAAGCGAAGCAGACCGCCACTGTCTATGACATAAACTCCACTGCGATAAGGCAGTTCAATCACAGCACTGTCGCCTTGGCCGACATCCAAAAAAGTGACTTTAAGAGTCGGATCGAAATAAGGCAATGCACTAAAGCAAAGCGCCGGGACCAATAACACCAGCAATTTCCATAGGCGAAAACCGCTTTCTGCCAGAATGTAAAAAGTGAACACACTAACAAATAGAACCACTATTGCTACAGGACCGGGTTTCCCAGGATTCCACATTTGGTAAGGCAGCCCCGAAAGCCACTGCATGACTGTTTCGATAAAGCCCCGAATCGGCACATAGAAATAAAAAAAGAATTCGGCTGCGGGCTGAAACAGAAACGTCAAGCCGAGCAAAATCAGATTCACCGGTAAAATGAATAAGGTGTAAAGGGGCACAAAAAAGCTGTTTACGAGGAAAGCCGACAATGAAATTTCATAAAAATGATGCAGCAGCAAAGGATAAAGAGTCAACTGTGAAATGGCAGTAATGATCAGCCCTTTTTTAACGGCTGTCCCTTCCCCGCTTAGAAAAGGCTTCGAGTATATGATGCCAAAAGAAGCTCCGTATGACAATTGAAAGCCGATATCATACATGATGAAGGGATCCCACAAAATGAACAAGACAAAGCTGGCCAATAAAATATGCGCAATCGCCAGTCGGATATGAAAAAGCCGAAGAGCCATCACCACGCTCACCATAAGGATTGATCTCAGAACCGAGGGCGCGCCTCCAGCAAGCACCCCATACATCGGCAAAATGGCCAATAACAGCAATAAAGCCGTTTCTTTCCGTATTCGCAGGCGAATCAGTATAAAATAACCGATACCGACTATAATGGCGACGTGGAGACCCGAAATGGCAAATAAATGGGTGATTCCAAGCGTCTGATACATCTGGCGGTCTTCAATTGTCATATTTTCCTGCTCACCGATCAGCAATGCTTCCGCTTCGGCGGTTAAAGATGGAGGAAAAGCAGCTTGTATATGCCGTTTAAGCCATTGTCTGCGCTCATACAGCTTGCTGATTACTGTCGGGGCCGATTTTACCGCATTGACCGTCTGGATGGCTAAAATATAGCGTGATTCATTATGGTCCAAATACTTTTGCATATCAAAAGAGTATTCATGGGAAGGCGGAGACGGCTCTTCGAAAACCCCTTCAATATAAAGCTTGGATTCATACAGTTTTTCTTCCATGGCTTCTTTTTCTTCCGGAGATTTCAGCTGGTATTTTGCGTAAACGACTGTGCCATCTGCCAGACGGGCAAACCCTCTTAAGCCGTCACCGTCGATCACATAATTCCCATTAAACGTTAATTCACCTGCATAAGGCTTTGAGTAATCAAATGCATCCTGCATCCGCAAATCCTGCCATGCAAAACAACTCATGGCAATTAAAGCGATAATCGCCATGTGCGAATACGACTCTCTTTTCCAGCCCATCCAACAAAAAAGCAGCGCCATGAACACGAGCTGAACCGGTGTATCATGCGCTGCAAAAGTGGCAATTGCGATTGCCGTTGCTATATAAATCCAACTATTGTCGTTTAAACTTCGACTTCTCCGAATAATTGATCCACCCGCTTAGTGTAATAGGCCAATTCTTCTTCGGTGCCGCCTTTTTCCCGCAATGTCTCCAGCATTTCCATGTATAGGTTTGCTTTTTCAGCACTTAAAAAGTCAATTTTCCGTTCATCGAAAATGACTTGGACCACTTCGACTCCAGCCTGTTCAAACAATTCGATGGCATAAGCATGGTTTTTATAGTCCGCTGCATAATAAAGACGGGAAATCCCTGCTTGGATAATCGATTTCGAGCATTGCAGACACGGGAAATGGCTGACGTACATATCAGCGCCATTGACGCTTACGCCGTATTTGGCACATTGCAAAAGAGCATTCATCTCCGCATGGATGGTACGGACGCAATGCCCGTCGACCACGTAACAGCCTTTGTCAATACAATGATCGCCGCCGGAAATGGATCCGTTATAGCCGCCTGCCATAATCCGCCGGTCCCGCACAATGGTAGCGCCTACGGCAAGCCGGGTACAGGTGCTTCTGAGTGCCAGTAAATGGCTTTGCGCCATGAAGAATTGATCCCAAGTTATTCGCTTCATCTAATTGCCTCCTGCTATTTCGTCTAAAATAAGTGTAGCAGAGAGGAAATATTCGTCAACCGTCCGTTTGACTCATCTGCCTTTCAGTTTACCGTAATGCTGTCCTTCAATTTTTCAAAGGTTTTATCGCCAATGCCCGTGACATTCTTTAAATCTTCGATTTTCTGGAAATTGCCATTTTCCGTCCGGTAAGCGATGATGGCAGCCGCTTTGGAGGGGCCGATTCCGGATAATGTCATTAACTCTGTTTCTGTAGCGGTATTTAAGTTCACCAATGCTGCTGCAGCCCCGGCAGAAGTAGCAGCGCCTGCCTGAGCCGCCGGTAAAACAACTTCTTCTCCGACTTCCGGTACATAAATCACCATTTCATCTTGAACTTTCATGGCCAGATTAATGGCTTTCGATTCTGCCGTGACCAAAAAACCGCCAGCTGCTTCGATGGCGTCTTTTATTCGGGAATCTGCAGGCAATTCATATACTCCGGGCTTTGCAACTTGGCCTTTTATGTCGACCATCAAATCTGTTGGAACAGGATTTTGGGTGGGGGTTTCCGTCTGCTGAGGGGGTTCAGCTTGGATTAACTCAAGAGATGTTTCCAGATCAGAATCTGGTTCTTGTTGAGGAAATAAAAAATAAACAAGCAATAAGACAATGGCCACGGCTGGAATCAGCAGCCAGCCAAGTTTGCTTCGAAGTTCTGAAAAATTCAGCGGACATTCCTCTTTTCTTCAGAAAGCAATTAGATAAGAAGCTGTCTGAATTGTACATTAACTGAAGTTTTTTGTCTATGCAAGTTTCCAAGGAAACTTGCTTGTCAATCGAAAACGATTCTGAAATAAGAAAGCTGTCCGCAAAATTGCGGACAGCTTTTGGATTGATTTAGTTTTCTTTTTTCTTTGCATGGAAAAAAATCCGTTCGCTTTCTTCATCCGGTGCTTCACCGGTAAAGTCGGCAGTGACTGATTCCACCGAAAATCCAGCCGCTTCAAGCCAAGCCACATAGTCAGCAACTTCAAAAGTGCGTTGCTCATGTGTTTCCTCGAAGCGTTCAAACAACTGGCCTTGCTGAATGAAAAACGTGATGTCGTGGACAATGCTGTGTGCGTGATCTCCAGGCTCGGTGTGCCAAATATAGGCGACATCTTCCCCATCAAAAACAAATGGGCCATCCATATAAACATGGTCCACTTTATAAACAGAATGAATGTCAAAGAAAAAATGCCCGCCTTCATTCAAAGCATCGAACACTTCTTTGAATGTCTGCTGCACTTGTTTTTCCGTCTCCAGATAGTTAAGTGAATCGATCGCAATCGTCACAGCATCAAATCCGGAGAGCCCTTCCAGATTGTCCATGGACAGCTGCAGCACTGGAATGTGCTGGCCTGCTTCCCCGAAGCGTTGGCTGGCAATTGTCAGCATTTCCTCTGATAAATCGCTCGCTGTCACTTCAAATCCCACTTCGCTGAAAAGCTGGGAAAGGGTTCCTGTCCCGCATGCCAAGTCCAGAATTCTTCCGGATTGGATATGGGAAGCAACCCATTCCACCCATTTTTCATACGGAATATCTTCCATCAGTTCATCATAAACTGATGCAAATTTTCCATATCTCATATTTCCATTGTCGGCGCTTCTCTCCAGAGGCGCTCTAAATTATAATAAGAACGCTCATCTTTATGGAATACGTGAGCGACAACGTCTCCTAAATCGACTAAAATCCAGCGTGCTGCATCAAATCCTTCAACGCTTTTCACCGTATTGCCGGCTTTGTTGGATTGGTCGATCAGTTCTCTGGCAATTGCTTGCACTTGGCGATCAGAATTACCGCTGCAAATAATAAAATAGTCAGCAAGCAATGAAATGCCTTCCATATTCAAGACAACGATGTCCTCTGCTTTTTTATCCTCGGCAGCATTGTATGCCATTTGTAATAAAGTTTGTTTATTCATTCTTTCACTTTCCCTTTCTGTTGCACGAAGTATTGGTAACACTTCAGTGAATCCGGATAAACCGGTTGATTTTTTGATACCAGGAACTCAATGGTATGTTTAACGCTGGCTTCCATCATAACATCCAATCCCTGTTCTGGTAATTGTCGCAATTCTTCAACTCCTGAAAATTTGCGGTTCGGTTCGATAAGATCAGCAATATAAATGATTTTTTCCAGATCTGACATGCCTGGCCGGCCGGTCGTATGGTACTTGATGGCGTTCAGTACATCTTCATCTTCAATGCCGAATTCTGTCCGGGCGACGTAAGCTCCTACAGGGGCATGCCATAATTCTGCGTGGTATTCGAGCAGTAACGGATCCATGTTCTCGGAAATGATGATCGATTTCATCCATTCCCGGTCTGAAAACTTCGCGACATCGTGCAAAATAGCAGCGACCCGCGCTTTATCTACCGGCACATTGAATTTTTCTGCCAAGGCGATGGCCGTTTCGACTACCCCTCTCACGTGATTATAGCGATTTTCAGGCAGCCGTTCTTTCACTTTCTCAATCATCATGCTTTGATCCATATAACCGCTCCTTTCGAATAAAAGCTTCCACTTTTTCCGGCACTAAAAAAGAAATGGTTCCACCTTCTGCCACGCGGTCTCTGAGCATTGTCGACGATAGATGCAATTCTGGCGAGTCGATTAACAGTACAGGGTACATGGTATCGTGCAAATAACCTGGACGCCTGATGCCGATGAACCGGATGATTTTCGCTAAGTCGTCGATCCGGTACCAAGTCGGCAGCCCTTCAATGCTGTCCCCGCCAATAATGAAATAGAAATCGGTATCCGGTTCCCGTTGAATCAGCTTTTTCACTGTATCGAACGTATAGGAAACGCCGCCTTGCTTGATCTCAAAATCCTCAACCAAAAACTTATCATGTCCATTGACGGCAAGCCGCGTCATTTCAAGGCGATGAGCTGCAGTTGCGCCGCTGACTTCTTTATGAGGAGCAATGTAATTGGGCATAAAGCGGACTTCATCCAGCCCTGTGGCATGGAGCGCTTCATTGGCCATAATAAGATGGCCGAGATGAGGAGGATTAAATGTCCCGCCTAAAATCCCGACTTTTTTCATCTTTTTACCGGCAACTCAATTCTTTTATTGTTTACTGATGGCTTATATAGAACCACTGTGTGGCCAATCAATTGGACAAGTTCCGCGTAAGTGCCTTCGGCCAGCTGGTTGGCGACATCGTGTTTATTGTCTTCGTTATTTTGCAAAATGCTGATTTTCACTAATTCCCTTGCTTCTAACGCTTCTTCGATCTGGCGCAGCATAGTTCCGCTGACTCCGCCTTTACCGACTTGAAAAATTGGATCTAGATGATGAGCTTCGCTTCGCAAAAAGCGTTTTTGTTTACCTGTTAACATAATTGCCTCCTAATTTATCTGTAATGATTTCAATCATTTTTTCAGTGTCCGGTTTAATGCCGGTCCATTTTTCAAAAGCGATGGCGCCTTGATAGACGAACATTCCGACACCGTTCAATACCGTACAATTTTTTTCTTGTGCCGCTTTCAAAAAGGGAGTTTCCAGCGGATTATAAATAATATCCGCTACAAGGGATCCCGTGCTTAAGTTTTCCAATGAAATTGGAAGAGCCTCATCTTTCGCTAAGCCGACTGAAGTGGTCTGGATGATGATGCTGTAGTCCGCGAGCGTCATTTCTGCATCTTTCAAAGTCAAAGCAGAACTGCCGGACGCTTCCGCCAGTTCCTTTGCCCGACGATACGTTCGGTTGGTGATGGTAACATTTTTGAAATTGGCGCGTTTTAAAGCAAAAGCAATGCCTCTTGCAGCTCCGCCTGCTCCAATGATCAATATATTTTCATTAAGGGTAATGGGCTGTGCAGACAAGGAACGCACAAAACCATCCCCATCAGTATTCCAGCCGATATATTGGCGTCCGTTGAACGTAACCGTATTGACCGCATTCATCACGACGGCGGTTTCATCAAGTTTGTTCAAAAAAGGAATGATGGACTGTTTATGCGGTAACGTAATATTAAAGCCGCTGACCCCTAAAGTCTTCATTGCATTGAAAGCATTTTCCAGTTCAAAAGGCTGGACATGAACCGGTATATATGTGGCGTCAATTCCATGTTCTTCAAACCAAAAATCATGCATGAACGGCGACAGGGAATGCGCAATCGGGTCGCCGATGACCGCGTACCATTTCTTCATCAAAATCCCCCTAGATCAGTGATGGTCTTAAAAACACTTCTACTCCTCTAGGAGCATAAGCAGCGATGACTACGTTCGGATGCTGTACAGTAATCCAGCCTAAGCCTGAGTAGACAATATCTGTCTTACCTTCTTTTACCCGAAATTCGCGACGTACTAACTCTGGAAAGTCGTCTTTGTACTCCGCTGTAGGCGGTGCCAGCATTCCGCCAAGGTGCTGTTCGTACAGTGCATCCGCATTTTCCAATTTGGTCCGATGAATTTGCAGGTCGTTCGCTACATGAACCGTGAACGAAGAGCGGTCTCCCTGGATAAAGTCAAAACGGGCAAGGCCACCGATGAACAGGGACTGTTCTGCGTTCAATTGGAATACCCGCGGCTTCAGCTCTTTTTTCGGCATAATCATTTTCAGCTCCGAAGAGTGCAAATGATGCGCTAATTGATGATGATTAATAATCCCTGGCGTGTCGTAAAGTGATTTTTCATCATCCAACGGTATCTCAATCATATCGAGTGTCGTTCCAGGGAAATGGGAAGTGGTGATGATATCCGACTGGCCGGTCGCTTGTTTAATGATACGGTTGATGAAAGTCGATTTCCCGACATTCGTTGAACCTACCACGTAGACGTCTTCGCCTTTGCGGTAGAGGTCTATCGCCTGCATCGCTTCTAAGACGCCGGTTCCTTTGTGCGCACTTACCGTCAATACATCAACCGGCTTTAGTCCAAGTTTTTTCGCTTCTTGTTTCATCCAGTTGATGAGCTTGGACTGTTTGACCGATTTCGGCAAAAGGTCTGCCTTGTTGGCAATCAATAAAATGTCGTTTTGGCCTACAAATCGGTGAAGCCCTGGAATCCAGCTGCCGTTGAAATCGAAAATATCGACGATTTTCACAATCAGCCCTTTGCGTTCCCCTAGCCCGTTTAAAATTCTTAAAAAATCGTCGTCGGTAAGAGATACCGGCTGTAGTTCGTTGTAATTTTTCAACCGGAAGCAGCGCTGACAAATAATTTCTTCTTTATCTAATGATGATACCGGTGCGTAACCAAGTTCCCCTGGCCGATCTGTTTGAATCTGGGCTCCGCAGCCGATGCATGTTGGCATTTCGTTCAATTTTCTTCCTCCCATGTCAATTGTCCTTTTTCTTTTAACTTCTTCATGATACGGCGTTCCATTAATCGGTTAAAGCGAGTGAAAAACCCGTCTGATTGGGCGACAGGCAAAACCAGGATCGTGTGCAATTTGTTCAAATTTCCGCCGAAAATATCAGTCATCATTTGATCGCCGATCACTACAACTTGGTCACGCTTAACATTCATCAGCTTTAGCGCTTTGCGGAATGCCCGGCCCATCGGTTTGCGCGCTTGGAAAATAAAAGGGATACCGAGCGGATCTGCAAATGATTTAACCCGCAATTCGTTATTATTCGATACGATAATCACTTGGATTCCCGCAACTTTCATGGATCTCAGCCAATCAATCAATTTCGGGGTCGCATCTGGACGGTCCCATTCAACCAATGTATTGTCTAAATCTGTAATAATTCCCCGGATTCCTTTTTCAATCAGCGTTTCAGGGGAAATGTCAAAAACACTCTTTACGTACTGACTCGGTATAAAATATCGATACATCACAAACCACTCCCGTTTTCCGAACTTAATTCTATTGATTATACCATACGTGCTAGGGCTTCTCCCACCTTGATCTGTTCTCCGCCTTTCACATTTTCACAAAAATCGATGCGGTTTTCTTCAAAGAACAGGACCACGGTAGAGCCAAAACTGAAATAAGCCACTTCATCGCCTTTTTCCCATGCTTTCTGATTGTTAGTCAGCTCAATGGAATTGATGAACATCGCGCCAACCTTCACAACAAGCATATTGCCAAAAGCCGTTTCAAGTTCCGTAATCATACGGTAATTGCCGCTGATCGGAGATTTGCCATACAGAAGCCCTGGTCCGTTGACGGGATAAGATTTTTTTCCCAGCACATATTGTTTGAGGATATTCCCGGATGCGGGGCTATGAATTCGGTGATAATCCGCTGGTGAAAGGTAAAGCACAATATATTTGCCATTTTGATACGCCTCAGCGAGCCCACGATGGCCCAGCAGATCAGTCAACGAATATTGCTGATTTTTCACGAGAAAGCGAATTCCTTCATGCATATCCCCTGAAATCTCTATTTTGCCATCTACTGGGGAAACCACTGGTACGCCGGCGGTCGGCCTGCTTTCCGCTTTCAGCTTTCGGATAAAGAAATCATGCAGCGTCGGAAAAGAATTCAATTGATTTTCAATATCGGCCGTTGGTATTTTGTAAGTTTTGATATAATTTGGAATCACCCATCTGCTTGCAGCAGATTGGGCGAAAGAACGTATCAAGCCTGATGTAATCGGCCCGTTTGTTAGTTCAATCGATCTCTGATAAAGCTTTTTTTTCACACAGACACCTCCATTGCTTAAAATAGTCTACCATTTTTTGTTCTTTCACAGTATAATGAAGTGAAGAAGTTTACAAAAAAAAGGAGTGTCTTCCATTGCTGATATTGGAACGAATGGATCACACAATTAAAAAATTAAGATCACAGGCAGCAAACGTGCTGACAATAGGCAATATGGCTTTCGGCGGCGCTTCCTTAATGGCGGCACTCAACGAGTTTTACAGCTATAGTGTGCTATTTATTTTTATTGCCGCATTTTTGGATCGTTTTGATGGCATGGTTGCCAGGAAACTTAACCAGGAATCGGAACTCGGTAAACAATTGGATTCCATGAGCGACATCATATCGTTTGGTATAGCACCGGCCATTTTAATTTATGAGCTTGTGCTGGTTGATTTCGGAGTAACCGGCATGGTGTTCACGGTCATCTATATCGCCAGCGGCGCTTTCCGTCTTGCACGCTTCAATATCTCTGAAACAACCGGTTTCTTTATCGGCTTGCCGATAACAGCAGCCGGAACTGTCGTAACTTTATCTTATTTCGGTATTTCAGTAATTCCGCCTGTTGCTTATATGTTTCTTTTTATTATTTGTTCTTTATTAATGATCAGCACTTTTACTCTTCGAAAAGTATAAAAGCTGGAAGCGTTGGATACAACGCTTCCAGCTTTTTTATTTGGCAGCCAAACGTTCTACAACGTTTAAAACAATTTCTGTAGAATGTTTCGCAGCCACTGGCAAAAATTCGTCGAAGGAAATATTCGATTCTTTGCCGGCAATATCAGATAACGCCCGGATCACCACAAATGGCACATTAAATTGATGGCATACCTGTGCAACTGCAGCAGCTTCCATTTCGGATGCCTTCATGTCCGGAAAGAATCCACGCACTTTCTCCACACGCTCTGCATCGTTCATAAAGGAATCTCCGGTAGCAATCAATCCGACTGCATAGGGATGTTCTCCCAATTCCTCAACTGCTTTAACTGCAATGGATATCAAATTTTCATCTGAACGGAATGCGGCAGGCAATTGCGGCACTTGGCCCATTTCATACCCGAAGACCGTTACGTCAACATCGTGGTGGCGGACTTCGTCTGAAATCACAATAGCGCCGACTTCAAGGTCTTGGTCGAATCCTCCGGCAGATCCGGTATTGATCACGATATCCGGTTTAAATTGCTGAAGAAGAAGAGTTGTCGACATTGCCGCATTTACTTTGCCGATGCCGCTCTTCAACAGAACGACTTCCTGGCCTTTGTATGTACCTGAAGTAAATTCGCAATTTGCAATTTCTTCATTTTGGGCATTTTCCAAGCTTCCTCTTAATAATTCCACTTCTTCTTCCATTGCACCAATTACACCAATTTTCATTTTTCCAACTTCCTCTCGCCAATGAATTTTATTCAAAAAAAAGACGCCTTATTAATAGGCGCCTTCCAGTGTTTTCAATACATCCATTTTCACGGGTTTCCAGCCTTTGCCGTCAATCCATTCTAAATGGACACGGTATTTTTGAGATTGATCTTTAGACTGGACAACACCAATCGACTTTTGAGGGCCACCGCCATTTTTTATCATCATAACATACATATTGTCTTCAGCTAAACCTGTCGCATATGTAATAGCTTTGATTTTTTCATTCCAGTCAACTGAATCTTTTTCATAAATTGACACATGATCGCCGGTTTGAGTTGTACCGATTGGCTCCCAGCTCGTATTGATGACCGATTCTGCCACGATGGGATCATTTGACGCTTCGCGTGTAATCTTGCCGCCGACTGTTACTTTGCCTTCTTTTGTTTTTTCAGCTTCTGATGTTTTTTCATCTTCATTTTCAGCTGCTTCATCTGTTTCTTCTTCTTGAGCTTCAGAATCCTGTCCTGCATCTTCCGTGGCGTCTGCTTTTTCTGTATTGCTTTCTTCTCCACTCGTTTGCTGTTCAGTGTCTGTGGTGATTTGCACAGATTCCGGCTCTTGGGCGTTTTGTTCGCCATTATCCAGGAAGATAAAAGCCCCGGTTATTAGAATTAATGTAAATACCAACCCAATCATCATATTAAGAATGGAATTCGACCGGTTCTTTTTATTCAAACGAGAAGGATAAGGTTTTTTTTCATCATTCATATTCTTGCCCCCTCTTCAAATTATTTTAGCATAATGCTATGTTACAAATTTGACGTTTTAACAAAAGAAATGTTTCATTTCGGCCTTTTTTAAAAAAACAGCCATTCTCACAAAGAATGGCTGTCCAAATCAGGTAATTGAAACGATCTTAATTTCCATTTCGCCACCTGGAGTCAGAACTTTAACGTTTTCGCCAATTGTACGTCCAATCATGCTTTTGGCAATAGGCGAATCATTGGAAATGCGGCCTTCAAGAGGATCCGCTTCTGCTGATCCGACAATTGTATATGATTCTTCTTCGCCGTCCGGGACTTCTACAAAAGTTACAGTTGTCCCTAAACGGACGATATCTTTATCTAATTCATTTTCATTTATGATAACTGCATTTCGGATCATCGATTCCAAAGTAGAAATACGGCCTTCGACAAATGCTTGATCTTCTTTAGCCGAATCATACTCAGAGTTCTCGGATAAATCCCCAAAACTGCGAGCTATTTTAATCCGCTCAACGACTTCTTTCCGTTTTACAGTTTTTAAGAAATCCAGTTCTTCCTCCAACTTCTGCTTTCCTGCAGCTGTCATTGGAAATTGTTTTTCGTTCGCCATTATTCCCCACTCCTTAAACTGCTGACTTTGGATGATTTTTGGAAACCTCCGTCAGTCTGGTCTCATCATATTATAAACTGTCAATCTATTCAAGAATTGTTTTAATTTTTGTAACCATTAAATCGATTGCTACTTCATTTTGCCCGCCTTCTGGAATGATCACATCGGCATATCGTTTGGTCGGCTCTATAAACTGGTTATGCATAGGGCGCACAACTTTCAAATATTGCTCAATGACGGAATCAATGGTCCGTCCACGCTCATTAATATCCCGCAGCAAACGGCGGATGATGCGCAAATCTGCATCCGTGTCCACAAATAATTTGATATCCATCAAATCACGGAGGCGCTGGTCATCAAGAACCAGGATTCCTTCTAGGATGATGACGTCTTTCGGTTCAATCAGCACCTTTTCATCTGAACGCGTATGTAACGCATAATTATAAACCGGTTTTTCGATTGGCTGCCGCTGCAGCAGCTTATTGATATGTTCAATCAGTAAATCTGTATCAAACGCCAGCGGATGGTCATAGTTGGTTTTCAAACGTTCTTCAAACGCTAAATGACTTTGGTCTTTATAGTAATAATCCTGTTCGATCACTACTACTGAGTGATCCTTGAATACTTCATAAATGGAATTCGTAACGCTCGTTTTACCTGAGCCCGAACCACCTGCGATTCCGATTACGACCGGACGGTTTTTAGACATTCTTTCAAGCTCCTTGCAAACTTCATTATTTTTCCTGCGTCTTTTTTCTGCAAATCATGATTCCATCTCCGGCAGACAGCAGCGTCGTTTCATAAGATGGATGATTTAACATTCGTTCTTTAAATTTTCTTAAGTTCCGGATCATCGTCCGTTTTCTTCTCGGAACATCCTGTATTTCCTGTTCTGCCAAACCATGCATATGCATATTGTCACAATAAACGGTTCCCCGTTCAGACAAAAGAGGTTCGTATTTTTCAAAAAACCGCTCGTACTGGCCTTTAGCGGCATCTATAAAAATAGCGTCATATGCCGGTTCCAGAATATCCAGATCCAGCTCAAGCGCATCTCCGTGAAAAATCCGTATTCGTTTTTCCAGACCGGATTGTCCGATGAATTCCACGGCTTTACTATACCGGCCATCATCGCGTTCGATGGTATCAATCTGGCAATCCGGCAATTCAGAAGCCATCTTGATAGCGGAAAATCCAATTGCTGCACCAATTTCCAGAATCGATTTTGGCTGCTGGCTCTGTAAAAGTTCAACAAGCTCGCTAATGCCTTTCTCTTCCATAATCGGAACGTGATGCTCTTCCGCGTAGCTTTTTATTGCCGCTAATGTCTTCGGCAGTCGATCTTGATCTTCCATTTCCAAAAGCTCCTTTTTACCTGCCGCAAAAATTACTTCCTATACTAACATAAAACAAGAAGGAAAGCGAGACCGCTTCCTTCTTGTTTTATTCACCGTGCTTTTGCGGTTCTTCATCACTGCGTCATAGCAGCGGGAGTTTCACTTTATCCCGCTTTAACGGGTCAGTAAGGTTTCCGCTTCTTCGAACGGAAAACCACTGTCCGTAAAAGCCCGATTGAGGCCGATAGGATGTCGGTCACATAGGCGTTGCCGCAGGACGCGGCGTTCTTAGCCTATGTTCTGCTGTTCACCAGCGGGGATGATACTCCCGCTGGTTACAGTTTCACTTTATTGGCCGATATATTTATCGCGGTTCGCCAAATGCTCTTCATACGTTATGGCAAAATGATTTTTCCCAGTGGAATCTGCCAGGAAATACATATATTTCGTATCCGCTGGATCTAGTACTGCCTGGATAGATGACGCTCCAGCAGAAGCAATCGGGCCAGGAGGCAATCCTTTGTTGGTATAGGTACTGTAAGGATGCTCGAATTGATAGTCTTTGTTAAATAAGCGCTTTTTGTGTTCGCCCATCGCATAAATGACCGTAGGGTCTGTCTGCAGCGGCATATCCGCTTCCAGGCGGTTATAAAACACGCTGGCAATCGTCTGCCGGTCAGACTGTGCTGTCGCTTCTTCTTCAAGCAATGAAGCGAAGGTCAGAAGCCAGTGCGGCGTTTTCCCCATCTCTTCAAGTACCGCTTGATATTGTACGACATTTGCCTCTGTCGCCTCAAGCATTTGCTCTATAATTAATTCCAAAGAAGGATCTTCTTCATAAAACGCGTAAGTCGCAGGGAATAAATATCCTTCTAAAGCATAGCGGACATTTTCGCCTTTGATTTCATCCGTCAGCAAAGTAGGATGCTTGACCATCAATTCATCAATGTATTGCGGATCCTGTACTTTTGCCAAAAATTCTTCTGCTGTGAATTTCGTCTTTTTGGCTATGACATTTTCAGCAATCTGGTCGATTGTCAAGCCTTCTGGCACTGTAATATTGAAAAGCGGTTCGCGGTAAACTTTCCCGGTTTTCAGGCTTTCGGTAATTTCATCAAGCGTCATTGAAGGCAACAGCCCATATGTCCCGGCTTGGAAATCAGCTTGATTTTTAAATTTCACATAATACTTGTAGATGCGTGCATCGGCGATCAATCCGTTTTCTTCCAGCAATGCGGAGATGCTGTCCAGATTTGAGCCGATCGGCACTTCAATGTTCACCACTTTTTCCGAATCCGGATCTACCGGTTTCAGTGCATTCGTCACATAGTTATAGGCTTGAAACCCTGCAATGCCCACTACGATCAATAGGACCAATGTGATGATGAACACAATTCGACGGACAATTTTCACTTCTTTTTTCTTTTCACTCATCCGTTCGAACATGATATCTTTCTTCGACTGCTTGTCCACGGGTTCCCCCCCTTAGCTTTTTGCTTTATCCCGTTTCAATGGCCAGTAAGCCTTTCGGATGGAAATAGCTACTGGTCATAAAAACCCGATTGGTTGATTTAACTCCCGCTGGAGGTAAATAAGCCTCATTGGATGAAGTTTCACATTATCAGTATACCTAATTCCTGACAAAAGAAAAAGGCGGAATCTGCTTTCAATTCCGCCCTTACTCCATTAAATTAAAGCTCTTCGTTCTCTTCTTCTTCCTCAAGGAACGTGTTCAGCATTTCTTCGATCATGTCCCACTCGGCATCAGTTTCAACAGGGCGTAATTCGCCGCCGGCAATTTTGCCGTCTGTGTCTTCATTTTCAGTGAATGAAGAAGCTTGGATTTCAATTTCGCCATCCTCATCTTCTTCAGCGCCTACCGGGTAATACAATACGTACGATTTCCCGAATTCTTCTGATTCAAATGTGAATAGTACTTCAAAAAGCTGCTCGTTGCCGTTTTCATCAACGACTGTAATGTGTTCTTGTCCGTGTTCCATTTGCGTCACCTCATTATTTTTTAAAATCAAGATAGCCTTGCAAAATCATGACCGCTGCCATCTTGTCGATCACTTTTTTGCGGTTTTTCCGGCTGACGTCAGCTGAAATCAGCATCTTTTCCGCTGCCATTGTCGTCAGACGTTCATCCCAAAGGACCACCGGTATATCATACGCTTCTTCAAGCAATGCTGCAAACTTTTCCGACGCTTCGGCTCGCGGACCAATTGAATTGTTCATGTTTTTCGGATAACCGACCACGACTTGGGTGACTTCGTATGACTTGATTAATTCGCCTAAGCGCGCTAATCCAAAATCTCCCGCAGACTCGTTGATTTTCACCGTCTCGATGCCTTGGGCTGTCCAGCCAAGCGCATCACTGATGGCAACTCCGATTGTTTTTGAACCGACATCCAGTCCCATTGTTCTCATGCTTATTCCTCATTATTCTTTTTGATATAGAACTTTACAAGCTCTTCCAGAATTTCATCCCGTTCGAGTTTGCGGATCATATTGCGTGCATCCTGATGGCGAGGAATATAAGCCGGATCACCTGATAATAAATATCCGACAATCTGATTGATCGGGTTATAGCCTTTTTCCTCGAGTGCAGCATGGACTTGAAGCATCACTTGCTTCACTTCCTGCTCCATCGATTCATCAGACGGATTGAATTTCATAGTTTGATCAAATGAACTCACGACAAGCACCTCGCTTTCGGATCTAGATAGGAGAAAACCGCTCTCGCTGTCTGAATTATATTATAAACGATTTTGGGTATTTATTAAACCTATTTGAGCAAGTTGTAGACAGATTCCAAGGCTTCGTCCAGTTTTTCCGGGTTTTTCGCGCCTGCCATCGCCATATCCGGACGGCCGCCGCCCTTGCCTCCGCACTGTTCTGCTACGTGTTTGACGATTTGTCCAGCATGATAGTTCCCGCCTGCCAAATCTTTTGTGACACCAGCAATCAGCATCACTTTTTCTCCATCTGTCGCACCAAGAACGATAACTGCCTTTTCAAATTTCTGCTTCAAGTCATCCATGATTTGGCGCAGCTGGTTATTGTCTTTCGCTTCCACTTTCGTAGAAAGCACTGTAATATCGCCGACTTGGCGTGCGGAACTTAATAATTCAGAAGACTGGGCATTCGAAATTTTCGCCATCAGTGATTCGTTTTCACGCTGCAGCCCTTTCATTTCCTGTTGGAACGTCTGGACTTTCTGGACAAGGTCTTTAGGAGAAGATTTCAACAGGCTAGCTGCTTCTTCAAGCGTCCGCTCGCTGTCTTTGAAGTTCTCATAAGCCCCTTTGCCAGTGACCGCTTCGATGCGGCGGATGCCGGCACCAATGCCGCTTTCCGACACAATCTTGAAGACGCCGATTTCCGACGTATTGACGACATGGACACCGCCGCAAAGTTCAAGTGAATAACGGCCAATTTCAACCACGCGCACAACGTCGCCGTATTTTTCACCGAATAATGCCATCGCTCCCATGTCTTTCGCTTCCTGCAGGTTATGGTAGCCGGTCTTCACATCGATGCCGTTCCAAATTTTTTCGTTGACGATTTGTTCGATCTGCTCCAGCTCTTCTTTTGTTACTTGCCCAAAATGGGAGAAGTCAAAACGCAGGCGGTCTGGCCCGACGTACGATCCCGCTTGGTTAACATGGGTTCCGAGAACGTCTTTAAGCGCTTGGTGCAAAAGGTGCGTCGCTGTATGGTTTTTCACCGTATGACGGCGCTCGCTTGCATCCACTTCCGCGTAAACAGCCGATTTCGTCAATTCACCGGAATCGACACGCACCGAATGCAAGTTTTGGCCGTTCGGCGCTTTTTTAACATCAAGGACCGATGCCTGTACCAAATCGTTGCTCAACGTCCCGCGGTCCGCAATCTGGCCGCCGCTTTCCGCATAGAATGGTGTCTGATCCAAAATCACTTGCACTTCTTCGCCTTCTTGGGCGCTGTCTACCAATTCACCGTCTTTGATGATTGCCAACACATGCGCTTCAGCTGCCGTTAAGCTGTAACCGATAAATTCGCTTGGTTCTGTAATGCTGCCGAGCACCTCTGATTGTGTCTGCATTGAGTTGACGTTTTGACGCGCTTTACGGGCACGGTCGCGCTGGGCTTCCATTGCCGCTTCAAAGCCTGCATGATCGATTGCCATGCCGCTTTCTTCCGCGTATTCCTCCGTCAACTCCACCGGGAAACCATACGTATCGTAAAGACGGAAAGCGTCTTCTCCTGGAATTTCCATGTGGCCTGCCGCTTTTTGCTGTTCAACGACTGCCGACAAAATCGCCAGTCCATCGTGAAGCGTTTCGTGGAAGCGTTCTTCTTCCAATTTCATGACGCGGGTAATAAAATCCTGCTTCTCGGTGACTTCTGGATAGAAGTCTTTCATGATATCGCCAACAACCGGCACCAGCTCATACATGAACGGTTTTTCGATGCCCAGTTTTTTTGCAAAACGGACAGCGCGGCGCAATAATCTTCTCAATACATAACCACGGCCTTCATTCGACGGCAATGCTCCGTCACCAATTGCAAAAGCGACGGTGCGTACATGGTCTGCAATGACTTTGAACGCCATATCGGCTTCTTTGTCTTCACCGTATTTCTTGCCGGAAATCTCTTCGGTTTTTTGGATGATCGGCATGAACAAATCAGTATCGAAGTTTGTCGGAACGTCCTGCACTACCGAAGCCATGCGCTCCAGTCCCATTCCGGTATCGATGTTCTGCTTCGGCAGCGGTGTGTAAGTGTTGTCCGAATTGTGGTTAAACTGGGAGAACACCAAGTTCCAGACTTCCAAGTAACGGTCATTCTCGCCGCCCGGATACAGTTCAGGATCGTTCAGGTCATTGCCGTAGGATTCTCCGCGGTCATAGAAAATTTCGGAGTTCGGGCCGCTCGGGCCTTCGCCGATATCCCAGAAGTTCCCTTCGAGGCGGATGATGCGTTCAGCCGGTACGCCGACTTCATTGAGCCAGATCTCGTATGCTTCTTCATCTTCCGGGTGGATCGTCACCGATAATTTTTCCGGTTCAAAGCCCATCCAGCGGTCATCGGTCAAGAATTCCCATGCCCAGTGAATCGCTTCTTTTTTAAAGTAATCACCGATTGAGAAGTTCCCTAGCATTTCAAAGAAAGTATGGTGGCGGGCCGTTTTCCCGACGTTCTCGATATCATTCGTCCGGATAGATTTTTGGGCGTTGACGATTCTCGGATTCTCCGGAATCACACGTCCATCAAAATATTTTTTCAGTGTTGCCACGCCGCTGTTGATCCATAGCAACGAAGGGTCCTCAAAAGGCACAAGCGGTGCGCTCGGCTCCTGGTCATGGCCTTTTTCTTTAAAGAATTCGAGATATAATCTTCTGATGTCTGCAGCTTTCATCGTCTTCATGGTTTTCATCTGTATTCCTCCTCAAACATAATAAAAAGCCCTCATCTCTTGCGCTTGCGCAAGGGACGAAGGCTTTATTTCGCGGTACCACCCTAATTACACAGGCAACATTCGCCCATGTCTCTCATTACGCCTTAACGCGGCTTTACGGCAGGGATTAGCTGCACTCCGGAGTAGCTTTCTAAAACTGCATATCGAAGGTTCTTTCAGCCGGGGAACCTTTTTCTAAGCGGATGCGAATTTTATACTGTCTCCATCTAGGTGTTGTTTATTAGTATAGTTAGAATTATATAGAAAAAAGCTTGGCCGTGTCAATAGAGACGATTGTTGGGTCGTATTCCATAAAGCCTTGCAGCCTTTTTGAAAATACGACCAGTTGCGCCTGAAATACGACCAGTAATGAGAAAAATACGACCAGCAACGGCATAAATACGATCCATTGGAGAGAAAATACGATTCTACCTGAAAAAAGCGCCCGCGATGGGCGCTTTTTCATGCTTCAAGAAAATCCTGCGGCTTGATGCCTTCCATGCCGATCAGTGGATGGATCGTGTTGGCGTTTTCTGCAGTCAAACTCACCGGGCCGGCCGGTTCTTTAACTTTTTCCGCCGGCTCTTTGGTTTCGGCGGCGATTGATTCCGCTTCTGTGGCAGCCGTTTCTTCTTCAGGCAATTGCAGGCGTTCTCTCAAGGTCGTCATGCGCTGGACATCGTCAGTCCGCTCAACGCCGTAGCGGAACACTTGCGGGTCGCCGCATAGAATCAGAAAATCCTTGCTTCGCGTGATTCCCGTATACAATAAATTGCGGCGCAGCATTTTCATATAGCTGCGGACAACCGGCATGATCACCGTCGGAAATTCCGAACCCTGTGATTTATGAATCGAGCAGCAATATGCGAGCGTCAGCTGGTTCAAATCGCTGCGCTGGTATTCCACTTCAATGCCGTCGAAAGAAGCCACGAGCATATCCTGCTTCTCGACCGTTTCTTTCGCTTTCATGATGGCGACGACTTCTCCCATATCGCCATTAAAAACATTGCTTTCCGGCTGGTTGACAAGCTGCAGCACTTTGTCGCCGATGCGGTAGGTAATGTCGCCGAAGACGAGCTCTTTCCGCTTGCCGTCTTTATTCGGGTTGACCATTTCCTGGATCATGCGGTTGAGTGCATCAATGCCGGCCGGGCCTTTATACATCGGCGCCAGCACTTGGATGTCTTTGATGGAATGCCCTTTTGCAAGGGCACTCTTCACCACTTTCTCGACTACTTCCGAAACTTGATCGGGTCCCGCTTTAATGAACGAACGGTCCGCTGTTTTCGCGGTGATATCATCCGGCAGCTGGCCGACTTTCATTTGGTGGGCCAGTTCGATGATCGAAGATCCGGATGACTGCCGGTAAATATCGGTCAACTCGACTGTCGGAATGCGTTTTGATTCCAATAAATCGCGCAGCACTTGGCCTGGTCCGACTGGCGGCAATTGATCCTGGTCCCCGACAAAAATGATCTGGGCATCTTCAGGCACGGCTTTCAGCAATTGATGCGCCAGCCAAGTATCGACCATCGACATTTCATCGATGATGATCAAGCGGCCTTCGATATCCCGTTCGGTTTCTTCTTCTTTTTCCTGTCCGTTAAAGCCCAGCAAACGATGGATCGTCATCGCTGGAAGGTCCGTCGATTCACTGAGACGTTTGGCTGCCCGCCCTGTAGGCGCCGCCAGAATGATCGGGAACGGCTCTTTTTTCTTGGCATATTCTTTTGGATCGAGCGACAAGCCATGGAGCTCGGCATACACTTCGACTAAGCCGCGGACAACCGTTGTTTTCCCGGTTCCTGGCCCTCCGGTCAAGATCATGACCGACGAATTGATGCTGTTTTCGATGGCTTCCACTTGCGTTTCGGCATAATTCACCTCGAGCCGTTCTTCCGCTTCACCGAGTGCACGCCTTACTTCCGATGCCGGAAAGCGGTCGCGTTTCGCTTGGGAAGCCAGCATCGTTTCCAGTTTCGTTGCGATGCCCAGTTCTGAATAATAAAGCGACGGCAAATAAAGCCGGGTTTTTTCCCCTGCCACTTTGCCTTCTTCATTCAACTCAATCATCGCTTTTGAAATCAATTCAATCGGTATTTCATCTCGCGGGTTTATTTCAAGCATTTCTTTAACGAGTGGAATCAATGTTTTAGCATCGACATAGACATGGCCTTCCGACAGCGACGCCTGGTTCAATAAATGCAGGATCGAAGCTTTAATACGGTCCGGGTGGCTGCCGGTAATGCCGAGTTTTGCGCCCAGTTCATCGGCGCGCTGGAACCCGATCCCTTCGATTTCTTCAATCAGCCGATAAGGGTTCTTGGTCAGGATATCGATGGTTTCTTCGCGGTACGCCTGGTATATGCGCATGCCGACTTGCGGACCGAATCCCCAGTCGTTCAACTGGATCATGACCCGCTCCAACCCCAGGTTCATCTGAAGCGTCGAACGGATTGTATCTTTTTTGTCATCTGACAGACGCGGTACGACATCAAGCGCTTCCGGGTCTTCCAAAATCTTTTTGATGGCGTCTTTGCCTAGTTTTTTGACGATTGTCTCTGCCGTTTTGCGGCCGATGCCATTAAACATGTCACTCGACAAATAATGGATGATGCCTTGTTCGGTTTCCGGAACTTCTTTCGTGAAAGTTTTGACTTGGAACTGGACACCATATTTCGGATGATTTTTCACAGCCCCCGTAAAACGGTATTGTTCCTCAAGCGACAGTTTCGGGAAATAGCCAGAAACGATGATTTCCTTTTCTGGATAAGAGGTATTGGTTTCCTGGATTTTCACTTTGGCGATGGAAAATAGATTTTGGGGATTGTGAAAAATCGAGACGACTGGCCGACCCAACACGAATTGTGCTTCTTCATGGAATAAATCAATTTGTCCGGTCATATTTGCCGTCTCCTTTCACAGTTTTATTGTAGTTTTGAAGCAATCATATCATAAGCGTAACGCGCCATTTCATTGCGTTCATCGAGTGTATAAGCTTGTTTCAAGTGATGCATGGCATCTTGGACACGGTCTGTGGATACCGCGTAAAGAACACCCAGGTTATAATGCGCATCCGCATGCTCCGAATCCTGCGCAAGCACTTCCAGAAATTGCGGTTCCGCCAGCTCGAACAATTCCATCGAAGCAAGCGTTATGCCGTAGCTCAAACGCGCCTGGGCATCATTCGGATCCAATTCGACCGCACGCTGAAGATACGGAAGCGCCAGTTTCGGCTGCTCCAGTTTCTCGAAGCATTTGCCGATCATAAAATGCGCGTCCGCTCCTTCAAGTCCGTATTTCACCGCTTTCTCATACAGTTTCAATGCTTCTGCATAGCGCTCCACATTGAAATACAGATTTGCCAAGCCGTAATAAGCGGTAGCAGAAGTTTCGTCCAGCACAATCGCTTTTTGGAAAAAACGCTCCGCCCGCTCCACATCGTCCATTGATGTCAGTACATGGCCGAAATTGATATAGCCAAGCGGATTGTTCGGCTCTTCTTCAATCGCCTGCGTAAACGCTTTGATGGCTTCTTCGGTATTGCCTTCTTGAAGGGCTTGAATGCCGATTTCGTTATAATTCATCATCGTCTCTCCTATTAACCTACATATTCTAAACGAGCACCGTTTTTAAACACACGGTCGATGGTTCCACCGCCCAGGCATTCTTCGCCGTCATAAAAAACAACCGCTTGTCCCGGTGTAATGGCACGAACGGGTTCGTCAAAGGTCACAATCGCTTCTTCGCCTTTAAATTCAACGGTAACACCGACATCCGCTTGACGGTAACGGAATTTCGCTGTGCATTTCAATGTACCAGTTGGAGCCGTATCAGAAGTGAAACTCAAGTTTACTGCTGTCAGGCTGTCAGAGAACAAAGCTTCATGATTGATGTTCTGGCCGACGTATAAAATATTCTTTTCCAAGTCTTTGCCGATAACAAACCACGGGTCTCCTGCTCCGCCGATGCCAAGGCCTTGGCGCTGGCCGATGGTGTAATACATCAAGCCGTCATGGCTTCCTTTTTTCACGCCGTCCAGCGTTTCCATCGAACCGGGTTGTGCCGGAAGATATTGGCCGAGAAATTCCTTGAAATTGCGTTCACCAATAAAACAAATGCCAGTGGAATCTTTTTTCGTAGCAGTCGCAAGCCCGGCTTCAAGTGCGATTTCACGCACCCGTTTCTTTTCCATATGGCCGATCGGGAACATGACTTTCGTCAATTGCTCCTGATTCAATTGGTTGAGGAAATACGTTTGGTCTTTGTTATTGTCTTTGCCGCGCAGCATTTTCGTTTCGCCATTTTCCATATGCTGGACTTGCGCATAATGGCCGGTCGCCAAATAATCCGCACCGAGGCTCAGTGCATGCTCCAAAAATGCTTTGAACTTGATTTCTTTATTGCACATCACGTCCGGATTCGGGGTGCGCCCTGCTTTGTATTCTTCCAGGAAATATGTGAACACTTTATCCCAATACTGTTTCTCAAAGTTGACGGCATAATACGGAATGCCGATTTGGTTGCAGACACGGATCACATCTTCGTAATCTTCCGTTGCTGTACAGAAGCCATTTTCATCGGTGTCGTCCCAGTTTTTCATGAAGATCCCGATGACGTCATAGCCCTGTTCTTTTAATAAATACGCGGCAACCGAAGAGTCGACCCCTCCGGACATGCCGACGACAACACGTGTATCTTGTGGTGCTTTCGCAGTCATTTATAATCACCTTTTCATTTTAGCGCCAAGCGCTTACTGATTTTAGCTGTCTTTTCAGCAGCTTCTGTTATGTGTTCATCGGCCAAGCCGATGCCAAAGCTGAAGCGGATCGAATTTCGCAATTCTTCCGCCTGTTCGCCGTACATGGCAACGAGAACATGCGATGGATCAATCGACCCTGCTGTACAAGCGGAGCCACTGGATGCCGAAATTCCGGCAAGATCCAAGTTGACGAGAAACGACTCGATGTCGATTCCAGGCAAGCTGAGGTTCAGGATATGCGGCATCTGGTTTATGCCGTTTTCCTTGAATTCAACGCCTTCCTGCCGGAGGACGTTTTTGAAAATTTCTTTATACTGCTGGTAGGCAGTTTGCTTCTGCTCCATCGTCGCGAGTGAAATTTCCAACGCTTTGGCGAACGCCGTGATGGCCGGGACGTTTTCAGTTCCTGCGCGGCGCTTCCGTTCCTGTTCCCCGCCATATAATAACGGAGCGAGCGGCGTGCCTTTGCGCTGGTATAAAAAGCCGATGCCTTTCGGTCCATTCAGCTTATGGGCAGATACTGACAACAGATCCACATGCAGCCCTTCCACATCAATCGGCAAAACGCCGTATGCCTGGACAGCATCGGTATGGAACGTAACATCGGTATCTTTTAAGAGCTCACCAATTTCTGCAATAGGCTGGACGGTTCCGATTTCATTATTGCCCAGCATGATGGTCACTAAAATTGTATCGTCCCTCAGTGCATTTTTCACGTCTTCTGCTCGCACGAGGCCGTTTTTGTCAACTGGCAAATACGTGATGTCATAGCCATCGCTTTCCAATTTAGCACAAGCGTGGAGAACGGCATGATGCTCAATGGCAGAAGTGATGATGTGTTTTCCGTGCTTTTTGGCCGCCGTACCGAAAATCGCGAAATTATCCGCTTCCGTTCCGCCGCTCGTAAAGATGATTTCCGGGTCATCGGCGTTGATGCTTTTCGCAAAAATGCGGCGCGCATCATCCAATGCTTTTCGCGCGATTCTTCCCGTTCCGTGGATGCTCGATGGATTGCCGAATACCGTCCCGAGCGCTTGTGAAAATACATCAGCCACTTCCGGATGCATCGGAGAAGTGGCCGCATGGTCTAAATAAATTCGATTCATTTTGACTGACTCCTTATATATAAAACATATAGTTTTCGTTATCGGTGTCTTGCGTTTTGGTTAAATCTTCAATCGTAGTCGTGTCCAGTACATTTTTCACTGCGTCCCGGATGCGGACCCATAATTCACGCTGCGGCTGCGCCTCGTCTTCGATGCCTTCAACCGGCTGAATCGGCCCTTCGAGGACACGGATGACATCACCGGCTGAAATTTCTTTCGGTGAACGCGTCAGCATATAGCCGCCATATGCGCCGCGCACACTTTTAACCAGGCCGGAATTTCGAAGCGGCCCGACAAGCTGCTCTAAATAAGCTTCAGACAAATCATATTCCGCTGCAATTTTGCGGAGCGGAATCGGACCTTCTCCATAATGTTTTCCTAACGCGATCATAATAGTTAAACCGTAACGGCCTTTGGTTGATATTTTCATTATTACACCCCTGAATCAGATTCCAATTATTCTTCAAAATAGTATATCATAGTTGCGTGAAATGGACTTGCAATGACTTTTATTTGGTGAAACGATATACTGATAGAACGAATGTACGGAAGGAGTTTTTGATTTGCAGAACGAACCTTTAGCTTTTCGCATGCGTCCGCGGACAATCGATGAAGTTGTCGGACAGCAACATGTCATCGGACCGCATACGGCATTATATAAAATGATACAGAACGGCCATGTGCCGTCACTGCTGCTGTACGGCGAGCCGGGAATCGGCAAAACATCCATCGCCCACGCCATCGCCGGTACTTCGAAACTGCCGTTCATCGCATTGAATGCCACAACATCCGGAAAAAAAGATGTCGAAGAAGTGGTCGGAGAAGCACGCATCACCGGAAAAGTCCTGCTGTTTTTGGACGAAATCCACCGTTTCAATAAGCTCCAGCAAGATGCGCTATTGCCGCATGTTGAAAGCGGCGCAATCGTGCTGATCGGGGCGACCACTGAAAATCCATTCCATGACGTCAACCCGGCGATCCGCTCCCGCTGCGGCGAAATCAAGCAGCTCAAGCGGCTGACACATGAAGACATCGTCCAGCTTTTGAACAACGCCTTAACCGATCCAAAACGCGGGCTTGGCAATTATGAGATTGAAATATCACCGGCGCAAGTCGAACGCATCGCCGACGGCACCAACGGAGATGCCCGCAAAGCATTGACGATGCTCGAATCGATCGTTGTCGCTTCAGATGAACGCGACGGCAAATATATCGTTGAAGACCAAATGGTTGAACAGATGATTAAACGTGTTGGCGTTTTTGGTGATAAAAAAGGCTCCCATTTCTTCAACCTGCTGTCCGCCCTGCAAAAATCGGTGCGCGGCAGCGATGTGAATGCCGCCATGTATTATTTGGGGCATTTACTGGAGAATGGCGACTTGACCGCTGTGACGCGGCGTTTACTGGTTATGGCATACGAAGACATCGGCCTCGCCAACCCGCAAGTTGGCGGCCATGTGCTGGCTGCTTGCCAAGCGGCAGACCGTCTTGGCTTGCCGGAAGCCCGCATTCCGCTCGCCCAAGCCGTCGCTGAAATGTGCTTGTCGGAAAAATCCAATTCCGCCTACAAAGCGATTGATGCAGCCATTGCCGCAATCAACAAAGGTGATACCGGCGATATCCCGATGCATCTGCGCGACGGACATTACGCCGGTGCAGCCGAACTCGGGCACGGCGGCTATAAATATCCGCACGATACGCCGCTTGGATCGTTCGGCGGCTGGGTCGACCAGGATTATTTGCCGAAAGAAGTGAAGTCCGCGGAGTATTATCAGCCGGTCATCGCCGGTGCGGAAAAGAAATATGCTGGAATTTACGAGAAACTGAAGTCGTTCCGGAAGAAAAAATGATGAGAAAAAGCCATTTTCGTTCGCGGAAAGGCTTTTTCTTATTTTATTTGCGTTCATAGAGGTTTTATTTGCGTTTAAAAACTTTTATTTGCGTTCGCGAAAGGTTTATTTGCGTTCAACAAAATTCGACAACCAAAACCAAACTTCAAGACCAATTTTGATGCTTTTCGCCAGCGAAAAGCGCTCTTTCTTTTGGCATCCGTCTTTCTATGTGCGTTAAAAAAGTTTTATAAGCGTTCAAAATATCTCATACAAATTCCCAAACAAAAGCCGGCTCAAGTTGCGAGCCGGCTTTTCTTTAATTATTTCGCACGCGTTCAATTGGAATCGAACGGGTGATATCGTTGACTACCCAACTGGCGCAGATCAAGCCGACAGTTGACGGCGTGAACGCATTGGAACTTGGCGGCATTTTTGCTTTGCGGATAGCTGCATCCGGCTTGCCGACTGTACCTACAACGTCTTCGCGTATCACGATCGGGCTTTCATCAGAAAACACAACCGGAATGCCTTTGCGAATTCCGGCTTCGCGTAATTTTTTGCGAATGATTTTTGCTAATGGATCGGTATGTGTTTTAGAAATATCAGCAATCTGGAAACGCGTCGGGTCGGTTTTATTCGCAGCACCCATGCTTGAAATGATTTTGACTCCACGCTTGTAGCATTCCTGCATCAAATGGACTTTATAAATCATCGTGTCGGATGCATCAATGACATAATCCGGCTCGTAGCTGAAAAACTCTTCATACGTTTCTTCCGTGTAAAACATATGTAAAGAAATCACTTCACATTCCGTGTTGATGTCTGCAATGCGGTCTTTCATCACACCGGCTTTTGATTTGCCGACGGTTGATAAGTTGGCGACCAATTGGCGGTTGATATTGGTGATGTCGACATTATCTTTGTCAACCAGTATAATCCGCCCTACGCCACTTCTGGCACACGCTTCAGCAGCGAAAGAACCTACTCCGCCGACGCCAAGTACAGCTACTGTTGTACCTTTCAGTAATTCGATTCCTTCTTTGCCTACTGCTAATTCATTTCGTGAAAATTGATGTAACATGATTTCCCTGCCCTTCAAATTCAAAGATGATACGTCTGTCTATTAGGAATTATACACAAATAAAAACCCTCCGACAAATTGCCGAAGGGCGTAAAGTTAAAATAATGGAGAATCCCGATCGTGCCGTCCTTGTTGTTGCATATCGTTTTTGAACCCGCTTCTAGCAGGTGGGTGACCTCCCCATCACTTATAACTTCCCCTTAGAGGCATGTTAGCCATGATGAAATCTGGTCTCCCGACGACAAAATGTTGGGTCAAAACTGAATAGCTTAAAACGAACACATCAGGATTCTCTACTACTTGTATGTTAGCACACCTTATTTATTTGCACAAGATATTTACTCTGGTGCTTTTTCATTATTCTGAATACTTACGGATAGGCTTAATTCTTTAAGCTGCGCTTGAGAAACCGGGCTTGGAGCATTTGTCAGCAAGTCGCTGGCGCTGGCGGTTTTCGGGAAAGCAATGGTGTCACGCAAGTTCGTGCGTCCTGCCAATAGCATAACGAGGCGATCCAGACCAAAAGCGATTCCGCCATGCGGAGGTGTTCCATATTCAAATGCATCCATCAGGAAACCGAATTGCGCACGCGCCTCTTCTTCCGAGAATCCGAGCATTTGGAACATTTTTTCCTGGATATCACGGCGGTAAATACGCAATGAGCCGCCACCCAGTTCATAGCCATTCAATACAAGGTCATATGCTTGCGCACGGACTTTTTGCGGTTCTGTTGTCAAGATCTCAAGGTCTTCCTCAAACGGCATCGTGAACGGATGGTGAGCCGCAAAATAACGACCTTCTTTTTCATCGTATTCAAACAGCGGCCAGTCCGTGATCCACAGGAATTTGTACTGGGAGTTGTCGATCAAGCCAAGTTCTTTTCCGAATTTCAAACGTAAAGCTCCTAGCGCATCAGCAACAACTGCCGAAGAATCCGCTACGAATAAAAGAAGGTCTCCTGATTCAGCTTGCGCACGTTCAGTCAAAGCAGCAGCCGCTTCGCCTTCGAAGAATTTTGCGATCGGCCCTTTGATGCCTTCAGCTTCCACTTTCAGCCAAGCCAATCCTTTCGCTCCGTAAACTGCAGCAAACTCGCCAAGTGCGTCGATATCTTTGCGTGAGTAGTTGGCAGCCTGTCCTTTGACGTTGATCAATTTCACTTGTCCGCCGTTCTCGATCGCTCCAGCAAACACTTTGAATGAAGAATCTTTTACTAAGTCGGAAACGTTGATTAATTCAAGGCCAAAACGCACATCCGGCTTATCCGAACCGTAACGGTCCATCGCTTCGGTATAGCTCATGCGCTGGAATTTCGGTTCGATGTCGATGCCTTTGACATCGCTCATCATCCGGACCATCAACCGTTCGTTCATTTCGATGATTTCTTCCATTGATTTGAAGCTCATCTCCATATCGATTTGCGTAAATTCCGGCTGGCGGTCAGCACGCAAATCCTCATCACGGAAACAGCGGGCAATCTGATAATATTTATCGAATCCGGACACCATCAGCATTTGCTTGAACAATTGCGGTGATTGTGGAAGCGCGTAGAATTCGCCTTCGTGCACACGGCTTGGCACCAAATAATCACGTGCCCCTTCTGGAGTGGATTTCGTCAAAATCGGCGTTTCAACTTCCAGGAAGCCTTCTTCATCCAGGAACCGGCGAACCGATTTTGTAATATCAGAGCGCATTTTGAACGTTTCAAACATTGCCGGGCGGCGAAGATCCAAGTACCGGTACTTCAAGCGCAAATCTTCACTGATTTCTGTGTTGTCGTCGATTGCAAACGGCGGGTTTTTCGCTGCGTTGATAATCGTTGCGTGGTCCACTTGCACTTCCACTGTCCCGGTTTTCATCGCTGGATTGATTTGCCCTTCTGCTCTGGCAACAACCAGCCCGTCAATATGCACCACGAATTCGTTGCGCAAGGTTTCCCCGATTTTTGCTGCTTCTTCGGAAATTTCAGGATTGAAAACCACTTGGACGATGCCGCTTCTGTCACGGACATCGACAAAGATCAATCCGCCCAAATCGCGGCGTTTTTGCACCCATCCTTTTAATGATACGCGCTGGCCAATGGCCGCTTCGGTGACTTCCCCACTATAATGCGTTCTCGACATATCTATTCCTCCAAAATTTATAATCTTTATTCTCTATCTAAATCCTTAAAGTGAGCAATCCTCAAAGAGCTATCTCAATAATTCTCTCTTTTCTAAAAAGCTCATCCAGCGAAGGCGCGTCCAGGGGCTAGGCGAAGCAAGAAGACAGCTGGTCTTCCTGGCTTCTTGCGTAAGCTATACCCAAAGCGTCCGTAGCAGGAATAAAGGGTGAACCTCTTATTTTTTCTTAATCGTTTCAGCAATATCTGCGAAAGCAACCTGCTGCTGTTCGCCAGTCGCCATTTCTTTCAATGCCACTTGGCCGCTTGCCATTTCCGTCTCACCGATTACAATCACGTAACCAGCTCCCTTACGGTCTGCAGACTTCATCTGTGCTTTCAGTTTCCGGCCAGTATAGTCCATATCCGCTGAAATGCCATTTGAGCGCAGCTCCTGGATAATGCTGAAGGCTTTTTTCTTTGAAGCATCGTCCATGGCAATCACGTAAACTTCCAGGTTCTGCGACTGGCCAATTTCGACTTTTTCCATTTCCAAAGCCAATAATAACCGCTCGATGCTCATTGCAAAGCCGATCCCCGGCGATTCTGGTCCGCCCAGGTCTTCCACCAGGCCGTTATAGCGCCCGCCTCCGCACAGCGTCGTAATGGCTCCGAAGCCTTCCGCATCGCTCATGATTTCAAAAGCGGTGTGGTTATAATAATCCAGACCGCGCACCAAATTCGGATCCACCACATAATCGATGCCGAGCTCTTCCAGATACACTTTAACTTGGCCGAAATATTGCTGCGATTCTTCATTTAAATAATCAGCCAGCGAAGGAGCCGTCGCCATCAATGGGTGGTTGCGGTCCACTTTGCAATCCAGAATGCGCAGCGGATTTTTCTCAAGCCGTGTCTGGCAGTCGTTGCAGAACTCCTCAATGCGCGGTTCGAAATGCTTTACCAAAGCTTCTCTGTGTGCCATGCGGCTCTCTGTATCTCCAAGAGAATTAAGAACTAAGCGCAGCTGTTTTAAGCCGACGGAACGGTAAAGCTCCATTGCCAGCGAAATGACTTCGGCATCGATCGCCGGATCTTTTGAACCGATCGCTTCCACACCGAATTGCACGAACTGGCGCATGCGTCCAGCTTGCGGGCGCTCATAGCGGAACATCGGGCCTGTATAGAAAAGTTTGACCGGCTGATCCGGCAAGCCGAATAATTTATTTTCCACAAAAGAACGGACAACAGAAGCCGTGCCTTCCGGACGCAGCGTCAAGCTGCGGTCGCCACGGTCCTGGAAAGTATACATTTCTTTTTGTACGATATCAGTTGTGTCGCCGACGCCGCGCTGGAATAGCTCCGTATGTTCAAAAATCGGCGTGCGGATTTCCTTGTATTGATAAAGCCGGCATAGCTCATTGATTTTTTGTTCGATTTCCTGCCATTTGGCGGACTGGTCCGGCAACACATCGTATGTGCCGCGTGGTGCTTGAATGTTCATCGATTTCACTCCTTTATTTTTCCATACAAAAAAGCCCCCGCCCCTTGCTTACGCAAGGGACGAGAGCTTTTATATCAGCTTCCGCGGTTCCACCCTAGTTGATGCCAACTATTCCGGCATCCTCTCATTCCGGGTAACGGCCGGTTCCGTTTTTTCCTAATAAGCGAAAACTTCCGCCTTTCAGAAAAAAGCCTCTAAAGTGTTTTTCATTACAGACCCCTGCAGGAAAGTTTACAGCCCAGGACTTCCCCTCTCTTTTCAGCCAATCTTGCAACTACTTTCTTCGTCATCAGCAAATTTATATAAGTATAATAAACTTAATCTTAAGGACTCCCCCAAAACTTGTCAACCTTTTTTGACAAATGCCCGGATTTTTTTAATAATACAAATAGACCGAAATTTAAGGAGGTGCTAAATGAACCGCAAATGGCTTATTGCCTTTATTTTATTTATTTTATTGGCATCGGGAGTATTTTCTGACCCGGTTGCAGAAGAAGCACTTGCGGCAACCGAAAATGTTGAAATTACAGGATCGACCGTCAATGTACGGACCGGGCCTGGACTTTCGTATAGCGTTTCGGGATCACTTTCAAAAGGGGAAAAAGTATCTGTACTGTCCCAAAGTGGTGATTGGCTAAAAGTAGCGGTTCGTGGTGAACAAGGATGGATCGCTTCTTGGCTGACTGCCGGTGCCGAATCAGGTAACTCTGAAGCTGCGGGACAGACCGCCGTTTCTAACGTGGACCGCTTGAATGTCCGCTCGCAGCCAGACCTTTCGGCTTCTGTTCTCGGGCAAATGAATGCCGGAGACCAGGCAACGGTGATCAGCGAAGCAGACGAATGGATTGAAGTTGATTTCCGGAATACACGCGGGTTTGTATCAAAACAATACATAAGCATTTCCGAACCAACAGCTGAAAAACCGGCCCTTGCAACTAGCGGCGTTTCTTCTTTCGAAATTGCCGTAGATGCTTTGAACGTCCGAAAAAAGCCCGATCTCAGTTCCTCAGTGAAAGCGACCGTCCAAAAAGGAGAAGTCTTCCCTGTGGAGTCTATGAATGGCAACTGGGTTGAAATCCAGATTTCTGGTGATCAAACCGGCTGGGTGTATGCCTTCCACGGGCATATGTCTGACCAATCCGCTAAAGCGGTGAAGAAAACTTCAGCAGACACATCAAATACCGTAACAGTCATTACAAATGGCACAAATTTGCGGTCTGAACCGTCAACGGCTTCCAGTGTAGTCAGCCGTGCGGATGCCGGTGACGAGTTAGCAGTGGTCCAGCAAAACGGTGACTGGTATCAGGTTTCATTGCCGGATGGCACTACTGCTTTTATCGCCACTTGGGTTGTGACCAGCGGTGAAGCTGCAGCCGAAGAAAATGAAGAAAAAGAACAGCCTTCCCGCAAAAAAGGCACATTGAACGGGTTGACGATTGTCCTCGATCCTGGCCATGGAGGCAATGACGGCGGCACGGTCGGCGTCCGGAAGACGAAAGAAAAAGATTTGACACTGCAAACCGCGGAGACGCTGTCGCACCATCTGCGTTCTGCTGGTGCGGACGTCATCTTGACAAGGCAATCCGACAGCTACGTCGATTTGCGGAAGCGGGTTGCTGCTGGGCATCAAGTGGCAGCCGATGCCTTTATCAGCATCCATTATGATGCCACAGAGGACAATAGCGTCTCCGGTTTCACCGCTTATTATTTGCATGATTATCAGGAACCCTTGGCTGAAGCCATCAACTCGGGGCTCAGCAGAAAAATCGACTTGCGCAACCGCGGCGTCCAGCCAGGCAATTATCTCGTGCTGCGTGAGAACCGACAGCCTGCCGTATTGATTGAACTGGGCTATTTGAGCAATTACAATGACGAGCGCATCGTGACGGCGACAAAATTCCAAGAACAAGCGGCACTTGGCTTGTATACCGGCATCGTCAATTACTTTGATGCACAATTGGAATAGTGAAATAAAACAGCACGGGAGAATTTGTTCTCCTGTGCTGCCAGCTTGTTGAGAAAGTCTAAATTTGCATTAGTGATTATCCCTTAACCGATATTCCGCCAACCAGCTCCGCTTGCCGCGGGCGAGCGCCAAGCCGCTTCGTCGCTGCGCTCCTGCAGGGTCTCGGCTGTCTCGCTTTCCCGCAGGCGTCTCCGCTGGTTGGCTCCATATCTGGAGAGCAGATACAAACATTAGAGAGCTTTCGCGAACAATCACCGTTTTTAGAGAATCAAAAAGATGCTGAAACGTAGCTGAATGCAGCGAAAGGCGGCGACTCCTGTGGGAATAGAGCGAGTCCTGAGACCCCGCAGGGAGCGCCAGCGAGCGAGGAGGCTCAGGCCGCTCCCCACGGAAAGCGTCCGCCCTGGAGCGCAATGAAAAAGGCTGCCGAGAATTTCTCGACAGCTTGACAGCACGGGAGAATTCGTTCTCCTAAGCTGTTTTTTTGTTATGTTCACTTAATACATGCTCCGCAAAATTTAAACGAACACACAAATAACCGGCACAGGAAGTCACTTTCCTGTGCCGGTTATTTTATTTTTATTTTGATTCGACTAAGATCGTAACTGGCCCATCGTTGACCAGCTCCACATCCATCATTGCGCCAAACACACCCTCTTCAACCGTAAGCCCATTGCCACGCAAAGCATCGTTAAACAGATGCCAAAGCGGCTCAGCAGTTTCTGGCCGTGCAGCTGATGTAAAACTTGGGCGGCGCCCTTTTTTAACATCGCCGTAAAGCGTGAATTGGGAAATCGACAAGATGTCACCGCCATTTTCCAAAATGGAGCGGTTCATCTTGCCGTCTTCGTCTTCGAACAGCCGCAAGCCGGCTATTTTATCCGCCACATACTTGGCGTCTTTTTCTGTATCTTCATGCGTGATGCCGACCAGCAGGACGTAGCCGGAATCGATGGCTCCCGTCACATTGCCTTCAACAGTCACGCTTGCTTTTTTTGAACGCTGTAATACGACTCGCATAGTTCCTCCTTAATTTGTCACACGCTTGACCGAATAGACATCCGGAATTTGCTTGATCCGCTCAACAACCCGGTTCAAATGTGAGATATGCGGAATCATGATCGTCATATTGATGGTCGCGATTTTATCCGAGTTTGCCCGTCCGCTGACTGCCGTGATCGTGGTCTTAGTTTCGCTGACCATATGCATGACTTCATTGATCAAGCCGGTGCGGTCGAAAGCTTCCACTTCAATATCGATATGGTAATCTTTTTTATCCGGAGCGCCGGCATTTTCCCATTCCACCGGAATCAGGCGGTCGGTCTGGTTGGACTGGACATTCGGACAATCCGCACGGTGCACGGAAACTCCGCGCCCTTTTGTAATAAACCCGATGATGCTGTCGCCGGGAACCGGATTGCAACAGCGGGACAGGCGGATCATCATATTGTCGATGCCTCTGACAATAACACCGGATTCGGTTTGTCTTGTCGGTGTGTTAGTTTTCATTTCCACAGTCAGTTTTTCGAGTGCTTCTTCTTGTTCCCGTTTTTTGCGCTGTCTTTCCGCCAGGCGGTTCACCACTTGTTGCGCGGTGATGCCTTGAAATCCGACTGCTGCATACATATCGTCTTCTCCGGCGAAATTGAATTTCTCACAGACGCGTTTGATGTTCTCGTTTGTCAGGATTTCTTTCACCGGGAATTCCTGGGCTTTGATTTCTTTTTCAATCAATTCCTTGCCTTTTTGGACATTGTCGACACGCAATTGCTTTTTGAAGAATTGCTTGATTTTGTTTTTCGTCTGTGTCGACTTGGCGATTTTCAGCCAGTCGCGGCTGGGGCCGAATGATTGTTTGGAAGTCAGGATTTCCACGATGTCACCGGTTTTCAGTTCCGTATCAAGTGGCACCATTTTGCCGTTCACTTTGGCGCCGATTGTTTTATTGCCGATTTCCGAGTGGACACGGTAAGCGAAGTCAATCGGCACCGAACCTGCCGGCATCTCGATGACATCGCCTTTTGGTGAGAATACATAAACCATATCCGAGAATAAATCGTATTTCAGCGATTCCATGAATTCTTCCGCATTGTCAGATTCGTTTTGGAAATCCAGGATTTCACGGAACCAAGTCAGACGGGAATCCACTGTGTTTTTCGGCATATCGACTTTTTTGCCTTCTTTATAAGCCCAGTGGGCGGCTACGCCGTATTCCGCGAGTCGGTGCATTTCTTCTGTGCGGATCTGCACTTCAAGCGGATCGCCTTGCGGCCCGATAACAGTCGTATGCAGCGACTGATACAGATTTTGTTTCGGCATGGCAATATAATCCTTGAAACGGCCAGGCATCGGCTTCCACGTCGAATGGATGATGCCGAGTACAGCGTAGCAGTCTTTGATGCTTTCGACCGTAACCCGCACTGCCAACAAGTCATAAATTTCGTTGAATTGCTTATTTTGCATGACCATTTTCCGGTAAATGCTGTAAATATGTTTGGGACGTCCAAAAAGATCCGCCTTTATGCCAACTTCGTCGAGCTGCGTGCGAATTTCATCCATGACATTATTCAAGTATTCTTCCCGCTCCGTGCGTTTCTTCTTCATCAAATTCACAATGCGGTAATACTGCTGCGGATTCAAATAACGGAGGGCTGTATCTTCCAGCTCCCATTTGATCGTATTGATTCCGAGGCGGTGTGCAATCGGCGCAAAAATTTCAAGCGTCTCATTCGCTTTCATGCGCTGTTTCTCAACCGACTGGTATTTCAAAGTCCGAAGATTGTGCAACCGGTCTGCCAACTTAATCAAAATGACGCGGATGTCCTGAGCCATGGCGACAAACATCTTGCGATGATTTTCCGCTTGCTGTTCTTCTTTTGACATATACTTGATTTTGCTCAATTTGGTGACGCCATCAACCAGCATCGCCACTTCTTCATCAAAATCGCGGACAATGTCTTCCCGGCTCACTTTTGTATCTTCTACAACGTCATGCAAAAAACCAGCTGCCACAGTGGCAGGATCCATTTGCAATTCCGCCAGGATTCCAGCAACTTGAACAGGATGGACAATATAAGGTTCGCCGGATTTCCGGAATTGTCCTTCGTGGGCCTCCAATGCTACTTGGTATGCCTTTTTTATCGTTTCAACATGATCGGCATTCATATAAGACGCAACCATTTCGAATACGTCTTCAGGTGTCCTAACTTGATCTTTCGCCATAATTGCCCACCTTGCTTCTATTTTTTCGAAAAGTATATCCTATAATTATAAAAAACAATGGGCATAAAAGTAAAGCTTTGTTACTGATGCTCCATCACTTTAATAAATTCCCGCATATATTCAGGCAAATCCGGCGGACGCTGGCTCGATACTAAATGGCCGTCCACGACTACGGCTTCATCCACCCATTCAGCACCAGCATTCGCCATATCGTCTTTGATGCCAGGTGTGCTTGTCACTTTTTTGCCTTCTAAAATCCCTGCCGAAATGAGCACCCAGCCGGCATGGCATATTTGGCCAATCGGCTTTTTATGCTCGTCCATAAATTGGACAATATTCAGCACTTCTGGAAAACGGCGAATCTTATCAGGCGCCCAGCCGCCCGGAACGAGAATGGCATCGTAATCTTTCGGGCTGATATCCCCGTATGAAAAATCCGATTCTGCCGGCACTCCGTATTTGCCGATGTATTTCACATGGGCTTCTTCTCCGGCTAAATCCACTTGTGCGCCTTCTTCACGCAGCCTCAGAATCGGGTACCATAATTCCAAATCCTCGAATTCATGGTGGACAAAACTAAGAATTTTTTTGCCAGTTAAAGCCATTGTCGAATCCCCCTTTTATGGTCGGTTTACTTATATATTAACGTTATTTACAGTAAATTGCTTATTTTACAGCTTATTTTATTATTTAACTTATAAAAATTCGACAATTTTATTCATTAATTCGACAATTATACGAAATATCCCTTTCTTTATTGCAAAAACTTTATACGTGAGAAAGGGTCTCCTGCGCGATATTTTCGACTACTACCGCTGTATGGCCTTTTCCTGTTTTCACCGGATTTCCCGCAGAATCGATGCTCCGGATATTGCGTACAGCCACCCGGTCCGCGCCTTGCTTGCCTCCCGCCACATAAATATCCGCAGAACATTTTTTAAAGCCTGTCACCCGGCCATTCGTCAACGAAATACCTGCTGCTTTGAACTGTACAGCTGCCGCCGGCTGGCCTTGATAGTCATAATTTGGATCGCCGATAAACATAAACCGGTTAATGGCAACTTTGCGGAATCCTGACACGACGAGCGCACGCGGTGTTGAACCTGCATACATATCCGTAAATACCGGCGCCACCGAAACTATGCGCTGAGCTGCGATATTGTAAGCTGACAGCGACTTCGGATCTGCTGCTGAATGATGGCCGATATGGCGGAAATTAAATGACCGGTTGTCATTGACTGACAAATGGCCGGAAATGAAGACCCCGGTTGCGGCAGAGCTGGTGGCATGCGCTTTGATTTCCACACCGCCGAAACAGCGCGCCGTCGAGTTATTGAGCAGCCAGACAAATCGGGAACCGTCATCAATTTCAATGCCGTTCGAATTGGAAAACCCTTTTTTATGCGAGCGCCCGCTTGGGTCACAGAAATGGGAATTGGAAATAAATATGTAATCGCTGTGATGCGTTGTGATGCCATCATCACCAAAGCCATAGCCGTTCACCTGGTCGAGCCAGACGTAGCGGCTTCCGCCTCGTGCCCGGCGTCCGTCCCCGCCGTAATTGTAAAGTGTGGATGAAATATCAAAGCAATGAAGACCTGGATTAACCGCCGCCACTTCTTTGACCCAACCATAACTGACGTTCGCATAGGTTAAACAGCTGGAAAAATTATTGCCTGCACTTGTATTTGCCTCATCACCAAGCCGTTCGACATTCCAGTCCAGCCCCAAATTTTCAACGGAAATATGGTGATTGCCTTTCACAATGTTCCGGTTTGCCAGTAAACGCTGCCTTTTGGGTGCGCTATCATGGAGTTTTAAAACCGTGGCCCCTTTCCCTGCACCAGCAATCCGGGTCCAAGAAGGCAATTCGAGTTTTCGCACAAGATAAATCCCCGCTGGCACGAACACATCGACCCTGCCATCACCAAAAGCTTTCCTGAACGCTGTTGTACAATCCGTCACACCGTCTCCTACAGCGCCAAAATCCTCGACGTTCACCTGCCGTGTCATCGCTGCTTCCAGTTTTTCATATTCTCTATCAAGAGCTGCTTTCCATTCCGGCACAACTTCATCGCCTTCCACCCGCTCCGAATAATGGTGCGGATCCACGATTGAATGATTTTCTGCCAACAGCGACCATAGCCATTCCAGCCATGTCTTTTTGTAAACAGCCTTTTCACTTGGCCGTTCTTCCAGTTTTATTTGGCGGAAAAGCTGCCGGGTTTCATTCGTAATTTCTTCAATTGACATCGATTCGTTTAAAATCGCTGCCAGCAATTCCTTGTTTTTGGCTGGATCGTGATATTTACTTAATTGCATTTTCCATCACCTCTCCTTTCCATACCCACCGCACAATAAAAAAATCCCTCCACCTGAATAAGGTGGAGAGATAGGATTAATACTGTATAAGAGTCATGACGTCATAGCCGTCTAAGTTCTTGCGGCCGTCCAAGTATGTCAGCTCGATTAAGAACGCACAGCCGACTACGATTCCGCCCAGCTGCTCCACCAAATTGATGGTTGCGCCGATTGTTCCGCCAGTTGCCAATAAATCGTCCGTGATCAGCACTTTCTGGCCAGGTTTGATGGCATCTTTGTGCATAGTCAATACGTCTTTTCCGTATTCAAGGCCGTATTCAGCGCGAATTACTTCACGCGGCAATTTGCCTTCTTTACGGACAGGTGCAAAGCCGATTCCTAATGCATAGGCAACCGGGCAGCCGATGATGAATCCACGGGCTTCAGGGCCGACAATAATTTCAGCGCCGACTTGTTTCGCGTATTCCACCATTTGGTCTGTCGCGTATTTATACGCTTCACCGTTGTCCATGATGGTTGTGATGTCTTTAAATCGAATGCCTGGTTTCGGCCAGTCTTCAACGATTGTTACGTACTGCTTTAAATCCATAATTCTTCCTCCTTGGCAGACACTTTCGCATCAAACCACTCTTTTAAGTCTTTATAAGAAGCATACAAAAGCTTTTGTTCCAAGGCGATTTGCTGCTGGCGCTTTTTATAAATCGGCGCATCCGACAAATCGCGTTTGCTTGGAGTTTCGGCAATCTCTGTAAGTCCATTGTTAAGTGTAACAAAACCGAGTTCAAAAAACACCTGAAGCATAAAAAATAATGCTTCCCGGGTCCAGCCTTTATGTTTCGCCAGCTCGTCACAATGCTTTTTAAAATCGAACGAACCCCGTTTTTTAATGAATGAAAACAGCCACGCAAATTGGTCCCGTGTAGGAATCTGCTCAAAATACTGCGATTCTTTCGCATAAAAATGCGCATAGATCCGTTTCGGCTTAATCTGCGCCAAGACGCTAGCCAGTTGCTCTTCCGATTCAGGCAAATCAAGCAGCACCAAATGATGTTTCAGCGCCTCCTGCTCTTTCAATGTCTCCAGGTTATGGATTGGCTGCTGCAGGAGCGTTTGGAAGACGGCCACTGTTTCCGGCTTGAATGCCAAATACACTTGATCTTTTTCCGGTATCAGTTTTGACCAGCGCGATACTTGCCGAATGCCGCGGATATCAAATAGCTGCCATTCATCGGTGCGAACATCTTCAATCATCAATTGCGGCTTTTTGCGGCCGTTCCATTCGTTGATCTGCAAATCGCCGATAACATCAATTTTCACATCCGGCGTCAATTCATCCCCGATAAAGCCAATGCCAAACCCGACCGCATCAATGGTTGCGGCATTCTGGGCCAATTCCATTTTTAAATGGTTCTGGGCAGATCCGATTTTCCGGATGGATGCCACCGTCACTTCATCCAGGAAAAACTTCGGCTTGGCAAAGCCCATGCCGAACGGTGCCAGATAGCGCATCGATTCAATCGTTTCGATATCGATTTCTTCCAATCGGACCGGAATATCGATTTCGACCACCGGCACCAAATCCTCTTCCGTTAAACTTGTTTCCGCTTGTTTATTCAGACGTTCCCGCAGCTCATCGACGTCACTCATCTCGAGTGTCATGCCGGCCGCCATCGGGTGTCCGCCAAAATGCGGCAAAATATCACGGTTTGCCGCCAGTTCATTATACAAATGAAATCCTTCGATGCTCCGCGCTGATCCTTTCGCTTTGCCAGTTTCCGGATCCAACGACAAAACGATTGTCGGGCGGTAATATTTTTCCACTAATTTCGACGCCACGATTCCAACGACGCCAGGGTTCCAGCCTTCCTGGGCCACGACGATAACGCGCGGCGCGCCTTCCGGATAGCGCTGTTCGACTTGTGCAGCCGCTTCCTCGGAAATCTGCTTGACGATGCCTTGGCGCTCTTTATTGAGCACATCGAGCCCGCTCGCCAGACTCCGTGCTTCTGCAGGGTCATCTGTCAAAAACATTTGCACAGCGGGATCTGCATCCTGCAAGCGGCCGATGGCATTAATGCGGGGACCGAACATAAAGCCGATCGTCTCTTCCGTGATTTCCCGCTGTTTGACTCCTGAGACCTCCGACAATGCATCGATCGCCGGCCGCGGCGAATCACGGAGCGCTTCCAGCCCCGCTTTTACGAAAATGCGGTTTTCATCATGCAGCGGCACCAAATCGGCAATCGTGCCGATGGCCACCAGCTCCAGAAGGTGGTCCGGAATTTCCTCGTAAAGTGCCTGGGCGATTTTAAAAGCGACTCCAACACCTGCCAATTCGCCGAATGGATAATTCCCTTCCGGATGGCGCGGGTGGACGATCGCCAAAGCATTCGGCATCACTTCCCCGATGTCATGATGGTCGCTGATGATTACGTCCATGCCAAGGCTATTGGCAAAATCGACTGCTTCCATGCCGGAAATTCCGTTGTCGACCGTGACGATCAATTTCGCTCCTTCGTCATAAGCTTGCTGGAACAGCTCTTTATTCGGGCCGTAGCCATGCTTAAAACGGTTCGGGATTTTAAATGAGACAAGTGCCCCTAAATCTTCTAAAACCGTCACCATGACGGTCGTGCTTGTAACTCCATCCGCGTCATAATCGCCGTAAACAACAATTTTCTGTTGTTCTTCAATTGCCTGGCGGATGCGCTGGACAGCAATATCCATATCTTTCATGAGGTAAGGATTATGTATTCCTTGTGCGTCCATGTTCATGAAACTGCGTGCTTCTTCGGCTGTTGTGATGCCCCGTGTCACTAATATTTTGGCCAAAACGGATGAAATGGATAATTCTTTCTGGATTGCCTGGACCAATTCCATATCGGGAGTGGTTAAGCGCCATCTCTTTTTGGATTCTATCATCATCATTCACTTCCTTACCCGTTCATTATACAGAATTTCCGCACAGACAAAAACCTTTCGGACTATTCTCCGAAAGGTTTGTTTGTTTATCGAACCTGCCGATCATCTGTAACCACCATGGGTTCAGGGTTTACATCGGCTTTTTGGTATTCTGCAATTTCATTTTGCTGCGTGGCGATCAATGATTCTTTTACGGCAATTTCTTTTTGGAGTGCTTTCACTTTTCGCTGCAAAGTGAATGTCCGGATAATGGCGACTGTACCGCTGAGAAGAAAACCTAAAAGAGCTGATACGAGAATAACGAGAATAAGCGGCCATCGATCTTGTCCGAAAATGTAATTGACCGGTACAGGATCTACGTTGGCTACAGCAAATACCGCGATAATCACTGCAAAAACAAAACCTAGTATAGCAAGCCATTGGTATTTCATATCGTTCATCACCTTTCGTTTAAATAAAAAAATGGAACAAGGTCATAAATTCTATACCCTGTTCCATTTCTTTTATAAACTTATCCCGCTTGACCGCTTTCTAGCATGCGGTCTGCGATAAAGCAGACATATGTGCAAGGCGGCCGAACTGTTCCTCCGCCGCTGCATTCAAGACTTCGATCTCTTCCGGGCTAATTTCCTCCACGTGTTAAGTAACGACGATATAAGAAAACCAAGAATAGCCGAGCCAAGAATAACAAGAATAAGCGGCCACTGGGCTTCTCCGAACAAGTAATTGACCTGTACAGGATCGATGTTAGCAATGGCAAAAACAGCAATAATTATCGCAAAAACCAAACTCAGTATAGCGAACCCTTGATAATTCATGCTAGACATCTCCTATTTGTTTAATATAAAAAAAGGAACAGAGTCATAAACTCTATACCCTGTTCCTTTTCCTATATAAACTTATCCCGCTTCTGCGAGAGAAAAATCAATTGCCCCTAAAAGCCCCATTGAGGCCGACAGGATGCCAGCCTCATATTTGTTGCTGCAGGACACGGTGTACTTCTGCTGTTCCTCAGCGGCATGTAGAACCCACTGAGTGAAGTTTCTCTTTAAACGACAGGCTCGTCAGAACCCCATTTGTTCTTCTCTTCCAGTTTTTCGATATCGATCGGGCCTTTTTTCTGTAATTCTCGTTTTTTCAGCACGAACCACAACTGGGCTGCGATGAAAATAGAAGAATACGTACCAGCCACTAAACCGATTAATAATGCTAGAGAGAAGTTTGTGATTGATGGTGCTCCCCAGACTAGTAACGCGATAACGACCAGCACAACCGTTAAAACGGTGTTTACAGAGCGGCCCAGCGTTTGCCGGAGAGACTTGTTGACGATGATTTCCAATTGCTCTGCCGAATCGACTTTTTTCATGCGCTTCAAGTTTTCACGGATCCGGTCGAACGTGACAATCGTATCATTGATCGAATAACCGACGATTGTCAGTACTGCCGCGATGAACGTGATATCCACTTCAAGGCGCAGCAAGCTGAAGACGGCAACAATAAAGAAGGCATCGTGCAGCAACGCGACAATAGAAGCGACACCCATGCGCCACTCAAAGCGGAACGCAACATAGATGATGATGCCGATTGCCGCAATCGCTAAAGCATAGACTGCATTTTTAGCCAATTCCTGGCCGACTGTCGGCGATACGGTCGAGATATTCGGTTCATTGCCGAACTCGTCCATTGCCACAGCTTTCAAGTCATTGATTTCTTCCTGGCTAAACTCCTCCACATAACGGGTTACGCCGATATTGGATTGATCACCCGAAATGACCACATCGTCCGTCGGGTAGCCGTTTTCAGTCAGGAACGATTCAACCTGCTCTTTGGTGACCGCTGAATCTGAAGTGATTTCAACGCGCGTACCGCTCGAGAAGTCAATGCCGAGATTCAAACGGAAGATGCCGATGACAGCCATCCCTGCAACAATCAAAGCGATTGAAGCAATAAAGAATTTTTTGCGGTGCTTCACAAAATCATAGCGGTCAAAACGAGTGGAAAGATCCAGAATTTCCAGGTTTTCTTCCTGTTTATGAACTTGTGATTTTCTAAGTCCGAACAAGCCGACTCTGCCGTCCAGGATCCCGCTGTTGACCAATAAGCCCAATAAGATGCGTGAACCCCAAATTGCTGTCAGGAACGATACTAAGATCGAGATGATCAAAAGAGTCGCAAATCCTTTAACGGAACTTGTACCGAAGATGAATAACACGATTGCCGCAATCAACGTTGTCACGTTGGCATCCAGAATCGCTGAGAACGAAGATGCTGCCCCGGCTTTAAATGATTCTTTGACGCTGCGTCCGATGCGCAGCTCTTCACGAATCCGTTCGTAGGTGATGATATTGGCATCCACTGCCATCCCGACACCGAGCACAATGGAAGCAATACCTGGCAATGTCAGAACCCCGCCAATCCATTCAAATGTCAGCAGGATCAAATAAACGAAAGCGGCAAGCGTGATTGCCGCGATCAGCCCCGGCAAACGGTAATAAACAAGCATGAACAAGAGCACAAGCCCGATACCGATCGTCGCTGCTAAAATCGTCTGATCAAGGGCCTCAGCACCAAATTGTGCTCCGACCGAAGTCGAGTAGATTTCTTCAAGGCTCACCGGCAAAGCGCCGGCGTTCAAAATACCTGCCAAGCTTTGCGTTTCCTCTACTGTAAAAGCACCCGAAATTTCAACGGAAGAAGAGTTGATGCGTTCGGAAACGCGCGGAGCAGAAACAAATTTCGGATCCGGTTTCATGAGTTCCTCGGCATATGAATCAACGCCTTCTTCAAAATCGAGCCAAATGACCAGCACATTAGCAGGCGGCGGCAATTGAGAAATTTCGCCGGTAATTTCCGCAAATTTTCCTGGATCATTCAATTCCAGCGTTACAACAGGCGCACCGTTCTGGTCAAATGTCGCCGCCGCTCCACCTTGCTTTAAATCGCTGCCGTCCAGCATCACTTCATCTTCAGCATTGCGGAACGTCAGATTGGCTTCTGTGGACAACAACTCACGGGCAGACGCTTGGTCTTCTACGCCAGCCAGCTGTACGCGGATGCGATCTTCCCCTTCAATCTGGATGACCGGTTCACTGACGCCGAGAACGTCGATCCGGCTCATCAAAGCTTGAGAGGTATCCGCCAGAACTTCCTCCGTAATTTTCATGTCGGTGCCTTCAAGCGGCTTTACTTCATACAGAACTTCGAACCCGCCCTGCAGATCCAATCCCAATCTGATGTCTTTTGCAATGGGTAAACTCGTGGGAGCCATGATTCCTATTAACGCAATGACGATTAGGAAAAAGGCGATTAAACGACCTCTTGCTTTCATATGTAACTATTCCTCCTCAGTGTGAAAAACACAGCACTATCATTATGAAACAGGAGCTTTACAGTGTCAAATCGAAGTAGGTTTCTTAGAAGAAGGCCTTAGCAGCTGTTCAAGTTCAGCCAGGTTTCCTTCAGAGAAGAAGTTGGCGCCTCTTAATCCCTCAACTTGGTGAAAAGCCACAAATTCCGAAGCGGTCATTTCCATGATGTCGTTAACCATTTCATGCAGCCTCATTTCGCCGATGTCTTTTTTCCGCCACTTTTTCTTGATACAGTATTGCCATAATTCTTCAGGAGTCACGGTGTCGTATTGTAAGTAATGAAATTCCGCGCATTTGCTTTCCAATGCCGGCAAGACGATATCGTATTGTTCGGTAAATTTTAACATATTTTAACTCCTTTCAACCGTTCTTTTCCATTGTATCCCATTGCAGGAAGATTGAGAACAACAGTCCATATTTTTATTCCAGTTATTTTTTAAGGAATGCAGCACGCGTAGCTGTATTACAGAACATCGATCTTAGAATTCAACTACATATTAAATCCTCATTTTTATTCAAAAAAAATCGCCTTCAAAGTCGAAGGCGAGCTTTCTTTAGACAGTTGTTTTAGATGAATCGATTACGCGCGCAATCGCCTGGCGTTCGAACTGCAGGCGAGTTCCGTCAGCAACAGTCAAGTAGATGGTTGTGTCATCCACAGCATCCACTTGGCCATGTAGGCCTCCGATTGTTACTACGCGGTCTCCACGGCGTAATTCCGACTGCATGGTAGCTGTCGCTTTTTGACGCTTTTGTGCAGGACGGATGATGAAAAACCACATTAACAAGAACATTAATAGTAAAGGTGATAATGCTACCAAAGTATCCATTTTTCAAATTCCCCCTTTCACTTCTCTTTATCTTTTAGAAATTCTTAGCGTTTGGCTTATTGAAACCATAAGCTTCAAAAAATTCTTCGCGGAAATCTCCCAGGCGGTCCTCACGAATCGCTTGGCGTACCTGTCCCATTAAGTTTAACAGAAAACGTAGATTATGATAACTAGTAAGTCTGATTCCGAATGTTTCATCTGCACGAATCAAGTGATGAACGTATGCGCGCGTGTAATTTGTGCATGTATAGCAATCGCATTTTTCGTCAATCGGACCAAAATCACGTTTGAAAGCGGCGTTTTTGATGTTCAAACGGCCGGTGCTTGTCATCAGCGTGCCGTTTCGTGCGATACGCGTTGGCAATACACAGTCAAACATGTCGATGCCGCGGATGGCCCCGTCAATCAAGGAATCCGGAGAGCCGACGCCCATCAAATAACGCGGTTTGTCTGCCGGAAGCAGCGGCGTTGTGAATTCCAGCGCACGGTTCATGACATCTTTCGGTTCGCCGACAGACAAGCCGCCGATTGCGTATCCAGGGAAATCAAGCGATACCAGGTCCTGGGCACTTTGTTTGCGAAGATCTTCGTACTCGCCTCCCTGGATAATGCCGAACAAGCCTTGATCGTTTTTGCGCGCATGCGCTTCCAGGCAGCGCTCTGCCCAGCGGGATGTGCGTTCGACGCTTGACTTCATGTATTCATGTGACGCCGGGTAAGGCGGGCATTCATCAAACGCCATCATGATGTCAGAACCGAGGTCATTTTGGATCTCCATCGCTTTTTCAGGGCTCAAGAACAATTTGTCACCGTTCATATGGTTGCGGAAATGGACGCCTTCTTCTTTGATGTTGCGGAATTCGCTCAGTGAAAACACTTGGAAACCGCCGGAATCCGTCAAAATCGGACGGTCCCAGTTCATGAATTTGTGCAACCCGCCGGCTTCCCGGATAACATCGTTGCCCGGGCGCAGCCATAAGTGATACGTATTGCTCAAAATAATGCCCGCTTCCATCGCCTTTAATTCTTCCGGCGACATTGTTTTAACAGTCGCCTGCGTACCGACCGGCATAAAAGCAGGTGTTTCAAATGAACCGTGCGGCGTGTGGACAATCCCTAAACGGGCACCGGTTTGTTTACAAGTTTTAATGTGTTCATACCATACTGCTTCAGTCATTGGTGAGTCTCCTTTTTCTGTGGTTCAATGAACATCGCATCTCCAAATGAGAAGAAACGGTAGCGTTCATTCACTGCTTCGTTATAGGCGTTTAAAATCGCATCGCGGCTAGATAAGGCGCTGACCAGCATGACCAGCGTCGATTTCGGCAAATGGAAATTGGTGATCAAGCCGTCAATGGCTTTGAATTCATAGCCCGGGAAAATGAAAATATCGGTCCAGCCGCTGTCTTCCTGCAGTTCGCCACCAAATTTATCCGCCACGGATTCAAGCGTCCGCGTCGAAGTGGTGCCGACAGAAATGACACGGCCGCCTTGTTTTTTAGTGTTGTTGATGAGATCAGCCGTTTCCTGCGTGATGCGGTAAAATTCCGCATGCATTTTATGGTCATCAATCGAATCGACCGACACCGGACGGAATGTGCCGAGTCCGACATGCAGCGTGATAAAGGCGATATTGACGCCTTTGGCACGGATTTCCTCAAGCAATTCCTCTGTAAAATGAAGGCCGGCAGTCGGTGCCGCCGCGCTGCCCCGCTCTTTGGCAAAAACGGTCTGGTAGCGGTCCTGGTCTTCCAGTTTCTCGCGGATATAAGGAGGCAGCGGCATTTCGCCGAGCCCTTCCAATATTTCGTAGAAAATGCCATCGTAGATCATTTTGAAATGGCGGCCGCCGTGGTCTAATAGCCCCGTGCATTCCGCTTTCAACAGCCCGTCGCCGAATGAAATCACGGTGCCGACTTTTACTTTTTTCGCGGGTTTCACGAGCGTTTCCCACACATCTTCTTCAATCTGCTTCAACAGCAGCAATTCGATATGGGCACCCGTTTCTTCTTTGACGCCCATCAATCGTGCCGGCAATACGCGTGTATCGTTCAATACAAGCGTATCTCCAGCCTGCAAATGATCTTTAATGTCACGGAAATGGCGGTGTGTGACATCGCCTGTCTCTTTATTCATCACAAGCAGCCGGCTCGACGTACGGTCAAGCAGCGGCGTTTGTGCAATCAATTCTTCCGGTAAGTGAAAATCAAAATCGTTAACGTTCATGTTTAAAAACTTCCTTTATCTAGAATCATTCCGGCATTTCCATATTGAAATGCTCGTAGGCCATCTGTGTCACCACACGGCCTCTTGGGGTCCGCTGAATAAAACCGATTTGCAGCAAATACGGTTCATAGACGTCTTCAATCGTCGTCGACTCTTCACCGATGCTCGCTGCAATCGTATCCAATCCGACCGGGCCGCCGCGGAAACGCGTCATCATGCCGGTCATCAGTTTATGGTCAATATGGTCAAGGCCAAGCGGATCGACCTGCAGCATCTCGAGTGCCTGGCTGGCAATGTCTTCTGTAATGGTGCCGTTGCCGCGAACTTGCGCAAAATCGCGGACCCGCTTTAATAAGCGGTTCGCGATACGCGGAGTCCCGCGGGACCGGCGTGCAATTTCAACAGCCGCAATTGGGTCGATTTCCGCTTCAAACAGCTTTGAACTGCGCACCACGATTTCCGTCAGCGATTCGGTGTCATAATAATCGAGCCGTGCATGGACGCCGAAGCGGTCGCGCAGCGGCGCTGACAAAGCACCTGCCCGCGTGGTGGCACCAATCAATGTAAACGGCGGCAAATCGAGCCGCACCGAACGCGCGGTAGGCCCTTTGCCAACCACAATATCCAAAGAAAAATCTTCCATGGCCGGATACAATACTTCTTCGATCGAACGGTTCAAGCGATGGATTTCATCAATGAATAACACATCCCCCGGCTCCAGTGACGACACTATGGCTGCCAAGTCGCCCGGGCGCTCGATCGCTGGCCCACTGGTCATTCTCACGTTAACTTCCATTTCATTGGCAATCACCGTCGCCAATGTCGTTTTACCGAGTCCGGGAGGCCCGTACAAAAGTACATGGTCCAAGCTCTCCTGGCGCATCTTTGCCGCTTCGATGAAGATTTCCAAGTTATGCTTCACTTTCTGCTGGCCGATGTACTGTGCTAAAAACTGGGGCCGCAGCGATTGTTCAAAACGCTCGTCAAATTCAGAAATCTCGCCTCCGATTACCCGTTCCTCCATGCCGTCCGCCTCCTTTTCATCAGTTTTGTTTCAATAATAACTGCAATGCTTTCTTCATATAGCCTTCGGTATCCAAATCCAGGTCTTTCAGTTTCGGTTTCACTTTCGCTATTTCACGCTCGGAATAGCCAAGTGCACCAAGTGCCAGCATCGCTTCTTCAAGTTCAACGTCGTCATGCGCAAGCAAGCCATGCGGCTCGTCTGTCACAAACGGTTCCCCGAAGAATTCCGCCAGCTTGCCTTTCAGATCAAGAATCATTTGGCGTGCCGTCTTTTTGCCGACACCCGGGAATTTCACGAGATACGACTCATCTTCCCGCTCAATCGCTTCAATGACGTGCTGCGGCTGTCCGCTTGCCAAGATGGCGAGCGCTCCTTTTGGCCCGATTCCTGACACAGAGATAAGTTTACGGAACAATTCCCGCTGCTCGAGCGTCGGAAAACCGAACAGCAGATGGGCGTCTTCCCTCACGTGATAATGGACAAACACTTGCAGTTCCTCTGATCCAAACGAATACGGATTCGGAGCAAAAATCTGCCAGCCGATCCCTTGCTGTTCCACTACTAGATATTCAGGCGTCACCCGTGTGACAACCCCTTTTATGTAATCGTACATGTACGTCGCCCCTTCAATTTAACTTATTGATTATAGCATATTTGTTCCCCTTATACGAAATAAACCCGCTAAGAAAATAGGCATGTTAGAATAGAATTAACATTTAAGAAAGCTGGGATTTTATTATGACAAAACTTTACGGCGAACAGCGCCGGCAAATCCTTTTGGAAAAATTAAGAACTTCAAGCGAGCCACTGACCGGCGGCGAGCTGGCAGCTTTCGCTGGTGTCTCGCGGCAAGTGATCGTCAGCGACATGACACTTCTTAAAGCGCGCAATGAACCGATTATCGCGACAAGCCAAGGCTATCTGTATCTGCGCGAACGCGGCACGGAAACGATCAGCCGGCGCATTGCCTGCCGCCATAAACCGAAAGAAACCGAACAGGAACTGAAAATCCTGGTGGCAGCCGGCGTCACAGTTAAAGATGTATCGGTGGAGCACCCGGTATACGGTGAATTGACGGCCGGCATACACGTATCAAATGCGGCTGAAGTCGAATCGTTCATGCAGCGCGTCCGCGATACCGGCGCGAGCTATCTCTTGGAATTGACCGAAGGCACCCACCTTCATACCATTACCGCACCGAACGTCGCCATGCTTGAAAGCGCCATTGCTGCCATGCGGGAACACGGCTTTTTACTGGAAGACAGCGAGTAAAATGTGTGAGAAAACCTGAAACTGCTTGGCGGTTTCGGGTTTTTTGTGGATTCGGGCGTTTTTCTTTCCTAAAAAACATGCTTTTTGCCGCCGAATTGTTGCTTTTGATTCTTGAAGAAAGCCATTCGCCCTGACGATTCGCTCTTGCGTTAGATATTGAGTAACACCCAAACCCGCGAAAAGCGGACTTTCTAATAAGAGCTTTCTCCAGAAGAATTTTATTTGCGTTCATTTCGATTTATTTGCGCTCAAAAAGTTTTTTTTGCGTTCGGCAAGCTTTTATTTGCGTTTAAAATTTTTTATTTGCGTTCAGCATTTTTCGACACTTGTCCAAATAAAAAATCCCGCAGCACGTATGCTGCGGAATCTCCTTATTCGCTTCGGTACGTAAAATAAGAACCGAGCGTTTTCACTTCACAGCCGATGGCGGCCAGTTCTTCGAACGCGCCGCGCATCATCGTGGCACTTTCATCTTCCAACACATCGATGATGAAGAAATAATTGCCGAGCCCGGTTTTCAGCGGACGCGACTCGATTTTGCTCAAGTTCAGCTGGCGCCATGCAAAGACAGAAAGCACTTGATGAAGCACACCTGACCGGTCGTCTTTCGGCGGTGAGATCATCAAAGTCGTTTTGACTTGGCTTTCATGACTCGCCACATCCAATTTATGGTCGGTTTTCGACAGCACAAAAAAGCGTGTGTGGTTGAAATGGAAATCATGGATATCCCGGTGCAGGATCGTCAAACCATATTTCTGCGCAGAGAACTCATTGCCGATGGCTGCAATCGGGCGCTCCGGTAGTTCAGACACCATTTTAGCCGCCGCTGACGTAGAGCTGTACTGCTCAAGCGGCGTATTTTTGTATGTATAATATAAAAATTTATGGCTCTGTGCCAAAGCTTGTGGGTGTGAATAAATGGCTTCGAACGAATCGGCATCGGCATTTTCCGGATGAACCAGAAAATGCTGTCCGATCGGCGAAAGCACTTCGGCCGTTACGTATAATTGTACTTCATGGAACAGGTAATCGACTGTCAGCGAAACAGATCCTTCCAATGCATTTTCAATGGGCACGACAGCGTAATCCACGCTGCCTTCCGCCACTGCTTCGATGCATTCCGGGATTGTTGCGAACGGGACCTGCTTGCCTTCCGGGAATACCCGGAGCGCCGCCAAATGAGTAAACGACGCTTCCGGCCCTAAATATGAAATTCGGTTATTTGCAGTTTGTCCAGCCATCCAAACACTCCTCTATTTATGATGATCCACTTGATACCACTTCAGCCGACTCGACAAAATCGAGTTTTTTCAACTGTTGCAGAAAAGCATCCAATTCCATTTCCATCGCGGTTACGTCCAAAGACAGCGTAACATTCGCCCGGCCTTGAATCGGAATCGTCTGATGGATGGTCAAAATATTACAGCGGGCTTCAGCAACTGTTTGAAGAAGTGTTGCAAGCGTGCCTGAGCGGTCCTCCAATTGCAGGAATACCGTCAGAATCCGCTCTCTGACGATTGAATGGAATGGAAATACCGCATCTCGATACTTATAAAACGCAGAGCGTGACAAACCGGTCTTATTGACCGCATCCAAAATTGACATGCGGTCGCGCTGCAAGAGCCGTTTGACTTCCAGCGTCTTCACCATCGCCTCGGTCAAAACGTCTTCGCGCACCAAATAAAACCGTTGTTCCGATATATCCTTCATTCCACAGCCCTCCAGATAAAGTGAAACTAAGGCTAATAAGGTTTAACTCCCTATTAGTCCATAAATTCGAATTCAAACTCAAGCAGACGGACCGTATCGCCGTTTTCTGCTCCGCGTTCACGCAAAGCATCATCAATGCCCATGCCGCGCATCTGGCGGGCAAATCGGCGAATCGAATCTTCTCTTGAGAAATCGGTCATTTTAAACAAACGCTCGATCGCATAACCGCTCAATACAAATGAACCATCTGGATCGCGTGTAATCGTAAATCCATCCGCATCCGATTCGTGTTTGTAAAGAACCGCGTTTTCTGATTCTTCGTCCACTTCTTCGATCAACGGGAACTCTGGCGTTACTTCCAATAGATCCGCTATCGCGAATAAAAGATTGGACAAACCTTGGCGGCTTAATGCAGAAATCGGGAAAATGCGTGCATCTTCCGGCATTTTCTTGCGGAACGCCTCCAGGTTTTCTTCCGCATCCGGCATGTCCATTTTATTGGCCACGATCAATTGCGGACGTTCAGTCAAGCGCAAATTATATTGTTTCAATTCTTCGTTAATGGTCACATAATCCTCATACGGGTCGCGGCCTTCCATGCCGGACATATCGATGACATGGATAATGACGCGAGTGCGTTCAATGTGGCGCAGAAATTGATGGCCAAGCCCGACACCTTGGTGCGCGCCTTCAATCAATCCAGGTAGATCCGCCATAACGAAACTGCGCTGGTCATCTGTTTCAACCATGCCGAGGTTCGGTACGATTGTAGTGAAATGGTATTCCGCAATTTTCGGTTTGGCAGCGGAAACGACTGATAAAAGAGTCGACTTTCCGACGCTCGGGAATCCGACTAAACCGGCATCTGCCAATACTTTCAATTCCATAATAACATTGCGTTCAAATCCTGGTTCCCCTTTTTCCGATAGTTCCGGAGCAGGGTTTTGAGGAGTGGCAAAACGGGAGTTCCCGCGCCCGCCGCGTCCACCGCGTGCAATGACTGCTGTTTGGCCATGTTCCACCAAATCGGCAATCGTTTCGCCCGTGTCGGCGTCTTTTACGACAGTCCCAGGCGGAACTTTGATGAACGTATCAGATGCTTTCGCGCCGTGTTGATTTTTGCTCATTCCGTGTGTTCCGCGGTCAGCTTTGAAAATCCGTTTGTAACGGAAATCCATTAGCGTGCGCAGGCCTTCTTCAACGATAAATACGACATCGCCGCCTTTACCGCCGTCGCCGCCTGCAGGACCGCCATTCGGTACATATTTTTCGCGGCGGAACGCAACCATACCGTCCCCGCCGTCTCCGCCTCTAACATAAACTTTTACGTGATCGACAAACATATTATCCCTCCATCTGTGCGCGTGCAGTTATTTTCAAACTGTCCGGACCGCACTCTTTTACAGCATATAAACCGGAAACTTCAGGAAACTCAATATCCGTCCAGTTTCCATTCAATGTGATTTCCATCACCAACGACTCTTCATCATCAACCAACCTGATGCAGCATTCATACTCCGCATACGGATCCATTTGGGGCTGCGCCGTTTCTACGAAAAGCTCCAGCAGACGGACAAAAGCCGCATCCAGTTCTGCTGAGGCTTGGTGTGCCAAACATTCCACTTGAAAATGAAACTCCGGATGCTGCCATTTTGCAAGCAGCAGCCATTCTTCTGTCAATGGCATCTTCAAACCGGCAAGCCGGCTGAGATGCACAGCCGCTTCGGCATGCGAGCGAATGATCGCTTGTGCCTCTTCCTGCCGTCCAAGATCCAAATACATATTGATCAATTGCAATTCATTCAAGAAGTCATGGCGCGCATGCCGAAGCGATTGTGCCACCGTTTTCATTTCCTTCATAAGTCACGTCCCGTATCAGCTTCTTACATTAGTATACCAATATTTCGCCGGAATTTCTTGAAAAAGAAAAAGGGCTGCAAGCGCAGCCCTTTTCGTTTTGTATTAAGCTTCTTGTGCTACAGGGTATACGCTAACTTTTTTGCGGTCGCGTCCGTAACGTTCGAAACGTACGATTCCGTCAACTTTAGCAAAAAGTGTATCGTCCCCACCACGTCCTACGTTTTCACCTGGGTAAATTTTAGTACCGCGTTGACGGTATAAAATTGAGCCACCAGAAACGAGTTGGCCGTCTGCACGTTTTGCGCCAAGGCGTTTAGATTCTGAGTCACGTCCGTTTCTCGTTGAACCTACACCTTTTTTGGATGCAAAAAACTGAAGATCTAATCTTAACATTCTGTTCCACCTCCTAAGCTGTGAAGGTTATTTTGATATATTTTCCGTAATCATGTTCAATCGTTTTTAAGGAAACGATCATGGCACGCACGAGCAATTGAACTTGCTCATCTGTTTTCTCATCAAGGCCTTCGGGAAACACGACTTTTAAAAAGCCGCTGCTTTCCTGCTGGATTTGAGGTTCGATTTTCGTCAGCTCCATAATGGCATTCACCGCTCCAAATGAGACAGCGGATGCTCCAGCACATACGAGGTCTTGCCCGTGTTCAGCAAAATCCGCATGACCCGACATTTCGAAAGACAAAATGCGGTCAGATGTTTCTTTTACCTTTACTCGTATCATTTCTTACAGGTTGATCGCGTCGACAGTCAATTTCGTGTATGGCTGACGATGACCTTGTTTTTTACGGTAGTTCTTTTTCGCTTTGTATTTGAAGACAGTGATTTTTTTCTGTTTGCCGTGTTTTTCAACTTTAGCTGTAACAGTAGCTCCTTCAACAAAAGGAACACCAACTTTAGCGTCTTCTCCACCTACGAATAAAACTTTGTCAAATGTGATGACGTCACCAGCTTCTCCGTTCAATTTCTCAACGTAGATCTCTTGGCCCGCTTCAACTTTGATTTGTTTACCACCAGTTTCAATAATTGCGTACATATCCTTGCACCTCCTCTTAGACTAAGACTCGCCTATTCAGGTGATCGCATTGCTGCAGATTCTTATATGACCTGATTCGAGCGGTTGTAGCACAGGTGCGCTACAAACATAACATTAGAATAATACCATGTGCTCAGGTCCACGTCAACAGATATCCGGATATTCTCACGATTGGAATAAAGAAAACTTCAATCAGCGGCAATTCTTCCCTGCTTAATTGTTAATTACCCTGCTTGAGCTTTTATAATCTGCGCCATAAAACTCATTTGGCGCCCGATCATTTGCTGACTGATCATAGAATTCCTGCGAACGCCCATAGAACGCTCCTGAGTGATCATAGAATCGCCGTGAACGCCCATAGAACTTCTGGAGTGATCATAGACTCTCCAATACCGCTCATAGACCTCTTCCATATGATCATAGACTCTCCCTCACAATCAAAGTTCCATTCCAAACAAAAACCCCCGCATCTCTGCGGGGGCATGGCTATCAGGATTTTGCGAAAATCGCTTTGATTTTTGAAAAGACGCCTTGGTTTTTCTTATCCATCGTCATCAGCGGCACGGATTCACCAAGAATCCGGCGGGCGATGTTGCGGTAGCCAAGAGCGGCACGGTTTGTCGGATCCATGACAACCGGTTCACCGCGGTTCGAGCTGGAGATGACCGTTTCATCGTCCGCTACGATTCCCAGCAAATCGATTGACAGATGCGTCGTGATTTCATTGATATCCATCGAATCTCCGTTATTCATCAAATGCTGGCGAATGCGGTTGATGATCAATTTCGGCGGTTCGATGCCTTCTTCAAGTTCCAATAGGCCGATGATGCGGTCGGCGTCGCGCACTGCTGAAATTTCAGGAGTGGTCACGACAATCGCTTTGTCCGCACCGGCTACGGCATTTTTATAGCCTTGCTCGATACCTGCCGGGCAGTCGATGATGACAAAGTCGTACTCTTTTTTCAGTTGAGTGACGAGCTCTTTCATCTGCTCCGGATTGATCGCATTTTTATCTGTCGTCTGCGCAGCTGGCAGCAGATACAGCATATCATCAAAACGTTTGTCTTTGACAAGCGCTTGGTGCACTTTGCAGCGGCCATCGAGGACGTCCACCAAATCGTAAATGATCCGGTTTTCGAGCCCTAGAATAACATCTAAATTCCGTAAACCTATATCCGTATCGATTAAGCATACTTTTTTCCCTTGAAGAGCCAATGCAGTGCCGAGATTGGCGGTTGTCGTCGTCTTTCCGACGCCTCCCTTACCTGATGTAATCACTATTGCTTCTCCCACATTAGCTTCCTCCTTTAAACGTTGAAATTTCAGGCCGCAAGAATCGCAATTCCTGCAAACGGTCGATAATGATGCTGCCATTTTTATGTAAATAAGCGCATTCCATTTCCGGCTGTTCCGATAATACGGTCAATTCATCTGTCATGATTTCCAGTTCGTCATCTATTTGCAAATGCGTCGCTTCGAGCCAAGAAGCGGCAATTACCGCCTGGCGGTTGCCGTTTGCTCCTGCATGCGCAATGCCTTTCAGGCGTCCAAGCACGTAGATATTGCCGCCGGCGATTACGCGGCCATTCGGATTGACGTCTCCGACAACCACAAGGTCGCCGTCTGCTTTGACGATTTGTCCGGAGCGCACGATGCCGACATAGGTCTCGGACTGACGCTCCAGAATACGGCGATTGCATTCTTCGACCGTAATGACATCGCTTTTAACGCGTACGACACGCAATTCCGTATCTTTTTGGATGACGCTGATAATTTCTTTGATTTGGGCTTCCGTGCAATACCGGTTGCCAAGGTTAATCTGTACTTCTGCACTGCCTTCAAGCGCAGGGTCCGACACCTTTGCCTGCAGCTCTTTTAGCAGATCGGTGTAAGAACACTGGTCGTCGAGCTGCAGCACAAGCCCCTGTTTCGTCCCTTTGATATAGACAAGATTCTTCAAAAATGTGTCACCTGCGCTTCCATTATAATAATTAAAACTTCAAACACCAAGCTTTTTTTTCGAACTTCATTGTCCATTAAAGCGCGATAAACTTGGATTCTTTTGCCGTTCCAAAAAACGGCCTACAATGACGGATCTGAATGCCCAGCCGAGAATGATCAGAAATATCGAATTCGCAATCATCGTCGGCAATAGCCGTGTATTCAAGAATGTGCCGATTGGTATGCTCGTCAGTGAAATCAAGGCGAAAAACTGATACAGGATAAATTCGAATGCAGCAGTCAATACCAAGGTCAGCGCCGTGGCGATGAATAAATTCCGATGTACATTTTTCACAATGTAACCGGCTACTACACAAATAACTGGATACAAAAATGAATATAGCCCAATTATATCGATGAAAAACACATCATACAAGAGCCCGAAAAATAATCCGTAAAACATTGCGTGTTTTGTGTCGAAATAAACCGATACAAAAATCAAAAACATAATCAAAAAACGAGGAACAACGTAATAATATTCCCCGTTAAGCTGCAAAGGCGAAAACAAGCCGAAGACCGGTTCCAAGTAAAAGAGGAAAAGCCCGATGACCGGAATCAGAAATCTCATCATGATTCTTCATCTCCAACTACCCCATTATCTTCCCCGTCAACTTCCGGCAACACTCTGTCGGCGATCACCACATGATTCAGCAAAGAGAAATCAGCTGCCGGTTTTACATACACAAGCTTGGTCAAACCAAATTCATCAATGGCAATTTCGGTGATTTCCCCGATGACAATGCCTTTTGGAAAAATGCCGCCAAGCCCGCTGGAAATGACCTGCTGGCCTTCTTTCAAGTCGATATCCGCGTCAATCCGTTTCAGCAGCAATTCGCGGCGTTCAACATCATAACCTTCAATCAATCCGAACACATCTTTTTTGCCGCCAATAACCATGGCCGATACCCGGTAATTCGGGTTCTGGGTCGAAATCAATTCAACGGTGGAGGTAAACGGTGTTGTCAGCACCACTTTACCGATAAGCCCTTGAGCGGTCATCACGGCCATATTTTCCTTGACCCCGCTCGTCGAGCCTTCATTGATAATGATTTTTTCTTCCCATTGATCCGGATTCCGGGCAATGACAGTTGCATGTATCGGATTGTAGCTGCGCATATCTTCTTCTTTGCCGACCAAGGCTTTTAACTCGTCGTTCTCAGAACGCAGATCGGACACTTCCGCTTGCACACTGGCAAACTCTTCTAAACGAGATTTCAAATACTTATTTTCTTCATATGTATTCAAAAGAGAATCTACGTTGTCAAAAATCCCGGTGACGAAATGAGCAGGCACAGAAAAGACCATCTGGCCGGCTCCGACGGCATCCTTGATGATTTGCTCCGGAAGCGACACATTATCGCGGTCCCGGAGAGAAAAAGAAATTAAGGCAACAAGCAGGATGACGCCCAACAGCAGCAAAATTAGCCGCTTGTTTGTAAAAAAATGGAACATTACGGCAATCCTCCTTATTTATGTGATTGCTGGCGTCGAATCTGTTCTATATTATCTAAAGCTTTACCAGTCCCGATTGCTACGCAGTCAAGCGGATTTTCTGCAATGATCACAGGCATATTCGTTTCATCGGCAATCACTTTATCCAAGTTCTTAAGCATAGCACCGCCGCCTGTCAACACGATGCCGCGCTCCATAACATCCGCTGAAAGTTCAGGAGGAGTCGTTTCAAGCGTGGATTTCACTGCATCGATAATGGATGCCACCGCTTCTTTCAGCGCTTCAGAAATTTCTGCTGCAGAGATTTCAATCGTTTTTGGAAGCCCCGTAAGCATATCACGGCCACGGATTTCCATTTTAACATTTTTCTCTGCTTCTGTTACAGTGCGAGCAGAACCAATTTCCATTTTAATCGCTTCTGCTGTCCGTTCGCCGATCGTCAAGTTATACATTTTGCGGATATATTGAGTAATTGCAATGTCAAATGCATCACCAGCAACACGAACAGATTGGCTAGTCACAATCCCGCCAAGTGAAATGACGGCCACTTCAGTCGTACCGCCACCAATATCGACGACCATGCTGCCAGTAGGTTCCCAAACCGGTAAACTTGCACCGATTGCAGCCGCAAACGGTTCTTCGATCGTAAAAGCTTCGCGCGCTCCCGCTTGGCGAGCCGCATCAATGATGGCGCGGCTTTCCACCGAAGTTATGCCAAAAGGCACACAAATCATGACGTTCGGCTTTTGCCAGCTCATGCCGGACGATTTTAACGCTTCACGCAAATAATATTGGATCATCGCTGTAGTCGTATCGAAATCAGCGATTACCCCATCTTTCATCGGACGGATTGCGACGATTGACCCAGGCGTTCGGCCGATCATATTGCGTGCATCATTCCCGACTGCAACGATGTCACCCGTATTGGTATTCTTAGCCACAACAGACGGTTCACGAAGAACAATCCCCTTATTTTTAATGAAAACTAGTGTATTAGCCGTACCTAAATCAATACCTACATCTTTTGATCCAATTCCAAACACGTAAATTCTTCCCTTCTTTATATGCCAAAAAGCCATAGAGTCAATACAATACCTTTCATTATAGCTGAAATAAAGAAAAAGTAACAGTCCTACATAAATCCCTTTTCATTCAAAGAAGTGAACTGATGGTCCCCTATGATAATATGGTCCAAAAGTTCAATGCCAATAATGCTTCCCGCTTCCGTCAAACGCTTGGTAACAGCGATGTCTTCAGGAGAAGGTGCCGGGTTTCCAGATGGGTGATTATGCGCACAGACTATGGACGCAGACGACCTTCTGACCGCTTCACGGAAAATTTCTCGCGGATGAACGATGCTGGCGTTCAAGCTTCCGACAAATATCGTCTGCTTGTGCATGACCTGGTTTTTGATATTGAGGAACAACACAACAAAATGCTCCTGTTTGAGCGAAGTCATATCTGCCATCAAATAGGAAGCGGCATCTTTCGGGGATCGGATCGTGAATTTCGCGTCGGTCTGTTTAGAGGATAGGCGCCGGCCAAGCTCCACAGCTGCGAGCAGCTGCACCGCTTTTGCCTGGCCAATGCCTTTGATGGAAGTCATTTCTTCTATGGTCGCATCTTTTAATCCCTGGATTTGTTCGAAATAAGTCAGCACCCGGTTTGAAAGATGCAAAACGGATTCCTGTTTGGTGCCGGTGCGCAGCAAAATGGCAATCAGCTCCTGGTTCGACAAGCTCATCGCCCCTTGGTTGACAAGCCGCTCTCGTGGCCGGTCAGCGGCATGGACGTCCCGGATCATCAACGCCTGCTCAATCTGCATGGACGCGTCTCCCTTCCAATGACACATAGCCAGACAGCACCAGCTTTTGCGTCAGGCTCGCAATCGGCAAACCGACGACGGTATTGTAATCACCGTCAATTTTTTTCACGAATAATCCTGATATCGTCTGGATGCCGTATGCGCCTGCTTTATCATACGGGTCTTCTGTATTCGTATAGGCGTCAATCCAGGCGTCAGGCAAGTCATAGAACGTCACGCGGGTCATTTCCTCAAACGACTGCTCGCTGCCGCCTTTGACGATGGTGACGGCTGTGATGACGTCGTGTGTATTACCTGACAGTTTCCGCAGATAATCCTGTGCTTGCTGTTTGTTCTGCGGCTTAAGCAAAATTTCATCGTCCAGTACGACGACTGTATCCGAACCGATGACAACCGCTTCCGGATGTTTTCTCGCAACGTCTTTCGCTTTTTGCAGCGCGCATTCAATGACATAGCCCATCGCCGTCTGGAACTTCGCCGGATCCGGCTCTTCTTTCGAACTTGGAATGATAGAAAAGTCGATTCCGATCCCTTCCAGCAATTCTTTTCTCCGTGGTGATGCCGACGCCAAGATGACCGGCTGGTTCGCTTTAAATTTCATAACTGAATTCCTCCCTTTTGTAGCATCATACCCAAAATCCGAAAAGATGAAAATTGTAGTGAAATTCGCAAAAATTAATTTTGCTTCGAAATGCGGCAATCAAAAATGAGATTTGGAGGAGGATTTGGAGCAGAATCAATCTGCTGCGCGGTTTGAATAAATATTTTCAAAAGATAGTACCAGTTGTTATTCCGCAATACAGCTGCGAAGACATTGGCCGAGGTTTGTGAGGCCAAGTCTTTAAGACGACGCAACGAAGCGATGCAGGCACAACGCAAAGGCAATACGGTTTTCTCCGCTGTTTGGTTCCTCAATCTATATCCTTCATCCTTGCTAACTTAGATCAAACAAAAAAAGATGAAGCCCTCAGCTTCATCCCCAGAAATTCATATACCAATTCAACAAAGCTTCGCCCCAGAAATAAGTGATAATGGCACCAAGTGCAATTGACGGGCCGAATGGCACCGGCGTTTTGCGGTCTTGGTTATGGACGCGCAGCTGAATGATTCCGGCAACCGCTCCGATGAGTGATGCAAAGAATAAAGTCATTAACGTCCCACTCGTCCCCAGCACCAATCCGATGACGAAAAACAATTTGATGTCGCCGCCGCCCATGCCGCCTTTTGAGATGATGGCAATCAATAATAAGATACCGAATCCGACTGCAGCTCCGAGCAGGGCATCCCACCACGGATCAAGCGGGATGAACAAACGCAAGGCCAGCAGCACGATGCCGACCGGCAACAGCACTTTATCCGGAATAAGCATATAAGCGATATCCGACACCGTGATGATGACCAGCAGCGACACAAAAATGAGTGCGACGATCAGCTCTGGGGTAAAGCCCAGCTGCCAAAAAGAAATAGCGAATAAGGCGGCAGTGATCGCCTCCATCAACGGATAGACCCAGTGGATCTTTTCACTGCACGAACGGCAGCGCCCTCTCAAGAACAGATAGGATAAGACCGGGACTAAGTCGAGCGCTGTCAGCTGGCGCTCGCATTTCGTGCAATGGGAAGGCGGAAAAGCGATGGATTCGTTTTTCGGCACACGCAACCCGACTACGTTATAAAAGGACCCGAAAACAAGCCCGAATATCGAAAAGAAAGCTGTATAGACAATGAACATAGGACTCCTTCTTCGTCTGTTAGATTTTTATTGAAAAAGGAGAAATCATCATGATTTCTCCTTTGCTGTTTCATTCATCACTGGCCGTCAGCTGCTGATTCATCGGCTTCCACATTGACTTCAACGTCTACGTCGACATCCGTTTCACCTTCAGCAGGTTCGGCTTCTTCCTCTTCCACCAAAGCCGTGCCGTCGTTTTGTGGCAGTGGATTCATTTTGCCGGCCGGCGGCGGTGCATCAACTTTCGGTAATGTGTCCGCCAAAGCGATCAGATCCGGGCGGAAATAAGCAGAAAAGCTCAGCGTGACTTCAAGCGGATCTTTTTCCGCTTCCACTGTCGTCACTTCTTCGTTGGCGCCAAAATCGATAGAATCGATGACGAGGATCCGTTCCATCGCTTCAATTTCTTTGATGAACGTCGTGATACCTTTATAATCAGCGGTTTTAAAAGATACCGTTGTTTTCACTTGCTGGAGATTTTCCAGACCTTCTACCGGCACCGGCAATGTCACCGGTTCTTCTACGATTCCAATATCGGTGACAAGCGATTGGGAAAGCAATTCTGCCTGTTCAATCTGCAAGACGAGCAGTTCCGATAACGGCTCAATCGATACTTTTTGCTGCAATTCACTGGTGCTGATTTTTTCGCCTTCCGGCAGTTCCTTCAGTTGCGTCTGAAGCGCGATCAAGACATCGCGCTCAGAACTCAAAGTCTGCTCCGCTTGCAGGCGTGCATCTTTTGCCGGTGCGTAGACCATGAAATAAGAATAAGCTCCCAATAGTAATAAAAAGACGATAGCTAAAATCACAAGCCCTTTTTCTTTCTGGCTTTTTGTCAAACTGCTCATTGTCCATCCCCCTCCGTTCCTTCTGGAGTGGCAGGTGTTTCCTGATTAACATTCACTTCAACATCCGCTGCCGGTTCGGTTGCAGGAGGTGGAGTTGTCTCTGCTGGCGTTTCAGCAGGCGGCGCTTCCGCTGCAGGCTGTTCGGCAGTGCCTTCGGCTGGCACTTCGCCTTCAACCACTTCTGCCGGAATCCGGTCATCAACAAATAACAGCGTGTATGTTGCAAGGTAGCGCGGATTTTCGATGACCGCATCTTCCTCTTCAATTACTGCGACAGTTTCGCCTTCAGCCGCTGTTTCTTCTTCCAATTCTTCCTGAGTTACCGAATCCAATGTTGCGGACTGGAGCAGTTCGGAGGTTTTTAATTGAGCTAAGTAAAATGCCGCTTCACGGGCAGTATCAAACTGCACGGTTAAAACAGCTTGATCAAGGCCGACATAGGAGAAACTATCGAAGAAGCCGCGAGCCGGCAATTTGGAGACCAAATCCTTTAAAAGCGGCAAGGTATCAAATTGATAACTTTCTGCCCAGTCGACCGTCACTTTCAATTGCTGTTCTTCATTCAAGCCTTGAGTGGCTTCCAGCTGTTCCCGGATAGCCGCTTGTTCTGCAGCGACTTGCGCGGACTGGGCTGCCAATTCTGCTTGTTCATTTTCGTTGGCATTCGCCAAAAATGCAAAAACGGCCCAAATAATGACGGCCAGCAATAAAATAGAAATCGCCGCAATGATAAAAGCGGGACGGTCCCGCTCTTTCTGCGGCAATAAGTTAATATCTACAAGCATGGATCACACCTCTTTCAGCGCAAGACCGATGGCGCGGTTAAAACGTCCGGGTACATCTTCCGAATCATCGGAAGGAATGGCATCAATGACAACTGGCAAAACCGGCAAAGAAAAACGCTCTTCCAACCGTGCCTGGAACGCGTCCCAATCCGTATATTCACCGTTGCAGATCACTTTCGTGATGCCAGCTTCGCCGCCATTCATATTATAACGGTAGAAATTTGCAAGTTTTTCAGATTCATCTTCAATCAATTCCATTACCGCTTCCGGATCTTCTCCAATCATCGAAGGCAGCTCCAAATCGACCGGCCGCATAAACAACGGAAAATGTTCATGGAAAATGGAAATCGTCATTTTCTTCGATTGCAGATCAATCAGCATAATATGTTCGTCTTCCATAAAGTCATGCTGAAGATGGGCCAGGCGGTATAAAGCGAGCGGAGTGATATCCGCGACCACCGCTTTTAATTTCACGCTGTCCAAAGCATTTTCGTAATCGTTGATGACCGATTCCTTTGAAGCGATGATAATCACTTCCGGACTTTCACTGTCGGTATGGTACGGCACCACATCAAAGACGGGATCTTCGAAGGGCAAGTAAAGCGTTGAACCGATTTCAATGAAGAAATGGCCTTTCAATTCATCTTGTTCAACATCTTCGGGGTATGGCACTTTGCGGATAATAACGAATTCGTCAGGGGCGAGGAATCGGACTGACTTCTTAGAGAGACCCCACTGATTGACAGCCTTATCGAGTATCGCTTCCAGCGCTTCCGCATCGACGATTTTCCCATCTTCAATGATGCCTGCGGGAAATGCAAGCTCTTCCGCACAGCTCAATTCGAGCGGTGAATGGGATTTCAGTTCGACATGACGGATCGCGTCTTCTTCTATGGTTATGGTCGCGACTCGCGCTTTTCTCGATAAAAACGATAAGGCCATTTTTTCAGCTCCTATAAATCAAAGTATATTTATAATCAATTAACCACCTGATCCTGCTGGCGTCGGTGCACTGAGTGCTCCTCTTCCAGTTTGAGCTAATGTGTCTTTAGTAACTCCTGTGGCCCCTAAAGTCTTATTTCCAGCCGTTCCCGTAAAAGTAATAGTATCGGGAGATCCTTTAGTAACAGTAGCAGAAGTAAGTTCACCATCAGATTCTAAATATTTACCAGTAATTAAGTCAGCTGCTGTAACAGAAGGTTTATCTCCATTCTCAGCAAAATAAATACTAGCAGCATTCATTACATTTTGCGCATCAGCAACCAAAGCGTTTTCTCTAGAATTTTGTATAAGATTCCCAATCGCCGGAATAGCGATCGCTGCGATAATCGCAATAATAACGATAACGGCCAAAAGCTCGATCAATGTCATACCTTTTTGTTCTTTTAATTTCTTTTGAACAAAGTTTTTCATTCTTATTTCCTCCTAGTAGTTTATCATTTTAGTACTATGTTGAGTACAGCTTAATTATATCAATAGTCATGAATTAAACAATACGTTTTCTTGAAAAAATTTCAATTGTTCTTATCAATTATACCTACAATTGGTCTACATTTTGGAACATTTCAAACATCGGCATCATAATAGCTAGTATTATAGTCCCGACTAAAGCAGCCAGAACTACTATCATTAAGGGCTCGATTAACGCTTTCAGCCGATCGGTTTCAGCTTCCACTTCTTTTTCATAGAACTCGGCTACTTTGGCCAGCATATGGTCAAGCGATCCGGTCTGTTCTCCGATGGCAATCATATGCGGAATCAGCGGCGGAAACGCCCAATGGTTCTTCATCGGTTCAGTCAATGAGCCGCCGCGTTCCAGGGAATCGCGTGAAGCAATGATGACTTTGGACATCACCGCATTGCCGACCACTTTTTCCGTCATTGTCATAGCCTGCAAAATCGGTACCGAACTGGAAAACAACGAGCTCAATGTCCGGGTCAGCCGGGCTAATGCGGACTTTTTCAGCATATTTCCGAATAATGGGATTCTCAGCACAATCGTATCCAGAATATAAATCCCTTTTTCATTGCGCTTCATCAGCCAAATGGCTCCGGCAAATAAAAGTGCCGCCAAAATCAAGAGATACCAATACCCTTTCACAAAATCACTGGCTCCCATGACGATCTGGGTGATCATCGGAAGTTCTCCGCCAAACCCTGCAAACATGTCTGCAAACATCGGGACGATGGAAGACAACAGGAAAATGACAACTCCGATTGCCAAAACGCCAACCACTATTGGATAAGACATCGCAGAAATGACTTTTTGCCGCGTCTGGTAGGCTTTATCGTAATGGGTCGCCAGCCGATCCAATGATTCATCGATATTCCCCGACAGTTCTCCTGCACGGATCAGATTGATCGTCAACGGTTCAAAGATTTTTGGATATCTCGCCAACGTGCTTGATAGCGAATTGCCTTTTCGCAGCTCATCATCCACTTCGCTTAAAGTCTTGCGCAAAGCTTTTGATTCCACTTGCTGGGAAAGGATTTTAACTGCATCAACAATCGTCACTCCCGCTCGCATCAATGTGGAAAATTGGCGCAAAAACATGATGAATTGGTCGCGCTTGACCGGATTCCCGAAAGTTATGTCTTTTTGAAGTGCCGTCGTCGGGATTTCCCGGATGTCAATCACGCGAACTCCTTCGTCGCGCAATTTTTCAACAGCTTCGCGCCGGTTGCTGGCTACGATAACGCCGGACCTTATTTTCTTGCGGTCACGCCCTTCGTATTTGAAACGTGCCAAGTTATTCCTCTCCTTCCAAATAAGGAAAAGCAACTTGGCGAGAGATTTTTCCTTTTTTCAAAAGTTCCTGTACGGACGTCGACATCATGTGCATGCCGGCTGCCCGGTTCGTTAAAATGATATTCGGAATTTGATGCACTTTCTGCGTGCGGATCAAGTTTGCAATCGCTGCATTATTGATCAGGATTTCCGTTGCCGCGACTCGCCCTTTGCCATCCGCTGTTGGAAGCAGTCGCTGGGATATGACCGCTTTTAAAATCCCGCCAAGCTGTGTCCGGATTTGGGCATGCTGTTCCGGCGGAAAGACATCGATAATCCGTTCAACTGTAGAAGCGGCACTTGATGTATGGAGCGTTCCCATGACCAAGTGGCCTGTTTCGGCAGCGGTAATCGCTGTCGTGATCGTTTCCAAATCACGCATCTCTCCGACCAAGATAACGTCGGGATCCTGGCGCAGCGCTGCACGCAGGCCATTGGCAAATGAACTTGTGTCAAAACCGACTTCCCGCTGGTCGATGACTGAAGTGCCATGTTTATGCATATACTCAATTGGATCTTCCAGCGTAATAATATGCTTCGTGAAATTTTCATTCATATGGCGGATCATCGCCGCAAGCGTCGTTGATTTACCGGAACCGGTTGGGCCGGTCACCAAAATCAAGCCTTGGTGCGTATCCGAAAGTTTTTTTAATGTATCCGGCATATTTAAATCATCGATGGATGGAATCTTCGTTGGAATTGATCGGAATGCGTGTGAAATCGAACCGCGCTGATGGAACGAATTGACGCGGAACCTGGCAACGCCAGGAATAGAGTACGAATAATCCATTTCCCCTTTTTCCAGAAACGTGTTCCAAAGCGCTTCAGGCATTAATGCCCGGGCGATTTCCTTGGTCTTTTCCGGCAGCAATTTTTCATCGCCGTATTGCTTTAACGTGCCGTTCATTCTGAATACCGGCGGAATACCGGTCGTCATATGAATATCAGAAACTTTCAAGTCAATGGCTGCTGTCAGGACGGTATCAACAAAGTTTAACGTCATATTCATAGAATTATTCTGTCATGGCAACGCGCAGCACTTCCTCTGTCGTTGTCAGACCCTCCTTCACTTTTAGTAAGCCATCGTCGATTAAGAAGATGGTGTTGTTTTTGACCGCCACTTCACGGATTTCTGCTGCCGTTCCGCTGCGGTTGATGATTGTTTTCATATCTTCGTCGACCACCAGGACTTCGTGGATCGCCATACGGCCCCGGTATCCGGTCATATTGCAGCGCGGGCAGCCTTTGCCGCGTGCCACAACATCAATCGCCAACCCTCTTTTTGCGAAAATTTCCTGTTCGCGGACAGATGCAATCTGGACTTCACGGCAGTCGCGGCAAACCCGGCGGATCAAACGCTGGGCTACAACTGCATTCAATGAAGCGGTGACAAGAAAAGGCTCAATACCCATATCCATCAAGCGGGTAATCGAAGCAATCGAATCGTTCGTATGGATGGTGCTTAATACTAAGTGGCCTGTCAAAGAAGCCCGGATGGAAATATCGGCCGTTTCTTTGTCCCGGATTTCCCCGACCATGACGATATCGGGATCTTGCCGTAAAATGGAACGCAATCCTACAGCAAATGTCAAGCCGACATTGGAGTTCACTTGGATTTGATTGATGCCTTCCAGCTGGTATTCAACCGGGTCTTCAACCGTGATGATATTGACTTCTTCGCTGTTTAATTTATTGAGTGCCGCATATAACGTTGAAGATTTACCGGAACCGGTCGGCCCTGAAATCAGGATGATGCCATTCGGCTTATCGATTTCACGAAGAAAACGCTCCATATTGGTGTCATTAAAACCAAGCTTGGAAATATCGGTCAAGTTCGCGCTCAAATCCAAAATCCGCATAACGATTTTTTCCCCGAAAACCGTCGGCAAGGACGATACCCGCAGATCAATGGCACGCAGCTCGACAGTCGTCTTGATGCGGCCATCCTGCGGAATTCGGTTTTCGGTGATGTCCAAATTCGCTAAAATCTTGATGCGCGCGGTTACCATTTGCTGCATCGATTTTGGCAAAATCCGTTCCGTCCGCAAGGACCCGTCAATGCGGTAGCGCACAAGAAGGCGGTTTTCCTGCGGATCAAAATGCACATCACTCGCTTTTAACGAGACGGCATTCGACAGAATCTGGTTGACTAATCGGACAATCGGTCCGTCGATGTCATAAATATCTTCTTCTAACGCCGTATTTTGCGGCATTTCTTCCAGCATGTCATCGTACGATTCTTCTTCGTAATATTTAGCGATCGTTTTCAGGATATCTTCCTTCGATGCGATTGCCGGTTCAATTTGGAAGCCTGTCGTCAATCGGAGATCATCAATGGTGATGAAATCTGTCGGGTCTGTCATGGCGATAAACAGCTTATCGCCTTCGGTTTTCAACGGCACCAGCGATTTCCGCTTGGCGAAATCCTTCGGCACCACATTGAACAAATTCGGATCGAACGGATAACGGAACAGCGTGACATGCGGAATGCCGAGCTGCACTTCAAGAGTTTCTATCAATTGCTGCTCGGTGATCAATCCGCGCTGCACAAGCGCATCGCCCAGTTTCTGGTCTGTCTGCTTTTCGTTCAGCGTCCCTTGAAGGTCTTCTTCACTCAGAAGGCCTAGTTCTATCAATATATCTCCTAGTCTTTTGCGTCTTTTTGCCAAACTTTTCCCTCCTCAAAACCGGTCAAGGATTGATTAAATTCCCGCCTTTATCATACTCAGGCTCGGATTCTTCCTCTTTGTCTATTTCTGTGTCATCCGGCGTTGTGCTGCCCCTTGGTGGATTGGTTGGTGGAACATCATGGACACCGTCACCATTGGCGTCAGTAAATCCTGGCTCTCCCGGAAGCGGGGCCACTGGAACTGCAGCCGGATTGTCGTGAACACCGTCGTCATTCGCGTCAGTGAACCCTGGTTCTCCCGGAAGCGGCGCCACTGGAGCTGCAGCCGGACTGTCGTGGACACCGTCACCATTCGTGTCAATGAAACCCGGTTCCCCTGGAAGCGGTGTAGCTGTCCCTGGGGCAGGAGCCGTTTCGGTTTTCGTCAACGGGTAAATTTCAATGCGGTGGACCGGCGGATAAAAATCAGTTGAAACCGGTTCGATCTCCACTTCTTTGCCGTCTGCTGTAATGGAACGCAACACATTGATTCTCACGCCTTCACGGCCTTCGTCTTCCACTGCTGCACCCGAAGCAACAAAGGCACTGTATTGCTTAATTAATCGCGGTTTCACTTTTTCTTCGCCGCTTGTTTGGATTTCGTATTGATAAACAAATGGGTATCCAGTGAGCATAGCGCTCAATGAACCGCCGTCCATCGATAAATTCAAGGTAAAGGAACTGCTATTGGTATTTGTAAAGACAAAATCGATTCCAAGCGGCCGGTTGATTGCCGCTTCCTGGCCCAGCGGCACTGCGGCAGGAGCGCTTGAACCGATGCTGCGTTCTTCAATTGTAAAATTGGTCTTCAAAACGGCTGCATAAATGGCAGAAGCAATTTGCGTCAGTTCTGCATCCGTTACATCCGTCAACTCCACGTCCCCTAGAAATTCCAAAAAGGAAAATCGGCTTGCTGCCGGCAATTCGATGCCATTGAGCGCATTCACGACAGCCATTGCGTCCGGACTGGTCAATGTATGCGGAATTGTCGCCTCAGAAACGACATCCCGGTTGACTTGCAGCGTATCGTCACTGATTGCGACTACTGTTTTTGTCTGCCCCTCCGCTAATGCGGCTTCCAGTTTTGCTGTAATGTTTTCTGCATCCGCTTCTGAAAAAACAGCGGTTGGAAATTGCTGTGCTAAAAATGTTTGAGTCGTTTCCGGCGATAATTGGAAAACGAAATTGTTCCGGGCTCCACTTTGTGCTTGCCCAATGGTTTCATCCAGCAACATTTCCGCGTTTTCAAGCGGATAACTTGCCGTTGCATCCTGATAAGTCACTAAAAGCTCCGCTGCCGTGCTCCATGACTCCACTTGGCCTACAAAAAGCTGTTTTGCCTGTTCGAGTTCCATATTTGACACATCCGTAGTGCCGATATACGTGTTTTCTTCGAATTTTTCCGTCGGGAAAATCCACGTGTCCACAGCTAATGCACCAGCGTTGGCAACGCCGAAAAAGAACAGCGCTGATGCGAATATGGCTGCAAAGGTTAGACCGAATACTTTATTGTCCACGTCCATCCTCCTTCCCGACTGGCTTAATCGATTCCATGCCGAATGATTTTGCTCCGACCAGTTCCCTTATGCGCTCGGGCTCTTTACTTTCTTCAGCTTCTTTATGGAGTACTGGCATCTTCACTGTTTCCGGCATTTCGATCTTTTCAGGTCCTTTAACCATCTCATGCTCTTTTATCGCTTCCGGTTCTTTGCTTGGAACCGGCTCTTTTACTGACAGGTCTTTCTCAATAACCGATAGTGCTGTTGGAGCCAGTGAAATCAATTCTTTCCGTCGCTCTTTCCGCTCTTCGGCTAAACGCTCTTTTTCCTTTTGTTCTTTTTCCAAGACCTTCATATAAATGAGGCTCGAAAGAAGTGACACAGCGATTATCGCCAGCAAAGGCATATACCAGGCAAATCCACTTTGGAGCAAGATGCCAGTTGCGGCAGCGGTCAATCCACCGCCTGCTAAAGTCATCTTTCTTGCTGCCGACACGCTTTTAAACTGGAAAAACGCAAGTGCTAGAACGATTGCTGCAATGATGATTAAAAGCAATAAACGTATCAAAACATAACCTCCTGGTTGTTTGTGGAACGATAATCTCTATATTTATCGGGTTTAATAAACTACTTCAAAATCGAAACCTGTGTCGTTGATATGAGGCGCTATATCTGCTTTTGTTACAGTAACTCCACGCATTTTTAATGTGTTCGAACAGTTCGATTCCACTTTAATCCTGGCATTTGATTCCGAAGGTTAAACTTTCCCTCGCCTCTAATGATCTACACTTTGTATGGCTAGGATCTGATGTGGAAGCGTAATAAAACAACGAACTCATACCGCCGATTGTAATCTGTCCTTTAAGTGCTTCCAAATCCGTCAGTTTGATCAAAAAATTCCTCATTGCTTTACAAAGCGAGTTTTATCGAATTCCAATTTGACTCCTATTATTAAATAACGTCATCTGAGGGAAGCTGGTCATCATACTGATATTTAGAATGACGAGTGCAGCAAGAATTTCAACTGATGTTAATTCTTTAATGGTTTGACCTTCGCATAATAATCCTTCTACAATATATTAGCACTGATAATAAAGAAATTTTTTCCTTATTATAATTTCTTTTTAGCCATTCGCCATTATAAGCTTATTATTACATTTAATCTACAGCTCTGCACCGTTTATTTGCAGTAAAATCTATTCTTTTTACTACAAATTTAAATTTGTTTGGTTAAGTTTATAGGAAAAAAGGCTGTGAAATGAGTGATTTCTCATTTCACAGCCTTATTTTACGTATGCAGCTACTTTGTTTCGCCCAGCTTGTTTCGCCCCGATATACAATGCGCGGTCCGCATTGCGGATTAAAGCATTCGGTTCGTCGCTGTCATCAGGCGCTGTTGATACACCGATGCTTAACGTAATTTGGACATTTTCTACGGTGCGTTCCTGATCCAGATCTCTTTGTATCAGGAAACGATGCTTTTCAATTTTCTGGCGGAGGGATTCTGCAAATAAGAGAGCCAGGTCTTTGCTGTAATTCTCAAACAGGATGACGAATTCTTCGCCGCCATACCGTGCGACAATGCCTTCATTTCCGACTTCCGCTTCCAAGACCCGTGCAAGTCCAATTAAAATATCATTTCCGCTTTGATGGCCATATTTATCGTTAATGCCTTTAAAGTAATCGATATCAATCATAACAAGCGATAAATTCTCGATTTTTCCTAACTTCAATTTTTCCATGCTCTTTTCAAGAGTTTCATCCAGATAACGGTAATTATATAATTTAGTCAATCCACAGCGTTCGCTCTTGGCGATGGCTTTTTGGACATATCCTGCTTTTTCAAGCGAGACGGCAAAATAAGTGCTTAAAATATCCAGGATTTTTAATTGGTGATTGGCAAAGGCGTATTTTTTGCGGGAAGCCAGCAATAGAATGCCTTCGATTTTATTGTTGCGGGCAATCGGCGTACACATGATGCTTTCTGTATCGATGGGAATATATCCAGTGACGATATCTTTCCATTCGCTTTTCTTTTTAAAAATGACCGGTGTATTGGTAACAATGACATTTCCAGCTATTCCTTTGTTATAGCGGACCGGCGGAACAGCAGATTTCTGGAACTCCTGGTTTTCAAACATCCGCAGCATCAGCAGATTGCCTTCGCGGTAGTCAATGACATAGGCATAATCCGCTTTAAACATCTCGGATACCCGGATGACAAACTGGTCGAGCACTTCGTCTGTTGATAGCCGGGCTGCCAGCTGATGGCCGATCTCCCCTGCCTTTTTCAAATCGCTGTTGATTTGCTCGGAGTTGTTATACATTTTCATGACAGCCGTCATGATGAGGAATGGAATGCCCAGCAGCAATAATGCCGGAATTCCGATATAAGCTTCTGAAATGTACAAAGCGATGGCATATGGAAACACGAGAAGGGTCAATGCAAAATCCCACATGGCATCAACTGAAAAGAACTTCGCCTCACTTCCCGTTATGCGGTCGTAGGAGTAATAGATGATTTGATTGGAAGTGACTGAAACGATCTGGAAAATCAATCCGTAAAATATAATATGGACCAAGTTGAGTGAGCCAATCTGGCCGCCTGCTGCCAAATAAGCAAGCCCCGAACAACATGAGATCATGAAAAACATCATGGAATTGAAAGGAATGCGCATGGAAAGAGGTTCGTTGGTCCGGCTCCTGGTTAATACGATCAGCATGGTCAGCTGGGAAATTAAGATTTCAATGAATATTCCGTATTTTAAGAATACAGCTATTGTCACCCACTGAACCAGATAAGTTGATGCCCCATTGATGTTCATCGGCATCAAGCAAGTGATGACAAAAAAGAGAATATAGGCGGTTAAATGCCAAGGGTCAATTTGAGGAGGAGGAAAAGTTTGATAGATCAAGAACAAGCCGGGCGGTACAAGCACAAGCCATAAAGCCCAAAGTATCGTTTTTCTATTGCTTATAGCACCCATTCCATCAGCTCCCCAAATTGATTAGCATTTATGATTAGTTTTTATAATTAGTATGTATGTTTGCGATAGTTTTCAAACATTTCGAAATGATTTCTTCGTATATTTGCCAATAAATAGAGAGATCCTGTGACTATTGTCACTTCATTTTTATTCGGTACAGGTAATATATCATAATATTTTAAAATTGTCTTTATTTTACTTCTATTTTCTGAAAACAAAATTTTCGCTGACAATGCCCTTTCGTTTTCAAAGTCAACAAACGTGAAATGATCGCTGACAGTTTCCAGCAACCGCAGAATTTTTTTATACTCTTTATCTTTCAGAATGCCCATGACAATATGGATGGATCTGCCGGGATATAGATCTTTGATCGTTTCCACCAATGCTTTGACGCTTTCTTCGTTATGGGCTCCGTCCAAGATAAGATTCGGATAAATTTCTTCAAAGCGAAACGGGATGGTGGCAGCAGCCATCGCTTTTTCTGCCAAATCATGATTAAACTTCAATAGAAGAATCTCTTTTGCTGCTTCAAGAGCCAGTTTGGCATTTTCTTTCTGATGCCTGCCTTTTAATTTCAATTCAATATCGATTTGCTTTTCGGGCAAAATCAATTCTGCATGCTGCATTTTCGCTTCATTTTCAATGACTTGTCTGGCTTCCTCTGGAAGCTTTCCAATAATTATTGGTTTCCATTTTTTTATAATGCCTGCTTTATGCCAAGCAATAATTTCCAGTGTATCGCCAAGAAAATTTGTGTGCTCATATGAAATTGAGGTGATGATGGCAAGTTCCGGGTTGATGACATTAGTACTGTCATACCTCCCTCCCATTCCTGCTTCAATAATTGTGATGTCCGGCTTTTTTTGCTCGAAAATCAAAAAAGCCGCAGCTGTCAGCAATTCAAAATCCGTCAATGGCGTTTCCAGTTTCGACAAACGGGCCATTGCGAGGTCCATCTCTTCTTCGGTCACTGCTTTTCCGTCCACTTGAATTTGATCGTGCAAATCTTCTATGTTCGGTGAGAAGAAATTGCCGACGGTCATGCCATGCTTCCGCAAGATGGCAGTCAGAAAAGCACCGGTCGAACCTTTTCCGTTCGTGCCAGCTATATGTATAAAGTATCCTTTTTGGTGTGGATTGTTTAATTCTGCTAATGCGGCCGTAATGGCCTCTAAGCCTGGCTTGATCGATGAATCGGTGTGGATATTCCATTTCTTTTTATAGATGTCGAGTCCATTTATCATTATATAGCCTCCTTTCCGCGTTAAACGTGATACACTTTTTTAAGTATAATTATAGCATGAAGGTGGAGTAGAAATGAAAACATGTTGGGTGATTTACAACGGGAGTTTGGTTTCCGATAAATTTGCGGACCAGGCGCGCCTTGTTGCTGAAGCGGCAGAACGCGCCGGAATAACTGTCCTTATAATGAAGAATTACGACATCGTGATGGATCTGAAGAACGATGCAGAAATGCCGGACTTTGCGGTTTTGCTGGATAAAGATATCCTGCTCGGATACTTCTTGAAAAGCCGCGGCGTTCCGGTATATAACGATCCCGCCATCATCGATTTATGCGACAACAAAGCTACCCAATATATCCGTTTAGCTGCTGCAGGCTTGCCCATGCCGAGAACGATTGTAGCGCCGAAAGTATATCCCAACTTCTCCATTTTGGAATCGGGTTATTTTGAACGGGTCATCGAGAGATTAACGTTTCCGATGATCATTAAAGAAGGCCATGGCTCCTTCGGGATGAAAGTTTATTTGATTGAAAATGAAACGGAATTTTATCAGAAAGTCGAATCGCTGCGCGGCATCGATTTTGTGTTCCAGGAATTCATCGCCTCCAGCCGAGGCCGCGACATCCGGGTGAATATTGTCGGCGGTGAAATCGTAGCGGCGATGTACCGCCATTCTGAAACAGATTTCCGGGCGAACATCACCAATGGCGGAATCGCCTCTCCGATTGATTTGACGGAAGCCCAGAAGAAAATGGCGCTGGATGCAGCAGAAGCTGTTGGAGCGGTGTTTGCCGGAGTGGATTTGCTGTTTGATGCGAATGAGCAGCCGCTTGTCTGCGAAGTGAATGCGGCGGCCCATATCCGGAATATCCTAAATGTAACAGGCGTCAACGTAGCCGATGCCATGATCGCCTATATACTGGAGGACTTGCAATGATTGTTTTGTATGAAACGGCGGATGCGCGGCGGAATGCCGGCTTTATCCGGGAACTGCAGAACTTTGGCGATGTTCGTCTGGTGGAATGGGATGATTGGACTGGCGATGGACTGGAACAATTGGTCTCGAAACTTTCAGGGGAGCTTGTGCTGTTCCGTGTGCGCCGGCCGGCTGCTGCCCGCTTCTTGGAAGACCGAGGTATTTTTGTGGTGAACCGGGCGGAAGTAAATCGCGTGGCGAATGACAAATGGCAGAGCTTTCAAATGATGCTGATGCTTGGTGTGCCAGTAGTTCCGACTTTCCGGGAAGCTCCGGAATTTCCTTGTGTTGTGAAATCGACGGACGGCCACGGCGGTGCTGAAGTGGAAATAGTCAGCTCTCTGGATGAGATTTCGTTCAAATCAGATTCGCTCATCTTCCAACCGGTCGTGGAACATACGGCAGATGTGCGGGTTTATGTGATTGGCAATAAAGTGGTTGGCGCTGTTAAACGGAGTTCTGCCGATTCATTTAAAGCCAATTACTCGCTCGGCGGTTCGGCAGAGAAATACGTCGTGTCGGCGGCACAGGAAAAAGATGTGCTGCGAATTGCGCGGGCGCTGAATAGCGACTATATTGGAATTGATTTCTTGCTGTTGCCGGACGGACGGCATTTGTTCAATGAAATCGAAGATCCAGTCGGCGCGCGGTCTTTTTATGAAACGCATGAAGAGAACATAGCTGAACTGCTGGTCGAACATTTGAAGAAAATTGAAAGAGAACGGCCTTTCTGGACAAAGAAGGAATAGAACATTTGGGCAGGCCGCTTTTTATTTATTATTTTGCTTAATTTTTTTGAAACACCGATTGAAATCGGTGAAACGTCGATAAGAGTCGTTGAAACACCGATTGAAACTGGGGAAACGTCGATAGAGACTCCAGAAACGCCGATAAAGGCGGCATTATTTTGCATAACATAATTTTATTTATATAAGTTTTCCACAAAGTGAATTTTATTGAGATGATTTGAAATTAAAATAAAAACGCTCCTGATTTTCATTCAGGAGCGTTTTCCTATTTTTATTAAGAAGTCAGTTTCAAACCGATTACGGCTGCCACAATCATGGCAATAAACCCGATACGTTTCCAGTCTTTTGATTCGCCATAGATGAACATGCCGACAAGCGTGCCGCCGACGGTGCCGATGCCTGTCCAGACAGCGTACGACAAGCCCATCGGCAAGGTTTGCATCGCTAAGCCAAGCAAACTGAAACTGACCACGAATCCACCGACCAAAATGATATACGACTCAAGCGTCTTGTATTTGACCACCCGGTTCATTCCTATTACCCCTAATACTTCAAAACAGCCAGCTAATATCAAGTAAATCCAAGCCATGTTACATTACCTCTTCTTTCTTGTCGGGATCTGCGGTAACCAGCTTCAGTCCGATGACGCCCATCAGCAATAAGCTAATGAAAAATACCTTCGTCCAACTGAATGGTTCTCCGAATACAAGTATTTCCACGATGACTGTCCCAGCTGTCCCAATTCCAGTAAACACCGCGTAAGCTGTAGCTACCGGCACTTTTTCCAAAGCTTTTAACAACACGACGAATGAAACATAAATGAGAACGGCAACGAGCGCCCATGCTATCCAACTAGAGGCGTACTTCAATCCGACCGCCCATAGTATTTCAATTATCCCTGCAATGATGACGAGCATCCAATGCTTATTCATATCTATTCCTCAACTTTCATTAATCTTTTGAAACTCCGCGCCAAAAATAATGCCAGGAAGCATCCAATCTTTTATTCAACCGTTCTGGTCCCCCGTAAAGCATTTCCACAAATATCCCGTCCAGCACACCTAGAAAAGCAGCCGTTGCCCGTTGAACATCGATGGTTCCGCTGAGCTGTTTTTCACTTACCGCTTTTTCCATGATCGGTTCGAGCAGCTCTTCCATCTTGTCCAGGTAGGCATAGACATTTTTCATGACTTCTTCGTAAAGATGCGCTGGCGGAAAAAACGAAATACGCAGCCAAAACTTGGTATCCGCGTTTTGTTCATAGCGCTTTTTATGGTGCACCAGGAAATCATACAAGAAGTCTTCAATCGATCGAGCTTTGTTCTGTTCAATAAACTCGATAACAGTATTTACTTCATTTTCCATCACTTCGTGGAACACTTGAAGGAAAAGCTCATCTTTTCCTTTAAAATACGTATAAATGGATTGCTTTTTGATGCCGACATCATCAGCGATATGCGCCATTGAAGTTCCATCGTAACCATGTTCCGCAAAGCGGTTCAATGCGGCTTCTTTTAATTGTTGCTCAGTCACATTATCACCCTCCCGACCGTTCGTAAGGTAAATATAACACGCCTCATTTTTGATGTCAATTGAAGAGGGTCCGTTTTGAAATGTCGATCGGAATAGGTGAAATGCCGATTGAAAGTGCAGAAACGCCGATAGGAACGTTCATAACACTGATTAAAATGCTAGAAACACTGATTGGAGTGGTTCAAAACACCGATAGAGTCAGCCACTTTGATTCCCCCCATGTTTTAGGCATACAAAAAGCCGCTCCTCCGAAGAGAAGCGGCTGTCTTTTTATAGATTCTGCAATTCAACCATGCGTTTTTCGACTGTTGCGTGTTTCTCCAAATAGTCGGCTTCTTTTTTGCGTTCTTCTGCAACTACCGCTTCCGGCGCTTTGGAAACAAAGCGTTCGTTTGATAGTTTGCCTTGAACAAGCTTGACTTCTTTTGCCCATTTTTCAAGTTCTTTATTCAAACGGGCCAGTTCTGCTTCTACATCGATCAAGCCTTCAAGCGGCATGAACAGCTCGGCACCTGATACAACGGCTGACATCGATTTTTCCGGTGCTTCGATGTTCTGGCCTATCGTCAAAGTTTCCGGGTTGCAGAAACGCTCGATATAAGCGGCGTTCGCTTCAAGAACTGCGTGTGTTTCAGCGTCTTTCGCTGAAATCGTTAATGGCACTTTCTTGCTCATCGGCGACTGAACTTCCGCACGGATCGTGCGAACCGCAGTGATGATGTCCATCAACAGCTTCATGCTGGTCGACTGGCTTTGGTCTGTCAGCGACTCATCTACAGTCGGCCAAGCGGCTACTGTGATGGAATCGCCTTGATGCGGTAGGTTCTGCCAGATTTCTTCTGTGATGAATGGCATGAACGGGTGCAATAAGCGCATCGTGTTGTCGAGTACGTAAGCAAGAACCGAACGCGTCATTTTCTTCGCATCTTCGTCTTCACCGTATAATGGCAGTTTCGCCATCTCGATGTACCAGTCACAGAAGTCATCCCAGATGAAGTTATAAAGCGAACGGCCCACTTCACCGAACTCGTAGCGTTCAGCTAGGCTTGTCACTTGTTCGATGGTTTCATTCAAACGAGTCAAGATCCATGAATCCGCAACAGAGCGTTTGCCGGAAAGATCGATTTCTTCATATGTCATGCCGTCCATATTCATCAATGCGAAACGGGAAGCATTCCAGATTTTATTGGCAAAGTTCCAGATGCTCTCGACTTTTTCCATCGAGAAGCGAAGGTCCTGTCCTGGAGATGATGCAGTTGCCAGGAAGTAGCGAAGCGAATCCGCTCCGTATTCAGCGATAACATCCATCGGATCAACACCATTGCCAAGCGATTTCGACATTTTGCGTCCTTCGGCGTCACGAACCAGTCCGTGGATCAATACGTCTTTAAATGGTTTTTCACCCGTAAATTCAAGCGCCTGGAAAATCATGCGTGATACCCAGAAATTGATGATGTCGTAGCCCGTTACTAAGGCGTCTGTCGGGTAATAGCGTTTCAGATCATCGCTGTCTTCCGGCCAGCCAAGTGTCGAGAATGGCCATAATGCAGAAGAGAACCATGTATCGAGAACGTCTTCGTCCTGTGTCCAGTTGTCGGCATCCGCCGGCGCTTCCATTCCTACGTAAATTTCACCGGTTTCTTTATGGTACCAAGCCGGAATCTGATGGCCCCACCACAGTTGGCGAGAAATACACCAGTCACGGATGTTTTCCATCCAGTGCAAATAGGTTTTTTCAAAACGGTCCGGAACGAAATTAACGCCGTTTTCGCCTTTTTGCAGATCAACCGACTGCTGCGCAAGCGGCTTCATATCAACAAACCATTGCGTCGACAGATACGGCTCAACTACAGCCCCGCTGCGTTCTGAATGCCCAACTGAATGCAAATGCTCTTCGATTTTGAATAAAACATCCATTTCCTGCAGGTCTTTAACGATTTGCTTGCGGCATTCGAAGCGGTCCATGCCTTCGTATTTGCCGGCGTTTTCGTTCATCGTGCCATCTTCGTGCATGATCAGTACGCGCTCTAAGTTATGGCGATTACCGATTTCAAAGTCGTTCGGGTCGTGAGCCGGTGTGATCTTCACTGCACCGCTTCCGAATTCCATGTCTACATAATCATCTGCAACAATTTCCATTTCGCGGCCGATAATCGGCAATGTTACCGTTTTTCCGATCAAGTGCTGGTAGCGTTCATCTTTCGGGTGAACTGCTACCGCTGTATCGCCAAGCATCGTTTCGGGACGGGTCGTCGCAATTTCAATATGCCCAGAACCGTCTGTCAGCGGATAACGCATATGGTAAAACGCGCCTTGTACGTCTTTGTAAATAACTTCAATATCGGAAATCGCGGTTTTTGTTGCCGGATCCCAGTTGATGATGTATTTGCCGCGGTAAATCAATTTTTTCTCGTACAGCTTAACAAATACTTCTTTAACGGCATTCGACAAGCCTTCATCCAGCGTAAAGCGCTCGCGTGAGTAATCAAGGCCCAGACCTAATTTCGACCATTGCTGGCGGATATGTCCGGCGTACTCATCTTTCCATTTCCACGACTCTTCGAGGAATTTCTCGCGCCCTAAATCATAGCGGGACTTCCCTTCTTCTTTCAGCTTGCCTTCAACTTTCGCCTGAGTAGCGATGCCGGCATGGTCCATGCCAGGCAGCCATAAAGCGTCAAAGCCCTGCATGCGTTTCATGCGCGTCATGATGTCTTGAAGCGTTGTATCCCAAGCATGGCCCAGGTGCAATTTACCGGTAACGTTCGGCGGCGGAATCACAATGGTATACGGCGTTTTGCCGCTTTCAGGTTTTGCTTCAAAAAATTTGTTATCAATCCACCACTCGTAGCGTCCTTTTTCAATCGATTGCGGATCGTACTTCGTCGGCATTTGTTGGGTTGTCGGGATTTGTTCAGTCATTGAAATTCCTCCTTTTTATATGTTGCCTTGAGAGAAGGTTTTCCCGGAAAATAAAAAAACCCCTTCGTCTGTAAAAGGACGAAGGAGTTGTTCGCGGTACCACCTTTATGCACAAGTCAAAATAAACCTGGCTCTCAAGTTCGATAACGGATTTCACATCCGGTTTCCGCTACTCGAATTTCACGGGAACTGCTCCGAGGTGACATTCAAATGATTGTTCATGAAAACCTCTCACCACTCGGTTTTCTCTCTGAAATGTACGCACATTTTACTATCCTCATCAATGCATCAAATATATACTTTCGTTCATTATACTCAAATTCCGCTTTTAGCGTCAAGTCTTTTGACAATGTAAGTGACGATCGGAGATGCTATCAGCAGAATAAAAAACAGCCGGAACAATTGAAAGCTGGTGATGAGTGCTACATCCCCGCCAGTCGCCAGCGCCGTAATCGCCATTTCCGCTATGCCGCCAGGCGCCGCACTTAAAAAGAAATCTAGGAAAATATAGTTCGGCAGCCAATTGGTCAGGATGTACGCGATGAATACCGTAAAACTGATGAGCAGCACATTATTGAGGACAATCGCTGCGCCTAAACGGAAAGTCAGCTTATCGCCGATTTGTTCCATCTGCAGTCCGAGATTGGCGCCGATGCAAATTTGCGCAATCGCGATAAGCCAATATGGCATGTCGATTAAAATATCGCCTGTCACCGTCTGGACAATGGCCAGTGTCAAAATCGGTGCCAGGAGTTCCGCAGCTGGGAAAGCGATCCGTTTCATTCCGAAATACAGCAGCAAACCGGCAACCAGGCCGGCAAGTACCGCCACTGGAGCAAAAGTGAATAACTGCTCAGCCAGTTCGCCCTGCTCCCTGCCTGTCAGAAATACCGTCAGAAACGGAACGATTGTGACAACCATGAAAATGCGGATGGTCTGCATCATCGTCACCACTGTGATGTTTGCAGATTTCACATCTTCCGCAATGACCACCATCTGTGCAAGCCCTCCCGGAATGGATCCCAGCAAGCTCGTCGCCAGGCTTTCATTGACCATCTTTTTGAACAGCAGCCCGAGCAAGATGGACAATGCCACAACGGATAGTGTCATGAACGCCATATACGGCAAATCGAACCACATCAATAAAACCGCATCGCGCGTAAACGAAGAGCCAATCTGGACACCCAGCAGCACAAGTCCTGCTGTCCGCAGAGATTTTGGCCAATACAATTCCATTTTGGTAAATTGGCTGACCAGCAACAGCGTAAACATCGGGCCCAGCAACCATGGCAAAAACATGCCCGCTGCTTCAAACAGCCAACCCGACAAGACAGCAATCAATGCCGTTCTGAAAAATATGTACATCCGCTCACCTTCCTTTCGTTATACGAAACATTAATTAATTCCATGTTATCTCATTAAGCGGGTAAAATCTTCTGATTTGGAATAAAAACTTCGTTCAGAACCGGCTGTATGAGATCCGGGAAAGTCTATGAGCACATTTTTGGGTTCTATGAGCACTCCACTTACTTCTATGATCACTTAACCCACTTCTATGATCACTCCTGTGATTCTATGAGCACTCAATTCACCTCTATGATCACTCACTCCCAAAATCCGCAAAAAAAAGACCCGGCCATCAAAATGGCTGGGTCTTCTCTCACTTATCTAGCTAACTTAGCAAACACGGTATGGAATGCCTCCACTGTTTTCGCGATATGCTCTTCCGTATGCGCTGAAGACAAGAACATGCCTTCAAACTGGGAAGGCGGCAGGAAAATGCCTTCTTCTGCCATCAAACGGTAGTAGTCTGCAAACAATTCGGTATCCGATGTTTTCGCTGATGCGAAGTCAACGACAGGTTCATTCGTAAAGAAGAAGCCGATCATCGAGCCTGCACGGTTCACAGTGTGCGGGATATTGTATTTTTCAGCTGCAGCACGGAATCCGGCTTCCAGCTGATCGCCGCGTTTCACGAAAGTTTCGTACGTTTCTTCGTTTAGACGGGATAATGTCTCGTAGCCTGCAGTCATCGCTAGCGGGTTACCGGACAAAGTGCCTGCCTGGTAAATCGAGCCGCTTGGCGCCACTTGCTGCATGATTTCACGCTTGCCGCCGAATGCTCCGACCGGCAGTCCGCCGCCGATCACTTTTCCAAGGCAAGTCATATCCGGCGTTACACCGAAATGGCCTTGTGCGCAGTTATAGCCGACGCGGAATCCAGTCATGACTTCATCGAAGATCAGAACCGTTCCCGCTTCATGCGTCAAGTTGCGCAATTCCTGCAAGAAGCCTTCGCTCGGAGGAACAACCCCCATATTGCCTGCCACTGGTTCTACGATGACAGCGGCAATATCGTCCCCGAATTCCTTGAATGCCAAACGCACGCTTTCAAGGTCGTTATAAGGAACAGTGATGGTGTTTTTCGCGACTGATTCCGGAACGCCTGGTGAGTCCGGCAAGCCCAATGTCGCAACGCCTGATCCTGCTTTGATCAGCAAGCTGTCGGCATGGCCGTGGTAGCAGCCTTCAAATTTCAGGATTTTGCTGCGGCCTGTATAGCCGCGAGCCACACGCAAAGCACTCATTGTCGCTTCTGTGCCGGAAGAAACCATGCGGACCATTTCAATTGAAGGCACACGTTCCATGACCAGTTTCGCCAATTTGTTTTCCAGCAAAGTCGGAGCGCCGAAGCTCGTTCCGGATACCGCCACTTCCTGGATCGCCTTGACGACTCCCGGATGAGAATGACCCAAAATCAGCGGTCCCCATGATAAGACATAGTCGATGTACGTATTGCCATCGATATCAGTGATCGTGGCTCCGCTGCCGGAAGCCATAAAGATCGGATCCATATTGACTGATTTGAATGCGCGAACCGGCGAGTTGACACCGCCCGGCATTAATTTTTTAGCTTCTTCAAATGCTGCAATCGATTTTTCGTATCCCATTATTTCTCCTCCAACCAACGTGCCGCGTCTTTTGCGTGGTACGTCATCACGATATCTGCCCCTGCCCGTTTCATGCTAAGCAACGTTTCAAGAACCATTTTCTTCTCGTCCACCCAGCCATTCAAAGCAGCAGCTTTGACCATGGCGTATTCTCCTGAAACGTTGTAAGCAACAATCGGAATATCAAAATTGTCGCGTACTTCGCGGATGATGTCCAAATAAGAAAGTGCCGGTTTTACAATCATGAAATCCGCGCCTTCTTCGATATCGGAAGTTGCTTCACGAAGTGCTTCCAAGCGGTTTGCCGGATCCATTTGATAAGTTTTGCGGTCACCGAATTGCGGCGTTGAATGAGCCGCTTCACGGAACGGTCCGTAATAAGCTGATGCATACTTCACACCGTAACTCATGATCGGCGTGTTTTCAAAGCCAGCCTGGTCAAGCCCGAAGCGGATTGCTGCCACAAAACCGTCCATCATGTTTGATGGTGCAATGATGTCAGCCCCTGCTTTCGCTTGCGACACAGCTGTGCGTGCCAATAGGTCCAGCGACTCGTCATTTAAGATCACGCCGTTTTCAATGACTCCGCAATGTCCATGGTCTGTATACTGGCATAGGCAAGTATCAGCGATGACCACAAGGTCCGGATGGCGTTCTTTCGCAAAACGGATGGCTTCCTGTGTAATGCCGTGATCGTGGTAAGCTTGTGTTCCGACAGCATCTTTTTCGTTCGGCACACCGAAAAGAATAACGGATGGAATGCCCAGTCCGACCACTTCATCAAGTTCTTCACCCAGTCTGTCCAATGAAAAATGGAACACACCCGGCATTGAAGAAATTTCTTCTTTGACGTTTTCGCCTTCTACGACAAAAATCGGGTAAATGAAATCTTCTTTTTGCAAGCTGGTTTCACGGACCATTGAGCGGAGATTCGCAGATGTGCGCAAGCGGCGTCCGCGGTTGAAATTCAATTCATTCATTATTTAAAACTTCCTTTCACGATTTCGTTGATGACTTCGGTATACGTATATTTCTCAGGAATAAAGTCGACGCTTCCGCCTTCTTGGCGGATGGCGTTCTCCGTAACATGCCCGATGGCAGCAACCCGGATTCCAGACCAGTCCCCGCCTGCTTCCCGGTAAGCGGAAACAGCTGAAGGGCTGGCAAATATCACGGTTACCCCGTTCAAGGCTTTTAATTTCTCGGCATTCTCTATTTTAAAGGTGGTCTCATAAATAATCCATTCATCCACCTTCATCGGCATCGATGCGATGGTGTTTCTGGCAAGTGAGCCTTTAATGAATAAACACGTGGCTTCGCCGGCAACTTCAGGGAATTCCTGCACAAATACATCCGCGCTGTAGACAGTCGGCATAAAGCTCACTTGATAGCCATGCTGTTCAAGCACTTCCGCTGTCTTTTCTCCAACGGCGGCGATTTTTGCGTGCGTTGCCATATGCAATTGGCAAAACGCTTCCGCACTGTTTGCGCTTGTGAAAATCAACCAGTCGTAACATTCGAAATCCGGCAGTTGCGACTGCCGGACTGAAGTTTCTATAAGTGGGCAATACAAGGGCTTGCCGCCAAGTTTTTCAACAAGCGCAACCGCTTCTTCCGGCTGATTGGAGCCCGTAAAAACAATCGTTTCGCCCTTTAATGGGAAATCAGGATCAAACATGGTTCTCAGCTTTAACTTTTTGGATCAATTCATAGCCGCCTTGTGAGCTGATGCGTTCAGCCACCGTACGCCCTGCTTCGATCGGGTCGCGGCTGATGATGGATTCTTTGAAGATTTCGTCGGCATCCGGTGATGAAATCAGGCCGGTAAATGAAATTTCGCCATTATCCACTGTCGCATAGCCGGCAATCGGCACTTGGCAGCTGCCATCCATGTCTTTTAGGAATTTACGTTCTGCCGTAACCGCCAATGCTGTATTCTCGTCGTTGACTTTTGCCAATGCTGCAAGCAATTCTACATCGTCTTCTCGGCATTCAATGCCAAGTGCACCTTGGCCGATTGCTGGCAGGCATTCATCCACTTCCAGGAATTCCGTTACAATTTCGTCTTTCCAGCCCATCCGTTTAAGGCCGGCAGCTGCAAGAAGGATTGCATCAAATTCACCTGATTTCAATTTTTCCAAACGTGTATCGATGTTGCCTCGGATCCATTGGATGTCCAGGTCTGGGCGCATCAACAGCAATTGAGAACTGCGGCGCAAACTGCTTGTACCAACAACCGCTCCTACAGGAAGATCCATGAATTTCACATGGTTATTCGAAATAAACGCATCGCGCGGGTCTTCACGTTCAGGCACACAGCCGATGACAAAGCCTTCAGGCAAAACCGATGGCATATCTTTCATGCTGTGAACAGCGAAATCAATTTCTTTATCGTGCAACGCTTGCTCGATTTCTTTTACAAATAGCCCTTTGCCACCGACTTTGGAAAGTGTCACGTCCAGAATGCGGTCACCTTTTGTAACGATTTCTTTAATCTCAAATTCAAATGGCGCTCCTGACGCTTTCAGTTTTTCGATGAATTGATTTGTCTGCGTTAACGCAAGCTTGCTTCTTCGTGAACCTACAATAATTTTTCTCAAATGAATCCTACCTTTCCTTAATACCAAAAATGAAATTCAGATAGCCGGCTTCCTAAAAAGAAGTTGATCAATAACAATAAAAACGCATAAATATGGGCCATGGCATAGGACATGCCGTTCATCGTGCCTTTGCGGTGGCGATACAGCACGACGCTGTAGACGATCAGCAAAATGAATGATCCGATGATTTTAAAATCAAGCAGCGAGAATTCCGCCAGTGAAATATAAGCCCATTGCAGGCCTAATACCAGTGACACGAACAATAGCGAAATTCCAACGAGGATCGAAATCGTCATGCCAATCTCCGTTTGACCGAGCGACGGCAAATTGCTCCATTGCTTTGTCCATTTTTTCTTTTTCAGCAAGCGGTAAAGTATCATATGCAGCGCTGAAAAAACAAAAGACAAGGAAAATGCCACGTATGATAGAATCGCGAATGTGATATGGATAAATAATAATTCCGATACAAGGTCTTGCCCGACTGGAGATTTTTCGATCTGGACCGGCGCAAATGTATGGATCGTCATAAAGATGAATCCAATGATGTTGATGAAAAATACGGCAAAATCAAAGCGGTAGAAAATCCGCAAAACCAGTGACAGGGTCACCAACAGCCAGGCATAAAAATAAATCCCTTCAAACAGCGTCAGTATTGGGAAGCGCTGTGTCTCGATAATATACATGACCAGAAACACCGTTTGCAGGACCCATACAACACCGAGCAATGTCATGGCGATGCGGCTTGCTTTTTTCTCTTTATATAAGTAATCGATAAAATAAAAAACAAGGCTGACAGCATATAGAATAACCATAGCTTCGTGCAGCCTTGCCATTGTTATATCAGCCATCCCATTCCCCTTCGTCTCCATAATTAAAGGCGTTTCCGCATCTACATTTTAGCATATAGATTCGAAAACGCCTCTTTCAGAAAGCTTAAAATGAATATCCGGGAGTTTCTTGTTTTTGTTTGGTCTGTTCTATGTTTTTAGCCGCCTTGGTTTGCGGAGCGCTCATTTGTTTATTGACTTCCGCTTCAACCTCATCTTCAATGCCGAAAATCTGCTGGAACAGCTCAAGCTTCTCATACGAGTTGGATGATCCGGCCATTTCTTTCGCCTGCAGAATTGGTTCTTTCAGCAATTGGTTGATGATCGACTTTGTATGCTTGTTCAATATTTTCTTTTCACGGTCAGTCAAGTCAGGCATTTTGTTTTCAATGCTCGCCATTGTTTCCGCTTGGATGTTCAGTGCCTTCTGGCGCAATGCAGAAATCACCGGAACTACTCCAAGTGTCGCCAACCAGTCGTTAAACTGGTGTGTCTCCTGGTCAATCATCGTCATGATTTGCCCTGCTGCCCGTTCACGTTCAGCAAGGTTCGCTTCCACAATTCCTTGCATATCATCGATATCATATAAAAATACATTAGATAAATCCCCAATACGCGGATCTACATCGCGCGGAACAGCAATGTCCACCATGAATAATGGCTTGCCTTTGCGAAGTTTTTCCACATACTGCATCAATTCAAAGTCGATGACATAATCTGTAGCACCTGTGGAAGAAATCAGAATGTCCGCATCAAGAAGCGCGCATTGCAGTTGATTCATTGGAATCGCATGTCCGTTGAACTTACGAGCCAAATCTTCAGCTTTTTCAAATGTACGGTTAATAACCGTCACATTGTCAGCACCGCTACCCTGCAAGTTCTTGATGGCCAGTTCGCCCATTTTGCCCGCACCTAAAATAACGACATGTTTGTTTTTCAGCGTGCCGAAAATTTTCTTGCCCAGTTCAACCGCTGCATAGGAAACAGAAACTGCGTTTTCGCCGATTGCTGTTTCAGAATGTGCGCGTTTCGCCAGCGTCACAGCTTGCTTGAACAACTGATTGAATACTGTACCCGTCGTACCGTATTCCTGTCCGGCAAGAAAGCTGTTTCTTACTTGGCCGAGAATCTGTGTTTCACCAAGCACCATTGAATCAATGCCGGCAGTCACACGGAATAAATGCTCAACCGCTTCTTGCTGTTCATGGACAAATAAATACTGGGACAACGATTCTTGGGGGATTCCGAAATAATCCGCCAAAAATTGCTTCACATAATAACGTCCAGTGTGAAGCTGATCCACCACCGCATAGATTTCCGTCCGGTTGCAAGTCGACACGATGACATTCTCCAATATGCTTTTTTGTTCTTTTAACGCTTGCATGGCCTGTGGCAGTTCTGCTTCGATGAATGAAAGCTTTTCTCGGATTTCCACAGGTGCAGAGCGATAATTCACCCCGACTACTAATGTATGCATGGGATCAAAACACCTTTCACGTTCATATTTCAATATAAATAAGTATACCACTTTCTTGCCGGTGTAAGCCTTTAAAATTGTGAACAAGCAATGAAAGTATGTTTATTTATAATTATTATAAACTAAGTTTATCAAAGCGAAACCCCTCTAACAAGCATAACGCTCTTAGTCGAAATAGTGAGAGAACTTGCGTGCGTCAAGAAGTTGGAGTTGGTCGTAACTCGGCATGAAAAGGTCTTAATTCCTGTCCGATTCGTTGTAATTCATCGTTGAATGGTTGTAACTCACCCATTCTATGCTCTCCTGGATACTTGCCTCCTCAACACCCCAAAGCTAAAAACTGATTGCACAAGCCTTGTCCTTTTAAAAAATCCCCACAAAAAAAGCACAGCCGGAGCTGTGCTTCATGTTCGTTACATTCTTTTTTCGATTTCCGCCCAAGCCACATCTTTCCCAAGACCTGTTTCGGATGAAAACACGATCAATGGATCGTTCTTATCCATTTCGAGTGTCTGGCGGACTATCTTTTTATGCTTTTCCCATTTGCCTTTCGGGATCTTATCCGCTTTTGTAGCAATAATGATGCACGGAATATCGTAATGCTTCATAAAGTCATACATTGCGATATCGTCTTTGCTTGGCGGATGGCGAAGATCGACGATTTGGATCACCGCACGCAATTCCTCGCGGCCCGTAATATAGCGTTCAATCATTTTGCCCCATGCTTCACGTTCCGTCTTGGATACTTTCGCATAGCCATAGCCTGGAACATCGACGTAAAATAATTTCTCTTCTATTTTATAAAAGTTCAGCGTCTGCGTTTTCCCCGGTTTCGAGGAAATGCGCGCCATGCTTTTGCGGCCGATCATTTTATTGATGAACGACGATTTTCCGACGTTCGAACGCCCTGCTAAAGCAAATTCCGGTAAGCCGTCTTCGGGATATTGATCCGGGCGGACGGCACTGATAACAAGTTCTACATTATTGACAATCATTCGTTTACTCCTTCTAATGCGATTTCAAGCGCTTCATCCGCTTGAGAAACGAGTTTGAACGTCAATGCTTCGCGGACACTTTCTGGAATGTCTTCGATATCCCGCTCGTTGTCGAGCGGCAGGATGATCGTTTTCAATCCGGCACGGTGAGCGCTCAATGTTTTTTCTTTGACTCCGCCGATTGGCAATACGCGTCCGCGGAGTGTAATTTCCCCGGTCATGCCGACTTCCCGGCGGATCGGGCGTTTCGATAAGGCAGACACTAAAGCAGTGGCAATTGTAATGCCCGCTGAAGGTCCATCTTTTGGAACTGCGCCTTCCGGAACGTGGATATGAATATCCTGCGACTCATGGAAATTCGGATCAATGCCAAGGGATTCTGCCCGCGCTCTGACAAATGACAAAGCGGTTTGCGCCGATTCCTTCATGACATCCCCTAGTTTACCAGTCAACTGCAATTTGCCGCTGCCCGGAGACAGGGACACTTCAATTTGAAGCGTATCGCCGCCTACTGTGGTATAAGCAAGTCCTGTAGCAACTCCGACTTGGTTGACGGTTTCTGCCATGCCATAGCGGAATTTTCGTTTTCCGAGATAGTCCTCGACTGCATCTGCAGTAACGACCACTTTCTCTTTTTCGCCTGCAACAATCTGCTTGGTCACTTTCCGGCAAATCGAAGCAATTTGGCGTTCCAAGCCGCGGACACCCGCTTCACGTGTGTAGTAGCGGACAATATTCAGCAAAGCGTCTTCTTCAAATTCGAGCTGGTCTTCATTCAAGCCATGTTCTTTCAATTGCTTTGGAGCCAAATGATTTTTTGCAATCGTTTGTTTTTCCGCTTCTGTATACCCGGCAATCGTGATGACTTCCATACGGTCGCGAAGAGGTCCTGGAATGGTGCTTAAATCATTCGCTGTCGCAATAAAAAGGACATTTGATAAATCATAAGTTTCTTCAATATAATGGTCGCTGAATGAATTGTTCTGTTCAGGATCCAGCACTTCGAGCATTGCCGACGATGGGTCGCCGCGGAAATCATTCGACATCTTATCGATTTCATCCAATAGGAAAACCGGATTGATGGTGCCAGCCCGTTTCATCCCTTGGATGATGCGTCCTGGCATAGCCCCGACATACGTCCGTCGGTGTCCGCGTATTTCAGATTCATCCCGTACGCCGCCAAGCGAAACGCGGACAAATTTACGGTCAAGCGATTCAGCAATGGATTTTGCCAATGAAGTTTTCCCCACACCAGGAGGTCCGACTAAACAAAGAATCGGGCCGCGCAGTGAATTGGTCATCTGCTGGACAGCCAGGTATTCAAGCACCCGTTCTTTGACGCTTTCAAGTCCATCGTGGTCACGGTCAAGCACTTCTTCCGCATATTTGATATCCAAGCGGTCTTCTGTCGCTTCCGACCAAGGAATGGTCACCAGCCATTCAAGATAATTGCGGATAATGCCGCTTTCTGCCGCAGCTGAGGGCAATTTCTCGTAGCGGTCCAACTCTTTTAGGGCTGCTTTTTCGGTCGATTCCGGCATGCCCGCGTCTTCGATGCGTTTACGCAAATCAACGATTTCACCGGATTTTCCGTCTTTATCGCCCAGTTCTGTCTGGATCGCTTTCATTTGTTCACGCAAATAAAATTCTTTTTGCGTTTGTTCCATCGCTTTTTTCACACGCTGCGTAATACGTTTTTCAAGATCAATTACTTCTTGTTCATTGTGAAGGCGGGTAATCAGCATCTCTAAGCGCTTGTTGACATCAAATGTTTCCAGCACTTCCTGTTTTTCGTTCACTTTCAACGGCAAATGGGAAGCGACCATATCCGCTAAACGGCCTGGCTCCTCTATATCTGCCACCGTGTTAAACGTTTCAGTTGATACTTTTTTGGAAGCTTTCGCGTATTTCTCAAAATGCTCGAGCAGCATGCGCATTAAAGCATCCTGTTCAGCCGTGCGTTCCGTTTCATCAGGGAACGAAGTGACTTCTACTACCGTGTAATTTTCATCTTCTTCGTAGTTTTTCCACTGGCCACGTTCCAGGCCTTCAACAAGAACACGGATTGTGCCATTCGGCAATTTCAGCATTTGTTTGACATAAGCCAAGGTCCCGATTTTTTGCAGATCATCTTTTTCAGGCTGTTCGACGCTCATTTCTTTTTGGGTCGCCAAAAAGACAATATTGTCTTCAAGCAAGGCTTGTTCTAATGCAGCCACTGAACGTTCACGGCCAACATCAATATGAAGTACCATTGTCGGGAATACGAGGAGCCCTCGTAGCGGCAATAACGGTACACGTTTACTTACTTTTCTTTTAGCCATCTGGGAGTTGCACCTCCGATTATTTTCATCAAAAAAACAAGCTGACCCTAACGCGCGGATGTGCACGATCAGAGTCAGCCCGTATCATCCTTTCTTTACCCACTTCAACAGCCAGCTACACTTACTTTATTCGTAAGCTTTGCCATTGAAGGCCGATTGTTCAACTAACACTCAGCGGTTTCACCTATGCGTGAAGTTTCACTTTACCCGACCCCAACGGGCAGTAAAACTGCCCCTAGCGATCCGATTGGTTCAACTAACACTCAGCGGTTTCGCCTTTTCGTGAAGTTTCACTTTACCCGACCAATGGGCAGTAAAACTGCCCCTAACGGTCCGATTGGTTCAACTAACACTTAGCGGCTTCACCGCTAAGTGAAGTTTCACTTTATGCGGATGTTTTTTCGTTGTCTTTTTCATCGTATTCAGAGCCATCTTCTAAGATGAGTCTCGGCAATTCGTTATTCGTTACCGTTTCTTTCGTAATGACGCATTCAACAATATCTTCACGTGAAGGCAAGTCGAACATGACTTCAAGCATGATGTTTTCAATAATCGAACGAAGTCCGCGGGCTCCGGTTTTGCGTTCAATTGCCAATTTCGCAATTTCAACCAAAGCATCTTCTTCGAACGTCAATTCTACATCATCAAGTTCCATCATTTTTTGGTATTGTTTGATCAATGCGTTTTTCGGTTCAGTCAAAATCTGTACCAGCGCATTCTCATCCAATTGCTCGAGGCTTGCCAATACAGGCAAACGGCCGATAAATTCAGGAATCAAACCGAACTTCAGCAAATCTTCCGGAATCAGCTGGCTAAGCAATGACTTATCATCCAACTCTTCTTTGTTCGGGTCAGCACCGAAACCGATGACTTTATTGCCCAAACGGCGTTTGATGATTTGTTCAACTCCATCAAATGCGCCACCCACGATGAATAATACATTCGTTGTGTCGATTTGAATGAACTCCTGATGCGGATGCTTGCGGCCGCCTTGCGGTGGAACGCTGGCAGTTGTGCCTTCCAGAATTTTCAATAACGCTTGCTGAACCCCTTCGCCTGAAACATCACGAGTGATGGACGGATTTTCGGATTTGCGCGCCACTTTATCGATTTCATCGATATAAATGATGCCTTTTTCCGCACGTTCCACATCGTAATCAGCTGCCTGGATCAGTTTCAATAAAATGTTTTCAACGTCTTCACCGACATATCCTGCTTCTGTCAAAGAAGTAGCATCGGCGATGGCAAACGGCACATTCAGAATGCGGGCCAAAGTCTGGGCAAGCAAAGTTTTACCGCTCCCCGTTGGTCCGATTAATACGATATTTGATTTCGACAACTCGACGTCATCGATCTTGCTATTGGAATTAACGCGTTTGTAATGATTGTAAACAGCAACAGCCAACGATTTTTTAGCTCTTTCCTGGCCGATTACATAACCGTTAAGAATATCCAAAATCTCTTTCGGTTTTGGCACTTCTTTAAACTCGACTGCTTCTTCCGTACCAAGCTCTTCTTCTACGATTTCCGTGCAGAGCTCAATACATTCGTCACAAATATATACGCCTGGTCCTGCAACCAGTTTGCGAACCTGTTCTTGTGGTTTTCCACAAAATGAACATTTTAAATGGTCTTTTTCGTCATTGAATTTAAACAATGTATTCACCCCTATTCAAGCCATTATCTTACAAGATTATGCTTATTGTAGCAACTAATTAGAATTGCGACAAAGAGAAAGCTTTTTATGTAATCGAATTTTATTTCTATGTAGAGTAAAACAAGGCACGTTGCCGTGCCTTGTTTAATCTTGATGCTTATGTGGTGCGTTTATTCAGCGTCAGCGTCTGCAGCTGCTGAAGTGTTTTCAGTGAATTTAGCGTTTTCCACTAAGAATTCAACTGTGTTTTGCATGCGGATATCATTTTCAAGCATTTCAGTTCCACCCAAAGCAGTCTTGATTTGTTCGATGTCCATGTTGAATTGGCTAGACATTTTTTCAAGTTCTTTGTCGATGTCTTCTGAAGAAACTTCCATGTTTTCAGCATTAGCGATTGCTTCAAGTACCAATGATACACGTACGCGTGTTTCTGCATCGTCGTGCATTTGAGCGCGCAAAGCTTGCTCGTCTTGGCCTGAGAACTGGTAGTAAAGGTCAAGGTTCATACCTTGTTGAGTCAAACGTTGCTCGAAATCAGCCATCATGCGGTCCATTTCAGTGTGGATCATTGCATGCGGAAGATCAATTGTTGCGTTTTCAGCAGCTTTTTGAACTAGTTCGTCGCGAAGTGCTGCATCAGCGTTCGCTTTTTTCTGCTCGGCCAATGTTTCTTTCATTTTCGTGCGAAGTGCATCAAGGCTTTCAACTTCAGGATCGATTTCTTTAGCGAATTCGTCATCAAGTTCAGGTAGCTCTTTTGCTTTTACTTCGTTAACTTTCACTTTGAATGTTGCGGCTTTGCCTGCAAGTTCAGCAGCGTGGTATTCTTCTGGGAAAGTGACTTCTACGTCTTTTTCTTCTCCAGATTTCACGCCTACCAATTGCGCTTCAAATCCTGGGATGAATGAGTTTGAACCGATTTCAAGAGAATAATTTTCTCCTTTTCCGCCTTCAAACGCTTCTCCATCAACGAACCCTTCAAAGTCGATAACTGCTGTATCGCCTTCTACGATTGCTTCGTCTTCTTTAACAGCAAGCTCAGCAAAACGCTCTTGGTTTTCTTTCAATTGGTTTTCAACTTCTTCGTCCGTTACATCTGTATCCGGCTTAGAAACTTCAAGTCCTTTGTATTCGCCAAGTTGAACTTCAGGTTTAACTGTTACTTTAGCAGTAAATACAAGCGGCTTGTTTTTTTCCATTGTTTCGATGTCGATTTCCGGGCGGTCAACCGGGTTAAGTCCAGCTTCTTCAACAGCGTTTGCATATGCATCCGGCAAGATGAAGTCTAGAGCGTCCTGGTAAAGTGATTCTACACCGAAACGTTGTTCGAACATCTGGCGCGGCATTTTACCTTTGCGGAATCCTGGTACGTTAATTTCTTTAACAACTTTCTTGAAAGCTTTGTCCAATCCTGCGTTCACTTCTTCTACAGGTACTTCAACTGTAAGAATTCCTGTGTTACCTTCTTGCTTTTCCCATTTTGCTGACATATATAAGCCCTCCAAACATTTTCTACAAAGTCATATTACGTTTTATACGAATTTTGACAACCTCAATATTATAGCATAGTTGACGCTATGTTCAACTATTTCTATCCATTGCGCAATTCAAACCATTGCTCGGCATAAAAAATCAAGCTCATCAAAGTAGGATCGCCTGAATAATTCATTTCTCCGGTAAATAACTGTTCTAAATAATTGATATAAGCGTCCGCGACTTCGGCTTCTTCAAACTCATCCCATTGAAACGGGTAAAACAAATAAATATGCCGCTCGAACAATTCTTGTACCATCTCCAAGCGGGTCGGATCTTTCTCGAGTACGTCCTCCATCATTCGCTTGATTGCATGAATACGGGGGTTGTTGATCGGATCCGGCAGTTTCGTTACGGAAAATTCACCTTCGTAATGAAATTTGCTCACTTTCACTCGGGCTTTCACTTTTTCCTGGTGGATCATAAATAATATGTATGTTTTCGTTAAAAGGTCGGTTTCCGGGTGCTCCACTATTTCCAGTAAACTGCCTTTCATTACTTCATAAGATGCAGGCGGCAATTCCACGATCAGCCTTTCCTGTTCATTCGGAGATAAAGTGATAAAGTTTTTAACCGCATATAATGTTGGATCTATCTTTGGGCTGGCGATATTCGCTACAATGCGTTCGTTCAAGTCACGCAATTGCTGAAATTGAGCCAGGCGCTCTTCCGGAAGGATCTTTTCCTCTATTAAAATTTCGATCATCCGTTCAGCTTCTTCAAATTCCCGGACTTGCATTAAAATACTTATGTATAATTCCATTGTCTCCAAATAATGGACTGGGCCGACTTTCAGTAATTCCCGGCAGACATCCAGTGCTTCTTCATACTCTTCCAGCTCAAATAAGCAATATGCATACGCACCAAGGGCGCCGGCATGCTCCGGTTCATAAGACAGCACTTGGTACAACTTATCACGCGCTTCTTCATATTGTTCATCTTTCAGCAAATTCATACCTTCAGTCAACAGCCGGTTGATCGTGTTAGGGAACACAATTACATTGCCTCTCCGCTTTAACTCTCTATATTTTTTCCGCATTTAAACACCCCATTTGTACTATCTATAATAACATAACGGCATTTTGCGCGAAAATAAAATGACAGATTTTTTAGAAATATTCAATAGTGAGCGTTAAGGATGAAAAAAACTTTTTACAAGAACAACTGCTTTTTCCACAATCAAGCCATGATCCAAAGCAAATCTGGATCATGGCTTGATAAAAGATGCGAGAAAACCCAGAAGTTATGTTTACGGTTCTTTATTATTAAACCCGTAAACCATCTATTACATGCTCAATAAACTTTGGAATTGATTTGTACGGAACCATCGGGGAAGAAATTGGCGAATTTCGTCATCATTGTAACCAACTTGCAGTTTTTTTCCATCATGAAGAATTGGCAGACGCAGCACACCGGGGTTATCTTGGATGACTTGATATAACTGGGGCATTGATAAAGTATCAAAATCAAGTTTCAGTTTTTTTATGGCATAAGCCTTTTTCGAAATGATTTCTTCAGTTCCTTCATTCGTCAAAGACAGGATTTCCTGAATTTCCTCTATCGTAATCGGTGTCGTAGAAATGTTTTTTTCGACATAGGGAATATTATATTCGTTGAGCCAGGCTATCGCTTTTCGGCAAGACGTGTTGCTTGTGGCGGTAAATAATTTGGCTTTCATCTCTTCACGGTCCTTTCCATACATTGATTTTTCCAGTGCGCATTTGGCGGATAATATCTGGCGGAAACAGCATTCGGCAAAACACTTTTGAAAATTCATTATAATCAACACTAGCCCCTTCATTTTTGCGGGCTTGAAGTTTTTCAAGTAAGGAGTGCAAACACCAAATCAAGGTCTCTATTTCGATATCCGGCCACATTAATCCTCTTTTATGAAGCTTTTTGAGATGGCTCAGCACTTTTTCCTGCATGCGCATTTTGGCGTTATTGACCACTTCGGCAAGCTCTGCATCTTTCAGCATAAGTTCCGGTACCAATTTCTGCAGATTTTTCTCATTGATCTTATGGTAATGCATTTCCAAACGGCCGGCCAAAAGCTTTTCTGGATCGCCGCTTTTCCACTCCAAATCAAGAGGAATCATGGAATCTATTTGATCGTCAATCAATGTCATAAGCAATTGGCGTTTATCGGAAAAATACCGGTAAAACGTTCCCGTTGCCACTTTTGCATGGGCAGCAATTTCTTTTGCAGTTGTCTGTTCATAACCTTTTTCGATGAATAACAATTTTGCACTTTCAATCAGCGCTTCTCTTTTTTGCTTGGAACGCAGTTGTTTAGGGAACGTCGGAAAATCTCCGACAAGGTTTTCGTGCTGCATCTTCTCACCTCACAGTTAAGAATAACACGCTCGTCTTTAAAACATGAACTCTAGTTCATGTTTTTTATGATATTTTTTATGAAATCGCTTCACATTTTCGCCAAGAAATAAAAAAAGTATTAAATTTTTTTCCTGAACCGGGAACCTGCTCTACCACATCGGCTCTTCTTTATCCGAAAGTATTGTAAGAAAAGGCATAAGGACCAAACTGATGAGAAATAAAATGAGAATGGGGATGATGATGAATAGCGGATTTATTGAGGCAAATAAATTCAAGAGTAATGGCAAAAGGATCACCATATTTAAAAGACTGAGTCGCTTTTTTGATTTTTGTGCTATGTACTGTTTTTTTCTGCAAACCGGACATTCCATCCTGGTATTCAAAGTGAACATTTTTTTAATCGTCTGCTTCCAGCTCCATTGTGATTTGCAATTAGTGCATTCCGGCATTTTCATCAACTCCTGTAAATTACTATACGTTTAGCAGAGCTTTTGGTTTCGCAGTTTGTTGAATTGGTCTCATAAAATCTTTTCCAAACGCTTCCTCCAATGTTATCGGGTATTTTTCAAACAAAAATAAAAAAGCCTTGAAGCTTTTGCTTCAAGGCTTTTTTTATGTACATTCCTATAACGTCCCAGGAGAGATTCGAACTCCCGACCGACGCCTTAGAAGGGCGTTGCTCTATCCAGCTGAGCTACTGGGACATGCTTTCTTAACTGAAAGACAATTTTAATTATAGAAATGATTTGAAGAAAAGTCAATGCTATTTTAAAAAAATAATTGAATTAATATTATTGGTCCGATAATAACCATTTTGGCATTGATTGATTTAATTGGTGAAGCGCATTGCCTCGGTGAGAAATAGCCGCTTTTTCTTCCGGCTTAAGTTCTGCCATGGCACGCCCTTCACTCGGCACCCAGAAAATCGGATCATACCCGAAGCCGTTTTCTCCGCGGCGCTCGGTCAAAATTTCCCCTTCACATGAACCCGAGAAAGTTTCGGTTTTTTGATTCGGTGCAGCCACTGCCAAAACACAGCGGAAACGCGCTGTGCGTTTGCTTTCAGGCACGCCGGCCATTTTCTCAAGCACTTTATCGATATTGGCATCGTCGCTCTTTTCTCCACCTGCATAGCGTGCAGAATACACGCCTGGTTCGCCGTTTAAGGCGTCAATTTCAAGTCCGGAGTCGTCGGCGATAACTGGCATCTGCAGCGCCTCTGCGACAGCTTCAGCCTTTAATATGGCGTTTTCTTCAAAGGTTGTGCCTGTTTCTTCAACGTCCATGTCCTGTGCGACGTCATGCAACGTCAACACATCATAGCCGAGCGGGCGCAATAAAGCTTCAAAATCTCTTGCTTTCCCTAAATTCTGCGTGGCAATAATCACTTTTTTCATAAATTTGAATTCACCTCTTCACCAACACGATTGGCCAATTCGCCAAGTGCTTCTTTTTGTAACGCGATCAACTGTCGGATCCCCGCTTCTCCAAGATCCATCATTTCATTGAGCTGAGCGCGGCTGAATGTCGCTTCTTCGCCCGTTCCCTGCAATTCTACAAAATGGCCAGCCCCTGTCATTACGAGGTTCATATCCACTTCTGCAGAAGAATCTTCCACGTAGTTCAAGTCCAGGATCGCTCCATTTTCAGCGTCTATCCCCACACTGGTCGCTGCCAGAAAATCCGTTACCGGGAATGCTGTTAATTCCAATTTTCCGATAGCCATGACCATTGCGACAAATGCTCCGGTAATCGAAGCTGTCCGAGTGCCGCCATCGGCCTGGATGACGTCGCAATCGATCCATAATGTCCGTTCTCCAAGCTTCTCCAAGTCAACAACCGCGCGCAACGCCCGGCCGATCAGGCGCTGGATTTCCATCGTCCGGCCTCCGACTTTGCCTTGTGAAGACTCGCGCCGGTTACGGCTGTTTGTCGCTCTAGGCAGCATGGAATATTCGGCTGTCACCCATCCCTTGCCCTGCCCTCTTAAAAATGGAGGCACCTTATCTTCAATTGTCGCTGTGCAAATTACCTTGGTCTGTCCCACTGTAATCAATACCGAGCCTTCCGGATGAATCAGGTATTCGACTTCCATTTGCACCGGACGCAGTTCGTCCGCTTTTCTTTCATCTATTCGTGTCATTGTATAGTTCCTCCTTGTATCTGCTCATCTAGCGTATCATATTTGCTCTCCCACAGCCAAAAACCTGACGGCGTCGCTGTCAGGTTTTTGGAAATCGGATGGCATGGATTACAGGTTCTTCGATCACCAGCCATTTCTCAATAATCGTTTTAAAGATCGGAAGAGATCCCGATGTATAAAAATGGTGCACCGGCGGCTTTGTGCGGGCAGCAAATTGCTGCTTGAACCGCAGATGCCGTTCCACATCTTTCGCTGTTTCTTTAGCAGAAGAAAGTACATGGACCCCGTCGCCCAGCACTTCTTCGATAAACCCTTGCAGCAGCGGATAATGGGTGCAGCCTAAGATAGCGGTATCGAACGTTTCACCTTCCAGCTGAGACAGTGTCTCCTGTACCATTTTACGCGCAAACTCACCTTCGTACTCATCACTTTCCACTAATGGAACAAACCGTGGACAAGCAAGCTGAACAACATGGGCAGATGATACCAGCGATTTGATCGCTTTCTCATAAGCGCCGCTTTGCACAGTCCCAAGCGTTCCAAGTACCGCTATATCCTTGGATGAGGACGTTTTAACCGCAGCTCGGGCTCCTGGAAAAATGACTCCGATCACCGGAATCGGCAGTTTTTTTTGAAGAGAATCCAAAGCTGCAGCAGTTGCGGTGTTGCAGGCGATGACCAGCATCTTTATTTTTTTTTTCATCAAGGCTTGTGCCATCTGCCATGTGTATTTTTTGACTTCCTGAAGAGATCTCGGACCATACGGACATCTGGCATTATCTCCTATGTAAAAAATCTGTTCATTAGGCAATAGCTTCATGATTTCTTTTGCAACAGTCAATCCGCCTACCCCTGAATCGATTACCCCAATTGGCGCATTCACATTCATCGCCTCAATTCTATTTCATGTTGTTGTGAAGTTTTTCAAGCAAGAATGATAATTGCTGAACTTCATCTTCGTTGAAATCGGCGAGAACAGTTTCCAAATAATCCTGTCGCTTTTTGATTACTTCTTCAATTATGCGTTCGCCTTCTTTTAATAACTTGATGCGGACCACGCGGCGGTCCTGTTCTTCACGGATTCGTACAACCAATTCATTTTTTTCCATCCGGTCAACCAGATCGGTCGTTGTGCTAAAAGCTAAATACATTTTATTGGAAAGATCACCAATCGTCATATCCCCATGTTCAAAAAGCCATTGCAAGGCTATGAACTGAGGTGGTGTAATTGTATAAGCATTTAAGATTTCCCGGCCTTTTTGTTTAATAATACCGGAAATATACCGAAGTTCCTTTTCCAGAAACGCTATGCGTTCCGCATCATGGAGATTATTTTGGTTGTTATCATTCATTGAAATCACCACTCCTTGGCTACAAATCTACTCTTCTATAGTGACGGTTTTTTATTAATATGGCAAGAACTCACTTAATTTTTTGTAGAAATTAACTCGCCATTTGTGAACATTTGCTTTTCCTGCGCTGTCCAAGGATGGCCTTTGCCGGTTTTTTTGGAAAGCTGCACCATGACACCTCGGCCCGTAAAGCAAGTCTCCCCTTTTTCGTTGGTCACCCAGTAGTGGACGTCCATTGAAGAATTGCCAATCGAGTCAACTTTTACATGGACAGCCAATTTCTCATCGAAATAAACTTGCTGTGTATAATCGACTTGGATATCCGCAACTACCGGAAAAAATTCGCTGCCGCCTTCCAGCCATCTTTGCATTAAACCGATTTCTTTCATGTATTCAATGCGGGCGTATTCAAAATAAATGATCGGCACTGTGTTATTGACGTGTCCGAACATGTCAGTTTCCGAAAAACGAACTTGAACCGGCGCAGAAAAGTTAAAACCTTTTTTCCATGCTTCAAAATCCTTGATGTAGTTGGCTTTCATCATAAACCCTCCAAATAGATATTTGCTTTATCAGTATAACAAACTATTCTACTCCTTGATTGCAGCCCTTGCACAAAAACAAATAAAAAACCCTGCCGAAGCAGGGTTTTAAATAGTGATCCAATTGAAGTGCCTTTAATCGGCGCTTCCGCTTTTCGGTACTGTCTAGCTGCTGCGTCCAGCCCCTCGAGTCGCTTCGGTCTTGCTGCGAATGACAAAGGACGCCATTCACTGCAAGCCCTCCAGCGCTTGTCGGGGCTTTACGGACACTTCCGCTTTTCGTTACTAGTCTACCATTCTGTCGCTTCCGAAGAAGTTACGGAACATTTGAACTGTTGTGTCGCGGTTCAAAGCTGCGATTGAAGTTGTCAAAGGAATTCCTTTTGGACAAGATTCCACACAGTTTTGAGAGTTACCACAGCTAGCCAATCCACCTTCGCCCATGATGGCGTTCAAGCGGGCGTCTTTGTTCATGGCACCTGTTGGGTGCGCGTTCATAAGGCGCACTTGGGAAAGTGGAGCTGGTCCGATGAAATCGGATTTGTCGTTGACGTTCGGGCATGCTTCTAAGCACACACCGCAAGTCATACATTTTGATAATTCGTAAGCCCATTGGCGTTTGCGTTCTGGCATACGAGGACCTTCACCAAGATCATGGGTTCCGTCAATCGGAATCCATGCTTTAACTTTTTTCAATGAATCAAACATACGGCTGCGGTCAACGATCAAGTCGCGGACTACAGGGAATGTTTTCATCGGCTGAAGGCGGATCGGCTGTTCCAATTGGTCAACGAGCGCCGTACAAGACTGGCGAGCTTTGCCGTTGATAACCATTGAACAAGCGCCACAAACTTCTTCGAGGCAGTTCATGTCCCATGTTACTGGAGAGGTTTTTTTCCCTTCCATGTTCACTGGGTTACGACGGATCTCCATCAATGCCGAAATGACATTCATGTTCATGCGATATGGCAATTCGAACTTTTCCCAATACGACTCTTCGTTCGTAGAGTTTCTGCGTTCGATTTCAAATATAACCGTTTTTGCTGCTTCACCCATGGTAAATTAGCTCCCTTCTTAATGTTTCGCTGAGTAATCGCGTTTACGCGGCACGATCAAGGACGTATCAACCTCTTCGTAATGGAAGATCGGCTCATCGTATCCGTTGAATTTCGCCATTGTTGTTTTCAAGAATTCCTCATCATTACGCTCTGGGAATTCAGGTTTGTAATGCGCTCCACGGCTTTCGTTGCGAAGCAAAGCCCCAATGGTGATCACTCGTGCTAAATGTAGCATATTTTTCAACTGACGTGTAAACATTGCGCCTTGGTTGCTCCAAAGCTGTGTATCCGTAATGTTGATGTTATTGAAACGTTCAAGCAGCTCCTGGATTTTTTCATCCGTTGCTTTCAGTTTATCGTTGTAGCGAACCACTGTTACGTTATCTGTCATCCATTCGCCAAGCTCTTTATGAAGAATATATGCATTTTCTGTACCATCCAAGGCCAGAATTTCTTCCCATTTGCGCTGCTCTTCAGCAACCGCCCGGTCAAAGATATCTGATGGAAGGTCTTCTGCAAGAACATCCAATCCTTGAATATATTCAATCGCATTTGGACCCGCAACCATCCCGCCGTAAACAGCAGATAGCAGTGAGTTTGCCCCTAAGCGGTTCGCGCCATGCTGTGAATAATCACATTCACCGGCAGCAAGTACGCCTGGGATGCTTGTGAACTGATGATCGTCAACCCATAGTCCGCCCATTGAGTAATGGACAGCCGGGAAGATTTTCATCGGTACTTTGCGTGGGTCATCACCTGTGAATTTCTCGTAGATCTCGATGATACCGCCCAATTTTATATCCAGTTCTTTTGGATCTTTATGTGAAAGATCCAAATAGACCATGTTTTCGCCGTTAATCCCTAGCTTTTGGTTAACACAGACGTCGAAGATTTCGCGAGTCGCGATATCCCGAGGCACCAAGTTACCATACGCTGGGTATTTCTCTTCCAGGAAGTACCAAGGCTTGCCGTCTTTATAAGTCCAGATACGGCCGCCTTCCCCACGTGCAGATTCAGACATTAGACGAAGTTTATCGTCTCCCGGAATCGCTGTCGGGTGGATTTGAATAAATTCGCCGTTCGCATAATATGCGCCTTGCTGATAAACGATCGAAGCTGCAGATCCTGTGTTGATTACGGAGTTCGTCGATTTACCGAAGATAATTCCCGGTCCGCCAGTCGCCATAATGACCGCATCAGCCCGGAAAGCTCTGATTTCCATAGTTGTCATGTTCTGTGCAGTGATGCCTCGGCTGACGCCTTGGTCATCCAGAACAAGTCCTAGGAATTCCCAGCCTTCGTATTTCGTTACAAGACCGCTCACTTCGTGGCGGCGAACTTGCTCATCTAGTGCATAAAGCAATTGCTGGCCAGTTGTGGCACCGGCAAAAGCCGTTCTGTGGTGCATCGTTCCGCCGAAGCGACGGAAATCAAGCAATCCTTCCGGAGTCCGGTTAAACATAACACCCATGCGGTCGAACAAGCGGATGATCGCTGGTGCTGCGTCCGCCATCGCTTTAACCGGGCGTTGGTTCGCCAGGAAATCTCCACCGTAAACAGTGTCATCAAAGTGAATATCCGGTGAATCTCCTTCACCTTTTGTATTTACAGCCCCGTTTATCCCGCCTTGAGCACAAACCGAGTGGGATCTTTTTACTGGGACGATAGAAAATAAATCAACGGGTGAGCCTGCTTCGGCTGCTTTAACAGCTGCCATCAATCCAGCAAGGCCGCCCCCGACAATAGTAAGTTTGCCTTTCGCCATTTCGGTATTCACTCCTCTTTTAGTTCACCAATAATCCAAACGTTCTTAGACGAACGCTAACAAAGCTCTGATACCAATGATTGAAAGCACAACAAACACTACAAGTGTGAAATAAGTTGCGCCTCTCTGGGCTTTCTCCGATTGAGTAATTCCCCAAGTTACAAAGAAAGACCATAGGCCGTTTGCCAAGTGGAAAGTCGCTGCCAAAACACCGACAATATAAAACGCTAACATTAATGGGTTATCTAAGATATTAGCCATCATGTTGAAATCAGCGTCTGCTGCATTGCCAATTGCTACTTGGAAACGGGTTTCGAACACATGCCATGCGATGAAGACTACTAAGAAAATCCCAGTATAGCGTTGTGCCGTGAATAGCATGTTGCGCAAATAACTGTATTTGCCCACATTATGCCTTGAAGTAAACGCTATGTATAAACCGTAGAATGCATGATACAACAACGGTATATAAATAACGAAGATCTCCAAGAAGATAACGAATGGAAGATTCGCCATGAAGTGAGATGCAGCATTAAATGCCGATTCACCTTGTGTTGCAAAATGGTTGACGATTAAGTGCTGCGTCAAGAACAGACCGATCGGAATGATACCGAGTAGGGAATGTAACCTGCGCATTAAAAATTCTCGATTTTCCAAAATTTTACCTCCCTCAAACATTGTTGCGCAGCAAAAAAAAAGACATTCGAACTAATGCACGAAAGCTTCCATTGACTGCCACTTGCATCATGATACAATAATATGACATATTTATTGTACTCTCCGAAAATGGGAGCGTCAAGGTAACTAAAGGTATTTCCGTACGATTCTTAATAGCAATTTATTATATTGAAAGTAGGATTAGCATGACTTTGAAAGAACCCGAGATCCATCAGAACTTTGGCTATGAAATTATACGTGATCATGTATTGCCAGAAATTTTAGGAAAGCACGAAGAAGATATTCTTTATTGGGCGGGAAAATCACTGGCTCGGAAATTTCCGCTTTATTCGCTGGAAGAAGTGCCGGATTTTTTCCAACAGGCTAATTTCGGCTCGTTAACACTCGAAAAAGCGAGCAAGAGTGAGTTAGTGTACGTATTGTCTCCTTCTAAATTCGAACAGCGCTGCTTTAAATTAGAAGCTGGATTTCTGGCACAGCAAAAACAAATAATCGACGGTTTTTTAACTGAAGCTTATGAAGAAGTTCAATTAAAAAGAAATGTAATCCGTATAACGCTGAAAACTGATCTCCGTGAAAAAGCATAACCGCTGAAAACCCACTTCATTTTTATGAAGTGGGTTTTCCTATTCTTATTGTTCAATAATAATTTCATTTTCCCATTATAAACATCTGATTAATTGTCATTTATCTGACATACATCGTGGATAGAATATTTTTATGGTCGGCATCCGATGGTTATTGTGGCTTTTTATACACATGGTGCGTGATGGATTTTTAATTGTACTTGAAAATTTTGTGGATTAGCACACTCGAATACGTTTGCATTTTTATTCCGATAAGCCGAACGCATCGTGCAAAGCGTTCGCTGATTTTTCCATAGCCGCTTCCGGCACTACAACCGAAATTTTTATTTCTGAAGTGCTGACCATTTTCACTGGGATCTCGTGCAAGCGGAGAATATCGAACATTTGTGCAGCAACTCCGGGATTTGAAACCATGCCGGATCCGACAATCGAAACTTTAGATAAGCCCACTTCGTAGTTGGCGCTGGAGAAACGGATATCTTGCTGAAATTCATTTAGCACCCGTTTCGTTTCCTCCAAGCTGTCTTGTTTAATGGAAAACGACACAGACGGCGGAAATTCATCCGTGATGCTTTGTACAATGATATCAACATCGATATGGTTTTCTGCCAGTTTTGTAAAAATGCTTGCCAATGAACCATTGAATGGTTTTTCATAGGAAACGGTCACCCGTGCAATTCTCGGTTCAAATGCTACGCCTCTGACAATAAGATTTTTCTCCACAGTGATCACCTCTTGTATGATTGTGCCCGGTTCATCCGAATAGCTTGCTCTGACCGACAACGGGACTTTATTGTTTTTCGCAAATTCGACCGCACGGGGATGCAGGACACCTGCACCAAGGTTGGCAAGTTCGAGCATCTCATCATATGAAATTTGCTCGAGTTTGCGTGCACCCGTCACAGATCGTGGATCTGATGTATAAACACCATCAACGTCGGTATAAATCTCGCATTTATCGGCCCCTAGTGCTGCTGCCAATGCGACTGCAGTCGTGTCGGAGCCGCCACGGCCCAATGTCGTGATGTTGCCAATCCGGTCAACTCCCTGAAATCCGGCAACCACACAGAAGTAGCCGTTATTCAGCACACCTTCCAAGCGCTCTGTATGGATGGTTTCGATGCGGGCATTGCGCGGAACGGATTCTGTTTCAATGCCTGCTTGCCATCCAGTGAACGACAATGCTTCATGCCCCAGTGATTTGAATGCCATAGCAAGCAAAGAAATCGTTACTTGCTCACCTGTTGCCAACAGCATATCCATTTCTCTTTTCGGCGGTTCAGCAGAAATTTCCCCTGCCAGTTGGAGCAGCGCATCTGTCGTTTTGCCCATGGCTGAGACAACAATAACTACACGATAACCTTTTTCTTTTTCAAGGATGGCCCGTTTGGCCACTGCAATAATTTTTTCCGGTGTTGCAACAGATGTTCCGCCAAATTTCATTACGATCGTCTTCATTTCATCCACTCCCACATTTTTAAGATGTGGCTCTCAACATGCCGGGCACCGGGTGCCTGGCAATAAAAAAAGGCAGCTCGCCGAAATTACGGCAAGCTACCTCTTTTATCATGTACGAATACGAAAAACGTCCATGTGAGATAGCCCTCCAGAGATTAACTCTGACAGCCCGGCACTTCTTAAATGCCGGACCAGCATACGGGTTTGCAAAAATCCCGCACACTTCGGCGACCGCCCCTTTCTCTACCCTTCACAGATTCTGCAAATCTCTGAGTAGATACTATTGACGTTCGCGCCTCTATCATCACTTTTCCAAGTGATTTAATTATGTTTTTACGATAGCATGTTATTGCTCGCTTGGCAATGCCTGCTGAGCAAAATGCTGCTGAATGGATTTGGCCAGGTTCTCAGGCATGCCCGCCTGGCGCAGTTCTTCGATTGTCGCTTCTTTTATCTTTTTGACAGAACCAAAATGCTTTAACAATTGTTGCTTACGCTTTGGTCCTACGCCTTCTAAGTCATCGAGTGCTGATTGAATGGAATTCTTCCCGCGCAATTGCCGGTGGAACGTAATAACAAAGCGGTGTACTTCGTCCTGGATGCGCTGCAGCAGGTAAAACGCTTCGCTCGTCCGTTTTAACGGCACTACTTCAACGGGATCGCCATAAAGAAGCTGCGATGTTTGGTGCTTGGCATCTTTTGCAAGGCCGGCAATCGGTATCGATAAACCAAGTTCGTCTTCCAAGATTTCTCGAGCCGACTCCATCTGCCCTTTCCCTCCGTCAATGACGATCAAGTCCGGAAGCGGAAGGCCATCTTTTAGTACACGCGAGTAGCGGCGCCGAATCACTTCACGCATCGCAGCGTAATCATCCGGTTTCGAGGCATTGCGGGTTTTATATTTGCGGTAATCTTTTTTCGACGGTTTGCCATCGATAAACGTGATCATTGCTGAAACGGCATCTGCCCCTTGGATATGGGAGTTATCAAATGCTTCAATCCGGAGCGGTGTCTCAATATTCATAGCCTCTCCCAATTCAATGCAGGCGCCTACTGTCCGTTCTTCCTGGCGCTCAAGCAGTTGGAATTTCTCTTTTATGGCAATTTCCGCGTTTTTTTTCGCCAATTCCACCAAATCCTTTTTCTTGCCGCGCTGAGGCACCAGCACACGGAGATCGAGCCATTCCCGGATCAAATCCGCGTCTGCCCCTTCCGGCACAAGAATTTCATTGGGTTTCATATGATGCGACTGCTCGTAAAATTGGCCGAGATAGGTCATAAATTCTTCTTGCGGATCGCGATATAACGGAAACAGCGAGACATCGCGCTCTATCAGCTTGCCTTGGCGCACGAAAAACACCTGTACGCACATCCAGCCTTTGTCGATGGCATAGGCAAAAACATCGCGGTTGGTAAAATCGTTCATCGCCATTTTCTGTTTTTCCATAACCGTTTCGATATGGACAATCTGGTCCCGATATTCTTTAGCTCGCTCAAATTCCAGGTTCTCAGCAGCTTCCGACATTTTTTCAACCAATTGCTCTTTGACTTCGCGGAATCCGCCGTTCAAAAATTTTGTGATGCCGTCAATCATATCTTGGTAGGTTTCCTGTTCCACCGGTTTGATGCACGGCGCCAAACACTGCCCCATATGGTAATAAAGACAGGCACGGTCCGGCATTGTATGGCATTTTCGCAATGGATACAAGCGGTCGAGCAGTTTTTTTGTTTCACTGGCGGCATAGGCATTCGGATAAGGGCCGAAATACTTGCCTTTGTCCCGCTTCACTTGCCGTGTGATGATGAGCTTCGGATGGCGCTCACCTGTGATTTTCAAATAAGGATAGGTTTTGTCGTCCTTCAGCATGATATTGTATTTCGGATCATGCTTTTTGATCAAGTTCAGTTCCAGAATCAATGCTTCTTTTTCCGAACTGGTCACAATATATTCAAAATCCTCGATTTCTCCTACCAGCCGCTGTGTTTTGGCGTCATGGCTTCCCGTGAAATACGATCGCACGCGGTTTTTCAGCACTTTCGCCTTGCCGACATAGATAATCGTATTTTGGCGGTCTTTCATCAAATAACAGCCAGGCTGGTCTGGAAGTATCGCTAATTTATGTTGGATTAATTCGTTTGCCATAGTCTCACCCTATTAAAAAACCGGGCACCATTGCTGGACCCGGTTTAGAATTATGCGTGTTGGTTAACCAATTCTGCTAAAGCTTCTTTTGGTCTGAAACCAACCACTTTGTCAACTGTTTCTCCGTCTTTCATCAACAAAAGAGTCGGAATTGACATGATGCCATATTTGCCGGCTGTTTCTTGGTTTTCGTCAACATCCACTTTAACGATTTTCACTTTATCGTTCATTTCTGCATCCAACTCTTCTAAAACTGGAGCAATCATTTTACAAGGTCCGCACCAAGTAGCCCAAAAATCTACCAATACTAAACCTTCTGAGATTTCTTGTGAAAAGTTCTGATCTGTACCGTGTACAATTGCCATGAATAATTCCTCCTTAGTAGTATAACCAAACTCTGAATTGATTATAGCATGCACTATTTTCACTAGCTATTTATTTGCCTAAGCTTACTTTACCCTAAATATAGGAAATCAAACGAAAAGCGGCCCAAGTGTTAATGGCCGCTTTTTTGATTACATTACTTTTTTGAATTCTTCTGTCAGCATCGGGATGACTTCGAACAAATCACCTACAATGCCGTAGTCTGCCACTTTAAAGATATTCGCTTCAGGATCTTTGTTGATCGCTACGATTACTTTTGAGTTGGACATCCCTGCTAAATGCTGGATAGCCCCAGAAATACCAGCGGCGATGTAAAGGTCCGGTGTCACGACTTTCCCTGTCTGACCTATTTGAAGTGAGTAATCGCAATAATCAGCGTCACATGCTCCACGTGAAGCGCCGACTGCGCCGCCTAGAAGATTCGCCAATTCCTGCAATGGTGCAAAGCCATCCGAGCTCTTTACTCCGCGTCCGCCTGCCACGATCACTTTTGCTTCAGAAAGGTCGACGCCTTCAGCAGATTTGCGCACTACGTTTTTGATGATCGTGCGCAAGTTTGTGATGTCTACTGAAAGCGCGCTTACTTCTCCAGAACGCTCTTCTCTTGGAAGTGGCGCAATGTTGTTCGGGCGAACAGTGAAGAAGAGAATGCCTTCTTTGTTTTTCACTTTTTCAAACGCTTTACCTGAGAAAATCGGGCGAACAAATACTGCGTCATCGCCTTCTCCTTCGATATCTGTAACATCGGAAATCAAACCGGCTTGCAGTTTAGAAGCGATTTTCGGAGAAAGATCTTTTCCGACTGCTGTATGGCCGAATACCAAAGCTTCCGGATTTTCCTGTTCGATAACTGCCATGAACGCCTGGCCGTATCCATCAGATGTATAATGCTTCAAATGCGGGTGCTCCACCGTAATGACACGGTCCGCTCCGTAATTGATCAATTCCTGTCCAAAGTCATTAACAGAATCACCAAGCAATACTGCAACCACTTCTCCTCCGCCAGAAACTTTTTTCGCAGCGGCAATTGCTTCAAATGAAACATTTCGCAAAGCGCCTTCACGCGTCTCTGCCAATACTAATACTTTTTTCGCCATAATCCGTTTACCCCCTAAGTAGATGTGAAAAATCAATGGAACGAATATATACAGTTGATGCTTCAGTGACCTGTTAAATTAACACGGCCGCTTCCGCTTTTCTTGTCTAGCTGCAATGACCAGGTCCTCGGGTCATAAGCCGTTCCGGCTGTGTGGCAAAGAGCGCCACTTCGCCGATCCGTCTTATGCCAGTCGGACCTTAACGGCCATTTCCGCTTTTCTCATTGTCCAGCTGCTGCACCCAGCCCTTCGAGTCGCTTCCGCTTTTCGATTATTATATGACTTTCGCTTCGTTGCGCAGCAGACCAACCAATTCAGATACTTGTGTCGATAGATCGCCTTCCAGGACGCGTCCTGCAGCTTTTTTCGGCGGCAAGTAGACTTCGATTGTTTCTGTCTTCGCTTCTACGTCATCTTCTTCGATATCCAAGTCATCCAGTTCCACTTCTTCAAGCGGCTTCTTTTTCGCTTTCATGATGCCAGGAAGCGATGGATAACGCGGCTCGTTCAAGCCTTGCTGGGCTGTCACAAGCAATGGCAATGAAGTTTCAAGTTCTTCCGCATCCCCTTCGATGTCTCGGACAATCGTTACAGTAGAACCGTCAATTTTCAAGTCTGTGATCGTCGTCACGTAGTTGATGCCTAAAAGATCCGCAACACGTGGGCCGACTTGTCCAGAACCGCCATCGATCGCGACATTTCCTGCCAAAATCAAATCCGGGTTTTTGTCTTTTAAATATTCAGCCAGTATGTACGCAGATGTAAACTGGTCCAATTCTTCCACATCGTCTTCAGTATTGATCAAAACCGCTTTATCAGCGCCCATGGCCAAAGCTGTGCGCAGCTGCTTTTCAGCTTCTTCTCCGCCTATTGTAATGACCGTTACTTCTCCGCCGTGTTCATCACGGACAGTGATCGCTTCTTCAATCGCGTATTCATCGTATGGATTGATGATGAATTCCGCACCGTCCTCCTGGATTTTGCCACCTGAAACGACGATTTTTTCTTCTGTGTCAAACGTGCGTTTTACCAATACATAAATGTTCATGAACGTAAACCTCCCAAGTATTATTTCCCTTTAAATTGTGCTTCGCGTTTTTCCAGGAATGCCTGGATGCCTTCTTTTGCGTCTTCAGAAACGAAAACCGTTCCGAATGATTCGGCTTCTGCGTCAACTCCTTCATAGAAAGAAGCATGTTTCGCATATTGCAGCATTTGGATGGCCGCTTTCACCGACACCGGACTTTTTTTCGCAATCTTCTTCGCAATTGAAAGCGTTTCCGAAAATAAATCTTCTTCTGCATAAGCCCGGTTAGCTAATCCCAGCTGTGCTGCTTCTTTTCCTGAAATCGGTTCGCTCGTCAATAGCATTTCAGCCGCTTTTGCCACCCCTACAAATCTTGGCAAACGCTGAGTTCCCGCAAATCCAGGAATAAGCCCCAGCTGAAGTTCCGGCAATCCCAGTTTAGCATTTTCAGAGACAAACCGCATATGGCAGCCCATCGCCAGCTCCAGCCCTCCACCGAGCGCCGCTCCGTGAATCGCTGCAATGACTGGTTTGTGGAATGTTTCTACGCGTTCAAAAACTTTTTGCCCACTAGCTGATAATTGCGAAAATTCTTGACCTGAAGAGACTTCAGTGAATTCCTTGATGTCTGCTCCAGCGGAAAAGAACCGGCCTTCTCCATGCAACAAAACAACCCGGACTTCGTCGTCATTTTCCACTTCATCTAGCAGTTGGTCCACTTCGAGAATGAGTGAACGCGATAAAGCATTTGCCGGTGGACGATTGATGGTAGCAATCGCCACACCGTCTTCTTTCTTCCAACTGATAAATTCCATCCGATGAGCCCCTTTCTTATGCGCGCATCCCTTTCATCAACAAGCGATGAACTTTCGGCGCCAAGTCGACTAAATCATATTTATGATCATTCATTACCCAAGTGGTAATCGTCTCATCCATTGTACCAAAAACCATTTGTCTGGCTAGTCTGATATCCATCTCTTTATCAAATTCTCCGTCTTCCATGCCTTTGACCAAGATTTTATCCAACAACAATAAATACTCTCTCAACACGCCATTTATTTTCAGGCGGATGTCATGGTTCGACTGCCGAAGCTCCAACTGGGTCACGATGGCAAGATGCAAATCGCTGGCTAACAGACCAAAATGGCTTTCGATCATCAATCGCAGTTTCTCTGAAGCCGGGATTTCTCTAATCAGAATCTGTTCCAGTTTTTCAACGAACACACCCATCTTTTCCTGAAAAACTGAAATTAAAATATCTTCTTTATTTTTGAAGTATAAATAAATCGTACCGTCTGCAACGCCTGCTTGCTTGGCAATTTTTGAAACTTGCGCTTGATGGTAGCCATTTTCAGCTATTACAATTACTGCCGCATCAACGATTTGCTTATATTTCGGTTTATCCTTCTTTACCAATTCATCACCACCCAAAAAAATATGAAAATATGAATGGCGGTTCATTCATATTTTCATATTATAGTTAATCCATTATGGTGTCAAGCTTTTCTGGCTATCTTTGGTCCACAAGCTATTGTTGCATTCGCATTCAAAAAGCATGGAAGGGATCGACTTTCATTAAGAAGGCACCGCTTCATTTTGCTTGGCGATTTCTTCATTTACCAAGGCACGGCGCAAAATTTTGCCTACCGCGGTTTTAGGAAGCTCCTTGCGGAATTCATATACACGCGGTACTTTAAACGATGCCAGATGCTTGCGGCAATACGCATCAAATTCTTCTTTTGAAATATTATACCCTTCTTTTTGGACAATGTATGCTTTAACAGTTTCTCCGCGATACGGATCTGGAACACCCGCTACCACGCATTCCTGAACAGCTTCATGTTCATACAGGACTTCTTCGATTTCGCGCGGATAAATATTAAAGCCTCCTGCAATGATCATGTCTTTTTTGCGATCGACGATGAAGAAATGCCCTTCGTCGTCCATATACCCCAAATCTCCGGTTAATAGCCAGCCATCCACAATCGTTGCAGCGGTATCTTCTGGACGGTTCCAATAACCTTTCATCACTTGCGGCCCTTTGATGGCAATTTCGCCAATTTGGCCATTTGGAACAGGATCTGTTGTGCCTGGCAGGAAAATCTTGCAGTCGGTATCGGGATATGGCAATCCGATTGAACCTTTTGTCCGTTCACCCCACACCAAGTTAGAATGCGTGACCGGTGAAGTTTCAGTCAGTCCATAGCCTTCCACCAATTTGCCGCCGGTAATTTTCTCGAATTTTTCCTGAACATCCGCCGGCAATGGGGCAGAACCGCTCAAGCAAGCTTCAATCGAAGACAAATCATATTTTGCTATATCCGGATGATTCATCAAGCCGATATAAAGTGTCGGGGCTCCCGGGAATAAAGTCGGCTTTTGTTTGCTGATGGTTTTCAGGGCGGTTTCCGGATCGAATTTTGGCAATAGCACCATGCGGTTGCCTTGCATAACCGAAAGAATCAACACAGTTGTCAAACCGTAAACGTGGAATAACGGGATGATGCCCATGATTGTTTCTTCGCCTTTTTTGCTTTTATACAGCCAATGATCGCACATTGTCGCATTTGAAATAATATTTTTATGCGACAGCATAACGCCTTTAGGAGATCCTGTTGTTCCGCCTGTATATTGCAGCAGCGCCAAATCTTCATCAAAATCAAATGGAGTCTTGGCTACTTCTGTTGAAGCAATTTTCATAACCTCTGTAAAAAGGTGATAAATGCCGCGGTGTTCAACTTTTACTGACATGCCCATCTGCTTTTTTTGCACCAATGGATAAACGATGTTTTTCGGGAATGGCAAATAATCTTTGATTCCGGTGATGATGACGTTTTCCAGTTTTGTATCTTTGATTGCTTTTGAAATACGGGGAAATAAAATATCCAGTGACACAATAACGCGTGCTCCTGAATCGTTCATCTGATAAGAAATTTCTCTTTCGGTATACAGCGGATTGGTCATAACGACAACGCCGCCGGCATACAGGACGCCATAAAAGCTGATGACCGCCTGCGGGCAGTTCGGCAGCATAATGGCTACACGGTCCCCTTTTTTTATGCCGAGCGTCTGCAGATAGTTTGCAAACCTTTTTGATGAATCATACAATTCCCGATAGGAAACGTCTTTCCCTAGAAAATGAATAGCCACTTTATCAGGAAATTGTTCATAGGCCTGTGTTAAATACTCTTGTACAGGCATATTTGGATAGGTTAAAGTATGAGGAATTTCTGGCGGATAATGGGCTAGCCATGGTTTTTCAGTCATTCATTCTTCCTCCTTTAGGGCTATAGAATAGTGCGAATATTCCTATTTTTAATTATAACTTTAATTGGTAACGCTTTCAATAGCGAATCATGCTACCGCTCTTGATATTCTGCTGATTACGATTTCTTTCGATTTTTTGTAACAAAAAAGAACGGCCAGTCGCTGACTGGCCGTTCCGTCTAGATCATGAACAGAAAAACAATACCCACAATGACGAACAACACGCAAAAAACAAATAGTATTTTTATCAGGTTTTCCATTGCCCACAACTCCTATTAAATACTCGCGCCAATGACATAAGACAGGCCGACTGAAATGGTCAATGAAATAAATCCGACTGAGCGGTTGTCTTTTTCAATTTCTTCGTCCACATTGAATTTTGGTGTCAGAAATTCAAACAGAATATAAGCAAAGATCAGCAGCGTAAATCCGTACAATCCCCAGCCTATCATTTGAGGCAAGGTATTGTGCTCTTCAATCGAAAAACGGAAAATGTTCGTAACTCCGAAAATTTTACCGCCTGTTGCCATGGCTACTGCCAAATTCCCTTTTTTGATTTCTTCCCAGTTTTTGTACTTGGTGACCATTTCAAAAATCACCATGGATACGATTAAACATAATACGACAACGCTGAAGTATCCAGCTGTTTCTACCAGCGGATGGGTCCAAAATCCAGTCTCTGACATGCTTCAATCTCCCTTATGCAAAATCACTTTAATTCAGCTACTGTAACTCCAGAGCCGCCTTCTCCCGCTTCGCCGAAACGGTAGCTTTTCACCCGAGGATGCTTTTTCAAGTATTGCTGGACACCCTGGCGCAAGGCCCCCGTCCCTTTTCCATGGATAATCGATACTTGGTGATAATTAGATAGTAACGCATCATCAATGTATTTTTCAACACGGGCTATTGCATCTTCATAGCGCTCCCCGCGGAGATCAAGTTCCAGTTTAACATGGCTGTCACGGTTTTTCAGCGTCGCCATCGTTCTGGTTTCCTTCTGTTTTTCCGGTTTTGTATATTGCAGATCCGACTCAGGCAGCTTCATTTTCAAAATGCCGATTTGCACAATCCATTCTTTATCCGACACTTTTTCTACCAGCGTCCCTTTTTGGCCAAATGAAATGACTTTTACTTCGTCGTTCACTTTCAGCTCTCTTGTCTGATTTGCTTTTGCAGCTTTCTTTAAAACGCGGTTTTCCGGCATGGCAGCTTCCAGGCGTTTTTTGGCATCAATCAATTGATGTTCTTTGATGCTCGACGCTTGGTTCATCTGCATTTTACGCAGCTCGGACATGACCTCTTCTGCTTCTCTTGTTGCCTGTTCCACGATTTTGCGGGCTTTTTCTTTTGCTTTTTCTTCTAATTTCTCTTTTTGATTTTCGTACTGCTTCAACTGGTCGGCTAACTCTTTTTTCAAGCGGTCCGCTTCTTCCAACAGTTCTTTTGACTGTTCAGCATCGCGTTCGGATTCTCTTCGGCTCTTTTCAAGAGACTCAATCATCGAATCCACTTCACGCCGGTCCGTACCGGTAAAACTCTGCGCGTGCTTGATGATATGATCCGGCAAGCCAAGCCGCTTGGAAATTTCAAAGGCATTGCTTCGCCCCGGAACGCCAATCAATAAGCGGTAGGTCGGGCTGAGCGTTTCCACATCAAACTCTACGCTGGCATTGGCGACGCCTGGCCGGTTATAGCCATAAGCTTTCAGTTCCGGGTAATGGGTAGTGGCCATGACTCTGGCGCCACGTCCATGGACTTCGTCAAGGAGAGAAATGGCAAGAGCCGCTCCTTCTTGCGGGTCGGTGCCTGCCCCCAGTTCATCAAAAATGACCAATGAATTTTCATCGAACTTCGTTAAAATATCAACGATATTGACCATATGGGAAGAGAATGTACTCAAACTTTGTTCGATTGATTGCTCATCACCGATATCGGCGAAAACTTGATCAAAAACTGCGAGTTCCGAGCCGTCTAGCGCCGGAACCGGCAATCCCGCCTGGGCCATCAAGGTAAAGAGGCCCACCGTTTTTAAGGTCACCGTTTTCCCGCCTGTATTCGGTCCGGTGATGACAATTGCCGTAATATCACGGCCGAATTCAATATCGTTAGCCACCACTTCATCGATTGGAATCAAAGGATGACGAGCTTTCCGTAAATTGATATAGCCTTCTGTATTCATTTCGGGCTTCGAACATTTATTGGCTGAACCGTATTTCGCTTTCGCGAAAATCAAGTCGATCTCTCCCAGTACCTCAACCAAGACAAAAAGTTCATGCGCCACTTCTTGCACCTCGGCCGAAAGCATTTGCAGGATGCGGTCGATTTCTTCTTTTTCTTTCATTTTCAACCGGCGCACTTCATTATTGGCTTGGACCACTGCATCCGGCTCAATAAACAAAGTCTGCCCAGATGAAGACTGGTCATGCACAATGCCGCCATAATGGCTGCGGTATTCCTGCTTGACCGGAATAACAAACCGGTCATTGCGAATGGTCACAATGGAATCTGACAGCATCTTCGAGGCGTTTTTGCCGCGTACCAAACTCTCTAAGCGTTCACGCACACGGCTTTCCTGTGAGCGCAATTGCTGGCGGATTGTCCGGAGGGTAGAACTTGCACTATCCAGGACGCCGCCATTGTCATCGATGCACATATTGATGTCATGTTCAAGCGCCGTCAATATTGGCATCGACTCTTTTTTCTCGAGAAAATGAGGGATTTGAATGGTCCCTTCTTCCCGGATGCCTTCGAAAAATTGGCGAAGAATCCGGCTTGCCCGGATGGTCGAAGATACTTCCATCAACTCCATCGGGCTTAAACTGCCGCCGATCTGTGCTCGTTTGGCATGCATGCGGATGTCAAAAATGCCGCCCATTGGCACATTTCCTTTGACTCGCAGCACCCCAGCGCCTTCGTCCATTTCTTCAAGCAAACGGTTGACTCTATTTATATCGGTCGATGGCAATAATTCATCGATTTTTGATTTCCCAAGAGATGAGGTACAATATCGTGCCACTTCATCGCGGATTTTATAAAACTCAAGTGTTCTCAATGCGCGTTCAGCGATCAAGCGAGACACCTCCTATTTTTTCAGGTATTCTTTCAATTTCTCCAATGGCCAAGTATTGACAACATTGTCTTTTCTCAGCCACGCTTTTTGGGCATGGCGGACGCCAATGGCCATCACTTCAAGCTGTTCGATGGCGTGGGCATCCGTATTGATGGCGACAGGCACGCCTTTTTCCTGTGCCATTTCCAGATGTTCGACCGCCAGATCCAGGCGGTACGGGCTGGCGTTCAATTCGACAATTTTGCCGTATTCCTTTGCCCAATCCAGCAGCTGCTCCATATCCGGGTCATAGCCGCTCCGCTGGCCCACAATGCGGCCGGTTGGGTGGGCAATCATATCCACATGGGGATTTTTCATCGCCGTCAAGATCCGTTCCATAATCTGCTCCCGTGGCTGCTGGAAACTGGAATGAATGCTGGCAATGACAAAATCAAGCTGTTCCAGCACTTCATCATCAAAATCGAGCGAACCGTCCGGCAGGATATCCATTTCCGTTCCGGACAGCACTTCGATGTCGTCGTATTTCTGATTTAGTTCACGGATTTCCGCGTTTTGCTTCAATAGACGTTCCGGCGATAAGCCGTTGGCGACTTTCAGATACTCTGAATGATCCGTAATCACCATATAACTGTATTTGCGGCTGCGGCAAGCATCAATCATTTCCGTCAGTGAATTGGCACCGTCCGACCACGTTGTATGCATATGCAAATCGCCTTTCATATCCGACAAATCGACGATCAGCGGGAGGTCATCCAGAAGATCCAATTCCCGCCCATCTTCCCGCACAGTCGGCGGAATGAACGGCAATCCAAAATGAGCATAGAAATCGGTTTCAGATGCAAAAGTTGCCACTGTACCGTCTTCTTGCTCTACACCGTATTCACTGATTTTCTTATTCTGTGATTTCGCAAGCTGCCGCATTTTCACATTATGATCTTTTGAACCCGTGAAATGATGCAAAGCCGTGACAAATTCTTCTGGCGCCACTAAGCGGAAGTCAATGTCAATCGGATCCTGGAATTCCACCGTCACCGAAACTTTTGTATCTCCTGAGGCAATTGTTTCCTGTATTGGGAGAGCGGCCAGCAATTGTTCTTTTACAGCAGCCGGATCAGCAGTTGCTACAATAAAATCAAGGTCTTTGCTCGTTTCTTTCGTGCGCCGGTAACTGCCGGCTACAGAAAACTCACTGATGCCTTCGATGCCCGACAGCACACTTTCAACGAACTCCACGGCTTCTTCCGTTTTCCATATGGGATGGCGGCCTGGTTTGGAGTCGAATTCCGTCAATTCCTTTAAAATCTTCTCTTCGGATTTTGGCCCGAAGCCAGGTAATTTCTGGATTTCGTGATCAAGGCATGCCTGTTTCAGCGCTTCAGCTGAATCGATCCCTAGCTCTTTGTACAGCTTCGCAATTTTCTTGCCGCCCATTCCTTGGAGTTTCATCAATGGCACAAGCCCTTTTGGCACTTCTGCTTGGAGTTCTTCCAGGACCGTTGATTTTCCAGTTGCAATCAATTCCAGAATGACATCTCCTGTACCTTTGCCGATGCCTTTCAATTTTGTGACGTCTTCCAATTCATCCAAACTGCGTTGATCCAGTTCAAGCGCTTGCGCCGCTTTTCGGAATGCCGAAACTTTAAAGGGATTTTCGCCTTTTAATTCCATATACAATGCAATTTTTTCAAGTGTTCTGATGATAATTTTTTTATTCATCCAGAGCCCTCCAGTATAAATTCGACTTAAAAAAGGGGCTGCCCAACAAGTTGAAAAATAACTTATTGAACAACCTTCCATATAATAAAACTATGATTAATCGTTGCTCCTATCTTTGCAATGGATTCGCATCGCTCAGCTAGCTTCGTTGTAAAGGAGCTGTCCCAATTGCGTTAGGACAACTCCTTTCCTGCTTACGTATAAATATACCACCATTCTTTTACTTTCTCTGAGAAATAAGGTGTCCGTTCAAGCATGAACTGGGATATGCCGGAATTCTCGAGCTGGCTTTGTACGGCCTCCATCGGAAGCAGCGCAAACACGTAAATGAAAATGAACAGAAGTATGTACACTTCGATGAACCCTAAAGCCGCTCCAAGAATTTTGCTGGCAAAACCAAGAACCGGCAAATATTTCAGGAAATCAAACATTGTTGCAATCAACTGCAATCCAAATTTCACCACAAAGAAAATTAATGCGAATGCGAATAGCTGGTAAAATGTTTGGTCCAGATCCAACTGCTCAATGGCAATTGTAAACCGGGAATCTTCGCTGACAACCGGGTACGGCACCCACAGAACGAAGTAGTCGGCTAAAGGTTTATAATAAAGATAAGCAACGACGAGTGCGACAATAAAGCCTACCATGTGAATCAGCTGGAGTACGAGACCCCGTTTGGCGCCAACAATAATTCCGCCAATCAACAAAACCAATAAAATAATATCAAGCATGTTCGTCAACCCTTCAACTTTCTCAATTCATTTTCTAATTGTTCTACTCGCTCTTTCAGTTTAAGATTATCATGTACCATATTAACAGCGGCTAATACAGCGAGCTTCGAACTATCAAGTGATGGGTTCATCGCATGGATTTCACGCATCTTCTCATCCACAATCGACGCGACTAGCTGCATGTGTGCGGATGTTTCTGTGCCAACCATTTTATAAGTATAGCCATATATCTTTACTGAAGTGCGAATTCTGTGATCCTCTGCCAATGCTCCATCCCTCCTTAGAAATCCTATACATAATCATACCATGAACTAATCTAGAAAGTGAATTATAAGAAAGGAGACTCACCCATGTCAAATACAGTGCTTCAACTTCCCGAGGAAAGTCTCCTCCAGATCATTAATCATTATGAAAATAAAAAAGTGGCAGCGAAAGCTCCCTATATCCGCTTTACAGCTAAATTGTCCGATACGGTTGTAACTGTTTATAATTCCGGGAAAGTTATGTTCCAAGGAGCCGGTGCCGAACGGGAAGCGGCCAGATGGGGTTCAGCCTCCCCTACTGCCAAAACCGTTTCCACAAAAGGCGATGCCTTGCCTTCTAATTTCGCTAAAAAATCAGTTCTCGGTTCTGACGAAACAGGAACCGGCGACTTTTTTGGACCGATCACGGTCGCCGCTTGCTTTGTACCAGCTGACAAAGTCGCACTTGCCCATGAACTGGGAGTGAAAGATTCCAAGCAATTGACGGATGATTATATGCGCCTAATTGCACCGGACTTGAAAGCGGCCTTTCTGCATAGTGTGCTGACTTTGAAAAACGATAAATACAACGCTGTCCAAAGCAAAGGCTGGTCTCAAGGAAAAATCAAAGCGCTTTTGCATAATCAGGCATTAAAACATGTCCTGCGCAAAATGGCTCCCGAGAAGCCGGAAGCGATCCTGATTGACCAATTTGCCGAACGTGGCATCTATTATAACCACATTAAAAATGAAGCGGAAATCATCCGCGAAAATGTACTCTTTTCCACAAAAGCGGAAGGCCTGCATGTGTCAGTAGCCTGCGCATCCATTATTGCACGTGTCGCCTTTTTGGAAGAAATGGATGCGCTCAGCCAAAAAGCTGGCGTCACTTTACCAAAAGGCGCAGGGAAAATTGTTGATGAAGCGGCAGCCAAAATTCTGCTGAAGCACGGCGAGGCTTTTTTGCAGTCAATCACGAAAGTCCATTTCGCCAATACGAAGAAAGCGAAAGATTTGGCATCTAAAAGACGCTCCCATTGATAAAAATTCATTTGAAAAGCTTGAGGGATAAATCCTTGAGCTTTTTAAGTCGCCTTCAAATTTTTAGAACATTCTTATTTTACCATATCTCTGGAAGAAAGAAAGTTTTTTTAAGGATTTTGTACTAGGTAATTTAGAGATGAAAAAACGGAATCCGTGGATTCAAAAAGTCGGAAATGAACTTAATTGACCGATTCGTCGAACGCTGAATCTAGTGTAATTTCATTAGAACCGCATCGGAATTATCAGCGAGAAAGTTCTTTTTCAACCATGGTAGAAGACTTTCATTAATCCAGTCGCTTGTGTATCGATTTTTGCATGCTTTGGCTACTTTAACGAAATGGACACTCTACTCAAGAAAGCTCGGTGACTTCTCCCAAAAGATAGAGAAAATTGGGAACAAAGCGGCAGGAAATTCCCGCTGAAACATGGCGTAGAATTTTCGCAGTTGAATATTAAAGCTTATTTTACGAATGTGAAGATTCAATGGATTTGACTGGGAGACACTGGAGGGGAACTAATAAAAACCATAAGAAATATTTCTTATGGTTTTTAAATCAATGATAAATAACATCAAGCTTGTTATCCGTAATCCAATTATATTCTTTTCCTGTAAGCGCAACTTCTTCCGGGTCCGGCCAAGTGATGTCCTTTTCACATTTACTGGTGTATCCTTGAAAATTCTTATATGCATTGGTCAAGGTTTTGGAAGCACCTACATACGTATTTCCGATAACATGTATTTTTGTAGTTGAATTAGTATTAACAGATCCTTTAAAGTACGCATTACCATATACAAGAATAAGACTATGTGGGCCTAAATCTATGTTTCCCAGTACAGTCAAATTTCCTTGGACATAAATACAGATATGGTTATTTGAATAGACGCCCCCTCCTATATACAAGTCTTTTTCAACTTTAAGGGAATCGTTGTTGTTTCCGCCTGTATTTATCAATGCATTATCCGATGGAGATGGTGAATTGATAATAAATGATTCAAAATTATAAGCAGCCCTGTTAATCGTAAATGGCCCATTTAATTCTACAAATTCTCTAACCGCACCTGATGAAGGGTAGGTAGTAATGGTTTCTTTACCAGTGTTGTTTACCGGTTTTGCCGGAATTGCGGGTCCACTCACAGGATCCACACTACTTGTTGCAATTTCTGGGGGAGCCACTTCCATACTGCCTTCCACTAATTTGCTAGTCCCGTTTTCAGCGATTCCAGTACTTTTCATTACTACAGTGATTCTTCCCGTATCATGAGCAGCACATCTACTAAGGTCGGCCGTTGGCACTTTATAAGAACCCTCAATCCGATTTTGTTCAATAATGCCGATTGCACGGATTTGATTGCATAATTCCTGACGGCTTCTGGAAATCGCTGTACCCGCTTGTGCTTGTGTAGCGTTAAACTTATATTTCTCAACTACGTTGGTTATAAGTGCTTGATAATGCAATAAACCCATTTCAGCATAATGCCTAGCTTGAACTTGGTCTTCCTTGTTATTAAACTGTTTCGCAGCATTCATATTCATTGTATACAAGCCCACGCCAAGAATAGTAAATACAAGTACTAGTAACATAACCATTATTAATGCATATCCTTTTTCGTCTTTTATGGTCTTCATTTGGTTACCTCCTCAGCGAAGCTTGCTAAATGTGGTTTCAATTTCATATGTAGCCCTTGGTTCAATTTCTAAGGTCATAATAAATTTCACATCTTGGCGCCGATCAATTATAAGAGTAGAAGAAGAATAGTTATAGCCTTCTGAAATTTTCGTTCCATCCATCAATAAAACTTCCGGATTTCCTCCTGCACGGATTTCCAATGTAATGACTTGATCACTATTCTCCAGATATTTATTCCTGATAACTTCTACAATATAATTCGCTTCTTGCTGCATTCTCTGGTTTGCTGCATTTCTGTTTGCCGCATTGGACCCATTCACGAATACAGAAACGGCTAATGCAGTGATAATTCCCACAATAGCTAATGCAGCCAACAATTCGACCAATGTTATTCCACGTTCGTTTTTCATAGTGCTGACCCCGCAGGCTGTTTAAAATACATTTCTGTCACAAAATTCTTACTCTTAAGCTCACGATTTGAATTCGACTTCACTGTGATAACCGCTTTCTTCAAATTAGTATTTGGAGGACCATTAGATACTTCAATTGCTATTATATAATTTTCATAATTATTGCTAGGAATACTGGTTCTCCCTTGTCGAACTTCCGCCATAACATCTTCAGCCACTTGTACAGCCGTCAATTTCTCACTATTATGCGCAGTAAATTTAGCTGATTGGGTAAAGAATGACATGAATGTAACTAATACTATTGCCAAAAGAACAAGTGAGACTAACAATTCCACCAGAGTCATGCCATGTTCATTTTGAAATTTTTCTTTCATAGGCTTTTCCCTCACTTCTACAATTAAGGCGTTTCTCTAAACATGTCATTTAAAGCCTTCTAAATTCTATTAAGGTAAGTTTAACATATTAAATAAATAAAAGCGGTGCTTTTTACCAATGTAAATGTAACTAAAATCCATAAAATCATAATTTATTGCTCAATAGAAAAAAGCGGAATCATAAAGATTCCGCTTTTACTTATTGCTGATGCTTATTCGATTAGCTGCGCAGTTCCGCGCCTACTTCTGTTAAAGCTGAAAGTACTTTTTCATGGACGTTTGTTACTTCTTCATCGGTCAAGGTTTTCTCCGGATCAAAGTATGTCAATGAGAACGCCACTGATTTTTTGCCTTCTTCCAGATTATCTCCTTCGTATAAGTCGAAGACACGCACATCTTTCAGCAGTTTGCCACCTGCATTGCGGATGACAGTTTCAATGGTACCGGCTTCCACAATTTTCGAAAGGACTAAGGCAACGTCACGCGAAATGGACGGATAACGAGGCACCGGTGTGTAAACCAGTGCTTCCGGTTCAACATTCAACAACGCCGACATATTCAATTCCATAACGATGGTCGTTTTCAAGTCGCGTTCTTTTTGTTCATTCGGGTGCAGCTGTCCGATAACACCGACACGGTTTCCGTTCAGCATGATAAATGCTGTACGTCCTGGATGCAAATCATCCATTTGACCGCGTTCAAACGCCAGTTCAACACCAAGTTTAGCTGCCAGCCCTTCCACGATTCCTTTCAATACGAAGAAATCGACGGCTTTCTTTTCCCCTTGCCAGCTATTGTCCAGCCATAATCCAGTCATAGCGATTGCTAAATGTTCTTCTTCATTCAGCAATTCGCCTTCTGTTTTCAAGAACACCGCACCGGTTTCATACATAGCCACAGAATCCATTCTTCTAGCCGTGTTGTACGATACCGATTCCAATAAATGCGGCAGCAGGCTTTGGCGAAGAACACTGCGTTCTTCACTCATCGGCATCAACAGTCTTGTCGTTTCTGTTTCAGTCAGCGCAAATTGAGTCGCTGATTTCTCAGACGTCAGTGAATAAGTCGTTGCTTGCAGAAGCCCTGCGCCTTCCAAATAACGGCGGACGATGCGGCGTTTTTCCTGATACGGCGTCAAGCCGCCTGGAGTCGCTTCTGTTTCCGGCAAAGTAGCAGGAATTTCATCATAGCCATAAAGGCGGGCGATTTCTTCTACAACATCTTCTTCTATTTGAATGTCTTGACGGCGCGTCGGCACCGAGATGACCAACTGGCCATTGATGGCATCCGCATTGAATTTCAAACGGTCCAGAATTTCCATCATGTCTTCAAAAGGAATCTTCATGCCAAGACGTGTATTAATGAAGTCTGGAGAAACTTTGACGATTTTTTCTTCCCGGTCCAGCTTATCGAAAATGACCGATCCAGCAAGCACTTCCCCGCCGGCAAGTTCAGCAATCAGGCTCGCTGCGCGTTCCGCTGCAGGAATGACGCGGTTCGGGTCGACGCCTTTTTCATAGCGTGAACTTGCATCGCTGCGCAGGCCATGGTCTTTTGATGTCTGACGGATTGAATTTGACGCAAAATATGCAGATTCAATGACGATGGTCTCAGTCAAATCGCTGACTTCCGAATTTGCGCCACCCATGACACCAGCTAGCGCGACAGGCTCTTCGCCGTTTGTGATAACCAAGTTATGTGCAGACAACGTACGTTCCGTGTCATCCAAAGTGGTGATTTTTTCACCTTCTTTGGCGTTTCTTACGGTGATATTGCCTGTTTTCAAAGAATCGTAGTCAAACGCATGCAGCGGCTGGCCGTATTCCATCAACACGTAGTTCGTGACATCGACTACGTTATTCAAAGGGCGTACTCCGGCAGCCATCAAGCGCTGCTGCAGCCACATTGGCGATTCTTTCACTTCGATATTGCGGATCACTTTAGCGACGTATAGCGGATTGGCGTCCGGTGCATCGATGTTCAATGTCAGCATGGATTGTGCTGTATCCGCTGCTTCCATGTAAGCCGCTTCCGGAAGTTTTACTTCTTCCGATAAAATAGCGCCAACTTCATAAGCGACACCCAGCATGCTCATGGCATCTGCACGGTTTGGCGTAAGGCCTAATTCAAGTATGGTATCATCCAAGTCGAAATTCGTGATGACATCAGAACCGATTTCCGCGTCTTCCGGCAAGACATAAATGCCTTCTGCGTATGCTTTTGGTACAAGCTTGCCTTCAATTCCTAATTCTTGAAGAGAGCAAATCATGCCGTTCGATTCTTCTCCGCGAAGCTTCGCTTTTTTAATTTTCATGCCGCCTGGCAGTATGGCGCCTGGGCGTGCAACAATTACTTTTTGTCCGGCTGCAATATTCGGTGCGCCGCAGATGATCTGTGTCGTTTCTTCGCCGACATTCACCTGGCAGATGGATAATTTATCCGCTTCCGGATGTTTGATGCATGAGTCAACGTAACCGACGACGACATTCGTCATGCCATGTGAACGGTCGATCACTGCATCGACTTCAATGCCGGAACGCGTGATTTTTTCACCAAGGTCAGCAGGTGCTAATTCTTGTGTATCTACATAATCTTTCAGCCATTTAATGGATACTAACATATTTTATTTCCTCCTTAAACTTCCGTGCGTTGGAATTGGGATAAAAAGCGGACGTCGTTCGTATAGAAATGGCGGATATCTTCCACACCGTATTTCAGCATCGCGATCCGTTCAGGTCCCATACCAAACGCAAAACCAGTTAGCCGTTTTGAATCGTAGCCAGCCATTTCAAGCACATTCGGGTGAACCATGCCGGCACCAAGGATTTCAAGCCAGCCGGTTTTCTTGCAGACGTTGCAGCCGCTTCCGCCGCATTTGAAGCAAGAAATATCCATTTCAACAGAAGGCTCCGTGAACGGGAAGAAGCTTGGACGCAGACGGATTTCACGGTCATCGCCGAACATTTTCTTCGCAAACACTTGAAGTGTCCCTTTCAAATCGCTCATGCGGATATCTTCGCCGATGACCAGCCCTTCAATTTGCGTGAACTGGTGAGAGTGTGTCGCATCGTCGCTATCGCGGCGGTACACTTTCCCCGGACAGATGATTTTGAACGGTTCCCCTTTTTTGATTTCCATTGTGCGTGCCTGCACGGGTGAAGTATGCGTGCGCAGCAAAATTTCATCCGTTATATAGAAGGTATCCTGCATATCGCGTGCCGGATGGCCTTTTGGCAAGTTGAGCGCTTCGAAGTTGTAATAATCTTTTTCCACTTCCGGGCCTTCCGCGATTTCGTAGCCCATGGAGATGAATAAATCTTCGATTTCCTCAACAACACGTGTCAGCGGATGAGGATTGCCCGTTTTTACCGGACGTCCAGGCAATGTAATATCAATGATTTCGCTTTGCAATTTTTCATTGATCGCTTGTTCTTCTAGAATCGCCATGCGTTCTTCAAGAGAAGCTGTCACTTCTTCACGGATCACATTGACCAGCGCGCCCATCTTCGGGCGCTCTTCAGCCGGCAGTTTCCCCATGCCTTTCAATAAGTCCGTAATCGGCCCTTTTTTGCCTAAGTAGGCAACGCGGACATCGTTCAATTCTTTTACATTTGTCGCCGCTGAAATTTTCTCCAGCGCTGCGGTTTTTAATTCCTGCAATTGTGCTTCCATTTTTTCTCCTCCTTTTAAACATAAAAAAGCCCCGTCCCAAAAAAGGGACGAGGCATTATTCGCGGTACCACCCTAGTTATTGCGTCAGGCGCAATCACTCATTTACATAACGGCTCTTCACCGGCCTGTCTTTACAGCAGTTCTACTGGTCCCGTCAGGCAGCTCGCGGGGTGAACTTCCGAGGCGTTTTGCATATCCGCACTTCCAGTCAAGGTGCAGACTCCCTTTTTGCAACTTCGCGACGTACTTTTCCCGGTCACAGCTTTTGTTATTTACCTTTCAATTATACGAAATTTCACAAGTTTAATCAAACTTAGTTTTTCGGCACCAGACTATACAGCAGGATTCCCGTAGCTACTGCAACGTTCAATGATTCTGCTTCGCCGTATAATGGCACCACCAAGTTCTGGTCCGTCTGATTCAATAAAACCGGATCCACGCCGCTGCCTTCATTGCCGACAATCAAAGCAAAATCTTCCTGGCTTGTTACTTCATGCGCAGGCGTCGCGTTGACTAAGGCTGTCCCGAACAATGGAATGCTGCGGTTTTTCAGTGCACTTGCCCATTCTGTCAGTTCGCCTTTTACGACAGGTATCTGGAAATGGGAGCCTTGTGCGGAACGGACCGTTTTCGGGCTGAACGGGTCTGCGCAGCCTTTCCCAAGAACGACCGCATCCATGCCACAAGCTGAAGCTGTGCGGATCATCGTTCCAATGTTGCCTGGATCTTGGACCGCATCAATCAGCAATAATTTGCTCCACGATTGCTGTTCGTCTTCCATAAATTCCGGCTGTGCGCAATGGGCGAAAATCCCTTGCGAATGCTCCGTCTCAGAAATTTCTTTCGCAACCGCTGCCGTCACCGAGTACTGAGGAACATCCGATACATCCCAGTCCTCTGGAATATCGACGCCTTCACGGACAATCAAGGATTTGATGAGTTCTTTCTTTTTCAATGCCTCTTCCGTCAAATGAAAGCCTTCAACCAGAAACTCGGCAAATTTATCGCGCTCTTTTCTGGTGGTGACAAGCTTTTTCCAATGCTTGACGAGTGAGTTTTGAGTGGATTCAATTCTTTTCATAATGTGGTTCACGCCTTTATTTCAGAATAGCTCAAGTATAGCATATAGAAATGCACAGGTGCCCATGTAGATTCGACAAGCATAGGCGAAGCGACGCTTTTGCCGCGTAGCCGGATTAGCTTATGCTTGAGCGCTGGAGTCTGGATACAGCTTACAATTCCTTCGTGAAAAAGTCGAAGCCTAATGCTGTCGCGAGTCCGAAAAAGAGGGTCCACAGCGCAATGCTGATGGTCAGCCAAAGTGTCGTATTCTTTTTCGTCGCCCCAAGCGTCATTCCGATGAAAGCTGCGATATGTGTGCCGATGAGAATCGGACCCAGAAGCGCAAGTCCAGGCAAACCATATTTATTCCATATTCGCTTTGCCCGTTCGTTTTTCTTGGAATGGATTTTCCCTTTTTCCTCTTGCCGCTTTAAATACCAGACTTTGAATCGGTCAAAACCGATAATGAGCGCCAGCACCGTCAACATATTGCCGACAAAAGCCATCACCATTACCCAAAACGGCGACAGTCCCCAGACAATTCCGAGTGGAATGACCAATGCAATTTCAAGCCACGGAATCGCGGCTCCAAGAAATACAAGAAAATATTCGTAAATCATTCAGCTTCCTCCTTCAAGTGTTTGCTGACTTCTCGGTAATAAATCCAGTACTGGCCAAGCGCGATGCACAAGATTCCCCAAATGATGAAAATTCTTGGCAAGGGCATGACAATCGCAAATGCTGCCAGGAGAGGCAATCCCCATGTAATGAACGTATATACTTTTTGGGCTGCTTTCCGGGTGATGTAAGTCATACCTTCATCCTGCTCCATGTATTCAGGCGGCCGTATTGAAAATGCAGAAACTCGTTGTGCTGGGTTTCTTTTATTGTGGCTTCTCAATTTGTAAGCGAATATTGCCAGCATGATTGAATACAAAATCACTGAGCCTACAGCAAATATACCTTCTGCCGGTCCGATGCTTACCATAATGCTCGTTTCATTATCTGTTTCGATCACTTCTGTAATGGGTGAACTGATGCCATAAGCAAAAATCCCCAGTACCACGATAAACCCCATCATCCACAATGGATACTGCAAGCGAAAATCATTTTTCATCCTCTTCATCCCCTTCCAACCAGAATAATTCATCCACATTCGTCTGTAATGCTTTCGCAAGCTTTAGCGCCAACGTAATTGAAGGCGAAAACTCGCCTTTTTCAATAAACGCGATCGTCTGCCGTGTGACATCCACTTGCTTGCCTAAATCACTTTGTGTAAAACCGTACCGTGCCCGCAGCTCTTTCACCCGATTCTTCAGCATCCGCTTCATCCTTCCTTTTGCCGATGTTCGGTCTATATAACATAATGTATAGTTTACTTAACATTAAGTCAAGTATAATTAACATTTTTCTCTGGCAGCTGTTCGCTGGCGAACAGCGGACCGGGGTCATTATAATTAAAAAGGCCCTCCGCTGGCTGCGGAGGGCTTGTGAGTATGGATTATTGGAAAAACCGAGAGAAAAGGAATTTAAATGGATGCTTTTCGCGGGCGAAAAGCGTTAAAAGAGAGCTTTCTGATTTTCTATGATCACTTTTGGAGAGTCTATGAGCGTTGAAGACAATTCTATGATCACTCATCAACGTTCTATGATCACTATTTGACTTCTATGATCACTCAGCGGCTTTCTATGATCATTCACTCTAATTACAGCAGATATTTACTTCAGAAAATATCTGCTGTGCCTTTTTTGTCCGGCTTTTTCAAAATCATTTAAAGTGAGCAACCGTTTAACAGTATGGCGATCTTTTATTCCGGTAAAATCTCTTATATTTTCATTTGAAACCGGCCCGCCAAAAAAAGAAATATATTCGAGCACTGCTCTTACAGGACTGTGATTGTCGACCAGCCCGCATTGTAAACATCGCCAGCTGCGAAGATGTTTGGCTACAGTTGGCGTTTCGCAGTGCTCACAAAAAATACCGTGATCCAACAGTTCAGGTTTTATTGAATACTGGACTAGAATCGGCTTTTGCGGAAAAGGTGTCTGGTTGCTTTCGATTAAATTCTTCGTATACTCAAGGGAAGTTCGTAAGTTCGTTGGAGGTTTGTATTCTTTGATGATTTTAAAAAGAACTTCAATCATGTGGTGATGTCTACATGTACGAATATTTCGGGGGAGGGATTTGAGTTCGGATTGCTTGGCGGTAAAAACCAGGAGTCCATCGACAGGCAGCTGGATAGAATGTGCCGCGAACCAAGCTTTCATGAAGCGTATGTGTTTCTCCACTTGTATTGCTGGGTTGTCCATAACTGTTTTAATACCGGTTCCATCAACGCGATAAAATTCGCTTGTGTCGTTATCGAAATATAGTTCGCCGCTAATATTTTTTGATTCGATAATAATGGCTACTTTTTTCGTTAATAACAGTCCATCGATCTGAACCGGCCACTGATTTAATGTGAGGCAATTGTTCCAAATAATTTCGTATCCTTCTGGAAAATAAAATTCAATAAACTTTTTACGCAACCGCTGCTCTCCTCGTATTCCAGCTTCTGTGTTAAATAGCTCTTTTTCGAGAAAGAGTTGATCGGGAGAACCCGCTTTCAACCTCCGGATTGCGCCTTGCAATGCTTCTGCTCTTGATAATTTCATATCTTCCTCCTTTCTAGGGTAGATGAATTATATCATCCATGATGATTTCTGCGGTTTTTTTTTTCTATGATCACTCTGGGAGATTCTATGATCACTCGCAGCATGTCTATGATCACTCAAGGCTGTTCTATGATCACTCATCCATTAAATACAAAAACCTCCGCCAAAGGCGAAGGTTGGTCAATCACTCGAATGTAATCCGAGCAACTGTGTCTTTATCTAATTTCTTAATCACTTCAATGACCAGCTTCACTGCATTTTCATAGTCATCGCGGTGCAGGATGCCGGCATGCGAGTGGATATAGCGGGTAGCTACACCGATCGAAAGTGATGGCACACCGTTTGCTGTCAAGTGGATGGATCCTGCATCAGTTCCTCCGCCAGGGATCGTTTCAAATTGATAAGGAATGCCAGCTTCTTCCGCAGTATCGAGAACAAGCTCGCGCAAACCACGGTGGGAAACCATCGAAGCATCGTATAACACAATCTGCGGACCGGCTCCCATTTTGCTGTTGGATTCCTGGGAAGAGATTCCCGGTGTATCCCCTGCAATGCCGACGTCAACCGCAAAACCGATATCCGGCTGAATAATAGCTGCTGCAGTTTTCGCACCGCGAAGACCGACTTCTTCTTGAACAGCTCCAACTCCATAGACGATGTTCGGATGATCTACGCCTTTTAACCCTTTCAAAACGTCAATGGCAATGGCGCAGCCAATGCGGTTGTCCCAAGCTTTCGCCATCAGCATTTTATCATTGTTCATGACATGGAATTCAAAATACGGCGTAACCATATCTCCTGGCATAACACCCCACTCTTTCGCTTCTTCACGCGTGGAAGCGCCGATATCAATGAACATATCTTTAATTTCGACCGGTTTTTTACGTGCTTCCGGCGATAGAATGTGCGGCGGTTTTGAACCGATGATTCCAATGATTTCTTTGCCGCTGCGAGTCGTGATCGTGACGCGCTGTGCCAACATGACTTGTCCCCACCAGCCGCCAACGGTCTGGAATTTCAGAAAGCCTCTATCGTCAATTTGTGAAACCATAAAGCCGACTTCATCCAAATGTCCAGCTACCATAATTTTTGGTCCGTCTGCAAGACCTTCTTTACGGGCAATCAAACTTCCTAAACCATCTGTTTCCACTGAGTCTGCGAACGGTGTTATGTATTTTTTCATGACTTCACGTGATTGCCGTTCATTTCCGGCAATCGCATTCGCATCCGTCAATTCTTTTAACATCGTTAATGTTTCATCTATGTTCGCCATTAATTCGACCCCCTAAATGTTTATGTCCATTTATTATAAATCAAATCCTTCTTATTATCAAAAAATTATGCTAATAACCTTCATTTTGCCGATTGTAGTTTGTCTGGTTTTTAGCGATATAAGCCTTCAATACATCATCATATGTAAACCCGAGCGCTCTTGCAATTGCTCCATACCAGCTCCAAGTCTCCTGGTAATTTTCCATCGTATAGCCTTCTATAAAACTATGTATAGCCGCTTGGGTTCCTAAGAACAATTCCGTTAAATCCCCTTCAACTACAGGGTTTGGCCAAGTTTCCAGGTCAGTTAATTTTTTCTCAATGCCCAGTGACAGCAAAAAGTGAATGGAATCAACATATTCCTCTAAAATCACAGCTCGATCTGACGGCCCTTTTGTGCTCCAAAATTTGAAGCAGCGAGTTTCATTGGCCAGTTCCGCCAGTTCCACCAGCAAAGCCAAGCCTTTTTTCCGGAAGACATCTTCATTGACTCCTTGATTTGCTTGAATATATCGGTCCAGTTCTTCCTGCATTAAAAATAACTCTCGCAGTTCCATAAAAACACTCCTTAATTTAAATAAAATCTTGAAACTATTATACTTTCCATCCGTATATTATACATTAGAACAATTGTGGACAGGAGGTCTTCATGTGGCTTTTTTAATTCGCCTTATTGTTATTGCCCTTATACTTTACTTGTTCTACCGCCTGCTCCGCTATTTATTCGATCCAAAGCGGAAGTTTGATGCAGCTATAAAAAGTGGTGCTTATTATTTTTATGATGATGCGAAAAATGTCCGCAGGAATTTTTTCATGACGATGCACGGTGTAGTATTTGAAGGAGAAAAGTATTTTGGAACGACAAAAGAGGCATTTGAAGTCGCGTCTATATTTGTCTGGGCAGAGAATCCCACTAAGCTGCAGAAATTCACAAAAGAGGATTTTTATTTTCTTGAAAAAGAAATTAGGATGCGTTATCCAAAAGCGCAGATCAATTGGAAAAATCCGATAGAACAATTAATGAAAAGCCAAGGGTGAACGCTCACCCTTGGCTGAAAGTTTGATAACTCCATAAAAGGATTGCCGCGTCAATTACAGCGAGCATGAGGAAACCTATCCGGAAATTGGTATGGCGCGTCTTATGGCGGAATACCATCATGCCAAGATAAGCGCCAATGCCGCCGCCAAAAATAGCAGCTGTCCAGAGGTTTTTTTCAGGGATTCGCCGGCCACGCTTTTGCGCCTGCTTTTTGTCTATGTACATCATGAAAAATGCCAGAATGGATAAAGCTCCAAAGTATCCTAGTATAATATAAAACATCTAAATGCCTCCATAGAAAAAGACTGACGAAAATTCGTCAGTCTTTTATTTTAATTATTGTCCAGCTGCAATGGCCGGGCTTTTCTTACTTAGCTACTGCTTGTTTTGCAGCATTTGCAAGTGCAGTGAAAGCAGCTGCATCAGATACAGCGATTTCAGCTAGCATTTTGCGGTTGATGTCGATTCCAGCAACTTTCAAACCGTGCATTAGACGGCTGTAAGAAATGTCGTTCAAACGAGCTGCTGCGTTGATACGAGTGATCCACAGTCTGCGGAAATCACGTTTTTTGTTGCGACGGTCACGGTAAGCATAGTTACCAGATTTCATCACTTGTTGGTTAGCTACTTTATATTGAATGTGCTTCGCACCGTAATAACCTTTTGCTAATTTAATTACCTTTTTACGACGCTGGCGCGTCACTGTTCCACCTTTTACGCGTGGCATAATTCATTACCTCCTGCTTGAATATGAAAAATTCGATTTTTATTTTTGGATTACTTCATGTTATAAATTAGAGATTTGATGCGTTTCAAATCGCCTGCAGAAACAAGTTTCCCTTTGCGAAGGTGACGCTTTTGCTTAGTCGATTTGTTTGCAAATAAGTGGCTTGTGTGTGAACGGTTGCGTTTTACTTTACCTGTTCCAGTTTTCTTGAAACGTTTCATCGCACCGCGGTGGCTTTTCATTTTCGGCATTTCGAGTTCCTCCTAAACAATTGTACTATTATTCTTTTTCGTTTGTTGGCGCAAGCATCAAGAACATGCTGCGGCCATCCATTTTAGGGCGCTGTTCAACCGTAGACACATCTTTGCACGCTTCGGCGAAGCGCTCAAGAACTCGTTGTCCGATTTCTTTGTGCGTAATTGCACGGCCTTTAAAACGAATTGAAGCTTTCACTTTGTCGCCTTTTTCAAGGAACTTGATCGCATTGCGAAGTTTCGTGTTGAAATCGTGTTCGTCAATTGTCGGGCTCAAACGAACCTCTTTGACTACGATGACTTTTTGATTCTTGCGGATTTCACGATCTTTCTTTTGCTGTTCAAACTTGAATTTACCATGGTCCATGATACGTGCAACCGGTGGCTTAGCTTGTGGAGCCACTAGTACAAGATCCAAGTTGACACGGCCAGCAATTTCAAGTGCTTCGTTACGTGTTTTTATGCCGAGTTGTTCACCGTTCTGATCAATAACCCGTAGCTCACGTGCACGAATACCTTCGTTTACATTAATGTCTTTGCTAATATTAATCCACCTCCGGATAGTGTCGCGAATAGCTTAAATGTTCAAACCGACGATTGCCGGTTGACAGGTTCCGATCCAAAACAAAAACGGATGGACCACAGAGGTCCACCCGCAAATTATGACAGCACGCGAAAGCGTGAAAAAGTCAATATCGTGTATACCTGCCAACAATCGGTCGATCAGGTGAGAAGCGGGTGCTCCTGCTTTGCACATATAAGTATTCTATAACCTTATCTATAATATCACGCACTAAGATACATGTCAACCCGTTTATCGAAGTTCGCTTTGGATCAATTTCAGGAAGTCTTCAAATGGCATGCTTTCTGACTTCTGTTCTCCGTATTTGCGGACATTGACCGATCCGTTTTCAAGTTCTTGATCACCGATGACCAACATGTAAGGAACTTTCTGCATTTGGGCTTCCCGGATCTTATATCCCAGTTTTTCATCGCGTTCATCAATATCAACGCGCAGACGGTGGTTCTGCAATTTCTCCTGAACTTCTTTCGCATACGCACTGTGGGCATCAAGAGAAACTGGAATCACTTCCACTTGCACTGGAGCCAGCCAAGTCGGGAAGGCACCTTTATATTCTTCAATCAGGAAGGCAACGAAGCGTTCCATTGTGGAAACGACACCTCGGTGGATAACGACTGGACGGTGCTGCTTGCCGTCTTCTCCGATATAAGAAAGATCAAAACGCTCAGGCAATAGGAAATCAAGCTGGACAGTCGACAAAGTTTCTTCTTTGCCAAGAGCTGTTTTCACTTGGACATCCACTTTAGGGCCGTAGAATGCCGCTTCGCCTTCCACTTCAGTATATGGAAGCCCCAAATCATCCATCGCTTCTTTCAGCATTGCTTGGGCACGGTTCCACATAGCATCGTCGTCGAAGTATTTCTCTGTATCTTCCGGGTCGCGGTAAGACAAACGGAATGAATAATCTTTAATGTCGAAGTCTTTATACACTTCAATCACCAGATTTACTACGCGTTTGAACTCTTCTTTGATTTGGTCAGGGCGCACAAAGATATGTGCATCGTTTAATGTCATGCCGCGTACACGCTGAAGGCCCGAAAGTGCGCCGGACATTTCGTAACGGTGCATAAGCCCAAGCTCCGCAATGCGAATTGGCAAGTTGCGGTAAGAATGGATGCCTTGTTTGTAGATCATCATATGGTGCGGGCAGTTCATCGGGCGCAGCACCAATTCTTCGTTGTCCATCTGCATAACCGGGAACATATCATCCTGGTAATGATCCCAGTGTCCGCTTGTCTTGTACAAGTCAACACTGCCCATCACCGGAGTATATACATGGTCATAGCCCAAACGCTCTTCTTTATCGACAATATAGCGCTCAATGATGCGGCGGATTGTTGCGCCTTTCGGCAGCCACATCGGCAAACCTTGGCCTACCTTTTGGGAGTTCATGAATAAATTCAATTCTTTCCCGATTTTGCGATGGTCGCGTTCTTTCGCTTCTTCCAGGAAAGCCAGATGTTCTTTTAAGTCTTCTTTCTTGAAGAAAGCAGTTCCGTAGATGCGCTGCAGCATTTTATTGTCGCTGTCGCCTCTCCAATAAGCTCCTGCTACACTCAGCAATTTGAATTCTTTCAGTTTTCCAGTCGATGGTACGTGAATGCCGCGGCAAAGGTCGAAGAATTCGCCTTGTTCGTAAATCGACACTTGCTCATCTTCCGGAATTGCTTCAAGAAGTTCTAATTTATACGGATCTTCGATAGCTGCGAAACGCTCTTGAGCTTCTGCCCGTGAAACGTCCAAGCGCACGATTTCCAAATTTTCATTGATGATTTTTTTCATTTCTTTTTCAATTGCGGACAGATCTTCAGCTGTAATCGGCTGTTCGGAGTCAATATCGTAATAGAATCCATTTTCAATTACCGGACCCACACCAAATTTGGCATCGGGATACAGGCGTCTAACCGCTTGAGCTAATAAATGAGCAGTTGAATGACGAAGAATTTCAAGTGCTTCATCAGATTCAGGAGTAATGATGGCAATGCTGCCGTCTTCATTGATGGGTGATTTCAAGTCGATTAACTGCTCGCCCACTTTACCAGCCAAAGCTTTTTTGCGAAGGCCCGGGGAGATGGATTGAGCAATTTCTTCTGTAGTTGTGCCTTTTTGGAACTCCTTTACTGCACCATCAGGGAATGTTAATTGAATCATGTCTGACATATTACTCTCTCCTTTTTTTAAGATACGTCAATTTCTGCTGATGATCTTTCACAAAACAGCCCTGCTAAGCAGCAGCTACTTTTGCTGTTTCATTCTTTATCATTTAGTCAGCTATGAAATACAACGCCATCTTCTATTGTTTTTTGAACAAATAAAAAAAGCCTCATCCCAAAGGGACGAAGCTCTGTTCGTGGTTCCACCCTTCTTCTATCCTGGACAGAAAAACTATCCAAAATGAAGCTCTGCATCGGCTAACGGGCCGGTACCGTCAGCTGCTACTACAAGTTCACAGCTGCTGCTCGAAGGTGGTAAGCGTTTTGCCGGAACTAAGAAGCTTGCAGCCTGGGCTTCTCTCTCTGAAAGTCGTACAATTCCGCTTTTGTCCTTGTCAAAGCATTTTAAATCATAATTCGATTATTTTTACTATACTGCTAAAAAATCAAAAACGCAACCGTCTCTTTAAAGAAAAAAGCATACTAGAACGGCCGTTTCCGCTTTTCTTATTGTCCAGCTCCGGCGCCTAGGCCCTCGAGGTCGCTTCGTACTTGGCCCGAATGGCAAAATACGCCATTCAAACCAAGTCCTCCAGCGCTTGTCGGGCCTTTCCAGGCACCTACGCTTTTCTTTATTAATTTCTTCTATTAGGGCCATCCAGTTTTACTGGAACCGTCAATGCACGGATGCGTTCCATAACTCGAGCCGCTTTTAGATCTTCTTTTTCGCCGCGCTGTGAATAAGTCAGGTGATGCTGAAGTTCAGAGTAGCTGAAATTAGAGGTCATGAAAGTTGGCAGCCTTTCTGCCATGCGGTAGTGCAGAATGGTGCCGAGCACTTCATCGCGTGTCCAGCTCGACATCGCTTCCGCTCCAATATCGTCAAGCATCAAGACATCCGCTTTTTTCACATAATCCACTTTTTCCTGCAAAGTCTGATCGCCGATCGCCTGCTTCATCTCGCGCATAAATTCCGGTACAAATACCAATACGGTTTTGACACCCATTTCAGCAAGTTCATTTGCCATGGCACTCAGCAAGTACGATTTTCCGACACCGAATTTGCCATAGAGGAATAACCCTTTATCGGGAAGATTATCTGGACCACTTGCTTTCTCCAAAAAGTCTCCTGCCGCAAGGAACGCTTCCATTCTTCTCGCATCCGGTTCAAAATCTGAAAAAGTCGCCTGCAGCACTTCTTTCGGCATATACATGCTGTGAATCATTGAAGAAGCTCGGCGTTTATTGTCATGCTCATTTTTCAATCGGCAAGGCGTATAGGAAATGCCAATATTGCCGCGTTCCAGAACCAGGTTCGGTTCAAAGCCCTTTAACGTGTTAATGCAGTTTCCGAGGCTCGAGCATTTATTGCAATCATGCGATTGATTGATATATTCATATAACTTTCCCAATCCTTTATCAACGACACTTTTATCGATATCCGCTGAATGATCTTCCAAGAATTTTTGAACTCCTGGATGTTCGAGCACTTCTTTCCGCATATCATTATAGCGTTCTGAAAAAGCCGGGGCATTCACCACTCGTTTCAATGTTTCGCGAATCGGCTCCATTTAATCACCTTTACCTTTCTTCAGCGCAAGTTTTGCGAGAAGTTTTTGTTTTTCCACTTCCAATTTATCATTTTTCGGTTCGTTGTTAACTGCAGGAGCTTCATCTTTCTGATAAAACCATTCAGGCAATTTTTCTTCCCTCACTGGTTTGCGGCTTGATTTCGACGTATTCCTGGAAGCCGCAGTCGGAGAACCTTCCGATTTCCATTTAACATATTGCTCGTGTTCGGTGCGGGCAAGTTCCATCGCATCTTTCGCCGTCGTAACTTTTTTGCGGAGCCAATGAGATGCTATTTTTTCAACATACGCTTTGGTCAGCTTCATATCGGTCCGAAGCAAAACGTATTGCAGCAGCACATTAACTACAGCCGGCTTCATCCCATATTGCAAAACAAGCTGATTTGCCAATTGAACATCTGCCGGCAGCGGTTCTTTGCCGTTCGCAATATCGCGGAGCACTTCAACAGGTGAAGCTGATTCCAAATACAAGATTAACTCATCTTGCCTTGTTTTCGGTTCTTCCACAATCTTCGGTTCAGTTTTATGGGCCTGTACCAATTGCGGCGCTGTTGTCGCTACCGTAAGCTTGTAATATTCAGACGCGGCCTTTTTAATACCGTCGACGGTCAGTTTGTAATCATCATCAATTGCCAATAATATCACTTTTTGCATATCAAGCGGTCCCCAGCTGTATAGAAACGCCAGTTTTGAAATCGTATCTTTTATCGTGGCCGTCAACACCCGGGTTGGCACTAATTGTTCCGACAATCCTTGCCGCAGCAATCCAAAATCAAAATCTGAATCGGTCTCATAGCCGCCATTCGGGCGCTCCTGTAAATCTGGCTGTTCCGCTGGGTATCCCGCTTTTGCATGAACGGGCTGATAAATATCCGTAAATGTACGGGAAACTTCTTCGTAGCCTTCTCCTATTTCCGTATGTATCACAAAACGGTCTCTCACTTTTCGATAAGCCGATTCGCCAATTTTGCTGAATAAAAACATCGACAGCAACGGGTCCATGAAAAAGCTTTTAGGATCAAGCGGAGGGCATAAATCATAGATGAAGGAACGGCTTTCTTCGTCTTTGCGATAAGTTCTTAGCAAACCGATGGCTTCCAATTGAATGCGTGCTTCAAAAATTTTAGCAATCGGAATGCCGAGAATATTCATCAATGTATAATGAGTCGTTTCTTCCTTCATCTCTTCCCCTTCAGCCCAAAGCGTCATATAAAAAGAGACGGCTTCCGCACCGATCAATGGCTGATACAGCAAAGTCAATAATTGGCGGTCATAATTTGAAAATGGATACGGCAACCGAATTTTAAAAGAATCCGCAGCTTGAAGTTCTTTATATAGTGCAGACATGGTTCACCGCCTTACTCAGATTTCTTGTCTTCCGGATTCTTTTTGAGTAAATCCTTCAATTCGTCGATAAACACCGTGATGTCCTTGAACTGCCGGTAAACCGAAGCAAAACGGACATAGGCTACTTCATCAATGCCCGCCAATCGATCCATCACCAGTTCTCCGACATCTTCGGATTTCACTTCGGCATTGCCTGTGCGCCGAAGATTTTTTTCAATATCAAAAACTACTTGTTCTAGCACTTCCAGCGGAACTGGCCGTTTTTCGCATGCCCGGATCAAACCTCTCAAAACTTTTTCACGGCTGAATTCTTCACGAGAACCATCTTTTTTGACAACAATCAAAGGCATTTCTTCCACTTTTTCAAACGTGGTATAACGATAGCCGCAGGATTCACATTCCCGGCGCCTTCTTATGGATTTGTTATCATCGACTGGCCGCGAATCAACTACGCGTGTACCATTATGCTGGCAAGCTGGACATTTCATTTTGACATCTCCCTAAACTTTCTATCTATCATAAGTTGAACTTGAAATTTTTATTTGGTGATATTCTGCAAAACTGCTATGAAGCTAACGCAACGAAGCAGAGAAAGGTGCAATGCAGGAGCCGTACCAGAAACACTGGTCTTTGCCTTACCCAAAGCGGCCGAAATGGTATTTGAAAAGACAATTCTTTAGTTCAACTTATCTGCTCTATCTAGTATAACAAAATTTCTTCTGTAAAATAGAAAAAGCAGAGGATTTTATCCTCTGCTCGTTGTTTTTCATGTTAAATGGATTATGCATTTACTGAAACTTTGGATTTCCCAACACTGACAGGACCCATTCCGCGAGGCACTTCTACAAATTCACGTGTACCGGAATTAAGTGCTTCTGCGATATAATTCGCTGCAATTGTCGGATCAAGATCTCCGCAAGTATATACGTCGATACTTGCATATCCGTGTTCTGGGAAGCTATGAATAGTCAGGTGAGATTCAGAAATAATGACCACACCGCTTACGCCTTGAGGTGCAAATTTATGAAAAGCTACTTCTCTGACTTCCGCTCCGGATTTCAGTGCTGCATCAACAAAAGTCTGTTCGATAAAATCCATATCGTTTAATTTGTCAAAATCACACTGCCAAAGTTCTGCAATTACGTGACGTCCCATTGTTTCCATGGTTCGTTTCCCCCTTTGATATCATTTTGTTTTGATGCGCAAAATATTCAAAGTTGACTACCACGGGGGAAAGTTAGTCCAAAGAGGTCCTAACCCTTTAAGCAGTCATGTGAATAAAGATTGCTCCATCCGTCTCGCGCCAAACTTATACGAAAACGAAGAAGTTTGCAGTCGTTTTTTGACTACGAATGTTAGTATATGATGTAATGAACTGAAATGCAATAAATATTACTTAAAATTGATTATTTTTTTCAGGAAATTTTTTCATGAAAAAAACGCATCCTGTTATACACAGGATGCGGCATCTGCTAATTTTCAAGCATATACGATTGATTTTGCTACTTTTTTTGCTAAATCCACCACTCGTGCGGAATAGCCCCACTCGTTATCGTACCAAGCCAAAACCTTCACTTTGCGGTTTCCGATCACCATCGTCGATAAACCATCTATGATCGCTGACTCGGTAGTTGTATTAAAATCAACGGATACAAGCGGTTCCATCGTCAAGCTAAGAATTCCATTCAAACTTCCTTCAGCAGCTCTGATGAATGCTTCATTGACTTCTTCTATTGTAACATCCCGTTCAAGATCAACCACTAAATCAACAAGAGAGACATTTGGAGTCGGCACGCGCAATGACATGCCATGCAGTTTCCCTTCAAGTTCCGGAAGAACTAAAGAGAGCGCTTTCGCGGCACCGGTAGAAGTCGGAATAATGGACTGGCTGCATGCACGGGCACGGCGTAAATCTTTATGAGGGTTGTCTAAGTTTCTCTGATCATTCGTAAAAGAATGAACGGTTGTCATTAAGCCGTTTTCGATACCGAATGCGTCGTGCAGAACTTTAGCTACTGGTGCCAAGCAGTTGGTTGTGCAGCTGGCGTTGGAAATGACATCGTGTTTCTCAATTTCCAGCTTATCATCATTAACTCCCATAACAATCGTGATATCGACATTTTTCCCTGGAGCAGACAAAATAACTTTTTTTGCACCAGCGTCTAAATGAAGGCCGGCTTGCTCGCGGGAATTGAATTTACCTGTTGCTTCAATGACAATATCGATGCCCATATCTTTCCATGGCAGTTTCAAAGGATCCCGTTCATTGACGAGTTGAACCCGTTTGCCGTTGACGATTAATGCATCTCCTTCTGCAGAGACGTCGCCATCGAAGGTTCCGTGATTTGTGTCATACTTAATCAAATGCGCTAAAGTTTCAGCAGGGTAGCTGGCATTAACAGCTGTAATCGTGATGTCATCCATTAAAATAGCCTGTCTGAAAACCATGCGGCCAATACGGCCAAATCCGTTAATCGCAATAGAAACTGTCATGTACGAGTCCTCCAATTAAATAAGTTATACTTAAATTTTTAATTCGTTATATAGTATAACACATTTTACGGAATCTGGAACCTTAAAGTAGTATGAATTATCATTCTTCAGAATTTTTTTCTCTCCACTGCTCCAAGATGCGGTTTAACTGCCATTTTGTCTCTTCAATTGAGCCATTATTGTAAATGACAGCATCTGCACCTTCTTCCTTGACTGACATCGGCAATTGGGAAGAAATGCGGGCCTTTGCTTCTTTTTCTGTTAAGCCATTCCGTTCTATCAGACGTTTTAACTGATTTTCTTCAGTCACACTGACAACGAGAACCTTATCGACCATATGGCGCAAACGGCTCTCAAAAAGAAGCGGTATATCCATAATTACTATTTTATGGCCTTTTTTGAGCAATTCACTGCGCTGCCGCATCATTTCCATCCGGATTGCAGGGTGAATCACATCATTCAGTTTTTTCCGGCTTGCCGGATCGTTGAATATCAATTCGCCGACTTTTTTCCGGTCCATGCTGCCATCTGGCAGAATGATTTCTGTGCCGAACAAATCCGCAATTTTCTGCAGCGTATCGCTTCCCGGCTCCACAACAAGGCGGGCCACTTTATCCGCATCCACTATGGGGTACCCTAATTCCTCCAGCATGTCAGAGACGGTGCTTTTTCCGCTGGCAATACTTCCTGTTAACCCGATTATCATATTAAGACCTCACTTTTGGCATGTTGGGCAATACACAGAAGTTCTGCCACCAATTTTCAGTGATTTTGTTGCGCTGCCGCATAGCATGCACTGTTTTTTCCCATACATCCCGAAGCGGTTTTGCATACTTCCGGATTCCCCATTTATATTCCGGTAATCCGATATCGTACTGCCGCCAGCTTCAATGCTTTCCAGCAGAATTGCGACAATCGCTCTAAACAATTGAGTTTTCCGGACGCGGCTTATTCTGCCAGCTGCCCGGTTTGGATGAATCTTCATTTTATAGAGTGCCTCTGTTGCATAAATATTGCCACAGCCGGAAATTACCTGGCCATCCATAATAACTTCTTTGATTGCTTTATTTTTGTATTTCGGGCTGTCCGCCATATGCAGGAAATGTTCCAATGCCCCTTCTGCAAAAGGTTCCGGTGCCATTAAAAGAAGCGGAGGATAATCCGCTTCTTCTTTCAGCACCCTCATTTCCCCAAAGCGCCGAATATCCGAATAGGCAAGCAGATTGCCATCGCTCAGAGTCAGCACAACATGGACATGCCGCCGAAATTTCTCTTCATTGATTGCCAGCAGGCTGTCGACATAAAACCATGCTCCCGACATGCCCAAATGATTAACCAGTAAAAATTCGTCTTCTGTTTTCAATGTAAAATAAATATATTTGCTGCGCCGTTCAACGCTAATAATTTGTGCCCCGATCAAGCTGTCGATAAACGAATCAGCTTCCATTTTTTTGATAATGGCTTCTTTTCCATTCGTTTTGGAAACGCGGATGGTATCTGAAACAAATACTTCGCGGATTTTTTTCCCGATGGCGGCCGGGCGAATCAGGCGAACGACGCCTTCCACTTCGGGAAGTTCAGGCATCTCCAAGCCCTCCTATCATTTTGTATCGTACCAAGTATCACCGAATGCAAAATCCGCTTTTAGCGGCACATTCAGTTGTACAGTATTTTCCATAATCTGCGGCACCAGAACCTTCAATTTTTCAAGCTCTTCAGGAGGCGCCTCGAATATCAATTCATCGTGTACTTGAAGCAGCATGCGTGTCTGCAAGCCTTCGCGTTCGAGTGCTTCCGCCATGTCAATCATCGCTTTTTTGATGATATCGGCGGCACTTCCCTGTATCGGCGTGTTCATTGCAGTACGCTCTGCAAAGCTGCGCAAATTAAAGTTGGAACTATTGATATCCGTCAAATAACGGCGCCGGTTCATGAGCGTCGTAACAAACCCATTTTTCTTCGCTGATTGGATGCTGGAGTCCATATAGTTTTTAACTCCCGGGAAACTCTTTAGATAAGTATCGATAAATTCCGCTGCTGCTTTCCTGGTAATGTTCAAGCTCTGTGATAAACCATAATCGCTGATGCCATAAACAATGCCGAAGTTAACAGCTTTCGCGGCACGGCGCATATCCGACGTCACTTGCTCAATCGGCACATGGAAAACATCGCTTGCCGTCTTCGTATGAATGTCCATATCATGCTTAAAGGCATCAATCAGGCTCTCGTCTTTCGACATGTCCGCTAAGACGCGCAATTCAATCTGTGAATAATCCGCTGCGACCATCAGCCAGCCTGGTTCCGATGGCACAAACGCTTTACGGATTTTCCGTCCTTCTTCTAGGCGCACCGGAATGTTCTGCAGATTCGGATTGATGGAGCTAAGGCGCCCGGTAGTCGTCAGTGCTTGCTGGAAGCGGGTGTGAACTTTACCGTCTTCATGGATTTCCTTCAATAAACCTTCTATATAAGTAGACAGGATTTTGCCGAGCTGGCGGTATATCAGAATCTGCGAAATGATTTCATGCTGCCCTTCCAGTTTTTCGAGCACATCCGCCGCTGTTGAATAACCGGTCTTCGTTTTCTTTAAAGCAGGCAAACCCAGTTTTTCAAACAATATTACTCCCAATTGTTTTGGAGAATTGATGTTAAACTTCTCGCCAGCAATCCAGTAGATATTCTTTTCAATTTCTGCCAGTTTCAGGCTCAGTTCTTCTCCCATAGCCGTAAGTTGCTCTTTGTCCACTTTGACTCCTAGTGATTCCATTGCTCCTAATATTGTTGCAAGCGGCAATTCCAAGTTATAGTACAAATCGAATTGCTCATTTTCCTGGAGTTTTTTCAGCACGAGTGGGCGGACTTCCCAAATGGTACGCGCTTTTCTGGCAATGTGTTCATTCAAAACCGAATCTTCCGGAACAGCTTTTTTAGCTCCTTTGCCGTAAATCTGTTCGTTCTGGGCAACATCCGTATAGCCATATTCCTGTACGATATTTGCCATATCTGTATATGTCAGTGATGGGTTCACAATATAAGCGCCTAGCATCAAATCAAAATCGACACCGCCGACTTCAATGCCGCAGCGATAGAAAGCCGCTGTCGCTGCTTTTGAATCCGACATGTATTTTTTCTTGGTATCGTCACGGAACCATGTTTTAAAAGCCTCGGAATGCTTAATCACGTCCATTGGAACGACATAGGTCTTAGTTGCTGTAGCGAGCGAAACTCCGAGCAAGTCACACGTATGATATTGCTCATCGTATAACTCCAAGTGAACAGCCATTTCATCTTCCAGAATGGCCGCATCAATTTCCTGCAAGACCTCGAATTTCAAATCCTCTTTAACGGTTTCTTCAGCCGTGTACTCCATCTTTTCAAGCAAGGATTTAAATGCCAGTTCATTCCATACTTGAATCAATTCGTCATGATCGGGACCTGAATAGGCGAGCTCATCAATCTTGATATCGATCGGTGCATTGCGTTCAATCGTAGCCAGCTTTTTGCTGATCAAAGCGAGTTCTTCGTTTTCGACCAGTTTTTCCTTCAATTTGCCTTTTTGCTGCTCGATCGCTTCATATACGCCTTCGACTGAACCATGAGCTGCCAGCAATTTCAGGGCTGTCTTTTCACCAACACCTGGTACGCCCGGGATATTATCGGAAGCATCACCCATCAAGCCTTTCATATCAATGATCTGCTCAGGAGTTAACCCATACTTTTCTTGAATGTGGTCAACTGTGTATTTTTCAATATCGGTGATTCCTTTACGGGTAATGTAAACCGTCGTTGAAGGAGAAGCGAGCTGCGTTAAGTCTTTATCTCCGGAAATAACAATCACTTCATCTCCAGCTTGTTCCGCTTCTAAACTCAAGGTACCGATAATGTCATCCGCTTCATAATTCGGCAACTCGTAGCGCTTAATTCGGTAGGCATCAATCAATTTGCGCAAATAAGGGAATTGCTCCGACAGTTCAGGCGGCGTTTTTTGCCGTCCTCCCTTGTATTCACTAAATGTTTCATGTCGGAATGTGGTTTTCCCCGCATCGAATGCAACGATCATATGCGTCGGTTTTTCTTCCTCCAGTATTTTTTGAAGCATCATCGTAAAGCCATATACTGCGTTCGTATGGACTCCATGGTCATTCGTTAATAGCGGCAAGGCAAAAAACGCACGATACGCCAAACTATTTCCATCCAATAAAAGTATTTTCTTCGCCACAATATTACCCCTTTCAATAAGGAAAGTGCAGACATCCGTTTAGCTCCAATAGACTTAAGGACTTGAGAGTCTCCATAGTAGAGCCTAGCACACAGACGCTTCCTTCCCAAAATCATAGAGCTTATTTTTAAATGCAGATAAGCCTTCATTCCATATATTTTACCACGCAGGCAAAAAGAAAAGAAATGAAGGCTCAGGCTTATTCCAAATTCGTTTACAGAATTTAGGATTATTAAAAATCTTAAGCATATTATTATTGAATCGCATCTCGCTTCCATAATATTTCATATGCTTATCATAATTAAGTTGAATACATAATTTATAACTATTGATATTCCTTAAACTGCTGAGTCGACTTCAGTACAGATACAATGCAGCAATATTAAGCCTTGCCTTACCTGAAGCAGCATTTCAAAGGATTATTTTTTCATTCGACTTAAATAGCAATCAATTTAGCCTAAAAGAAAAAGAGCCCCGGGGAGGGCTCTCTTCCCTTCATGCGGTTGAAGGGGGGTTCTATTAAACCTTAACACTCGAATATGAAGCCAGTGTTAATATTCTGTAAATAAATCACCATTGGTTGTTCTTGTATTTCTTATAATAATTGATTTGGCGAGCGAACAGATACAATTTCCGTTTGAAATGGGTATCTTTCTTGTAAAACAGAGGGTTGACGTATTTGCCTTTTTTCAATAAATGATCGATGTCCCGCTGCACTGCTTTGTTGTCGACAAACTTGCGCAACACTATTTTCGGAACCACTGTGAATAAAAATTCTTCATTTAAATACGTTACCGGCTTTTCCACGCCATAAATTAAATCATCGACAAAAGAAGATGCCATATTATGGCCTAAGGCAGTTACATAATAACTGGAACGCCCCTGGCGGATATTCACTTCAAACACTTTGAATTTTCCATCCCGTTCATCGTATTTCAAATCAAAGTTAGCAAAGCCGGTATAACCGACTGCCTCCAGGAAATGCTGCAGCTTGACCATCATGTCTTTATTAAAACGTGTAATCAATGCCGTATAATTCCCAATGGCTGTAACCGTGTGCTCCTGCAGCACTACCTGAGCGAAAGTCACCAATTGCGTTTTGCCTTTAGAGCTGGCATAGATAACGGAATCCCACATATATGTATCATCTCCAGGAATAAAATCTTGGATGATTAATTCATCTTGGTATCCACTGGCGATAATTGTCTGGATTACTTCTTGAAGTTCTCTCGGATTTTCAACTTTATAGACTTTCTGCTGGCCTTCGAATTTGTTGAGGTTGTATTCAATGCCATTGCTTGGCTTGATGATGACCGGATACATCATTTGCTCATCAAACGGCTGTTTTGAACGGCAATCATAGAAGAATGTAGTCGGCGTGTCGATGCCATATTCCTTGCATAATCTATAGAAACTCGATTTCATTTGCAGCTGGTTCATCAAATCTTCCGTAATGTAATTGAAGACAAAATGCTCTTTCAAGGTTGCTGCGTTTTCAATGATCAAACGGACGTATAAATCATTGGTGCCGACCAGCAGCAATGTTTTCCCAGGAGTTCTATACTTGCGTGCGATATCACAAAGGATTTCTGAAAACTGCGCAGGGTCCGCCAATCCAGAACGAAGTTCAATATTCGTTGTTATGGTGCTCATTGCTGTAAAAGACAGAGGCTCTTTTCCTACTAAAACGGGTTTGATGTTATATGCTTCATGAAATGAAATCGCCATATTATAGGCATTCATATCAGTGCCTACAATAATCGGCAAAAAAGGTAAATTGTCCATACGTTCCTCCTAAAATTAACTAGCTAAAGGCAAATGAATTGTAAAAGTGGTTCCTACTCCTACTTCACTTTCCACTTTCACGTTTCCATGATGTGCCTCTATTAAATGTTTTACTATTGATAACCCCAGGCCAGTTCCGCCAGAATTTCGGCTTCGCGCACGGTCAACCCGATAAAAACGCTCAAACAACCGGTCAATTTCAGACGCTTCAATTCCTATGCCCTGGTCTTCAACTTCTATGACCCCTTTGCCGTCCTGCTGATACAAACGCACGGTAATGGTTGTTTGGGACAGGGAATAAGCAATCGCGTTGGCCAATAAATTCATCATCACTTGAACAAGGCGGTTAGGGTCCCCTTGTACAATAACTGGTTCAAGCTGAAGTTTCAACTGGATATTTTTTTCCTCCAGCTTTCTTTCGACCATTTCGCCAACCCGTTCAATGACTTTCTTCATATCGGTCGGGATAGCATCTACTCGGAAGCCGGCTTGCTCAACTTTCGATAGTTCAAGCAAATCCTTAATAAGCATTTCGAGCCGAGTATTTTCCTTTTGAATGATTTCTAAAAATGAAAGTGCAGTCGCCGGATCTTTGTATGCACCATCAAGCAGCGTCTCCGTGAATCCCTTGATGGAAGTAACTGGAGTTCTCAATTCATGTGAGACATTGGCTACAAAGTCTTTCCGGATTTGTTCCAGCCGTTTCAGTTCCGTAATATCGTGGGAAACGATGACAATTCCCAGCCATTGTTCATGTTCTCCAAGAACCGGCGCTCCATATACATCTATATGTTTGGTATGGATGCCTTGCTTAAATTCAAGCTGGTTGCGGGCAGAAGTTTCTGTCATGAATACTTGTTCAATGAAACGCTCCAACTCATACGGAATCTTGATCTCTTTGTAAAATTTGCCTTCAATCTCTTCAGCTGACAACTGAAATTCCTGCATAAACGACCGGTTAACGAGGGTTATTCCGCCTTGCCGGTCAATCATGATCAATGCACTGCCCATATTCTCAATCAAGGTTTTAAGACGTTCTTGCTCCATTTCACGGATGGCGGTGATTTCCTGAAGGTTTCTAGCTAAAATATTGATGGTAGTGCTTAATTCGACCGTTCCGACATTGCTGTATTCAAATGCCCGTGCACGATAATTTCCTTTTGCCAGTTCCAATGCTGTCTGTGTGACATTTTCAACCGGCAGCGCCTGTACTTGTATGATGCGATAACCGATAATTGCCGAAAAAATCATCGCGACCACGAATATAAAAAACAGCATCAGCCACACCTGTGCTGTATTATGAGTTTCCGCATATATAGGAAAAAGCTGGCCAATTACTATCAAAAGGCCAGCTAACAGCACACCGATCCAAAGCAGAATTGTCATTAGCAATCGATGTCTAAATGATTTCATCCTGCCTTCGGCTCCTCGAATTTATAACCAAGCCCTCTAATCGTTTTGATGAAGACCGGTTTCCGGCTATTTTCTTCTATTTTTTCACGCAAATGGCTGATATGTACATCTACTATGCGGGTATCGCCGGCAAAATCATATTTCCAAACAGCACTCAGCAGTTGGTCCCGTGTCAAAACACGATTTTTATTTTCCATCAAATAAACAAGAAGTTCGAATTCTTTTGGAGTAAATTCAATCTGCTCTTCATTCAAATACACTTCAAATTGTTCAGGAAATACTTTCAACCCGCCGAAGGCCAGTGGAGCAGACGGGTTAGCAGATGGTGCCGCAGATTGTTCTGTCCGTCTAAGAACAGCTTTGACACGCGCAACGACTTCGCGTGGACTGAACGGTTTCGTCATATAATCGTCTGCTCCTAATTCAAGCCCTAATACTTTATCAAACTCATCATCTTTTGCTGTCAGCATGATGATCGGAGTATTCATTTTCTGTTGCCGCAAAGATTTACACACTTCGACTCCGTCCATAGTAGGCAGCATCAAATCAAGCAGAATCAGCGCCGGGTTTTCATTTAACGCCAATTCATACCCTTCTTTTCCATCGTTGGCCACAATGGTTTCATAGCCAGCTTGGACCAGATTATAAGATAGCAAAGTAGCGATCGAGTGTTCATCTTCAATGATAAGTATTTTCTTCAGCATTTAACATCCTCCACATTCAGTTTGAAACCCCCATTTCAAACCGCTTTAGAAATTATCCATCGCTTGAGTGGTCAGCTGATTGATGATTTGCGGCGGATTGACCAAAACGGTGCCTTCCACTACAACATTACCTTCTTCATTGGTTGCTTCGATACGAATTGTCACTTCGTTATCTTTCACATCCACATCAGTAACTTCAAGTAAAAATTCAATTGTTGAGTAATGATAAACAGGCTGCCTGAATTTTAAACGTTGTTCATTAATATAAGACCCAGGGCCAGGCAAGTATTTGGAAATGGCAGAAGTAATAATGCCGGTCAACATAATATTGGGCACTACAGGCTTTTCATAAACGGTTTGCGAAGCAAAATCATGCTGTATATACAGCGGGTTCCCGTCATTTGTCAAACCCAGATAAAGCAGAAGATCTTTATCTTCAATTTTTTCTGTCAGCTTCAACTTTTCTCCCACATTCATGGCTTCGACTTTCCTGCCTAGTTTACGCTTCTTTCCAAGCAACAATAAATTTCCCCCCTAAATCTTGATACTCCTATAGTATCAATTAATGTCATAAAAGTGCAAGCGCCCTCTCAGTCCCGGCAAGCTTTTCAAATGCTTTCCGGCAGCAATAGTGCACGAGCTTTGCAGCGGCTTATCACACTGTCCCTAAAACCCGAAAAATCGAGCAGGATTATTCCTGCTCGACCGGCTATTCCTTAAGTTAAAACTTTCATAACAGCTTTGACCGATTCAGCCGATTTGTTCAATAACGCTTTTTCTTCATCATTCAGATCAATTTCCAAGATTTTTTCGATTCCACCGGCTCCCAGAATCGTAGGCACGCCCATATAAATGCCGTCCATGCCGTATTCGCCTTCTAAATAAGCGATGGATGGCAATATGCGGCGCTGGTCTTTAATAATGGCTTCAGCCATTTCCACCAAAGATGCTGCAGGTGCATAATAAGCTGAACCGGTGCCTAATAAATTAACGATTTCCGCTCCGCCTTTGCGCGTACGGTCAACGATTTCATCCAGACGTTCTTTGGGAAGAAGGGTCTCCAGAGGAATTCCGCCCGCATAAGAATAGCGCACCAAAGGCACCATGTCGTCACCGTGCCCGCCTAAAACAAACCCCGTAACATCTTTTACGGAAACGTTCAATTCCTCGGCCACAAATGTCCGGAATCGGGCAGAATCCAAGACCCCTGATTGGCCAATGACGCGCTCTTTCGGGAATCCGGATTCCTGGAAGACAGTGTAAGTCATCGCATCAACCGGATTGGTTAAAACGATGATCGTCGTGTTTGGTGAATGTTTTACAACTTCAGCCGTAACAGATTTCATGATTTTCTGATTGGTTTGGACAAGGTCATCCCGGCTCATACCCGGTTTTCTGGCGATACCGGCTGTAATGATGGTCAAATCAGAGTCTTTCGTATCCTCATAATCGGCTGTACCGGAAACACGGGCGTCAAACCCCTGGACAGGGCCAGCTTCCGCCATATCAAGCGCTTTGCCTTTAGCTGGATTCTCCATTTGCGGGATATCGACCAGCACCACATCACCCAGTTCTTTTTGAGCCAATAGGAATGCCGCAGTCGCGCCTGTAAAACCTGAACCGATAACAGAAATCTTTTTACGTTTGAATGTCATAAAAACTCTCCTTTGGATTCGATTTTGAAAAAGAAAAGCGGAAGCGCCTGTCAAACCCAACAAGCTGCTTTCGGGCTTGAAAGCCATGGCGTTTTTTGCCATGGATTCAAGACTGAGGAAACCTCGAAGGGCTAGGTGCTGGAGCTGGATACTAAATAAAAACTGAATAGTTAAAATTTATTAATCTATATGAAAAAAGAGGGGTTTCCCCCTCTTCTTATCTTATAGGTTTTTAATTAATTCGTCAGCGAACTCAGAGCATTTCACTTCTGTTGCGCCGTCCATTAGACGTGCAAAGTCGTAAGTTACAACTTTAGAAGCAATTGTTTTCTCCATTGAATTCGTGATCAATTTAGCAGCTTCGCCCCATCCAAGGTGCTCAAGCATTAAAACGCCTGAAAGAATAACAGATGAAGGGTTTACTTTGTCTTGGCCAGCGTATTTAGGAGCTGTACCATGAGTAGCTTCGAAAATCGCATGTCCAGTATCGTAGTTGATGTTCGCACCAGGTGCGATCCCAATTCCGCCTACTTGAGCAGCCAAAGCATCAGAGATATAATCTCCGTTCAAGTTCATTGTTGCAACAACGTCGAACTCGCTTGGACGTGTAAGGATTTGCTGAAGGAAAATATCAGCGATTGAATCTTTGATAAGAATTTTGCCTGAAGCAAGAGCGTCTTCTTGTGCTTTGTTTGCAGCATCAGTGCCTTGCTCATCTTTAATCGCATCGTACTGGTTCCAAGTAAATACTTTATCAGCAAATTCTTGTTCAGCCACTTCGTAGCCCCAGTTTTTGAAAGCTCCTTCAGTGAACTTCATGATATTTCCTTTGTGGACAAGAGTCACAGACTCACGGCCTTCAGTTAATGCGTAGTTGATTGCAGCGCGAACTAAACGCTTTGTTCCTTCTTCGGAAATCGGCTTGATGCCAATACCTGATGATTCAGGGAAACGGATTTTGTTAACGCCCATTTCGTCCTGCAGGAAAGCAAGCAACTTTTTCACTTCGTCTGAACCGTTTGCATACTCGATACCTGCATAGATATCTTCAGTGTTTTCACGGAAGATGACCATGTCAGTATCTTCAGGGCGTTTTACCGGTGAAGGCACGCCATCGAAGTAACGGACAGGACGCAAGCAAGTGTACAGGTCAAGCTCTTGGCGAAGAGCAACGTTCAATGAACGGATACCGCCGCCGATTGGTGTAGTAAGAGGCCCTTTGATAGCGATCAAGTATTCGTTGATTACATCAAGAGTTTCTTGTGGAAGCCATTCTCCTGTTTCGTCGAATGCTTTTTGTCCAGCAAGCACTTCTTTCCAAACGATCGCTTTTTCACCGTTATAAGCTTTGTTTACTGCTTCTTCAAGAACGCGTGATGCTGCATTCCAGATATCAGGACCAGTTCCGTCACCGATAATGAAAGGAATTACCGCTTGGTTTGGAACGTTTAATACGCCATTTTGGACTGAGATTTTTTCACCGTTTGTCATTTGTAATAGCCTCCTGTGGTCAAATTCATAGGGCTGCACGATGTGCGAGCCCTATGGTGTTTATTTGATTGATGCTTTACAGCGGCCAGTTTCTCAGGCCACAAGCCAACCAAGCTCTGTGGCATAAACACGCCACGATGCCTGTCTGTCTTATGCCTGTCGAAGCTGAACGGCCGCTTCCGCTTTTCTTGTCTAGTTGCAGCGCCTAGTAAGGCAGCCCACCCGTACGGCAAAAAACACGCCGTCTCGGTGTTCTGACTTAAGCCTGTCGGGACTGAACAGGCGCTTCCGCTTTTCTACTTATCTTTCTTCTACTGGTACGTAAGTTTGCATTCCAGGTCCGATGTATTCAGCGCGCGGGCGGATCAAACGGTTGTCTGCATATTGCTCAAGAATATGCGCCAACCAGCCGGATGTGCGTGATACAGCGAAGATTGGAGTAAACAAATCATGTTCGATGTTCAAAGAATGGTAAACAGAAGCAGAATAGAAATCCACGTTAGGCGGAAGATTTTTTTGCCCTGTTACGATTTCTTCGATGCGTACCGACATTTCGTACCATTTTTCTTCGTTGCGGATTTTTGTTAATTTTTGGGACATATCACGCAAGTGTTTCGCACGTGGGTCACCTTTGCGGTAAACGCGGTGTCCAAAGCCCATGATTTTTTCTTTGTTCGCCAATTTTTCGTTGATGAACGAATCAACATTGTCGACAGAGTCGATTTCAGTCAACATTTTCATAACCTGCTCGTTTGCTCCACCGTGCAATGGCCCTTTTAATGCGCCGATTGCCGCTGTAACGCCTGAGTATACGTCAGACAATGTAGCTACTGCAACGCGGGCAGTAAATGTTGATGCGTTCAATTCATGGTCTGCATGAAGCACTAACGCTTTATTGAAAGCTTCCACTTCAATATCTTCAGGCATAGTGCCTGAAAGCATATAAAGGAAGTTTGCTGCATAGCTCAAATCGCTCTTAGGTGCTACCGGTTCTTCGCCTTTACGAATACGGCCAAAAGCAGTAACAAGTGTAGAAATTTTCGCTTGGATGCGAATCGCTTTACGGTAATTCGCTTCAGTGCTCATATCCTCTGCTTCTTCATCAAACAGTCCAAGCATAGAAACTGCTGTGCGAAGAGCCGCCATCGGATGAACTTTAGTAATTGGGTATGTTTTAAAATGATCCAGCACTTCCTGCGGCACTGACATATCATCCGCTAATTGCTGTTTTAATTCTGCTAACTCATCTGTTTTTGGCAAACGCTGGTGCCAAAGCAGATAAACTACTTCTTCAAAACTAGCATTGTCTGCCAAATCATCGATATCGTAGCCAACGTATGTAAGAGTGTCATCAATAATAGAACTGATGGCTGACTGTGTCGCTACTACGCCTTCTAAACCTTTTGCCGATGTCATATTAATCGCTCCTTCTCCAGTATAATTCACCATTCCAAAAAAAAAGCCCGAATGATGGGTTTTCTTGCTTTTGTGAACCTGAACCAAATCCCTTACCTAGCCATTATAATCAATTTTGAAGGCTTTGTGAATGAAAACGCTTGTTTTTATATATTTTTCCTAAAAAGAGATAAAAACACTCGGAATTACCGGACGATAACCCGAGTGTTCTTCATATTATTTTGAATAAGTTTATATACCAATGGTTTGTATAGTTTTTGAGTAGGCTTGAACAGCATAGTCAAACCTGCGATATCTGAAATAAAGCCTGGAGTCAGAAGCAGAACGCCTCCAACTAAAACAAATGCTGCATTCAGCAAATGGTCTCCAGGAGATTGAAATCGACTGAAACTTTCCTGGACATCTCGGATCGCTTTCAACCCTTGCTTTTTCGCTAAATAAGCGCCGAGCAACCCGGTTCCCACAATAATGGCGAGTGTTGCAAAAAAGCCAATTTTTCCTCCGGCCCATATAAGCAGAGCCAATTCAAGCGTCGGTACAAGGATCAGCGCTAAGAAAAGCCATTTCATTGTTCAGGAAGACCTCCTAATATATTGTTACAGAACACTGGCATGGCCGTGATAAATAATGCCGGTTTCAGCATCGATTGTAATATCGTAGTTATTTTGAATGAAAGATGTAGCATTGGTCACGCCTACGATTACCGGGATGCCAAGACTTAGGCCCACTACAGCTGCATGGCTTGTCAAACCGCCTTCTTCTGTTATAATTCCGGCGCAATTTTGGATAGCAGGCATCATATCGCGATCGGTTCCGATTGTGACAATGATTTTACCTTCCGTATCAATACCGGCAGCTTCTTCGGCACTTCTGATAACGAGCGTGTTTCCGTAAGCCACAGACTTACCGATTCCCTGGCCTTTGGCGATGCTGTCTCCAATGATATGGACTTTCATCAGGTTGGTTGTTCCTGCCTGTCCGACTGGAACCCCCGCAGTGATCACGACTAAATCGCCATGCTTCACATAATGATGTTTCAAGCTTTCATCTACCGCATTTTCAAGCAATTCATCCGTAGATTCAACTTTTGTTCCGACAATCGGCTGAACTCCCCAGACCAGCGTCAAGTTTCTAGATGGAATATCGGAAGAAGTAACTGCGATAATCATTGCACCTGGACGGTATTTGGAAATCATTCTTGCAGTATGGCCGCTTTCAGTAGGAGCAATAATCGCTTTCACTTTAAGATTCAAGGCGGTATAAGCGACAGCTTGACCAATCGCTTCTGTCATATTCGACTCTTTTTCTTTTCTGCGCGTCGAAACGATCTGCTTATAATTCAATGCATCTTCAGTGGTCATCGCAATTCGGTGCATCGTTTCGACGGATTCTACTGGATAAAGTCCGGCCGCCGTTTCACCAGACAACATGATTGCATCCGTGCCATCAAAAATCGCGTTTGCCACGTCACTTGCTTCTGCTCGTGTTGGACGTGGATTGCGCTGCATGGAGTCAAGCATTTGGGTAGCGGTAATTACCGGTTTACCAGCACTATTGCATTTTTCGATTAGAGATTTTTGAACGATAGGCACTACTTCAGCTGGGATTTCTACACCTAAGTCACCGCGCGCTACCATCAAGCCATCTGAAACCATGAGGATTTCGTCAATATTGTCGACACCTTCCTGGTTCTCGATTTTTGGAATGATATGAATATGGGAGCCATTGTTATTCTCCAGCAACTCACGGATTTCCATGACATCAGAAGATCTTCTGACAAAAGAAGCTGCGATAAAGTCTACGCCCTGTTCAATGCCAAATAGAATATCCTGTGCATCTTTTTCTGTGATTCCTGGCAATTGCACCGAAACGCCTGGTACGTTCACGCCTTTTTTACTTTTTAAAGTCCCCGCATTTTCAACGGCTGTGTGAATCAAGCCATTTTCTTTATCGATGCTGGTCACACGCAATTCAATCAAGCCGTCATCAAGCAAGATGATGGAGCCTTCATTTACATCTTCAATCAAATGGTCATATGAGATGGAAAATTTTTCATTTGTTCCCACTACTTCAGTCATTGAAATCGCAATTGCTTGCCCTGTCACTAAATCAATGCCGTTGTTTTCCATATTATGCGTCCGGATTTCAGGCCCTTTTGTATCCAATAGAATCCCGACAATCTTCCCGGTTTTTTCCGAAGCTTCACGGATGCGCTGAATGCGCGCCGCATGCTCTTCATGGCTGCCGTGCGAGAAGTTCAAGCGGGCAACGTTCATGCCGGCTTCAATTAAAGATTCTAGAAGTTCTGGTGTTTCACTTGCTGGTCCGATTGTACAGACGATTTTTGTTTTTCTCAATATACTCACTCCATTTGGCATTTTAAATTGATAGTTCTTTGGATAGGGTATATAAACTCATATCCGTGTCATGCTTTTCAGTAAAAGCTTTGGTCATATCATAGTCTACCACTTGATGATTTCTCATGCCAATAGCGCGGCCGCCTAATCCTTCTAGCAGCACTTCTACAGCACGGGCCCCAAATAGACTTCCCAGAACCCGGTCACGCGCCGTTGGTGAACCCCCGCGCTGAATATGGCCTAGCACGGAAACCCGTGTTTCGATTTTTGCACGTTCTTCTATCAATGCAGCCAGTTCGTTGCCATTCATGACCCCTTCAGCAACAATAATGATACTGTGCTTCTTGCCGCGCTTTCTGCCTTTTTCCAGCCGGTCGATCATATCATCCAGATCGAACGTATCTTCCGGAATCAATATGGTTTCCGCTCCGCCTGCCAGTCCTGCCCAAAGTGCCAAGTCTCCAGCATCACGTCCCATTACTTCTATAATAAATGTACGCTCATGGCTTGTCGCCGTGTCCCGGATTTTATCAATTGCTTCAATCACCGTGTTTAATGCGGTATCAAAACCGATCGTATAATCTGTTCCTGGAATGTCATTGTCGATCGTTCCCGGAACACCAACACAAGGGAAGCCTCTTTTGGTCAAGGCCATTGCTCCTTGGTACGAACCGTCCCCACCGATGACAACCAGGCCATCCAAACCGTTCTTTTTCATCTGCTCAATCGCTTTTAACTGCCCTGCTTCAGTTTTGAACTCTTCGCACCGTGCAGAGAATAATTTCGTTCCGCCCCGCTGGATTATATCGCCTACATCGCCAGCTTCCATATTTTTTATTCTGCCTTCAATCAATCCTTGATAACCAGAATACACACCGGATACTTCTACACCATGAAAAATCCCTTTACGCACTACCGCCCGGATAGCCGCGTTCATTCCCGGGGAATCTCCACCGCTTGTTAATACTCCGATTCGTTTCATAACTATCGCCTCCTGCAATTCCATTTACTCTTTTCACCATACCATGTGGATTCCCACCTGTCAGTCTTGAAAACATGATTCTTCCATTAAGATTTTGTAATGGCAGAAGTGAATAAAAAAAACCGCCTAGGCGGTTTCTTTATTCACTGAAAATACCGATAGATTTGAATTTTTCATAACGTTGATCAATCAACTGCTGCCCGGATAACTCATTCAGCTCATCCAATGATTGTTTGATCGCTTCGCCGATGAAACGGGCTTGCTTTTCATAGTCATGATGGGCTCCTCCACGGACTTCCGGTATCATCCGCTCGATAATTTTCATCTCCAGCAAATCCGGTGCCGTAATTTTCATCGCTTCTGCTGCTGTCTGGGCAAGCGCGGAATCTTTCCATAAGATTGATGCAGCACCTTCTGGGGAAATAACCGAGAAAGTTGAATTCTCAAGCATCAAAATATGATTACCGACTCCCAGAGCCAATGCACCGCCGCTTCCGCCTTCTCCTATGACAATGGATAGAACGGGAACTTCTAGACCTGCCATCTCGACCAGGTTGCGGGCAATCGCTTCGCTTTGTCCCCGCTCTTCGGCAGCTTTCCCCGGATAAGCGCCTTTTGTATCAATCAAGCAAATAATCGGCCGTCCAAATTTTTCTGCCTGTTTCATTAAGCGCAACGCTTTTCTGTATCCTTCCGGATGAGGCATCCCGAAATTGCGGCGTATATTTTCTTTTGTGCTTTTCCCCCGCTGATGGCCGATTACTGTGACTGGCTGGCCGTTGAAAGAAGCGATTCCCCCAACGATCGCTTCATCGTCGCCATAAAGCCGGTCACCATGAAGCTCAATAAAATCTTCAAATAAGAACGGAATATAGTCAAGCGTTGTCGGACGTTCAGGATGGCGGGCCACTTGTACTCGATCCCACGGTTTCATATTTTCATAAATATCATTTTCCAGCTTCGATAAACGCTCTTCCAAGCTTTGGATTTCTGAGCTTAAATCAACTTCTGCCGTTTTTGTATAGTCTTTCAGTTCATCAATTTTCTGGCGCAATTGAATCAACGGTTCTTCAAAACCTAATGTTTTCGGTGCCGCATTATTTTTAGGCATTTTTTTCTGCCTCCTTAACGTGCAATTGCACAAGTGTCGCTAATGTATCTTGCATATTCTCACGGTGCACTACGGCATCCAGCTGGCCATGCTCCAGCAAAAACTCTGCTGTCTGGAAGTTTTCAGGCAATTTCTCCCGGACAGTCTGTTCGATTACCCGGCGCCCCGCAAAGCCGATCAATGCTTTCGGCTCAGCGATATTAATATCGCCTACCGAAGCGAAACTGGCTGAAACCCCGCCTGTAGTTGGATGGGTGAGAACCGAAATGAACAGCAATCCTTCATTGCTGTGACGTTTTAATGCAACGCTCGTTTTAGCCATCTGCATCAAGGATAGTACCCCTTCTTGCATGCGGGCACCGCCGCTTGCTGTAAAGATGATAAACGGCAAGCGCTGTTTGGTTGCCGCTTCAATAGCTCGGGTGATTTTTTCTCCCACTACAGATCCCATTGATCCCATACGGAAATGAGAGTCCATAATCGCAACCATCACTTTCTGGCCTTTAAGCAATCCAGAACCTGTCAGTACCGCTTCATTCAATCCGGTCTTTTCACTGTCAGACTTGATTTTTTCAGAATACCCGGGAAATCCTAAAGGATTTTCTGTTTTCAAGTGATCGTCTATTGATGTAAAAGATTCTTCATCCAACAAACTTTCAACCCGTTCATAAGCAGTCATTTTAAAGTGATAATCACATTTCGGGCAAACCTTATTGAGCTTGGTCAACTCTTTCGTTAACGTTATATGTTTGCAGGAAGGACATTTTGTCATTAATCCTTCTGGTACATCTTTCGATTTCTTTGTTGGAATTGTCGCTTCTTTTTTGTCTTTGTTCCGTTTGAAAATTTCACGAATCATCGCCATTTTGCATTCTCCCCTTTTGTATCCATCCACTCCATGCTTTAAAAGACTGGACAGCTAACTCTGTGTCTCGCTGTTCGAGCGCATTCAATATCGGCATAATCAAATCTTTTTCCGGCTCAGTGACAGCGTCTGCATAAGGATTACCGCTATATTGCTGCAATAAAAACCATATTTTTAAAGATAATCGATTTCCGGACAATACCATTACTTCCCGAACGAAGTCTTCTCGTATAAAACCATCATCATCGTTCAGTCTTTTTTTAAAGCTATCCCATACGAGGAGCCCGCTCAGCGAATCATTTTGGCAAATCAAACGAATTGCCGCAGCCTCATGCATGAGCCTTGTTTCCCAAACATCTTTTTGTGATTGGTTGTCCTGTAGTATGAATGTGGATAAAACCTCGACAAGCTGATGGTTTCTATGGTCAGCCAAAAATGTGCCTTCTCCTCTCCGGGTTTCAATCAGGCCCAGCAGTTCCAGACTGCGCAGCGCTTCCCGAAGTGTGGATCTTCCGACTTGCATTGTTTCAGCCAATTCTCTTTCAGATGGAATGCGGTCGCCCGGCCGGATTTTTTCCCGCCGAATCATATCACGAATATCTTTGACTATATCTAAATATCGCTTTGGTTGATTCATGATCGCCCCTCGGTTTCCATTAATTTGAAAGTGGTCTGGCCACTCATAATGTTTAGGATACAAAACTTTTCAGCTGCCGTAAAGAAAAAACTGCTTTTCTTTGTAAAAAAACAGGAAATATAGTTAATTACTGCGACTTGGCGGATTTCATATTACATTTCGCTCTAGCCGGAAATAAAAAGACATTGCAAACCATTTTCGAATGGTTTGCAATGTCTTTTTTTCAACTGACAGCATTACGTTTCAATCGTTTTGCAGATGAGCGAAAGTTTATGATTGCGGTTTTCAATGATTCCTTGCACTTCAAGTACAGCATGCTGTTCCAGCAGTGCATTGTATTTTGCATATTCTTTTGGAAATAGCGTGACAGAAGCCAAACCGGTATCGTCCTGCAAATTGACGAATGCCATGGCATCGCCTTTTTTCGTCCGGATCCGTTTGATTTCTTCCACCATTCCAAGAACAGCGACTTGCTCCCGGTCCCGCCTGTTTTTCAAACCTTTTAATTCCGCATAGATTTTAGCCCGATTTTCTTTTTCTCTGGCAATAGGGTGTGTCGATAAATAAAAGCCAAGGACTTCCTTTTCAAAATCCAGTTTCATATTCTCTGGAATCGGGGAAGCTTTTGCATATTTGGGTTTCATAAAACTCGAACCCAAATCGTCAAATAAGCCGGGTTCTTCGTTCGGTTTAACCAATTCCGCGTGTTTAATAGCGCTATCCAAGGAAGCGAGCAGCACTGCCCGGTCCAACCCAAAGTCATCCAATGCCCCTGCCTTAATGAGCGGTTCGAAAGCCTTGCGGGTAAAATGAATGGCAGAAATGCGCTCAGCAATATCAAACATGCTGGTGAAAGGCCCTTCCTTTCTTGCTTCCAGCAGCGCTTTGACGACGCTTCCCGGCACGCCTTTAACCGTGTTCAATCCTATTCGGATCCTGCCTTCTTCCACTGAAAATGAATAAAAACTTCTTTGGACAGAAGGCGGCAGCAGACCGATTTTCTTTTCTTTGATTTCCTGCAGCAATTGCTGTGTTTTTTCAGCGTTCCCTGCGCTATTAGCCAATATAGCCGCGTAGAAATAGACGGCATAATGGGTTTTCATGAAAGCCAGCTGATAAGAAATCATGCTGTAGGCAACAGCATGGCTTTTCGGAAAGCCATAATCAGCAAAACGAACAATCAAGTTATAGACTTCTGTGGCGGCAGCTTCAGTGAAACCTTTCGCCACTGCGCCACGGGTAAAATGCAGCCGCTCCTCATCAAGAATTTCACGTTTCTTTTTGCTGACAGCCCGTCTCAGCAAATCCGCTTCCCCTAATGAAAAGCCCGCCATTTTAGCGGCAATCTGCATAATTTGCTCTTGGTACACAATGACTCCGTAGGTCTCACTTAAAATCGGTTCAAGTATAGGGTGGACATAATCGACCTGTTCCTGCTTATGCTTCCGTTTTGCATAAAGCGGGATAAATTCCATTGGGCCTGGCCGGAACAGCGCATTGACTGCTACGATATCGCCGAATGCTGTCGGGCGGATTTGTTGAAGTGCCCGCCGCATGCCATCAGACTCCAATTGGAAGATTCCCGTAGTATCCGAAGCTGCAAGTAGCGCATAGGTTTCGCTGTCCTCTAAAGGAATGCTGTAATCGATCCATTTTTTCGTATCCATATGCACGAGCCTGCGAATTTGTTCAAGTATGGTCAGATTCCGCAACCCTAAAAAGTCCATTTTTAATAAGCCAACCGCCTCCAGCTCTCCCATTGGCCATTGTGTGATGTAGATGCCTTCACTGCCTTTTTCAATCGGCACATGGTCAACAAGCGGTGTCGGGCTCAAAATCACGCCAGCTGCGTGAGTCGATGCATGGCGCGGCAAGCCTTCGAGTTTCAGAGCCGTCTTAAACCATAGCTTGCGCTCTTCTTGTGCGATAATCCATTCATTTAATGCAGGAGATTCTTTTAGCGCTGACCTTAACGTTGTCCCAATCCGATTCGGTATCATCTTAGAGATAGCATCCAGTTCTTCTGCTTCAAAACCAAAAACACGGGCAGTATCCCGGGCGACCGCTTTCGCTGACAGCGTCCCGAAAGTGATAATTTGAGCGGTGCGGACATCGCCATATTTCTTCGCTACGTATTCCACCACTTCATGCCGTCGATGATCCGCGAAATCGATGTCAATATCCGGCAGCGTAACCCGTTCGGGATTCAAAAAACGTTCAAACAGCAGTCCATGTTCCAACGGATCAACATCGGTGATATGCAGTGAAAATGCCACCAGCGAACTTGCAGATGAACCCCGCCCCGGCCCCGTCAAAATGCCATTGTCCCGGGCGAATTTCATGAAATCCGAAACAATCAGGAAATAATCTATATAGCCCATATTGCCAATTACGGATAATTCATATTGAAGGCGTTCCGTATAGGCTTCACTGTATCCTGGAACCCGATCAGCCAATCCTTTTTGGCAAAGTTCCAAAATATAAGCACGGCGGTCAGTACCCTCAGCTAAAGGAAATACTGGCAGCAATTGCTGATTCATCGGAATCGCCACTTGGCAGCTTGCCAGCATTTTCTTGGTTTCTTCCAACCACTCCGGATTGGATGCGAACCAGGCAGCGAATTCTTCTGCTGTTGGGACATATGCTTTTGTATGTGCAGGTCGTTTCCGCTCTGCATCACTCATTTTAAGGCCTTGGCCAATAGCGGAAGCAACTTCAAATGCAAAGGCATCCGCTTCCTGCAAATAGCGGCTTTCCTGCGTTGCCATAATCGGCAGCTCCAATTGCCCGCACACAGCTGCAAAGCTGTCTTCTTCCGCTATTTTTTCTCCGCCTGGCCGTTCAATGCTGCCAAAGCAACGTTCGCCGAAAACGCTTTTTAAATAACTGAAAACTTCAATACGTTTTGCCATAATCCATTCGTTTTTATTCGGAATCGCACAAATCAAGCCATTGCGATAAGCTTTTAGCCAGGATTCCGGAAGAGCGGTTTTATCCCGGGTCGATAAAGCGCTCGTTATTTTTAATAAGTTTTTATAGCCGGTATTCGTCTGCGCATACAGCACAACCGGATACTGCTGTCCTTCGAATTCGATGAACGTGGAAAGGCCGACCACCCCGTGGATGCCGGCCTTATGGCACGCTTCCCAAAAAGGAAGAACGCCGTATAGTTTTGTATTGACGATGGCCGCAGCTGCTGTCCCTTGTTCGACGAGAAAAGGGAAAAGTTCGTCAAGGCGCACCGTGCTTTTCAGCAAATCAGCCGATGTGCTTATATGCGGATAAACCATTGACAAGACAATTCCTCCTTTTTTATGATGCACAAATTTCAATCAGCCGATTAATGACGCGGTCCGCTTCTTCCCACGAATAGGCAGTTGCCCCGGATGCCATTGGATGGCCGCCGCCTCCAAATTCTTTAGCTAATTCATTGATGATTGGCCCTTTTGAACGAAGGCGTATACGAATTTCCGTTTCTTCTTCAATAAAGATCACCCATGCCTTCAATCCTTTGACGTTACCGAGTGAACCAACCAGCAACGACGTTTCAGTAGCGGTTACGCCAAATTCCTTTAGCACATCCAAGGTGATTTTGACATAAGCGGCTCCGCTGTCGTCCATCACAAAGTTCTGATAGATGTAACCTTGCAGATGAAGCAGATTGCGGTCCATTTCGTACATGCCTTTATGCAGCTCATTGCGGTCAAAATTGTATTTGATCAATTCACCGGCAACTTCGAAGGTTTTTTGTGTCGTACTTGGAAACAGGAAACGGCCGGTATCTCCGATGATGCCTGCGTATAACAAGCGAGCTGCAGTATCCGGCATTTGCCAGTTTTCTTGTTCTTGTCCATATGTATATAATTCATACACCAATTCCGAGGCGGAACTGGCATTGGTATCCACCAATAAAATATCACCATAGGCATCGTCATTCGGATGGTGGTCGATTTTAATGATTTTTGAGCCTAAAGCATAGCGCTGATCGTCTACGCGTTCTGTGTTTGCTGTGTCAGTGACAATCACAAGGGCGCCGTCAAAATCACTGTCTTGAACCGCATCCGGAAAATCCATGAAATCCAGCGTATAGTCATGTTCTCCTGCTGCTAAAATCCGTTTCTCCGGGTAATTATGCTGAAGCAGGTATTTCAAGCCGAGCTGTGAGCCGTATGCATCAGGATCTGGCCGCACATGGCGATGGATGACGATTGTCTCGTACTGTTTAATTGTGTCGATGATTTGACTGTTCATGTCCAAGTTCCTCCGTTATCTAAGGAAATCCATTCGCATTTTTATCCGTTTCTCAGTACAATAGAGTTGAGTTCTGGAATACAGGAGGTCCCTAATGTTAGTATTTGTTGGTTTAATCATTGTATCATTTGTTTTTTATTTTTATTATAAAACAAAACAATTCCGTGCAACTCTACCAATTCGCAAGAAATGGTATGCAGCGGTTGCTTCTTTTTCACTGGGCAGCTTCATTTTCTTCTTTGGCGTCAATATACTTTTCGTCAACCAATCGGCTGTGACCTATATTGTTTCTGCCGTCTTTATCATTCTTGGAGTAGCCATGATGGTTTCCAATTACAAAGCAGCTAAGCATTATCACAAGTTTGTGGCAGAAGAAACTCGGTTGAATCAGTAAAAATCTCTCCTAGCGGGGAGATTTTTTTTGCTTTATGGATCATCTGTCCAGCAATTGGAATGTCAGCAGCGCCTTTCCGACAATCTTATTGTCAAACAACACCTCTACGTCCACTTTGGCGGATTTTCGGCTGATGTGCAAAATCACCGGTTTTACAATTAAGGTGGAGTCCAGTTGTACTGGATGCAAATAATAAACGGACATATTTTCTAACGCGCTGTCTCTTCGGTTTTTTGTTTTAAGCGCTGCTGTCGCCGCTTCCACTAAAATCGTCGTATAGGCGCCATATGAAACCGAACCATAGGAATTCGTCATTTGAGGAGTTACACGGAATTCCATTACCAATTTTTCCGATTGCTGAAGACGCAGCTGGCTTTTGATAATGTCATCAATTGTTTCGCCTTGCTGCGGCTGGCGCTGGGCAGTTTGAATGGCTTTTAGAACATCCTGGCGGCTGATGACCCCTTTCAGTTTTCCATGATCATCGGTAACCGGCATTAAATCAATGCCTTCCCAAATCATCCGGTGGCCGGCTGAAGCCACACTGGTTTGAAGCGAGACAGTAATTGGATCTCTTGTCATCACTTTTTCAATGGTCTCTTCATCGGTATGGCCAATAATATCCCGGGATGTAATGATTCCAACCAATTTGCCGTTTTGATCAATTACCGGAAAGCCGCCATGTGTAGTTTCTTTGTTCAGTTTACGATAGCGGCTAATGGGATCTTTCTCAAAAAGTAAATAAGTATTTTCCAAAGGGATCAAAATATCCTCAATCAGCAGGATCTCTTTTTTGATCAGCTGATCATATATTGCGCGATTGATCATCGTAGCAACCGTGAATGTATCATAGCTAGTTGAAATGACAGGCAGTTCGTATTCATCCGCTAATCGCTTTACAGCATCCGTGGCATCAAATCCGCCTGTTACGAGAACAGCCGCACCTGCCCTCAAGGCATATTCATGTGCTTTAAGGCGATTTCCGACAATCAGCAGATTTCCCGCTTCCGTATAGCGCATCATATCTTCAAGCTGCATCGCACCGATGACAAATTTCGTCAATGACTTATGAAGTCCTGCCCGCCCGCCCAGCACCTGACCATCTACGATATTGACGATTTCTGCATACGTCAGACGTTCAATATTCTCTTTCTTCTTGCGCTCGATCCGAATTGTGCCGACCCGCTCAATCGTCGAAACAAGGCGCTGCGTTTCCGCTTCTTTGATCGCTCGGTATGCCGTCCCTTCACTGACCTGCAGTTCTTTCGCAATCCGTCTTACCGAAATTTTCTCCCCAACCGGCAGCGTCTCGATGTATTCCAAAATCTGTTCATGTTTCGTTGCCATAAACTCACCTTTTCTTTCTGCTTCCTCTTCCCTTTAGTGTATCATATTCCCTAGAAAAACGAAGAAGTCGATATGGCAAGAATACCTCCAAGAATAATTTTTTGAGCCGAAAAAAATCCGGAGAAACGAGTTCTCCGGATGGCCGTTCATAGGTCGATTATTCCGCCTACTTGCATAATGTTCACTTCTGCATTTTTTACCATTGCCCTGAATTGCTCCGGATCCTGTTTGATTGGCGGGAAAGTATTGTAATGAATTGGCACAACGGTTTTGGGCTTCAACAATTCTACAGCATAGGCAGCATCTTCCGGTCCCATCGTGAAAAAATCACCGATCGGCAAAAACGCCACATCAATGCTATTGCGTTCCCCGATTATTGCCATGTCACCGAACACTTCCGTGTCCCCTGCATGATAAATTGTTTTGCCTTCCGCTTTAAAGAGAATTCCAGCCGGCATGCCACCATAAATGACTTCTCCTTCAGTGGTTGAATACGATGAACTATGAAACGCCTTAGTATACTTGACCGTTCCAAAATCAAAATCGTGAGAACCCCCGAGGTTCATCCCAACCGTATTCACTCCATGGGTTGCCAGGTAATTCGCCAGTTCAACTGGTGCGACAACTTGCGCGTCATTGCTTTTTGCAAGCTCCACCGTATCGCCGACATGGTCATTGTGGGCATGTGTCAGTAGTATGGCATCTGGCTTTTCATCGATTACGTTCAGATCTGTCAAGCTGTTGCCGTTAATGAACGGATCGATCAGGATAGTCGTGCCTCCTGTTTTGATTTTCACAACAGAATGTCCATGATAAGAAATTTGCATGAAATCCCTCCTGAATTTATTGGCAATCATTTCAAGCAGTATTATACCCTGATTTTTGATATGCTACACATATAAAGAAGGAGGAATACATATGAACAAAATCAAGCAACTGCAAAATTATTTAAACGAATTCGATATCGACGCGGCGTTCGTTACAAATCCGGACAATGTGTTTTACACAAGCGGATTTAAAAGTGACCCGCACGAACGCCTTCTTGGAGTTATGGTGCTAAAAAATGCGGAACCGTTTTTGATCTGTCCGCAGATGGAAATTCCAGATGCCAAAAGCGCCGGCTGGACCGGTGACATTGTCGGCCATGTTGATACTGAAGATGCTATGGCAGTTTTGCACCGCACCGCTTCTGAGCGAACGGAAACTATCCGCAGAGTTGCAATTGAAAAATCACATATGACAGTTGACCGGTACGAAGCGTTGAATCGATTATTCGGCAATCCGGAATTTATCGCTTTAGACGATAAAATCAATGCCATGCGGGTCATCAAAGACGAATCCGAGCTTCAAATTTTGAGAGAAGCTGCTGAATTGGCTGACTACGCAATTGAAATCGGAGCCAGAACCCTGCGTAAAGGCATCACGGAAATCGAAGTAATGACTGAAATCGAGTTGGCGCTAAAAAAACGCGGCGTCACCCATATGTCGTTTGATACTACTGTCCTCAGTGGACCGAAAGCGGCATCACCGCATGGCAAAACCGGCGACCGCAAAATCCAGAAAGGCGATTTAGTGTTATTCGATCTCGGTGTTGTCCATAAAGGGTATTGTTCAGATATCACCCGGACCTTGGCATTCGGTGAGCCTAATGAAGAACAGAGAAAGGTTTATGATGTAGTCCTGCAGGCTGAGCTTGCTGCGGTCAATGCTGTCAAACCAGGTGTTACGGCAGCTGAACTGGATCAGACTTCCCGTCAAGTGATTGAAGACGCTGGCTATGGAGAATTTTTCACTCACCGTTTAGGCCATGGCCTTGGCATTTCTGTCCACGAATTTCCGTCTCTTCATGGTTCCAATAATATGGCCATGGAAGCCGGAATGGTCTTTACGATTGAGCCAGGCGTTTATGTACCAGGAAAAGTCGGTGTCCGCATCGAAGATGATGTCGCTGTGACTGAAAACGGCGTCGAAGTATTGACGAAGTATCCAAAAGAACTTCAGATCATAAATAACTAAGAAAAGGCAGTTCCGCCAAAAACGGAACTGCCTTTTCTTGAGACGTAGGTAAATTTATAGAAGTCATTTCGCTCCAGGGCGAACACTTGCCGCGGGAACGGCTTCAGCTCATCCTTTGCTCCTGCAATTACTCATCACAAATAGAATACATTAAAAAGACTTTCAAACTTTTTAAACAAATTAAAAAGCAGTTCCGCAAAAATGCGGAACTGCTTTTTGTATTTCTTATGCCAACAATTCGTCGACTGATTTGTATTCGACGCCTTGGTCTTCTGCAACCGCTTTATAAGTTACATAACCTTGGAATGTGTTGACGCCTTTTTTCAATGCTTCGTTTTCAAGCACAGCTTTTTCGAAGCCTTTGTTAGCGATTTGCACCGCATAAGGAACCGTTACGTTTGTCAGACCCATTGTGGAAGTCCGTGGAACTGCTCCTGGCATATTCGCAACCGCATAATGGACAACATCATGTTTTACATAAGTCGGGTTGTCGTGAGTCGTGATGCGATCGCTTGTTTCGAAAATTCCGCCTTGGTCGATTGCGATATCAACTACAACAGAACCCGGTTTCATTGATTTGATCATGTCTTCAGTCACTAATTTCGGAGCTTTCGCACCTGGAATCAATACAGCTCCAACAACTAGGTCTGCTTCTTTTACAGAATCAGCAATATTCAATGGATTTGAGATCAATGTTTGAACATCTCCGCCGAACAAGTCGTCAAGCTGGCGAAGGCGATCCGGGTTCAAGTCAAGGATGGTAACGCTTGCTCCCATGCCCACAGCAACTTTCGCTGCATTCGTTCCAGCAACACCGCCGCCAACAACCGTTACTTTACCGCGTGAAACTCCTGGAATGCCTCCAAGCAGAATTCCGCCGCCGCCGTGAATCTTCTCAAGGAATTGAGCGCCGATTTGAGTTGACATTTTGCCTGCCACTTCACTCATCGGAGTCAATAATGGCAATGTGTTGTTTGGAAGCTGAACTGTTTCATAAGCAATTCCGATTACTTTAGAATCGAGCATCGCTTTTGTCAATTCTGGCTCTGGAGCCAAATGAAGATATGTAAAGAGAATCATGCCTTCACGGAAATAACCGTACTCTGAAGCAACCGGTTCTTTTACTTTCATGATCATTTCCTGTGCCCATGCTTCTTCCGCAGTTTCTACGATTTGAGCTCCAGCTGTTTTATAATCTTCGTCTGTAAAGCCTGAGCCAAGTCCTGCTCCCGATTGAATAACCACTTCATGGCCAAAGAGAGATAAGTTGACTACGCCAGCCGGTGTCATCGCCACACGGTTTTCATTGTTTTTAACTTCTGTTGGTACCCCAATACGCATTACAAAACCCTCCAATTTGTGTTCTCTAGAATAGTAATTTAAGAAAAACTTGAAATATGCAAAGCAAATCCATTCTATCAGATATTTCAGGTTTTGGCTCGTATTTTTTATAATTAGTCGTTTTTTTCATTTAATTATTAATTTTCGGCTTATAGATATTCAGTATTTGATATAAAGAAATATTATTTTCTGCTATATAAATATAATAAATCTGTCTATAAAAGACAGACATTTGCAAAAGTTCATGAGAAAAGAAGGAACTTTCAGCAATTTATCGAAGAGTATAGCTATAGACAAGGAGGAATGCAAAATGACATTGAAGTATTCACAGATCCTAGTAGCAGTAGACGGTTCGAAAGAAGCGGAATGGGCTTTCAAAAAATCGGTGGGCATTGCCAAACGGAACCATGCCACACTTAATTTGGTAAACATCATTGACACTCGTTCTTTTGCCGCTATTGAAGCTTACGATCGCTCCATTGCTGACAGGGCCCAAAGATTTGCTGAAGATTTACTCGGCGGCTATAAAAAAGAAGCGCATGCGGCAGGAGTTGAAAGTGTCAATACTATCGTGGATTATGGATCTCCGAAATCAATGATTTCCCGTGAATTGGCTAAAAAGGTAAATGCAGATCTGATCATTTGTGGAGCGACGGGCTTGAATACAGTTGAACGCTTCCTGATCGGCAGTGTTTCCGAACATATTGTGCGCTCGGCAAAATGTGACGTGCTGGTCGTACGCACAGAAGAAGTGGACAACGACAACAACGACACCGATTCATACAGAACAAGCGATGAAAGCGGCTCTGACCGAAATTCTGAACACATAGTGGGTGATAAGACATTAATGCAAAGAGGTTCGGGTTCAGAAGTAGGAAAAGATATTGGGAGACGGTAAGACATCGAAAATAAAGTGAAAGCCACAATTTGCTGCATTAGCAAATTGTGGCTTTCTCACTTTTATATACTTTTAATTCTCTGCAGATTGCAAGCTCCTACTTTATTGCATGATAGGCTTGATCTAACTTGTCATTTCCAGATTGCTGTTCTTTTTTCAGGTCCTTCAAAAAACTCCTTTGAAACTCCTCAAGCTCCATGCCCGTCAGCTCTTGAAGATTTCCATAAAATTCACTGGTGGTCCTAGACGCTAAAATCTCCGGAATAAATTCCGTACCGTGATCCTTAACCAATGCCTGAATCGCTAAGAAGCTTTGGGCATAGGGATCGAAATTACCCGAAGCGGCTCTTTCAAATTCTACAGCTGAATCCAAGTCGTGAAAATCAATTACTTTTATCTTTTTCAGGTCATACCAATAACTATTGTCTTCAGCTATAAAATCAGCCAGCCCTTCTTCAAACCATATGGGAATCCGATTTATCGGCAAATGATTTTCTTCAGAAAACAAATGACTTTGATAATGGGTGTATTCATGCAGAAGAATCAATTTCCACATGATATCTTCCGGAACTAAATGGATTGTCCGGTTACCTGTACTGTAGTAGCCTGCGATCCCCTCCATGCCCGCATTCGCTTCCAGCGATTCAAAATTTTCATGGAATTCAATGGTCAATCCTTCGTCATCTTCAATACCGAAATAATAATCGAACAACTCTTCTTTTTCTTGCAGCAATTTATCAATTTTTTCAACTTGCTGTTCAGTTTCCTTTGAATAAAAATAAGTCACTCCATTTTTCTCGGTCTTGTTTAATTCTTTTTGGGATGGAACTTGAAAAATCGTACTGGCAAAAAGACGCGTTTTTTCTCCATATGTTAAACTGTTGTCTCCCATCGTATATTCAACATAAGAATTAGCGATGGCAACTAGCCCCACTACAATAGCCAATGAAATGGAAAAAATCATTAAGCCCGTGTATTCACTTATGCTGCGAAAGCTCATAAATTCCAAGCGATTTGTCATAAACCCATAAACACTCATTATTAACACGACAATGCATAGGAAAAGAAACACCGCGGCTATCATTAGACCCCCGAGCAACCCTTGATTGAAAATCAATAAATAGCTTAAGATTGACATTGCGATCAAAATTAAAAATAAAGTGAAAAACTTTAATGTCGTTTTCATATAGGGCCTCCGTTTTCTTTCATCTCTTAAAACGTTGAAAGATTGGTTTCCTTTTGTCTTTTCAGATAAATTCTTCTTGCCTGGGCCACTTAATAGGCACATGGACACCCTATGCGGTGTTCAATTATCCATATTCACTTAATCGCTCAAAACAAACTTTCCTGTACCCTTCCCGAGCTAACTTGCAATTACGCCATATCCATTAATAAAACGGTTAATGGGCGGGCAATCTTTTCATTAAGTAGCAAGTGATTTTCTTACAGTATATAAGACCGCATCTCTAAATCATAAATTTTTATCCGATTCATATAAATTTATTTTTCTATGCATACACTGTAACAACGTATTGAGAAGAGGACAGGGCAATAAGCTTGTATAGCAAGTGAATATAAACAAAGCTGTATTGATTAATTAAAAATAGTGCTTCCAATATAGAAGCACTGCTGGACTTAATTTATTTTTCAATACTCAATATGACCGGATTTATATTTGAATCGCACTCAGCCAGGACATAATCAGTAAATTCTGTCTGCTCTTCTTTTTTTATGGAAGCACAAGCCATTTCTGTGACTTCCCCAGAACCATACGTATCTTTGGTGGAGTCATAGACGTACTGAATAATTCCTTGCTGGAAGCTAAGATTTTGATAAATCGGATCGCCTTCAATAGTGTAATGAACAATTCGGACAGCATCTTCTTGCTGCTGGCTTACATTTGATAAAAATACTTCAAACCGGTCCATGTTTTCGATTTCTCCGTGCCGGTCAAAGATTTGATCTCTTCCGTATAATACATTCCCCTTTGTATCCGGAGCTTCTGGCTCGTCAGCAGAGCTTTGGCAGCCGGCAATTCCTAATACCAAGCCCATCAGCAACATTTTCTTCAGCTTTTCCATCGTCAGCACCTTCTTTTTCAATTAGACGGCAATGCCCCATAAAAATTACAGTCCATCCAACTTTATTTGAGCCAACTGTCTAAAAAATCTCTCTGTTCTTCACCGTAATGATCTATGAAAAAATCTTTGAAAACCGGGCTGCTGACATATTTGAATTGAAACTCCTGATAATAAGCGGAAAGAAATTTCAGCGCTTCTTCCTGTCCTCCCCGTTCTTTGAAGAAATCCCGGAGCAATAAAGGCGCTTCCCCGTATACCGTTGAAACATATGTCCCTTCACTGAACTTTTCCAGTGGCAAATTCGCATAATTTGCGGTTCGGTAGTAAGCAGCAGAGTTTTCTGCTGAACTAAAGCCGTACTGTTCATCATTATAGTAATCTGCTAAAAAAATGGATGCCGCAAATTCAGTCAGGCTTTCATCTAGCCAAGCATCTTCGTAAGGATCATTGCCAACAATATAATAAAACCATTGATGGGCAATTTCATGAACTAATACTTCATCAAGAGCATCCCGAGTTTTGGCCACCTCTATGGCGTTCGGATATTCCATATAACCGTCATTCGCGATGATATCAAGTTCCGGGAACGGATTGTCACCGATATTTTCTTCAAAGAAAGTATAAGCCGCTTTTGCCTTGGCTATATTTTCATCGAGAAAGTCTTGGTCCATCGGCATAAACAGCCGCAGTACTGTGTCGTTTGCTTGAACCGATTCATACAGCCATTCTTCCGTATTCAAAAAAGACAAATAAAAATCTTTGATGCGTTCGCCTTTTATAGTGCCCGCGGAACTAGGCTCGATATTTCCTTCGGTGGCTGAACTCGCAACCAGGTAATTCTTAGGCATTGTATAATTCACTTCGAAATTGCCAAATCCTGTATGATACGATTCACCATTCATATCAAAATCTTGAATATCCCACCCATTATCGTATTGAGCCAGCATCGGATACCACTGAGCTAAAAAGTAATTATCCCCGTCTTGGGACAAACGCATACCGTTTCTCGGAAGCTTCAGTACATAATCTATCTCAACTCGACTGCTGCTCCCCGGCTCTAAAGCGTTTTCCAATTCAATCATTAGCTCATTATTGTCTAATTCATAGGCCAGTTCTTTATCCCCTTGTTTGACTGAATTGACGGTTATTTCTGCTGGTTCCTGTGCTAGCGCTGAAAGATCATCTGAATTTATGGCATTTGGCACAAGATAAAATCCGAGATTTTCAAAAGCATCTTCTGACTCATTTAAAACTTCTATTTCGGTGCTGATTTGAAAACGGTTCTGCTCATCCATTTCCAGCTCTATTTTATAGTCAGCACTCGCCCCCATTTCAGTTGAACCTTTTTCATTGCTGTCGCGCGACATAAAAATAAAAAGAGCTCCGACTAAAATCGCAGCAGCAGCCACCGCCAGTAAAATCCATATCTTCCGTTTGCCTGATGCCTTGCTGTTCATATAGAATCTCCTATCTTGCTGGTGGCATTTTCAAGCACCCAGTCAGCTTGTATTGCGGGCTTTACTGTTTCTTCGTAATACGCTTCCGCTTTCCAATAGCGCCGCTTCAATAAATCGGTATGATTTTTTAGATTTAGGGGTTCCCGAAAGAACCGGTCTTCTGCTGAACAATCCAAATACACCACATGATCAATAAAAGGACGCCATTCTTTCCGCTGCAAAAATACACCTTCAATCAAAATGACCCCCTCTTTCGGAAGTTCAATGGTTTTTACCCGCTGGCTATCCTGTTCAGCATCGTAAAACCATAACTTCAATAAATCAGCGGTTTTTAATTTGGCGAAGAAATAATCAGCCAAGTGTTCAGCTTCCCATTGCAGAAAGTAATATTCCTGCCACTCTTCCAATCCTGTGCCGTAGCGCCGTTTTCGTTCTACAATAAAGTCGTCGATGTGGAACAGATGAACCGCCACACCTTCATTTATTAAATACTTTTCCCATTGGCCGGCGAAAGTGGTTTTTCCTGAACGGCTTAGTCCATCAATTCCAATAATCGTTCTTCCTGAAAACTCTGCTACAGGAATATTTTTGATAAAATTGCTAAATTCCATTTTCACCTTCCGCTCAAACCTTTCCTTGATTCTTCTATTTACCATTCGACAATTGGCGGTTTTTCCCTTCAAAAACTTTAGAGAAACGGCTCGCCATATTTTATTATTGATAATCAAATTGGAGCCATTCGATCAGGAAACTGCTTTGAACCCCTTCAAAATAGTCCACAATAAAATTCACAAACCTTTGACTGTCACCTGGTGAAAATGATGCTGTGAAATGCAAAGTATTCATAAAAATAGACGGCAAATGAATTTTCTTTCTATTCTTTTGCTAATGCCGTTCTATGTTATTATTAACAGTGTTCAAAAATAAGAGGTTCGCAAACTCCCTCTCTAAAAAACTAAGGAGATGTTTCAATTGAAAAAAGAAAAAGCGGTTGTCGTTTTCAGCGGCGGCCAAGACAGTACCACTTGCCTATTTTGGGCTTTGAAAAACTTTAGTGAAGTTGCAACCGTGACATTCGATTACGGCCAGCGCCACTCTGCTGAAATCGAATGCGCACGGAAAATCGCGGAAGAACTCGGTGTGTCTTTTAAAGTGCTCGACATGACTTTGATCAACCAGCTATCAGCCAATGCGCTGACCCGTGATGACATCGAAGTGACAGCAAAAGAAGGAGAACTGCCTTCAACTTTCGTGCCAGGCAGAAATCACTTATTCTTCTCATTTGCTGCTGTTTATGCAGATGCCATCGGTGCTCGTCATTTAGTTACCGGAGTCAGCCAAACAGATTTCAGCGGTTACCCGGATTGCCGCGACACATTCATCCGATCGCTGAATGTGACATTGAACCTGGCGATGGACAAACAATTCATCATTCATACGCCATTAATGTGGCTTGATAAATCGGAAGTGTGGGAACTTGCCGATGAACTGGATGCCCTCGATTTTGTGCAAGAAAAAACATTGACCTGCTATAACGGCGTCCCAAGCACCGGCTGCGGAGAATGTCCGGCATGTATCTTGCGCAATGAAGGTTTGGCTGTATACAAAGAGCGGAAATCAGCAGGTGAGCCTGTATGATGCAGCAATTCTATCCATCTATTCCACATGAATTCCGTTTTGAACTGAACAAAGACTTAAATTTCTCAGCAGCGCATTTTATTCCAAGCGAAGATGCGGGACAGTGCAAGGAAATGCACGGTCATACCTATTTTGTCAATGTCACAGTCGGCGGAGATGAACTGGATGCCACTGGGTTCCTGATTGACTTTAAATCCATTAAAAAAGCCATCCATAAAAAATACGATCACTCGGTTTTGAATAATCACCCTGAATTCGAAAATAAGTTTCCAACAACTGAACTATTGGCACAGCAGATTTGGCAGTCCATCCAAGACATTCTCAAGGCTACTGTCAATAAACCGAATTGCCTTCAAGTCATAGTGCGCGAGACACCGACAAGTTATGTCGTTTATCGCCCGCGCAAGGAGGACTTGCTATGAAAATACCGGTAATGGAAGTTTTCGGTCCGACCATCCAAGGAGAAGGAATGGTCATCGGACAAAAAACGATGTTTGTCCGAACAGCAGGATGTGATTATTCCTGTTCTTGGTGCGACTCTAAATTCACATGGGACGGCACAGGCCGCAGTGTTTCAAAGCAGCCTGCTGACATCATCGCCGAGCTGAAGAGTATCGGCGGCGAAGCATTTTCGCATGTAACGATTTCTGGCGGCAACCCGGCCCTTCATAAAGGCATAGGAGAGCTTGTCGATTTATGCCACGAAAACGGCTGGAAAGTCGGAGTGGAAACACAAGGATCTATTTGGCAGGACTGGATGCCGAAAATTGACGACATCACGATTTCGCCGAAGCCGCCAAGTTCCGGCATGGTCACTGATTTCGATAAATTGGATGGCTTCTTGCAAAAGTTGGACGGCTCAAATGCCAGCTTGAAAGTCGTCATTTTCGACGAAGAAGACTTTAAGTATGCAGAAGATATCCACTTGCGCTATCCAGGCGTCCCGTTCTTTTTGCAGACAGGCAACAGCGATACAGCAACCACCGATGATGCACATTTGACGGTTGCTCTTTTAGAACGTTATGAATGGCTGATTGACCAGTCAATCCGTTCTGCGATTATGAACGACGCCAAAGTCTTGCCACAGCTCCACGCACTTGTATGGGGCAATAAACGCGGAGTGTAACTATAAGAAAAAGCGTGGAATCATAATAGATTCCACGCCTTTTTCTTTGTTATCAGCTGATGCTTTTTAAGGCTTGCTTTACAGTAGCAAATGACTCAATGGTTGACATGTCTATGCCGCTCTTAATGATTGTCTGAGCAAGATCCGGCCGCAGCCCAGCCGCAACCACATGAATTCCCATCAATTTAAGGGTGCTTCCAATTTGATGAATCGCTTCTGCGACTTGAACATTGATTGTTACTAGACCTGAAAAATCTGAAATAACATGATTCACATTCATATCCGCTAATCGCGGAACAACATTATCGATAATATGCTTGATCCGTTCCTCATCAATAAAACCGATCAGCGGCAATACGACAATATCGTCTTTGATCGGAACAATCGGAGCTGATAATCTTGTCAGTTCTTTTTTTGTTTCTTCCTGATATTCGGCGGTAAGCCGTTCAAAAGCAAAAAATGTCTCATTTAAACTAACGTCCAAAAGCGTATTGATCCGTTTTAAGATGAATGCCGCTTCCTTAACAGACAAATCCAGATTTATACTGATTTCAGTGAATAGTTCATTGAAAATTTCTCTGGTAGGTGAATAGCGAATGACGATTTCAGAAATTCTGCCTCCTGAAGCGACTTGCATTGCCGCATTCTTCTTGCTCCATTCAATCAATGATTCAGGAACCGATTCTTCGTCTTCGTTCACCAACAGTTCACCGAAAAAATTCAAAAGCTGATCGTACATCAAAACCGCTTGTTCCTTCTCCGCTTCCGAGATGATAAGATTCATTCTGCAAATAACATTATCCACGATATCATGTGGCAAAGCGTTAATATTATCCTGTATGTATTGGGAAAAATTATAAATGCCGTTCATAGGGACTCCACCTTTTTATATACTCATTCCTTTATTATAGCTCAAAAGAATATTTTTTCTTAGCATAAAAAGTAAAAAGACGAAAATTTTACTTGTAAATTATCAACACATAAAAAGTTGCTTGCAATTGTTCATGCAAGCAACTTTTTATTTTACATATTAAAGCTCTTCGGCTTTCCGGTATGTCAAGGTTTTTCCTGTATAGCCGTATAAAACCGTCAATATCGGCGATAACAGACAGAAGAATGCGAACGGCAGATATTCCAAGGTAGAAACGCCTAAAATGGAAGTGATGAAGATCCCGCAGACGCTCCAAGGTACAAGAGGATTGACGACCGTTCCTGCATCTTCCATTACCCTGCTTAGATTCTTGCCGGCAAGTCCTAATTTTTCATATTGCGTATGAAAAGCTTGGCCAGTCAGTAAAATAGATAAATATTGCTCACCGATCAGCACATTGATGCCGATTGCCGTCAAGGCCGATGCAGCAATAACTGAAGAAACTTTCTTCAATAGGCTTTCCAATTTCGCCAATAAACATTGGACAATCCCGAGCGTGAAAAGTAATCCCCCCATGCTGAGCGCGAGCAGGACCAAACCAATTGTAAACAACATGCTTTCCATGCCGCCTCTTGAAAGCAAAGCATCTATTTCATTGATACCCGTTTCCGACACAAATCCGCTATACAGAATGGCCATAATTTCAGCAGCACTGTAGCTGTGATGGAAAAAAGAAATGATTACAGCCGTCAAAGAACTGATGGCAAGGGTCATCATTGCTGGAACTTTTCTTAGCGTCAAAATGATTAATGCAAGCAATGGAATGATTGTATACCAGTGGATGGCGCCCGTATCACGAAGGCCTTGCTGGAAAAACGCGACGTCATCCACTTGAGCCCCCGATACATCAGGAGACAGGAAAGCAAAGACTAATAGTGACAGCACAAAAGCCGGAACCGTTGTCCATCCCATATTGCGGATATGTTCAAACAAATCCACGCCAACCATAGAAGAAGCCAGATTTGTCGTATCCGACAACGGAGACATTTTATCCCCGAAAAAAGCGCCAGAAACAATTGCCCCTGCTGTAATTGCCAATGAAATATCCATTACTGCTGCCATTCCGATAAAAGCAACTCCAACTGTAGCAACTGTTGTCAAAGAACTTCCAATCGATATCCCGATTATCGAACAGACTACAAAAACAATCGCGAAGAAAAACAATGGGGTTACCAGATTAAAGCCAAAATAAATCAATGTTGGAATGGTACCGCTCATCATCCAAGTGCTGATTAAAATACCGATGAAGAAAAAAAGAAATACCGCACTCATTCCGGCTCCCGCTCCTGCTACCAATCCGCTCTCTAATTTGCGATATGGCACTTTTTTGAGCAGGCCAAAGCAAAATAGCAGCAAAATAGATAAGAGAATTGGAATATGCGGAACTGCTTCAAATCGGATGAGGCTTACGCTGATAATCATGACAATGAGAACGATCAATGCGACCGCTTCTTTGACCGTTGGTGATATAACTTCTTTAATCTGAAACATGAATGATTCCCCCTGAAAATAAAAAATTATAATAAAAAAACCTATCATCCCCATAAAAAGGGACGAAGGTTTCTCCGCGCTACCACCCTATTTGACAGCCAACAGACCATCCACTTCATTAAAAAGTTGAAAAAACGGATGGCGTACTTCATCCATATCGCTGCCTGAATTTCCACCATACATTCAGTCTCTGCTTGCTGCACACGAAAAGTTTACTGTACCATCTTCAACGTCACTTATTATTTTTACATAATCAATTGTTTTAAATCTTATCATGTTCTTAAAGCAAGTCAAGGTCTTATTTACATAATTCATACATTCTGTTTAATTTTTAGTAGTTGAATCGGCCAATTTGGCCTTTTCCTCCTTAGTTTCCCTTCCAGCTAAAAATTTCACAAAAGGCACGATAAAAATGGACAGAAATAAAATCCGGAATAATTGAAATGCCGTCACTACCGTAACATCAGCATGAACCGAAGCTGCAATAATCCCCATCTGGTCAAGCCCGCCTGGTACCACACTTAAAAAACTGGTAGAAAAACTTAAACCATATAAGTCCTGTAAAATATAACTGATGCCATATGCGAAAGCAATTAGGACTGCACTCGAAAAAAACGAATAAAAAATCAGTTTGGGCGTCAAGTTTATGTCTTCTTTCTTTAAGAGGAGACCAATATAAATCCCTATTAGCAATTGAGCAATATGCAGCAGCAGGCTTGGCATAACCGGCACTTCAATGCTTAAGATATTCAATAGCATGATAAAAAAAACGGGTCCCAGCAAAAACGCAGTTGGCACTCTTCCTAATTTAAATACCATACCCGATAGATAACAGAAACCGAGCAAAACTAAAAGGTACAGCGAATAACTGCCTTCAGCTGTTTCTCCAGCTTGCGGTGAATTTCCGCTTGCTACGATAAAAGGTACAATTGCGACGATCAGCAAGACCCGCAGCACATGATAAAACGTTACAGCAGTCAAATCGATGCCTTTCTGTTCTTCAGCAAATGTAATAATTTGCGACATTCCACCTGGAACACAACACGTCATTGCGGTCCCTTTATCTACTTCCGTCCGAGAAGCCATTAAAAAGCTGATAAACAGAAAAAGCAGAAAGAAAGCAATATTAATCACCAGCATAATCCCAAAATACTGTTTCATCCCCTGTAAAGCTTCTAAAGTAAAAGCAAAACCAATAACATATCCGGCAAATACCAATCCCGTATTCCGAAAAACTGGATGCCATTGCAATGAAATTGGTGTAAATAATTGTACGGCTAACACTGTGAAAAGCGAACCTAGCAGCCACGGCATCGGCGCACCAATTACCTCGAACAATAGAGCTCCTGCCAGTCCAACTATAAATGCTTTTCCCATTGGATGTATGGTCAAATCGGTCATCTTCTTTCTTAATATCCACTCTTGTTTTTCAATTATAACTTTTTTCGCTCATGGATAAAATTTTTTATTTTCTTTAATGCTTGCCTGTTTATCCACTGCATAAAAAAACTTGCCGCGAGGACAAGTTTTTAGTTGAATCTATTTTTTTCGTTCAAGGGAACGGTTAGCTTTCCTTTGTCGCTTTCATGAAATGGCTTGTTCCTTGTAAAATGGAATAGGCTCATCAGATGTGCCTCGAACTTTGGCAAGAAATCTCGCTGCTTCTTTGGACAAATGGATTTCTTTTTCCTTCATTTGATTTCGCAAAGCTTCAAGCATTTTTTGGGCAATTTCTTCTCCTTGGTAAGATGGATTTACTGAGAAATGCAAAAGAATGAAATGGTTTTCATGTTGCTCGACTCCAGCGAGCCCTGTTACGTTGTCTCCTTCTTTCCAAAGATATAACTGCCATTTCGGATTTTCCTCGTATGCCTGAATGGTCTCCTTCAATTCTTTGAAATTAAAACCTTTGGACATTAATGACATCAATCCCATTGCAACTTTCATATACGATTTTTTATATTTGCATAACATGCTGTTATCCCTCGATTTCAAAATCTAAAATCTTTCTCTTCTTTATTCAATAAAATAGCATCATCCAATAAAGTTCCTTATCCTACATTTATATTCTCTATTTTTCCAAAATTTAAACCTGTCTTTTTCCTTTATTATTTTTCCCTACTAACTATTTCCCTGCATGAATATAAAAAAGTTCGCCTTCTGCAAGGCAAACTTTTTTATATTCATGCTTCAGATTTCTTGTTTATAAGTTTCAATCTCCCAAGAATGCTCAAATTCAACGGCCCCTTTTAAGGTTTGGGCAACTGGGCATCCTTGATCAAAAACGGTTAAAGCCCGCTCTGCCGCTGCTTCTTTGCCTTCTGGCACTTTCACAAAATAATGGCAGTTGATTTTCGTTATTTTCAATATGCCTTCAGGTGCTTCAATGGTTCCTTGCACATTGGCACGTACTTTATCGGGTGAAGTCGGAATTTTACGCGCTTCCAGCGCGCCTGATAAGGTCCCGACCAGTCAACCGCCAGTAGCAGCTACAATATGGTCCAGCGTTGATGGATATTCCAGATTGGTATCTACACCATAAAACGCCTTAACACCACCGTGCACACCATACAGTACAGGTTCTTCAAAATCACCAATATATGCTTCACGAATTTTATTGGCCGTGTCTTTTTGAACGATTGTTATTTTTGTCAACTCGATAGGTTCACTCATTTGATCACCTTCCTTCTTTTTACCATAACAATTAGAAAATTTTCCTGCAAACAAATTAACTTATCATTAGATAGTCAGGACTTTCAAAAAGAAGCAAGATAATTCACTGAATGCAATGCCCGTATAGCACTGGCCGCATGCGTGCCCCAATGAATCTCGAAATTGTATTTCCATTCCCAAACCGCTTCTGTATGGTCACCTTGCTCATAAAGAATTAATCCCCGTTTGATGTCACTGTAAATATCCAGTATGTCGTCCGTCAACGTTTCGTTTAAGGGCTCTTCCATCATCTCTTCCATTTCCTCATCCGAGTGATAAGGGTCATAGACTCCCCAATAGACATTGTGTGTCCCGAAGTCAACTTGAGGCAATTGAAAATCAATGTCAAAAGAGTCATCTTTTCCAGGCTCGGCTTCTGGCAGATAAAGAGCTTTCGTGTACAATTCGGTAACAGCAATATGCAATTGTTTGAATTTCTCAATTTCTCCTAAAGTGCCCAACGATTCAATTAAATGGCAATAGTCCTTTGCTGCCTGCAAAAAAGTTTCTACTTTTGTCGTTTCCATGTCCTGTCACTTCCAGTCCTTGAGTATCTGGCAAAATTCCAGTTTACTATATTTAAGCCAATGATTTAATTAAAGTAAAGTAACTGTGCCCTGGCGGGTAATCTTTGATTTCACCTGCTACCGTATAGCCCTTGCTTACATAAAAAGAGTAGGCTTGAAAATCATATGTAGTCAGCAGCACCTTCTCTGCCCCTAGTTCCTTGGCTTGTTTTTCCGCTGCTTCAAGCAGTTTAGAACCTAGTCCTTTGCCCCGGCATTTTTCTTCGAACCAAAAATGATGGATTTCACACCAATTCCAGTAAAGGCTTGCAGAAATCCCGCCAATCCATTCGCCGGAATCATCACTCACTTTCATACTGAGTGGTTTTACTGCTCCTTCCTTTCTTGAATCTCTATGGGGGATGGAATAAGCATCATTGAAATCCCTGATTTTCTGTTTCAAAAACCCCCGGAATTGCTCTTCCTTTTTCAAAGATACTTCTATTTTCATCGCGGTTTTATTCTCCTTCGCTTGTTTGCCATTATTTCTTCATGAGCTTGGTATATTCTTGATGGACCAAGTTTTTGAACTTCTCTTGTTCTTCACTATACTGAAGGAGGTGCAGCGTCTTTTTGGTGTCTCCAAGAAATTTCCTCACTTTTGGATTGTACCGGATGATATGGTCGTATCTGAAGTCCTGCCTTAGTGCTGAAAACCAGTCTTCCTGATTTAGCCGTTCCACGTTCTTTTCGAAATTTGAAGGGCTCAGAAGAGCGTTTTGTAATTTATCCCCGGCTTTAAATAATACCGCATTCCCTAATATCCTGAACACAAATTCAAACATCTACAGCCATCCTCTCCAATTCAACCTAAAATCATTAGCCTATAGGAAAATAAGCTTTTCCTGCTGTTGTTTCAAAAATGCATTCAACGACATACAAGAATGCCAGCTACATCAACAAAAGGCATATTAAAATTAATTCTCGCTTTTTGCATTAAATTCCTTCTTTAGGAACCACTTCTGCCATCCGTTTATCCGGCCAGTTCACTAAGAAAATGCCTGCAAAAATCATAGCACCTCCAACAAGGAGAGCTAGGCCGATGGCTTCACCGAGCAACAGCCATCCGGAAATGATCCCAAAGAACGGGGCAAGAAACAGGAATGCACTGACTTTTCCCGGATTGCCGTTTTGCAGCAGGAAAAACCAGACAGCGAATTGGACAATTGACGCAGGAATCGCTAGCCATAATACAATCATGACCGAAGCAGAATTGACCACCAGCTGGGTGTTTTCCAATGATAAACTTCCTAACAGCAACAGCAAACCGCCAAAAAGCATTTGATAGGCGGTCAATACCCAGACATCAAATTGCTGGCCCCATTGTTTAATCAGCAAAGTCGCCGCAGCCCAAAAAACCGCACTGAAGAATCCTAAAAGAGTGCCGATTTCTGCTTGAAGCTGTCCGCCCATTGTGACAAACACTCCAATAAACCCAAGGAGCACACCGCTCCATTGCACAAGCCGGTAACGGATGCCAAGGGCCACTGTGCCAAAGACCACTACCAGCAGCGGATTCATGAACGTCAAGATGGCTGATTCTCCGGCGGTGATTGTCCGCAAACTTAAAAAGATAGCCCCCATGACACCTGCTGTTTGAAAAGCGCCGATCACTAAAATCCGAAACCAGTCTTTTCGTTTTTTGGGATGCGGCCTTTTTAGAACCAGTACAATGGCAGCCATTAATAACCCTGCCAGCGTAAAGCGCAATCCGACCAATAATAGAGGAGATATATAAAACATCCCAATTTTTCCAACCGCGAAAGAAGACCCCATTAAACTGGTGGTCAAAATGACTAACAGCGCAAAAGCCAATTTATTATTCAAATTCTAATCTCCTTTGGAATCCTCGAAAACACAGCACCTTCGGCTTTGAAAGCATCGAGGATGTCTTTAGTCTGTTTTTCAATGCCGTTTCGTCCATCTTTTTCTCGTTTAAAGGCGACGCCAATATCTTAAAGAAGCAGGAATTTCTTGTTCACTGGAACGGAAAACCGGCTTTTCACCTCTGCAGACAAATTCCCGGGCTTCATAAAACGGGATGCCTTTTTGATTTCCTTTGGCTACCGAGACCCATTGCTCCTTCGCGCCAAATTCCTCCTTCTGTTGGCGGGTGATCGCATCCAATAACTCGGTCCCAATTCCTTCTCCTAACCTTGAAGGTTCCAAGTAGAGAACGAACACTTCCCCTATTGAGTCAGCGATCATTCCACCGCCTCCAGCTCCAACCACTTTGCCGTCTTCAAGTGCAACAAAGTATCCGCCCCATTCTTTACTAAAGTTTGTCACTTCATATAAAATCCGTTGTTCATTATAGAAATCCTGGACCACAGCCTCAATGTACTCCTTTGAATACATGTCACTATAGGTCGCCCAATATCCTTTTGTGCAAACCATAGCAATCCCTTTCACATGTTCCGGTTGTGCTTTGCGAACAAGTACCATAATAAAACTCCTTTCGACTGTTCCTAATGCCAAAATGTAGATGTTTTTAAATGCAATTTTATTGTGTATATTTTCTGTATTCATACTCCTATTTTTTGTATATGCTTTTACTAAAAAGAAACACAGTCAGTGATGTTTCCTTTCTCCCACTGACTGTTAAAGCGGGGTAAAAGCTGGAGAAATCCGTTTAGGGGGCCAATCAATGATCACTCGGAGAATTGTTTTTTTACTTGGGTTATCCCAGTTGATCTGCTGGGGCATTTCTTATTATTTGATTGCAGCTTTTGGGGTAGTGATTTCTAAGGATCTTAACTGGAGCAGAACCTTGGTCTATGGCGGATTTTCTGCTGCACTGGTTATCATGGGAATCACCTCTCCATTAACCGGTAAACTGATTGACCAGTTCAGCGGGCGCTTTGTCATGTCTGCAGGCTCTGTTCTCCTCGCCCTCGGCTGTTCCGGCATTGCTTTTTCTTATTCTGTATCCTTTTACTATGCTTCTTGGATTGTACTGGGTTTTGCGATGCGCTTGACTCTTTATGACGCAGCTTTCGCTTCATTGGTACGAATTGCTGGTTCAGGAGCAAAACGGTCCATTTCACAAATCACACTGCTTGGCGGGCTCGCTTCGACCGTTTTCTGGCCAATTGGCTTTTTTCTTGCGGAATCTTTTGGCTGGCGTAATGCCCTTCTTGTATATGCCGGGTTTGCTTTTTTGACGCTTCCACTGCATCTGGCTATTCCACAAGAACGTTTCAAAGAAGACACTACCATTGTGAGTCCTGATGCAGGAGTTATAACGAAGCTGAATCTTACCGGCCGAGAGCGTCTCATTTCCGGAAGCCTCTATGCACTGATTTTCTCTCTCCTTAGCTTTTTGAATTCTGCGATGTCCGCTCATATGATTGCCATATTGTCAGGGCTTGGGCTCGCTGCAGCTGTTTCCGTTTGGATTTCTGCGCTGCGGGGAATCGGCCAATCTCTCGCACGGGTGGCAGAACTATTATTTGGAGGCCGCATTCATCCTTTCATGCTGACAATCTTGGCTTCTGGATTACTGCCAATTTGCTTTATCATTGGCTTATTCAGCGGCCAGCTTATCACGACAGCTTTCATCTTTGCGTTTCTATACGGCGCGGGCAATGGGCTGATGACCATTGCCCGGGGCTCTCTGCCACTTGTTCTATTTGACAATAAAACCTATGGTTCTTTTGTTGGTAAATTGCTTGTGCCAAGTTTTTTGTTGTCTGCTGTCGCACCCATTGTCTACTCGCTGATTATCGAAAATCATGGTGAACAAGCGGCTCTTTCTCTTTCTTCAGCTCTTGCATTTACAGTGTTTAGTGCAGCATTCCTATTGAAAAAGAGATATTCTCACAGAAACTCATAACCCATTGTTTCATCCTGCTAATATTGCTGATAGGACCATTAGCTATCCTCGAAACCCACTCTTTTATATTTGTTCTTTCTTTAATCTAATGACTTCATTTTCCAATAAGCTAAGTCTCTTGTGAATCCGATAAAGAATTGGCAAGTAGGCAATGACAACAATGATCATCCATCCCAATAAATTTCCCTCCTTTTGCAAAAGTAATTGATTTAACAACGTGAATTGTTAAATCTATTCTTCTGAAATAAATGTCACACAATGCATATGGATGATTAATTTATCAAGAGGAAGCTAGTTCCCAGGCACCCATGTTAAGTTCACTTCTACATTACCGCCACTCCAAAATGTCTCAGCCACCTGGCATATCAATTTTCAGAGCATCTCTTGTTTTTTATATTCCATCAACCAGCAATCTTTCATTTCCCCTTCATGCATTTCATGAGCCGGAAGAAATTTCACTTTCTTAAAACCGCATTTTTCATAACAGGCAATTGCCCGTTCATTCCAGACCTGGGGGTCCATGACGAGAACATCCGCCTGTTTTTCAGTTAATAAGTAGTCTTTTATTAAATTAACGAGCCGTTTCCCGAGTCCCTTATTCCAATAATCCGCTTCTCCAATAAATTGATCGGTGCCAAAGACAATATCTGCTGGATTCCAATAACCGTATTCAATTTTGGCTTGATCCTCTAACGGATAAAATTGAACATAGCCAATTGCTTTCCCTTCGTATTCAACTAGACAGTTTGTTGTTTCATCTTCCCGATTGTAAAAATGCTGGTTCACTTTTTCTAAATCTTGAGGATTGTCCCGTCCTTCGTAGTATTCTAATACTTCTGGATTGGTCAGCCACTTTGCCATTATTTCTTTATCGGATTCTTCCAGCTTCCGGATCAGCATTTTTCCATCCTGAATCAACACAACGCTCACCTCCTTGGTAAACAGATTGACCTGTTGAACCATTTATATCAGGTTGCCTTTCAAAATATACGGCACCGAATGATTGACCTTGATCAGCTTTTCCGCTCCTTCCGGAATGGATAGATGTTCTGCAGCTTCACGGAATGGCATCCACCTTACTTCTTCAATTTCCTCCGGAAAAGCAATGGCGATTTCACCCCCAAGAATTTTTCCTTCAAAAGTGAAAAATATGGCATGATGTCCTCTTTCCTCAAAAAAGTCTTCACTGATGGAGAAGATTCCGCCGAGGGAAACATCGAGTCCCGTCTCTTCTTTAGCTTCCCGTATCGCAGCTTCCTGCAAGGTTTCTCCCGTTTCCACCGCTCCCCCTGGAAGCGTGTAATATGACTCGTATTCTCCGTAATTTCTGACCATTAATATATTTTCTCCAGTGGCATCCCGAAGCATGACATAAACCACATCCACTCTTTTCATACGAAGCTCCTTTGTGAATATTTGTAATCGCAGCACGAACAATCCAACTGGAATGTTTGTTTTAGTAAAAGCTAATCTGAAATATAGATTTTCTGCAAAGTTTATGGCGTTTGTTTTAATGTACACCTTTTTTGTTATTGGTACTTGTCAAAAGAAAATCTCTCCTTGATAAGATTAGCCACTTTATCCGGCTGTAGATTGGAATTATCGATTCGAATGTAGTTATCATATTCAATTTCACCTTCCAACGAATTTAGGCGGTATTTCTTCATTGAATCCAGTAATTCTCGTTCCGATTCTTCTATATTCCGCTTGGTCGGCTTATGGTCGAGCCTGCTGAATGATTTATTTCGCTCGATTCTTATTTCCAAGTCTGCTTCCAATTCAACAAAATAAACTTTGTGGCCACTTGACTCGAATATCTTCCGAGTCTTTTCGACAAATTCCCAATCTTCCTCCATATTAAATGCCCAAACATAAGTAAAAATGATGCCTTCTATTTCACTTTTGGCAACTGATTTAAATATTTCTTCTCTGAACAGATTCGACAGCCGCCACATCTCTGAACTGAATCCAAAAAATGGGTGCAGCAATTCAATGGTCATATGATTATGAAACAGTTTGAATCCTGTTGTTTTTTCGAGTTCTTTTCCTATTGTCATTTTCCCGGTCGCTTGAGGCCCGAATAATAAAATTAATTCCATAACGGCTCCTTTAGTTCATATTTCTTCTTTTGTCTTCTCGGATGTTTTAAAGCAAAACAATTAAATTTTGGGCTCCATGTGTATATTTAGTTTCCTTGCATCTCACCAGTTGTTTATGCCATCTAATGGAATGCAAGGCTAACCATTCAGCAAATTCTGTCGGATCGCTTAATTCCACGGTTCTCTTCCAATCTGTTCAACCCATTATCTTAGCCATATAAAACTCGTTGACGTAATCCCCATTTATGTACAAGGAATCTTTCTTTATGCCTTCAATCCCATAACCCATCTTTTGATACAATGCTATCCCTGCCGCATTGTGTTCCATTACGGTCAACTCGATTCGGTGCAGTTTCTCTTCCGCTGCCCATCGCTCCAATGTTTGAAAGAGCCCGGTTCCAATTCCTTTTCCCCGCTGGCTTGCTTGAATGCCGATGGCGACGTAAACCGAATGCCGTTTTCTTTTTAAAGTATCTCCGATGGCAAATAGATAACCTACTAACTCTCCGTTCTCTTCTGCCACAAAAACAGCTGAGTGCCCATTCATTGCTTCGAGTCGTTTTTTAATCTGCTCAAGCGAAGTTTTTCTTTCACCCGGTTCAAAAAGCATAAAATTCGATTCTTCTACTTCTTTCATCAAACTAACCAGCTTTTCAGCGTCGGCTGGCACTGCTTTTCGTATTTCCATGTTTGCCTCCAGTTGAAAGTATTGTTTTATTTCATTGTTGCTTTAATCATTTATATTGCTTCTGGCATAATGTCATTCAGTAATTTTATTCAATGTTCTACTTTCTTTGATTGGCCGTCTTTCATTTTAAACCTGGTCCATTCTGGTTTTATCTTCATCCGACTTCCTCCGATCTTTTACATGTTTAATTATACCTAAAATTCCCAATTTCAGATAGAATTATTAGAATGTTCCGGGTTTTTTTATTTTCTTATGGATTTAAAAATCCTCCACCCATAACGGATGCATGGGAGAAGGAAATTTTAAAGGACTGCTTCAGTTGTTTCCGGTGATTTCTGGCTTGTCCCTCTGATAAACATACCGGTATAAACAAGGAATGTCCCGATCATCAAAATAACTCCAATATAGACGGACATCATCGTCGGAACCAGAAAAGCGCCGATAACAATTGTGGAACGCGCAATCAGGTCGGCTCCGCTGAATGAAAGATTGGAAAAGGCAGAATAAGAGCCCCTTTTGTCAGCCGGAATCATATTTGCGAGTTCAGCATTCCGGACCGGAGAATAAATGAGCTCTCCGAGAGTGGCTATGACGTTAAAGAGAATCAGGATGTACCAGCTATCCGCTGAAGTGACCGTTATATAGCCAATACTGTAGACAATCAATCCCACAAGCAAAACTTTTCGGTTTTTAAAGCGGTCTGTAATTTTGCTGATAAAGAAAGTGAAACAGACCACAAACAGCATGTTTTGGATATTTAGGATACTCAGCATCCGGACTCCCGCAATATCGAAATTTCCGACACTTACCGTTTCGAACGTTTCAGCGAGCCGGACCCCAATATAACTGTTTAATGAAAATTCCGCAGCGAAGATGAACATCGAGCCGGTCACTACTTTCACAAAAGGCGAATCTTGAAATGCCACTTTGTAATTTTGGAAAACGTCAATCAACACATTGTGATGCTGTTTTTTCAGAACGCTATTCTGCTCGTCAATCAGCCATATGCGATAAGCAATCGGCAAACAGATGGACGTGACGGTCAATAGCATAAATAACTCAATCTGATGATTGACGTATAATAACCCTCCCAGCGCTGCACCGATTGCCATCGACAAATTCGTCAGCCAGTATTCAATCGTATACACCGCTTTCCGGTTTTCCGGAGTAGTCGAATCGATGATAATGGCGTGCATTGCCGGCCTCCCGAGGCTGCTTGAAACAATAAATCCGATATAGGAAGCTGCAAAGAGCCAAATAAGATTTTCGCTCGGGACTAAGCTAATGGTCATTGCCAGAAATGCTAAAGCACTGATCAACGATGTCCATACGACAACTCCCTTGCGCGGAAAACGGTCAGAAATATAGCCTCCGATTAAATTAATAAAAAAACTAATGATGACGGTACCGACTAAAAACATCCCGGCCCAGACTTTGCTCATTTCCAGCGCGAAGAACAACGCCATAAAAGGCATAACTGCTGATCCTACTGCCCGGTTGAAAAACGATGTTATTAAGCGGACTTTAATGTTTTGTGGATATTCTTTCCAGCTCATATTGCTAACCTCCTTTGTCTTATGTATATTATACTAGACGAATAAATTGAAAAATGGACATTTTTAGAATATATGTCTACTTTTTGGAGGAACACCGTGTGGAAAAGAATTTATTGGCGCTATGGCAAGCTCTCCCTTCTGGAGAAGTAAAAAAAGAGAAAATAGTAGAAGTCCTCGATTTAAGTGCCAAGCAAGCCACCCGCTATATCAGGAAGTGGGCAGCTGAGGGTTGGTTTACTTACACTTCAGGACGCGGAAGAGGCAATTCATCGGAGTTGCATTGGCTGAAAAACGTGGAAGAAATATACGAAGAACAGCTCATGGAAATCATTGAACAGGAAGCAGTTGAAACAAGCAGTAAGTATTTAATGTATGACTGGTCAATTGACAGTAAAATCCGCCTCATCAATAAATTTCGTTCAAAATTCGGCTTTTTTCAAAATACCAGTGATGCCGACAAATTAATCATTCCGAGAAAATATGCAGTTACAACCATGCATCCGTTGAAAGCGGCCGATATTCAAAGCGCCAACGTTGTAGCAACGATTTATAATCGGCTCGTCGCTATAGATGCAACAGGCATGGTTTCGCCTGAACTGGCCCATAGCTGGGATATATCTGGAACCAAATTGAGAATATATTTAAAAAAAGATGTGAAATTCCATGATGGTTCTGTACTGACGGCTGAAGATGTGGCGGATTGCTTGAATCGCCTGCGTACTCATATCCATTTCAAAGAATTATGGGAGCCGATTAAAAAGATCCAGGCAGTTGGTCCTTTAGTGGTTGATTTTGATTTTCCTGCCGGCTGCAGTTATTGCCTTCAAATGCTGGGATTGATGAACTCGAGTATTTATAAAGAAAGCCAAGGGCAGTTGATTGGAACCGGTAGTTTTTACGCTGATAATAGCCATAGTCTCAAGACCGTTTTACATGCTTTTAAGGATTATTTCGGCGAACGGCCTTTATTGGATCGGGTCGAGTTTGTACAAGTTCCAAGCGACTTTGATTTTGTCTATCGTTCAGCGACACCATTAGATTCGGACAAAACGTTTTTGGTCGAGAGCGACTCAGGAGTTGGAGTTGTCATCATGAACGCCTTTCGAAAATCGGATATAGGCAGAAAAGAAATCCGGGATTACCTCCATTGGATCATTGCAAAATACCGCCATGAAATTATCCACTACAGTTCCCGCGCTTTGCCTAATCATCAAAGCATGCTTGTTGGGCAAAATCAGCGTTATGAAGTCCGGGAAGTCCAACCCCCTGATTTTACGAAGCCACTCGTCATTAAAACGACGGACTATTTGGAAAAAGCTACTGAATGGATTCAATCCATCTTTGAAAAAGAAAAGATTCCATTCGAAATCCAGTGTTTGCCATTCGAAGAAATGCTATTCGATAACGGGAAAGACCAGAAGGCCGATTTATTTATCCGAGGTGAAGTATTTGAAATGAACCAAAATTTCTCTTTTTACCATTTTCTCAAAAACGGCAATTCCCCACTGGCGAATATGATCAATGCAGACGAGAATATAAGCCAATTGTTAGAGGAATATGTACATACTCCTTTTGAGAAATGGCTTCCCTTAAATTTAAGAGTTGAAAAAGCATTGATGGATTCTTCTATTCTGATTCCGCTTTATTACGAAAAACGCCAAATCCCTTTTTCTGCTGACTTGATGAATATCAATATCAGCCATTTTGGATATGTGGACTTTTCCAAACTATGGGTTCGGCCCCATATTGGCGGATAAGGATTTTTCATGAAAACTCATCAGGGGAATCTTGCCAGTTACTTAATTAAGGTGAAGTTCAATTGACAGGGTTCTTCATCCCCACTTTCTGTTAAAGTAAAATAAATATAAACTGCAAACTTTTTTGTAAGAGAATGGAGGAATTTGTATGGAAATATATCGCGCCGGTCTTGAAGATGTTGAACGTGTGGCTCTATTATTTGATTTGTATCGGCAGTTTTACAATCAGCCCGCTGATTTAAAAAGTGCAACAGCGTACATATCAGCAAGATTAGAAAAAGGCGAATCCGTCATATTCATTGCCGATAATGCCGGAGTTCCCGCAGGCTTTACTCAGCTTTATCCCGCCTTTTCATCGATTTCCTTGAAAAGAACTTGGATATTGAACGATTTATATGTGGACCCCGCTTTTCGAAAGCAAGGTGTGGGAGAACTCCTTCTGCAAAAAGCCAAGGAATATGCCCTTGAAACAGAGGCGATTAGCATCTGCCTTAGCACAGCCACTGATAATGCAGCCGCACAAAGGCTCTATAAAAAGAATGGCTATATACTGGACACAAAATATTGCCAATATGAGTTGCCTTTAAAGCTTTAATTATTTCAATCACAATAGGAGCGATATCATGAAGCCAAAAATGAAGAAAAGTAATTTGATGAACCGGGCAGATATTTGGAATGCGGTCATTTTCGAAATCAGCAGCCATGATTTCCCTTCGGTAAATCCTCTTATAAATGAAAGTTTTCTGGCTTTCCAGTATTATTCTGAAATCGAAAGCGGCGGCCATGAAATCTTGCTTAATTGGGTTCAGGCCTATATTCGGGAGGTTGGAATCACTATTTACTTGAATGATTTGACGGCTGCTTTGGAGAAGATTGGTGCTCATGACTACGCACAGATTGAAAAGAAATATGGTGTAGAACTGTGGCATACGTTTACGGCTTTGGAAAATGGCGAAATTCAAGAAGATGTATTTTATGAGCTGATTGAAAAAGCAGACAGTGAATATTCTGCTCTCGGCGGTAAATTGGAACAGCAATTGGAAGTTTATTTCGTAGACATTCATACGGAGTTGTTTGAGATCAGTTGATTTAATCTGGATAATCTATATATATCTACACTGCATATAAAAATAAAAACAGTTCCCTCACTGGAACTGTTTTTTTCTTATTCTGATTTTCCACAATTCTGCCAAATATAATAAACAAATCTCACTTGCTTGCCGTTTAAATGGATTTCTTCATCCATAGCTTCCATTAGCTTGAATCCGTTTCTTTCCAAGACTTTTTGAGAAGCCTTATTATCTGCAGTAGTTTTGGCTCTTATCTGCTGAATATTTAAATCGTCGGCTGCTTCAAGCAACAATCTGACTGCCCGGCTTGCAATTCCTTGGCCAGTATATAATTGTCCCACTCGGTATCCCAAATATCCGGTTTTGTTTGGTTTATCTATATCTGCCAGATTAAGGCGTCCTAAAATGGACCCTTCTTTGTTTTTTATCAGATAAAAAACAGAATCCCCTGCCGATTGCTCTCTTAGCAGATTGTTATGATGTTGCTCAAACACATTTCGCTTATAATAATCATCTCCCCGGCTAGGTACCTTCTCTTCAAAAAAACTTCTATTTTCTATTTCAAATCAAATAGCGGATCTGAATCAGCAGCATCCAATTTCTCTAATGTTATTTCCATTTTTCCACTTCCTGCTTCACCATAATAACTATATTGTAAGCTCCAGAAATTCTTTTCCTGTTATAAGTTTCTTTTTATTTTTGCTCGAGAATGCATTTCCACCATTTTTCTAAGCAAGGTTTCTATTTGGCTTCCATCTGTAATCTGGCCAAGAATCCATTCGATCTCTTCCATCACCAGCTCACTGATTTGCGAAGCAGCTTCTGCGTGATGTCTTGTGGTCATCAGGTTGAATATCTCTTCTACTTTCAATAAGACTTCAGGCGGCAATGAATTGCTGAGGGTCTTCAATCCCAAACGAGCCCGCTGTGGTGCATATTTATAAAGCAGCACTCTCGCCAAATGATCCATAACGCTCGACAGCATTTTCACAGCCCAGATATCATTTCCTCGGCCAGCAGCTTTTTTATATTGGAACAAAAACCATGCAACATCCATCACATCATCCCGGTATTCATTTTCATCCAGTTCCAGGCTCTGAGTTTCTGTGAATCTTTCCATTAACCCATCAGGGTCATAGAGCACTTTAAAATAATCTTTTTCCGTAAATTTGTCTGGAGTTATTGTAAACAAATCGACATGCAAAAGATCGTCAAATACAGCAATAATTTGAGGGGCAATAATGAAAATATCGTCTTGAAAAATAATCGGACGGTATGCTTGTAAATGCTGCAAGCGATTCTCCAAAAACCGTGTGGCGTTTTCTTCGTCAACGAGGCAATAAAGATCGACATCGGAATGCTCATCATATTCACTTCTGCCCATGGATCCTTTTAGATATATCGCCCGAATAGATGGATCATTTTTTAAACTTGAACAAATTTTTTGGACTGCTAGTTCCTGTGGCAACATGGCTTTTCCTGCTTTCATTGGTATATTGGTCAGTTAAAAATCCCTTGGCTTCTTTGCCCAATAAGCGGGGCGCTTGATGGCTTCCGGTAATTTTGTGTTGCAATCCCCGATGGCCGCATTGGCCTGGACCTGCGTCACAAAAAGGGCCGTGGATAAATCCGCTCCGCTTATATCTGCATCCCGAAAATCAGCGCCAATCACATCCGCTGTTCTCAAATCCGCTTGCCGCAAATTCGCCGCTATGAAATAAGCTCCTCGAAAATCAATGCCCTTCAAGTCGGCTCCTTTTAATTCCGCTCCCATCAAGTCTGCGTTCCGCCGGTTCATTTTTTTGCTTTTCCGTCCTTTGTTCCGTTTTAATGCATCCGCTCTTTCCAGTTCGCTTACTTTTACCAACAAGTCATTCACCCGCGCACGGTGGGCAGGAATATCCAGCTCTTTAAGTTCCTGTGATTTCAGAAAAGTCAGCTGTTCTGTTTTGTGCATCATTTCTTCCAGTTCATTATGCATTTGTTTGGCTTTTTCCTGTTTCATGGCATCAGCCAGGTACCACAGCATTTCGTGCAGCTGGGTCATGATCGGAAACACGGTAAACATCTCTTTTGCCGTATCTGGATTGTTTCGCCAATCTTTTCCCTTGAACGTCACTTGGGACACTTTTTGGCCTGAGCCATAGCAGTCGAATACCGTGCAGCCTTTAAAACCGCTTCGCCGAAGCTCCGGATGAATGCTGCAGCGGAAATCTGATTGCAGATTCGGGCAAGGGACACCAGCCGCTTTATCAAAAGCAAAATCTGCAGACGCCATATAAGAAAGGCCCACGCAGCATAGAGCGAAACAATTGCCGCAATCAGCCCTTAGCTTTTTCTGCATAGCCCCAAGGTCTTCTTTATCTCGTTGCGAATCGTTTTTCATCATGATTTCCACTCCTTTTGTTGATAATCATAGACAAAGGGATTGATGAGTCCAAAAGCGAAAAAAGCGAGAAGCATGGAAGTTATAATCGGTTCTCCTCCCAATCCCGCCGAAATATATGAGCTGTATTGCTAGATAGACCACAAAGGCCGATAAAGAGATACCGTAAAATTTTAAATCTATTTTCTAAGGGTGAAATAATGATTGTCCGCAGTAAAACCAGAGGCGTGATGCCAAGAGTATAGAATAAAGGATGCAGAAGCGTAAATACGCCAAAAGTTTCGAGAAATTTATAATTGCGCATAATAGTATTGCTCTTCAAACAGGGTTTTATTGCCATTTTCCGATAGATATATCTTTATTATAAGGTATACTGATAATAATTAAATGAAAATTTTGATTAACCAAAATCCCCCTGGTTTTTCTATAAGCGACAGGAGAATGACAAGCAATGATCAATCCAATTTAAACTTCCCCTAATTAAAGTATTTCCATTTTGATAATTGGGGGATGAAAAATGAAACTGAATAAAAATTTCCATTTACTAGTGTTCGGACAATCATTGGCGAATGTCGGAGACGTTTTATATATTGTCAGCATCATCAGTCTGGTATTTGAGCTGACCGGAAAAGCTGCTGCTGCTGCAGTTGTGCCATTTGCCATTACGTCTGCCATGTTTGTTTCGAACTTATTGATACCGCTCTTGATGGAGAGATTCCGTTTGAACAGGCTTCTGGCCGGGTCTCAAATCGGCAAAACAATTCTATTGCTTTCTATGGCATTAATTTTTCCAGCCCTTTCAACATCAAATTATTGGATTTTGTTTTTATTCATAAGTGGAATCGCTCTACTAGACGGCTGTGCAAATCCTGTACGGTCGGCACTGATTCCTTTTTATGTCCATGAATCCTTGCTGTTAAAAGCTAACGGACTTACGGAAACCGTTACCCAAACCATACAGACAACCGTGTGGTTTGTCGGCGGCCTGGTCCTGCTCGCCATCACTCCTTTTCAATTGATTTGGTTTGTTGGCGGATTATTTATGCTGGCCAGTTTGCTTATGTGTATGCTGCCACACGTGAAGTATCACCCACCTGCGGAAAGAGGAATTTGGCAGCAAGTTACGGCTGGCTGGCAAACTGTTTCAAGGACGCCTGTATTAAAACGGCTAGCATGGATGGATTTCCTCGAAACTTTTGCCGGGACTGTTTGGATTGCAGCTATCCTATATGTTTTTGTAAACAGTGCTTTGTCAGCCAATGACAGCTGGTGGGGATTTATCAACGGCTCTTTCTTTGTAGGCTTGATTGCAGGAAGTGTAATTTGCTTGAAATACGCTTCAACTGTTGAACGGAATCTCAGTTTATTCATTGTATGCGGGGCTTTCGGCAGCATGCTTGCCACTTGGTTCTTCAGCTTGAATAGCATCCCGCTGCTTGCTTTGGTTTTGTCCGGCCTGGTTGGATTATTCAGCCAGCTTAAAAATATTCCACAGCAATCGCTTGTCCAGACTAGTGTGCCAAAAGAGCAATTGCCTGCCGTCTTTGCTTCACTTTCAGCTATCGGAACCGGAACATTCGGTGTGTCTTCTTTATTGATGGGTGTTTTAGCTGATGTCTTCGGCGTTCGCAGTGTTTTTATAATATCTGCATTATTATTAGCCGTGGTGACCGGTATCGCTTATAAAGGAAAAGCTCATTTGTATCGTACCGCATCAGAATAATACTCAGTAAAAAAGAGATGCCTTTACGTTCAGGCATCTCTTTTTTTCAAATTATTTACGTTTTCCAGCAGCTTCTTCCTGAATCGCTTCAGCTAAATGCTTCGTGCAGTTGTAAAGCGTGCATTCCCATCTGCTTTCAACATTCTCCAAAATCGTGATCGAAGTATTATGTAAGTTTGTTTTAGTGAAACGTTCAGGCAACAGGCTTTTCAATGTGGAGCCGATCAACGCACCATGGCTGACCATTAAAATTCGCTTGCCGGGATAGTTAACCAAAGCTGTTTCAACGGCCTTTCGCCCTCTTTGTGCTCCTTCTTCTTTCTTCTCCATTCCAAGATCCAATGTCCGCCAATCCGTGCCCCATTTTTGGATGCGTTCTCCTTCTGTCGTCCCTTCAATTTGGCCGCCTGACAATTCGCGGATAAGAGGCTCAAAATGGCTGATAGACATGCCAAGTTTTGCAGCAATGATTTCCGCTGTTTCTCTTGCGCGTATCAAATCACTTGATAGGATGACATCCCATGGCTCTTCTTGTGCGAGACGGTCAGCAATGGCACGGGCTTGCTCTCTTCCTGTTTCGTTTAATGGAATATCAGAACTGCCTTGCGCTATTCGTTGGATGTTCCAATCAGTTATACCGTGTCTAACAAATCCGATTGTAGTCATTTCCATTTCCCCTTTTATTGTATTGAACACTATCATACTGCAATTTTTACCGAGATGTCGATGGAAGTTCATCCAAAAATCGGTCTAGTTCTTTACTGAAAAGTTCGGCTTCTTCAAGAAACGGATAGTGATTGCTTTCCCCGAAAACAATTAACTTTGAAAATGGTATTTCTTCTTTCATTTCCACAGAATAGCTTAATGGACATTGTACATCATGTTTGCCGCATAAGATTAAGGTAGGGGCGGAGATTAAATGCAATTTTCTTGTCACATCATAAATTTGAAGTTCCCGGTTAAAAAAATTCAAACGGGCAGCTGATATCGATTTTGTGATGGATAAATGGAATAAATCACTGTATCGTTCCGGTTTGAATAAAGATAATTTTGTGCGTTCCTCTGATAGTTCTTTTCGTTTTTCTTCTGTTAAATCCGAGCGCTTTAATTGCTCAATTAAATCCTGCATTTTTTGATATTGCAGATGACGGGGATTGTAAATGCAGTCCTCCGAAAATGTCGCATACTCTCTTGCTGCCGCTCCAGTAAGGAGGGCGAACGCCAAACTTTTCGAGAAATAGATTCCATACATCACACCCAGCATCCCACCAGTAGAATGTCCGGCAAATCCCCATTGCTTGAATCCAAGTGCCACCCTTATGGCTTCCAGATCGAAAACTGCTTCCAGCATACTTAATTGAAAAGGTTCATGGGCTTTTTCCGAATTTCCTGCTTCCCGCAAATTCACTAAATATACTGTATGTGTTTTGGTAAAACTTTCTGCATAGTAATCGCCACTGTCATTAAAAACAGAGTAAAGATGGGTAACACAAAGCGGTTCTCCTTGCCCTTTTATAAACACTTCGTAATTGCCGCGTGCTGTAGCAATTATGGCTTGCTTCCATTTCCCCATAGAACAGTTCCTCCAATTTAGGATAATAAATGGGTTCTAACATTTTGCTTCAACCCTTTCTTGCTATAGAAAAACCCGGCATCCAGATGCCGGGTTCCTCATTACACGCCCATTTTCCGCCGTGTATTATTCACTTTTTTTGTTTGCTGGCTCTTCATCTTTTTCGTTTCAAGTGAAGCGCCGCTGCCGCCTTTATTGTTTGCGGCCTGATTTTTCTTAGCTTCCAGCTGGCGTTTAACCGCTTCCTGCAAACTTACTTTTTTAGGAGTTTCATTTGTTTCCGTCATATTCATCCCTCTTTTCTTTTTAGACTATCAATTTCGGATGTTTGAATGACTTTCATTATAACACAATATGTTCCATTTTTATTGCTTATTTTCTTTGAACCACTGGCTCACTTGCGAAAAGAATTTAGCCATTGAATTGGCATTCGACATGTTCGGTACACGTGCCAACAAGACTTCCTTCGGCGCTTTGATGCCTTCTTTTTTCTTTTGCAGAATTAAAATACCTTTAGCATAAGCTGAGTTTTTGAATAAGCTGTCTGGCAGTTCCATGACTGACTGGATATAAGCCGTCTTTTTCAAGAAAGCATGCAATTGTCCAGCTTGAGGCGATTCAAATAAGGCTTTCGGAATAACGAAGAATAAATAGCCGCCATCCACTGTATGTTTCAATGACTGTTCAATAAATAAGTGATGGGCATAAGACAGGCCTTCTTCTGCTTTCAACTCATAAGTTCCCGCTATTTCTTCATCCGGATAATAGCCAACCGGCAAGTCAGCGACTACTGAATCCACTGGATCAATCAGTAAAGGCTGCAAGGCATCCTGGCGGTAGAAAGTGACCGGCTGCTCGACCAAATCGGCTGTTGAAGCTGCCAATCGGATCAGCAAATCGTCGATTTCAACACCAGCTCCGTTAATACGGCCATCCAGATAATTCATCACCGTCAATAGCAAATTGCCCGTTCCAAGCGCTGGATCAAGTAGCGTGAATTCTTTTTCTTTCACAAAAAGTTCAACTAAATAACCGATTAAAAGGCCAAGCGCATCCGGCGTCATCTGGTGATGGGGCTGGACATGTTCTTTCATGCCTTTTAAAACGGCCAGCTGGATCGCTTTTCGGACATCTTCTTTGCCAGCTTGCTCCACAGGTTTAATATGACCATCCAGCCATGTCTCTGTTGTTTCCAGTAAACTCTCCAAATACGGCAGATCCTGCTCTTTCTGCATTTCTGTCGCATGCTGATCAATAAAATTAAACACTTTTTCCATTGCTGAATTCATTTATTATCCGTCCTCAATAAGGAAACCCACTCTGCAGGAGTGGGTTTCTTGTATTAGTTTGTTAATGCCTTAACGGCTTCAATTGCTTTATCGTAATCCGGATGATCCGTTCCTTCAGGCACATATTCCACGTAGGCGACTTTGTCATTTTCATCGATGACGAAAATCGACCGTGCCAATAAACGAAGCTCCTGCATGGCAACACCGTATTCTTCACCAAAAGACAAATCGCGGTGGTCGGATAGCAGCTTAATGCCATTCGTGCCGTTTTCTTCAGCCCAGCGTTTTTGAGCAAATGGAAGATCTGCTGAAATCGTCAATACTTCCACATCTTCACCGAGTGTTGCCGCTTCCTGGTCAAAACGTTTTGACTGCAACGAGCAAACACCGGTATCAAGTGAAGGAACTACACTGATCAAACGAACTTTCCCTGTCGTATCCTGCAAGGTTACCGGGCTTAAATCATTTGCCAGAACTTTGAATTCTGGAGCCTGGTCTCCCACTTTAACTTCTTTGCCTGGCAAAGTCACAGGATTTTGCTTGAATGTAATTTGTACCAATAATAACGCCTCCCTTTCAACATACCCTTATCTTACTAGAACGTTTCGGCCTCTTGCAACTCAGACCCTTCAGAACGTTTTTTCTCAAACAGAATTTGTTTGCGGTATGTCTCTTCATGGATGACTGTCGTATCTGCTACAAAGTCATGGATTCCTTGCTTCAACTTTGTAAAACCGACAATCCAGTATAAAGGCAGGATGGTAGCAGAGATAAAACGGCCAATCCACTCACGGAACAATAACGTCCCCCAGGACAGCTTTTCTTCTTTTAAAGATACGACACGCAGCCCTAAAATCATTTTGCCTACAGTCTGTTCAAAAAACTTAGTCATCAATACGAAGTAGGCATAGAAAGCGATAGCGGAAATGATGGCGTAAGGGGCGTACCAAGTATTGCCGGTGGTTTCTAAACCGACCAATAAAAATATCGGTTTAATTAAAATCGAAGTGGCGGAAGCAATGATCAAAAGGTCGATCAAGTATGCCCAGAACCGCACCCAAAAGCCAGCAGGCTTGCGTTCATAAAACATCACTTCTTTATATTCCGGCTCGACAGGGCGATTGTTCTGCATATTTTCCACAGCATGCGTTTCATTATCCATATGATTTGTCATAATTATCGCCCCTCCTTATTTTTCACCATACAAATACATCATCCGCGGCGAACTATTTTCGGTAAGCAATTTAGTGATCATTTGAGACTCCAGGTCTTTGCCAAACAATGAATTCAGCTTCATTGAGAACAGTGATCCAAGCCCTTGGGATGCTCCGTATTCAAACACTTCTGCGTCTTCCAAGTTGAAATCAGTGCGAAGTGCTGATAAAACATCGTCTTCAAAACCGAAATCATCCGCCAGATTTGCTTCTACTGCTTGGCGTCCGTTCATAATGCGCCCATCTGCAAGCTTTCTAACCTGTTCTTCAGGCATATCCCGCCCTTCAGCAATTACGTCAACAAATGACTCGTAGGAATCATCAAGCATTTCCTGCAAGAGGGCTTGTTCATCCGCAGTCATCTCACGTGTCGGATTTCCAATGTCCTTGAACGGTCCGGACTTGATCGTTACAAACTCCACACCATACTTCTCTGCCAGTTTTCCGTAATTGACCGTTTGCATAATAACGCCAAGAGAACCTGTCATCGTTTCACGGTTAACGAAAATTTTGTCAGCCGGAGCTGAAATATAGTAACCTCCGGAAGCTGCCGTAGCGCCCATGGATACGTAGAAAGGTTTTTTTGTTTCTTCCTGGATTTCTGTGATTTTATCATGGATTTCTGCTGATTCTACTACTCCGCCGCCTGGCGAGTTGACTTTCAGCATGACTGCTTTTACCGTATTGTCATTTTTCACCTGCTCTAATTGCTCCATGAACAAGCCGTGGTTATAGCCAGTCGGCCCCAGCAAGGCAGAAGCTTCACCCGTGTCCTGGATGGTTCCTTCTACATTCAAAACTGCAATCCGGTTATTAAAGTCACCTTCTTCAATCACTTGCTCGGAAACAGCAGTTTCCGTCGTAGCCAGCAAATCATCTACTCCGGTGCCAAGGCTGCTCTGGAAAATCGCAAATGCCGAATTGATGACCAATGATATTCCCAAAATAGCTGCTGCAACTACCAATGCTATCCATCTCTTTGTATTCATTTATCATTTGACCTCCTTTTTTTCTCTCTCTTTATTATACGGGTATCTTGTACAAATGTTTCATTTTACGTCGGATGAATCAATGCTGGGCATTCAACTTCTCTTTTTTCATGCCACGTGCTTCCAAAACTTTCGATGTCGTAAAGATGATCAATGCCACCCAAATAAATGAAAATGAAATAGCGTCGATCCGATCGAATGATTCACCGTAAACCAATACGCCCAGAAGGAGCATCAATGTCGGTGCGATGTATTGTAAAAATCCAATCATATACATCGGGATTAACGGAGCCCCTGTGGCAAATAAAACCAAAGGCAACGCTGTAGCGGCACCGCTGATGATAAGCAGAATGTCCGTCGAAATTCCTTCGTTCAAGAAAGATGCCTGGCTGGTGGAAAATAGATAAATATAATAGATAATCGCAAGCGGCAAAACAAATAAGGTTTCGAGAGCCAGTCCACGCAGCGCGTCCAACTTTATTGTCTTTTTGATCAAGCCGTAAAATGCAAAACTTAAAGCCATCCCAATAGCTAGCCATGGCAAAGTGCCGTATGATGCCGTCAAGATGCCCACACCGATTGCCGCAAGAACAAAAGCGAATTTAATGGCAGGCGATAATTTTTCTTTTAAAAAGAAAACACCCAAAAGCATCGATACAAGCGGATTGATGTAATAGCCCAAACTCGTTTCGACCATCCGGTCGTTAGTGACGGCAAATATATACAAAAACCAGTTGGCGGTTATCAAATAAGAGGCCAGCATTAACATAAAGAATGTCTTTTTGGATTGCCATAAACTTTTCAAGTCGGTAATCAATTGTTTTCCGCCATTTATCACAATGATAAACAAAACCGTCAACACGAAAGCCCATAGAATGCGGGACGTCAATATTTCGTCACTCGGCACATGGTCGACCAGTTTCCAGTAAATCGGTAAAATTCCCCATATGGCGTATGTTAAAATTGTATACAATATGCCTTTTTTCTCTGCTGCCATCTCTCTCTTCTCACCATTCTTCCTTTATTTTGTTTCTCGAAATAATAGAACTATTATATGCCTGTCTAATTCTAAAGTAAACAATCGAAAAAAGCAGCCAGTTTGCACCGGCCGCCCTTGCATTTTGAGGAGATGTCCGAAAATTATTTCAACTTCCGTTACTTATTCGCTCTTCCGCCAGACTTGTCACCAATGTCTGCCTGGTGCGGAATGACATAACATCCTCTAGTTTCTTGATATTTTATCAAACTCTTTTTCTTACTTTCTTGCTTGTTCTTTTTGGCGCAATTCGACGCGCCGTATTTTTCCCGATGCGGTTTTGGGCAATTCCTCCAAAAACTCGATCGCTCTTGGATACTTATAAGGAGCTGTCAGTTCTTTCACATGATCCTGCAAGCTTTTGACGAGTTCATCGGAAGGCTCATTGCCTGGAACCAAAACTACAAATGCTTTAACGATGGTTCCGCGGATTTCGTCAGGCGCACCGATTACCGCACACTCCTGGACTGCAGAGTGTTTGACGAGGGCATCTTCCACTTCGAACGGTCCAATTGTATACCCGGAGGAAATGATGATATCATCGCCTCTTCCTTCAAACCAGAAATAGCCGTCATCGTCTTTCGATGCCTTGTCCCCTGTCACATAGTATTCACCGCGGAACTGCATTTTCGTGCGTTCATCATCTTTGAAATACCCTTTGAACAATGCCGGTGTAGTGACATGGACAGCGATGTCCCCTACTTCGCCGACTTCTGCAGGTTTACCGTACTCATCGATGATCTCCACACGGTTTCCTGGTGTTGGTTTGCCCATTGAACCGATTCGGATATCCATGCCTTTCATAACGCCTACAAGCAAGGTGTTTTCTGTCTGGCCATAGCCGTCCCGGACTTCAAGGCCGAAGTTTTCTTTAAATACATTGATCACTTCTGCATTTAACGGTTCTCCGGCAGAAACTGCGCTATGCAAAGCTTTTAAATTGAATGAAGCAAGATTTTTCTGTTTCGCCATTATACGATACTCAGTTGGTGTACAGCATAAAACATTGATTTCGCGGCGTTCCAAAATCTGCAGATAAACTTCCGGATCGAATTTGCCATTATAGACAAATCCGGTTGCTCCACTGCCTAAAGTTGCAAGGAACGGGCTCCAGATCCATTTTTGCCATCCTGGACTGGCTGTCGCCCAAACCAAATCGCCTTCTTTTGCACCGAGCCAATGCTCAGCAGAAGTGCGCAGATGCGCATAAGCCCAGCCATGGCTATGTACCGCGCCTTTTGGATTTCCTGTCGTTCCCGAGGTATAAGACAAAAACGCCATATCGTCATTTCGTGTATCAGCCATTTGATAAACGTCAGAAGCTGATTCCATTTCTTCCGTCAAAGAAATCCAGGACTGATCGGAATGGCCGATGACGAATTTAATGACGTTTTTCATTTCTTCTACTTCATTGAATTGATCCATGAATGGCTCATATGCAATGACGGCTTTTGCATTGCTGTGATTCAAGCGGTATGAAATGTCTTTTGCACGCAGCATTTCAGAACTTGGAATCACAACCAAGCCCGCTTTCAATGCGCCGATATAGGCGACGTACGCTTCAATTAAGCGTGGAACCATCACCAGGACGATATCTCCTTTTATCAATCCTGCTTTTTCAAAACTGTTCGCTGCCTTATTGGCACGAAGGATCAGTTCATCATATGTAACTTGCTGGGAATCTCCTTTTTCATTTTCCCAAATAATCGCCAGTTTGCCCTCGCCTGTCGCAAATTTCTCAATTTCTTCGACTAGATTATAATTTTCCGGCGCCAGTAATTCTTCACTTCTCATTATGTATCCCCCTTATTTGAGTGATAGACCTTATACTTCTAATATTATACAGGAAGATTTTCATTATTCAAAATCGTTATAAAAAAATAAAAACAGCTGCAGGTAAAATTAAGCTTTTATCTGCAGCTGTCAGTGCTATATATTTACAGCAAGTCTTCAAACTTCGCTTCTTTCACCCGTGGAAATTTAAGGGTTTCCCGTTCTTTTACCGCTTCTTGAATCAAGTTATCAAACGATACAAATTTCTCGTAGTATTCAACTTTCTCAAGCTTAGGTTTTGTTTTGGGATTTGCAGGCGTAAAGATTGTACAGCAATCTTCATATGGACGGATGGAAATGTCATACGTACCAATTTGCTGTGCCGTTTCAATGATGTCCAGCTTGTCCATCGCGATTAACGGACGCAGAACTGGCGTATTCGTCACAGCATTGATGGCATGCAGCGATTCTAAAGTTTGGCTGGCCACTTGTCCGAGGCTTTCTCCTGTAATGATCGCTTGGCTTTTGGTTTCAGCTACCAGCAGATCCGCAACACGCATCATCATCCGGCGTGTCGATGTCATCGTAATATTATCCGGCACTTGTTTATGAACTTCCTGCTGCAGTTTCGTAAACGGAATGATATGCAAATTGACCGACGAACCGAATTGGCTCAACTTATCCGCCAAATCCATCACTTTTTCTTTTGCACGCTCATTGGTGAAGGGGGGACTGAAGAAATGTATTAACTCCAACCTTACCCCTCGTTTCAGCATATGGTAACCGGCAACTGGGCTGTCGATGCCGCCGGACAGCATCAACAACGCTTTTCCTCCTGCTCCGACCGGCAAGCCGCCAGCACCAGGAATAACTTCCGCCATCATATACGCTGCTTCTTCACGGATTTCCACTTTTAGTTCAATATCCGGATTTTTCATTTGAACAGTCAGCTCTGGAAAGTTGCGAAGCACATAGGAGCCGATTTGCTGCGTGATTTCAGGCTTTTCATATGGAAAGTCTTTATTTGGCCGCTTTACCGACACTTTAAAACTTTTGTTTTGGCGATTTACTTTATTGATTACAGCAATCGCTGCTTGCTTCATCGCATCGAAATTCAATTCGGACTGAGTTACCGGGCTGAACGATTGGATGCCAAAAACCTTTGGCAATCTTTCCAATACTTTTTCCATATCCTCTCCATCTTCCGAATAGATAAACATCCGGTCACGCTCGGCTTTGATGCGGACACTTTCCAAATCCGAAAAAGTCTGGCGGACGTTATCCCGCAGCCGTCCGATAAATGAATTGCGGTTTTTTCCTTTGGTTGATAATTCCCCGTAACGGACGAGGACTTGATTTGTTTTCATGCTGTTTAAACTCCTTTGATTACCTGTCGATTTATTAAACCAAGCGGTAAACCCGCTCAAATGCTTTTTTCAATTCTTCTATATCCTGTGCAGTTGTAAACGCGCCAAAGCTAATGCGGATAACGCCTGCTTTAAACTCACGGGATACACCGATAGCTTCAATCACATGGCTGGTTTGCTTGCTTTTAGATGAGCATGCGCTGGACGTCGACACAATGATCGATTCTTGCTGTAGACCTGTTACCAGAATCTCGCCTTTCAAACCTTTAAGTGCAATCGCTAATATATGCGGCGCTGCAGTTTCCGGACTGATTATTCTAACCCCGTTGAACCTCTTGAAGAATGTCCGAAGCTCTTTGTTCCATTCAGCATATTCAGGCTTCGGTTCCGCTAAGCGCAAGGCTTTTGCCATTGCCACTGCTTGTGGCACGGCTACTGTACCGCTTCGCAAGCCGAATTCCTGCCCGCCTCCGTAAAGAATCGGCTGCAGCTCCACTTGATTGAACGCCAACACTCCACAGCCTTTCAGCCCATGGATTTTATGGCCTGAGATGCTCAATAAATCCGGCATGGAATCAACAGGAAGCTTGATTTTTCCAATGCTTTGAACAGCATCTACATGGAATAAAGCACGGGATCCATTCAGAAGCTTTTTGATTTCTGCAATCGGATGGATTGTGCCGATTTCATTGTTAACATGCATCAAGCTTACAAGAATCGTATCTTGTCTAAGCGCGTTGTTCAACTCATTCAAATCGATGGAACCTGAACTATTGACCTGCAAACGCGTAATATCAAATCCCTGGTCTTCTAATGCTGCTAAGCTATTCAACACAGATGGATGCTCGGTAACAGCTGTTATGATATGTTTCCCCCGATGTTGATAAGCTTTAGCAACACCGATTAATGCTAAATTATTCGATTCAGTTCCACCGGATGTAAAGACGGCATGCTCCATCTTTAGTAGCAGCTGAATCTGGGCGCGGGCCCGTTCCAATAAATCCTCTGAATCGTTTCCCATTCGGTGAATCGAAGCCGGATTTGCGTAATATTGCTCGTTGACCGCGACAAATGTATCGAGCACTTCTTTACGAGGTTTGGTTGTTGCACTATTATCCAAATAAATCATTTTATCCACCTCCGAAAAGAAAACCACCAGCACGGGAGCTGGTGGTTTTCTTTTTGATTTTAAACTCGCCACGCCTCTTCTTTGACCAGTACTTCAATACGTTTCATTGAACCTGGCTCAAAGCTTTCGACTGCTGTAGCTGCCTCTTCTAATGCTTTCGTATACCGGAGCTGCCTGAACGACTCTTCCGCTTCCCGCAGCTTAGCGTTCATCTGTGGATTCGTTTTGCGGTAACGGTTGCCGTATTGGATGATCCGCTCAATCAACAGCACGTTTTCAATCATTTCTTTTGCTTTTTCTTCTACGTCTTCGATGCATTTCTCAGCTTTCACCAAGTAATTATCGACCAATTTCATATTCAATGGAACTTCCTGTAAGCCTTGCATCGCGACAAACAAATGCTCTTCCGCTTCTTCAAGCCGGACATCCATTTCTTCTGGAATGCCTGGTGTGTTGGCTTTATGCAGCATTCTGTCTGTTTCCTGCAACTGGCGCTTCAAGTCTTCCACTTTTGTGCGGGCTTCGTTTTCATCAATCCGTAAACTCTTCAGCGAGTTTGTAAAGTCGTGCTGGATCACATCGATTTTTGCAAGCTCTTCTCGGATAAGAATGAGTTCTTCCTCCAAGCTGGAATAAGCGGAATGCTCTTCTTCCGAACGGGATTTCAGCAAGTCGAAACGCTGCTGCAGATCTTCGAGGGTATGCAAGCATTTTTTTGGAATGGCTGCATCGCTTTCAGGAATTTTATAGCTCTGCTGGACCACTACGCATTCATCATACATATCACGAGTATCACGTGTAATCAGTTCCAAGTGACGCGCTGTTTCCGCTTTATGCTGATCCACATAATGTTTTGCTTTGACTTCTTTTTCAAGAAGCTCATAAAACGAATCAATGCGTACTTTCATCGCTTCGGCTTTTTCTTTTGCCTCAGCGATATTCAGGTCCGCAATATTCTGTTTCATCACAACCAGCTCTTGCTCCATGTCATCTAATTGGTTCGTCAATTCCAAGTGATTCAGATAATAAGACTGGCTTTCCATTTCCCGGATTCCATTGCGCAATTCATTGATATAGGATGGTATTTTCGACTGGATATCCGTTAATAGAGGCGGGATATCATCAATCAAAGAGAAAACATATTCTCCTTCATCCGATAAGCCCATAACAATTTCCCGGGCTTTCAGATAATTTCCTTGCTCTGTCAATTGATCGTATTCGGCAAATAGCGGGGAGAATGATTCCAGTCTCTTTTCAAGAGGAACAGCCGCTGCTCCATATGAATGCTGATGAGCCAATAAGTTTTTCCGCGCCAGGCGGTAATGGTCTCTCATCATATCCATTTCGCTGCGGTTTTTCTCTTCGCTGCCGATCAATTCTTCAAGTTCACTTAAGATTTCGTTCATCTGGCGGTCTACGTCGTCGATGCGGACTTCAATATCATTTTCAATTTCTGTAGCTTTTCCGAATCTGAAGCGGTCAATCGCATCTTCTGCATCAAAGAGAGAAGCGTCGATTTTCGGAATATGTACATCCATGATTTCTGTCCATATGTCACGCCAGCGCTCGAACATCTCTTCTGTCTGGCCATTCATGTTCAATTGTTTCACTTTTGTCAATTCTTCGAGTATCGGTTTGTTTTGTATTTGCAGTTTTAACTGTTCCAAGCGTTCAATTTCCGCGTTGTGCTTCTTGCGAAACAAAAAGCCGACGATAATTACCGCTAATAGAATGATGACCGCAATGATGATATACTTCATCATAAGTCATATAGCCCCCTGTTCCAAAATCACATTTCCTCTTCTATATAAATGTTTTACATGATTCTACTATTTTAACATGTATTCTACTCTTTTGTTTGTGAAAATAGAAGAAAAGAGATAAATATTTTCAACCATTAAAAGAAAGCTGGTGTTTTTATGAAAAGAGATGGACATATCCACACCCCTTTTTGCCCTCATGGCACTAAAGACAAGCTGCATGCCTACATAGAAAAAGCGATTAAATCCGGTTTTGGCGATATTTCCTTTACCGAACACGCTCCCCTCCCCTCTTCTTTCACTGATCCGACTCCTGACAAAGACAGTGGGATGAGTTTAGAAGATATGCGCCCTTATCTAGACGCTATTAGAAAGGCAAAAGATGCATATAAAAATGACATTTTCATCCGCGTTGGATTGGAAGTGGATTATATCGCCGGTTATGAGGCCGAAACCCGTTCCTTCCTGGAAGAATACGGCCCCTCTCTCGACGATTCTATTTTATCGGTTCACTTCCTTCGTGTAAACGATGAGTACCTGTGTATGGATTATAGCAGTGACGAATTTATGAAGCTTGCCCGAAAAGCAGGATCAGTTCAAACCGTCTATGATTTATACTACGATACTGTAGAAGCTTCAATAACAGCCAATCTTGGCCAATATAAACCCAAAAGAATCGGCCATCCAACACTTGTCCATAAATTCCAGCTGGCGCATAAGGAAAAAATAGATGATTCCCATCGCATTGAAGGCGTTCTTGAAAAAATCGCTAAAGCCGGCTATGAAATGGACTTGAACGGAGCCGGCTATTCCAAACCGGATTGCCAGGAATCCTATCCGCCAGTAAAATTCATACCTATTGCCAAATCACTCGGAATCCCGCTTGTATTCGGTTCAGACGCACATAGCGTAAATGGCTTGCATATGCATTACGACAAACTTTATAATTAAAAAAGCACAAGTGCCCAAACAATCTTTCGGCGCTGGATTTTTAGTCCTATAAATAAAAAAACGAAATGAGGCATATCATGTTCACTCAAACCAGTTACAGCGGCACTAGCATAGAACAATACACGCTGTTAAGCAAACAGTTAAACGCTTTGTTGGAAGGCGAAACCAATATTGTCGCTAATTTAAGCAACGCTTCAGCATTGCTTAACCAATTCTTAGAACAGATCAATTGGGTCGGTTTTTATTTGATGGAAGACGGTGAACTTGTACTTGGCCCATTCCAAGGCCTTCCTGCCTGTGTCCGGATTCAAGTAGGAAAAGGGGTTTGCGGCACTGCGGTTTCTGAAAAGAAAACCATGCTCGTCGAAGACGTTCATGCTTTCCCTGGACACATTGCCTGCGACGCAGCTTCTCAGTCCGAAATTGTCATTCCATTGATCAAAGACGGTGAAGTGATTGGTGTTCTCGATATCGATAGTCCGGAACTCAGCCGCTTTACGAAAGAAGACCAAGAAGGACTCGAGCTGTTTACAGAAGTATTATTAAAGCATCTTTAACATAATTAAAACGTCCGGACCTCCTATTGGAAGGTCCGGGCGTTTTTTTATGCTTTCTGCAATTTTGCTTTTATCGTTTCGAACGCTTTTGCCAAGTCCGCGGTCAAATCATCTACATGTTCAAGTCCGATTGATAGCCGCATCAGCGATTCCGTAATCCCCATCGCTTCCCTGCTCTTTTGCGGAACTACTGCATGAGTCATTGAAGCCGGGTGCTGAATAAGCGTTTCAGCATCTCCCAGGCTGACTGCAATCTTGATCAGCGATAGCGCGTTCATAAATGCCTGGGCTTCTTTCTTGCCGCCTTCAATTTCAAATGAAATCAATCCCCCGCCGTCACGCATTTGGCGTTTTGCAATATCCACTTGTGGATGATTGTCATCAAAGGGGTAGTAAATCTTCTTCACCAGCGGTTCTTGTTTCAGGAACTCCAGCACTTGCTTGGCATTCGAATTGTGCCGGTCCATCCTGACATGGAGAGTTTTCATGCCGCGAAGCAAAAGCCAGGCATCAAACGGCGACATAATGCCACCGACATCTTTCTGGACAGTCATTCGGATCTGCTGCATTTCGTCTGCGTCTTTGCCGATCAATATTCCGCCCACCACATCCCCATGGCCATTCAAATATTTAGTGGCGCTGTGCAAAACAAAATCCGCTCCTATTTGTAAAGGATTCTGCAGATAAGGGGAACTGAAAGTATTATCCACCACCACTCGCAGTCCTCGCCTTGCAGCCACTGCACAGACCGCTTCCAGGTCCACAATTTCCATAGTCGGATTGATCGGAGTTTCCACATAAATACATACGGTTTCCGGACGCAATGCCTCTTCGATTTCCTGTTCAGTAGTCATGGAAACCAAATTGTGCGTGATGCCGTACTTCTCTTCCATCATTTCCAGCAAGCCGAAGGTACAGCCGTAAATCCCCCGGGAACAAAGAACGTGGTCGCCAGCTTTTGTCAAATGAATCAGTATTGCACTTACAGATGCCATCCCTGAGCCAAATGCAAGCGCCCCTTCTCCGTACTCAATTTCCGTCATCCGTTCTTCCAGTACCCGGACTGTCGGATTTCCGAGGCGGGAATAAATATTTCCTTCACAGGTTCCAGCAAAACGGTCTTCGCCTTCTTCCGCAGTAGCAAACGAAAATGTGGACGTCTGATAAAGCGGAGTCGCTAAGCTGTCGTGATGAAGAGAACTTTTATAGCCTTTATGAATTACAGCCGTCTCCAAATTAATCGTTTTTTTGTTCATTGTTATACACCCCTTATCCAAAATAGAAAGCGCTTACATCCATCTATTATCATTTTACCTTGAATAGCAAAAAAAGGAAAGCTCCCTCTTCTCGGAGCCGAGTATAACTATTGACTTTTAAGCAAGCGTCCGGTTATACTATAGTTTGTGTAAAATAATCGCAGCAGTTGTATGTGCGGGTCTGTCCATTTTATTCCTATATAAGTAGGTGTATCGCGTAACTCTTGGCTGCTGAGCGAAGGTACAAGAATATAAAATGGCTTACAGCATGAATACATCTGGTTTTTATTTTACTTCAAAAACCAAAAACAGAGGAGGAGACATACATGTCTCGTTATACAGGTCCAGCATGGAAACAGTCTCGCCGTCTAGGAGTTTCTCTTAGCGGAACAGGCAAAGAATTAGAAAAACGCCCTTACGCACCAGGTCAACACGGTGCTAACCAACGCAGAAAAGTTTCTGAATACGGTTTGCAACTTCAAGAAAAACAAAAACTTCGTTTCATGTTTGGTGTAAACGAACGCCAATTTAAAACTTTATTCAACAAAGCTGGTAAAATGCCAGGTAAACACGGTGAAAACTTCATGATCTTGCTTGAAGCTCGCCTTGATAACGTTGTTTATCGTTTAGGTCTTGCGCGCACTCGCCGCCAAGCTCGCCAATTGGTAAACCACGGCCACATCCTTGTTGATGGCAAACGCGTTGACATCCCGTCATACAGCGTGAAACCAGGTCAAACAATCGCTTTCCGCGAACGTTCAAACAACCTTGATGTAGTTAACGAAGCAATCGAAGTAAGCAACTTCGTACCTGAATATGTATCATTCGACGCTGACAACAAAGTAGGTACTTTTGTACGCTACCCAGAGCGCAGCGAATTGTCTGCTGAAATCAGCGAACAATTGATCGTTGAGTACTACTCTCGTTAATAAAAGTGCTTAGTAAAAGATAGTATTTAAAACCCTGAAAACCTTGTTAAATCAATGGTTTCAGGGTTTTTTCTATTTATCTATTTTTCGTAATACATCGGACTAGATCGTTCTTTTGGGGAACATTTTTGGATGGGCAAATAATAAGTGGACAGGCGCTCATCATACAAAAAAAACCAAACCTTTCATCAGGTCAGGCATTTTTTCTGCTTATTCATATTTACTGAACCATTTCATCGATAGTTAAGTGTCGCTGCTTAAACGGATCTTCATATGTGAGTATTCGGGACTTCAAATCAATGCTCACAATCTTACCCTCATGCCGAATTATCTTCCCGTCGTTCCAAGTATGAATGATGATGTCGCATTTGCACTTCACGCCAGACTCGTTTCTTTCTGAATCAGCTGGAGGTCGAATTCATCCAATTTTGGCTGCGGAATATACTTATCTTCCTCTACCAGATCACGCAACATTTGAACATGCTCGGTTAAAAACATTCCTTGCCATTTGATGCTACCCTGTCTTTAATGTCCCCTACTCGGCGTATGTTCTTGTTGATTTTCATTTCATTCGCCTCTTTTCATTTTAAAGTTAAAGGGTTGACTTCACGGTTTTGGAAATTCGGCACATCATCAATGATCTTAATTCCTTTACGGATCAGCAGTACATAGTCCTTTACAATCTAGCTGTTTTCTGTGAACATCAAACACCGCCTCCTGACATCAGGAGCATCATTTCAAACATTTCTGCATTGGATTGGGCTGTATCAATTCGAAGCTGTTCCACTTCAGATGGTGGTGTATCTCCAAAAACAACTTTATGCGGACTTACTTTCACCTCTACGCTTACTGCGTATTTCTTCTCCGGAATCTCTACTCAAAGAAAGGGAACTCCTCCGGCTCATCCGGTGCGGGTTCTCAGCAGACTGTGCAAGCACACGTCCGGTTTGATCGTAAATAATTAACTGCCTATATTCACAAAGACAATATAGTAAATTAATACAGGTTTAATACTAATGTTTTATAGTTTAACTATATCTTAGAAAAGGAGTTTATTTTATGAAATTAAAATCATTAACCGGAATAATCATCATTGCTTGTGCTGTAATTTTACTTACTACTAACTTCACCACTTTCTCCGTTCAAGGGAAGGTCAATGAGAATGAAAAGCTACAATTTAACTCTGATGGCAAGTACAAGATTGTACAATTTAACGATATCCAGGATGACGAGGATGTCGATTCCCGCACGATCGAATTGATGAACACGGTGCTTGATAATCAAAACCCGGATATAGCCATATTAAATGGTGACATGCTTACTGCTGAGATTGATACTGCCGAAGAAGTGAAGCAAGCCTTGGATACCATTGCACAGCCAATGGAAGATAGAGGCATCCAATGGGCAGTTACTTTTGGTAATCATGATGAAGACCATACACCGAAAACCGGTTTGGACGAAACGGATATGCTCGAAATTTATATGTCTTATGAACACAATGTAAACAAGCCGGGACCTAAGGATGTTACTGGAACTGGCAATACAAATCTGGTTATCAATAACTCCAAGAATACAGATCCAGCCTTTAACATCTGGCTATTTGATAGCGGCAGATATGCTCCAGACGAAGTTGCAGGACAAAATTTTGATGGTTACCAAACATGGGATTGGCTTCGCCACGATCAAGTTGAATGGTACTCTGAAACGTCAGAAAAACTGGAACAAACAGCTGGACATAAAGTTCCATCACTGGCATTCATGCATATTCCACTGCCTGAATTCGAAAACATGTGGTATGCAAGTCCATCCGACAGAACAGAAGAAAGTCATCAGAAAGCAGTAGAGAAACATAATATCGTAGGTGAAAAGAATGAATGTGTATGCACAGGTCCTTTTAACAGTGGTATGTTTGCAGCTATGCTGGAAAGAGGCGATGTTAAAGGCGTCTTCTCTGGTCATGACCACATTAACACATTCGTTGGGGACTATTACGGAATCAAATTGGGCTACGCAGGAAGTACTGGATTCGGAGCCTATGGCCTTGGCGGCGAAGAGAACGACAGGCTGCGCGGTGCACGGGTATTCACCCTGGATGAAAATGCAGAAGATGTACTCGTTGACACAAAAATGCTTTTCGCTAAGGACTTTGGGATTCAATAACTTTATTAATTTGCATATAGAAATATTCTGTTAGATGAACAAAAAAGTTTTTGACTGTCCTACAATGTTTTTGTTTTCTACAATTAATTTGCAAAACCCCCTAAACGATTAAATCGTTTAGGGGGTTTTGATATTCGAGGTGATTGATAGAAGTGGAAAACTGCAGTCTGCAGGTTTGGGATGTCTCACGCAGAAAACGTCCCCCTGCTTCTGTATTGCTTCGCTAACTTCGAAACATGAAAATGCGTTGGAGCACTTTCTTCAATCCTTCTCTCTCATTACATTATTTAACAAGTTCATTTCGATTCACTTTCAACGCTTGAGCCAGTGAATTATATACTTCGATGTCCGTAAACTTGATGCCCAAGTGTACAGCAGTCTGGGCAATTACCGGACTGATGCCGGATAAAGCCGCTTTGACTCCGATGATATTCAAGCCGCTGATCAGCTGGAAAACTTGCTGGGCAACCATCGTGTCGATAACCGGGACGCCCGACAAATCTATCACCAATCTTTCAAGATTGTGTTTGGCACATTGTTTCAACGTTTTTTCAAAAATGATTTGTGCTCTATGTGTCGTAATTTCTCCTACAAGCGGAAGAAACCCAGAACTTTTTGTCAACATAATTACAGGTGCGCTCATTTCAACAATCATTTGCTGTTGAGCTTGCAAACGAGCTTGAGCTACTTTCGTATTTTGAGCAGTAAACTCAAGAATTACTTTGCCGATGGCTTGGACTACTCCAAGATTCCATTGATTCAGCTGGTCAAAAGTAATTTCCTTTTCGTTTCGGGACGCGTAATCCGCAATAATTTCTAAATACTGCTGCTGTGTACGGAAAAATTCTTCGATGACGACGACGATTGGAGTGGCCAAGTGACCATCATCTGCAGCGATTTCCTCGATCCATTCCTGAAAATCCTGAAAAAAATCATCTTGCTCTTTTGAAAACATTGTACAAAAACGCACATGGAAATCATGGTTTTGCCGTTTAAGGTTTTCGATTTCATCAGGGTCGTTTGTGCTGTAAACTCCCCCCTTGTTTTTATCTAGCGTTTCATACCATTGTTCAGTCAATTCCCAAGTGCGTTCACACAAATATTCATGCAATTCTTGATTCTTTAACATTCTTTTTCCTCCCGCTTCAGTCCACACTTTCATCCAGAGGTATTGGCTTCTGGTGTCTGCTGCGATCTGCCGATAAGTTAACTGCTTAAATCCATGATAATACATTGGGCTCTCATGTGCATTGTTTCGTTAAAACTATTTCAATATACTCTAATTTAACAGAAACTCTAAAGCGTTGTCTATTTTGATTCCAAATCCCCTATGGTAAACTGTAAAAAAACGGAGGTGCAAATCATGCGGATTATTTCAATTTGTCCCAGCAATACCGAGTTGCTTGCTTTCTTGGGAGGAGAACATTTACTGGTCGGAATCGACAATTATTCCGACTGGCCGAATCATGTAACAAGTCTGCCGAGGCTCGGACCTGATTTGTCTATCCGGATGGATGAATTGGAAGCGTTAAAACCGGATTTAGTGCTTGCATCACTAAGCGTACCAGGCATGGAAAAAAACGTAGATGAGCTGATGCGACGGAAAATTCCTCATTTGGTATTGAACCCACAATCTCTTCATGATATTGGGCAAGACTTACTGACAGTAGGAAATGCATCAGGAATCGATGCCCAATCCGTACATACTGAATTTCTTTCAGTCATTGAGGAAATCAAAAGCCGCTCGGCACAAGCGGAAAGCTGCCCATCACTTTACTGGGAATGGTGGCCCAAACCTGTTTTCACGCCCGGCAGCATCAATTGGCTGACGGAAATCAGCGAAATCACTGGAGCACGCAATGTATTTGATGATGTTCCAACAGCAAATTTCCAGACCGATTGGGACGATGTATTGCGGCGGAACCCGGATTATATTCTTCTGGCTTGGGTTGGCATCATGACTTCAAAAGTGAAACCGGAACTTGTCCGAAAACGGCCTGGCTGGAATTCGATGAAAGCTTATGAAAAAATCCACATAATGGAGGAAGAACTGTATTGCCGTCCTTCCCCGCGGCTGATCGAAGGTGCCATTCGTCTGGGCAAACTAATTCACCCTGACTTGTTCGACGACATGGAATTGCCGAGGTTTATACTTGAAAAGCAAGCTTAGAGAAGACATGAAGGTTTTTCAACTCCATATAAATGCGCAACCCGATATTCGGGTTGCGCATTTTTCTTCTATATTAAATTACAGCCCTGCCCGGCCTCTTTTATTCGGTCCGCCAAGATCATCTTCTAAATCAGCATCACTGTCACTGCCTAATGGCGAACGCTGATCGCCTCTTGTTGTGGAGCTGCGCTCGCTGCCGATCAATGGATCCTGATTATGATTCAACGCAGTGCTGTCTCTGATCAGCCCAGTATCTGCGTCCCGATCGCTGGTATACGTTTCACGGGAGATTCCTGAATCTGAATTGTTTGTAAATGCATCCTTAGTTGAGCCTATATCCGCATCCCTTCCGCTAGTGCTGGTAAAGGAGCCACGATCATTTCCAAGGCGTGAATCGCCATCATTTAGAATGGAATCTCTTCCTAATCTGGAATCGGTTCCATCGCTTGTATAAGTCTCACGCGTTACACCCGTTTGCGAGCCGCTTCCGCTAATGAAAGCATCTCGATCATTATGGTCAGGAATCGTGCTGCTACTATCATCCACTAATACTAAAATCCGGCCTTCATTAAACTGGGTTTCATATTCTTGGGCCTCATCTTCCGGAATTCCCATGCCGATTAAAGCACCCGTAAGCCCTCCGACACCTGCTCCCGCTGCTGCTCCGGTTAACCCGGCTACTATTGGTCCTGCTGCAACAATTGGTCCAATACCAGGTATTGCCAATGCACCAATTCCAGCAAGCACTCCACCAAGCCCTCCAAGAGCTCCGCCTGTCACTGCACCAGTTGCCGCACCTTCACCTGCATGCGTGCCAGTTTCTCCTGTCACATTTTCGATTTCTTTTTTGTCTTTGCTGAGAACTGAGATATCTTCAGAACGATACCCTCTTCTTTTAAGATCTTCAATCGCATTGATTGCTTCATTTTCAGAATGGTAAGAACCAACTACTTTTGACATTCCTAAACGCCTCCTCAGATTTTGGTGACTCAAAGATATCCTACATTTTCAAAATACCCTGAAGGCCTCCTTTTAAACATGAGAAGCTTTGTTCAATTCGCGTTCTAATAAGATGTAATGCAAATGTTATATGGATGAAATTGTTGTCATTCGTTGTCCTAATAACCATTTAATTTGGATAATAAGAATAACCTTCCTATTCCGATAGTGGCCGCTAGAACATTTTGATGTCGATTTAATAAAGTCGCTTAAAAAAAATTCCCCTGTAACTTTTCCTCTTTATTCCAGTCTACTTTGGTAAGAGCAAAGGAGGGGTTTCCATTATCAGGAATTTTTCAATCCTCATTATATTCGTCTTAATAATCATTGGTTATACGTATATTGCTTCGCCTCCCCTACCTGTTGTCAAAACAGGATTATGGACCATAAAAGTAACTTCAGGTTCCTACTGCTGGGATAGTTTTTTAAAAGCCGAATGTGTCGATATGGGCTATGCTTCTCCTTGGGAACAAGGGCAGCAGAAAGCCATGGCAGAAGTTGATGCTCAATCGGAAATCACTTTGTCTTTCACCAAAGAACCTTTACCGGAAAGCTTGTCTATTGAACTTTGGACAAGCGAAACGGAAAACGCTGAAGCTTTATTTAAAAAAGGCAGAATCATCGCACCAAGGGAACCTGGCATCTATGTCTATCATTTTTATGCCAGCTGGGAACAAGGCAGCCGCAGTTTTGCTTTTTCTATAAAAGTGAATTAAAAAAGCCGGGAAAAATCCCGGCCTTCTGCATTTTCATTATAGTCTATTGAAACTGCACCATATGGTATTTTTTCTTACCGCGCCGCACAATGGCAAAAGCATCTTCCAAGCGGTCTTTTTCGTCAATGACATATTCCAGGTCAGTCACTTTTTCACCATTTACCGAAATCGCGCCGTTAGTTACGTCTTCTCTTGCTTGGCGTTTTGAAGAAGTGATCCCTGCCTCAACAATCAAGTCAACAATGCTTTTAGGTTCTTTCGCCATTTCAACAGATGGAACGTCTTTAAACGCCGCTTTCATCTCTTCGGCTGACAAGGCTTTCAAGTCGCCGCTGAATAACGCTTTAGTAATGCGCTGCGCATCTTCAAGCGCCCCTTCACCGTGGATCAGTTTTGTCATCTCTTCCGCAAGGACCGTTTGGGCTTTGCGCAGATGTGCTTCTGTTTCCACAGTTTTTTCAAGCGCTTCGATTTCTTCGCGGCTGATAAAAGTGAAGATTTTCAAGTATTTGATAACATCGGCATCCGCCGTGTTAATCCAGAACTGGTAAAACTCATACGGTGATGTCTTTTTGGCGTCAAGCCAAACTGCACCGCCGGCCGATTTCCCGAATTTTGTACCGTCAGCTTTTGTTACCAAAGGAATCGTGATGCCAAATGCTTTAGTTTCTTCATCATGGGTTTTGCGGATCACTTCAAGTCCCGAAGTGATATTGCCCCATTGGTCAGAGCCGCCGATTTGAATCCGGCAATTGTAGTGGTCGTATAAGTGGTTGAAGTCGATCGCCTGGATCAGTGTGTACGTGAACTCAGTGAACGAAATGCCGCTTTCCAAGCGGGACGCCACTGATTCTTTCGCCAGCATGTAATTGACTGAAATCAGTTTTCCAAAATCCCGAAGGAATTCGATGACACTCATTTCACCGATCCAATCACGGTTGTTGACCATGCGTGCCCCATTTTCCGACTGGAAGTCAAAAATCTGTTCCATTTGCACTTTGATTGCTTCGACGTTTTTATCGATCTGGTCAGTGGATTGAAGCTGGCGTTCTTCGTTTCGGCCAGATGGATCTCCAATCATGCCGGTAGCTCCTCCAACCAGCAAAATCGGCTGATGTCCATGCATCTGGAAACGGCGCAGTGTAAGCAGAGGAACGATATGCCCTATATGCATGCTGTCTGCAGTAGGATCAACTCCGCAGTACAAGGAAATTTTCTGCTCATTCAGCAATTTTTCCATACCTTCTTCATCGGTTTGCTGGTACAGCAAACCTCGCCATTTTAAATCATCGATCAATTCGTTACCCATTCCAATTCCTCCTTCATAAAATAAAACAAGTGAAAGCGTCCATGCAGCCTCAAGAAGCTGGAATCCCGAGACTCAGGACAATAAAAAAAGTCCCTGCATGAATTTCATGCAGGGACGCTTTTGCGCGGTACCACCCAGCTTGGAGAAAGTGTTCTCCCGACTTTAATGTGCCATACGGGGCACTTCCGTAAACTCCAAGCCTGTAATTCAGCCGCTGCGTTTTGACCGGTTCACACCATCCACCGGCTCTCTTGACAAAGCTCGCGCGCCCTACTTCGGACTCTTCCTCGTTTGAATATGAAAATATATTAGTTAGTTTACTTTAATCTCACGCATTGTCAATCTTTTTCGTTGCAATTAAGAGAATATGCTATAATAAAGCCATATTTAGGAGGATGATTACATTGCAAGAAAAGATAAAAAATGTTCTCAGGCAAACTGAAAAAACTTTAAATAGATGGACCTCCGCAAAATGGTATAAAAGGCTAAGCATCACCACAAGTGTCTTTTGGAATCTGGCCCTTTTGCTGGCAATTATTCTTGTAGCCGGAGGGGTATTTGCCGCATCGGTCGGTGCCGGCTATTTCGCTTCGTTGGTGGATGAAGAAAAACTTCGGACGCCTGATGAAATGCGTGGAGAAATTTACAGTTATGAAGAAACGTCTGAAATGTTTTTCGATAACAATGTGTTTATCGGAAAAATCAGGACAGACTTGGAACGGAAAGAAACGCAGTTGGATAAAGTCTCTAAAATAGCAATTGATGCCGTTCTTGCTACAGAAGACGAATATTTCCTGGAACACGATGGAATTGTGCCAAAAGCCATTCTTCGCGGCTTATTCCAGGACGTATCTAACTCCGACAGCCAGACAGGTGGCTCTACCTTAACACAACAGCTCATTAAGAACCAGATTTTAACGAATGAAGTTTCTTACGAGCGAAAAGCAAAAGAAATTTTGCTAGCCATGCGCCTTGAAAAATTCATGACCAAGGACGAAATCATGGAAGCTTATTTGAACATCATTCCTTATGGCAGAAACTCTTCCGGGGCCAATATTGCCGGAATTGAAACAGCAGCCAATGGCCTATTCAACATATCGGCGAGTGAGTTGAACTTGCCTCAAGCGGCATTTATTGCCGGAATTCCAAAAGCCCCTTTCCGCTATACACCTTATTCTTCAAATGGTGATCTGAAGGAGCCGGAAGGATTGCAGCCGGGAATCGACCGGATGAAAACCGTTTTGTTCCGGATGAAGGAAACAGGCTATATTACGGATGAAAAATATAACCAAGCTCTTGCTTATGATATTGTTAAAGATTTCCGTAAAGATGAACAGCGTTCATATGAAAAATATCCATACATTACAGTGGAATTGGAAAAAAGGGCGTCACGTCTCATAATGGATGTGCTCGCTGAAAAAGATGGCATCGATCCGGCATCTCTCAAAGAAAATGACAAGCTTTACGAAGAGTATGCCATTCTAGCTGACCGGGCAGTCCGTTCAAACGGTTACCGGATCCATTCAACCATCAACAAAGAAATGTATGATGCACAAGAAAAAGCGAAAAATGCCTATGACAAGTACGGAACTACTCTGACTGTAGCGTCGGTCAATGAAGAAGGCGAAGAAGAGATGAAAGAACTGCCGGTCCAGGTCGGCAGTATGACGATCGAAAACAAAACTGGCCGGATTTTAAGTTTTGTCGGCGGTCGTGATCATGCAGTAGAAAAATTGAACCACGCAACACAAGCTTATCGTTCAATCGGCTCTACAGTTAAGCCTTTGCTCGTTTATGGACCAGCAATTGAATTTGGCGCTATCGGAGCCGGCAGTCCGGTTGTCGATGTGAAATTTAAAGTGAATGACAACGGGAAGGCTTGGGAACCGGCTAACTTTATCCCGACCAGCGAACAAGGCATTATGCCGGCACGCGATGCCTTGGCGCAATCGCAGAACTTGCCTGCCCTTCGCTTGTATGCTCAGATCAAAGAGAAAATGCCGATCAACTATTTGATCAATGCCGGCTTTTCAAAAGTGGAAGAAGTCGAAAACTACAATGCTTCTGCTGCTCTTGGAGGCGGTATAGAAGGTTCCGTTGAAGAACTGACAAGCGGCTATGCAGCACTTGCCAATGGCGGTAAAAAAATAGAACCTTTTATGATTCAACGTATTGAAGACGCGGATGGCAATATACTCTATGAGCATAAGGTAGAAGAAAAAGAAATTTATACACCTCAAACCGCTTATATTGTGACAGATATGCTCCGTGATGTATTTGAAGATGATAGAGGTACTGCAAACCGTGCAAACGGGCTATTGGAGTTTGAATCCGATTTTGCCGGCAAGACAGGTACTACTCAAGAAACGAGAGATGTCTGGTTAGTTGGGTACAACCCGAATATAACCATGAGTGTGTGGCTTGGCTATGATCAAGAGAAGTATTCACTCGATAATTTCAGGAATACCAATATCCAGCCATCTATTCGAGCCAATCAGCTATGGGCCAGCTTGATGAATACGGCTTACAAAACAGCCCCTGACTTAATTGGAACAAAAGAAACATTTAAATCGCCAGAAGGAGTTGTGACCCGCTCATTCTGCAGCATTTCCGGACTTGCTCCTGGTGGCGGCTGTTCTTCAGGCAGCCTTGTAGCATCCGACTTATTCAATGCGAATGTCATGGTGCCAAAGAAAGCGGATGATAGCTTAACATCAGGTTCTTATACAACCGTTAACGGCAGCCGTTATTTAGCGCTTGACAGCACGCCTAGAGAATTTGTAACTAGCGGCGGCTCTGGAGTGTCACAAGCCTTTATCGACCGGATGCTTGCACCGTTTGGCGGAGATGCCAGCAAGCTCTTCCCTGGAAATTCAAGATTTTCGCAAGTTGTTTCCGGCGCTTCTCTGGAACATGATGGAGTTGCACCAGCAGGCGTTAGCGCCAACATCAGCGGAACGACAATCACTTGGAGTGATTCTCCTTCCAATGATATCGTTGGATACCGAGTTTATAGAAGCGGCGGCGGATCATTGGCTTCCATTTCCGAATCCCGCGGAAACTCATTCAAAGTTCCGGGATCCGGCAGTTATTATGTCGTTGCAGTTGATATAACCGGTAAGCAATCTCCAGCTTCTAATACAGTGAGTGTAGCAGAAGCGAAACCTAAACCGGCTCCGAAAGAGGAAGAAAATACAGATAAAGAAAAACCTGCTGAAACTCCAGCGGACGAACCGGAAGAAACACCGGAGGAACAACCAGCGGAACCTGAAGAGCCTGCTGAAACTCCAGCAGAACCGACAGAACCGGAAGAACCTGAAGAGCCTGAAGAACCAGCAGATGAACCGACAGAACCAGAAGAGCCTTCAGATCCGTAAGTGAAATGCAAGGCGATCCACATAAAAAGCCCTCAGCTGAAAAATTCAGCTGGGGGCTTTTCAATTGGTTTTTAATCTTCCATTGTAGATAAATCGCCTGTCGGCAAATCAAGTTCCCATGCTTTCAAGACGCGGCGCATAATTTTCCCGCTTCGCGTTTTTGGAAGCTTGTCTTTAAATTCGATTTCTTTTGGCGCCGCATGAGCAGCAAGTCCTTTTTTAACGAATTGCTGGATATCCTGGATTAACTCTTCGGATTGCTCATAGCCTTCATTTAATGCGACGAAAGCTTTAATGATTTCCCCTCGCACCGGATCCGGTTTTCCAATGACTCCAGCTTCCGCAACAGCTGGATGCTCAAGCAATTTGCTTTCCACTTCAAATGGACCGACACGCTCTCCCGACGTCATGATGACATCATCCACACGCCCCTGGAACCAGAAATAACCTTCTTCATCCATATATGCTGAATCACCAGATACGTACCATTGGTCTTTCAGGAAATAAGACTCGTATTTTGAAGGGTTATTCCAGATTTGACGCATCATGGCTGGCCATCCTTTTTCGATTGCCAAGTTCCCCATTTGATTTGGAGGCAGCTCATTTCCTTGGTCATCTACAATGGCTACTTTGATGCCTGGAACCGGTTTCCCCATTGATCCCGGCTTGATGGCCATGGATGGGTAATTACAGATGGTCTGTGCTCCTGTTTCAGTCATCCACCATGTATCATGAATCCGTTTATCAAATACTTGCACTCCCCATCGGACAACTTCTGGATTCAGAGGTTCACCGACAGATAAAACATGGCGCAGCGTAGACAAATCAAATTCTTTCACCAATGCGTCACCCGCACCCATCAGCATGCGGAAAGCCGTTGGCGCACTGTACCAGACCGTTACACCGAAATCTTCAATCGCTTTATACCATCCCTCCGGGGAGAAACGCCCACCTAAAATAAGCGTAGTTGTTCCCGTCAGCCATGGCGCAAATACACCATAAGCTGTCCCTGTGACCCAGCCTGGGTCTGCAGTGCACCAATATATATCCTGTTCTTTCAAATCCAGTACCCATTTCGCTGTCTGATACTGCTGGACCATAGCATATTGGGCATGCAAGACACCTTTCGGTTTGCCAGTAGATCCGGACGTATAATGCAGCACTAGTCCGTCTTCTTTATCGAGCCATTCAATTTCAAACTTATCAGAAGAACCTTTAAGGTGCTTCAGGAAATCCACCACCTGGTTGTCTTCTTCGATGTTTTCTCCTACCAGGAAGATGGTCTTCAAATTCGGCAATCGATCGTAGGGCACACGCGGAAGCAGTTCCGGCGTTGTAATAATCGCTTTTGCATCGCTGTCATCCAGACGGTCATAGATGGCCCCTTCCATGAATGCTTCAAACAGCGGCCCCACTATCAGACCCATTTTTAAAGCGCCGAACATCGCAAAATACAATTCAGGTGAACGCGGCATAAAAATAAACATACGATCCCCTTTTTCCAAATCCGAATGTGCTTTCAGCAAATTGGCAGCCCGGTTTGTCATACGTTTCATTTCATAAAACGTATACGCCTCGTGCCTGTTCTGGTCTTTATAATAAAGAGCCACTTTGTTTTTACGATCGGATTCTGCGTGGCGGTCAATCGCTTCATAGGCCATATTGACTTTTCCTGTCTGATGCCAACTGAATTCTTTTTCCACTTCTGCCCAATCAAAAGCTGATGCAACTTCCTCATAATTATGTAGGTGGTGCTCCCCTTGTGTTGCTGGTATAGTTTCCACTTTCATCCCAATCATCCTTTCGCATTGATTCTCTTTCATTCTACAACATTCTGACAATTTAATGCGAACAATTTTAACTTTTTAGAAAATGCGCGCTTTTACAGATGAATTTTGGTACTCTAATTCCTTTTCATGTATAATATACCTAATTGTACCCAATAGGCGGTGAAATAATGGAACATAAGAAGACTTATAATGCCATGGAATTGAAGACGAAACACGGTCCAATTGTCATTGAAGGACCCATTCCATCGAATGAATTGAAAGCGCTTGAATTCCATGAAGACCTTGTGGCGTTTCGACAGCCGGCCCAGCAGCATAAAGCCATTATTGAAATTGCTGATTTGCCGGAAGGACGGATTTTAATCGCCCGGGATCAAAATATGATTGTGGGTTATGTTACTTTCCTATATCCCGATCCACTGGAAAGATGGTCAGAAGGAAAGATGGAAAATCTGATAGAACTTGGAGCAATCGAAGTCATTCCCAAATTCCGCGGAACCGGTGTGGGAAAATCCCTGCTGAAAGTTTCGATGATGGATGACGCTTTTGAAGATTTTATCATAATCACTACGGAATATTATTGGCACTGGGATTTACAAGGTACCGGTTTGAATGTATGGGAATACCGAAAAATAATGGAAAAAATGATGCAAGCAGGGGGACTGGAGTATTACGCCACCGATGACCCTGAAATCAGTTCGCATCCTGCCAATTGTTTGATGGCCCGTATTGGCAAGCGCGTCGATTCTGAATCTGTACAAAAGTTCGATCAGCTCCGTTTTATGAACCGCTACATGTATTGAATCGAATAAAGGGGTGTTTTCATGTTAATAGAAGAAATTATGAAGACGGAAGTTTACTCGTTGGACCCTAATCAAACAGTCCAAGATGTCCTTGATCTTTTTAAGGAAAAACGGATTCGCCACGCGCCTGTTTTAGAAGACGGAAAAGTTATAGGCGTAGTGACTGAACGGGATTTGAAAGATGCATTGCCTTCCAGATTTTCAATTTCACCTAAAATCAACGCTTATGAGAAAAAAGTATCTGAAGTGATGGCAAAAAACCCAATAACTGCCCACCCATTGGATTTCGTTGAAGAAACAGCGCTGATTTTCTACGAACATAAAATCGGGTGTCTGCCTGTAGTCAGCCAGGAAAAACTGGTAGGATTTCTTACGGAGACGGATTTACTGTATAAATATATCGAATTGACAGGTGCCCACCAGCCAGGATCCCATATAGAGGTCCGTGTCCCTAACCGTGCGGGCATTTTGTATGAAGTGTCCAAGGTCTTTTACAATCATCAAGTCAATGTATTGAGTGTGCTGGTTTACCCCGATAAAAAAAGCAGCGCAAACAAAATCTTGGTCTTTCGAGTTCAAACCATGAACCCGTTAGCCATCGTAAACGACTTACAAAAAGAAGGTTTCGATGTTTTATGGCCAAACACACCACAAATGAACGAATAAAACATGCCGTATTCATCTATTCAGAAGATCAATTGGGGTATAAATTTTCTGAAACCCATCCCTTCAATCAAAAAAGGCTTGTTTTGACTGTCGATCTGCTCCGGAAAATGAATGCGCTTCCAGAAGAACTTGTCGTGCCTGCCCGTATTGCGACCGATGAAGAATTGATGCTTGCCCACGATCAGCGCTATATTGAAATTGTTAAACAAGCAAGCCGCGGTGAAATTACACCGGAAGCCGGGGAAAGCTATGGCATCGGAACAGAAGACACCCCTATATTCGAGAATATGCACGAAGCAAGCGCACGCCTGGTTGGAGGCACGCTGACTGCAGTCGATTATGTCATGGAAGGCAAAGCACAGCACGCTCTAAACCTTGGCGGTGGCCTCCATCATGGTTTCCGGGGTAAGGCATCGGGTTTTTGCATTTATAACGACAGCTCTGTCGCCATCAACTATATGAAGAAGAAATACGGCGCCCGGGTACTTTATATTGATACCGATGCACACCACGGCGATGGTGTGCAATGGTGCTTTTATGATGATCCAGATGTCTGCACCGTTTCCATTCACGAGACCGGCCGTTATTTGTTTCCGGGCACCGGCAATATCAACGAACGCGGCAGCGGCCAAGGCTATGGCACCTCATTCAATTTTCCGATAGATGCTTTCACGGAAGATGAATCGTTCTTGGAGATTTACCGGACTGCTATGAAAGAAATTATCGAATTTTTTAAACCGGACGTGATTTTAACACAGAATGGCGCTGACGCGCATTATCTGGACCCCCTGACTCATTTATACGGCACGATGGACATCTACCGCGAAATCCCCCGCATCGCTCATGAACTGGCTCATGAGTATTGTGAAGGACGGTGGATTGCCGTCGGAGGCGGTGGCTATGACATTTGGCGGGTTGTGCCTCGGGCATGGTCGCTCATTTGGATGGAGATGAACAATTTTCCTCTTCCTTCCGGAAAATTGCCGGAGGATTGGCTTTCCAAATGGCAGCAGGAATCTCCAGTACCTTTGATTCCAACATGGGAAGATCCAGCTAATATGTATCAAGCCATCCCCCGCAAAGAAGAAATTACCGATAAGAACCATCAAATGCTGAACAAAGCCTTATACATGATCCGAAACGCATAGAAAAGGAGCAGCCCTGATTTAACAGGGCTGCTCCTTTTCAGGCTGTCGAGAAACTCTTATTCTTTTTTTTCATTTCGCTCCAGGACGGACGCTTTTCGCGGAGTGCGGCCTGAGCCTCCTCGCTCGCGGACGCTCCCTGCGGGGTCTCAGGACTCGCCCTATTCCCGCAGAAGTCGCCGCCTTCCGCTGCATTCAGTTTCCTTTTGACACCTGTAGCGATTCTCTGGAATAAGGAGCTGATTCGGAAAGCTCTTCAATGTTTGTATCTGCTCCTTAGATATGGAGCCAACTAGCGGAGGAAAACATACTGCTCCTGCATCGCTTCGCTGCTTCGTCGCAAAGACTTAGCCTCGCAGGCGTCGGCTAATGTCTTGCCTGCGGGATAGCGAGACAGCCGAGACCCTGCAACGCCCTTTCATGTCTCGAAGCTAGCGAAGCGATGCAGAGACAGGAGCGTAAGCGACGAAGCGGCTTGGCGCTCGCCCGCGGCAAGCGGAGCTGGTGGGCGAAATATCGGTTAAGGAAAGATCACTAATAGAAACTTTAACTTCCTCAACAAGCTGAAAAGGAGCAGCCCTGATTTAACAGGGCTGCTCCTTTTTATCTTTTGCCTATAATTCGGTTATCCTTGATTTTTGGTAGACTCCCGCTCTTCGATACGATAAGGAAGAATAACTTGTTTTTCTTCTATTTCTTCCGCGTTCATGTATTTCGTCAAAAGACGCATGGAAACGGCTCCAATATCGTACAGAGGAAGCGCAACCGAAGTTAGCATAGGACGTGCCATACGCGCTAACTTGGAATTTTCGTAACTGATAATTTCGACATCCTCTGGAATCTTTTTCCCATTGGCTTCTACTGCATGTATAACACCAATTGACATTTCATCATTGCTGACAAAATACGCTGTAGGATTAAGAGGTTTTAAGGTTTCAACAGCCTCAATCGCTTCGTCATAGGAATTATTGCATTCAACAACAAGCCGCTCATCAATTTCAATTCCTGCATCTTTTAAAGCTTGCAGATAAGCTTTCAGCTTATAATCCTTATTGACTTTTGAGCTAAGCAGTCCCGAAACAAAGGCAATTTTTTTATGGCCGTTGTCAATCAATTTCTTCACGGCTTCATAAGCTGCACCATAATAATCGATATTTACCGATGCAATTTTATTCGATTCATCGATAGACCCTGCTAAAACGATTGGAGTCGGAGATCGCTCCATTTCATAAAGAAGTTCACTTGTAATTACATCGCTCATGAAAACTATGCCATCCACTTGTTTTCCAAGCATTGTTTCAAGCAATTGAAGTTCTTTGTTCTGCTTTTGATCTGAATTCGACAGAATGATATTATAACGGTACATTGTTGCAATATCTTCAATCCCACGGGCAAGTTCGGCATACATACTATTCGAAATATCGGGAATGATGACGCCGACCGTGGTGGTCTTTTTGCTTGCCAGCCCTCTTGCTACAGCATTAGGGCGATAACCTAACTCTTCTATCACTTTTAATACTTTTTTTCTTGTAGCAGGTTTTACGTTCTGATTGCCGTTGACTACTCGAGATACTGTAGCCATGGATACATTCGCTTCTCTTGCTACATCATAAATTGTAACGGTCACGGGTGCGCCCTCCTTTCCTATATCTTTTATCATACGACAAAAAGTTTCACCATATCAACTAAAAATAAGGCAATGTTAGATTCTACTGGTGACATTTTACAAAACTATTGCGATTTTCATAAAAGCATCGTCTTTTTGCCTCAGAATCCATTGATAACTGACAATTATCTTGGAATTTAATTATTTAAAATGAACTTTAAAATGAACTTTAAAATGACCTTTTAACGTCCCGCTTCGTCGCAAAGACGTCGGCCTCACCGCCCTCGGCCAATGTCTTAACACCTGTTTTGCGGAATATCGACTGCTGAAATGATTAGCTCAGTTTATAGCTAAAAATAAAAAACCGGGGGTTGCCCGGCTTTTATCAATTACATTTTCAATTCGTATTGCTTCATGAATTTCATCAAAGCATCGTAGTATTCGTCGAATTGGTTTAAATCCATTTGCTGTGCAGCGTCTGACAATGCAACGGCAGGATCTGGATGTACTTCTGCCATCACTCCATCAGCACCGATTGCAATTGCCGCTTTAGCAGCCGGAAGCAATAAATCGCGGCGTCCAGTTGAGTGCGTCACATCTACAAACACCGGAAGATGTGTTTCTTGTTTCAGAATTGGAACAGCTGAGATATCAAGCGTATTTCTTGTTGCTTTTTCATATGTCCGGATACCACGTTCACAAAGAATAATTTGGTCGTTACCGGAAGCGATGATGTACTCGGCAGCATTAATGAACTCATCAATTGTAGCTGACATCCCTCTTTTCAGAAGAACCGGTTTGTTGATTTGGCCAACTGCTTTTAGAAGTTCGAAGTTCTGCATATTGCGCGCTCCAATTTGGACTACATCCACGAATGGCAAAGCTTCCTCCAAATGGTGAGGGGTCACAATTTCAGAAACAACAGCTAAATTGTATTGATCCGCAGCCGCTTTTAACATTTTTAGACCTTCAAGCCCTAAGCCTTGGAAATCATATGGAGAAGTACGTGGTTTGTATGCCCCGCCTCGGATTAAACGAAGACCTTTACCTCCGATTGCTTCAGCAACTTTTGACACTTGCTCTTGGGATTCTACTGCACAAGGACCAAAGATGAAGGAAGGTGTACCTTCACCGATTCGCTCTCCGTTGATTGTGATTACTGTATCTTCGGCTTTCTTTTTACGTGAAACTAAAAGTGCTTTACGATGATCTTCTTCTTGCATATCAAGGGCTGATTTGAAAATTTCTTTAAAAATATGATCAACGGTTTTTTGTGCCAATGGCCCGTTATTATTTTCTTTTAAGAGATTCAGCATATGGCGCTCACGTAATGGATCGTAGCGGTTTACCCCTTGTTTCTCCTTGATCTTACCGATTTCTTGGATGACTGTTGCTCTTTCGTTGATAAGAGAAAGAATTTGCAGGTTGACTGCATCGACTTTTTCTCTAAGCTGCTCTAATTCTGAATGGCTCATTCTTTTACTTCCCCTTTCGTGAATCACCTTACTTAGTGAATCATAATAACATAATAGGACTATTATAAGCAAAGTATTCGATAAAGTCACGCAATTTATTTTAGTGATTCAACGTGCTAAAGCGCTAAAGTCAGCAAAAAGCCGAAGCGGCAAGGCTTCGGCTTTTTGTTTATGCAATAAATTCCTGCATCGCTTTACTGGTAATATCGCCATGCGATGCATGCCAATCAACTACTTGATTGGCAAAGTGAAATAATTGAGGCGATTCATGCTTGATTTGCGTAAGCGCCTCAATATTTGTCGATAGCTCACGATCTTCCTGAACAACCAGAAACAAAAATAATTGATTAGGATGCAAGGAACAATATTCATTGAGCTCATTCCAAGCGGCAGCTGAAACTGGGCATGTGCTGCTATGTTTGAATAACCAGTAATGCTGGGTTCCAGCTGTTGCTTGTTTTAAACTGTCTAAATCTTGTACACGCACTAAATTTTCCATTTAACCCGCTCCTAGATCATTTCGTTGATTTGTTATTGCTCGAATTGTTTTTATTGGAGCTATTGCTGCTTGAATTTGATTTATTGTTGCTTGTGCTGTTTTTATTGAAGCTGTTGTTGCTTGAATTGTTTTTGTTTGAACTGCCAGTGCTTCCAGAAGTTCCAGATGTACTTGTGCTGCCAGTTCCGGTTGACGTAGTGCCTGTTGATCCGGTTGTGCTAGTCGAGCCTGTTGTACCTGTTGTGCCTGTTGTACCAGATGTGCTAGTAGAACCGCTAGTGCTTGAGCTTCCTTTTTGTTCTTCTTTTTTCTCTTCTTTAACTTCTTCTACTGCTTCTCTCAGCGCGCTTGCAGTTGAAGCAAATGCTTCATGGCCCGCTGATTCAGCTTGGTCCACTGAATTTTGGACAGTATCCAGCATTTCAATTTGTTCTTCACCTTCAGAAGATGCTGTGCCATCATCCATTGGAGACTGGCCGCCTTTAAGGTTTTTCACTTTATCAACAACTTTCGTCGACTGTTGTTTTACTTGCTGAGTCAAGCCGCTGGATTTCTCTTTAGCTGTATCAGTATAGCTTGAAGTTTTTTCTTTCAAAGTTCCAGCATGTGTATTCAAATCAGAGCGTAATTCTTTGCCTGATTTAGGAGCTAGGAATAAAGCAGTCGCGGCTCCGATGATTCCCCCAATCAATGCTCCAATGATGAAATCTTTTGAGCCTGTTTCTTCTTCGTAATCATATAAATCATCGTAGCGGTTCCCCATACCATATGACTGCGGCACGTAATCGCTTTGGTTAAAAGCACTTTCATTTGCGTAATACGTATTTGGGTTGGCGTTTTGATTGGTGTTTTGGTTTGGATTCTGATTCGTGTTTTGATCGCTTGGAGAATAGTAGTTTTTATTGTATTGCGATTCATTATAATTTTGACCTTGGTTATTATTGTTGTTTTGTGTCATTTTACATTCCTCCATTATTGTTTTAGTCAATTAAAACTGATCGTTATGTGGCAAACGCTTTTGCCCAGGAACTGGTGCATAAGATGATGAAGCGCGTGCCTCATAAATTTTGCGCTCTTTCCATTTGTCGCGGATACCCATGACAACATTGCCCCATTGAACAACTTGAGCAATCTTGTCTTCATTTTCTTCAACTTGCGAAGAAACTGTAGTTGTGATGCGTCGTACAGAAGAGTTCAGGTCTGTTACAGCATTACCGACACCCCTGACGGCGTCTACCACCGTATTTAACTTCTCTGATTTCACTTGGATATCTTCTGCTAATTCATTTGTCTTATGCAGAAGATTCGTTGTCTCCAACGTCACACCCTGTAATTGATTTTCCAAGCCGGATACAGTGCCTGAAACTTCTTTTAATGTGTTTTTAAGGGAATTTAATGTCATAGCCAATGCTACGCATAAAATTAAAAATCCGATAGCCGCGACAATTGCAGCTATGTAAAGCAATATTCTCCAATCCATGCTGTTTCCTCCTTTTTTCAAAACTGTTATACTATCTTTTCTACCCTACCCTTAGTCTGCCTAAACACAGGGTCTTTAGATTAATTCAACAAATTTATAGGAATTCCTTCATAAAAAAAAGACAATTTGACTCGAAAGTCAAACTGTCTCTTCTTCAGTAATTAGTTTTTCAAACGCTTCTTGGAATTTAGTAACATCTCCAGCACCCATAAACAAAAAGACGCCTTTGTCATGTGAAAGCAATGAAGCTACATTATCCATTTGTAAAAAGTGGCTGCCTTCGATTTTCGCTTCGAGATCATGGATTGTCAAGACTCCTGCCGCTTCACGTGCTGAGCCAAAGATATCGCATAGGTAGACATGATCCGCTTCGCCTAGGCTATCTGCAAACTCCTGCAGGAACGCTTGTGTACGGGAAAAGGTATGCGGCTGAAATATTGCAACCAATTCCCGGTCAGGAAACTTTTGACGTGCCGATTGCAAAGTGGCACGGATTTCCGTCGGATGGTGGGCATAGTCATCGATTAAAATATGGCCCCCTACTTCGGTTTGTGTAAAACGGCGTTTTACTCCGCTGTAATCCGAAAACTGCTGCTGTATAATGTCTGCTGGTATATTCTCATAATGGCAAAGTGAGATTACTGCCAAAGCATTCAATATGGCATGGTCACCGAACATCGGAATCGTAAAGGTGTGGAAAAATTCATTTCTAATGACTACATCAAAGGTAGTGCCTGTTGTTGTCTTGATCACATTAGTTGCCTGAAAATCATTTTCCGGTCCAAATCCGTAGTAAACCACTGGAACCGGCGCTTGAATTCTTTGCAGATATTCATCATCTCCACAAGCTATAATACATTTCTTCACTTGCTGGGCCATTTCTTCAAACGCTTTAAAGACATCATCGATATCTCCAAAATAATCCGGGTGATCAAAATCGATATTGGTCATAATAGCGTAGTCTGGATGATACGCTAAAAAATGGCGCCGGTATTCACATGCTTCGGCAACAAAGAAATGAGAATTCGCTTTGCCATAGCCAGTGCCATCCCCGATTAAATAAGAAACAGGTTTGTAACCATCAAGTATATGTGCCATCAAACCGGTAGTAGATGTTTTGCCATGTGCTCCGGTAATTGCGACTGAGACATACTGCTTCATCAAATCGCCTAAGAACTCATGGTAGCGGATGATTGTCGCCCCCAGTTCCCGTGCTTTTACCAGCTCAGGATGATTATCGTTAAAGGCGTTACCTGCGATAATCGTCATATTTTCATGAATATTGTTTTCGTCAAAAGGCAGGATTGTAATGCCTCTTTCATGCAGACGGTCTTCTGTAAAAAAATATTTCTCAATGTCTGAGCCTTGCACCTGTTCTCCCATATCATGCATGATCTGGGCAAGCGGGCTCATACCGGAACCTTTAATTCCGGTAAAATGTAAAACTGTCATAAATGAACCTCCTGTGGAAGTTGAAAATTAGTCTATACGAATCGCCGTGCGAAATCTATAGCTGGTCACAAAATGCAATCACTCGATTATACCATCTTTCACCTAGCCGATGATATGACCGATATTTCCTGTTATTCAAAGCTTCATGGGCATTAATTACTGAAAAACATCAGCCATATCCTCTTCTGTTATCAAAACTGTTCTTGCTTTACTGCCGTTTTGTTCAGAGATAAAGCCATGCTGTTCAATCAAGTCCATTAATCTTGCTGCCCGATTATAGCCAATATGGAACTTCCGCTGCAACAGAGAGGTCGAAGCACTGCCTTGTGAAATGATAAAACGGCAAGCTTCTTCAAATAAATCATCTTGCACATCAGGAGAATCATTAAGTTTAATCAGCTCTTCTTCTTTAAAGAAATATTCAGGTTCGCCTTGCTTTCGGACATGAGCAATAACTTCTTCAATTTCTTCATCCGTCACAAACGTGCCTTGAAGCCGCACAGGTGCCGACATTCCATTTCCAAGATACAGCATATCCCCTCTTCCTAACAGACGTTCTGCTCCTTGTGAATCCAGGATTGTTCTGCTGTCTACTTGGGAAGATACTGAAAAGGCAATTCGCGTTGGAATATTGGATTTGATGAGCCCGGTGATAACATCTACTGAAGGGCGTTGTGTCGCAATCACAAGATGAATACCGCATGCTCGTGCTTTTTGGGCAATCCGGCAAATAGCGTCTTCTACATCAGAAGGCGACATCATCATTAAATCAGCCAATTCGTCAATGATTATTAAAATATAAGGCAAGTGCTGCGCATAATCGCCTTTTTCTTTAACCAGTTTATTGTAACGGTTTAAATCTCGCACCCCGGCATGCGCAAAAAGCTTGTAACGCCGTTCCATTTCTTCAACTGCCCATTTAAGCGAAGCTGTAGCTGCCTTGACATCAGTAATGACAGGGCTGACGAGATGGGGAATATGATTGTACGGAGCGAGCTCCACCATTTTCGGATCAATCAGCAATAATTTTAAATCACGCGGAGACGATTTATACAATAAACTTACCAACAATGAATTGATGCATACACTTTTACCAGAGCCGGTAGCCCCCGCTATCAAGCCATGCGGCATCTTCCGTAAATCCAGAGTAACAGGTTTCCCTGTTAAATCGAGTCCAAGTGCTGCTTCGAGCGGTGATTCTGAACTAGTAAAAACAGAACTGCCAATTACTTCTGAAATGCGGACTGGGCGAGATTTCCGATTAGGAATTTCGATTCCTATCGAACTTTTTCCTGGAATCGGCGCTTGAATGCGAATATCTTTTGCTGCTAATGCCAGTTTCAAATCGTCTGCCAGATTGCGGATTTTGCTGACTTTAACTCCTTGTGCAACCGTCACTTCAAATTGAGTAACTGCAGGTCCTTGGACAATGCTTAATATCGATGCTTGAATCTGGAAATGTGATAACGCTTCTATCAGCCGCTCTCCTTGCTCTTCCATCCAAATTTCATCTACTAAATCATTTTCAGGGGGACGCAGAACATCGATTTCAGGATGTTCATATGGAATTATTTCTTCTTTAGACTCTTCAACCGGTTCTTCAGTTTTCGAAGAAGCTATCACTTCAGACATTAATTGCGTTTTTACCGCTAGTCCTTTGGATGGTTTCTCTTCAATCTTTGAAGACTCCTCTTTTTTGCTTTCTGGAACAGCAGGCTTCGCCGGAAACGGTTTTTTTAGACGCTCTTTGTCTGACTTCAGCATCAGTACATTAAACGGCACCGTTTTCTCACGCTTTCCTTCCGGTTCAGCAGTTTTCTTCAACGGTTTTGGTTTTGGAACTTCGACTGCTGTTTCTTGTACTTCAGCCATCACAACTTCAGCAGCTTCAGGAGCTGCTTCACTGGATACGGCATCAGACAAATGTTGCCTTGAATTTCCGGTTTTTTGCTGAACAATCGCTTGATCTTCAATCACTGCTTTGCCTTGGATTTCCGGTGCATCTTCAGTAACAGCTTGTTCTTGAACTTCCGGCACTTCTACGATAACTGGCATTTCTTGAACTTCCATTACTTTTTCATTAGCAGGTTGTTCATTGACTGCAGAAATCTCTT